>NZ_JBHSRS010000084.1:0-1265221 GCF_042659145.1 Polaromonas aquatica | reverse complement strand
TTGAGAAAAGCTGGCACGCGGCACAGCTATTGAAGGCCGCATAATTGAGCAGCTAAGAGGTACGTCCAACAGGGGCAGGTTCACTATCTTGACGGCTGCCGAAACTAAAAGCTGAATCCGAATCCTCTTGCTGATTTGCCCTCACTAAGGGCAGGTTGGCAGGGGGGCTTTTTTTGGGTTTGCCTTTAGGCCTAGAACGTTGGTGTCTCAGGGAAGTCAGTTCAGGTGAAGCTCGAAGTGCGCTTCACCCTCACCGATGCTCTTCAGCCCTGCACGTTGTGCTGCCTCAAAAGCCTTGGGCCATTTGACTGCCAGGCTGGCAACATCGGCGCTCAGTTCAGCCGCATCACTCTCACAGGCTTCTTTCCAAGCCATGAAAGTGGACACCACCGACTCTGGCCCACCCAAACTCTTATCTAATTCTTTAATGAATCTCATCTCAGCAGAAATCTTTTCTGCTGCAGGTAATGCGGTCAGTGTTTCAAGACTAACGACGTATGGCTTTTCCATTTGTTGCTCCATCTATCAATAACTGTATAAATATACAGTATTTTGGGCTGGATGTGGGTGGTCAATGCCTCAGACCCTTAGCTATGCCTGTCGCGAACCAAGTGTCATAGGTGCATCACTCTCAGGTTCTGTAGAACCGAAAGTCGTATTGAGTGTGCTTTCTCCAACTATGTATTTTTTTATCTCCTTATCCATCCTATAGAGGATGGTCAGTTTCTATGGGTAGTAAAGAACTGCTTCATAGCCAGGGTAGTTGTACAGGCGCAATAAACGTTTCTTGTTCTTCCCTAGAACCGGCCATGACCTCTTTTTGTTCAACCCACCCGAAAGGGTGACAACTCAAGGATGGAATCATGTCATCAATGCATTTAGGTATGAAAAGCGGCAAGCCAGGAACGGCAGCCAGGCACTCGCAGTACATCTGTCGGTCTGGATTTCATGGAAAGGGTGACAACCGCCAGGATTTGGTAGCCACTGGCTCTGGAAACCTTCCGCCGAATATGGCAAGTTTTATGGACATGTGGAGGCATGCAGATGCCCGTGAGCGCAGAAATGCTGCAGCCTACCGGGAAATGATAGGGGCTCTACCCAGAGAACTCACCGCTCCACAATGGAAAGAGCTGGTATGTGACTTCATTGACAGCGTCATACCGGGCAAGCCTTACGAGTATGCAATCCACTGTCCCCGGGCCGCGCTGGAAGGCGGCCCTCAGCCGCACTTTCACCTGATGTATACCGACCGCATTCCGGATGGCATTAGCAGACCTGCCAAACAGTTCTTTGCAAGGTTCAATGCTTCAGCCCCGGATCAGGGGGGTGCCCGTAAGGATAGTTGTGGGCAAGATCCCGTTGCCTTCAGTGAAGCGGCCAGACTGCGGCGTGAGAGATGGGCAGAAATACAGAACGAACACCTGGCCCGACACGGCCACGACGCCCGGGTAGACGCGAGGAGCTATCGGACCAGGGGCCTCAAGAAGGAGGTCGAACAGCATCTGGGGCCTGCTACGGTGCGGAGTTTGAGCCCAGAGGGCCGCTCCATGTTCCAAGCTAAAAGGCTTTCCTAAACATTGAGCGAAGCGAGCCCAAGTTGCTCAATGGATGAGCAGGCTGTGGAGATTGCGCAGTGTAACCATTCCAAACAAGATGGCCCCTGCGTTATCCCCAGGGTTAGCTACAGTTTTTGTGGACAATGTGCCGCTGCGCTTTGGATTGGATGACTTGCCCTGTTCCAAGCGTCAGCGTCCCTTTTCATAGCCACGTCGTCGATGCCCAGAGTTATTTTTTTCCTCGCTACCTTTCTCTTGGGAACAGTCCTGAGTTGCCTGCTGTTGTCCTTGGCTACAGGTCGCAGGCTGGACGAGTGGGAAATTGGTGGCGTCAGCGTGGGTGTACTGGCACTGCTCATTGTCTGGAACTGGCAGGGTCGCCGGCAGGCCAGACGCCAACTGCGCAATCTCAGGGATTCGGCCCTATGGTGAATGCCGGCTGTATTTCAGTCCAGGAGAGCGGTGGATTCTGGATGCACGGCCTGCTTGGCGCAGGTGTGAGTATGTATGGCCTTTGGTTATGGATAAGCAAGCTTGGACGCTTGCTCTTGCTGTAGCTGAGCCTGCTGCCGCTCTGGCTTCACGCCTGGGGTGCCACAGGCCATCAGGTCATTGGTGTCTTGGCTGAAAAGCAGCTGGGAGACAAAGCCAGAATCCAGGTCCAGCGTTTGCTGGATTTGGAGCCCGGATCCACGCTCTCGTCCATTTCCACTTGGGCCGATGAGCATAAAAATCCAACCACCGCCCGCTGGCACTTCTTGAACTTTCCGCGTACCAGCTGTAGCTACGGTCAATCCAGAGATTGCCCGGACGGGAACTGCATTCTTGGCGCCATAGATCGGCAAGTGGCTCTCCTGAAGTCACAAGCGCCGCAACAGGCAAAGCTGCTGGCGCTGAAATATCTAATTCATTTCATCGGTGACCTGCACCAGCCCCTGCATCTGGGTTATATGGATGACAAAGGCGGCAACCTGTATCAAATCCAGGCGTACAAAAAAGGCTCCAACCTCCACAGCCTTTGGGACTCAGGCCTTATCAGGTTCATTTCTGATGACCCGCAGGTCTGGACGGACAGGTTGGTCCACAAGCCGATACCCGCGCGCGTCAATCTGATCGATCCGGTTCGCGTGGCGGAGGAGTCCTGCCGTATTGTGGCGACGCCGGGGTTTTATCCGGACCGCAAGGTGGGGGCTGCCTATGTGGATCGCTGGACATCGGTGCTGGAGCAGCAGATGGTCTTGGCAGGGGCAAGGCTTGCAAGGACGCTCAATGGGCTGTGGCCTTAAAGTGCTGCCACCGGGTTTTTTGTTTCGCCCGGTATGCTGATCGAGCTGTCTGCTGCGGATCTCGGCAAACTCATTTGCGTGCTTGGCACGACCATCTACCTCTGGAAAAGGCCGAAGCAGATGGCCGGTATCGCCCCATCAGACCGAGGGGGCGCCGATAGGCAAGTTCGAAGCTTGCTGTGATTTAGCGATGCCTGCGAGCTCACATCTCTCTAACTGAAGATCAAGCTCAGGTGCGTCGGAGAAGTCCTGCCGCAGTGCGGCAGGGGTAAAAATCCAAGTGGGTAGTACGCGATACCAGCTATTTGGAAACACCAATAGCCAAAGTAGCGCAAATCAGCACCCTGTCATTCCAAATATGCGCCAGGCCAGAGGCAATATCTTGGGTCCGGTTGCGGTATCGGGGTACTGGGGTTGATGTACTCCCTGATTGCGAGTTGTTCTTCCTCAGTGAAAAAGGACAATCGTAGGCCTGGCTTTAAATTCCCACAATCACCAATTACCTCCCTTGGGTCAAAAGGCGCTTGGGGGAACCAGCCGGGAAGTACCACAGTCCACGGATGGTTTTTTTCTCCACAAATCTTGACTTTGCCGTCGGCTTCAAGCACCTGCAAGACCTCTCGGAGTCGAACTATTCCCCGGAAGCGAGGAGGGACCAGTCTGGACAGCATGGGCCCATCGAACGAGGTTCCCTTACAGCGGGGTATGAGGCTGTGGCCAATCCATTCAGCAAGTTCCATGGCGTCCAGCTCCAGCTGTGACGGCAACAACAAATACAGCCGATGTTGATTCAAAAACCAGGCGGCGATTTTGATGCCGTTTTTGATGGTTTCAAGATTGATGGGACCTTCATTTCCGTTGATGATGTGCAGGATGGCTGCAAATCTTGCTGCGTGTTCGGGACTTTTCAGTGCAGCCCCTCCCATGCGCTCGAAGTGACCACCTTCACCTGACGCTTTATCAGCCATCAGGCGGTACCTGGCCAGCTCTTGTCTGGCCGCTTCTGTCAGGAACAACTCTTTCTGCTGCGGTATGTCCGGCCCCTCGTAGAGGCTCAACAGGGCCCGCAGACGCGCATAGTAAGGTTCAATGAGCTCGTTGCGACGTTCAATGGGTTTGTCGCTTTTATTCCCCACCATCGATTTGGGGCGCATGTAGTTGATACGACTCAAAAATCCAGAATCGTGAAGCTTCTGACCATTCTTCTTCAAGTAACCGTTCGTAATCTTGGGCTGACCTTGGATAAAAATGGATAGGCATACGTTCTTCAGATCAATGGATTTGCGCGTGACGCGTTTAGTTTGCCACCGCGATGCGCTCCACATCTGGTTGAGCATGCCCACATTACTCAGGGCTCCACTCTCTAAAAGGACGAGAACCTCATCCGTAATCAGGATTGCATAAGGGTACTCCGAATCCAGATGCACGGGCACGGCTTGAGCTGTCGTGTCGGTCATCCGGAACTGTGCGAATTTTCGAGGCTGAGGCTCTTCGCTCATGAGGCGATTGAGGTGAGCCTCAGCATCTGCAGTGCACTTTTCCTGCGCGAAAAGTTTTGCGATATGTCTCCGGGTGGTCTTTACCTTTTGATACCAGAGTAAATGGCGGTTTTCGAATTCCTTGACGAAAATCTTTTTAAGCGCAGTTTGTTGAGCTTCAAATGCCAGAATAGTTAAGAAAGCCAATTCATAAACTTCAGTTTTGCCTTCACTGCTCACCGCGTCGCACCAGAAATATTCATTCAGGGGTGAGCTTTTTCCTTCCCGCCACGTCACCTTGTAGAGGCCTTGGCAAACCAGGAAAACAGCCGCCAGTACATTGGCGACCGCCATTTCATAAGGTGTTTCATTGACCTCAGTAATGAAGCGGGCGGCGCCGCCCAAAACAGGCCCCAGGGCCGACTTCGGCAACGGGGGATTGAATGGTTTTTCCTTCATGATGAATTTTTTCCTTTCAAATACCGATGAGACTTACTGAGCCTGCATATCGGCCGCATGCTTGTTGTCCTTAACCGTGGTGCCGGACTTGCTCAGTGCTGATGAGGACTTGTATAGGGTTTGGGCATGTGCTTTCTGGGCAACCTTAAGCTGCACGGAAAGAACGCCGATCTTGTTTCGAAGGCGTGCCATGTGGAAGTGTTCTAGTTGAATTGACTTGATCTTCTGAGCGCTTGCTTTGTCGCGGCATGCTTGGATCGCCGGAAGTTCCTTTTTCAGGAAGCGCGCTTTTGCCCTGGTGATTTTGCGGCTGGTTGCCACTAACGCAGCCAATTCGTGTTCGAGGGTTTTTTTATTATTCCTCGGTAACGTTCTGACTCGGCATTTGTCGGCAATACTGCCGACGTTGATCAAATTTTTGGCTTCATTCATTTCATTTCTTTCAATTTTGGCCAAGCTCCGCATTACCCCCACGTTGGGAGCACTGAGCTTTCGGAAAATTTCAGGGATAGTTGGGAAAAACCGTGCGACCTGTGGGTTAACTAGCGCACGGCTTAAAAGATTTCAGTCGATGATGGTGGCCAGGACCGGGCCGCAACGAGCCTTCGGTCAGGGAGACTGCCCTTTGGGATCGCCCACAGTGTTGTCGCGCATCCACGCAGAGAGTTTGGCGATGAAGCTTGAGCGGCCATAAGTTTTCAGACCGATGTTTTCGGTCACATACTCCTGATGGCACTCATCGCGAGTCCTTTCGTCCGAGACAACGTACGAAGCGAATTTTGGGTAGTCAATGGGCGCATACGACCGGGCCTTGACCCTGTGTGCTTCAGTGTTCCGGGGCTCACGTGACACTGACGAGATGCCGGCGGCGGCCGGCGAGATGACGCCTTGACTCCAGTCTGGGGCCGCCAGGTTGAGCTCATGCGAGTCCCAGCTAGTGGGGACACTAATACGCTCGACCAGGACGCCAGTGTGGATTGCCACTTGCATACCGCACTTGATCAGGATGGCCCGGGCAAGGACAAGGTGCCCGAAAAAAACTTCGATGCTGGTTTTGTCAAACTTGGATGCCGAAGGAGTCGCTTGGACTGCGCTGTGCAACAGCACTAGTTCATCGTGAAACTCTTGGATGGTCAGGCCAAGGGGTGGTTTAAAAGCCGCGCCAGACGGGTCCAGGAGGAAATTGAACCTTTCTGCAATCTCCCTCAGTGAGTAAATCTCATCCGCAAGCAGACCGGAAGGGTCTTTCTCTCCCAAAATGAATGCGCGAATCGACTTAATGATTGCGCTAAGGTCGGTAAGCATGGACTCCTTTTTCACAGGAACCATGCCTCTGAGGCCGGCATTCTGGCGGACCCAGATCGGCGCCTCACTTCCATCGAAGCCCCATGTCCTCCAATGGTGATAGCCGTGCAACGGTAGCTCGGCAGATGGGAAGGTTGTGACACTCACCCGATCACCAATATTTCCGCTATGCACTGTTCGCCCCATGCAAGTGAAACTGCGAGACGCTTTTCTTCATGGCC
Organism: Polaromonas aquatica; assembly: GCF_042659145.1. Lineage (NCBI taxonomy): Bacteria > Pseudomonadati > Pseudomonadota > Betaproteobacteria > Burkholderiales > Comamonadaceae > Polaromonas > Polaromonas aquatica. The sequence goes on along the minus strand of NZ_JBHSRS010000084.1, from coordinate 1,258,916 downwards.
ATACCTAGCCTCGCTTGGTTGTGATGCTTGAGGGTTTGCGACCGGCTGCAATCCGGCTCTCAAGCCAGTCTTCGAGGTCCTTCAAATTCCAAAAATTCTTTCTTCCCATCGGCTTTATTGGGGCCGGAAAAAGTGGGTCGTACGCCACGTCGCTTTTGTCTTGAAGCGAGTACAGGGTAGTCCTGCCAAATGGTGCCCAAGCCAGCAGTTCGCGCTGGTCGACGAGTTGGGTGGAAAAGCGGCATTCTGAAGAGGTGCCTTTGCGCGTAGGTGTCATTTGCAATCCATTCTTTCGGTTGAATTTGGATGGATTGTTCAACCTTGAACAGATTAAGTTAATCCTGCCCACCCCGTCTGTGGCGGTTGACGAGATCTGCCTCTTCTGCTACGCCAAAGCAGGCTGTCTCGAGTGATTAGATGACGGCGGATTTGGCTAATATCCACGTTTAAACCGCACAAGTATCCAACGAGCAAGCGAAGGCCATGAGCATTTTTGATCAACTCACGAAGACCAGCTTTCTCAAAGAACCGAGGGGCGCGGATCAGCGATCAGCCTTGGAGCGGCCTGTCGTGACTCGAAAAATTACATGGAATGGTCTGGTGCCTTTTTCGACGACGACATATAAGGAACAGGGCGAGGGCAAAGAAAAACTTGTCGAAGAGTTCGTTGGGACCGTCAAAATCACTGGTCCAAGCTTGTTGGCTTTGTATATCAACACCGAAATGTCGTTGGTAAGTTGTCTGCAAAGGTTTGAAGGCGGGGATGCAATTGCAGAAATCAAATTCTGGATGGAACATCTAACTGAAATCGGTATGAGTGGAAAAGCTTTGGAGGACCGGATGGAGGCCGAAGAAGAGATTCTTCTAAGAGATCTTAAAGATCCGATCAGTCCCATTCCTTCTTGGGTTCTTGCAGTCGGCTATTTCAACGATGCATGGAATTTACTTTTCACCGGCATGAGTGATGTCGTTGAGTACGAAAAAAATTTCAGCCAGTTGAACGGAGATATGCGCGAGGACTCTTGGTCTAATCTTGCGAGGGCTTATTACTACTGCGGCAAAGCTGAAGTCTTCGCTGGGCTCCCGGCAATTCTGAAAGAGAAAAGCAGGATTGATGGCGCTACCCGCCGCAAACCCGAATCTGAGCGTCCCTTCTCTCAACACAAGAAAATTACCCTCGAATTTTTAAAGGCCAATAAAAAAAAGCATTGGACTAAAAGTCATGCGGCGAAGGAAATTAGAGACTATCTAAACGAACTACATGCCCAGGGAAAATTGGATAGAGAACTCAGCGATCAGGATGGCGGCGTCGAAACTGTTAAAGGTTGGCTTTCTACGATGTCGGGTGCAGCAGAATTTTTTCCAAAGAAATCATAGTCCGCAGCCGAAGAAGAATCCCTACCAGATTAGATCAAGCCATTTTGAAAGATCCATGCATGCGATTGCCAATGTATGAGCCATGGAGAAGAAGGCTGCATGGGAAGGTGAGCCAGTTTAGAAATCGGTGGTCCATCCACTAATACGCATCGTCCCGTGTAATGGGATCGTTACGGAAACTCCTAATCAGATTCGATGGCTGCGCTCCGTGTACGCGACTAGATCCATTTGAAAAGACAGACTTCTGAAAATTGAAAGGCTGAAACATTGACCCTCGATTATGCGTTCTCTAAAATGGGATTAATTCCAAATTAAAGAACATTGAGGCAGACGCATGAAGCGATGGACAAACCGACCCAACGGCGCGAATTGGGGTGATTTCGGAGACGACGATCAACGCGGACGCCTCAATTTTTTGACGCCAGACGTGGTCAAACGCGCAGTGGCCGAAGTCAGGGAAGGCAAGGTCTTCTGCCTGTCCCTCCCGCTCGATCTTCCCGGCGGCAACGTGCTCAATCCCCGTCGCTTTCCTCCCAAGATCGAATTTTCGATGCGCGGCGAGGATCCCGCTATCAATTACCCGATGGGCAAGCTTAATCCTGGGCAGACCGACGTGGTGTGCGACGACAAGGTGACGCTCAGCACCCAATATTCGACGCAGTGGGATAGCTTGGCGCACTTTGGCGCGGTCTTCGACGCCGACGGTGACGGCAAGCCAGAGGTCGTCTACTACAACGGCTATCGCGGCGGCGAGCATGTTCGCGGCCCCTTCGACTATTTGAACGGGCGCAAGCCCATGCCTGGCCCCTATGGCGCGCGTGCCTTGGGCATCGAGAACATGGCCAGCGCCGGCGTCCAAGGCCGCGGGGTGCTGATCGACTTGATGCATCACTTCGGCACCGAGCCCAAAGCGATCGGCTACGACGAATTGATGTACGTGCTCAAAACCGACGGAATCGAGATCCTCCGCGGCGACATCCTCTGCGTGCGCACGGGATTTGACAGGGTGCTCATCGGCCACGGCGGCAATCCGCCGGCAGGCGTGGCGACGAGCATCTGCTGTGGCCTCAACGGTTCAGACGAAAAGCTGCTTCGCTGGATCGACGAGGCGGGCATCGTCGCCATCGCGTCGGATAACGAAGGCGTGGAATTTTTACCTACGCCCAAGCCCAACCCCATGGGCACCCATGTGCCGCTCCATGAGCACTGCCTTTTCAAACTGGGCATCCACCTAGGCGAGCTCTTCCTGCTCAGCGACTTGGCCGAGTGGCTCCGAGCCAACGGCAGGTTCACTTTCCTTCTCACCGCGCCGCCTCTACGCCTGCCGACGGCAGTCGGCTCGCCGGTGACCCCGATCGCCACGGTCTAGCCAAACACCTCAAGAATTGACATGAACAACACCCTCGAACAAGCCAAATCCGCCGTCGCAGACTTGGACCAACTCGACAAGGCCTTGGCCGCTGCCGAAATCGTCCCGCTCCTGATGTCGCTCGTCCAACTTGGCGGGACCACGCGCTACTTGGCAGAAGCCGCGCCGTTCATCAAAGGCGGATGGAACTTCCAGACCGCGCTGCCCCAAGACCTCCAAGCGAATATTCGCAAGGAACTGCGCGAGACTTTGATCGCGGTGGCTGAAGGCAGCTTGATGCCCACGCCTCCGAACGAGGAGAAACTGACGGAGATGATGAACACCTCCGTGGGAGTCGTGGTGCCGCAGGAATACCACGCGCTCTTCCAGGAGGAAACCTTGCTCGACGGCAAGAACCACAAGGAGACCCCTTGGAGGAAGCCGGTGCCGAAGGAGGTGGTCGCGCAGCACCAGGTCCTGATCATAGGCGCTGGATTCTCCGGCATCGGTATGGCGATCCGCCTAGCGGAGGCTGGCATCCCCTACACCATCGTCGAGAAGAATCTCGATGTGGGCGGCACGTGGCATGAGAACAATTACCCGGGAGTCGCGGTCGACACGCCCAACCACTTCTACAGCTATTCGTTCGCCCCCAACCCCGATTGGACGCGCTACTTCGCCAAGGGTAGCGAAATCCAGAACTACATCCTGGAATGCGTCAAGCGCTACGGCATCCGCGAGAAAGTCTCTTTCGGCGAGGAAGTCGTCAGCGCGCTGTATGACGAGGGCAACGCGGTTTGGAACGTCACCACCAAAAACAGGAGCGGCGAAACCCGCGCGTTGACGGTGAACTCGATCGTCAGCGCGGTGGGCGCCCTCAACCGGCCGGCGACGCCGAAGATACCCGGTCTCGAAGCGTTCGACGGCCCTGTTGTGCACACCGCGCGTTGGAAGGCCGATTTGGAATTGAAGGGGAAGCGCGTCGCAATGATCGGCACAGGCGCTAGTGGCATGCAGCTCGGCCCCAGCATCGCGCCTGACGTGGACAAGCTCACGATTTTCCAGCGCTCCGGCCATTGGGTCATCCATCACCCCCTGTACTTCACCGAAGTTGACCAAAACATTCGCTGGGCCATGCGCCACGTGCCGTATTACATGAATTGGCTTCGCTTCCAGCTGTTCTGGGCCGCCGCCGACGGCTTTCATCCCACGCTCAAAGTCGATCCGAATTGGCCGACTCCCAAGCTCTCGCTGAACGCCGAGAACCACAAAATGCGCGAGGACTTGATCAAATACGCCACGGCGAAGGTCGGCCACCGCCCCGACTTGTTAGCCAAAGTGATCCCCGACTACCCGCCGTTTGGCAAGCGCATGCTACGCGACGCGAACTGGTTTGACACTTTGCTTCGGCCCAACGTGGAGCTCGTCACCGACAAGATCGACCACATCGAGCCGCATGCGGTGGTGACGGCCAACGGCGATCGTCACGAGGTCGATGTTCTGCTGATGGCCACCGGCTTCGAGGCGTCCAAAATGCTGGCTCCGATGCACATCGTCGGCCGCGACGGAATCGTGCTGCGCGAGATCTGGGGCGACGAGGATCCTCGCGCGCACCTGGGGATCACCGTGCCTGGCTTCCCGAACTTTTTCTTGATCTACGGCCCCAACACCAATCTGGCGCACGGAGGCAGCGCGATCTTCCATTCCGAGTGCCAAGTGCGCTACATCTCTCAGGCGCTGCGCGAAGTTATCGAGCGTGGAGCCGCATCCATCGAGGTCCGCGAGGAGCCGTTCGAGGAATACAACGCGCGAGTCGACGAGGCGCACCGAGGCATGGTGTGGAACCATGGTGGCGTGTCGAACTGGTATAAAAACAAGAAGGGCCGCGTTGTCATGAATTCGCCATGGCGCCTCATCGACTACCGCAACATGACCGCCGAGATCGACACTAGCGACTTTGTGTTTGAAGACAAGCCCGCATGATGGACGCGACCGAGCGCGACGTCCTACGCCGAAACACCGAGCGCTTACAGGCTATGGTCGCGGGCGACCTCGACAAGGTCGAGGCGATGATGAGCGAGAACTTGATCTTCGTCCACACCACCAGCGCAGTGGAGAGCAGAACTCAGTTCATGGCGAGGCTGCGCTCGGGCAACGTGCGCTATGTAGAGATCAACGAGCTCGACGTCCGCGTTGAGCTGGTGGGTGAGCAAGCGTTGGTGCTGGGCTCCATGAGACAGGAAGTGGAAGTCGCGGGTGCCAAGCGGACCATCGCCTGCCGCGCTCTTTCCCTTTGGATTCCGTCCGCGTCGGGATGGTTGATGCGAAGCTATCAATCAACCTTGATTCCAGCGGCCGCCTGAATAGTCTCGCCTGCCGCGCGGTGTCTCCGCGCGGCTTCTCCGCCTCAAACGTCCAGCAAGTTCTTGGCGATCAGGCCGAGTTGGATCTCGGATGCGCCGCCAAAAATCGTATAGGCGCGGCTGTTGCAATACTCGGGCACCAGCACGTCGGCGAGCTGGCTCGGCAGGCCGCCCAGCTTGCTGGGGCTACGCCAACGCAGGCTCGCGGTTCCGAGAGCCTCCACGCCAAGCTGCGCGATCGACTGTTTGAGCCGGCTTCCTTTGAGCTTCAAGATCGACGCCACCGGCCCGGGGCTCTGCCCTGCAAGAAGGCCGGCTATGGAGCGTAGCTCAAGCCACTCAAACGCCGCGAGGTCTGACGCGGTTTCTCCGAAGCGCGCGAGGAAGTCGTGATGCGAGACGCCTGAGACTTCCGCGGCCTTGGCCACTCGTTTGAATTGCGAACGCATCCTGGGGCTGAAAATCCCCGCTCCGCGCTCGAACTCCAGGAGGTATTTGGCGCACTCCCAGCCGCTGTTCTCCTCGCCAATCAAATTCGACATCGGAACCTTGACGTTGTCAAAAAACACTTCGTTCACGTCATGGTCGCCGCCAATGGTCGATATGGGGCGCACCGTGACGCCCGGGCTCTTCATGTCGACCAGCAGGAAGCTGATGCCATCCTGGCGCTTGCCTTCGCTGCTCGTGCGCACCAGCGCGAACATCCAGTTGGCATGGTGCGCGTGGGTGGTCCAGATCTTCGAGCCATTGAGCACGTAGTCCGCGCCGTCGCTTTGCGCCTTCAACGCCAAAGACGCGAGGTCCGAGCCCGCGCCGGGCTCGGAGAAGCCTTGGCACCAGTAATCTTCGCTGGACACGATGCGGGGCAAGAACTTCGCCTTCTGCTCCTCGGTCCCGAAACGGATGATCACCGGCCCCACGAGGCGCACGCCCATGGGGTGCACGAGTGGAGCGCCAGCCAGGGCACACTCGTTTTCAAAGATGAATCGCTGTAAGCCAGTCCAGCCCGTGCCGCCCCATTCAGTGGGCCAGAGTGGCACAAGCCAGCCCTTTTTCTGCAACGCGCGCTGCCAAGGTTGCGAAAACTCGGGCTCCGGATACATCGACGAGGTCGTGTTTTGGCCTTCGCGCATCTCGTCGGTAAGATGCTCATCGATGAAGGAGCGGACCTCGGCTCGAAATTCCTGGTCTTCAGGGGATAGGTCGAGATTCAATTAGCAGCTCCCAAAGTTGCGCTTTCGGCATACGCGCCGCTGCTCAGGAATTCGGCGCCCACTTGCGCCGCTAGCCTGCGGCCGTCGCCTTGTTTGAGTTGGAACGCGAGCAGCATGCGGAAAGTGGCCGCCACTGGTAGCTCCTCGCACACGCCCATGGCGCCATGCAGCTGCACAGCATTTTTGGATACGAACTCGGCAGCGCGGCTCACGCGACTTTTGAGCATGGCGGCGTCGGTCCAGCATGGCCCGTCGGAATTGGCCAGAAGCATCGACGCAAGTTCGCAACTCGCCTGCGCCTCAGTGCACTCCACGAGCATCTCCGCGAGCCTATGTTGGACTACCTGGAACGCCGACAGCGCCCGTCCGAATTGTTTTCTTTGCTGCGTGTAAGCCGATGTTTGGGCAACGACCGTCTTCATCGCGCCGGCGGCTTCCCAGCACTGAGTCACCAAGCTCTCGGAGGCGACCCGGGCTATGCCCGCGTCGGCAGGTCCGGAGCCCAAGACTGCATCGACATCGACCTCCACGCCGCTGAGCCAGAGATCGGCCGCCCGATACCCGTCAAGGGTGTCGTAGTGGTCGGCCACCAAACCCGAGGCATCAGGCAGCACCATGAAGGCCCGCTGCGCGCCATCGTCGCAAGATGCGGTCACGATATAGAGCGTCGCGGCCTCTGCGCCTTCGACGCCTTCTTTGACGCCGTCGATCTTCCAGCCGATGTTTGTTTTTGTCGCTCGCGCATTGCGGGGCGCCCATGGGGACATCACACCGGACTCAGCATGGGCATAAGCGAGGCGCTCGCTGCCGTCGATAACTTTCGGAAGGAGGGACGACCTTTGATCATCGGATCCCTGGAGGTCGACGAGGCGCGCCGCCTGCAGGATGGACGAGACGAAGGGCTCGGTGACCAGCGATTCTCCGAAACTTTGCATCAGAAGCCCGGCCTCCATAGGCCCAGCTCCAAATCCGCCCACATCTTCGCGTAACGCCAGGCCCAACCAGCCTAATTCGGCGAAGTCAGCCCAGACTTTGTTGGATTCTTTGGGTTGACGCTTGCGCTCCTCGCGCTGGGCGAAGGAATGATTGCCAGCGAGCCAATCCTGGGCGCTCGCTTCGATCATCCGCTGGTCTTCTGTCAGTTGAAATTCCACGATCGCCTCACTCAGCGGTGATTTGCGCGGATTTGATAAGTGGGCCCCACTTGGCGGTATCGGATTGGATGAACGCCGCGAACTCGGCCGGGGTGTTCCCGACGATGTCGAACCCCCACGTCTTCATCTTTTCTTTCATATCGGACTCCGCCAAAATGGCGACCACTTCCTTGTTCAGCCTGTTGATGATGGTCGCGGGTGTGCCAGCTGGCGCCAGGAGCCCAAGCCACGGTGTAGCCTCATAGCCTGGAAGTCCCGCCTGCGCTACTGTAGGTAGCTCGGGCATGGAAGACGACCTCTTTCCCGTGCTTGCGGCTAAAGCGCGGAGCTTGCCCGCCTTGATAAACGGGCCTGTGGACGCTATTGGATCGAACATCACTTCCAACTGACCGCCGACGAGGTCAGTCAACGCTGGAGCGCTTCCACGGTAGGGAATATGAACCATCGACACGCCGGCCATGCTTTTGAACAGCTCGCCTTCGAGGTGGTTGGACGTGCCGGTTCCCACCGATCCGTAACTGAGTTTTCCAGGGTGGGCTTTGGCATAGGCGATCAGCTCTTTCACGGAATTTATCGGAAGGTCAGGGCGAACCACAAGCACGTGCGTGACTGCGCACACAAGCGTGATCGGCGCGAAACTTTTGATAGGGTCGTAGCCGACTTTTTTGTAGAGAAACGGAGCTGTTCCGAGAGACGATGCAGCAAGTAGCAGGGTATAGCCGTCGGCTGGCGCCTTTGCGACGTAGTCAGATGCTATGACGGTGCCTCCGCCGGTTTTGTTCTCTACCAATACCGGCTGGCCCATGCGGTTGGAAAGGCGGTCTCCCAGTGCCCTGCCAAGCAAGTCTGTCGCGCCGCCAGGTGCAAACGGAATCACGAGGCGGATGGGCTTGTCGGGATAAGCGGTTTGCGCGGACAGGCCGGGGGAAGTGAGCAAAGAGCATGCGGCCAGCGCGGTCGCTATAACGTTCAGAATTTTTTTCATATCAGGTCTCCAAAGTTGTAGGGATGGCCAGTGCGTCGAGCGCTGATGCACCACTGCCAGCCGCGAACACTTGCAGGGGGTTTATTTCGATCTCTTGTAGCTGTGAACGATGTGCCAGGCCCGCCGAGGAAAGCGATGTGAGTGCCTTGCTCGCGGCCTCCACATCGGCCTTGGGGCGGCCGCGAAAACCGTCGAGAAGTGGCCACGACTTGAGCTCCATGAGCATCTCCCTGGCCATCGATGAGTCGATCGGCAGGAGGCGGTGGCTTGCGTCCTTGTAGATCTCGGTGAGAACGCCGCCCAGGCCAACGGTGAGTGAAGGGCCAAATATTGGATCTTGGGTCGTTCCCACGATGAGTTCTGCGATGCCTTTGGTGGCCATGGCCTGGACCAAAAATCCATCAATGCGCGCTTTGGGCGCAAGGCGAGTCACGGACTCCGAGATTTCGGCGCACGCCTTGCGCAGCGCGCCTGCGTCGCCGATATTGAGTTTGACGCCACCGACTTCCGTCTTGTGTGCAATATCCGCGCTGAGAATTTTGAGTACGACTGGATAGCCAATTTGCTCTGCCGCTGCAACGGCGTGCTCAGCATCGGGCGCGAATTTCTCGGTCACTGATACCAAGCCGAATCCTTCAAGCAGGCGTTTGGTGTCGAACTCGTTCATGAGAGGATCGTCCAAATCCTTGGCCGGCGCAGCCGTGATTTGTTTTCGAAGAGCCGCCCATCGCGCGACGCCAGGCTGCCTGTCGAGCCACAGGGAATAGGGCGCGAAGGCTTGGGAGAAGCGACCGATATCGGTGAACAGCGGCACACCGGCGGCTTCAAGCTGCTCCCTGCATTTAGAGCTTCCCGTATCGATCGCGACGAAAAGTCGGCCATATTTCCGGCTTGCCTCTGCCATCTCGTCTGCCATGCGATCAAGTAGGTAGCCTGGGGCATAGACCACCACGGCGTCGAGCTCGGGGGAAGTCCCCAACGCGGTAAATACAGTGCGCACGAACTCGGGGGAATTGACGATGTTGCCCGTGACGTCGACGGGGTTGGACACCATGCCGTAGTCGGGAATACCTGCCCCGAGCTCGCGCTGCAATTCGTCGCTAAACGTCGGCACGTCAAGAGTAGCGCCGAGCATTTTGTCGGCGAGGATCGCGCCCAAAGCTCCGGAGATAGTGACGATGCCGATACGCCTGCCGCCCTTGCGGTTGCGGAATCCGCTAAGGTAGGCAAGGTCCGCCATCTGCGCGAAGTCGGTCGCGCGGATCACGTTGAGCTGTTCGAAGGCCGCTTTGTAGAGCGTCAGGTTTCCGGCGAGCGCGGAGGTGTGCGAGCGCACGGCCTCGGAGCCCTTCTCGGTCTCGCCCGCCTTGAAGATGATCAGCGGCTTCTTCTCCTTGGCCATCTCCAGGGCCGCGTCGATGAAGCGGCCGCCGTCGCGCAGCTGCTCGACGTAGCTCACCACGCAGCTGGTCTCGGGGTCTTGCGCCAGATATTGAACATACTCTGAAAATTCCAGATTAGACTCGTTGCCGGTGTTAATGAAATGACTCACCGGGATACCCAAGCGGCGAATCAAGGCGAATACCGCCGAGCACACGTTGCCGCTCTGGGTGACGATGCCGACCCGGCCTTTTTCAGTCTGAGGCGGCACGGCTTTGAACACCGACGCGAACGCGGTGAACGCGTTGAGATTCAGGTTCGCAAATCCCATGCAATTAGGGCCGGCGATCAGCATGCCGCTTTCTTCGCCAAACGCGCGCAACTCCTCTTGAAGCTTCGCACCCTCGTCGCCGGCCTCGGCAAATCCCGACGCGTAGACGATCGCAGCTCCAGCGCCCTTGGCGTGGCAACGCTTCAACATGGAGGTGACGTCCGCCGCCGCGATGGCCAGCACGACCAGGTCGGGCGCGGCCGGCAGCGATTCGATGTCCGGATAGCACTTGTTGCCGAAAACTTCCTCGTATTTCGGGTTGATGGGGTAGACGGCTCCCTTGTATCCAAAGTGCTGCAAGAGCTCCAACGGCATCCCTCCAATGCGTCCCGCATTGGTACTGGCACCTATGAGCGCGATGGACTGGGGCTCCATCAATTGACTCAAACGATGGCTCATTGCTTGGCTCCGCGATCAATGGCCGCTGAGAGGCCCTTCGAATTCGTGTTGCGGTATTCGTTGGACATGTGGCTGAGCTGGTGGGTGTCGAAGTGCGCGGACAGGGCTTGGCGCATACCGCTCGCGTCAGCTGAGCGGTTGAGCGAACGCTTCACCAATTGAATGGCGAAGGGAGGCGCTTTCGCGATCGATTGGGCGAGAGCCAGGGCCTCTGCTTCGAGCTGGTCGACCGGCACGACCCGGTTGATCATGCCGATGTCTTTGGCGTCTTGCGCGGTAAAGCGCTTGTTGGTGAACAGCATTTCCTTTGCGTTGCGCAGGCTCATGACCCAGGGGTGAATCAGCACCTCCACCGACGCCGCACCCATGGTGTGGGTCACCGGGTCCGAAAAGAATGCGTCCTCGGAGGCGACGATGAGGTCGAACATGTTGGCCAGCATGAAGCCGGCGGCCACGCACGCGCCTTGGACTTGGACCACGGTGGGCTTTGGAAAGTCCCAGATTCGCATGCAGTAGTTGAAGTAACGTTTGGACTCATAGTCCCAGCGCTCCTCGACGGTGAAGCTCGAGCGCTCGGACTGGGCTTGCTTCAAATCGTGGCCGGCTGAGAAATGGGCACCTCGGCCCGCCAGGAGAACCACATTGGTGCCAGCGTCGGCCTCCGCCTCGGTGAATGCTTTGTCCAGCTCGTCGAGCAATTCCTTGCTCTGAGCGTTGCGGGCCGCGGCCCGATTGAGCCAGATGCGACGCACCGCGCCGATTTGCTCCACTTCGATATGTTCAAACATTTGTCTATCTCCTTGAATGCGATGATGAAATGAATAAAACCACTATGCAAACGAAAATGGTTCAAAATCCCACACTATGAGCAACGATCATCAGACCCCCGGCGCGCAGAGCTTGAGGCGCGCATTGCACGTGCTCCGGACGCTTGCTGTGGACCATGATTCGGGGATGAGCGTGACGGAGGTAATCGCTTCGACGGGGCTCGAACGATCCACCACGCATCGCCTTCTTACGTGTTTGGTCGAAGAGGGATTCGCAGATCGCGACGGCAAAAGGCGCTACCGCCTGGGGCTTGAAGCCATGCGCCTGGGGTTCGCCTCGATGAGCCGCGCGCCACTTGTGGCTTCTTATGAACGCCTTCTTAAATGGCTTTGCATGAAGACCGAGGACACAGTTTTTTTGATCGTGCGCCAAGGCGACTATTCGGTGTGCCTGCGACGCGAGGAAGGCGCGTTCCCCGTCAAGATTTTTTCCACCCGAGTGGGTGATATCCGCCCTCTGGGTATCGGAGTCGGCGGAATGGCTCTTTTGGCCTCCGCGCTTGATGAGGACATCATCCGTATCAAGAGTCGGCACGGCAAGCAGCTTGAGAGCGCTGGACTTCCCTCCGGCATCATCGACCGAGTCATCTCGCGCACCAGGCACAAGGGGTATTGCGAAATGCTCGACACTGTGACCCAAGGCATCGCGGGCGTGTCGGCGGTGATTCCCGAGCCGTCTGGAACGCCATTCGCCGCAATCACGGTGGCTGGCATCAGCCAGCGAATGACGACTGAGCGGCGCGGTGAGCTGGGGCAGCTGCTGATCAGTGCCCTTAATGAGCATGCTTGATTTCGCCTTGGCTCCCCAACTCTCCTAGACTCCGTTCCAGTTCGCGCAGTGCGCCCAGAACCGTCCGGCCGTGACGTGCAACCAGCTCGCCTGCAGGTGTCGGCGTCAGTCCGCGTCGCGAGCGTATGAAAAGTGCCGCACCCAGAGACGCTTCAAGCATGCCCAAGCGATAGCTGGCCTGGGACAACGACATGTTTGCCTGCTTTGCGGCCGCGGTGAGACTGCCCGTCTCCTCGCAGTAAGCCATCAGCCTGAGCGATACGAGGTCGTGCCTTGCAAGATTGATCCTTGCTCTGCTCGAAGAGCAGGAGAGCGCCGAGGTCGTGTCGGAATCTTCGGCGAGTTCGCGCAGCATGTGAGGCTCTGGCCAGCGCGGTGCGCTAGATGGTCCGTCCCGAGCGTTTGGCCAGGAGGCCGACGATGCCGTCTCTGAACGCCAAAACGCAAACGGCGAAGACTACGCCTTGGACCACCACGACCCATTCGCCAAGGAAGCCCAAAAAGTTCTGCATGGAGATAACGACAGTCGCGCCGACGATAGGGCCGAAGATCGTCCCGAGTCCGCCAAGCAAAGTCATCAGGATCACTTCGCCGGACATCGACCAATGGACGTCTGTCAGGGATGCGAGCTGGAACACGATGGCTTTGGTCCCTCCGGCGAGGCCAGCGATCGCCGCCGAGATGACGAAAAGTGCCGTCTTATAGCGGTTGACGCGATAGCCAAGGGATATCGCGCGCGGCTCGTTGTCCCGGATCGCCTTGCACACTTCGCCAAATGGGGAATGGATCACGCGGTAAATGAATGCCAAGGACCCCATGAACAGGGCGATAACTACGAAATACAACGCAAGGTCATTTGTGAGGTCAAGGATGCCGAACAGTTTGCCCCGAGGCACCGCCTGAATTCCGTTCTCGCCGCCGGTGAATTGAGGTGTTTGAACCGCCAGGAAATAGACCAGCTGTGCGAGTGCAAGCGTGATCATGCTGAAGTAAATACCTTCGCGTTTAATGGCGATAACGGCGAAGAGAAGTCCGAGTAATGCAGAGGCAATAACTGCGGCAAGTAGAGCCCATTGAGGTTGAAGGCCAGCCTCCTTCGCGAGATAAGCGCTCACGTAGCTCCCGAGCCCAAAAAAAGCCGCGTGCCCAAATGATGTCAGCCCGCCAAAGCCGATAAGCAAATTGAAAGACAGTGCGAAGAGCGAGAAGCACAGCACTTTCATCAGGAACACGGGGTAGGCGAACAGGGGGGCTGCGAGCAGCAAAACGGCGAGTCCCGCGAAAATGACGACGTGCAGTTTGCGGGAGCTCAGCGCATGGGATGGCCGGCGGGCCACCGCCGACGTGTCAGGACTTGTATTGGGAAGCATGAAGATCCTCGACGAAATTAAGGCCGGCGACCGAACAGACCAGCGGGTTTAACCAGGAGCACCAAGATCATGATCAGGAAGATCACTGTGTCGGAGCCGGCCGGGTAGACCACCTTTGTGAGGCCTTCGATGATCCCTAGCCCAAAGCCGGTGGCGATGGACCCCAGGATCGATCCCATTCCGCCGATGACAACCACGGCGAATACGACGATAAGCAAGTCGCCACCCATGCTGGGGTTGACCGAATAAATCGGAGCAGCGAGCACGCCCGCAAAGCCGGCCAGGGCTGCGCCGAAACCGTAGGTGGTTGTGACGATCAGCGGTACATTGATGCCGAACGCTTGCGTAAGCACCGGGTTTTCAGTGGCGGCACGAAGGTGTCCGCCCAAGCGCGTCTTCTCGATCACAAACCACGTCGTCAGGCACACGACAAAGGACGCGCAGATGACCCACGCCCGGTAGGCTGGCAGCACCAGAAATCCAAAATCGATCCCTCGCGCAAGCAACTCGGGCACGGGGAAGCTTACGGTCGACGCGCCGAACGAATTGCGAAACACTCCGTGAACGATCTGAGCCAGAGCGAAAGTTAGCAGAAGACCATACAAGTGGTCGACCTCTTTGAGCCTTGAAATCAGCAACTTCTCGCACAACGCGCCAATGACTCCCACGGCTAGCGGCGCCAATATCAGCGAATACCAATAGCCGACCCCAAGGTAGGTGAGCGCGAGCCAGGCCACAAACGCGCCCATCATGTATTGCGCGCCATGTGTGAAATTGATGATGCGAAGCAGACCAAAGATCACGGCCAAGCCCAAGCTCAGGATCGCGTAGAACGATCCGTTCATGAGACCCAGCAGGAGCTGGCCAAACAACGCTTGCGGGGAGATGTTCATAAGGTTCGTCATCTCACACTCCCAGATACTTCAACATCTTCGACTCGTCTCTCAACACGTCGTCATTGGTGGCTTGGTCCACCACTTTCCCTTGCTCCACTACGTAATGCCTGTCCGCAATTTGGGTGGCGAATTTGAAGTTTTGCTCGACGAGCAACACGGTGAAGCCCCGTTTTTTGAGCTCTTTGAGTGCAAGACCGATTTGATCAACGATGATGGGCGCCAAACCCTCGGTGGGCTCGTCTAGAAGCAGCAGGTCGGCGCCCGTCCTCAGCACGCGGCCCATTGCGAGCATCTGCTGTTCTCCACCAGAAAGCTTGGTGCCTTGGCTGGAGAGACGCTCTTTGATGTTGGGAAACAGTGTGAAAATTTCGGACACTGTCAATCCACCATCCTTGACTCGTGGGGGAAGCATCAAGTTTTCCTCGACGCTCAGGCTCGCGTATATGCCTCGCTCCTCGGGCACGTATCCGAGTCCTAGCTTGGCGATCTTGCGTGACGGCAGGTCTATGGTCTCGATCCCTTGGACTTTCACTGAGCCTGAACGTTTGGACATCACGCCAATGATGGATTTGAGCGTGGTGGTTTTCCCTGCGCCGTTGCGTCCAAGCAAAGTCACGATCTCGCCCTTCATCACGCGCAAGTCGATGCCATGAAGGACATGAGATTCGCCATACCAGGCGTTAAGCTGATGCAGCTGGAGCATCGGCGCCTGGCTCAACGCGGGCGACGCGACTTCGGCCATGGTTTGTTCAGTGGGCACCTGAGGCTCCGAGGTAAGCTTCAATGACGCGCGGATCTTTCGATACGGTTTCGTAGTCGCCTTCGGCGAGGATTCGGCCGCGCGCAAGCACAGTAATTTGATTTGAGAGGGAAGAGACTACCGAGAGGTTGTGTTCCACCATCAAGATGGTTCGATCTTTGGACACCCGGCTGATCAGGCCAACGATTTTTTCAATGTCTTCCTTGCCCACGCCCGCCATGGGCTCGTCGAGCAGGAGCATTTGCGGGTCGAGCGCCAGAGTCGTCGCCAGCTCCAACGCGCGCTTGCGTCCATAAGGAAGCTCGCCGGCATTGGACTGCGCGAACTCGGCCAGTCCCACGACTTCGAGCAAAGCCATCGCCTCGTCGTTGAGTGCGCCCAGGCACCGCGCCGAGCGCCAGAAATCGAACGAGTCGCCTCTGCGTTTGCGCTGCAGGGCGATCCTCACGTTCGCCAAGGCGGTGAGGCGCGGGAACACTGCGGATATTTGAAAGGACCGCACAAGCCCCAGACGCGCGATCTCCGCAGGCTCGCTGCGGGTGATGTCCACGCCGTCATATGTGATCGAGCCACTCGTGGGGGCCAGGAATTTCGTAAGCAGGTTGAAACAGGTTGTCTTGCCCGCGCCATTGGGGCCGATGAGCGCGTGGATGTGACCGCGCTTGATGTCAAGGTCTACGCCAGAGACCGCAGTGAATCCCCGGAAAGTCTTGGTCAGCGCGCGCGCCGAGAGGATGATGTCTGAATGGGGGGCGCTCGCTGGCCCGATCGAGGAGGAGGGCATTGGCTCGCCGTCTTAGGAGGGTTCTAATAAAAGCAGCGCCAGCTCCTGATAGAGTGGCGCCGCTTTGAGGCTTTGGACGATCAGGCTTTGACCAGCGGGCAGACGCTCTCGCTCAGTGGGCGGAATGAGTTTTCGGCCGAAATCTCATTGACGACTGTCAGGAGGTCCCATTTCTGTTTGACGTCGGCAGGCTTTTTAACCTCAACCAGGTGAGTGGGGCGAATCATGCGGCCATCCGCGCGGACGACACCGCCTCGTGTGATTGCGTCATCGACTTTCATGGAACGCAAGGCTTTCAAGACGGCGCCGGTTTCTTTCGTGCCGGCAGCTTTCACTGATTTGAGGTAGTGGCCCACCGCGCTGTAATTGACCGCGTGGGTCTCCGCCGGCGGCTTGCCGTTGCGTTTCCAGAAGCGCTGGCCGAACTCGCGAGTCTTCTGGTCGCGGTCCCAGTAATAGATACTGTTGTGAACGATGCCTTGCATCGCTTCGTTGCCGATGGCAGGAATGTTGTAGAGCTGCAGGCCGAACGCCGCGACCTTGGCCTTCTTCCAAACGCCGAACTCGTAGCCTTGCTTGATGATCCGTTCGAGGTCGTCGCCTGCGCTCGCGATGCCGATGACCTTGGCGCCCGCGGCCTGTGCCTGGAGCAGCAAAGAGGACATGTCCATGGTATTAGCGGGGTGTTTGACTCCGCCGATCACTTTGCCGCCAGCTTCAAGCACCTTCCTGCGAGCGTCCGCTTCAAGGGAGTGTCCAAACGCATAGTCAGCTGTGATAAAGAACCAGGTGTCGCCGCCGCGTTTTGTGATGTCGTAGGCCAGAGCAGCGCTTTGCATGTAAGTGTCGTAACCCCAATGGAAGGAGTTGGCGTTACAAAACTTGTTGGTGATTTCCGAGCTGGCTGCACCGGTAACTATCAATATCTTGTTTTTGTCTTTGACGATAGTTTCAGTTGCGATAGCGGCGGCGGAACTGCCCAGGTCAACCAGCAAATCCACGCCTTCTTCGTCAATCCAGCGTCGTGCGGTTGCCGAAGCAATGTCGGGTTTATTTTGGTGATCTGCAAAGATCAGCTCAATGGGCATCCCTGCGACAGATTTGCCGAAGTCTTCAATAGCCATTCTGGCTCCGTCGACAGACCCGGTGCCGAGAACGGCGGACAAGGCGCCGGACATGTCGGTAAGCACGCCGATCTTCAATTTTTGCGCCTGGGCAAAAATGCCTGGTGCGCCCAGCGCAGCGGCGCTGGCAATAGCGGTCGTCGCAAATCCACGTCTCGTAATAGTCATGTTGGTCCTTCGGTAGGTTATATTTCCACCAAAAGCAAGTTGTTTGCTATTTTGGTTGAGATTCTATTTTGAAGAACTTTGTTAACTTAAGAATCAGGACAAACCCACTGCTCATTTGTGCCTTTCTCAGCTATGATCAGCTCATTCCCATATTGTGGGATTATCGAGTTTCTACAATTGGACTTGAAACTGGATAGGAATCCAAATTGAGTATCAAGTCATCTGAGGGCATTTTCGACGCCCTACGCGTTTTGGCCCAAGCCAATGCACCCATGAGTGCTGCTGAGCTAGCGTCCATTGTCGGATTGCCAGTCACATCTGCCATCCGTGCCCTGGCCACTTTAGAAGCAGGCAATTACGCCAAGCGTGATAACGGCTCATCCAAATTTGTGATTGGAGGAGCGGGACGCATGCTGGCCCATGCTTTCATGGCTCAGTTTCCTATCCGTGATGTCGCTTTGCCGTACCTACAGCAACTGGCATCTGTTTCGGGTGTGAGCTGCTCCTTGTTTCAGCGCCTAGGCTGGAGCACTGTCCGCATAGCGTTTGTGGCGGGAACAAAGTCGATCATCAATGTAGCAGTGGTGGGGGAGTCGCGCCCTCTGACAACGGGAGCTGCTGGACTTGCTATCTTGGCCCATTCAGAAGAAGGGTTTTCTGAGCCGATACGCAAAGCTGCTCAAGAAGGCATATGGGATGCTTTGTCGTCAAGATTCGAGTCCGTGAGAGGGCTGGGATATGCATTGGAGCAAAGTGTTTTCGATCAAGGTGGCTATGACCTTGCGATAGGGCTTCTCGATCCGAATGGTGTCGCGTTTTCTGCAATTGCCTTGGAAGGCTTGGCGCTCACGGATCACTATTTGTCGGAGCAGATCCCCGCAGTTAAGGAGATCGTTGCGGACCTGCAGAGAATCATTAACTCGGATCCATCGATGATTCATGACCACTACGATCATGTAAGCCCAGAAAGTATCGATCTGAGGCCCACTCCATGAACAAAGGAACATTGCGGGTGCTAAATGCACTGACGCTATTCACTAGGCAACCGGTGTGGGGCGTCACCGAATTGAGTCGTGAGCTTGAGTGCTCCAAAAACTCTGCGTTCCAGGCATTGGACACACTGATTAAAGAGGGCTATTTGGTCCGCGATCAAAGCGGAAAAAAATACCAACTCAGCCACCTTGTCCTGACTTTGAGCAAAGGCAATGAGCCCGCTGATGTTCGCACCTTGTGCATGCCATACATGCATCAGTTGCATAAGCTCACGGGGGAGAGTTTGTTCTTGAGCATTCTCGTGGGCCGGCACCACGTTTGTATTGAAAGCATTCAGGCCCAAGGGGTCACGGTGGGTTATTCCCCAATTACACAGCCTCTGCCATTACACGCAGGTGCGGGCTCAAGGCTTATGTTGGCTTGCCTGAAAGATGAGGAGATTGAGCAATATTTAAAACTTGAGTCGCCTCTCAAAAAGTTCACGCCCAGCACGATTACTGATCCAGAAGAGATCTGGAAGGAAGTTCAGCTTATTCGCAAAGTAGGATTTGCAAGAGGTTATGAAGACTTTTCCACCGGCGCGACTTATCTGTCTTTCCCTGTGTTCGGTGCGATGAACCGACCATTGGCCGCCATAACAATTGGAGGCCCTATATTTCGCTTCACTCGGGAGAAAGCGGATCAGTTCATCCCCGAACTGCGACGTATCTTTCAAGAGCTAAATCACCAGAGCCGAATGTTCGCAGCGGCGCCCGAAATCAAATTCTCGTAGGTATTCAGTTGCCAGGCGTCCCTTAGTGTGAAGGGGCGTAAAAGAGCCCGTCTGTAGCAAAAGTTCTTGATCAAGTATTGCGATGGGTAACAGCTATCCGAAGGCCTGCGGGATTCTTGTGCGTGGCAAGCCGCTGTGAGCGGTCGGTCTCGGGGACGGTGCGCCCGGTCCCGAACAACGATGGCACTTTGCCGTGCTGGAGACTTCTACTGTTTCGTTTTCATTCGAGAACTCCCAGGCTCAAAAGCCTTTGAGTTCCAATTTGGCGCATTGGCGCAAAGCTTGCGGAGTAACTTTTCGAATTGAATTCGCTCCCGGTCAGAAAGGCATTCCATCATGTCCTGCTCCCGGCTTTGCAAGCCAGGCATGAAGAGGTCGTGTAAATCGCAACCCTTCTTGGTGATATAGAGCAATTGCCGACGCTGATCGTCTGCATGTTGCTTGCGGTGTATCAAGCCCTTTTTCTCCAAGGCTGTCACTGCTCGACTGATGTTGGCCTTCAGATGTCCCGAAAAATCGCAGATATCTGCCGCTGCAATTCCATCCCTGAATCTCAAAAAGATGAGTGAAAGAATTTCGGGGCGTGTCAGTCCGTAGGTCGCCTCGATGGCCCTGAACGAGGGCTCACGGTAGCTGTTAATCATGTAGCCCAGTTTGTAGGCCATCGGAATGGACACCCCATCGAGGATGTCACTCAACTTCTGTGTCATGGACTGATCCTGCAAATTGATCGTCAAAGTATAGCCACGACTGAATTGTTGGCACGGCTTTCGAGCGCAATGAAATCAGAAATATGGTTTCATGTGAGACCAATATGACTCTGAGTCAAGCACTAATCCTGATGCCTTTCTAGATGTTTACCATTAGAAAATAATGGTTGCATATGAGACTAATCAAAAATAGACTGCTCTCTGATTTTGAGGTGCCGCCTGAGTTGATTGGACGAGGGCTACAGGAGACATTGGTAATGCAGGTATTGAAAGATCCGGAACTGAGCAGAGTGAACACTGACGCTTTAAAAGTGCGTAGCTGTTTCTATTCGGGCACGGGTGACAACCCTATCTATGTCGACCACATTCCTGCCTCACCTAAACGATCGTTTCGTACCCCGATCGTTATGCTTCACGGTGCTTTCCACACTGGCTCGGCGTACCTCGCGACCCCGGACGGTCGTGAAGGCTGGGCGCCCTTTTTTGCCGCACGAGGTCACGACGTGTATGTGGTTGATTGGCCAGGTCACGGCAGGTCGCCAGCAGACGAAAATTTTGCTCGTCTTTCAACCGAAAGCATTGCACGTTCCATCGCTGTACTGGTAAATGAAGTGGGACCAGCCATAGTGTTGGCACACTCTGCGGGCGGACCGCTGGCCTGGTGGATAGCCGATAACTTCCCAAACAAAGTTGCTGCGATCGTGGGGATCGCGCCTGGACCGCCGGCAAACATCCAGAAATCGCTTCCTGAAGACGCCGCGTCCATTGAGGCGCTCCGGTTTGACCAAAGCGTAGGGTGTCCGGTGTACTCCAGCCAGAACAAAACCGCATACGTCAATCTCGACTTCATACGCAGCTTCTGGGCAAATGGCGCAAGATTCCCCAAACACGCCATCGAGACCTATGCAAAATCGATAGTAGGTGAAAGTGGCAAAGTGCTCAATGAGCGCTTCAACATCGGCGGAGGAGGCATCAGGCTTTCTGGGCCAGACACCGTGGCCAAACGCCCCATACTCGTTGTGACTGGAGACAGTGATCTGCGACATCCACGCGAGGTCGATGGTGCTGTTGCCCGGTATTTTGGTGCTGAATCGCTTTGGTTAGCAGATCACGGGATTTGCGGCAACGGCCACATGTTGATGATTGAAGACAACAGTGCTGAGATCGCGACGCTGATTGCGACATGGATAGACGGGAAGTCTCTCTGATGAACGGCTTGGCATCGCAAGTGTCAGGGCGGATGACCGATGGAGCCGGCATGAACCAGGTTGTCTTGCGAACTGAGGGCCTAACCAAGACTTTTGCAGGATTCACGGCAGTCAACAAGTTGAACCTGAATGTGCGGCGGGGTTCCGTTCATGCACTGATCGGACCCAACGGCGCTGGCAAAACGACGGTCTTCAATTTATTGACGAATTTTCTGGCACCCACGCGCGGGAAGATTTTCTTCAATGACAGGGATATCACAGGCATGGCGCCTGCTGAAGTGGCGCGCCATGGTTTGGTGCGGTCGTTCCAGATATCGGCGGTGTTTCCGGGCCTCAGCGTGCTGGACAACATACGCATAGCGCTTCAGCGCCCTTCTGGACTGGCCACCCAGTGCTGGCGATCAGACAGGATTCTGGGAAGGCTGGACGAACGCTGTTCACAACTCATCGAATCTGTAGGCCTGGCGAACTTTCGGACGGCGACTGCGGGTGAACTGCCTTACGGCCGTAAACGGGCGTTGGAGCTTGCAACCACACTTGCATTGGAGCCTGAAGTCCTTCTGCTGGATGAGCCGATGGCAGGTATGGGGCGTGAGGACATTCAACGGATTGCGTCGCTGATTACCTCTGTAGCAAAAGGTCGCACTGTCGTGATGGTTGAACACAACCTGTCGGTTGTTGCGGATATTTGTGAACGCGTAACCGTGCTTCAGCGGGGAGAAATCCTGGCTGAAGGTACATATTCCGAGGTCAGCACCAACCCGCAAGTACGTGAGGCCTACATGGGTGTCGATCATGAATAGGCCGATGCTCAAAATATCCGGACTGCAAGCCTGGTATGGGGAAAGCCATGTGCTGCATGGTGTTGACCTGACGGTTAAAGAAGGAGAGACGGTCACCCTGCTTGGTCGTAACGGTGCGGGCAAAACCACAACCCTTAAATCAATTGTGGGTGTGGTGCGCGAGCGTCAGGGATCAATCATGTTTGACGGACGTGATTTGATGACGCTACCGTTGCACCACGTTGCACGGCAGGGGATTGGGTTTGTCCCCGAAGACCGCGGCATCTATTCCTCGCTCAGCGTCATGGAGAACCTGATGCTTCCACCGAAGTTCACCCCGGGGGGGCTGTCGGTTTCCGAGATTTTCAACCTGTTCCCCAATCTTGAAGAGCGCAGGAACAGTCAGGGCACAAAACTGTCCGGCGGAGAGCAGCAAATGCTGGCTATCGCGCGCATTCTTCGCACAGGTGCCCGTTTCCTGATTCTGGACGAACCTACCGAGGGGCTGTCGCCAGTCATTGTTCAACGCATTGGTGAAATTCTGAAGTTGCTACGCGAACGCGGCATGACCATCTTGTTGGTCGAACAGAACTTTCGTTTTGCCCAAAAACTGGCGGACCGTTTTTACGTGATGGAAGACGGCCACATTGTCGATACATTCAGCGCGTCCGAACTGGATTCACGGCTGCACGGCTTGCAGGCCATGCTGGGGGTGTGATGGACTCATTCTTTGTAATTCCCCTTCCTGCGCTGTACGGCCAGATGATGATTGGCCTGATCAACGGGTCTTTCTATGCTTTGTTGAGCCTGGGGCTTGCGGTCATATTTGGAATGCTGCATGTTGTGAATTTTGCCCATGGCGCGCAGTACATGCTTGGTGCATTCATCGCTTGGTTCCTGCTCTACAAGCTGGGGATCAGCTATTGGGCAGGGATTGTCATAGCGCCGATAGCTGTAGCCCTGCTGGGGGCGCTGATTGAGCGTGGTCTGTTGTCCAGGTTGAGAGGAAAGGACCCGATCTACGGGCTGCTCCTGACTTTTGGCCTTGCGATGACACTCGAAGGGACCTTCCAATATTTCTACGGCTCTTCGGGTCGAACTTATAGCGTACCCAGTGGGCTGACCGGTGGGATGAATCTCGGCTTCATGTACATGCCGATTTATCGTGGCTGGGTTATTGCGGCTTCTTTAGTCATCTGCTTCACGACGTGGTTGCTGATTGAGAAGACAAAAGTTGGTGTTTATCTCCGGGCGGCCACCGAGAAGTCAGTTCAGACCCAGTCTTTTGGCATCAATGTGCCGCTTCTTATTACGCTGACCTACGCTGTGGGCGCCGGACTGGCCGCTCTTGCCGGAGTGCTGGCCGCACCGATCTATCAGGTTGGCGCGCTGATGGGCCAGAACATCATCATTGTTGTTTTTGCCATTGTGGTGATTGGAGGCATGGGTTCCATTTTCGGCGCCGTAGCCACCGCTTACATGCTTGGGCTGGTGGAAGCAATCACCAAAATCTACTACCCACAGGGGTCCAGTATTGCGGTGTTTGTGGTGATGGCCGTCATCCTTCTGGTCCGTCCAGCCGGTCTGTTTGGAAGGGAGTGAAAAGATGGCGAACTCACCTCTTCACGGCTCTGGAAAAATCAAATGGCTGATTGGCGTTATCTGCCTTTCCGCTCTGTTGATTGCTCCATTCTTTCTATATCCCATATTTCTTGCAAAACTGTTGTGTTTGGCACTGTTTGCATGCGCCTTCAACCTGCTGCTCGGGTATGTCGGACTGCTTTCGTTCGGACACGCAGCATTCTTTGGGATCGCGTCGTACAGCGCCGCTCACGCACTGAAGGAATGGGGGCTGTCAGCCGAAGTCGGGCTCGCAGTGGGAATGCTTGTAGCGGCCATTCTGGGACTCGCGATTGGATTGCTCGCCATCAGAAGGCAGGGCATCTATTTCTCGATGATCACCCTGGCGTTGGCGCAGCTTGTCTACTTTTTCTGTCTGCAGGCACCCTTCACACATGGCGAAGACGGCATTCAGAACGTCCCCCGGGGACTGTGGTTTGGTCTGTTCGCGCTGGATAACGTCCTGACGCTTTACTACGTTGTGGCTGGCATGACCTGCCTTGGACTTCTTGTCATCTGGAGGGTGGTGAATTCGCCTTTCGGAAACATCTTGAAGGCGATTCGCGAGAACGAGCAGAGAGCCATCTCGCTGGGCTATCGCGTTCAACGCTACAAGTTGGGCGCATTTGTGATCTCTGCTGCATTAGCGGGATTGGCAGGTGGCCTCAAGGCACTGGTATTCCAGTTGGCGACTCTTAATGATGTTTCGTGGTCACTGTCGGGTGAAATTGTCCTGATGACCTTGTTGGGTGGAATAGGGACGCTGTCTGGCCCTGTTGTCGGGGCATCACTGATCGTCTCACTTGAGAACTATCTTGCAGGCTCTGAACTGCCTTTTCAGGTGGTACTGGGACTGATCTTTGTCCTTTGTGTACTGGTCTTCAGTCGCGGAATCGTGGGTGAGGTGTCCGCGCTGATCCAGAGAAAACGGCATTGATTGTCGTGTGGTTTGTCGGAGTGTTGGAAATTAAATTAAGGAGACATTGATATGTTCAAGAAAATGACCCTGGTCGCGGCTGCATGTTCCGCATTGGTCTCAATGCACGCCGGTGCTCAGGTTACAGATAACGTGGTCAAGATCGGTGTGCTGACCGACATGGCTGGCGTGACCGCGGATATCACCGGAAAAGGCTCCCTGATCGCGGCCCAAATGGCTGTGCAGGAATTCGGAGGTACGGTGCTCGGAAAGCCCATTCAGGTGATCTCTGGGGACCATCAGCACAAAAATGATCTGGGTGCTTCGATTGCCCGGCAGTGGTACGACACGGATAAGGTGGATGTCATCGTTGATGTGCCGAACTCCGCCATTGCTCTGGCTGTGCAGGGCATTGCTAAGCAAAGCAAGAAGTTGGTTTTGTTTTCTGGAGCAGGTACAACTGCGCTGACCAATGAACAGTGCTCTCCATATGGATTCCACTGGACTTACGACACCTATGGCTTGGCCCATGGCACTGCGTCCGCAGTCGTTAAGGCCGGGGGCAAATCGTGGTTCATGCTTGCCTCTGACTATGCCTTCGGCGCACAACTTGCCAAGGACACGTCCGAAGTGGTTGTAGCTGAAGGCGGAAAAGTGCTGGGATCACTTAAACATCCGCTTAACCTGGCAGACTTTTCATCTCTGCTACTTCAAGCCCAATCTTCGGGCGCAAACGTAATCGGAATCGCAAATGCCGGCAACGACACGATCAATGCGATCAAGCAAGCTGGTGAATTTGGCATCACGCAGAAGGGGCAAAGCCTGGCAGCCATGATCTTCATGGTCAACGACGTTCACAGCCTTGGCCTGCAGGCTGCTCAGGGGACCTATCTGACGACTGCGTCGTATTGGGACATGAACGCAAAGACAAGAGCATGGTCGAAGACCTTTATGGAAAAGCATGGAGCCATGCCTTCGATGATTCAGGCGGGTGTGTACGGATCCGTGCTGCACTATTTGAAAGCAGTGAAAGCCGCCGGTACGGATGATGCTGACAAGGTTGCCGCCGCAATGCGCGCGATGCCAATCAATGATGCATTTACGGAAAATGCACGTATTCGGGAGGATGGACGAGTCCTGAGGGAGATGTATCTGGCAAAAGTGAAAACCCCCGCGGCATCGAAATACGCCTGGGACTATTTCGAGATTGTCCGAAAGATACCTGCTGCGGACTCTGTGATGCCATTGTCTTTGAGCAAGTGCCCGCTGGTTGCGAAGAAGTAACTAGAGCTGGTGCATAGCTACCGCAGAGAGAAATCGGCGTGTTAGTTCGGTGCGTGATATCGGGCGTAACTGACTTCAATGCGCAAAGCTGCTTCTCGCAGCTGTCCGAGGTATCGCGTAATCGCAATCTCCGATTTCAGGGCGCGGTGAATCCAGTTGAGGTTCAGGCAAGCTAGGACCTTGCCCTCGAACATGATAGGCACGGCAATGCTTGAGGTTTTCGGCTGGCTGCCGCGCAGACGCAACCCATAACCACGCTCCAGCGTGGCCTTTAGGCTGCGTTCTAGGTAAGGCGGTCGCTGGATACCCGGAAATTCATCAAGTGATTCGAGAATGGCGGCTCGCAAAGGCGGGGGGCTGAAGGCTAGGTAGGTCTGGCCTGTGGCAGTGTCAAGCATGGCAATCTTGCGGCCGCGTGAGACGCGCTCGATAGAAAGCGGGCTCGTTCCGTGCGTCGTCGCCCGGATCACCATGTGACCGTGTTCATATGTAGCGATGTCACTCGGCCATAGCACTCGCACCCGAAGCTCATCGATTACGGGCTGTGCGATGTCGGCAATCCAGTCGTCATCATGGTATCCCTCTCCGAGAGTGCGAGCCATCAGCGTTAGACGGTAGGGTTGACGTAAAGAGTCCCTATGTACGTAGCCCTCCTTGCGCAATGTCTCAAGCAGGCGGTGCGCGGTGGGACGCGGAATGCCCGTCTCCTCTGCTACATCAGCTGTAGTTGCTTCAACCAGCCGATTCAGCGCACGAAGTACCTGCAAGCCCTTCACCAAACCTGCCACCGCAGGATAGTCGCTGCTCATGCTGTGATTTCTGAAAACATCTGCACCATGTCTGAATTGTCCACTGAATGGACAATTTGTACAAATGTGTTGGCGTACCTGGATGCAGTTCCTAAAGTGCTGCCAGGAGACAAGAACATGCAGAAATTACCGAATGCGCAGTTGACCCACGTGGGGGTTTATGTACGAGACCTCGACGGGATGATCGACTTTTATGTACAGACGCTAGGCATGGTTGTCAGCGATCGCGGCGATCATCCGCTCGGCGGAAAGATTGCTTTCCTTACCCGGACCACGCAAGAGCACCACCAATTGGTGTTGGCCTCCGGCCTGCCTGCGGAAGAAAAGTTCAACCGCATCAACCAGATTTCCTTTCGCGTGGCGACGCTGGATGACTTGCGTACGTTTGATGGGATTCTCAGGGAGCGCGGCATTGCTGTTCTGCGCACCGCCAACCATGGCAATGCGTGGAGCATCTATTTTTTCGACCCGGAGGGCAACAAAGTCGAGATTTACACTCCCTCGGACTGGTACGTTGCCCAGCCGTTTGGCGTACCTGTGGACTTTGAAAAAAAAGACGAGGTCATTTTTGCCGAAACTCAGGAGTTGATTCGCGACAACGCAACACGGACCAGCAGGTTGGCGTGGGAAGAAAAGATGGGCAAGAGGCTCGGATGAAAAGCTTCGATGTTGCGATTGCGGGATTTGGTCCCGTCGGTGCTGTTCTTGCCAACCTGTTAGGACAGTGCGGTATGCGCGTACTGGTTGTTGAGCAGGCGACGGAAGCTTTCGATAAGCCGCGCGCGATTGGCCTCGACCATGAATCCATTCGTGTGTTTCAGTCGCTGGGTCTTGCCGAAGATTTCATGAAAAACACCCGGGTATATCCCGGCGGCGTTTATCTGGGTGTTGATGGCGATCCGATTAAGCGCTTCGACCCTTCGCCGCCGCCGTATGCTTTGGGATGGCCGCCAAATGTGACTTTTGTGCAGCCTGAACTTGAAGCGTTGTTGCGCTCGGGGGTTGCCCGCTTCCCAAACGTGGATGTCCGGCTAGGACACCGGCTGCTGGATTTTCAACAGACTGAAAGCGGAACCACCCTTCACGTACAACGCGCGGCCGGGGGCGCACCTATTCAATTTTCAGCCCAATATCTCATTGCGTGCGATGGGGCGAACGGTCTCGTCAGGCAGCGGCTTGGCATACCTGTAGAGGACCAAGCGTTTGATGAATGGTGGGTGGTGGTAGACATGTTGCAGAGGCGAGAGTCGCGCTTGCCTGAAGTCAGCACCCAATACTGCTGGCCGAGCCGCCCCGCGACTTATGTCTTTGGGCCTGGCAACCTTCGCCGCTGGGAACTTAAGTTGCTCCCTGGTGAGACGCCCGATATGTTTAGGGATCCTGCGCGTGTGCTGAAGGCTCTAGCGCCCTATGTCGATACGGATGCTTTTGACCTTTGGCGCAGCGCGGTGTATCGCTTTCATGCGTTGGTTGCGCACCGGTGGCGCGTGGGCCGTGTGTTTTTGGCGGGCGATGCGGCCCATCAGACGCCGCCCTTCTTGGGACAAGGATTGGGGGCTGGCATTCGTGATGTGGCCAATCTCGCATGGAAACTTGCGCTTGTACAAAAGGGTAGCCCCGACGCCTTGCTGGATACCTACGAAACAGAGCGAAAGCCGCACGTGACCGAGCTGATTAGCCGCGCAAAGGAGTTCGGGTTGGAGATTGGAATGCTCGACACCGCGAAAGCCTTGCAGCGTGATGCGCAACTTCGCGAGGCACTGGCCAAAACCCATGGTGTCACCTTGCGCCAACGCTATGTCCCGCAGTTGAGCTGCGGGGTGATCGACACGGAGGATTCGGGCGGGCATGCGGGATCGCTATTTTTGCAGCCTCGGGTGATGACTCCGGATGGCATCGAATGCCTGATTGATGATGCTGTAGGCCCGGGCTTTTTATTCGTCACTGATGGCCTAGAGCCGCAGTCGTGGTTCGACGCAGATGCATTGGACTGGTGGTTGGAACTGGGAGGACGCCGGCTTGCGCTGGTTCAGCAACCGGCCCCAAACAGTAGCGGAATTTTGGAACTCTGCGAAACGCTGACCCTTCTGCGCGAATGGATGCGCGTGGCCGGCGCCAAAGCCATGCTGGTCAGGCCCGATAGGTACGTGTATGGCATCGCAGGAAATCCGGCAGTACTCAAGCGGCAATTACGGCAGATCGCCTTGCAAGTTCGTCTAACCAAAGAAGAGGCAATTCAATGACACCATCCATATCCAGCAATGAAGAACAGAAGAGTATCTGGGCTCATCTTTACAACACTGACTTTCGTCAAGGGTGGGTGGATGTCAACGGCATTCGTACCCGCTATGTACAGGCTGGTCACCCCGGCGCACCATGTGTGGTGATGCTTCATGGGACAGGCGGGAGTTGGGAAACGTTCTGCGCCAACCTCCCGGCATTCTCAAAACACTTCAACTGTTTCGCGCTTGACATGGTGGGCTGCGGTTTCAGTGACAAACCGGATTACCCCTACGAAATTGCGACTTACATGACTCATGTGCTTGGGTTTATGGACGCCATGCAAATCTCCAAAACACATCTTGTGGGCGTGTCCTTGGGGGCATGGGTGGCAGCGCGGCTTGCGCACAACCATGCTGGCCGCATCGGGCGTCTGGCACTTACATCCGTGGCCGGGCTTATCGCTGATCCAGCAACCATGGCCCGCATCCGGGCAGGGCGTGGAAAGGCAGTCGAAGATCCTAGCTGGAGCAACGTCAAGGCGATCTTCGAGAAGCTCATCCTGAACGAGAAATACAGATTGGACGACTTCGTGGCGATACGGCAAGCCTCATATCGTTTGCCGGACATGAAACGTGCCATGGATCATATTCTTGTGCTTCAGGATCCTGAGATTCGCACTCGTAATCTCCTCACTGAGGATGAATGGCGAGAGATTCAAAACCCAGCGCTACTGATTGGATCCGTTGACGATCCTGACACCTATCTTGAAACTGCTCGCAAGGTGGCCAAGCTTATGCCGCATGCACGCTACGTCGAAATGCAGAACGTGGGTCACTGGGCGCATTACGAGGACGCCGGAACGTTTAATAAACTCGCCATTCCTTTTTTCCAGGAGTAAAAAATGAAGCGGTCAATCCATGCATCCTTCATTGCTTTTTTGATGTCTGTATTTGTGTTATCCGCGAACGCGCAAGGTTTCCCCTCCCGGACTGTCAGCATCATCGTTCCTTTCCCTCCCGGCGGGTCTGCCGACCTCTTTGCACGTGCAATTGCGCCAATTCTTTCGAAGACTTGGGGGCAGCCCGTCATAGTCGAAAATAGACCAGGTGCCGGGGGCAATATCGCAGCGCAAATGGCAGCGCGTGCAACTCCGGATGGGCACACACTTTTTTTGGCACCGGATCCGGTGTTGTCAACCAACCAGCTTATATATCCTAAGCTGCCGTACGATGTGAAGCGTGATTTCGCACCAGTGTCTAGAGTCGTTGAATTTCCGAGCGTCATCGTGGTGAATGCTTCGCTAGGCGTCAAAACGCTGGGAGAGTTGCAAACGCTGGCTAAAACAAACCAGGGCAAACTCAACTTTAGTTCTTTCGGTATAGGAACAGCCCCTCATATCGGAATGGAGATGTTTAATAGAGTCGCTGGCGTCGATATAGTGCACGTGCCCTACAAGGGTATGGCGGATGCCGTACCTGCTCTAGTGGCGGGTGATGTACAGGTACTGTTCATTGGACACAGCATTGCACAAATGGGGGCAATCCAGGAGGGCCGTCTGCGAATACTCGCAGTGGCAGGGGACCATAGATCCAGACTGATTCCGAATGTACCGACTTTCGCTGAAGCAGGATTTCCCACCCTAAAGGGGCCGAATTTCTGGGGTTTTGTGACGCAATCCAAGGTGCCTCGCGCGATCATAGAAAAAATCAATGCGGATATTGTCAAGGCGCTCAGCGACCCCGGTATTGTGGATCGCTTTGTTACTAAAAACGGCTATGAATTGATTGGCGACACGCCAGAACAATTCGCCGCACGCATACAGGCGCTTACGGACATTTGGGCGCCGGTAATCAAGAGTGCAGATATTCACCTAGAGTGAATAGAAGAGATGCAGTAGCGACGGGAGCGAAAGACAGGACCGCATAACACTCGTTAAAAAGAAGAACGTTCTTTTGGTTCGATGTCTCCGCCAATGAGGGTCAGTTGAACAAGAGGCGGTGTAGTTCCGCCGGTTTTTCGCTACTTAAAAATGTGACGAGAACTCAGCAGCGTGCTTGCCAGCTACCCGTCCAGAGCCAAAGGCCCAGGCCAGATGGTGGCCATGGCCTTTAAGCAGCATGCCGCCTTGGCCCGTAGAGCCGGCCGCGAACAGACCAGGAATTGGTTTACCGGTTGCATCTGTGACCTCAAGACGGGGTGTCACCGCCAGCCCCGCATCTGCGAGTATGGTGTAGGCCCCTATTGGCCCAAGCAGCAAAAACGGACCTTGTGACAGGCCCGATTGCATGGCGCTATTTTCGAGTGATCTGGCATCCATGTCTCGCATTGCCGCGAGCTTGGTAGGCGTGGCCGCGCGTGCGCAGAGATCAGGGCGGTTAGTGACGTAGTCACCTATATATGCGTAAGCCACACTTGGCGCTGTTGAAATAAAGTTTGGCCACTTTGAGAACATGTTGACGAGGCGCGCATCCATAAGCGCATATGCAACGCCCTCAGGCTGCCGTGCAATGCCAAAGCCGATTTTTTCGCCGTCCTTCATGAAAGTCTCGCCTCGCTTGTTAACCAGAATTGCGCCTTTGTTGAAAAGGTTGGCCTCGGGGGCGAGCGCCGTGGTAACAAAGCTCATGACGAATGGGCGGATCAGTCTAGGGGGCAAATTCTGCAAGCCCCATCGCATCAGGCGGGTTAGGGGCTTTATAGGGGGCAGGGAAAGCAGCCAAGGTTCGCGTGGTGGGGGAGCGAAGCGAAAGCGCGGGTCGTTAAAGGCAATATCGCCGTTAAGTATTGTCGCGCCAGCGTCTCGGGCAATGCGGTGGCAGTCGCCCGTGGCATAGCTGTTGACCGCAGGGATGGAAACCTGTGCATCCGATCCATACTCAAGCTTGAAATCCCTGCTGGCATTGAAATCGCCGGCAGCAAGGACTACCGCCTTTGCATGAAAGGCGGTGGTCTCTCCTCTGCTATCGCGCGCTTCTACGCCCGTCACTCGTCCGTCTCTTTGAGTCAGGCGCTGCGCGCACGTATTCACGTAGATTTCTACACTCGCCTTGGCTGCTCGTCTCGACAGGTGGTAAATGAAAGAGCGAGAGTTGGGAAGCACGTTATGCATGCGGGGCTTGCGATGCGGAGGTTCTTCAAACGGTCCAATGAACTCAACACCGCTGGACCGTAGCCATTCAATAACACCAGGTGCCTGGGTGGTAAGAACCTCGCAGAGTTCCATATTGTCGCGGTTGGCCTGCGCGCCTGCCCAAGCTGGCATATCTGCTAGATGTTCGGCTGGGGAGTCGGAAATGCCTGCCGCATGCTGATCGGGTGTACCCGCTGCAGTAATAGAGCCAATCGACCACCCGGTGCTCCCGCCGATGGCCGGCGCTTTTTCAATGAGGATCACGGATTTCCCCAACTCTGCTGCAGTAATCGCGGCAGCAAGACCTGAACCGCCACCGCCAACAATCAGGACATCACACCGTTTCATAGAACGCTCCAGATTCCGTGTAAGGCCAGACGGACGCCAGCTTCTCGGCTGTTTCCATGATTTTTGGTGCACTCGCCTCCAGCGCTTTGCGATCCATATGAACGCATGGCGTCGCAAGCGTTACGACCCCGACGCATAGTGTTTGACCATCCATCTGGGGAACAATCACCGGCACGCCGATGGCACCAACGCCAATTGCATGCTCCTCATAAGAGATGGCATAACCGTCAAGCTTTGTCTTTCTAATGTTGGCCATGATCTTCTTGAGATCGACCAGCGAGTGCTGGGTCATGCGCTGAATGCCACTTTGAAGGATGAGGCGCTGCGCATGCGCTTCGTCCAATGTTGACAACCAAGCTTTCCCTGCAGCATGCGTATGCAACCCGATGTCGAGGCTGTAGTTTGGGTCGATTTGAAGCATGCGCTTGCGGCCAAGAATGGACAACACCCAGGTGATAGCGTCTCGTTCAGCAACTGCAAGGCGCACAAATTCGCCGGTGGCATCTGCCAGTTCCCTGAGGATGACCTGGCTCTGATTAAGTAGCCGCGACCCTGTCATTTTCCGGAGTCCTACGTTGCTGATCTTGTATGTCAGGCTGTAGTTCCCTGTTACCTCATTCTTGAAAATGTAGCGCGTGTTGATCAGCGTGTTCAACAGACGAAAGGCTATTGATTTGTTTACGGATAGTAGATGGAGTATTTCCGTAAAAGACAGGCCGTCAGGCGCTCCTGCCAACTGCTCGATGATGAAAAGCGCACGTTCGACGCCAGTGATTGAGTCTCCCTGTTTTTCGATCATGCCGGGAAGGTCGCTCATTAGAAATCTCCTTGATAGGTACCGACTGCCTTTGGCAGCGAAATTCCGATTGGTTGTCGATCAATGGTAACCCATGTTACCATTCTGGAAAAATTAGGGTAACCGAGGTTACTGTGGCACTCGCTTAGAGTCAAACTGCAGCTTCCTCTTCACTAAAAGGCGACAGGAGACAACATGAAACAGATATCTTTCATTCTCGGAACAGTATTCATCGGGGGTGTATTGGCACTCTCGGCAGCGGCCCCCGCGCTTGCTCAAAACTATCCTTCAAAACCCATAAAAATCATCGTCCCTTATCCTGCGGGAGGATCAACGGATCAGATCGCACGCCTGATCTCAGTGCCAATGTCCAAGTCCATGGGGCAACCGGTTGTAGTGGAAAACATCAGCGGAGGTAATACGATGATTGGCGCGTCCACCGCCGCACGCGCCGCGCCTGATGGATACACGCTCATGGTCAACAGCCTTGCATATTCGGTCAATCT
This sequence comes from Polaromonas aquatica, assembly GCF_042659145.1. Classification (NCBI taxonomy): domain Bacteria; kingdom Pseudomonadati; phylum Pseudomonadota; class Betaproteobacteria; order Burkholderiales; family Comamonadaceae; genus Polaromonas; species Polaromonas aquatica. The sequence goes on along the minus strand of NZ_JBHSRS010000084.1, from coordinate 1,225,549 downwards.
GCTGGTGACCAAGTCGCCCAGCTATAAGGCCGAAGATTTCATACCAGTGGCCGGATTAATGAGTAATCCATACGTCCTTAGCGTCAACCAAACGGTTCCCGCTACCTCGCTTAAGGAGCTGATTGACTACGCCAAACGCGAACCGTCAAAGGTCAACGCGGCTTCTTTGGGCGTCGGTGGGGTTACTCATCTGCTGAATGAGCGGTTTGCAGCGATGGTCGGTGTGCCTCTCACCAGCGTCCAATATCGTGGTGCTGCACCTGCGCTCGTGGATCTGATGTCCGGGCAGGTACAGTTTTTCATCGACAACGTAGTGACATCGATTCCACACATTCGCGCCGACAAGCTTCGTCCATTGGCCGTCTCTTCGACCGAACGTTCTCCGCTCATGCCGAATGTGCCTACGTTCCGGGAATTGGGTTATCCGCGCATGACGCAGGATGCATGGTTTGGATTGTTCGCGCCGAAGGGCACGCCACAGGGCATTGTTGAACGCCTCAATGCAGAAGCACAGAAAGCCTTGGCAGCTCCAGAGGTCCAAGCTGTTCTCATTCGTGACGGAATGAAGACCCCTACCTATTCCCCGGTCCAGTTCTCTGAATTTATCAAACAGGACGCCGCCTCTTGGAGGGAAACGGTCAAATCCCTGAACATCCAGCTCGATTAATCCGTGAAGAGATATCCGGCAATTGAGATTGTTGTCAAGCATGGGCATCGCTTGGCAATGGCTACCGCGATCCTGATCTCTGTATTTTCATACGCGAACTTCGGTGTCAGCGGTTCTTATCTTCAGCTTGTTGCGGGCATGGTGCTGGCTGTCGTTACCTATGGTCTGTTGAGGGTGGGTGCAGAAATTGTTGAAGTAGTAGCGGACACGCTTCTTCCCAAGTAGTGAGTGGTCGCTAATGTTCGAGAAAAAAAGCTTGGTGGCGGATGTCGCCGTGATTGGCGGGGGGCTAGCCGGCATGGTTTCGGCCCTGTGCTGCGCAATGCACGGCCGTCGTGTGGTTGTACTTGAAAAGCTCACCGACCAACGTTACGTTTGCAACTCGCGTATTGCCAGCGGCGTGTTTCATGTAGCAATGACAACGCCGCAAACCTCCCCTCAGGCGCTACAGGCACGAATGGCCTCCCGCAATCCTGGGGGCCGCCCAGAACTTGTGAAAGCGTTATCGGACGATGCCTTACAGGCCATTCACTGGTTGCGCGACAACACCGATGCGAGGTTCATCCGTGCTGGTGCAGAGGCACTGTACGACTACGTTCTTGCCCCGCCATCTGTGGCCCGGACCGGGAGGCAATGGCAGGGTAGGGGCGCGGATGTCCTGTTGCGGAACCTGGAAGCCCGCTTAGTTTCCGGGGGCGGCCAACTGATGCGAGGCATTCGTGCGGAACGCTTGCTCATGGAGGGCTCGGCCTGTGCTGGCGTGGAAGGACTCATGAGCGATGCTCTGCCTTTCGAAGTCCGAAGCTCCTGTGTCGTGATCGCCGATGGAGGTTTTCAGGGCAGCGATGAATTGCTCGCCCGTTACGTGTGTGCGCATCCGTCGAGGCTGGTGCATAGAAACACGCGAACCGGTGCAGGAGACGGATTGCGTATGGCGCTCGCGGCAGGGGCGGGCATGACAATGGACCCCGGGTTTTATGGCCATGTACAGTCGCGCAGTGGGCTTACCGATGACAGCCTGTGGCCATACCCCTGGCTTGATGAACTGGTCAGGTGCAGCATCTTGGTGACCGCTGACGGTCACCGCTTTGCCGATGAAGGGCGTGGTGGCATTTACCTGGCAAACCAGATTGCGCGTCTTCCTGATCCGGCTTCATCAATAGTCATTGCCGATGCCGCTGCATGGGAAGGGCCCGCAGCCGACCGGCCAACCGGTCCCAATCCGAAGCTTCTGCTTGCCGGTGGCACGATCTTCAAGGCCAACAACCTTGGCGAGCTCGCGATCATGGCTTCTATCAACCCGCAAGGATTGCTCAGCGAGGTGGCGCGTTACAACGAGGCCGTTGCGTCGGAAACCTGCGGTATGTTGGATCCAGCTCGAACTGTTTCGGATTTCAAACCTTGGCCGATCAGCCGGTCGCCTTTCTATGCCATCCCTGCGGCGGCCGGCATCACCTATACATTGGGCGGCATATCGGTCGATGCGGCCTCTCGTGTGCTGAAGACCAGCGGCGATGTGTTGCCGGGTTTGTACGCGGCAGGGTCCGCGGCGGGTGGGCTGGAGGGGGGGGAAGGTGCGGCCTATTTTGGGGGTCTGGTGAAAGCGGCGGTTACAGGGTTGCGTGCGGCGAAGGATATTTGCAGCCGGAAATTTCCAGATCGGAGTCCGCATTGAAGGCCATTGAGATCAGTCGCCACGGCGGCCCGGAGGTTTTACAGATGTGTGAGCGCCCCAAGCCGGTCGCAGGCCCTCACGAAGTGGTGATCCGGGTGGGTGCAGCTGGTGTGAACCGACCCGATGTTCAACAACGCAAGGGCTTGTACCCAGCGCCTCCAGGTGCGTCGGACATCCCCGGGCTCGATACCGCGGGTGTAATTGTCAAGGTCGGTGAGGCCGTGCGCCGGTGGAAAGAGGGAGACCGCGTTTGTGCCCTCTCTGCAGGCGGCGGTTACGCGGAGTTTTGCGCTGTACCCGAAAGCCAGGTGATGCCAGTCCCGCATGGTCTCGGCATGGCAGAAGCAGCTTCGTTGCCTGAGGTTTATTTCACTGCGTGGCACAACATCATGCAACTTGGCAGGCTGGATTTTCGTGAGACCTTGCTCATACAGGGCGGAACAAGCGGCGTGGGCATGGCTGCGGCTCAGATCGCAAAAGTTCTAAGACAGGCGAGGGTCCTAGCTACCGCGGGGACTTCTGAAAAGTGCGCCATGTGCAGACGCTTTGGTGTGGATATTGCCATCAACTACCGTGAAGGTGAGTGGGCTGATGCAGTCCGCAACCTGGTTGGCGATGCCGGCGTTGACGTCATTCTTGACTCGCAGGCAGCCGACTATGTGGAGAAGGAAGTCGAGCTGCTCGCTATGGGAGGACGCCTTTTGCTGATTGCCAATCATCGAGGCGATTATTCGAATATCCGAACACGGGCTTTTGTACAGCGAAGCCTGACCCTGACAGGCGCGCAGATAAGACGTCGCGATCCGGTTTTCAAGGGGAAGATAGCTTCTGAGCTTGTGTCGCAAGTCTGGCCCCAACTGGCCGCAGGGACTATCAAAACGCATATCCAGAACAAGTTTCCCTTGTCGCAGGCCGCTTCAGCGCACGCCATCCTGGATGCCAATGAACAGGTGGGGAAGATTGTGCTGGTCGTCGACCCCGGCATTGAATAGCGAATTTTGAAAGGAAACTTTGTGAAACAGGAAAGTTGCATACGTGACTCGCGCGGCCTTGCCGCGCAGGGTGGAAAGGATCAACAGCATGAAAAATGGTAGCCGCCTTGCCGCCGACATTGGCGGCACATTCACAGATGTGGCCTATTTCGATCCACATACTGGCACCATGTCGCTCGGCAAGACGCTGAGTACGCCCCGCCACCTGGTCGAGGGGATTGCCGATGGCGTGGCAAAGGCCGGCACACGTTTCCGAGACGCCGAGATATTCCTGCACGGATCTACCGTCGCAATCAACACCCTGCTTGAGCGCCGTGGTGCAAAAACGGCTTTGCTGATCACCCGCGGGTTCCGCGATATCTACGAGATTGGAAGGATCAACCGTCCTGATGCCTACAACCTGTTCTTCAGGAAGCATGTGCCCCTGGTCGAACGCAGGCTGCGGTTTGAGGTCACGGAACGGCTTACCGCAGAAGGCGGTGTGGATACACCCCTCGACGAGGCGGGGGTGCATGCTATTTGTGACCAGCTCGCCACAGAGGGTATTGAGGCGGTAGCCATCCTGCTGTTGCACTGTTACGCCAATCCTGATCACGAAATTCGCGTGAAAAATATTGTGCGACAGCGCCTGCCACACGCGTTTGTGACTGCCTCGCATGAGCTGTCGCAGGAATACCGCGAATTCGAACGCTGTTCAACCGCCGTTGCGAATGCCTACATTGGTCCCATCGTAAGCCGTTACGTAGGTGAGATTGACAAACGACTGGTTGGCGAGGGGTTCGAGGGCTCATTCCTGCTTGTGCAGTCCACCGGCGGACTCTATGAATCGCAACAAGCCCAGATCCAATGCGTACGCATGCTTGAGTCGGGGCCTGCGGCGGGTGTCATCGGGGCGCATGCACTTTGTAAGGCGCTAGACCTTCCAAATGCGATTGCCTTTGACATGGGGGGGACGACGGCCAAGGCCGGCGTGATCTATGAGAGCCACGTATTGACAACGAATGTGGCCTTGGTAGGTGGTTACAACGAAGGCTTGCCAATACAAATCCCGCTAGTGGACGTATTCGAGGTCGGCACGGGTGGAGGCAGCATTGCTGACGTCGACGTCGGTGGTTCGTTGAGCGTAGGACCCCGCAGCGCAGGCGCAGAACCTGGGCCGGCCGCGTACGGGCGGGGCGGCGAATTGCCCACGGTGACGGATGCTAACCTGCTACTCGGCCGCTTGGGAGCGGATAGCTTTCTAGGGGGCGAGATGAGGTTGCAAGTGGATGCAGCCGAAAAAGCCGTTCTTGCAAGAGTGGCCTGCCCGTTGGGCATTGACGTAACTGCCGCAGCTGATGGAATCTTGCGGATTGCAGTCACAAAAATGTCGTATGCAGTCAAGGGTGTGTCTACAGAGCGAGGTTTCGATGCAGCCGCATTCACCCTAATTGCCTACGGCGGTGCAGGTCCTTTGCATGCGTCTGCCATCGCACGTGAGATCGGCATGAAACACCTCATCATTCCTCGCGCCCCAGGACACTTTTGCGCGTTCGGTATGCTGCACTCCGATCTGCGTTATGACCTGGTGCGTACCACGTTCCGTAAGCTCGAGGAAATGGATTTTAGTGAAATCGGGAACGCATTTGCCGAGATGACAGCACTCGGAAAGACATCGCTTGCCGAAAGCGATGTCCAGCCTGATGCTGTGCATGTCGGCTATTCTGCAGACATGCGTTATGTCGGACAGGAACACTCGGTTACGGTGGACCTGGACCCTTCGCTCCTACTGGCGCAGGACCGCCCTGGCATTAAGTCGCGGTTTGACGCTGTCCACCAGCTTCGCTACGGTACGTCTGCGCCGCAGGAAAAAGTCGAGATCGTGACTTTGCGCGCAGCTGTCACGGGTGTGATGAAAAAACCGGCGATGGAGCACATTGCGACTGGGGCGGCAGACCCGCCAGTTGACGCACTGCGGGGTACGCGTCCGGTTTATTTCACGGAAGCAGGAGGTGCGGTCCAAGCTGGCATCTACATCCGCGACAGGCTGCTCGCAAATAATCGCATCCAGGGCCCCGCACTGATCGAAGAGCACGCTTCCACGACAGTGGTGCTTCCGGGCGACTGGCTCCAAGTGGATAAATTCGGCAATCTGAGAATCGAGCTGGGAGCGATCCAATCATGAACACGCCTTTAAAAACTGCCGCTGGCCAGCCGGATGCCGTGCTCACCGAGATTATCCGAAACGGCGTGCTTGCTGTCACCGAGGAGATGAAAACCAATCTCATGCGAACAGCGTACAACATGATAATTTACGAGGCCCTTGATTTCACGGTCGGTCTTTTTACCGCAGAAGGTGAAACGATCTCGATCGGCATCGGCCTTCCGAGTTTCATCCGCGGTATGGCTAACACCGTCAAGGCCAAGCTGGCCTACTACGGCCGCGACGGCATCGCGCCAGGAGACATCCTGGTCACTAACGATGCCTATATCACCGGCAGCCACCTGAACCACTTCACCTTTAGCCAGCCCGTCTTCGTTAACGGTGAACTGACGGCCTGGTCCTGTTGCATGGCGCACTGGCCCGATGTTGGTGGCTCCTTGGGGGGAGTGACTTCCGATATCTATTCCGAAGGTTTGCAGATCCCTATTCTCAAGTACCGCGATGGCGAACGCGTAAACGAAGATTTGGTCCGGATCATACGCACCAACGTACGACTAGCTGACCGAGCCATGGGCGACCTCCGCGCGCAGATTGTTGCTGTCTCCACCGGTCACAAGCGTTTCACTGAACTGCTACAGCGCTATGGGCGCGAACCTGTGCTTGCCGCTATAGCCAACATCATGGACAGATCCGAGGCTGCAGCGAGGGCCCGAACCCGGTCGATTCCGGACGGGGTTTACGAAGCCGAGTCGTTCATGGACGATGACGGACTGGATATCGGCTCACGCGTACCGATTAAGGTTCGGGTAATAAAAAAGGGAGACGAGCTGACAGTAGACCTTTCGGAGGTCAGCCCGCAGGTGCGAGGTTTCTTCAACTCCGGGCCAAGCACTGGCTATTCCTGTGCACAGGTAGCCTACAAGTGTCTAACATCACCGACAGACTATCCTATCAACGAAGGAAGTTTTAGGCCGCTGAAAGTCATTCTCCCGGAAGGCACGGTTGTCAGTGCCGTCAAGCCTGCGGCCATGCGCAAATGGATGACGTTTCCGATGACGGTCGTTGATACCATTTTTAAGGCGATGGTCTCAGCGATTCCTGAGCGGACCATTGCAGCCCACCATGCCGATCTGGTGATTGCAATGTTTCACGGTATCGCGCCCAAGGATGGGCAGTTCTTCATCGGGTTTGTCGGGCCCACCGGCGGCGGCTGGGGGGCTAAAAAAACCGAGGACGGTATGAGTGGCGTAGTTTGCTCCAATGACGGGGATACGCACAACAGCCCATGCGAACAACTCGAATCCAAATATCCCATCTTGATTGAGCGTCATGCCTTGCGGTCCGGTTCCGGTGGGGCGGGCAAGCACCGTGGCGGGCTAGGCACGGAAGTGGTGGTGCGAGCCAGAGCGACCATTTCGGTAGATGTTCAGTCAGACCGAATGCACTGCGCACCTTGGGGGCTGGAAGGCGGCCACGCAGGACTGCCAAATGTGGTTTTTGTATGCCCCAAAGGCGAAGATCCGGATGCGATGGTCACCGCCAAGATTCGCAGCCAACGCTTGCGCGTGGGAGACAGGCTGTATTTGCGTGCCGGCGGCGGCGGCGGATTCGGATTACCCGAGGAACGTGAGCCGGAAATGGTAGCCCATGATGTCGCACAGGGCTATGTCGAAGCCAACCAAGCGGCGGCGGTATACAAAGTGCAATTGACGGATGAGGGACTAGTGGATGTGGCTGCGACAGCGAAGGTGCGGTCGGCTTGAGACGCTTTAGGTATTGCACAATGATCAAGGACTGTTGCTAGCTCATGCGTCGCAACCTTTCGATGCTTAAAACCCCATCTCTTCCAGACCAAACCGAGCTCGCCCTAACCGTTATTAGGTTGATGGGGCAATGGCGGCGCATAGCGCAGGGTCACATTCCCCTGGACGGCTATTCCTGCGCCTGCAGCTTGTCTTTCGGTGGCATAACCATGATCGACGTTGAGAGGGATATCGTGGACTACCTCCAAGAGAAACACCAAGGGGTTCAGGGCCTGGACTGTTTGTTCGGGAGGGACGACGAGGAGCCCCAATCTGAACTGAATCTTGCTTGCGTGCTGCGACGTCTTACTGATAAGACCGTGCCATTCGAGGGGGCATTCAAGCTCCTGGCTGATCTCGAAAAGTCCTTAGCCGGTTTGGCGAACCTGCACACGATCGGACCGGCGAGCATTTAAGCGATGACCAGCTGCACAAGCGCATGGCGCCGGCATGCACATCTCGATACATGCCCTGTCCTTTTATTGAAGGCGCCGCCGGCGTATCAGTTCGTCTGGCCCCTCTGGTCCAGTCAGAGGGGTCGCTCCAAAAGTGGATCAGAATGAACGGAAACTACTACTCTCTCTGTATAAGTTTTCAGCGAAATTAGAAGGATTGGGCTTTACTCGCGCTCCACTCCAGCCTCGCTAATCAGACGTGTCCATATTTGAAGCTGAGCCGATATAAATGTGCGCATCTCCCCCGGCGAACGAACTGTAGGTGTCAGACCTTGTTGCTCCAGCAGCCGGGCATTAGCGGGTTGGCGCATCAAAGTAGTTAGCTCCCTAGAAAGCCTCGTCACAATTTCTGGTGGAGTGTCTGCAGGTGCAAAGAGGCCAATCCAGGGAAGTATTGTTATGCCCCGAAGTCCAGCCTCGTCAAAAGTGGGAACGTCCGGTGCCAACGCACTCCGTGCGTCGCCGATGGATGCGATTGCCTTTAGTTTCCCATCCTTCACCATATTCAACATACTGGTAGTGGAGGCCAACATCATCTGGACGCGTCCAGATATCAGGTCTGGCAGGGCGGGTGCCTCGCCTTTGTAGGGCACACCGGTCATCTGCAAGCCTGCCAGTCGTACCAGCTGCGCAGCTGCTAAATTTCCGGTAGAGTTTCCGAATGCATAACTGAGTTTTCCTGGATTGGCTTTTGCGTAAGCGATAAATTCTTTCAGGTTGTTCACGGGCAGGCTTGGGTGAACGTACATGAAGAACGCGGATTGCCCCAACAGACCAATTGGCTGGAGAGCGGTTAATGGGTCGTACGGTGGCTTCAATCGCAAAGTGGGAACGGCAAGTATCTGGGTATTGGTGGCAACCAGCAAGGTATGGCCATCCGGCTTCGAACGGATAACCTCGGCCGTACCGATTGCACCATCCGCTCCTGGGCGGTTATCTACAACCACAGGCTGCCCCAACTGCTCTGACAAGCCTTGGCCAACTGCTCTTCCGACTGCATCAACGGAACCGCCTGCAGTAAAGGGAACGATGAGCTTTATTGGTCGTGAGGGGAAAGGTTGCGCCAAAGCTATCGAGCATGCCAGCGAAAGCATTAGTGTGGCAACAACCTTGAAAATGAGCGGCTTTCTATTTCTTGTCATATTTCGCATGAGAAACCTTCTCCAGTTTTTCAGTATTAGAGTTAAAACTTCAGGTTCACGTTTTTTGTATATGTGAATTCAAGCAGCTCGGCGAAGCATTCCTCGCGGCCTATGCCCGATTGCTTCACACCGCCAAACGGCGCACCTATAAAGTGCTGGCTCGAGTTATTGATCCACACATATCCGGTGTGGATGCGCTTGGCTGCACGATGCGCCGTGTTCAGGTTCTGTGTCCAGATGGACCCGGTGAGTCCAAAATCCACTCCATTAACTGCGCTCCACAACTCGTCTTCGTTGCTCCATTTGAAGACTGACATGACGGGGCCAAACACTTCCTCCTGTGCCAGCCGCATACTGGGCTTCATGTCTGCAAACACAGTCGGCTCAAAAAAGAAGCCGTCCTTGAGCGCTGGGTCAGCAGGCTGTTTTCCGCCTGCAACCAGCCGGCCGCCGTCTTCAATCCCTATGGCCACGTACCGCTTGACCTTTTCCAGCTGTGCTGCGCTAACCAAGGAACCCATAGTCGTCTTGGGATCAGTTGGAATACCGGGCTTGTGGCGCTCGGGCAGCAATTTGATAACTTTTTCAAGAATCTGATCGTGAATCGACTCATGCAAAAACACCCGACTCGTTGAGCCGCAGCTTTGACCGGACCAGGTGAAGTTCATGCCACCAACGATTCCGTTTACAAGTTTGTCGAGATCCGCATCGGGGTAAGCCACCAAGGCATTCTTGCCACCCAGTTCAAGAAGCACGGGCTTCAGACTGTCGGCGGCTGTTTTCATAACAGCCTTGCCCGTTGGAACTCCGCCAACCAGTGTGATTTTCTGGACCAGTGGATGTCTAGCCATGGCATCCCCGCATTCGCGTGAACCGCAAAGGAAGTTTGCGACTCCTGGAGGGAAGATATGCCCTACCAGTTCTGCCAGGCGCAGTATCGACAGCGGAGATTGGTCAGGCGCCTTAATTACGACAGTATTTCCTGCGGCCAGTGGTGCAGCCAATCTTGCAGCCGCGAACATCAAGGGGTGGTTGTAGGCTACAACCCGAGCGACGACGCCAAGTGGCTCCTGCACCGTGTAGTTGAAATTGCCGTCGCCCATCGGGATCGTCTCGCCCTTGATCTCAGTAGCGAGGCCTGCAAAGTATTCAAGGCAATCTGCGGCAAAATCCGCGTCCATTGCGAGTGCCGAAACTGGATTCCCATTGTTAAGGGAATCAAGCTGGGCCAGAGGAAGAGCATGCTCTCGGAGCACGGCTGCTGCTTTTCTCAGATAACGGCCTCGTTCGACGGGTGGGGTAGCCGCCCAGGCGGGAAATGCTTCGTGTGCGGCTCTGACCGCTGCGTCTACGTCAGATGCATCTGCCACTGGTGCCGTGGTGATGACTTCGTTGTAGGTTGGGTTGATCGTTTCGGCGAAAACGCCGGCCTTCGGTGCATGCCAGGCGCCGCCGTAATAGAGACCACTTTGCGCAGGCAAGATGCCTGCCGGTATTTCGTGTGCGTGCATATGACACCTTGTTTTTGTGAAATGAATGAATATCAAAAGGCCTATGCGCGAAGCCGACTTGTTGGAATTGGCAAATTTCTCCGCGCGAGCTTTTAGAGCTCGATGGCCCAAAGTCAATGAATAATCGGCTGCATATGGCGTTTAGTCATCGACCATTTCCGCACCTTCACAAGAGGCTGAAAGCTGCTCCCGTATAGACCGCAGATTGTTTGTTACCTGTTTCTCATCTTTTCCGGATAGGGCGTGAAGCATGGTGTGATTCACGTCTTCTGCAACCGCCATGAGCTCTTGTTCGAGAGCCGCCGCCCGCTCCGTCAGGAATACTCGCATTTTTCTGCGATCCACCTCATCACGCTCCCTCCGAATCAGGTCCTTTTTTTCCAGGCCCCGCAACATCACAACAACTGAAGGTTCGGCAACGCCTAAACGCTCGCTGAGTTCCCGTTGTGAGACACCATCTTCCTGCCAGAGGACACGGAGCAAAAACCAGCAGCTACCGGGTATGCCCCATGGTGCCAGCCTCGCGTACAGCACTCGTTTGACAAAGCGTGCTGTATCGCAAATAAGGAACCCAAGGCTCTCATCTAATCCAGGTTGAAGTCGGTCGGTGGTGCGTTTACTCATTGTCGAAGTCCAGTTCCCTCTTGATGCATTACCTGACGATAGTACTGATAAAACCCCCTTATCGGTCCTTCCGTCACCATATTGCCGTCCGCCGGTGGTTTGGCCTCTCTCCCTCCAAGCTCGAGAACTGCATCGTTGGCGGGATTGGGGCCGATGCCCGCTCGTGAATACTCCAGGACTTCAGTGTCATCCACTGAGACAAAGCCGGAGGGGCCCGTCAGGTTAGCCTGCCTGAGGCGCCGGAGGGTGGTTTCTTCAGTGTCGTCTTCGTAGCCGAAATAAGTCCAGAGCAATTCAAACTCGTTGGGTCCCATTGGAATGACATATCGCATCTGAAGACTGTTTCCCTGTTGTTGCAGGACCAGATCAGGGAATATGGTTTGAATCTGGATGGTTACATCGTCGTCATACTCTTTCGTTGCCTGGACGATACTCATGTCATTGAGCTTGAGGTTTTCCCGGAATGACTTCATGTCTTCGGTACCGGAAGTCTCGCCGGGCGCATTTCGGATCGAAGCAAAAACGTTGTGGGACAAGGTTCGAGCATCTGTGACTGTCTCGCCTTTTTGGTCGATGCGGTATAGCCCGAAGCTGATCAGGAAAACGTGGAGAAGCGATGCGTGGTATGGATCCTTGATGTTTTCCATATAAAGCTTCCAGTTGCACTTGATACGCTGTCGCTGGTAGCCAATTGCTTTTACGGGTCGCCCATTGAAAATACGAATCAGGTATTTGTAATTCTCATCACCAAGGTACTCTTTCATGGGCGGGGCGTTATGGTCAAAGCTTGCAAACACCGCGCCGTTGATATTTTCTACTTTTAATGTTCGCAGGCCGTGCTTGGCGGGATCAAAATCAGCCGGGAAGCCTCCCTTTCCCTTGACGCCCCTACGGAATGGAACCCCCATTAATTTTCCGTTCAGGTCGTACGTCCACTGGTGGTATGGGCACATTATTTCTTTTTGGCTGCCGAACTTTGCCTGGCAGATTTCAACGCCGCGATGAGCACAGCTGTTTAGAAGGACACTGATATCGCCAGAGTCTGTTCGAGTCATGATGACGGAGCGCTCGCCGATAGTCGCCCGCTTGAAGTCTCCGGTGTTTGGTGTCTCGCTCGCCAGGCCAATCAGATGCCAATGCGGGCCGTAAAAAATGCGCTCCAGTTCCTGGCTGTAATTTTCGGCGTCTGTGTAAACCCACTGGGGAATGCGTGAACAGTCGTCCCGCGACCAGATCTTGATGGGCTTGAGTTCAGAACCTGCTTTTTGATCTGACATAGAAAATCTCCACTAAATATTGAAAAGAAACACAGCCTCAAAAGCCTAGGCTGGAAAAACCAGCGCGCCGGCGAGAAGCTCTGAGTCAAAAACCACGATTCTTTCGCTGAACTTTGGTGTTCCGTCGCCAAGATCGATGGAGTCGAAAGTACGCCCAACAAGTTGAATATGGGTTGTACCGTCTACCAGTGTTTGGTAGATGGCCAGCATGCTTCGTGTCTTTAAAAGGTCGCCCTGCACGCTTACGATCCGGACTCCGCTTACAAGGTGAGTAATGCTGCGCGCGGAGTAGACAAGAGTTTCCTTGATAGCCACGACGCGATCTTTTAGCGCGCCTTTGCTCTCGGCGAACATGGGGCCGATTCTGAGTTTTCGGTCGTAATTAGTTTTTGGAATAATGCGGTAAAGACATTTTTCAGTGAAGAATTCTGGCCAGGTCTCGATATCACCATCGCAGATTGATTCTGCATATCGGGTGTAAAAATCGTTGATCTTCAAGTGCAGATTGAGGTCGGTCATGTTCACTTCTCTTTTTTGGTTTCTGACACGGATCGGCTGCGGACAGTCGACTCCGGTTCTTCCCGGTAAAGATGTGCGGCCTCCAGAAGAGGGGCATCGCTTACTGAAAAAAGCAATGCTTCCGAGCTGGAAGAATTGTTTTGATGTTCTATCCATGCCCACGTAGGCAGGACGAATAAATCGCGGGGACCCCAGCTAATCTCGGTCTCACCAATGCGTGTTGTGCCATGGCCTTCAATGACATAAACCACTGTGCTTGAGGTCTTGCGATGTTTCTGACCCTTAAACCCTGGCCGCAGGCGTTGTACACAGCAGCGCAAGGTAGGCAGGGCAGGTCCCCCGGTTAGCGGATTTACATATTCGAGGATCACTCCATCGTTTGGTGAACCATCCGAATCGGCAAAAACATCCAACTGCCGCCGTACTTCTTTCCAGGGGTAGCGGCAAGGCAGGTCACCGGTTGGCGGTTTTTCCCATAGTGGACGGACGATGCCTGTCCGTGCAGAAAGGTGGTGACTTGAATCTGGAAGTAGTTGTTGAGTGGTTTGACCCAATGGTTCGTACGCCATCTGTCCAAGCGAGAGCATTAATGGCACGTCCAGAACGTCTAGCCATATACCCAGTCCGTCGCTCTCGTTGTGATGGTCGTGCCAGCTCCAGGCGGGCGTCAGAACGAGATCATTTGGCTCCATCGGAAGAGGTTCGCCATTCACGACGGTGTAGAGTTTAGTGTCGCCTTCAATAACAAATCGAAGGGCTGATATTGGGTGCCGATGCGCCCATGCCACTTCTCCAGGTTTGACAATCTGCATACCAGCCAGAATTGTCTGCGTAGTGCCGCCGCGCTCCAGACCAGGATTTATAAAAGAAAGATTGCGACGTGCAGTAAAGCTCTCGGGCATAACTGCGCATGCCTCCATCAACTGCTTCTGAATGGCTTCCCATTTCCAGAGCATCGCGCGTACCGTTGATTTGGGTCCACCGATGAGGCGTTCGAGCATCTCGTCGTACTGCCACTGGCCTCGCATTGAAGACTCAGCTAAAGCCGTATCAAATTCCTGAAGCGTTTTGACAGGGGTACTGGTTGAGGTTCCGTTAGTCATAGGTCTCTCCGATTCTCATCAGGAAGATTTGGTGTATTCGCGTTGCAACTCTGCCCACCTCTGTCCACAGACGCGCGAGCCTTCTACATAATCGGCGGGTGCTGCAAGGTATGGTGGCCGGCATGGGCCTGGTTCAAACAGCCCGGCTTCGCGAAAGCGAACATGACCGAGCGGAATGCTGTAGTCCATGAACTTGGATAGATCCCCACCAGGAAACATTGCGCGAACCGCCCAATTCAAACGCTCGCTGATGGCGCTGGCTTCGCTCCATTTTTGACTCAGGATCGCCTTTGACAATGCAACCAACGGAGCTGGGGCGCAGGCGACGCTTCCTGACCAGCAGGCAACTGCGCGTTCTGGATGTGCCTTTGCCAGTTCATACCAGTCAATTTCCAGCGGCAACAGTCGAATCCTGTCGCCCACCGCCAACAAGTCGGGCACAAGTGCAGGCCCACCTACGTGCTTTGAGGCGATGATCTCGGGGATCTCAGCGAGCGCACGGTATGCAGCAGGTGAAATCTTTCCTTTAAAGGCGGAGGGGTTGTCGTATGCGACCAGTGGCACTCCAGGCAATGCAGCCGCCACGTCCTTGTAGAAGCGGACTATGGCTATGTCATCCATCGCAAGCCACATCGGACGTCCGACGAACAAGCCATCCGCCCCGAGCGCCATCAGGTCGCGCCCCCTTTGAATCGTGTCGCGGGTATTTAAAGTGGTAACGCCAGCAAACACTGGACGACGGCCTCCGACTGTTTTAACGACACATTCTGTAAAAGAGCGGAGTTCTTCCCAGGTCAGTGTTGCGCACTCGCCGAACGTTCCAGTCGTCATGATGATGTCAACACCAGCGTCAACAACCGTACGTACCATTTTGATAGTCTGATCGAATTCAATGGTGTTCTGAGCCGCCCAGCTCTCGGCATCGGGGGTTGCGGGGGTAGGAATAATCCCAACGACACCGCGAATATCTTGCATGGTCAACTTCATATTTTTCTCCAGAGGTTGGAAGTTATTTAAAGACTCAAATATTTCGACATGATTTCAGGCGAGTCAGACAGCTCAGAAGAGTTGCCCTTCCAGACAACCCGGCCTTTTTCAAGGATGTAATGCCGATTCGCCAAGCCCAGCATCGGCTTGATGTTTTTGTCGATGACTAGTAGAGACAGACCCTCATTCTTGAGCCTGGCAAGGCATGACCAGATTTCGTGACGGATAAGAGGTGCTAGTCCCTCGGTAGCCTCGTCGAGGATAAGAAGTTGGGGGTTGGTCATCAACGCTCGTCCGATAGCCAGCATCTGCTGCTCTCCACCGGATAGATCGCTGCCCAGGTTTTGGATTCGTTTGCGCAGACCAGGGAAGAGTTCGTACACGCTATCCACAGTCCAGATAGTTGACATGCTTCCCTTGCGCTGCATCGCCGTTGCAACAAGGTTCTCGTTGACGCTCAGATTGGGGAATATCCCGCGCCCTTCCGGAACAATCCCCATACCCAGACGTGCAATCACATAGTCCGGTTTCCCGGCAACCTGTTGCCCGCAGAAAAAGACAGATCCACTTTCAATTGACTTCATTCCCATCAGGGCCTTAACGAATGTCGTCTTGCCCATTCCATTGCGGCCGAGCAGGGACACGAACTCTCCACGACCGATCTCAATTTCGGCGTCAAATAACACCTGACTGGCGCCGTATCGAACCGATATATTTTTTGCAGTGAGTACGTTCCCGATCACGAAACCAGCCCCTCTTCGCCGATATAGGCTTCTATGACCCTTGGGTCTGACCGAATTTCGTCAGGATGCCCGCTTGCAATGACCTTGCCGTAGACCAACACGCTGATTCGATCTGCAAGTTCGAACACCGCCTGCAAGTCATGCTCGATAAGTACTATGGTCATGGTTCCGCGAAGCTTTTTCAGGAGGCCGACGATCTGTTTGGATTCGGTTGGAGATGTTCCCGCCATGGGTTCGTCCAACAACAAAATCTTTGGTCGCATTGCCAGAACCATTGCAAGCTCGAGCTGTCTTCGCGCTCCATGCGCTAGAAGTGCGGCAGGGTGATTCATGGACTCCGAAAGGCCGACGGCTTCGATTGCCTGAGATGCGGGTTCGAGAAGCTTCCATTCCTGGGCGACTTCGCCCAAAACGCCAAAACTATGTCCACTCCTGGCTTGCACCGCTAGCGCGACGTTTTGTAATGCTGTGAGTTCCTCGAAGACTGAAGTGATCTGATACGAACGAGCGACACCAAGTAATGCCCTCTTGTGTATCGGCATGTGCGTGATGTCCACTCCGTCGAACGCAATGGAGCCACTATCGGGTGTAATTTCGCCAGACAACTGGCCAATCAATGTCGATTTGCCAGCACCGTTGGGCCCGATGATGGCGTGCAACTCACCGCGTGTGACTTTTAAATCCAAACCGTCTGAGGCGGCAATGCCACGAAATCTTTTCGTTAACCGTTTGACTTCCAGAAGCGAATTCATGCGTCCTGCTTCCCGCGGTTGATAAAGCTGGCCAGGCCATGTTGAACGCGAAGTCCGATGATTACGATAAACAAACCAATCAATAGCATCCAGTGAGACTGGATAAAGCTGCTGACTCCAAACGGAAGGGGCAATCCAAAATTGGCAAGTACTTCTTCCAAAAATAGCAAACAGATTGCGCCGAGAAGCGGGCCCAATACCGTGCCCATACCGCCCAAAACGACCATAACGATAAGTTCGCCCGACATGCTCCACTGCAGGTATGACGGCGATGAAAATTTGGCAAGATTGGCTAGTAGAAAGCCAGCAACTACACACACCTCAGCAGAAATTACGTATGCCAAAAGCTTGTAGCGAAGAGTTGCAAATCCAAGCGCAGCCATTCGGCGCTCGTTTAGTTTGCATCCCCTTATTACCGAACCGAATCGCGACATGGACATCCGGTAAACGCCCAAAACAGCAAAAGTGACGGTCGTCAGGCAAAGGTAGTAAAAGACGTTGTTGTTTTCCAGATTGATGGCGCCAAAAGTGCTTCGCGAGGGCAGGGACATCCCGTCATCGCCGCCGTATTGCTTCAAGCCCACTACAACGTAATAGAACATCTGGGCAAATGCAAGGGTGATCATGATGAACGCTACCCCGGTAGTGCGCAAACAAACTAGGCCGACGACCAATGAGATCGCCGCGCCGGCGCACAGGGCAACACCCAGATGGAGTGCCGCGTTTGATATTCCGGAGTCCGAGATGATTGCGACCGTATATGCGCCGACGCCTATGTAGAGGGAGTGCCCAAAACTCACCATGCCTGCATAACCGAGCGCGATGTTCAACCCGATCGCTGCCAGCCCAATAATGAGTACGCGAGTCAGAAAGGTGACGTAATACTCTTGGTTGGCCAGATCTGCAAAAAGTGGAAACAGTGCAAACAACGCAAAAGTTGCGAGTCCGATCCAATTGCGGCGGCTGTTCAGTTTTGACATTAGATTAGCCATGCTTGACAGGGAACAGTCCTTGGGGCCGCAGTGCAAGAACACATGCCATCAGCAGATAGATCATGATGGAAGCAAGGGCAGGGCCAATTGCTTGCGCAACAGATCTTTCGAACGTGGCGCGCAATAACATTGGTATATAGACTCTCCCCACTGTATCGGCGATACCAATGACCATGGCGCCGAAAAATGCTCCTCTAATGGAGCCGATCCCCCCGGTGACAATCACGACCAACGTCATGATGAGAATGGGCTCTCCCATACCTGGCTGCACTGAGGTGATTGGTCCGGCCATTACGCCCGCCAATCCAGCTAGTGCAGCACCAAACGCAAATAGGCAACGCTTGAGCAGCACGACGTTCACGCCCATGGCGCTGGCGATATCGGATCTCGATGCTGATGCCCGAACCAGCATTCCCAGGCGGGTGTGACGAATAAAAAAGTAGAGGCCTGCGGCAACCGCCAGTGACAGGGCGATTATTAGCAGCCGATAGCTCGGATACGGGTTGCCGAGAATTTCTACAGAGCCCGAGAAAGCTTTGGGGCTTCCTGCATGTATAGACGTTGCGCCCCAAAGTATCCTTGCCAGCTCATTGAAGAACAACACCATTCCGAATGTGACGAGGACCTGATGCAGGTGTGAACGCTCATACATGTGGGCAACTATGAGTCTCTCCACGATCACGCCAAGTAGTGCACCTCCCCCAATGCCGGCCAGCATGGCTGCTGAAAATGATTCAGTGGCGGCAAAGGCGGATGCTGCGAAATACGCACCCATCATGAAAAGGGAACCATGTGCCAGATTGATAAAGTTCATGATGCCAAATACAAGCGTCAAGCCAGCTGACAGCAAAAACAGAAGCGCTCCGAGCTGAATTCCGTTCAGTAGTTGCGTAAGAACTAAAGACAAAATTCATCTCCTCACTTCATCGCACATAAGGCGTGATAGGAGTCTGCTTGAGATTTGAAGGGAGTCGCAATTGTCTTGAGACTGACGCGACCCCGTGTATCTTTGGCGACCTCTTGAATATTGAAGTTTTGAATCGGAAAGTTGTTATTTCCGAACTTGAATGGTCCGCGAAC
Organism: Polaromonas aquatica; assembly: GCF_042659145.1. Lineage (NCBI taxonomy): Bacteria > Pseudomonadati > Pseudomonadota > Betaproteobacteria > Burkholderiales > Comamonadaceae > Polaromonas > Polaromonas aquatica. The sequence goes on along the minus strand of NZ_JBHSRS010000084.1, from coordinate 1,207,085 downwards.
TGATTTGAAATCAGCGGATTTAAGGGCTGCCATAAAAGATTTTTTATCCGCCACATTGCCTTTGACTTTGGCTATTGCTGAATCAAGTAGCAAAGCAGCGTCATAGCTTTGCGCCGCAAACGCGGCAGGAATGCGGTTGTGTTTACGCTCGAACTCTTCGACAAACTGTTTGTTTGCCGCATTGTCCAGATCGGGACCCCATGGGAACGCGCCCAGAACACCCAAGGCTGTTTCTTTCAAAGCCGGCAGGGTTGTGCCATCCACCGCACCACCGGACATCAATGGAATCTTTCCCATAAGTCCTGCTTGCTGATACTGCTTGACAAAATTGATGCCCAGGCCGCCTGGATAAAACACGAACACACCGTCGGGTTTTGCTGCGGACAGTTGGGTCAACTCGGCGGAAAAATCGGGCTGGTTTAGTGGGGTATATATCTCGTCAACAATCTGTCCCTTAAAAGTGCGCTTGAACCCAGCCAGGAAATCTTTACCGGCCTGGTAGTTGGGCGCCATCAGGTAGACCTTCTTGAGCCCCTTTTCATTTGCATGGACTCCGAACACTTCAGCGAGTTGGTCCACCTGCCAAGAAACAAGGAATTGATAAGGCGAGCATGCGGCGCCGGCAATCGGTGATGGTCCGGCGTTGGAACCTATCAGGAACACTTCTTTGTCCGTGACAGGCTTTTGTATTGCCATCATGATGTTGGAGAAGGTGACGCCCGTGATGATTTGGACTTTTTCGCGGTCAATTAATCGCTGAACCGCCTGCATGGCTACGTCGGGCTTTAGTTGGGTGTCTTCTTTTATGACTTGGACCGGGACACCGCCAAGCTTGCCACCATTGCGCTCAACCACAAGCATGAAGCCATCGTATTGGTCCTGCCCCAACGCACCTTGAGGACCAGACAGTTCTCCTAAAAATCCTATTTTCAACGGCGTTTGTGCGCTGACACAGGCTCCAGTGAGTAGGGCGGCAAAAAATACCGAAACGGATAAAAGTGCTTTTTTCATAGGGTCTCCTTTAGTGGTTTTCGACAAGGCCTCAAACGTAACGCTGTCATTCACCAGTAGAACGCGCCAGAAAGATCACGCCGTCCTTAAGTGAAGTTTTATAGGTCTTTAAAGAGATATCGCATGGGGCTGCGGTGGCCTCTCCGGTCCGTACATCAAACATTCCCTGATGCAGTGGGCATTCAATGAATTCACCGATGAGAAAGCCATCGGAGAGTGACGCAAGTCCGTGGGTGCATTGATCCTGGGTTGCATAAAAGCATCCCTCGACGTTGTATATGGCTACTTCTGAACCCTCGTGCATTACCTTCTTGACGTGTCCTAAGGGCACTTCGGTTGCCTCAATAGCCGTTGAGAAAATGTCTCCAGCTTGAGCTTCGCCAGAGGGATCAGCGTGGTCTGTTTGGAAAGTCATTGAATAAATATAGCAATATACTTAGATAACTAACTAAGTATTTTCCCGGACTTGGTTTTTTCGTAAAGCCAGAATGGAACCCAGTCACGGGCGAGATGTTGCGTTGCCGCTCGACATTAGCGGTGACTGCCCAGGTTGGTGTTAAAGGTGTTTGACCGTTAGCCACATTCCGCTCGAAAGCTATTCGAGGGTGATGCGGGCATCTCGGATGAGTTGCGTCCAAACCTCGTGATCCTTGCTGATAGTCTTGCGCATCTCATCAGGACCGTCCACTCGAAGGTCGTTTCCAGCAGCCGAGACTCGCTGCAGGATTGCAGGACTGTTCTTCATCGATCTGAGCTCGTCTGAGATCCGGCGTGTGATCGCTGGAGGGGTGTTGGGCGCTGAAAGGAGGCCTACCCACATCATGGTGTTTACGGGAATGCCGCTTTCTGCCAAGGTGGGCAAATCGGGTAGGGCGGCAAGCCGCCGGTTGTCAACGGTGGCGATACCCTTTACGCGGCCAGCTTGAATGTGAGGGAGAACTCCATCAGCGGCGCTGAACATGACATCAATCCGCCCTGCAATCAAATCCGGCATGATCAGGTTCGTTCCCTTATATGGCACGAGATTCATCTTCGTTCCGGTTTTGTTCATGAACAATTCTGCAAGCAGATGCTGCGGTGAGCCATTTCCGGATGTGCCGCAAGCCAAGACGCCTGGATTATTTTTCGCGTAGGCTACAAGCTCTTGTACCGATTTGACTGGAAGATCTTTTCTTACTGTCACAACAAATGGAACTCCAGCAAGCACACTGATTGGTGCGAACGCTAACGGATCAAAAGGAAGTTTGGGAAAGAGGGCTGAGGCCCAAGTCAAACCGCTTTGACCAAGCAGCAAGGTGTATCCATCGGGCGTGCTCTTTGCAACAAAGTCAGCGGCGATATTTCCCGCTGCGCCTGGCCTGTTGTCTACTACTACGGGTTGACCAAGTCGCGGTTGCAAGTATTCCGCAACAATCCTGGCGAGGGTATCGGGTGTGGTTCCAGGGGGGAACTGGACGATGATCTTTATTGGCCTGGAAGGGTACACATCCTGAGCCCCGCCTTGCGCTTTGGCGAGTCCTCCAACCGAGGTTAGTACAGCCGATGCCGCGATGTTTAAACACACTCTTCGTCTCATGTTGGCTGCCTTCTTTTTTGATGGTGTTGCGCAGCTTGCGGTTGCAAGTTGTGGCGAAGACTAGCTCAGGCAGCCATGTTCGCCAATCTTGACGATTACTCAACCAATGCGCGTCAGCCATGCGAATCTGGTTAACCCGCATTGAGTGTTAATCAAGATTGTCTGGGCCAGCCGGTATTACTAGACTCGACGTAATCCAACACCGAGGAGCTACGCATGAACAAGATTGAATTCGCACCTATCGTCAATTCCGAAGCCGAGTGGATGATTGAGATCAACAAATTTGCCGCGAAACAGGCCCCGAGCTTTTTTCACATCCACGCCAAGTTGCCGCGGCTTGGCCGAACCAACCAGGTCCTTGGTGCATCTCGCCAAATGAACGTGGTGCTGAAGACCTATGCCACGGGCGGGGAAAATGAGCTGCATGCGCACTCTAACGAGGATCACCTATTTGTGGTGCTGCAGGGCGGAGCGATTTTTTATGGGCCCCGTGGTGAAATGCGAGAGGTGGCAAAAAACGACTGCGTTTTGATACCTTGCGGCGCGCTGTACAAATTTCACGCCAAAGAAGAAGAGCCGCTCGTCTTACTTCGCATTGGGGCTGCTATAGATCCTACGGGAAACATCTTGGCACGCATCGATGAAAAGGGCGCTCCATTTGGTGGCTACTCTGAGAAAAACAAGGAAGTCCCCTATGAACTTCACGACGACAAGGTATTTGGCTGAACTGTTTGATCAACCGATACAGACAGACTGACACCGTCTCGCTCTGTCGATTTTGGACAAATCAATTATTACGACGGCTAGAAACTGATTTATGCATGCAGAGATGGAAAACCCGACCGTGTTCGTTTGCCGGGATCATGCAGTTGATCCACTGTTGGACGAAATAGCTGACAACCTGCGTAGCGCAAATGTAGAGGTTATTCGAGGGCCTCATTCAACTCCTGGTTCAGTGTTGGAGTACGAACCTGCGACGTTCAATGCATTGTTCGGTCGAGCCCATGTAGCCATGTTCAGCTCACGATCAAGATGTTCGCGAGCGGTCCTTGAGGCTTCGGGTCAATTAAGAGGAATCGTTAATCCTACGATCGGAACCGAAACCATTGATATCGCTGCAGCAAACGAGTTGGGAATTCTGATTGGGCATGGAGCGGTAAGGGAGAACTATGAGAGTATGGCCGAGGCTACCGTCATGCTTGTGCTGGCGCTGATGTATCAGCTTCACTCAGTGGAAAATATTCTGAAGGGTGTTAAGGTAAAGCCGCCTCCTGGCGCGGAAGGTGCCTTGGCGCGAATGATCAAGGGCTCAACCGTCGGAATTATTGGCTTTGGAAAAATCGGCCAAGCCGTCGCCAAGAGGCTCAATGCATTTGGAGCGAGGGTTCTGGCAAATAGTCGGTCGTTGACTGCCGGGACTCAAGGCGAGGGCGCCACTGCGGTATCGCTCGAAACGCTATTGAGAGAGTCTGATGTTGTAATCGTGGCTGTAGCCATCAACTCAACCAGTCGCAAGCTTATTGATAAGACAGCAATTAGTTTGATGAAGGCCGGTGCATATATCGTCAATATCGCTCGTGGTGATGCCGTTGATGAGATTGCCTTAATCGATGCGTTGCAGAGCGGGCGCATTGGTGGCGCCGCACTCGATACCTTTGAAGTTGAGCCCTTGCCACAATCTAGTCCACTCAGGAAGATGAGTAATGTCATCCTGACGCCGCACATGATTGGCCACTCCAGAGAGGTCTACGAAGCACTTGTGCCGGCGGCAATGGAAAACATTTGGAGGCTCTTGGCTGGAGAACTTCCACTCTATCTCCGAAATCCAGAAGGCATCGAAGCTTTTCGCCAGAGGGTATCGCGTCTCAAACAAGCGGTCGAAATGCGATAACCTCTTTAGGTGGCGTGGAAGATTACTCTTCCTGGATGTTGGCTGCTTTGGTAATACTGCCAAAGCTCTTTAGTTCGGCCGCTATTTGTTCGCCAAACTTCTGTGGAGTGGAGCTAGCTGGCTCTACTCCGAGCCCATTCAACTTCGTTTTGACATCGGGCGAATTCACGGCCTTCGCAATCTCTTCGTTGAGCTCTTTGACGATCGCGTCAGGCGTCTTGGCGTTTGCCAGAAAGCCTAGCGTTATTACGATGCTATAGCCAGGAAGACCGCTCTCGGCAATTGTTGGGATATTTGGGGCCAATGCGGAGCGCTTGGGTTCAGCGATGGCAAGTATTTTTACCTTGCCGCCTTGTGCGAATGCGTTTGCGAGGGTGAGTCCAGCAAAGGTGGCAATTACTTCGCCGCTCGCTACGGCAGGCGCGGTCTGTGATGCACCTTTGTATGGGACGTGGGTCATCTTGAGTCCTGATGACTGTTTGAACAACTCCATTGCCAAGTGATGAGCCGTGCCGTAGCCAGAGGATCCGTAGGGGGCGTCGGGATTACGCTTTAGATAATCCACAAGCTCTTTGACAGATGTAGCAGTCTCAGGCTTGGCAATAAGAAAAATGGGTGAGGTTGATGCCAAGCTCACCGGCTTCAAATCCTTGAGTGGATCAAAGGTCGACTTTCTCCTGACATTCGGTGCAATTGAGTAGGTCGATGAGTCGGCCAACAACAAAGTTAGTCCATCAGGTGGAGCGTTCTTGACAGTATCAACTGCGACGGTTCCGCCGGCGCCAGGACGGTTGTCGACTACCACGCTGTACTTTCCGCCCTGTTGGATTTTTTCCCCAATCACCCGTGCGGTACTGTCTGGCGAACCACCTGGCGGATACGGAACGACAATTCTCAGCACCTTGGTCTGCGCGTGAGCTGTCAACGCCATCAACGGTACTAAACAAGAAATCCAAACTAATTTTTTAAACAACACAGTCTCCTGAATATTTTTCAACGAGAGCGCAATATAGGACCGAACGCAGAGTCGTTCAATCTTGACTATTCATCAATCCAAACAGCGATCCGCTAATAAGTTGATGAACAATCAACATTGACGCCGCACATAAGTACACACAGACTCAGTGTTATTACTAGTAAGCAACAAGCGATATCGGCGCACGACAATTTATGTATAGAGACGTTACTTTTTTGGCTCACGCGAACAAGGGTTTACCCTGCTGTGGAAGTTCTGTGTTGAAGGACCTCATGAATGGCGCAGAGTGTTTGCGAGGTGCCGACCTGAGCCCATCCCAAGTGGTTTCCTTTTAAAGGCCGCCCGCGTAGATATGCCCAAGAACACACCCGCCAGTTGGAGAAAGGCTCGTCTGACGTCACCTTCGAAGTCGGTACGCGGGAATGCGTCGGCTGAAATCAGTGACGACAACAGCGCGGTGGACAAGAAGTTTCTAGATATGAAGCAGGCGACGGCCATACTTGGGGTCAAACCCCAGACACTCTACGCATATGTGAGTAGGGGATTGGTGAGAACGGCTTCCCAGGCGGGAAGAAAAGCCAGCCTGTACAGCCGTGAAGATGTCGAGTCAGTGGCTATGCGAAGTCGCAAGGGAACACCTGAACTTGCAGTTGGCGACAGATCAATGCGGTGGGGGGCTGGACTTATATTGCCCACCTCAATTTCATCAATTGAGGCGAATGGTCCTCATTACCGTGGCAGAAACGCCGTCGATCTTGCTCGTGCATCTCGCACCTTTGAGGACATAGTGGAACTGTTATGGACAGGTGTATTGCCGGTGGAGTCGCCAACATGGAGTCCGCCCACAGTCCCCGAGGCTTTCCCTCCATTTGCCGCAGTGTTGCCTGCAATTGCGAAGTTGAGTAATTCGCGCAGACTTCTCGCCCTAATCGCGGAGGCTTACACCGCCTCGGCTGGAAAAAATCCAGAGTTGTCTCTGGGAGCCCCTGTTCTCGCAGCACGCCAGTTGATCCAGGTTCTGATTCCTGGCATCGGTTTATTGCGACCAAAACCCAGATACGAACTTTCACTAAATGCAGAAATGCTCGCGGCAAAAGTGGCTAGAGCTGCGGGAATTTCTATAACGTCTGAATCAGTGGAGGCCATCAACATATGTCTAGTGCTGTCGGCTGATAACGAGTTGTCCACTTCGACATTTGCTGCGCGTGTCGCAGCATCAGCCGGCGCTGATATTTTTTCATGCGTCAATACGGCTCTGGGCGCGTTTGAAGGACTTTTGACAGGTTTAGGATGTGATCAGGCGGAGCTGCTGTTGCACAGGGCCTCATCACCCAAGGAGTATGTCGCTGCTCTAAATGCTTGCATCAAAAGAAAAGAAGCCCTTCCTGGATACAACCATCCGCTCTATCCGGACGTAGACCACCGAGCCGAGTTCATGTTGGAAGCTGCAGTGGCGCTTAACGGTAAGAACCCCGCTGTTCGGGCTGTGGTGGAGTCTGTTCGTGCGGCTGGAGAAGAGTTAGGCGCTAGGCCTAGTCTTGCCATCGGATTGGTGGCGATGTCTACCGCGCTTGGCATGCCCGCTCATTCGCCTGGTGTATTGATGGCCATTGGAAGAAGCGCAGGTTGGGTAGCGCATGCATTCGAGCAAAGACTTGGCGGATATATGGTTCGCCCAAGAGCGCGGTATGTGGGCCCAAGTTTTTTGACATCGGAACATTCGTAGGCCGTTAACAGTCGTATAAACGCTTTGATCTCTGCACCAAAGTGGTGGCGATACGAGTTGGCACCTGCAGTTTACGGGGCTACATTCCTCGTGGAAAAGCCAAATCAATTGACGAATAATCAAGATTGATGAAGTTGCTGCAACTGACTAAAGTTCACTCCTGTTTTACGCCAAAACGTCGGCGTGCTTATCCGGAGAAAGAATGGAAAATTCAGTCAATGAACCTCGCGTACCCGCGGCTGCTCCTGCGAAAGTATTCAATACACAAGCGGATTTTCTAAGGGAGTTTCCGCTGACTGGCCCGGACACCTTGGGCGGAAAAATGCTTCGCCGCTACTGGCATCCCGTATGCCTATCAAAAGATCTTCAAGACATACCGTATCCAGTTCGGATGTTGAGCGAAGACTTGGTCGCGTTCAGAGGGCTTGATGGAAAAGTTGGTCTCATAGGAGACCGTTGCGCGCATCGTTGTGCCTCGTTGCAATACGGGCAGATTCGTGCAGAAGGTCTGGAGTGCTCATATCACGGCTGGACCTATGACCGCAAAGGTGCTTGTGTCCGCATGCCGCTGGAACCCCTCAACACACCGCTGCTCGCGAAAGTCAAGCAGAAGTGGTATCCCGTAGAGGAGTGGGCTGGGATTGTCTGGACTTATATGGGACCTGGCGGCGACTCGCCCCCACCACTTCCAAAAATTGACATTCTGGCTAGAACCGATGGAGAGCTGGTTGTAGAGCGAGGAGACTTTCGGAATTACAACTATCAGAACTTCCTGGAAAACTTTGCAGATATGGGTCATGTGTACGTGCTGCACATGCTAGCTCCGGGCGAAACGCCGGAAGATGTGGCGCCGCATTGCGATACATCGGTTGATATCGAGTGGCGTCATATTACCCACAAGTCATTTGATACGTCTTTTGGCATGAAGAGCGTGCTTGTTCACAACACCTCTGATCCTGACAAAAAGTTTGTGAATACCTGGAGCATTGCGCCCCCCGCCCATTGGCGTTTTGGGGGAATCAGTGCCGGGCTGCCACCAGACTTCACAGATGACCGTCGCGAATCCGGTGGAATGTTGCGAATCATTGACGATGGGCACTTCGAGATGTTTCGTCACACATTGGTACGGCCGGGGAATTTCCGATCAACTTTTTTCCCGAGAGACTCAGACAAAAGTCGTGGTCTTGCCGAGGGGACAGCAGGTCCGCGTGAAAAAAAGGATTACGACTACCGTAAATATCCTGCTTGGGAAGGCAGGCCTCCATTGGAGGATCTTGTCATTCAGGAATCACAGGGAGTTATTCCTCCGCGAGAGCACGAGCTGCTGGCTACGTCGGATACGGGAGTGGTGATGCTGAGGAGGTTGTGGAGGCGATCTATGGAAGCCGTTGCGCAAGGTCGCGAGCCATTCCAGATCAAGGTTGATGAGAATGGAATTTTCAAGGTCGACACTTTCAAGGGATTTGCCAAAGCTTCCGAAATGAAGTTGGGGCCAGAAAACATGCCGTCGTCTGAAGATGGACGAGGCTTGATACGTGACACTAACGGAAAGGCAGTATTCGCATGAGTGCTTCAACGGTGACACCAACGGTCCGAAGAGAAATCGAGTGGGACTGCCAAAAGCTGCTCCTGCAGTTCTATGGTTATCTGGACGAGAAGCGATATGACGACTTGGCTGACCTGTTCGCAGAAGACGGCGCCTGGGTTAGGTTGGGCAAGGAATTAGTGGGGCCTGTCGGCATAAAAAAAGCTATGACGGAACGCGAGTCCTGGTTGACCATGCACCTTGTGACGAATGTCCGCATCAATGTCATAGATGAAGACCATGCAGAAACCATCCAGTACATCACTCTATACAGGCAAGAAGGTGTTGATCCCGAAGCTGGCCCACCTCCAGTCGTGATGCCCCTTGGACTACTAAGGCACACCGACAAACTGGTGCGCATAAACGGAGTGTGGAAATTCAAACGCAAGGCCAGCCGAGCAGTGATGGTCAATCGGGATCGGGTAACGCATTACGACAAGCCCGTCGCTTCTTAGATCCTAAAACCTTGCCACATCGAACACTACTAAGGAAGACATGATTAACGCAAAAGATATTCAGGGCCTTTACGCCATCCTACCAACACCTGCTACAAAAAACGCGGGTGAATTGGATGCGCAAAACACCGTTGATCTGGAAGAGACGGAGCGCTTGGTAAACAGGCTGATTGCCGATGGCGCCAACGGTCTGATTGCGCTTGGAACGACAGGTGAATGCGCCACCCTATCCAACCCGGACTACGAAACCTTTGTCTCCTGCCTTTTGGAGGTTGTTGGTAAGCGCGTACCCACTTTCGTTGGCACCTCAGCCCTTGGCGGCCATGAGGTAAGCCGGAGGATGAAGCTGGTGAAGGATCTCGGTGGTGATGGAACGCTGTTAGGTCCGCCGATGTGGCAACCCGTGACGGACAGAAGCGCAGTGGACTTTTATGCGGGCCTTTCAAAAGTTCATCCTGATTTGGCCATCATGGTCTACGCCAATGCACGAGCGTTTCGCTATACCTTTCCTGATGAATTCTGGGCAGGTGTGGTTGCACAGGCACCTACCGTGGTTGCTACAAAGCACTCCAGGCCAAAGAGCCTCACGGACCTCCTGAAGATCGTCGGCGGGAAAATCAATGTGGTACCCAACGAAATGACTCTGGAGATGTTTTTCTCTGAGTCACCCACCACAACGACGGCCTGCTGGGCTACGGCTGCGAGCATGGGCCCGCAGCCCGTAGTCGCTTTGATGAAAGCAGTCTTGAGTGGCAACCAGTCGGAGGTGAAACGCCTTTCGGCGGCTCTCAAGTGGGCCAACGAACCAGTCAGGCCCCTCATTGCGGACCGTGAGGTATTCGCTCAGTACAACATCCAAATAGAGAAAGCGCGGATCAACGCTGCTGGCTACTGTAACGCTGGTCCATATCGACCGCCTTACCAATACCTACCCGATGAAATGCTGGCTGCGTCTGTCACTTGTGGACAACGCTGGTCGGCTCTGTGCCGCGAAGAGAACTTCAATATCCCTCAGGCCGAAACTATTTAACCAAGAGACAAATCAAATGATTGAATCGCGAATGTTGATCGGCGGAGAGCTGGTCGCTGCAAAGTCCGGCGAATGGATTGATTCCCTAAACCCGGCAACCGAGGAAAAGATTGGGCGTTTTCCTAGTGCTGCAAAAGAAGACGTAGATGCTGCCTACGTAGCTGCTGAAGCAGCGCAAGTTAAATGGGCGGCATTATCTTCTGGCGATCGTGCCCATATGCTGCGTAACGTAGCAGCTGGCATTCGAAAGCGGGCTGATGAAGTTCTTCGCGTCGAAGTGATGGATACAGGTAACACCATCAGCAAAATGAAAGCCGATGTTGAGCATGCGGCGCATGCAATCGAGTACTTTGCGGGATTGGCGACTGAGATAAAAGGCGAAACTGTACCCGCCAGTTCGGACAACCTGCACATCACTATCCGTGAACCCTATGGCGTTGTGGGCCGCATTGTCCCCTTCAATCATCCAATAAAGTTTGCTGCACACGCTCTTGCTGCCCCCTTGATGGCTGGCAATTCAGTAATCGTCAAACCCCCGGAGCAAAGTTCCCTGTCCGCAGGTATTCTGGCCGAGATCTGCAAGCAAGAGCTTCCGCCTGGCGTCGTCAATATTGTCACGGGTTACGGCCGGTCTGCCGGTGACGCGATTGTTAGACATCCAGGGATTAAGCGCATCGCATTCACTGGGTCTGTACCTACCGGGCTTGCAATACAGCGCTCTGCAGCTGAGATTGGCGTGAAGTGCATCACGCTTGAGCTGGGAGGTAAAAATCCACTCATTGCCTATCCTGACCAAGATCCGGAAAAAATTGCCGAAGTGGCTGTTCAGGCTATGAATTTTTCCTGGCAAGGCCAGTCGTGCGGTTCAGCCAGCCGGCTCATGCTCCATGAATCAATATACGACGCGGTGATGGAAAAACTGCTCAAGAGGGTTGCTTCCATCAAAATGGGTGATCCGCTGGATGCAGGATCCCAAATGGGTCCATTGAATTCCAAGGCGCACTATGACCGCGTTTGCTCCATGGTCCAGGCCGGGCTTGATGATGGCGCCAAGCTGCTCATCGGTGGCAAGCGCCCAGAAGGCGATGCTTTCAAAAAGGGGTACTGGCTGCAGCCGACCGTATTTGGAAACGTGACTTCTGAGATGCGGATTGCTCGTGAAGAGATTTTTGGCCCAATTCTTTCTGTCTTCAAGTGGAGCGACGAGGCAGAAACTTTCCGCATTGCCAACAGTACCGAGTATGGCTTGACGGCTTCTATCTGGACAAACGATATCAAAACCGCGATGAGAGCGGCACGCACCATTAAGTCTGGCTATATCTGGATCAACAACAACTCAGCTCATTACTACGGCATGCCCTTTGGTGGTTTCAAGAACAGTGGGTTGGGTCGGGAAGAGGGTTCTGATGAACTGCTCAGCTACACGGAAAACAAAAGCATCCACATCAAACTGTAGGACCTTATTGTGAATAACGATATGGCTGACAAGCATTTAGTTGCGGGCCTGGAGAGCTTCCAGCTGGAGGTTAAGAACCTGAATCAGGCAAAAACCTTTTACCGCGAAGTGTTTGGTCTCGAATTCGCGGGACCGCCTATGACTGGTTCCACGTTATTTCGTGCAAACGGAACCACACATCACGTTGTTGAACTGGTTGAGGGGAAGCGATCAAGGTTCGTTGGCATTGAACTCTCAACGTCAAGTCGTTCCGCTGTAGATATCCTGGTTGGGCGGTTGGGCGATGCAGGCTTCAGTATCAGCCATCCCCCAGCCCTGCTGAGCGATGTGACTGGCGGCGGCTATGGGGCGACGGTGGAAGGTGTTGAGGGTCTTAGGATTCAACTGGTTTATGGGCGCGTGTCACATAGCCATGTGTTGGAGGACCGGACGAAACCCCTATGCCTCACGCATGTTGTTCTCAACAGCAATGAGTTTGAAAGGCAAATTAACTTCTTCATCGGAATTCTTGGCTTTCGCGTAAGTGACATCACGGAGCGAATGACGTTTCTGAGGTGCGGAGCAGACCACCACACCATCGCATTGGCTCATGGCGATTCCATGTCTCTGAATCATGCTGCGTTTGCGATGGAGGATTTCGATTCGCTTATGTATGGCAGTGGGCGTCTACTGGAATTCGGTCACGCGATTGAATGGGGACCTGGCCGCCACGGTCCTGGAAATAACGTGTTTTGTTACTTCATCGATCCTGAGGGCTTTGCAGTCGAATACACCACTGACATGGATCAGGTTGACGAGAGCTACGAGGTGGGTAGTGCTGAGTACTGGACCAATTTTCCAAAGCGGCCCTGCCGGTGGGGTGTGGCAGGAAAACCCTCCGAAAAATTGGCCATGGCTTTCGCGGGTAAGGGATTGATCAATGACTAAACAGCTTATTGTTGTTACCGGCGGCAGTGGAGCGCTGGGGCAACAGGTGATCGCTGAACTTTTCAGGCATGGATGGGAAGTACTCAGTTTGGATAGGCGGCCACACCCTGGTGGTCATAAACGCTCCTGGGTTGTTGATTTGCTGGACAGTGGGGCTGTGTACGAGGCTTGCCAAGGCGCCGCCGGCATCGTCCACTTGGCTGCACATATTGCCCCAGACTTGGCCAGCGACTGCGCCACCTTTGGTGACAACGTGCGCATGACCTATAACGTCTTGAAGGCTGCGATAGACAACAAACTGGAGAAGATTGTTCTCGCTTCCAGCACCGCTGTTTATGGATTTCTTTATGGCCGAAAAGGCGAGACTCCCGCCTATTTGCCCGCAGACGAATCGCATCCAACCCTTCCAACCGATCCTTACGGACTCTCCAAGGTGGTTGGGGAACGCGTCGCCGATTCTTTTGCTGCCAGGACAAATGCCTCGATTACGAGTTTGAGATTTCCCGGTATCAGCTATGACCCTAAATATGAGCGAGTGCAAAACCTTCTAAATGATCCGGGATTTCGCGCGCCCGGTTTCTGGAGTTATGTTGATGTGCGGGATGCCGCGGTGGCAGTTCGGCTTGCACTAAGCAGAAATAAGCCAGGGCACCGTGTTTACAACATTGCGTGCGACACCAGCAATATGCGGCAGCCCACTTCCGAACTGATCCAAACGTTTTATCCTGGCCTGCCAGAAAGACGGATTTCCTCGTCTACAAACTGGAGTGGAATTGACTGCTCAGCAGCCAGGCAGGAGTTGGGGTTTGTTCCGCTGCACAGGTGGGAGAACGCCCCCGCCAGTAACCAAACATAAAAATAACTGTTGCCCATGATTAACCAATTGCCCCTTACGCTCGGCCTCGGACCTTACGATCACACACGGGACATCACAGATGGCAGCGTTCCTGTTGAAGGTGTACGGCTCAGGCCCTTAAATCTGCCGATTGAAGAAATTTTTTATCGCTTCACCATGTACCGTGAGTGGGACATCTCAGAGATGTCGACTGCGAAGTATCTTGCTTTACGCGCTCAAGACGACAACAGCATCCAGGCGTTGCCGGTCTTCATCTCCAGAGCTTTTCGCCATTCCATGTTTTATGTGAAAGCCAATAGCGCTGTAAAGCGTCCCCAAGACCTTGTCGGGAAACGTGTCGGTATTCCTGAGTGGGCTCAATCTGCTGGCATTTATGGCCGAGGTTTTCTCAGTGACTACTTGGGAATCGATCTAAAAAGCATCAAGTGGATACAAGCTGGGGTTAATGAGCCTGGACGAATTGAAAAGGTGAAACTGCATCTTCCCGAGGGCATCAGCTTCACAGCGGCGCCCGACAAGTCTTTGAACGAGATGCTTCTCAACGGGGAGATCGATGCAGCCATGTCAGCACGTGCGCCCGATTCCATGGGCAACGGTATTGAGAGGCTGATGCCGGAATACCAGTCCTTGGAGGAGCAGTATTTCAAAGACACCAGAATTTATCCAATCATGCATGCACTGGTGGTTAAAAGCTCGATCCTGGAGCAGCACCCATGGGTAGGAATGAATCTCTACAAAGCTTTTAATATTGCCAAGAATCAATCGTTGGAGCGCCTGTCGGACGTCACCGCCTCCCACGCTCCGTTGGCGTGGTTGAAGGAATACACGGACCGTATGAAAGCATTGTTTGGAGATGACTTCTTTCCATACGGCGTCGGAAGTGATGTCGGTGGACAAATCAACCGCGCAACACTTGCTGCATATTGCAAATTTGGATTTGAGCAGGGGGTTTGTAAGAGGCAGCTGGATGTGGATGAGCTATTCCCAAAATCTGTGCTTTCTTCCTTCAAGGTCTAAACGTCCTGCATTTAGACCTTCACCTGCAGATCATCTAGCGGTAGTCGTCCAAAGCGAACCTGAATACTTGACTAGGTGTGTGGATCTGTCTTAAAGTGCGCCGCTGTTTACGCTATTTTTTTGCCTCGGTTACCAGCCATCCGGCCAGCTTCTCGGCATAGGGATCGAGCTTGCTTGAGGTGACACGCCTGGCGTATCTGGGCTCACTCTCCTCCGATCTGAGGTACTTCTTTACTGTGTTGCGTGCGAGGCCTGTACGCCGTGCAATTTTGCGGATGGACATCTGCTCTCGCAGTGCCCAGCGCCTGATGACATTCAAAGTCGCCACGTCTATCACTCCTGAGTTCCCCTGCTTTTGAAAACTAGCAGGGTAGGGCCTACGTGGATCAGGTTTCGATGGAAATCACCACTCTTTGCGGGTCAGATTTCAGCAGCATTCAACATCCTGAACGTCGTTAGACTCTGTTGAACGATAAAACATACTTGTAAGTGCAAGGGTCACTTTGAAGTCGCGTACAGGCGCTTAAGCAGTGTTTAACTCGTTGACGGCGGCATATCGTCCAGAACTAAAAGCAAGCGGGCGCTTAGCATTCTTTTCGCAATATTCGACTCGTCCCAAAAATACCGCATGATCTCCACCAGGATATATAGCTACTCGCGCGCACTGCAACGTAGCAGCGCAACCGATAAGCACTGGTATCTCACCGATACCTCGCTCAAAAGCGACGCCGTCGAATCGATTTGGTGCGGGCGAAGAAAAGCGTTGCGATAGTTCGATCTGGTCTACGGCAAGAATATTTACTACAAACCTATCTGCATCTCTGTATGCAGGAAAACTTAGTGCGTTGAGTCTCTGGCTCCATAACACCATTGGAGGGTCCAATGAAACCGACGAGAAAGAGTTAGCCGTCACGCCGCGCGGCAATCCGTCCGGTCCCAGACAAGTTATGACAGTAACTCCGGTCACAAAGGTACCAAAAATGCTTCGCAATTCGCGTTCGTCGATGCTTGCCATGACAATTTTCTGCACTGGTTCAGACCGTGGCAATAGGCGTCGTCGGCGAGCCGACACTGCCCGGCAGCCGCAGGGGCGGAGCCGTCAGCAAAAAGCTTGACCGCCTGTTTGCAGCCAACCATGCAGCCAGGTCCGTCAGGTACCACATCTCACCCAGGTGAATCCCCAGCTTGAACAGGCACAGGTGGTGCAGCGGCATGGATGTCCTGCGCTTCCCCGTGGCCGGGTTGCCGCCGGGCTCGAAGCGGTAGACGTCTTCGACCGCGAAGTTGTCTGCACAGATGGCGACTAGGCCGCTGTCGTCGATCCATTTAAGGAGTTTGGGATCATTGCCGTCCAGCACGGGGCAGAGGTCATGCCTCAGGGCCACGCCGTCGGGGCTTTTGTTCATGTCAAGGACTGCCTGGGCCCAGCCGGTATGCACGACCAAGAAATCTCCGGGCTCAAGATGTGCATCCTGGGCGTCCATGGTGCGCATCAGTTCGTCGTAGCCTACCGCCACCCGCTTGCGGCCATGAATGCGGTGTAGGTCGACCATCACACCGCGGCCCTGCACGCCGGCCATGGCCAGATTTTCTATGCCCAGTGCACGCGCATAGGGTCCGTTGCCCTTGCCCGGCGGAACCAGGTCAACATCGGCGCGGAAGCCGTTGTAATAGCAACCCTTCTCAACGCCATCACCATCCAGGTCAAACTGCGCGCCAAAGTGTGACAGGGCATCCCACTGCGTCGAGTACTGTGTGTGCAGCAGCACCGAATCATCGGTGGCCAGGTCGATAAAGTCTGCGCAGAGGCATGAGAGCTTGTAGTTGTAGTAGGGTGCGCCCCCGCGGTCTTCGGTGAACAGGCGGGGCGGCTTGCGGTAGGGAGACAGCTCGTTGCCCCCGGGGAAATCAAGTGGCAGGCTCAGCGTGAAGGCAATGCCCTCGCGCACTTCCCTGATGCCGCGCAAACGATGGCCGGGCGTCAGCAGGTTCATGCGACCGATCTGGTCGTTTTCTCCAAAGTCGCCCCAGTTGGAGCCTTCGGGCCGTTTTTTCCAGTTCATAGCCATGTTTGTTTTCCTCTTTACGGTTTGCCAGAAGATGGGGTGCTGCCTGGTGTGGCTGTCGGGTCGCCGTCGTTCACGGTTTTTTTCCTGCGAAAAAAACCGGATGCTATTTCCCAAAGCCCTATCAGTCCGCGCGGATACACCGCCAGGACAAAGATAAGCACACACCCCAACACGATCTTGTCGAAATACCCGCCGTAAGACAGGAATGCTTTCTGGCTCATCAGCAGGGCAGTACCCAACAGCGGGCCTATCAACAGGCGCTGGCCGCTCAGGACCACCGCCGTCAGCATCAGCACCAGGAAGTAGGTATCAAACAGGTCCGGCCCGACGTAGGAACGCTGGTAGGCGTACATCCAGCCTGCCAGGCTGGTGACGCCTGCCGACAGCACAAACACCTTGAGGCGAACCCGGCGCGGGTCTATGCCGCTGAGTGTTGCAAGCCGCTGGTTCATGTGCACCATCAAGGCCGCATGTCCCAGTGCCGAACGGCGAAAGCGTGCCACTAGGTACATGGTCAGAAGCAGCAGCACATAGGCATACGGCCAGATGGCCTGGTTGCCGATGGCCGGGGCACCGCCCGAGGTGACCGACAGCTTGAGTGGTGGCACGCCCACAATGCCGTCCGACCCACCCAGGAACTGCCAGTTCTGCGCGATGCTCAGGCAGACAATGCCGGCGGAATAAGTCACCAGCGAAAAAATGAACTCGCGGGTTTTAAGTGTCAGCAACCCCAGCAGCAGCGCCAGTACCACCGACACCACCACAGCCGCCGGAAGCGTGAGCCATGCAGACACGCCATAACGCGTGCTGAGAATCGCCGATGTGTATGCGCCGGCTGCAAAAAAGACGGTATGCGCCAGGCTGACTTCGCCGAGGTCGGACCAGACGATGTCAACGCCATAGGCCATCACCGCAAAGATGGCGATGACAACCAGCGTGTTGTAGACCAGCCCCGAGCCGCCCAGCAGCACGGGCAAAAAGAAGCCGGCAGCCACTGCACATGCAAGTGCAAACCAGCGTGTCAGTGCATGGTGATGCATCAGGCCCCCCTGCTTGAATTGCCGGCACCGGCACTGCGTATCACCAGGATGGCTGTGAGCACGGCGAAGGCCGCTGCAGCGGTGTAGGCAGGTGATACCAGGGCACCAAACAGGGCAGAAAAAATGCCCAGCCCAACCCCTGCGACGTAGCTGCCCAGCACGCTCCCCACGCCACCCAGTATCACCACCACAAAGGTGAAGATCAGCTCTTCAAAACCCATGGACGTGAGGATGGGAAGGTTGGGCGACACGACTGCGGCCGCCAGCGCTACAGCCGCACCTTCAAATGCGAAAACGCCAAGATAGACCCACGCCACATTCAGCCCGCCGAGTTGCGCCAGTTTTGGATCTTCTGCCACCATGCGCACCCATGCGCCCAGCCGGGTAAAGCGCAGCGTCCAGTACAGCACGGCAAAGGAGGCGATGGTCACCGCCATGACTGCCACGTCGCGGCCGGTCAGCCACACGTCGCCGAAATACAGGTCGATGCTGTTCAGGGGGCTCTTGATCGACAGCGGGCTGGAGCCAAAAGACAGTCCCGAAATTCCCTCGATCAACAAGCCGAAACCCAGGGTGACCATCATCATGCTGGTCAGGTTCTGCTTCAGCGTGAGTTTGAGCATCACGCGCTGTATGAGCACACCGATGAGCGCGCCTGCGCACATCGAAAACGGCACGGCAACGTAATAGGGGAGTTTCAGTTTTTCAACAGCCAGCCAGGTCATGAAGGCGCCAAACATGTAGAACTGCCCATGGCCGAAATTGACCATGCGCGCCACACCCAGAAGCAGTGTCCAGCCAATGGCGACCAGTGCATACGCATGGCCGAGAACCAGCCCGTTGACGATGTGTTGTGAGAGGTTCATTTTTTCATCTCTCCCAGATAGGCTTCCAGAAGCTTTGGATGGTTTTTCATGTCGTCCCGGTTGCCATGCGCCACGATGTGGCCGCGTTCAAAAAGGTAAAGGCTGTCGACAACCTCTATGGCCGCCCGGACATTCTGTTCAACCAGCAGCACCGTCAGGCCTTCGTTGACCAGCTGGCGTACCGTGGCCAGCAGCGAAGTGACCACCTTGGGAGCCAGGCCGATAGAAGGTTCATCAAGCAGAAGCACGCGCGGGCCGGCCAGCAGCGCCCTGGCCAGGGCCAGCATCTGGCGTTCACCGCCGCTCAGCATCGAGCCCGCATGGCCCAGCCGTTCGCCCAGGCTGGGGAAAAGCGACAACACCCGCTGCCGGTCAAAAAGGCAGCGCGAGTTGCGGTCAGGTGCAATAACGGCCTTGATGTTTTCTTCAACGGTCATGTTGTAGAAAACGCCGCGTCCTTCCGGCACAAGCAGGATTCCCAGCCGTGCCCTTTCTGCAGAAGTCATGTGGCTGACTTCACGCCCGTCAAGCTTTACTGAGGCGGTAACCCGGGGGTCGCCGCGAGACCAGTTCGCCAGTGCGTTCACAAGCGTGCTTTTGCCCGCGCCGTTGGCACCCACCACACCGGTCAGGGTGCCCTGCTCAAGCGACATGGAGGCGACCTGCAAGGCACGGTTACCACCGTAGTCAACTGCAAGATCTATAATCTCTATCAGCGCCATCATTGAACTCCGCCAAGGTAGGCATCGACAACACGTGCATCACTGCGCACTTCGTCAGGACGCCCTGTAAACAGGACGCTGCCCTGGTTCAGTACAACGATGCGGTCGGCAACCGCCATCACCAGGTCCATGTGATGCTCGATCAGCACCAGGGCCAGGCCCTCCTGACGCAGGTCGCGAAGCAGTATGGCAAGCTGCTCGATGTCTTCGCCGCCCAGGCCGGCGGCAGGCTCGTCAAGAAGCAGGATCTGCGCGCCATCTGCATACGCCAGCGCGACCGACAGCAGGCGCTGCACGCCGTAGGGAATCTTGCCCGGATGGATGTCGTGGTATTGGCGCGAAATTGAAAACCGTTCAAGAATTTCAACTGCCCGCTGCTCACTGGCCCTTCGCCTGGCAGCTTCAACCCAGGGCGTGCAAATCGAACTGAAAAGGCTGGTGCCCTGGCTGCGTATCAGCATGCCCGTCATGTTCTCAAGCACCGACAGTTCGCCAAAAAAAGCGTTTTGCTGGAAGGCCCGGCGCAGGCCCCGGGGTGCCAGCTCCCAAGTGGGCAGGGCGGTGATGTCCGCCCCGTTCAGGAAGACCCGCCCGCGCCTGTTCACCATGTTCGTAGCCGCTTCCAGGCAGGTGCTTTTACCGGCACCATTGGGGCCAATGAGCCCGAGTATTTCGCCGCCCGAGCATTCCCACGAGACCTCACGCAGGGCGTGCAGGGACCCGAAGGAAACACTCAGTGACTCAACACGCAATGCCGGAGCGGTCATCGAGTTCACTTGCTGGCTGCGGGCTGGTCAAGAATCACGGCCTTGCCGTCACGCGCGGTGAAGTCGTAGAACTTCGCCAGCAACTGCCCGTTGGCTGCGAATTTCACATCGCCCAGCATGGTGTCGCTGATGGACTGGCCGCGAATGCGTTTTGCAATCACGTCTTTGCTCAACGACTTCGTCTCATTGGCCGCTTTGGCCCATACCTGCAGCGCCAGCGCGCCCATGGCCATGTATTTGTCTGGCTTGATGCCGTGCATCTGCTTCATCCGGGCCACAAACTTGTTGTTTTGCGGGATGGCGTTGAAGGGCGGGATCTCTGCAAAGTAGAAGTCTGAACTGAGAACGCCGTTGGCAGGTGCGCCCACGGTTTCAATCGTGCTTTCGACCACCACGCCCGCTGCGGCGATGAGCGGAAAGTCCATGCGCATCTGGCGGTATTGCGTCAGTATGCTGGGCACGCCGGTGGCCGTACTTGCATTCCAGAAAACGACGGCGTCAGGCTTTGCATCGCGCACGCTGGTGAATACACCGCGAAAGTCCAGCTGCGTGATCGGAAACTTCTGCTCTGAGACGACCGTGTAGTCAACGCCCAGCTTTTTCAGGTTCTCTTCCAGTGACGCGCGCCCGCCATTGCCGTAGACATCGTTTTGCACCAGCAGCGCGAGCCTCTTGTAGCCGCGCTTTTTGATGAACTGGGCCGTGGCTTCGCCATTGAGCGAACCGGCGCTGTTGAGCCGCACCGCCAGCGGATTGCCTTCACCCGACAGGATCTGGTCGGCCTGGGCGTTGGAGGTGATGTCAAAAATGTTGGCGCGGTTGAAAATCGGCTGCATGGCCAGGGAGACCGGGCTGTTCCAGCCTTCGATCACGGCTGCTACGCCTTCGCTGACCAGTTCGTTTGCGCGCGCCACACCTACTGCGGGCGTACTTTCGTCATCGCGCACGACCAGCTGGATTTTTCTTCCCAGAACGCCGCCTTCGTCATTGATCATCGCGGCCATGGTTTCCACCGCCTTCACGGTGGCCTGCCCGTTCGGGCCGGAGCCGCCGCTCAATGGGAAGATCACGCCGACCTTGACAGTTTGTTGTGCCTGTACCTGCGCGGAAAGTGCCAGGAAGAGGGCGCCGGTGAGAACCGTGGAAATCCTTAAAAACCGTTTCATTTGAATGTCTCCTTGCTGTTAGTTAACTGACTCAAAACCTGCTGCTGAAATGCATGATGTTTGTGGCAATAAATCTGGACACCTCCCTAACGGGAACGCGGCAGCCCGAGCCCGGCTTCTGCAATCAGGCTGCGCTGGACTTCGCTGGTGCCGGCATAGATGGTTGATGGAATCGCCCGCCTGAGCATGAATTCCATGCTTCCTGCGGGCTCGCCGCTCAACTCAAGTGAGTCCGGTGCCGCGACTTCCATCAGGCGGCCTGCGCAGCTCGTCCATGACTCGCTGCCAAAGAGTTTGGCCATGGGCCCATGGTGCTTTTCCAGCGCCCGGTTTTCAGATGCCCAGACACAGCGCCGGTTCAGCGCGTCCTCGACTGCCAGCCGCGTGGCCGTCTCGGCCAGGGCACGCCTGACTTCCGTCCGCCGCATGTGGTTTTTCCCGGCTTTGCCAGAACTGGCGCCCTGAGCCCATTGCAAAGCCTGCCGCAGCAGGTAGCGCATTGACATGACATACAGGTCACCGGATGACTGCTCTATGGTCAATGCTGCGGCAAGAACCTTGTGCCCGCCGTTGACCTCGCCGATGCGGTAGGCGTCACTGACGCGCACATCGGAATAAAACGTGACATTGGTGCGCTCGTCACCAAGCGTTTTAATCTCGTCGAGATGAAAACCGGCCTGCCTGGTCGGCACAATAAAAAGTGTCAGGCCGCGGTATTTGTCCTCGCCCGTCCGGATCACCATCAGTGCGTAATCGGCAAGGTGTGCGGTTGACGTGAACATCTTCTGGCCGTTGATCAGCCAGTCATCGCCATCTCGCCGGGCGGTGGTTTTTGCAGCAAAGATGTCTGACCCGCCGGACGGCTCTGAATAGCCCAGCGTGCAGTAGGCCTGGCCTGAGTACAGGCGCGGCAATATGTCGTCCCTGGCCTTTTCGCTGCCAAACCCCAGAATGGTTTTTGCAACCATGTCGGTTACGCTGGGCGCGACGAGGTTCCAGTAGTACTGCCCGGTCACATCACGCACGGCCGCCGCAGTGCTTGCGCCCAGGCCCGGACCGCCATAGGCCGTCGGGGCATCCGGATACAGCAGGCCGGCGGCTGCCATATCGCGCTGCAGCACCGGGTCAAAACCATCACCTGAAAAGCGCATGAAGTGTTTCATGCATTCGGTGTTTTTCTCTTCGCAGAAAGCGGTGGCCCGGGCGATGGCCTGGCTGCTCTCCTCACCCCAGCTGAAGTCAATCGCGATCTCGCCCGCCTCGGGCAACTCCACCTTGTCGCCGTCCCAAAGCCGGCTGCAAATGCTGTCGAGATGCTGCTCGGGGGCCCCTGCGCAGAGTGACCATGCGTTGATCCTGCGGAAATACAGTTGCAGGTCATATTCCATGGCCATGCCGTAGCCGCCCAGCGTGCGCATGGCGCGCAGTGCAGCGCGCCGAGCCGCAGCCCCGCACCACCACGCAGCCATGGCGATGGTCGCCCCTGCTTCCACATCCTTGCGGGCTATCCTGTCGGCCGCGCTCCAGCACAGCAAGCGGGCACCTTCAAGGTCGGTGTATGAATCTGCAAGCGGATGCGAGACGCCTTGGAACTCGCCAATTTTTCTGCCGAAAGCGGTTCTGTCGCTGGCGTATTCAGCGGCCAGTTGCAGGGCCCTGATGCCTGCGGAGGTGACCATGGCCGCCGTCAGCAGGTGCCATTCCTCGATGGCCGCCTGAAGCAGGGCTGGCCCTTGCGTAGCCGGGAACTGATGCCGCTCCGATGCTTTTATCTTTCCCAGAGTCAGGGCAGGGATGGACCCGTGAACAGGTGCATTGCTGCGGGTCAGGCCGGACAGCGCCACCAGCTTTCCGCCTGCGAGCCCGATGATGACGTCGGCGACAGCCCCGGCAGGAATAAGCTGATTGGGCACAGTGTCCAGGTTCTGCAGTGCCAGCGTGACAACTGTTTTTCCACAGCTCGCATCGTCAAGGTATTTCTTCCCTTCGGCCCCCAGCAGCGACAAAAGACGGATGGTCACCACGGTTTCAACCAGGGGAATCGACGCCAGATGCCGGCCGGCCTGTTCCGCCGCCAGAACCGCATGCATGAGGCTGGCGCCGCCTTCGTCCGCGGCGCTGCGCAGTTGCGGCACTTCCAGTTCGACGAGCGTCATCCACAGCGCACGGTCAAAACCCACGGGCTCACTTTCCCTGATGCGGGCGGGCGTTGAATGCTCACGAAAAACGCGGGACAACACCTCCTGCAAAAGACCTTGTTCACCGCTGATAGCCAGGTTCATCTGAATCGCCTTTGCTAAACCGGTGCTGCTCAGGCGGCGGATGTGTTCAGGTCGGCGAGTACCGACGCCGTGCAGGCTTCCAGGTCAAAACCGCGGGCAGCGGCTACCCGGCGCGCACCAGGGGACCCGGCGCCGGAGACTGCCAGTGCCCTGTCCCACCCCGCGGAATCCGAAGCGGCAATGTCGTAGATGTACTTGACGAGGCGAAGCCGCTCTTCGGCCCCAACCCCTGGACTGCCGACGTAATACTTGTGCACCAGCGCTGCTGTTTCCGGATTGGCCAGGTCCAGGCCCGTGGGTGCGGTGAGAACAGGCCCGCCGGCCAGCTCGCAGAGAAAACTCAAATACCCCTGCCGGGTACTGGTCACGGTCAGGCCGGC
The DNA here is from genome assembly GCF_042659145.1 of Polaromonas aquatica. Taxonomy (NCBI): domain Bacteria; kingdom Pseudomonadati; phylum Pseudomonadota; class Betaproteobacteria; order Burkholderiales; family Comamonadaceae; genus Polaromonas; species Polaromonas aquatica. The sequence continues at coordinate 1,183,287 of NZ_JBHSRS010000084.1, read as the reverse complement.
CAGGTTACAGGCGGCTGCATCCGGCACGCATATGCCTTCAATAAACTGAAGCCTGCTGAATGCCGCGTAGCGCAGGGTGTCGAGCAACACGGCGGTCTGGATCATTTCGCCGATGCGGTCCTTGATGCCGCCGACTTTCTCCAGGCCGTTGTAGCGGGCCATGAGCTGGGCAACGCCGATCAGCTTTTTGGTGTCCCTTGGCTCCATGACCAGGATGCGCGTGCGGTGCAGGCTGGTGAAATAGCCCAGGAACTCGCGCGTGAATTCAAACTCCCCGTCCATAAAGACTTTTTCGTGGGGCACAAACACGTTGTCAAAAAAAACTGTCGCGTCGTGGTGGAAAGCGCTGTGGTTCAGGGGCCTGTCAAACCTGAACTCCGGGCCCCAGGGTTTGCCAACATAGTTGGAAATCATCACCACGCCTGGCGCATTGGCCGGCACGGCGCAGGCGACTGCCCAGTCCCTGTCTGCCTCACCCATGGCGTGTGTGGGGAGCACAAGCAACTCATTGGCCAGCGCAGCTGCAGTGACGGAGGTTTTTGCCCCGCGTATGACGATTCCGTCCTTGCGGCGCTCGACCACACGAAGGAACAGATCCGGATCTACCTGGCCGGATGGGGCTTTGGAGCGGTCTCCCTTGGCGTCTGTCATAGCAAAGGCGCCTTGCGCATCCGTGCGTGCAAACCAGTCTGCGTATTTGGTGATGCGCTCAACGTAGTTGGTGCCGTGTTTGGCATCCATGCGGGGCGCCAGAATTTGCAGGGCACTGAGCCCGGCTGTCAACGCGCCGTGTTCGTCGCCTGACAGGTTTTCTTCCATTTCAACAAAAGCCAGCAGGTCTTCGCGGCTCTTGGGGGCAACCGCCCAGCGATGCACGCGGTCGCCGTCCGCAAGCAGTGTGGATCTCTGCTTCAGGAGAGCCTCATCGTCGCCCATGCCGTTTCCGAAAGAGTTCGCGATGGCGTTGGCGTGCAGGGAAAGCTCTGGATGCGAGGTCACGCTGTCCACCCGCTGACCGGCGTAAAACACGACACGGTTGTCTGAAAGGCTTGCCAGGTACTCTTTGCCGGTTCTCAAGGTCATCAACTGCTCCAGAAGGTCTGAAAAATCTTCAATTCAGATACTGTATGGTATTTGAATTGATGAATCAACCCGGTTTTTAGGCAAATTTGTAAGGGTAAATACCTGAAAATTGCCTGATATGATACCAATTGGTATCTATAAAATACATGACGTAAGCTGCTGTCCATGACCACTCCATCCCATCCAGAATGAAAAAGAAGGACGCATCCGCCACACCGGGCGAGGGCACACATGTGCTGGCTGAACCCGGCCTCAAGGAGGTCCCGGCCAAACGCTCACGCGGTCGGCAACCGGACCCGAACGGAAGGGAGAAGGTTCTGGCCGCGGCAGCAGTTGCATTCATGGAGCGCGGCTATTCAGGTACTTCAATTGACGACATCGCGAATGTGCTGGGTGTGACCAAGGGCTACGTCTATCACCACTTCACCAGCAAGTCGGAGTTGTATTTCGGTGTGCTTGAAGCGGGCCTGGCCCATATCGACCAGATGGTGCGGCCGACATTTGAAGGAACGCCGGACCTGAAGGGCAGACTGCAGCTGATGGCGCAAAAGCATGTGATGGCCATCCTGATGAATTTCCCCACTTCCAAGGTTGGGGTGCAGGGTCTTGAGAAGAGCCTGATGAATGCAACCGGCGTGCAGGCACGCAGGGAGCTGCGCCGCATCATCCGCATGCGCGACGAGTACGAAAAGATGTTCACGACAACTATAGGCGAGGGCATGCAGGCGGGCATCTTTCGTGAAAGCCACCTCGGTCTTGCCGTCAAGGGCTTTTTGGGCGCCCTCAACTGGATCACCGTCTGGTTTGACCCATCGCGCAATACCACGGCAGCTCAAATTGAAGACATGTCCAGGCAGCTCGCAGACTTTTCCATTCAGGCTTTAAGGAGATAAACAATGTTGGTTGGGCAAGCTTTTTCAGACACGGTCTGGTCTGCGTGCGAAGTGTGGTCCCGTGACCAGATTGACGCCTTCCAACTGGCAGCCATGCAGCGCCAGCTAGCTTATGTACAGGAAAAAAGCGTTCATTACCGGCAGCAATTCAAGGCCACCGGTTTTGATGCCCGGGACCTGAAGAGCCTGTCGGACCTGCGAAAACTCCCCCTGACCTGGAAACGCGATTACGTGAGGTCCATGGAGAATTCACCGCCCTGGGGTGACTGCCTGGCCTGTGCGCCTGAAGACATTCTGCGCGTCAATTTTTCGTCCGGTACCACGTCGCGGCCGGTTCACATGTGCTGGACAGAAAAAGACGTGGAGCGCTGGGCCGATGTTTTTGCAAGATATCTTTACTCGCAAGGCTTGCGCAAGGGGGATGTATTTCAGGTGATGGTCGGCTTTGCCTGGTTTGTCGGCGGGCTGGCCATCTCGCAGGCCGTGCAGCGGCTGGGCGCCGCAGTCATACCCGCCGGCAATGGCGATAGCGAGCGCCAGATCAACACCATTCTTGACTACGGTGTCACCGCGCTGTTCGCAACGCCTTCCTTTGCAGCACACCTTGCGGAGGTGGCTGCCGGGATGGGCAAGGACCTGCGCCAGTCAAAAGTCCAGAACATCCTGGTGGGGGGTGAGCCTGGCGGCGGGCTTGCCGGAACCCGGGCCCGGATTGAACAAACCTGGGGCGCCAGGACATACGACTGCTACGGCATGATTGAATTCCAGCCCACAGCCTGGGAGACGCAGGCGCAGAACGGCCTGGTCATCGCAGAAGACTTTGTGTACGCCGAGGTGCTCGACCCCCAGACCCTTGATGCGGTGCCGGACGGCAGCCCGGGCATGCTGGTGCTGACCCATCTCGACAAGGAGGCCTGCCCGCTGGTGCGTTGGGCAACCGGCGATATTGTTGTCAGGGATTCACGCCCCGGCGATGACGGCCGTACCTTTGCCCGGCTGGTGGGCGGCGTACGCGGTCGCGCTGACGACATGCTGGTCATACGTGGCGTGAACCTTTTCCCCAGTGCGATAGAAGAGGTTGTTCGCTCCATCCCCGGGGTGGGCGTCGAGTTCCAGATCAAGGTCGACGATTCCCTGAAAGATCCGGCCGGTTTCCTGACCGGCATCAAGGTCATCGCTGAAGTCGAGGCCGGTAATGCATTTGAACTTCAGGCAGAACTGACCCGCCGCATCAAGGACCAATTGCTGGTGCGTGCCGAGGTTGAGATTGTGGTGTTTGGAAGCCTTCCCAGAGCGATGCATAAAGCGAAGAGAGTAGTTAAGACTTGAGTTTGATAGGTTTGGTTGGAATGTTGAATCAAAGGTGTTTCACAAGCACATCTCAATCCATCAAATTTTGCTCAACCGCGCGGTTCGTTGTTATTTCATTGAGATTCGGATCTGATGAGTGGTTCTCATTGGAAAGACTTTAGTAGATCTGATCCGCAAGCTGTGACCATAGACGATAGAATTAAATTTCTATAGTCCTGCTTCATGGATATTGGAAGTCTCATAACAAATGTCATCTGCCCCTGCCGATAAAAAAAGCGCGGACTCCGTCATCAAGACTGCGGGTCGGGTACTCGAGATATTTGAGTATTTCAGGGACGTACGTGGGCCCTTGAGCGTGCGCGAGATTTCCGAGCGGTTTGGCTACCCCCTTTCAAGCACGGCTGTGCTTGTCAAAAGCCTGGCGACCCTGGGTTACCTGACGTACGACTCCGATATCCGGTCTTTCTTCCCCACGATTCGTATTGCCATGCTGGGTGACTGGCTATATGACGCCATGCACGTCGGTGGTCATTTGCTGAGCCTGATGGAAGATGTCTGCCGCGAAACGGGCGAGACGGCAATGCTGTCGATCCAGAACGACATCTATTCGCAGTACGTGCACATCATGCCCAACCGCAACCAGGTCATACAACTCAATGTACCGGTGGGTACGCGCCGCCTGCTGTGCTGGTGCGGTACGGGTTGGGCCATGCTGAGCCAGCAGCCGGATGAAACCATTGCCCGCCTGGTCGAGCGTACACAGCTGCGCCTCGGCAAGGACCCAATTGCGGCGAAGATCACTCAGGAAGCAGTAGCGGAGCAGGTTCGCCTGGTCCGAAAAAATGGCTATGCGCTGTCAAATCGCACAGTGACCGACGGGGCCGGCACTATTGCCATGGCTTTGCCGGTTGCGCCCAATGGCATGCGGATGGCGATTGCTGCCGGTGGCGTGGCAGACCGCTTGCTCCAAAATCGCGCGCACATCGTCAAGGTCATGGCGGCAAGCATTAAAAAGTCGCAGGCCGGCCAGTGATTCAGCCCGCACGGCTTGTGCGGTGCAGATTCAATTCAGGGCTGCATACAGCCGGGCGTTGTACTCGGCATTGCCCCAGCAATCATCCAGGAATATCAGCCTCCTGAAGTAGTGGCCCACTGACAGCTCATCGCTCATGCCAACGCCGCCGTGCATCTGTACGGCCAGCTCGCCGGCAAGCAGGGACGCCTTGCCCACGGTGCAGCAGGCGGCAGCCAGCAGCTTTTTTTGTTGCATTTGGTCGGGGTCGGTCAGCGCCCTGATGGCGAGCAAAGCCATTGATCTTGACTGCTCGACGGCTGTGTAGAAATCGGCGATGTGGTGCTGCATGACCTGGAACTGGGCCAGCTTCTGGCCAAACTGCACGCGTGTGTTGAGGTATTCAACACACAATTCAAGCAGCCGGTCCATGGCACCCACAGCCTCCGACAGCATGGCGCTCCTGCCGTGGTTCACGGCTGTTTCAAGCAGGTCGAGACCCTCGTGCAACTCGCCTGCAAGCGACGCAGCAGGTACCTCTACGTTCTCAAAGGAAATCGCTGCCAGGGGTGTGCCGTCGATGGCGACGCTGCTGCTGACGGTCAGGCCCGATGTATCGCGGTTGATGAGGAAGAGGGTGACGCCCTTGCGGTCCCCGGGTTTGCCGCTGGTTCGGGCCGATACCAGCACATGGCTGGCGCCCGGCCCATCGATGACTGCTATTTTCCGGCCGCTGATCAAATAGCCGTTCTCAACCTGCGTTGCCGTCAGGCCGATATTGGCAAGTTCGAACCCGGATCGGGTCTCAAGCAGCGCAAGCGCAACCTTTGCGCGCCCTGCCTGGATCGCTGCAAGCATGGCCTTATTGGCGGGCGATACGGCCCCACTGCCCAGAATGGATGCGGCCATCACCGCGGTGCTGACAAAAGGTTCGAGCGCCAGCGACTTGCCCATGGCTGTGCAGACCAGGTGTGCTGCGACGGCCCTGTCCTGCACACTGGCTTCTTCATCCATGTAGATGCCGAGCAAACCAAGGTCTGAAAGCTGTCCCCACAGACTGGGGGGCGTGTATGCGGGGTCAGCCAGGACGTGCTTGCGGACCTGCCAGTCATGCTCGTTGGCAAACATCCGTGTGGCCATGTCTGAAAGCATGACCTGTTCTTCGCTCAGGCTGAAATCCATTTGGCCGGGCCCTGCTTAAAGCGTGCCGGCAATGCCGCCGCGTTTTGCATCCTGCTCCCAGAGTTCCTTGTCTTTCACCAGGAACTCGCGGAACTTTTCGATGCCGGCCGTCCACGGCTCGATCTTCACTTCGGCCAGCCTGTCCTGGACTTCTTTTGTTTTCGTCGCGGTTTCACTCGCCGCGCGAAGTTTTTGCTGAATTGCGGCGGTGGTTTTAGCCGGCGCAAAAATGGCGAACCACGCGCCGCCAATCATGGACGGCAAACCGACCTCCCGGAAGGTGGGTACATCAGGCAAATAAGACAGGCGCGTTTCGGACGTCACCGCCAGGGCCTTGATGCGGCCGCCGGGCAACTGCGGTGCAGTGGTCGGCATGGGGTCCAGAAATATATCGATGTTGCCGGCAAGCAGGCTGACCATGGCTGGCCCGCCGCCGGGGAAATTGATGTCGGTGGTTTCAATGCCGGCCGCATTCTTGAAGCGGTAGGTCATCAGCTGCGTGATGCCGCCGCCGCCGAGTATCCCGGAGTTGAGCTTGCCGGGATTTGCCTTGGCGTATGCAATCAGCTGGGCGTAGCTTTTAGGCGGGAGATTGGCGTTTTGCAGCAGCGCCAGCGGCGTCACGCCGATGGCTGAAACCATGGAGAAGTCATCCAGCGAGTAGCCGGGCGCCTTGTACATGATGGTGTTGGTAGTGTGCGTGGTGGTGGACATCAGCAGCGTGTAACCGTCGGCCGATGCCGCAAGAACCTGGCGTATGCCGATCATGGCGCCGCCACCGGGTTTGTTTTCGACCACCACCGGCTGCCCCAGCAGCTCGCCCAGCTTCTTCGCATAGACGCGTCCGACGATATCGACGGCCCCTCCTGCCGAGTACGGCACGATCAGGCGTATGGGTTTGGTGGGGTAGTCGTCAGCCGCATGCACGCCAGTGGCGAAAAGTGCTGTGGCTGCAAATGCGAGGCTGGCGGACTTCAGGTATTTCATGATGATTCCTTTAAGTTGGAAAACTGTCTCAGTTGGAAGGGGTGCCAAGCAGGGACTTGGCGATGATGTTTTTCTGGATTTCGGTGGTGCCCGCAAAGATGGTGACCTTGCGGAAATCGAGATAGTTTTTCGCGATGGCGGCGCTGTCCGGCAGCTGGATATCCTGCGATCCGTTTTTGGTTTTTGACTCGCCGGATGTCGGTGTATTGCTGCACTCCAGCATCAATTTCGACAACTGTTGCTGCAGAAGGGCGCCGCAATTCTTGAGCATTGAAAATTGGGGGCCGGCAGCTGTGGAGGACAGCATTCGCAGCAGTGTCCACTCATGCGCCATCACGGAAATTTCAGCCTCAGCAAACTTTTGCTGAAAGCCCTGTTGCTGCATCATGCAGGCGCCCGTTCCGTCTGGTGTGTTTGCCAGCATGCGCAGCAACTCCAGAAAGAACTTGCACTGGCCCAGCGCCGCCTGACCGGAACGCTCGAAGCCGAGCAGATACTTGGCCACCGTCCAGCCCTGGTTTTCCTCGTGCACAAGGTTTTCGCAGGGTACCCGCACTTCGTCCAGAAATACTTCTGCCAGGGTGCCCGCACCGTCAATGCCCTTGATGGCATTGACGCGTATGCCCGGCGACTTCATGTCTATCAACAGAAAGCTGATGCCCGCTGCAGCCTTGCCTTCATTGCTGGTGCGCACCAGCGCAAACATCCAGTCTGCCCAATGGGCAGTCGAGGTCCAGATTTTCTGCCCGGTCACAACATAGTGGTCACCGTCGCGGCGGGCCTGGGTGCGCAATGAAGTCAGGTCAGAGCCCGCGCCCGGCTCCGAATAACCCTGGCACCACCAGTCTTCAAGTTTTATAAGCCGTGGCAAAAACCTGTCCTGCTGGGCTTTGGTGCCAAAGCGTTGTAGCACCGGGCCGATCATGTTGATCTGGGGCACATAGCGGGGGCCGCCATTGAGGAAGGTTTCTTCCTCAAAGATCAGCTGCTGGTTGACGCTCCAGCCTGTACCGCCAAATTCCTTTGACCACGCAGGTGCGCCCCAGCCTTTTTCAAAAAGAATTCTTTGCCATGAAACAAGATCGTTCTTGTCCGGCTTTTGCAAGGCAAAACCCTTGGCCCGCAAGGCTGCAGGCATGTGCGTAGCCAGGAACTGCCTTACTTCCAGGCGGAATTCAACATCTTGCGGGTTTTCGCTCAGGTCCATTGTCTTGTTTTCATTTGGTTCTGGATAAATGTAGTTAAATAATATATGAATGTGTATAGTGGTTTGTACTGATCAGAAAATTAGACGCCTAATGGAAAACCCAAAAAAACCGTTTAATATTCATACATGGAAAATTATTCCAATAATACTAACTTGTGATGTCACATAAATTGCAAAAGGAAACCATGGCCGACGAACAAGCCAGTCCGAAGTCCCTCTCCCATATTCGTGTCCTCGACCTGACGCGTGTGCTGGCGGGGCCCTGGGCGACGCAGAATCTTGCAGACCTGGGCGCGGAGGTGATCAAGATAGAGCGCCCCGGTACGGGTGATGACACGCGCGCATGGGGTCCGCCCTTCCTGAAAAACGGTGAGGGCAAGGAAACGACCGACGCCTCTTACTTCATCAGCGCCAACCGCGGCAAGAAGTCTGTGACCCTGGATATTTCGACGGCTGAAGGCCAGGAAATCGTCCGCACGCTGGCGAAGCAGTCAGATGTGTTTGTCGAGAACTACAAGGTGGGCACGCTGGCAAGGTACGGCCTGTCCTATGACGACCTGAAAGAAGTCAACCCGCGCCTGGTTTATTGCTCAGTAACGGGCTATGGGCAGGACGGCCCCTATGCATCGCAGCCGGGCTACGATTTTGTGTTCCAGGGAATGTCCGGCCTGATGAGCCTGACGGGCTTTCCCGAAAACGGAGGCAGCGGCGGGCCGGTGAAAGTTGGCATTGCGGTCGCCGATGTGGTTACCGGCATGTATGCAAGCACGGCGATTCTTGCGGCGCTTGAATACAGGCATCGCAGCAACAGGGGGCAGTACATTGACCTGTCCCTGCTGGATTCCGCCATCGCACTGATTGCCTACCAGGCCACCAACTATTTCCTTTCGGGCCGCATACCTACGCCGCTGGGGAACGCACATCCGAACATGGTGCCCTACCAGGTGTTTGACTGCAAGGACGGCAAGGTCATTGTTGCTGTCGGCAATGACAGCCAGTACGCCAGCTTCTGCCGGGTACTGGGCCGAAAGGACCTTGAGACCGACGAACGTTTTGTAAAAGTCGCCGGCCGGGTGCGCCACCGCGAAGTGCTGATTGCCGACATCGCCAGGCACATGCCCGAACGCACCATGACCGAATGGCTGCATGTTCTTGAAGCGGCCAACGTGCCGTGCGGGCCGATCTACAACATGAAGCAGGTCTTTGAAGATGATCATGTGGTTGAACGCAATATCAGGACTGACATTGCGCATGGTGCGGGTGGTACGGCACCGAATGTGGCCAACCCGATACGCATGTCCGACACACCTATCACCTATGAATCGGCAGCGCCTGTATTGGGTCAACACACCGACGAGATTCTGGGTGGCCTGGCCGGTCTGGATCAGAAACGGATAGCTGAACTGCGTCAGGCGCGCACGGTATGACAGCTGAAAGCCCTTTGCTGGTTGAGAGCAGGGGGGCGATCCGCCTGTTCACGCTCAATCGCCCCCAGCGCATGAACGCCCTGGATCAGGGTCTCGTCAATGCCCTGCATGCCGCCATGGAAGACGCGCAGAGCGACCCCACCGTGCGTGTCATTGTGTTTGCCGGGCAGGGCGGAAACTTCTGCACCGGCGCAGATGTCAAACGCGACAAGAGTCTTGAAACAGGGCGCGACATTCTCGATACCCTGCAGGATGTCTATATGTCCATGCGTCATGGCGCCAAGCCCGGTCTGGCCATGGTGCAGGGCTATGTTTACGGCGCCGGGCTTTCACTGGCACTGGCCTGTGACTTTGTCTATGCAGAAACCGGTGCGAAATTCGCCGCGCCTTTCATTCGCATCGGGCTGGTGCCCGACATCGGGCTGGTGAGCACACTTCCAGAGCGCATAGGCATGGCACTTGCGCGGTCCATGCTGATTGGCGGTGCAGTATTTGATACCGAACGGGCTGCAGCCACAGGCCTGATCGATGTCAGCTGCGAACCTGGCAAGGGCATGGACAGTTGCATGGCCATGGCGCAAAAGCTGGCTGAACAGGCGCCTCTTGCAATGGCAGCTACCCGCAAACTTCTTCACGGCCGCGAAGAAATCTCTCGTGCGAGCCTCGACGAGGAAGCCCGGCAACAGCGGGCGATGCGGAAGACGGCTGACTACGCAGAAGGCCTGGCAGCCCTCCTCAGCAAACGTGCAGCTGTTTTCACCGGCCGCTAGGGCGCAAGGAAATTTAATGACAACACATCAAGGATTGCCCTCATGCTTTCAGGGGCTGCGCCTGCCGGTGATGGCTGCACCCATGTTTACGGTGAGCTATCCGGAGCTGGTTCTGGCGCAATGCCGGGCCGGCATCATCGGCTCTTTCCCTGCACTCAATGCGCGTCCCGCAGAACTGCTCGCCGACTGGCTTTCGCAACTAGCTGACGGCCTGCGCGAATCTGCCGATGCCGCACAAAAGCCGGCAGCCTATGCGGTCAACCTGATCGTCAACAACAGCAACAGCCGCCTTGAGAAGGACATCAGGACCTGCATTGACCACAAGGTGCCGGTCTTCATCACCAGCCTGCGTGCGCCGCCCCGGGAGCTGATTGATGAAGCGCATGCCTATGGCGGCATCGTCGTACATGACGTGGTCAACCGGCGTCATGCCGAAAAAGCGCTTGAAGCCGGCGTAGACGGTTTGATCCTTGTCGCTGCAGGCGCCGGGGGTCATGCAGGCACGCTGTCGCCGTTTGCGCTGCTCGGTGAAATCCGCACTTTCTATGACGGCTTGATCGGCTTGTCGGGCGCTATTTCCACCGGCTCGGGCATTCTGGCTGCGCAGGCCATGGGCGCAGACTTTGCCTATATCGGCACGCGCTTTATTGCGACCGTTGAAGCCCAGGCCGCAGAGGCCTACAAAGCCACCCTGCTTGAAGCGCGTGCCGGCGACATCGTCTACACCAACCATTTCACCGGCGTGCATGGCAACTACCTCAAACAAAGCATAGTGAAAGCGGGGCTTGACCCGCTGCAACTGGGCCGCAATGATGGCAAGCCTGCCTACATCGGGCCTGCCTCACGAAGCGAAAACCCCGACGCCGCAAAAACCTGGAAAGACATCTGGGGCGCGGGTCAGGGCGTTGGCATGGTCAATGACATTCCGCATGTCGATGAGCTTGTCGAGCGCATGGCTGATGAGTATTTGGCGGCCCTGCACAAGCTTCAAAAAATGCCGCCCCGGCCAGTGCCGGTTTTGCCGCAGCGTAAATATTCCCACCCCCAAAACTTTCAGGAAAGACACCTCATGGAACTCAAAAATCAGAACATCATCGTTACAGGCGCTGCGCGGGGCGTAGGCCTGGGCATCACCAAAGCCGCCCTTGAGCAGGGTGCCAATGTCATCATGGTCGATTTCGATGGTGCCGAACTTGAGGCCGTTGCCAAAACCCTGGACCCGGCACGCGTGCTCACGGTTGTCGGCAGCGTGGCTGATCCCGAACTGGCTGACGTCACGGTCGCTGAAGCCGTCAAAAAGTTCGGCGCCGTGCATGGCCTGGTCAACAACGCGGGCGTCGTGCGCGCAGCGATGCTTGAAAAAATGACGCTCAAGGAATGGCAGGAAGTGATCGATGTTCACCTGACGGGATCGTTCACCTTCCTGCAGGCTGTGTGCAAGCACATGATCACGCGCTTCAAGGCAGGTGAGCCCACACCGGGTTCCATCGTCAACATCTCATCCGACACGGGCCGCAACGGCACCATCGGCCAGATCAACTACACCGCAGCGAAAGCCGGTGTGCTGGGCCTGACCATGAGCGGTGCACGCGAGATGGCCCGCTACGGTATTCGTGTCAACACGGTTTTGTTCGGCATGGTCGAGACGCAGATGACCGAAGTCATACGTGGCGAAAAATTCCGCGACCGCTACCTCGCAGAAATCCCGCTCGGCCGCTGGTCGTCACCTGAGGAGGTTGCCAAGCCGATCTGCTTCCTGATGTCGAGCGGCGCCTCATACATCACGGGCCAGCACATCTCGGTGAACGGCGGCCGCCGCATTACCATCTAAGGCGGGACTGAATCTTCATGACTGTTACCGCCGAAAGCCTGCTGGCACTGAAAATCGCCGACGTCACGCAAACCTACACCGAAAAAGAGGTCATCCTCTATGCGCTGGGAATCGGTCTGGGGCAAGACCCGATGGATGTTTCGCAGCTGGTCTATGTGTATGAAAAAGCGGGCCTCAAGACCTTGCCGACCCTGCCGGCCGTGCTGGCCTACACCCGCATCAGCGACATGAACCTGGGGCTCAATTACCTCAAGATGGTTCATGGCGAGCAGAGCGTACAGATTCACAAGCTCCCCCCGGTCAAGGGCACGGTCACTGCCCGCACCAGGGTTGAAGGCGTTACCGACAAGGGCGCAGACAAGGGCGCAGTCGTGCTGATCACCCGCGAGCTTTTTGACGACACCAGCGGGGACCACCTGGCCACGCTGGCGATGACGGTGTTCGCGCGCGGCAATGGCGGTATCGGCAGCGCAGGCAAGGCGGCACCCGCTTCGCACGCAATCCCCGAGCGCGAGCCTGATGCCGTGATCACGCTGAAAACCCTGCCGCAGGCCGCGCTGATTTACCGGCTGAGCGGCGATATAAACCCCTTGCACGCCGATCCGGCTGTTGCAAAGGCGGCGGGCTTTCCCAGGCCCATACTTCACGGACTTGCAACCTACGGCGTGATGGGCCATGCAGTGATGGCCGGCATGTGCGGCTACGATTCGGCGCGCATCAAATCGCTGGCGGGCCGTTTTTCGGGCCCTGTGTATCCCGGCGAAGAAATCGCCGTGAGCCTGTGGAAAGATGCCGAAAAAATCAGCGTGCGCGCGTCTGTCCCGGCGCGCGATGCGATTGTGTTTACCAACGGCCTGGCTGAATTGACGGCTGCATGAGCATCGTGGACATCGAAACCTGCGAACCCGGTGCGAGCGCAGAAGCGCTTCGCATGGAGGTGCGCGAATTTCTGGCGGAAGAACTCAAGGGTGTCTCGCCTGTCAAGCGGGCCGAAAGCTGGACCGGCGCAGATGTGGGGTTCAGCCGGCGCATGGGCGAGCGTGGCTGGATAGGCATGACCTGGCCCAAAAAATACGGCGGCCACGAACGCTCGGCGCTTGAGCGTTATGTGGTGCTCGAAGAAATGGTCGCCGCCGGCGCGCCTGTGGGCGCCCATTGGATCGCTGATCGCCAGAGCGGTCCGCTGTTGATGCGTTACGCGCCTGACACCCTCGCGCCCAAAATCCTGCCGGGCATTGCCAGGGGCGAAACTTATTTCTGCATCGGCATGAGCGAGCCGAACGCCGGCTCTGACCTGGCTTCCATACGCGCCAATGCGAAACCCGATGGTGACGGCTGGCGCATTAACGGCAACAAGGTCTGGACGACTGGTGCGCACCGGGCGCATTACATGATTGCGATTGTGCGGGCCGGTGAGCGCACCGATAACCGCCACGCCGGCATGTCCCAATTCCTGATCGACATGACAAGCCCGGGCGTGACGGTCAGGCCCATCAGGAACATGCTGGGCGAGGAAGAATTCAATGAGGTCTTTCTCGAAGACGTCTGGGTACCCAATGATTGCCTGATCGGAAACCCCGGAGACGGCTGGGCGCAGGTGACCGCAGAGCTGGCCCTTGAGCGCAGCGGCCCCGAGCGCTACCTGAGCAGCACCCAGCTGCTGGTTGAAATGCTCACGCAGGCCGATGCATCCGATGCGCGGCATGCCGTGGAACTGGGCCGGCTGGTGGCCAGCTACGCAACCCTGCGGCAAATGTCGCTGGGTGTGGCGGGCATGTTGCAGCGGGGTGAGAACCCCGCACTCGCAGCCACCATCGTCAAGGATCTTGGCGCCACTGTCGAGCAGCACATTCCGGTCCTGGCGCAGGATCTGTTCGCGGCCCATGCGCTGCAAGGCAGTGACCTCTCAAAGGTCATGGCCTATGTCTCGCAGGCGGCGCCGTCCTTTTCGCTGCGCGGCGGCACGCGCGAGATTCTTCGCGGCATCATCGCGCGCGGCGTTGGCCTGCGCTAGCCACATATCAGGGAAACTTATGCAGTCCGAAGCCAAAAGCATGATCGCTGCCAGTGTGCAAAGCATCTTCAGCGGCCATGTCACGCCTTCATTGATCGAGAGTTCTGAATCCGGCACCTTCGCGTCAACGCTCTGGGGGCTGGTTGAAGACAACGGCCTGCCGCTTGCGGCGTGTGCGCAGGAGTCCGGTGGCAGCGGCTTCAGCTGGTCCGAGGTTTCACCCGTTCTTGAGGCAATGGGCCGCTGGTGCGTGCCCTTGCCCCTGTCAGAAACACTGGCGGCCAACTGGCTGCTGGAGCGGGCCGGCATGACGCCGTGCGAAGGTCGCGTGACCCTGGCTGATTCGCTGGCTGCGAACATTGCTGCTGCGCCCCATGTGCTTGAGACTACGGCGGGCCCGGTGCTCACGGGCGAGCTTGAGGGCGTGGCCTGGGCAGGCGACTGCCGCTGGCTGGTGATGCAGGCACTTCACGCCAATCAGACACTTGTGCTGGTTTTGGTGGACCTGCTGCAGGCGGGTATCAAGATTCACCCCGGTACCAACCTTGCCGGCGAGCCGCGTAGCCGTATCGTCTTTGCCAGTGTGCCGTGCACGTGTTCAGGGTCTGATGCACGCCTGGTCATTTCCCCCCTGCTGCTGGGTGCCCTGATGCGCAGCGCCATGATTTGCGGCGCGCTGGATGCTGCACTTGAACAGACCATCGCGTATGTCAACCAGCGCGTGCAATTCGGCAAACCGCTGGGCAAGAACCAGGTGATCCAGCAAAACCTGGCCACGCTTGCGACCTCTGTCCAGTCGGCGCATATGGCGACGCAGGTGGCGCTGCAAAATCTCTCAAAGGACCCTTTCGATGGCGCCCTGATGTTTGACATCGCGGTTGCCAAAATCAGGGCCTCTGTTGCGGCCTCCGATGCATTTTCAACCCTGCACCAGGTGCAGGGTGCCATTGGTTTTACACGCGAGCACAACCTGCAGCAGTTCACAAGGCGGCTGCTGTCGTGGCGGCAGGAGTTCGGCAGCGAAGCGTATTGGTCTGCAGCGGTAGGCCGCGCGGCGATCAGAACCGGCGGCGCAGACTTCTGGTCAGCGCTGACCTCACGTTCTTTTGACGTACAGCAGGAACTGGCGCTTCTGCCCGCCTGATGCAGGAACACTCCCGAGAACACCCCCCAAGGAAAGATACCGAGATGATCAAACCCGAACAGGAATACCTGCAGCATTTGCAGCAGGGCAAATTCATGCTCCTCATGAGCAAAAAAAGCGGACGCTGCTTTTTTTATCCGCGCGTGGCCGAACCGGTCACCGGCAACACTGATCTTGAGTGGGTCGCGGCATCTGGCGCCGGCACTGTTTACTCAACCACCACGGTGCGCAAAAAATTGCCCGCCGACAACTACAACGTGGCACTGATCGACCTGCAGGAGGGCGTGCGCATGATGAGTCGGGTTGAAGGCCTGGCGCCTGAGGACGTGAAGATTGGCATGCAGGTGCGGGCCCGCATCAGCAAAGACGACAGCGGCGAGGTGTGTGTGGTGTTTGACCCGCTGCAAGCGTCGAACGACAAGCCGGAAGGCGGCCGCAAATGAAGGACATGTTCCCCCGCGGGTCCACAGCCATCGTGGCAACGGCAACCCATGAATCTGGCGAAGCTCCTGGCCTGTCGTCGATGGACCTGGCCGTTGGCGCCAGCGTCAAGGCGCTGGCCAGCGTCGGCTTGACACCTGGCGATGTCGATGCATTGTTTGTCGCTACACCGGATGATTTTCTGTCCGGCCTGACATTCGCAGAGTATCTGGGCATACATCCACGCATTACCGAAAACAACCGCACGGGCGGCTCAGCCTTCCTCACACATTTAATGTGGGCATCGCTGGCCCTGATGTCGGGCCAGTGCAATGTTGCGCTGATTGCCTACGGCAGCAACCAGCGCAGCGCCAGCGGCAAGCTGGTCACCCCGTTTCGCCCCTCGATTTACGAGCAGCCCTATAAACCGCTGAACCCGATATCGTCGTACTCATTGGCTGCGGCCAGGCACATGCATGAGTTCGGGACCACGCGTGAACAGCTAGGCGCGGTGGCACTCGCGGCACGCCAGTGGGCGCAGCTGAACCCCGAGGCATTTGCGCGCGAGCCGCTCTCCATGGATGACTATCTTTCGGCACGCATGGTGTCGGACCCCCTGGGTTTGCGTGACTGCTGCCTGGTGACTGATGGCGCGGCCGCGATTGTGATGGTTCGCTCCGACTACGCGAAAGAGCTGGCGAGCCGCCCCGCCTATGTTCTGGGGGCCGCAGCAGAAACCACACACCGCGAAATTGCCTCCATGCCTGACTTGACGGTGACGGGCGCGGCGCTCTCGGGCAAACGCGCGTTCGCGCAGGCCGGCGTTGCGCCCGCCGACATCGACGTGGTGCAGGTTTACGACGCTTTCACCATCAACACCATCCTCTTCCTTGAAGACCTCGGCTTCTGCAAAAAAGGCGAAGGCGGTACTTTTGTGGAAAACGGCCGCATTGCGCCCGGCGGCGCACTGGCGGTCAACACCAACGGCGGCGGCCTCTCATGCACTCACCCCGGCATGTACGGGCTGTTCACGGTTGTTGAAGCCGCGCGGCAGGTGATGGGTGTGGCGGGCGAGCGCCAGCAAAAGGACGTTGATCTTGGCCTGGCACACGGCAATGGCGGCGTGCTGTCGAGCCAGGCCACGGTCATACTCGGCTCGCAGGCCACGCTATGAGCGAAAACATTCAGGCCGCGCTGTACAAGGACCTGGTCTGCAGCATGAGCGGCCATGTGGCGACGCTCGAGATATGCCGCCCGCCGCACAATTTTTTCGATTACGACCTCATCGCAGGTCTTGCCGATGCGTTCGAGTATCTGGACACCCAGGCGGATTGCCGCGCCATTGTGCTGGCTTCCAGGGGCAAATCGTTTTGCGCGGGCGCAGACTTTTCACCCGAAACGAATGCAAAACATTCGCCGCAGCTGCTGTATCGCGAAGCGTTGCGGCTGTTTCGCACCCGCAAGCCGGTCGTCGCCGCCGTCCAGGGCGCTGCGATAGGCGGTGGTCTGGGTTTGAGCCTGGTGGGCGATTTTCGCGTGACATGCGATGAAGCACGTTTTGCGGCGAACTTCACAAAACTCGGCTTTCATCCCGGCTTCGGTTTGTCTGTGACCCTGCCGCGCCTCATCGGAATCCAGCAGGCCACGCTTTTGATGTTGACGGGCAGGCGGCTCAGCGGCACCGACGCGCTGGCCATCGGTCTTGCAGATGTGCTCGTCGAACATGGCAGTGTGCTGGCGGCTGCCCAGGAGCTGGCAGTCGAGCTCGCTGCGAATGCACCGCTCGCTGTGATGTCAACCCGACAAACCTTGCGGGGAACGCTTGCAGACGACATTCAGCTGGCAATGGTGCGTGAGGGAAGTGAGCAAGAACTGCATTGGAGAACCTCGGATTTCAAAGAAGGTGTTGCTGCCACTGCTCAAAAAAGGGCCGCACGGTTTACTGGAAGCTGATGGAGGCTACGCGGCGGATAGAAGGCTGGGGACAGAGTTTCGGTCACACAACCATTTAATTGAGTCAAAGATTTCAATGACAGACATACGCACTCATGGACTGCAACTGGATTTCATCGCCCTTAAATATGAGGAGCCGAGGGCTTTTGTAGAAACCTATGGCTTTGCCGGCAGCCAGGGTTTTGTGCATATCGATGCGGTGTTGATGCATCCAGAAGGCCATGCCTCGGAGACCCTGTTTGTATTCATGCATCCCACTGCAGCGCAGCACGTGTTGCCTGTCCCCCGTGCGCTGGCTTCCCAAGGTTGCCACGTACTGTGCGCGCAGAACCGCTATTTCCGCAACGACACGGCGCTGATTTTCGAGAAAACCATTCTTGATCTGGGTGCCCACATACGCCATGCCAAGGAAGTGCTCGGCTACAAAAAAATTGTCCTGGTAGGCTGGAGCGGTGGTGGCCCACTGACCACTTTTTATCAGTCGCAGGCAGAGAACCCGACCATCACCAGTACTCCGGCAGGTGACCCGGTGAACATCAGGGACGCGAGGCTTATACCTGCCGATGCGCTGATATTCCAGGCCGCCAGCATCTCGCGGGCGCAAATCCTGGCCGACTACATTGACCCGTCTGTTCTTGACGAGGCCAATCCCGACCGGCGCGATGCCAGCCTCGACATTTATGATCCTGCAAATACCAACCAGCCGCCATATTCGGCAGCATTTATTGAGCGTTACCGTGCTGCTCAATATGCACGCATACGAAGGATTACAAGCTGGGTGAAGCAGCAGATTGCCGAACTCAAAAGCCGGGGCAGTGTTGAACTTGAACAGGGCTTTGTGACACACCGCACCATGGCAGACCCGCGCTGGCTTGACGTGACGATTGACCCTAATGACCGCAAGGCTGGCATGAGTTTTATAGGCGACCCGCGCTCCGCCAACAATGGGCCAGCAGGTTTTGCTCGTTTCAGCAGCCTGCGCTCCTGGCTGTCGCAGTGGTCGATTGACGATTCAGTCGCCAACGCCGAGGAGTGCGTCAGGCATATTCGCGTGCCCTTGCTGGCGATTGAAAACAGTGCAGATGACGCCGCACCCACTTCCCACATGAAGGCGGTATACAACGCTGCTGCCAGCCCCGACAAGATGCTCAAGGTCATTGAAGGTGCGAATCACTATTACACCGGCCGACCCGAGCTTCTGGAGGAGGCCTGCAGGCTGATGACCAGCTGGCTGCGGGAGCGTAAGCTGCTGGCATAGTTGCGCAAAGCCCGATACAGAATTCTCAAAAATCACAGGAGACAAGCAATGATGAAAAAATCCCTTACCCGACTGGCAACCTGTCTCACATTCAGTCTGGGCCTGATCGCAGTGGGCGCAATGCCGTCCTTCGCCGCCGACTATCCCACCAGACCGGTTCGCCTGGTCGTTCCCTTCGGCGCAGGCGGCGCATCCGACCAGCTGGCACGCATGCTGGGCCTGAAGCTTGCCGACCGCCTGGGCCAGCCCGTGATCATTGACAACAAACCCGGTGCCGGCACCACACTGGGAATCATGGCGGTAAAGAACGCCGAACCGGACGGCTACACACTGCTACTGGGAGGTACCAGCGGTGTAGTCAACCAGGCACTCGACAAGACTGTGGCCTTCAATGCATCGAAGGACTTTGCAGGCGTGTCCATCGTTGGCGAGATCCCCTACATCCTGCTGGTCAATGCGCAGGTGCCTGCCAAAACCTTCCAGGAATTCGCCACGTTGCTGAAAAGCGCTCCCGGCAAATACAACTACGCCAGTGGCGGCGTCGGGTCATCCAACCACTTTGCGATGGAACTGCTGCTGACCATGATGGGGGCGCAGGCCGTTCACGTACCCTACAACAGCAGCGCCACCAGCATAGGTTCTGTCGCAGCTGGTGAAACGCAATTCACATTCGACACGCCAATTACCGCCAAACCGCAAATTGCCGGTAACAAGGTCCGGGCGCTCGCCACAAGTACTGCAGCACGGACACGCAGCCTGCCTGAAGTGCCACCAGCAGGCGAAAGTGGCGTTCCGGGTTACGAGGTCACCGGGTATTTTTCAATAGTGGCTCCCGCCAAAACGCCGCGCGACGTTGTTACGCGCCTTAACAAGGAAATCATCGCGGTTATGAGCGAGCCGGAGATGAGCAGCAAGCTGCTCGCGCTGGGCCTGGACAGCAAGACCTCCACACCGGAAGCGGCAGACCAGCGGACGGCTGCAGAACTTGCGCGCTGGTCCAAGCTGGCACAGGATTTGAAATTGCAGAAAAACTAAAATCTACGGCTTATTTGAGAGAGGGAGTGTTGGCACTGAATAGCTCATGAGGTGGTCGCCGTGTGGAAGAACTTCAGGAGCGTGGCGGTCTGCACTATTGGGCAGACGCATAATCACCTACCCGAGCACTGACGCCATTCCATAAATAGTCCACCGCGTCTAAGAGGCCTGTTCCTAGGGATTTGGCAAAGCTCAAGGCCTGAGGTGAAGAACTGAATACAAACTGACCCGCCGCCACCAACGGAAGCAGTTGCCTCGCACACTCACGCAGCTTGTTTAGTGCTTCGCGAGAAACCTGCGCATTCCAGCAAGC
This sequence comes from Polaromonas aquatica, assembly GCF_042659145.1. Taxonomy (NCBI): domain Bacteria; kingdom Pseudomonadati; phylum Pseudomonadota; class Betaproteobacteria; order Burkholderiales; family Comamonadaceae; genus Polaromonas; species Polaromonas aquatica. The sequence continues at coordinate 1,163,447 of NZ_JBHSRS010000084.1, read as the reverse complement.
CACCCGTCAATGTCTGAGGCCTTGCGAGCCACAAAACCCTGGACTTCGGGGTGAGGAAGTATAAGAAAGACTTCTTTCTCAACGCCCGTCATTACGGTGGCTGCGACTTCGTCGGGCTCCATCAGTTTGCCGACTTTCGCAAATGCATCTGATGCTGCATTGCCCGAGCTGATAGAGTGTTCGAGCAATTTTGTGCGTACCGCCTGCGGGCAGATCACGCTGACTTTGATGCCCGCATCCCCATGCATGATGGCAAGCCATTCAGCCAGCGCAATGGCAGCATGTTTGGTCACTGCATAGGGGGCCGCGCCCGGGCTGGTCAGCAGGCCGGCTGCCGAGCAGGTGCTGAGCAGGTAGCCGCTCCCGCGCGCCAGCATGCCGGGCAGCACGGCGCGCGTTGCAAACACATGGGCCATGACGTTGATTTTCCATGAACGCTCCCATTTGCTGTCGGGCGCGTCGGCCCCGCCTTCATCGACGATGCCGGCGTTGGAGCAGAACAGGTCTACCGGCCCGAAGCGCGATTCAGCTTCTTGAACCAGGCGCTGGATGGCCGCTTCGCTCGACACATCTGCCGCCATGCCGAACGCCCGGCCTCCTGCGGCGACGATCTCGTCCGCCACGCGCTGTGCATCGGCTTCGTTCAGGTCGCTGACCAGCACGCCGCGCGCGCCTGCAGCGGCCATGCGTTTTGCCAGTGCCTCGCCAATGCCATTGCCTGCGCCGGTCAGCACGGCTACCTTGTTGTCCATCTTCATCGTGTTGATCCTGCGTTGTGTCAGTGTGGAGGGGCCTGCACCGACTTTGCTAGCGGTGCCTGCGTGGGGTGGTCATAGGGGTGCGAGCGCACCAGTGGTGTGCCGCAGTCTGGCGCTTGGGCAAGGGCCGTGTCCCACCAGGCGAGAAGGCTGTCTTCGGCTGCGTAGTCAAAATCGTCAGGGCCGAGCCGGCCTGAGAGCCCGTCAACCAGCGGGGGCGACTTCAGCCAGTACGCCACGGTTTCACGAATCCAGTCGGCGGGCGTCACCGCATCTTGATAGCCCAGTTGCACCCGGGCTTTCTCGTTGCTGACCAGCGAATGCCGCAGGCGACCTGTATCGACGTCAGTTCCACGCACCCAGTTGTATTCACCGGCCATGGGAACGGCAGATCGGCCCAGTGCGCAGATGGCGGCGGGAATGTCGACCGGCTGAAACTCGTGGTTCATGGCGGCCGCAACCAGGTCTACCCATTCGCGTTGTGTGTACTGGCGCGTATCGGCGGCGTGGTAAATCTCGCCGCCTGAATGCTGCGGCTGGTCAAGTACCAGACCCACCAGCCGGGCTGCGTTGGGCGATGCACAGCGGCCCTGCAGGGCAAGGCCGGCGCCCTGGAATATCCAGCGGCTGCGCGCATCCAGCACACGCCTGATCACGTGCCATTCCATGGGAACAACGGCATGCGGGCCGTAGACATAGGGATAGCGAACCACTGTCGAGACAAAATCCCCGCGTGTATGGGCGGCCAGCACCGCCTCTTCGGTCTGCGCGATCTTCGCCAGCAAACCGCGCAGGCCTGCGGGTGCGTGCTGCGCGGTTTCGCAGGGGAAATCCTCGCGCATGGGAACGCCCGGCTGCATGCCGACCACCGGCGTACCGCTGATCGACACAAAGTGCCCGGTGCGGCCGCGTAACGCGGCGGCCAGGTGGCGTATGCGGCCATAGGTTGCGACGGTGACATCCCAATGGCGGCCCGCCAGGTCGTGGTCTATGGTGCTCTCATGGTGCGGGTCGCCATGGATGTGCTCGATGTCATTCAGCTCGGGGACCTCATGAAGTCCGCGGTGGTAAATCGTGACCTCAAAGCCGCGGGCGCGCAACTCTGCCGAAATGGCAATGCCCGTGGCTGCCGTGCCGCCTACCAGAAGTGCGGTTTTCATGGCGCTTGCAGGTGTGACCTGAGATGAACTGTCATGTGCGGCGTCTCCACTTGATGGCCTGACGACCACTCTGATGGATAGAAGTTTGAGGTAAGCTTGTCCAGTTGTCAACAATAATGTTGACTTAAAGCGGGCGCTGCATGGCAGCGATAAAACGGTCTGCTTCATTCATAATGCACACGAACCCCGTTGCCGTGCCCAGCGGCTTTTGAGCAGTACCCTTCGAGACCAACACACCATGGAAAACGGCAGCAATATCGCCCGTCGCCGCAAGTCGGCCCTGTCGGATGGCAGTGCGGACTACAAGCTCAAGCGCGATGAAATCGTGAAGGCGGCATCCCGCCTGTTCAGGGAGCGTGGTTACAAGTCCACCACTCTTGCTCATGTCGCCGAGGTCGCCGGCGTCGACCGTGCCACGGTGTATTACTACGTCGGCAGCAAGGAAGAACTCTTCCGCGAAGCAGTGCAGGACCTGGTCAACAAAAATGCCGCCAAGGCGCAGCGCATCTTCAAGTCGAAAGAGCTCGATGCCGGGCAGAAGCTGGTGCAACTCGTCGAAGCGCTGATGTGTTCGTACGAAGAGCACTACCCGCACATGTATGTCTACATCCAGGAAGAAATGCACCAGGTCGACGGTGATACGTCTGAATGGGCGCTGGCCATGTCGCGACACACGCGCCGCTGGGAAACCATCTTCATGAAGCTGGTGGAGGAAGGCATGGCCGAGGGCATACTTCGCAGCGATATACCGGCCAGCATTTCGGTCAATGCGCTGTTCGGCATGCTCAACTGGACACACCGCTGGTTCAAGCCGGGCGGCAAGCGCGGCGCCAAGGAGATTGCCGCCGGCTTTTGCGAAATCTTCTTCAATGGCATGAATCCGCAGCCGGTACGCCAAAAAGCCAAAACGGACTGAGTTACGCCGGGCCAGACTGGCGGGTTTACCCGCAATAGTCAACTCAAATGTTGACTATTGAGTTTTCACGACGTATTCTGCCGCCCAATGGCGGGGTCGCGCGAGCAGTGTTTTGTGCGGCGCCCCAGCCTTCCAACCTGATAGAGCTCCACACATGCTGACATCCAGTCCTTGGACCGAGGTTTCGCCACTGGGCGACCTGCTGGTCAAAAGCGCAAACCGCCACCCCAACCGCGATGCGCTGGTTTTTCCCGAATCACGCGTCACCTATTCACAGTTGCTGGACGGCGCCATGCGCGTGGCGCGCGGGCTGCTCGCGCAGGGCGTGAAGCGCGGCGAGCATGTCGGGCTGCTGGCATCGAACAGCAGCGATTTTGTCCAGGCATTTTTCGGCATCTCGCTGATGGGTGCAGTCGTGGTGCCGCTCAATGTGCGGCACAAGGCGACCGAACTGGCCTACATCATTCGCAATGCCGATCTGGTGGCTGTGCTCACAGAGGAAGATGACAACGCACACGTCAATTTTGCGGATCTGCTCTGTGATGCCCTGCCCGGCCTGGCAGATACACCTGCAGGTGTTGATGTCACCTTGTCCCAGGCCCCCATGCTCAGGCGCGCGGTGCTCCTGCGCGGTGCCAGCAGCCCCGGGTACATGGACAGCAGGACGTTTGCATCGGCTGCCGAAAGCGTGGCGGACTCGCATGTGCAGGCACTGCGCAAGCACGTGCGCCTGCGTGACACAGCCATCATCATTTACACCTCGGGCACCACGGCTAACCCCAAAGGCTGCATGCTCTCGCACGAGGCCCTGTCGCGCGGACCGGTTGAACGCGCGCAGTTCAGGCTGGCCTGCGGTAACAACGATGTGCACTGGGGCGCGGGGCCGCTGTTTCACATCGGCTCACTGGGGCCGGCCATAGGCGCCTGGGGCGCGGGCATCACCTACACCACCGACCTGTATTACGACGCGCCGCGCGCCCTTGCGTTGATAAAGGACGGCAAGGCCACCACCATCTGGCCCTGGTTTCCCGCCATCGTGCTGGGCCTGATGGACCAGCCAGGATTTGACGGCGAGAGCCTGCCGCATGTCAAACGCATCGTGCTGATCGCCTCGGGTGCACTGGTCGAAAAGGTGCAGGCGCGTTTCCCGGACGCTGAAATCCTCCAGGGCTGCGGCATGACAGAGACTGCAGGCATCTTTGGCCTCAGCAGGCCGGACGACAGCCCGAAAGCACGTGCGCACACGCAGGGCAAGGTCTACCCCGGCCTTGAGGTGCGCTTGGTCGACCCGCACTCCGGTGAAGAAAGCCGGGCAGGCGATATCGGCGAAATCTGGGTGCGAGGTTACTGCGTGATGGATGGCTATTACAAGGACCCCGAGAAGACGGCTGCCTCGCTCGACGCAGAAGGCTGGTTGCATACCGGCGACCTGTATGTCGGCACGGAAGACGGCGACCTGGTCTTCAGCGGCCGCCTCAAGGACATGCTCAAGGTGGGTGGCGAAAATGTCGCCGTCGTCGAGGTCGAGTCTTACTTGAGCCAGCACCCGGCCGTACGCATTGCCGAGGTGGTGGGCAAGCCTGACCCGAGGCTCGACGAAGTGCCGGTGGCTTTTGTTGAACTGCATGAAGGCGCTGATCTCACCGAAGAGGCATTGATAGCGTTTTGCAAGGGCCGCATCGCCAACTACAAGGTGCCGCGCGAAGTCCACTTCGTCGCTCCCGGCGCGTGGCCCATGTCTCTGACCAAAATCGACAAGCGCGGCCTGCGCCAGCGACTGGCTGAATCAGCCGATACCCACAAGGCCTGAAAAGGCCTTGCAAAAGCTTTTAGAGGGCTTTGGCGGGTCTTTTGTGCGCTGCAAGGGCTTGCGAACAGCCCTTGCAGCCGCGTTTTAATCAGTACAAACCCGAATGCCGGGCGGATTTTCACCTAAATTTTCAACACGCGTGTTGACAGAAAATCCCGCCGTGCCTATTATCAACACTCATGTTGACAACAAGGAATTCACTCCCATGAGCATCACATCACAAGACCCGGGCGTACAGCGCCTGATAGATATCGAAGCCATCAACAAACTGATTTTTGATTACGCGTTTCATCTCGACATGAATCACCCGCAAGATCTGGTGAACCTCTTTGTCGATGACTGCGAAGTGATTTACGGCCCCAACTTCGGCGCCGTCGGCCGCGAGGCATATGCCAAGACGCTGGAGGGCATAGGCAGCTACTTTGTGGGCACCAGCCACCATGTGTCCAACATCGTCCACGACTTCAAGGGCAATGACGAAGCGCATACGCGTGCCGTGCTCTATGCCTGGCACCGCTACACACGTGAGCGGCCTGACTCGCATGTCTATGGCCAGTACCACGATGTGGTGGTGCGCGTGAACGGCGTGTGGAAGTTCAAGCGCCGCGAGTTGCGTGTCACGGGCCACAAGGACTTCCACGTCAAGGAATGCGTACCCATCGGTCGCGCCTGAGGACGACCAGGTGAGCAACATGGACAGCGCTGCAAAGCCTTTCAGCTACAACACCATCCGTATCGAGCATGCGGGTCCGTTGACGTGGCTGATCCTGAACCGCCCGGACAAGGCCAATGCCCTGTCCACCGAGCTGCTTGATGAATTGAGTGATGCGCTCAGGCGGCTTGAGACCGAAGGTGGCTCGGTGATTGCGATACGCGGTGAAGGTCGCGGCTTCTCCTCCGGTTACGACATGGGTCAGTACGGCAAGGTGGGCAACTCCGACGACCCGGTGGCTGACCGGGACCGCCTGCGCCGCAACCTTGATCGTTACCTCGCGATCTGGGACCACCCCAAACCCGTCATCGCAGCGGTGCACGGCTACTGCGCCGCAGGAGCCACCCAGATATGTGTGTACGCCGACATCACCATTGTTGCCAACGATGCGCGCATCAGCGAGCCGACCTTGCCGATAGGCGGTGGCTACATCGCCCCGGTCTGGACGCCTCTGGTCGGCCCCAAACGCGCCAAGGAAATGTCCTTCATACCTGGCAACAGCATTGACGGCCGCACGGCAGTCGAATGGGGTTGGGCCAACCACAGCGTTCCGGCTGATGAGCTGATTGCCGCGGTCGAATTCCTTGCATACCGAATTGCCAAGACGCCGCCGTCCGTGCTGCGCATCAAGAAGCTGTCCATCAACCGCGCAGCAGAAGCCTGCGGCTTTCGCGAAGCGGGCGCCGCCGTGGCCGAGATGGATGCGCTGCTGCACATGACACCGTCAGTGCTTGAGCTTCGCAAATGGATAGTCGAGGTTGGCATGAAGGATGCCATCGCCGCATACCGTTCACCGCCGAGCACGCCGCTGACCGCGCCGGCCCCCGAGACTTACCGAAAGACACAGGAGTAAATATTCATGGCAGATGTAGAGTTTTCACGGGAAGGGCATGTTGCCCACGTCCGATTGAACCGGCCCAAATCACTCAACGCCATCAGCGGCGAAATGAACCAGCTTCTCCATGACGCATGGTTGGAGATCAACAATGACCCCGACATCTGGGTGGCGATTCTCTCTGCTGAAGGTGAAAAGGCTTTCTGCGCGGGCGCTGATGTCAGCGGTGACGCAGAGCCGACCAGCCGCATCGCTTTTGGCGGCGGCATCACCGGTGTAGGCGGCCCGCTCCTGACGCTGAAAAAACCATTGGTCGCTGCAGTGCACGGTTACGTGCTGGGCGGCGGTTTCGAGATGGTCATGTGTGCCGACGTCATGGTGGCTGCCAGCAATACGCAGTTCGGCATGCCCGAAACCAAGGCCGGCATCATGGGCGAAAGCGGCATCATGCACCGCGCTATCCGCCAGTTGCCATACCGCATCGCGATGACCATGATCCTCACCGGTGAGCGCATGCCCGTGAAGGACGCGCTGAACTTCGGGCTGGTCAGTGAGGTGGTTGAGCCTGCGGACCTGATGGCCGCAGCCCAGCGCTGGGCAGACAAGCTCTGCGCCGCCTCGCCGCTGGCAGCGCAGGCCGCCAAGGCTGCTGTGCTGTCCCGTCTGGACATGCCGCTGGAAGTGGCGCTGGCCACTCGTTACGAACCTATCGAGGCTTATGCATTTACCGCCGACAGGCTTGAAGGCCGCCAGGCTTTCGCCGAAAAACGCAAACCACAGTGGCAGGGCCGCTGAGGCGCCCATTGTCCAAAGTCGTCCCCAGTCACGGAGATTTCCAGATGTTGAAAAAAGTCGAGACCCGCAGTGTTGATGCCGTCGTCATAGGCGCAGGCATCACGGGCATGTATCAGACCTATGTCCTGCGCGAGATGGGCTTTTCCGTCCAGGGCTATGACGGATCCAGCAATGTGGGCGGCACCTGGTACTGGAACCGCTACCCTGGTTGCCGGCTTGACACGGAAAGTTATGCCTACGGCTACTTCGGCCTCAAGGGCATCATGCCCGAGTGGACCTGGACCGAGCGTTTTGCCGGCCAGCCGACCATGCTGCGTTACTGCAACTATGCGGCTGACAAGATGGACATCCGCAAGAACTACCAGTTCAACACCCGTGTCACCAAAGCCCATTTCAACGAAGCCACTGACATGTGGGAACTGGGCCTTGATGATGGCAGCGAGGTCTCGTGCCGCTACCTTATCTCTGCAGTCGGGCCGCTGTCGGCTACCCGCATGCCCAATATTGCGGGCATAGAAGATTTCAAGGGCGAGTCCTTCCATACATCGCGCTGGCCGCGTGACCCGTCTGACCCGAACGGCGCACAGCAGATCGACTTCAGCAACAAACGCGTGGGCGTGATAGGCACCGGTGCCACCGGCGTTCAGGTGATTCCCATCGTCGCCAAGTCGGCAAAAGAACTGGTTGTCTTCCAGCGCTCGCCCAACTGGTGCACACCGTTGGGCAACACGCCCATCACCGAAGACGAGATGGTCAAGCTGCGCAGCGAGTACGAAAAGATCCTGGCCTTTGTATCGTCCACGCCCACAGGCTTTCCTTACGAGCGCAACAACAAGAAGGGCAGCCAGACCACGCCTGAAGAGCGCGCACAGCTTTTCGAGTCGCTCTACGACATGCCGGGCTACGGCATCTGGCTGTCTGGCTACAGGGATTTGTTGACCAGCAAGACGTCGAACAACTACCTGGCTGAATTCATCGCCAGCAAGATACGCCAGCGCGTCAAGGACCCGGTGACGGCCGAGAAACTGATTCCCAAGGATCACCCTTTCGGTACCAAGCGCGTGCCCATGGAGACCTATTACTACGAGGTCTACAACCAGCCCAATGTGAAGCTCGTCGATGTGCGCGAGACACCCATCACACGCGTCACGCCCACGGGCTTGCAGGTTGGCGACCAGAGCTACGACCTGGATGTCATCGTTTATGCCACCGGCTTTGATGCGGTCACAGGTTCGCTTGACCTCATCGATATTCGCGGCCGCGGCGGTGAGCCGCTCAAGCAGACCTGGGACGACGGCCCGCTGACCTATCTTGGTTTGCAGGTACGCAAGTTCCCCAACTTCTTCACGCTTGTCGGCCCGCACAACGGCGCCACCTTCTGCAATGTCGGCGTCTGCGGTGGTCTGCAGGTTGAATGGGTGAGCCGCATGCTGGGCTACATGCGTGACCACAAGCTGGTGTATTCCGAGCCGCTTGAAGAAGCGCAGGACAAATGGACCAAACAGGTTTATGAAGACTTTTCCAAGACCTTGCTGACCGAGGCCGATGCATGGTGGGTCAAGGTCAAGACGCACCCGGACGGTACGCAGACCCGCCGCGCCATGGTCCACGTCGCCGGTGGGCCCGAGTACCGCAAGTTCTGCGAGGACATTGCGTCCAGGGATTACGAAGGTTTTGCGCTGAGATAACGCGACCGAGCGCCTTAATATTTCCCACACATCACCATGGTCACACTGTCAGACATACGCGAAGAGGCGACACGGCTGCTGCAGGCCGCAGATGCAGGCCCCGTGCTTGATGATCTGTCCTGCACGCTGATTGCGTTTGCCGTGCGCATCTCGGTGACCACACTGGACAGCGAAGGCGCGCGGCAGCAGGCGCGGCTGGCGATGGATCTTGGCGCCAGCACGGATCAGCTGCATGAAGTTGTGCTGCTGGTGTCGGGGCTGGGTGTGCATTCATTGTTTGAGGGCACGCGGCTTGTCAATGAGCTGTCCGCGACTCCGGCTTCAAATGCAGCAAGCCCGACGCCGCCGCTGGATGAAACGCGTCAGCAGCTTTGGGACAAGTGGATAGGCACAGGCGGCTACTGGCAGGGTTTCGAGCGCGAGGTGCCCGGCTTCCTGGCAAACCTGCTCAAGGCCTCACACGAAGGTTTCGACGCATTCTTTCGTTACTGCGCTGTGCCCTGGAAGTCTTCCCACCTGCCGGTCCTGACCAAGGAGCTGATCTCAATGGCGGCAGACGCGACGCCTACCCATCGTTTCATGCCCGGCATGCGCCTGCATCTGGGCAATGCGATAAAGATGGGCGCAGGACGCGCCATGGTGATGAAGGCGCTGGAGATCGCGGCTGCAGCACCAGAACATCCGGGCGTTGCGTGATGCAGGCGTTGCAGGGCCCGGCAATGGCGCGTGAAGCCATGAAGCTGCAAGGGTTTCACCAAGGGTTGACCCCGACAAAAATTGTCAACACGTACGTTGACGACGAAAAGTTTGTGTTTGACAATTGCACTCACGGCGTCAAAATTTCCCGTGCGATCGAATGCGGCTCCGGGGATGCGCAGTGTGTTTTATCAATCGCTCGCTGAGAAGAAGAAAGAAGAGGCAATCGTTATGGACAGGGCAACGCTTGACGCCATCGTCGTGGAAGTTGAAGGCTTCATGGACAACGGAACCACCACGATGTGGGAGAAAGAAGCGCCCCAGCACGCCAGCAACTATTCCGACCCGGCCTGGCTGGCGAAAGAGCAGCAGGTGCTGCGCAGCCACCCGGTGATCGTCGGGCACAGCTCCAAGATCAGGGCGCCTGGTGATTACTTCACGCACGACGCCACGGGCCTGCCCCTGCTCATCGTGCGCCAGGAAGATGGTTCGGTGCGCGCCATGCTCAATATCTGCACCCACCGCGGCACACGCCTGTGCGCAGAGGGCGAGGGCAATCGCAGGGCCTTTGTGTGCCCCTACCATGCGTGGACCTTCAAGACCGACGGCGGCCTGCGCGGCATTCCCCGCCAAGAGGCCTTCCCCAACACCGACAAGGCCCAGTACGGGTTACAGCAACTGCCATGTGAAGAGCGCCACGGATTCATTTGGGTTGTGGCCACGCCGGGTGCGTCCATTGACGTCGCTGCCCACCTGGGCGCGCTTGATGCCGAGCTCGCCAGCTACAAACCGGCGGATCTGGTGATGGAGCGTGAGGCCTTCATGCCCGCAGACATCAACTGGAAATTTGTCCTTGACGGGTTCCTGGAGGTCTACCATTTTTCGGCCCTGCATGCCAAAAGCATTGCGCCCTACTTTCACGGCAACCATTCGCCGTTTCATGCCTTTGGCCCGCATGGCCGCATGGTCGGCGTGCGGGCATCGTTCGACAAGCTGCGTGGCCAGCCCAAGACGCATCTTGAGACGATGGAACTCATCAAACACTTCGCCGTCAACTACATGATCTTCCCGAACACCGTGCTGGTATGGCAGGGCGATCACTTCGAATGCTGGACATCCTTTCCGGCGGGGCAGCCGGACAAATCCCTGACGCACGTGCAGTCGATCACGACAAAAGAAATGGCAGAGGCCGAGTTCAAGGACAAGTGGAGCCGCAACTGGAACATCATGACCGGCACGGTGATCGCTGAAGACTGGGTTGTGTCCAAGGGCATACAGAACTCCATACATGCCGTCCCTGGCGACCGCATCGTTTTTGGTCGCAATGAGCCCGGCCTGCAACACTTTCATGGCCAGCTGGCGCAGTGCATAGGTGAAGCATCGGCGCAGTCTTCGTCAAGCGAACGGCAGGCATTCACAACATGACAGACCACACCACGCCCCCTGACGAGCCACTGCTGGCCGTCAACAACCTCCAGGTTGTTTATGGCGGCGCCATCGAGGCCTTGCGCGACGTTTCATTTGAAGTCCACGCCGGACAGATCGTGGCCCTGCTCGGTGCCAACGGTGCCGGCAAATCGACGGTGCTGAAAGCCATTTCGGGCATTCTTGATTTTGAAGACGGCAAGATTGAAAAAGGTGAAATCCGTTACGCGGGCGAGCAGTTGGGCCGCATGTCCGCGGCAAACATCGTCGGGCGCGGGCTGGTGCATGTGCCGGAAGGCCGACGCCTGTTTGCCTCCATGACCGTGCAGGAGAACCTGGTCGTCGGCGGCCACCACCGCAACCGCGCGGGCCTGGGCGACAGCCTCGAATATGTCTACAACCTGTTTCCGCGCCTGCAGGAGCGGCGCACGCAAGTGGCCGGTTACCTGTCTGGCGGCGAGCAGCAGATGGTGGCGATTGGCCGTGCGCTGATGAGCAAGCCGCGCATACTCGCGCTTGACGAGCCCGGCCTGGGTCTTGCGCCGCTGGTGGTCAACGAAATCTTCGAGCGCATTCGCCAGCTCGCACGCGACGAAAAACTCACCATCCTGCTGGTCGAGCAAAACGCCATGAAAGCACTGGCCATTGCCGACCGCGCCTACATCATGGAAAACGGCCGTGTCATGCTGACCGGCAGCTCCGCAGATCTGAAAGACAACCCCGATGTGCGTGAGTTTTACCTGGGAATCAAGAGTGGTGAAGTGCAAAGCATGCGTGACGTGAAACATTACAAACGGCGCAAGAGGTGGCTGTCATGACCCACCTGATGGAAGCGCGCGGGGTGGTCAAGAAGTTCGGCGGCCTGACGGCTGTCAACGAGGTGAGCCTGCACGTCAATGCCGGCGAAATCTGCAGCCTGATAGGCCCCAACGGCGCGGGCAAGACCACACTCTTCAACCTGATCAGCGGTGTGCTCAGGCCTACCTCAGGCGAGGTTTTCTTCAAGGAAAAAAGCATGGCGCGCGAGCGCCCCGAGAACTATGCTGCCGCCGGCATGGGACGGACCTTCCAGAACCTGGCGCTGTTCAAGCACAGCACGGTGATAGAGAACCTGCTGGTCGGCCGGCACACGCACATCAAGTGCAACCCGCTGGAATCGATATTCTTTCTTGGCCGTGCGCGGCGCGAGGAGGTCGCAGCACGTGAGCGCGTCGAGCAGATCGTGGAGTTTCTTGAAATTGAAAGCCTGCGCGACAAGATTGTCGGTTCGCTGTCTTACGGCCAGCAAAAGCGGGTTGAACTGGGCCGGGCGCTGGCCAGCGACCCCGACCTGCTGCTGCTTGATGAAATCGTCGCCGGCATGAACCGCGAAGAGAAAGAAGATATCGCGCGCTTCATCCTTGATATCCGCGACGAACTGGGCATCACGGTGCTGATGATCGAGCACGACATGCAGGTCGTGATGGACCTGTCCGACCGCATCTACGTGCTTGATTTTGGTTGCCTGATCGCCACCGGAACGCCTGCGGAAATCATGAACGACCCGGCCGTGACGAAGGCCTACCTGGGCGAAGAGGCGCCATCCGATGCGTGAAGAACTGACACTCGCGGCCGCGCAGGCCATGACGCTGCCGCAGCTGCTGGCCTGGCGCGCAGGGCACACGCCTAACGCCACGGCCTTGCGGCAAAAACGCCTGGGCATCTGGCAGGGCATTTCATGGCAGGGCTATAACACGCAGGTGCGCCAGGTGGCACTTGGCCTGCGTGAGCTGGGCCTCAAGCGCGGTGACCGCATCGCGATTGCAGCTGAAGGCATGCCGGAATGGTTTTTTGCCGACCTGGGTGCCGAACTGATGGGCGTTGAGGTGGTGGGCATATACCCCACCAACCCGTGGAACGAACTGCAGTACGTGGTGCGCCATTGCAAAGCCAGCGTCGTGATCTGCGGCGACCAGGAGCAGACCGACAAGGTACTGGAGGCGATGCAAAAAGAAGGCGGCCTGCCGGAGCTTAAGCACGTCATCTGCATAGACCCCAAAGGCATGCGCCACTATGACAAGGCAATGGTGCATAGTTTTGGCGAGCTGCTTGCAAAAGGCCAGCAACTGCTGGACACCCAGCCCGAGGCTGCAGACTGGCTCAAGCGCGAGACTGATGCCGGCCGCATCGACGATGTGAACGTGCTGATCTATACATCGGGCACCACCGGGCCGCCCAAGGGCGCCATGCTGACGCATCGCAACCTGACCTTTGCGACCTGCCGTTTTGCCCAGGCGAGCGGCCTCAAGGCGGGCCAGTATGAGGCCGTCTGCTATCTGCCGCTGTGCCACGTTGCCGAGCGTTCGTATTCCATGGTCCTGCATCTGGTGCTGGGCGGCGTGGTGAACTTCGCCGAGTCGGTAGATACCGTGTCCGCCAACATCCGCGAGATCGCGCCCAGCTTCTTTCTGGGCGTGCCGCGCATCTGGGAAAAGCTCCAGCAGAACACCACCTTCAAGGCGCGTGAGCCGGGCAACCCGTGGTGCCGGGTCTTCAACCTGGCGATGGGCCGCGGCCGCAAGCTGGCTGAAAAGAAAGCTGCGCGGCAAGGGCGGCGTTCTTTGTTTGAAAGCATTGAATACAGCTTTTGGTACTGGCTGATGTACCGCAACATGCAGCGCCTGATGGGGCTGGACCGTTCGCGCGTGCGGGTTTGCGGCGGTGCTTCGGTCTCGCCCGAGACCCTGCTGTTCTTCGATATCCTCGGCTTGCAGATATGCCAGGGCTACGGCCTGACCGAAAGCTGCGGCATGGCTTTTGTGCAGCGCCCTGACCGCAGCAGCCGCATCGGTACCTGCGGCCTGCCACTGGACGGCGTGGAGCTGAAGTTTGCAGACGATGGCGAAATCCTGCTCAAGTCGCCCGGTGTCTTCAAGGGCTACCTTTACGACGAGGCGGCCACTGTCTCGACGATGGATAACGGGGGCTGGCTCAGCACCGGCGACATCGGCAAGCTGGATGAGGCAGGTGAGCTGGTCATCGTTGACCGCAAGAAGGCCATCATCATCACCAGTGGCGGCAAGAACATCGCGCCCTCGGAAATCGAGAACGCGCTGCGCGACAGCCCCTTCATCCACGAAGCGATTGTGGTGGGTGATGGCCGTCACTTCCTGGGCGGCCTGATACAGATCGATTTTGAAACCGTGGGCCGCTGGGCCAGCGAGCGTGACATCTCCTACAGCGGCTACAAATCGCTGGCACTGCACCCGAAGGTGCGCGAGCTGGTGCAGGCCAACGTCGATGAGGTCAACGCCCGCTTTGCCCGGGTCGAGAACATCCGGCGTTTTGTGATCCTTGAAAAAGAACTGGACCACGACGATGGTGAACTCACTGCCACGCAGAAGATACGCCGCACCGTGATTGAAAAGAAATTTGCACGCGAACTGGCCATCATTTATGGCGAGAAAACACAAGAAACAAAAAGCAGCGAAGGGGCGCCGGCATGAGATACACGCTTGAGCTGGTCTACTCCGGTGTTGCCATCGGGGCCATTTACGGCCTGATGGCGATGGCCTTTGCCATGACATACAAGGCCACCGGCCTGCTGAACTTTGCACAGGGTGAGCTCGGCATGCTGATCGCCTATATCTCGTGGTCCATCAGCACGGCGCTGGGCTCAAGCACCTGGGCACTGGTGGGTGGCGCACTGCTCTCCAGCATTGTGCTGGGGCTGCTGATTGAACGCTTCATCATGCGAAAGATGATAGGGCAGCCGGTGTTTTCTGCCGTGCTGGTCACGGTGGGCCTGGGCGTCATCATCACGTCAGTCGTGCTGATGATCTGGGGCGGCGAGCAGCAGCGCGTGGATGTGCAATACGCCAGCGATATCGTGGTGTTTGCCGGCCTGCGCATGCGTGTGAGCCAGATTGCCGTGATTGTGGTGTTGCTGCTGGCCCTGGCGCTCACGCATGTGTTCTTCCGCTACAGCCGCTTCGGCATCGCCATGCGGGCGGTGGCTGCGGACGCGCGCACTGCCAGCCTGATGGGCATCTCGGTCTCGCGCGTACAGGCTGTGGCCTGGGCCACGTCGTCTGTGCTTGCGGGGCTGGCCGGTTTGTTCTTTGCGGTCAGCTTCGAGCTGTCGCCGTCCATCTTCACGCTGGGTCTCAAGTCCTTCCCGGCTACCGTGTTTGGCGGTCTTGATGCTGTCATAGGGTCTGGCGCCAGCGGTATTTTCATCGGTGTTTTCGAGAACCTGGTGGGCGGTTACATCGCCCCCCTGCTCAAGGAGATCGCCGGTTTCCTGATGATCCTGGTCATCCTGATGGTCAGGCCGTTCGGAATGTTCGGCCAGAAAGACATTGAGAGGGTCTGATGCAAAGCGGCAACTTCAAGCAAAGCTTTTCGGAGCAGCTCAACCTCACCGACTCCAATGCGGTGCGTCTCTGGTATGCGGTGGTGCTGGCGGCGCTGGTCGCGCTGCCTTTCGTCGCCTCGCCCTACCTCACCGGGTTTTTCACCACAGTGCTGTTCACCCTGGTCGGCGTGCTGGGTCTCAATGTGCTGACCGGCTTTACCGGGCTGGTGTCGCTGGGGCATGTGGCCTTTCTGGTGCTTGGCGGTTATGCCTATGCGATTACCACTGTCAGGTTTGGGCTGCACCCGCTGCTTGCCTTTGGGCTTGCCGGCGTGGTTCCTGCAGTCGCCGGCCTTGTAGTCGGCATACCCTCGCTGCGCCTGAAGGGCCTGTACCTGGCCATCACAACGCTGGCCTTCACCTTCATTGTTTACTCGCTCATCCTGGCGGGCGGCGATTTCACGGGTAGCGGCCGCGGCCTCATGGTGCCGCGCCCCGTCATTTTCGGCATTGATTTTTCGTCAGAGCGTGCGCTCTACTGGCTGTGTCTGGCGCTAACGCTGGCCACGCTGCTGGGCGTGCTCAATATCCGCCGCAGCCGGCTGGGCCGTGCTTTCATGGCCATACGCGACAACGACCAGGCGGCGGTCGCCATGGGCATCTCGCTGACCAAATACAAGCTGCTGGCGTTTGTCATCAGCTCCTTCCTGACCGGTATCAGCGGCGCCCTGATGGTGTTGTTCATCAACTTTGCGAACGTCGAGGGTTTTCCCTTTCTTCTTAGCATTGAGGCGGTGGCCATTTTGATTGTGGGCGGCATAGGCTCGGTGCTAGGCACGGTGATAGGCACCATCTTCATCATCTCGCTGCCGGAAGTCAGCACGCAATTACTGGGCGCCGTGAGTGCCGCCTTTGGCTGGCAGCTCAATTCAGTGGCGCTGGAGATCAAGGGCATCCTCTACGGCTGCGCCATCGTCGGCTTCCTGATGCTGGACCCGCGCGGCCTGGTCGGTTTGTGGATAGACCTCAAACGCCTCTGGACCAGCCGGCCCATGCGCTACTGATGCGCGCCTCACCCGATTTACCCTGTTGACCACCTTCTTTACCCGAAGTAGCATGCACGAAAAATCTGTCAACAAAAACGTTGACGTTTACTGGAGTTGACGAAAGTCATTGAGAGTCACTGAGAGTTACCGATAGAAACCCCATCCCTGATGGTCCCGTGAAAACAGCTTTTTGAAACCAATAGCAGGAGACAACCATGAAACTGAACCTCAAACGCACATTGCCCGCCCTGGCTGCCGCCTTGCTGGCCGTCAGCCCCCTGCTCGCCAGCGCGCAGCAGGGTGTGACAGACACCGAAATCGTGATCGGCGAAATCGCGCCACTGACCGGGCCTGCTTCCGTCGGTAGCGTGGCCCTGAGCCTGGGCACCAAGATGGCCGTGGCCGAAGCCAATGCCGCCGGCGGCGTCAATGGCCGCAAGATCCGCGTGATTTCCGAAGATGACGGTTATGTCGTCACCCGCGCGGTGCAGGCCGCCCGCAAGCTGATCACCAGCGACAAGGTCTTTGCCCTCGCAGCCATCTCCGGCTCTGCACCCAGCGTCGCGCTGCTGCCCATGCTGAAGGAAACCGGCATTCCCGCCATCAACGTGCTGAGTTTTCCCGATTCGCTGCACACGCCTGTGGTGCCCAACATCTATGTCGGCGGCGCCTCGCACCAGGACAGCGTTGAGGCGCTGGTGACCGAGCTGAACAAGCTCTTCCCCAACAAAAAATGGGCAGTGGTCACGCAGGACGACGAACTCGGCTCGCTGATGCGTGAAGGCTGGGAGCGTGCTGCCGCCAAATACAAGCTCAATGTCGTCTACAAAACGGCCTATCGCCGGGGCCAGAAGGATTTCTCGGCCGAGATGCTGTCAGCCACCAAGGCCGGCGCGGAAATTCTGCTGGCCGGCGGCATCGTCACAGAGAACATCGCCATGGTGAAAGAGCTTGAACGCCTGGGCTCCAAGATCCCGGTAGGCGCAACCTGGATCGGCCGCTACCCCTCGGCCCTGCAGGCCATGGGTTCGGCAGCCAGCAACTTCTACATGATTGATTACGTTGTGCCAGAAGGCAGCGCCCAGAGCCGCGCCTTCTATGCGCGCGCCACCAAGCTGCTGTCCGAAGACGACCTGAAACGCGTCAACCGCTACACGCCAGTGGCCTACGCCGGCACCAAAACCCTGATCGAAGCCATGCGCCGCTGCGGCAAGGCGTTGACATGGGCCTGCACCATCAAGGAGATGGACAACACCAAGGACATGGAAACCTCGGTGATGGCCCCCATCAACTTCACAGCCAAGTCGCACTTCTCGCGCCAGAAGCTCAGCCTGATGAAGGCTAACGTGAAGTCGCTGGAGTTTGAACCGCTGCAGTAAGCCCGTATTCGTCCCAAGCAACGCTGCCATAGAAAAGGCTTGCTTGGGAATCGGGTTGCTAAATTGGCATAAGCGGGATTATTCCAGGTGTAATCTTCCCGAAAAAATGTTTATTGGCGCGGCTTCGAAGCTAGAGCTGCTGCCTACTGGCCCTAGATTCGTTGTGGAAGTAGGGAATCCAGCGAACTGGATTGCCTTGTCAATCAATTCGCACAACAACTTTTCCAAAGTGCGCCCCTGAGCTCAATTAAGCGAAGGCGTCTTGGGCTTCTTCAAACGCGAATGTCCTATCGATGACGGGTCTTATTTGATGCTGTGTCAAACAACAGTTCATTTGGTAATAGGCTTCGTGAGAGCCTACCGTGACGCTTCTTAGACAAATTCTTGCCCGCAAAATCGCCGAGCCATCTATCTGAGCATTTCGCTGCGTTCCAACAACGTGGACCTGGCCGCCCATACGGCAGGATGCAATGGAGGTCTCAAAAGTTGCGGGCCCGTGAGTCTCGACAACATGGTCGGCCCCATTGCTATCTGTAAGCTTGAGCACGGACTCATGCCACCGCGGATTATCCGCATAGTTGATGGCGTCTGTGGCCCCAAGTGTGAGTGCCCGTTCCAACTTGCTTTGGCTCGACGAGGTGATGATTACGCGAGCACCCATTGCACTCGCGAACTGCGCAGTAAAGAGTGCGACGCCTCCAGTTCCAAGGACAACCACGCTTTCCCCAGCACGCACCGGTACGGGACCGTTCAGAACACTCCACGCGGTCAACGCAGTACACGGAAGGGTAGCGGCTTCCTCCCAGCTCAGATAGTCGGGAATGCGTACGATTTCATCTGCATTAAAAACTTTCCACTGAGTAAGGACGCCATCAATTGTTGTCCCTGTGACCGACGCCGCCTTTTCACGAGTAATTCCGCCGGCAAGCCATCGCGGCATGAAGGTGCTGGAAACACGGTCACCTGGTCGCCATGCAGATACACCATCGCCCACGACCTCAACGACACCTGCGCCATCTGACAGCGGAATTGTGTCTTCCGGAACCGCGCCGCGGAAATTCTTGCCTGCAGCTATAAGCGTATCCCGGAAATTCACCGACACAGCCATCATGCGAACCAGAACCTGACCTCTCTGCGGCACTGGCATTCATTTATATTGAACCTAAAAGGCCAAAATCCGAGTTTTCAAGCTGTGCCGTATGGAAAACGTCTTACAAATTTGGGCAAATACCCCTACTTAAAATAATTTCATAAAGCAATTTCAATGCGTTGGATCATTGTCTGAAATTATCAAAATACCTAGACGAGAGCGCTGAAGAAATATTAGCTGAGTGGGACAC
Organism: Polaromonas aquatica; assembly: GCF_042659145.1. Lineage (NCBI taxonomy): Bacteria > Pseudomonadati > Pseudomonadota > Betaproteobacteria > Burkholderiales > Comamonadaceae > Polaromonas > Polaromonas aquatica. The sequence continues at coordinate 1,144,551 of NZ_JBHSRS010000084.1, read as the reverse complement.
ATTTGCTAGAACCCTTGAGCCTGCTGCCTCAGGAATGGCGACAAAAGCCTTGCGTAATCACGCAAGGCAAATGCTCACTGCAATTTCTATAGATATAGACACCGCGCAAACCCAGCTGGAAAGCACGGATAAATCGCACGGTAAAGTCAGCCACTTTAAAAACACGGCTGCGTCGATTCACGGCACTCTGCGTGAGGGTAGTGGCTTTACGTTGGTGCAGTTGACTGCGGAATTCAGAGCATTGCGGGCCAGTGTGCTGCGTCTTTGGCTGGCGGGAGTCGTTACGTTTGATGAAGGCGTCACGCACGACATCGTGCGTTTCAATGAAGCGGTAGACCAAGCGCTGGCGGAGTCGGCTGTTACTTTTTCTCACCGCGGTAGCGAAACGCGCGATCGTATGCTGGCCATTCTTGGCCATGATCTGAGAACGCCCCTTTCAGCTATCAGCATGTCCGGGCAGTTGTTGGCGCGGCTGGGGAATGACTCCAGCAAAAACGAATCGATCGGCCTCAGGCTACAGAGAAGTGCCGCAACCATGACAGCCATGGTGAATGACCTGCTTGAATACTCGCGCAGCCAGCTGGACGGAAAAATGCCCCACACGCCTGAAAATTGCAGCATTGGTGAAGTGGCGCATAACGCGGTTGATGAGTCACGCCTTGCACACCCTGAATGTGAATATGTGCTTGAGGTGCACGGCGAGCTCAACGGTTACTTCGACTGCATTCGCATGCAGCAGGTCATGACCAACCTCTTGGCCAATGCCGCACAGTATCGGGAGCCGGGCACGCCTGTAAAGGTTAAGGTTGCTGGGCAGGCCGACGAGGTGAAAATTACCGTCAGCAATTACGGCGAGGCTATTCCGCCTGAATCCATGGAGGCGATATTCCTGGCCATGGTGCAGCTGCCGCTTGACGAAGAGGTGGCGAGGCGTCCCAGCACCAGCATGGGCCTCGGGTTGTTTGTTGCGCGTCAGATTGTTGAGCTTCACGGCGGCACGATTGAAGTTAGATCTAACCGCGAGGCAGGGACCTCCTTTGAAGTAACAATCCCGCGGCGCGGGGACTGGTAGTCGTCGATCGATCGCTAAAACCTTTTAAGCAACTGATCCTTAACTAAGCCATATCGGCCCATTCGAACTCGTTGTAAGCGACGAGGTAGTCGACGCTCTCAGCTAGATTGCTCAGTTGGCTGCCTAAAATCGCTTTCTCGGTGGACTGTCTGGAGTCTGACTTGATACGCCGCCGAGCTCTACCTGACCCAAGTTCTGAAAAAAAATTAAATCGATACTTTTTTTAGCAATCCCATCTTGACTTTGGCTTGAATCTCTGTGGTGCCGGAAGTACAACACCCGATGGGTGGTACGCATGAAATACAGGACTGGCGAAGGTTAAAAGACAGTAAGCAGTTGACTGTAGGGACTTACGCTCCCGAAAAAAAGAGCCTCCCAAAAAGCTTGGTTGCATGCAAGCCGGCAGGTGTCCAGTGCTGAGATGGCGCCATAGCCTTTACCAATATGGACGCCTGATCCGCCGCGTCAAGCGTAGGCAGTTGCTGTGTAAGGCTCTGCAGATCACTGTCCAACATCGATGTGGAGGGACTCTGCGTGTGAAGGTCCAGCGACATACCTGAGCGTGTCGCCGCGAGCCGAGCTGCTACCCTGAAGCTCGCCCGCCGCGGGACGCTATTCGCGCTGTCAATCTCCGCGTAAGAATGACCGTCACGGCTTGCATCACCCAGGATCCAGTCATGAATTACCTGTAGCTCGTAGGACGTGAACACTCCAAACATCTCGGCACGGCTGCCTTGAAGCAGTCCCCAGAAGCGGCTCTGCTCGACGGGAACCCCACGTTTTATCCAGCGGGCCTTCTCTAGGGCGGAAAGGAATTCAGGGATGTCTTCCTTGCGTGCCAACCAGTCATTGACGTTTCGGCCGCCAACGCGACAATAGTCTGAATGCGCGCCGTGTCCGGCTTCGCTCTTGTGGGCAAAGATTCGGACGACCTCGCGGTCGATATTAAATCCGTCGATTACGTCAGTGGTTCCGACACCTGCGTTGCTCAGCCCGTAACCTATACGGACTCGCCGCCAGAACTCGTCTGCACTGCCCAACTTCGGGATATTATCCAGTACTGCCTGAACCGCTCGGCGAGCATGTCCAGTGTTTGCGTTGTCGACTGTGACGTGCAATGTGAAGTAGTATGGATCAATCCCAAGCTCGTTGAGTTCGTAAGCGGTGATAAGTAAATGCAGTGGCAATTGCTCATACCCCAGATTGAAGCCAATCACCTCGGGTAGGTACTCCTCTGCGTGGCCAGCGAGTGCGAGTTGGATCAAGCCCTGGGTGTAGAAACTTTCGGCTAAGTCGTCTACGGGATCGAGACCGTACCGTGTCAATAACTGGCGGTAGATCAACACATGGTTTTTATCGTTAGATCCTTCGCCGAGTTCCTCGAAATAAGTGCGTATGAGATCTGCAAAGCGCGGATTGCGCCAGTGATTCAGTAGGCCATACACCCACGCACCGTCTACCAGCTTGGTCGGTGCAACCGCGCGGAGGAAATAAAGCGCATGGGCACGGTTGCTGAAATAGCGCCTCGGACTGCCAGCCTTGCGCTCTTCCAGGTACTGCCCATAGCGCGAAGTTGCAGGCTGACTGCTGGTCTGCATCCAGTCCTCCAATTCGTGTGCCTGCGCCGGTAGATCACAGGCCGATGCGTCGAGCTTGGCGATTTCACTTTCTAGGAAAAGACGGGCCTTGTGCTTGAGCTCTTCGCTTTCGAAATCTTCTGACAGGCCCTTGTATAGCTCGGCGAGCGTATTTGCATTAACCGTAGATTCTTCGAGTACAGGTGCAAACCATTCGTGTGCGGCAATAAACATGGGTTCAATCTGTGTTGGTAAGTGAACAGTGTTGTGCCTTGCAAGCGCCTCGCCTATAGGCTCTGCACATCAGGAAAGGTCGGAGGGTTCCTACCTTAAAAGACACTCAGCTTGTTAGCGCATCCCCACCAAGCCACCCCAGTGTTCTCAGCGCTTGCCAATCATGATTAATGACACGATCACCAATGTCAGTTCGGTAACGCATGTTGGGAACGATGACCTGCTGCGCGATGCGGTATGCGGCGTCCCTGGCCTGCATCACGCTGTAACCGGTTCCGGTAGCCACGCCCACATAACCGGTGGCACCGCTGGTTACCAAGTGGTCGCCTACTCGCTCGACCTCGGCAAAATAAATAGCCTTGCGATCCTGGTCAGAAAGTCCCGGGCGCAGACAGATGGGTTCTCCTTTCGAAAGCTGTTCATAGCCTTGGCTGTACGGAAAGGGCGGCACCGTCAGGACCACTCCTGCAGCAAATCCGCTACGCGTCCGCAGGCCCAGGCTGTCCCGGCGCGCCATCCGTTGGAAGATGTTTTCCCACGGATCGGCGTGCAGGGCTTCGCAGATGGCAAAACCGGGGTAGCCGAAACGGCTGGTGAATTCCAGCGGCCACAGCCCTTCTGCATTGACGATCATGTTGACGTTGATGTAACCACAATAGCCGCCATCAGCTAGCAGGCCCGTGAGCGGTGCAAGCGCCGCATCAAACAGCTTGCCCGCGCCCCGGTAGCTGACGATGGTTCCCATCTCACCGGTGAGTTCGCCGAGCTCACCCGGGAAAAAGTGCTTGTGTTCGAAGTCGATGCACACCGCCTCAAGGAAAGATCGGCCGTTGAAATAAGCGCCTACGCCGACTTCCACACCCTGCACATGCTGCATCAATACAAAGTCCGGCTTGCCGTCCCCGGGCGAATGGTCGCGATACATCTCAAGCAAGGCAAACATATCCGTACTGTCGTCCAGTTGCCCGATGTAGTTGCGGGTGCGTGGGCTATTGGCACCGTTGAACTTCAGCACATAACGCCCACTACGCCGCCTCAAAAAATGTAGCGCTTCGTCGTATGACACAAAACTGTGGCTGGCTGCGATGTGCAGCCCTGCATCCCGGAAGACCTGCTGACCGAATGAACGATCGGCCTCCAGACGGTCACCCAGAGCGCTGCCCCCAACGACTTGAAAGCCCTGCCGCCGCAGATCGTCCTGCAGCTGACCCTGGTCTGCGGATTCAAAAACAATGATGCCCTCCTTGCCGGCTTCGCGAATCCATCCGAGTTCTGACTGCCAGTCATGCGTAAAGTTCAGTATGCCCCGATAGATGTCTTGCCAAGCTTCCCCCGCAGTAAAGACCCTTACTTCATGCCCGCGCATTGACAGACCGTGATACATCGCCGCGAGGTCGTTGTATGTGCCTATGCCGAGAAACCTCATGGGCTGTTGCGCGAGTTGCTGTGCACGACTAGCCCCACGGCGGCAATACGCTCAGCATCTGCGTAGCCTGGTGTTTCCAGTTCTTCGCCAAAGACATCTGGGTCAATTTCGCGGTAGCTGAAATGCGCGCCTTTTTCCTGCAGGAATTGGGAAATCTTTTTGTGGAAAGGATCGACACCTTCAATGATGGCCACGCCGGTATACAGAATGAGCCTCCCCCCTGGGGCCAGTTTCGTCAGCCCTTCGAGGACGATGCGTTCCGACAATCCTGCGCCTCGCTCGCCGCCCCCGTTTCGGTATACACGGTGCGCCGGGTCTACCAGATACGGTGGGTTGGCGATCACCAGATCGAACAAGCCATCGGTGGGATTGAACAGGTCGCCCTGAAAAAAAGCCGCGCCTTCTAAGCCGGCCAGTCCGGCATTGGCGCGGGCAAAGTCCAGCGCCGTTTCATTGATGTCAGCAAAACCCGTTTCGGCAGGCTTGCTGCAGATAGCGGCCTCAATGCCGCCGGGGCCGCCGCCACAGCAAACATCCAGAATACGCGCGCCAGGCACCAATGATCGGGCTTGCATTTCTGCAGCGACCAGGTTTGCAAATCGATAGGTATCCGGTCCAAAAAAAATGGCGTTCGCATCGGTGGTCGGGTACGCCGAGTGGGCGTACAGGTGCTCACCGATGGAAGAAAAACGAACCCGGCTGCGAAAGTTTTCGCCTGCGACCTCCAAGAGGTCTGCGTCGCGTAGCCAGCCGAGTGCCCGGCTGTCCAGCATGTCTTCAGTGAAGGGCCGGCTCCAGCCGAAGACATCCCTCAAGTTGGTGGCTGAACTCGCATGGCGGGTATTCACGCGCTGGTGTGTAGCTGGCGTAGGCGTAACAAAGCGGTAGCCCTGACTGGCTAGCCAGTGCCCTAGCGATTTAAGGGAATGGACGAGTACCGTGCTCATACCTGTATTTGCAGCATCCGCAGTCTTAGAGGGTGAGCAGGATAGCCGCTCAGGGCGATGCCGAAGTATCAGTGGGTAAACAATGCAATGAGGATAATGATGGGCAGTGGCACGCCGAGCAGAAGAAGTAAAAGTGAACGCATGAATGGTCTCCTAGTGTTGGTATTCAAATGTCGCGATGACGGCCGCCGAAAGTAGCCATCAGGCTGGCGACAAAGGCGCCCAAGAGGAGCGACACGAAGAGCCACAGCGATGCATAGGCAGACGCCTTGCGAGCATCATCGGCAGCTGTTTTGGCCTTGTCCGCCACTTCTTTTGTTTTAGCCTGAACCCGGGTATAGGTGTCGGTGACGCGTTTTTCCGCGTCTTGCTGGCTGATGCCTGCACGCGGCGCCACCAGCTGGCCTACGTAGCGCACATCTTCGGGCGGCAGCGCGGCATCGTTGTTTAGGGCATTGGCAAAAATGCGCACGACTTCAGCGGTGGCAGGACGTGCATCAGGGTTCCACATTTGCATTGGGGCTGGTGCCATGACCGATGTGCTTGAAGAAGCCGTGCCCTGAATCGCCGTAGTTGCGGCTGCTGCCGCGGTGTCGCGACGAAACAGTGAGTCAACTGCATAGCCCTGAATCGGATCATTGCCGGCAGCCCCGCCGACGGTAGCAACTGCTGCGGTCGAGGCTGCGCCACCCGCAACCGCAATGCCGGCCTTCGCACTGCCCCCAACGATGGCAGTGACGGTGCCCGCCAGAAGAGCCGCGGTAACCAGGGTGGCAATCGACCAGGCCAGCAGGCCATGAGCCGTGTCGCGGAAGTAGACTTCGTCGTTATGCACGCCGGCCCACTTGCGGCGCAGGCGGCCCGCCAGGTACCCGCCAATGCCGGAGGCGGCGAGTTGCGTAAAGCTGAGCCAGAGAATGGTGCCGGCGCCGAAGGTCGCGGCACTGACACCTGCTTGGGCCCAAGGCGACACGGACGACAGACCAAGGCCGACACCCAGTATCAGCAGAATCAGTGAAAGGGCTGCGGCTGCCGTCGCGCCGGCAAATATCGCACCCCAGCTGACGCAGGACCCGTCTGCGCCTGCCCTTGTTCCGTATAGAGGTCCGTCGTCCTGAATCAAGCCTGCGGTGGGAATATAGGTATCTGACATTGTTATTTCCTCCAAAGGTTAGGTGTTGACAGAATATGCAAATGTGACTTCATGCTCGACGCTATTTGGTGCATGAACGTGTAGGCATTCAGCGCTTCGTTTGGTAGAAATTTGCCGAGGATTCCTTCAGAATGCTGATTTGCCCATCAGCTTCTAAAAAGGCGAATCGCATATCCGTTTGGTCGCAGTCAGCTTCCCTTAAGGCCTCTTCCACATCACTAACCGGAATGCGATATTTCTTCAGCGCGCCTGACAAAATTTTTCCGTCACGACCGATCAACACAGACTCGCCTTCAATAAGTTGCTGTAGTCGCGCACTTCTAGAAGTCAAAAACGCGATCAATAGATTAAGGGTAATGAGGGTGGCCGCAGCTAGTAGACCTCCGATGATGGAATCTTCACCGCCATTCAAAGACGAAGATACCGACTCGCTGAGTAACATCACTACCAGCAGATCGAAAGGTGTGAACTGCCCGACGGTACGTCTTCCAGAGAGTCGTACCATGACCAGTAAGGCGACGTAAATGATTGACGCTCTTAATGGCAATTCCCACCAGGATGTTTGAAGCTCAAACATAGCCTAACCTTTCAGATCACCCCGCCAACCAGCCCCAGTTGCAAAGCATCATTTGCCGTCAGGTACCAGTCTTTGGTATAGACATGTTTTTGGATATCTTGAGCACTCAGCGTACTGCCTTGTGCAAGCTGCGCGAACCCTTCGTGTTCAAGCCGCTGCCCCGATTCGATCTCAGCCAATACGTCATTGACGGTGGACATACAACCTCGCAACGCGCCTTCGAGGTTCAGTTGTTTTTTCATCTTGCGTTCGTGAATCAGAAGTTCGCAATCGGCCGTTAGGAATCGGTGTGTCTTGGGAAATGCGGACATGATCGTCACACCGGCTGAAAATACATACGTTTTTCCAAGGAAAAATATCTCAAGCCCGCAGTCCCTCCACATGCGCACCTCTTGCGCAATTCGACGACCAACGTCCGCGTCGCCCCCGGAAGTACTCAACTCCATAACGATTGACTTTCCAGGTTGAACTTCAGATTGCTGGCGGAAGAACTCAGAAAGCATGGTTTCGCCGACATTGCCAAAGAGTCGAATATCTGGAGAAAGCGAAGGTAATTTGATACTGCTGGACATACGAAGAGGGTCGTGGAGTTAATCGGACGAAGACAATGGGATCGGCTGTACAGTTTTCAAGTCAGACCTTCGCGCGCTGCAACGGTCGGGCCGGCGCACCATACGTCTATGCGCAGATCCGGCTCTACGACATGGCATTGATTAGGCAGCTGTATAAATTTTTCTAGAGCTTTGTGAGCGTCATCGCCCGTAATCACGCAGTGCTCGATCGGATGCCGCCAATGACAAGCAAGAATGACTCCCCCTGGTGTGAGCGTCTCCTGTGCCTTCCATGCGATTTCTTCAACCGCGTCCGCCTTAAGGTAGAAAAGGAATTCGCTCAACACGATCAGATCGAATTTGTCGCGAGGCCAATCCTTGGGCAGCCATGCCTTTCGGACCTCCACATTCTTCTGATCCTTAAGTCGTTCCCGAGTCAGGGCAACTGCCCTGTCAACGCCATCACTAACGAGTAGCTTTTCGCATCGGGTCCCAAGCCGGGCAGACAGTTCACCGTTTGCACACCCTGGCTCGAACCCATACGAATACCTGTCGGATGGCAAGCAAGCAAGGGTAAGTGCGCGTTTGCGACGTTCGTACCAACGCGACTGAAACTTCCAGGGGTCGTCGCTCTTGGCGAACATGGCATCAAAATATTCTGGGCGGTCTGGTTGAGACGTCGGATCGAGGGACATATTCAATTGATAAAAAAATATTCATGTTCGCGCGCAGCGCGGTCGACGATAGATGGAATAAGAATAGGGTTGGCCCTCAGCGCAGTTGTCTCCAGCTGGCTTCTATGGCGCGTCAGAGCTTGTCGTTTAGCTAATGATGCAAAAAATGGAAGGCGAAAAGCAATCAGCTTCTGCCAGGGAATGCGGTTATCGCCTGGATTAGCCCAATGCCACATCCACACCGGCGCTTGAAGCATTCGGCATCCTTTGCTTGCAGCTGCTTTTGAGGCGGCTTCGCCTACCGCTTCGTGATCAGGGTGACCATCCAAATGCCAGGTTGAGATCACCACATCTCGGGGACGAAGTAGGGCGTGAAGTCGTTTTTCGAGGACAGGTATTAGCCTCTGGATGTTCCCATCGGGTAGGCCAAGGCGAACGACGGACGAGGGCATGACATCCAGTTCTCGCAGCCCAGCATAGCTTTCTTCGGCCCTCCGCGCGCCTAGTCGTGCACCCGCTTGCACATCCGTTATTCCATGACTTGCCTCACCGTCTGTCACAGCAACAACGAGCGGTGAACGGTGCCCTGAGTACATTGCTAGAAGACCGCCACAGGACAGTACTTCATCGTCGGGATGGGGGGCGATAACTACCAGCCTTGAAGCGGGAGGGCAAAGCGCATCCAGGGTGATCAATGGGATTTTCTGATAGTTGAGCCAGGGTTGCCAGCTAGTTTCCGGCGTTCCTGCGTCCCGGATTGCCCTGTCATTTACAGCGACCATGCCGGAGCTTCCCTTGTGAGTGAACGCTCCCCCAAAGCTGCAAAATCTTTTTCCGCATGGCTTTGGCGGATGAACACTGGCAAATCCGCGGCAGCCTTCGCGAATTTCTCGTTCAGACAAAATGGTGTGGCACCCATGGCCTTACCCACCTCATCAATCACAGACTTTGCACATTTTTCAGCGGAGAGGCGAGCTGTCAATGCGACTTGACTGGCATCAAAAAACGGATGGTCATCAATCCATCGCGCTGCGTGGCGAAGTATCGCCCCCGTCTCTTCTAGCGCCAGGTCGATCTTGCCAAGGGATGCGAGCTTGTATCCCTGCTGGTCATCGCCCGAACTCTCCAGAAGCCCTTTTCGGAGCGCTGTAGCAATTCCTACTGCGCCTCCATACCAGCAAGCTGCTATGCCTGCGCCGCCTTGCCAAAAACCGGGGCGGCTCAGATATTGCCCGGCCTTACCCAGTCGGCTACCCTTTGCGCCATCGAAGGCGACATTGACGCTCATGCTGCTAGCCATTCCCACCGCTTTCCATTTGTCCGAATCGATGGCAATACCCGGCTGGTCAAGGTCGATGCTGATGAGATGAGGCAGATCTTCGTCTTTGGCCCAAGCGGTCAAAAGAGCGTGGTCGCCAGTTATCGCACCGGAGCACCAGTGCTTTGAGCCACTCAGCTCGACATCTGATCCATTGCCGTGAATCAATGCACGACCTTTTGGCGACTCTGCAGCCCAGACGCACCATGCTCCGGAAGATGTCGCAGCACTGCCTGGGGCAAGTTCATCGATGATCGCCAGTGCGTCGGTGTGACCTTCGTATAGTTTTGTGAGAGACAGGTCGAACTCGGCTACCGCCGCGAGTGCTTTCCAGCGTTCCAGCGTTCCCCCTCTGCCGGGGTAGGGGAGCTGATCGAGCCTGTTTTTTAAAAGCAACTCCAGCCAGTTGGCATCGTCCGGCATATCGCCATTGAACAAGTCAGTGATCCGTTCAGCAACTGCCGCGCTCATGCCGCCGCCACGTCCACTCCGACCCATTGGCGAAGCTGTTCTACTTTTTGCAAATACGCTCCGAATCCGCCTGGGGCCTTGAAGTTTTTTCGGACACTCGTTATTACTCTCGGTGCGCTAGACCATTCGACCCGCGCCCCGCACGTTTTTAGAGCTTCAACCAACGCCACATCTTCACCGGTTTGGAGTCCGATAAAGCCGCCAGCTGCGACGTAGGCTTGGGCGCTGACCCCCATGTTGGCACCATGTACGTGTGCATGACCGTTCGTATCTTTGTAAGTAAGGCGGAAGTGGCGACGCATGCGCTCGCCGTAAGTGCCCCAGTCTTCAACTGACACGGTGCCGCACACAGCGTCTGCGCCCAGTGCGAGTTGAGATGTCAGCCATTGAGGTCCTACCACGCTGTCGGCATCGGTAAACGCAAGCCACCGCGCGCCCCGAGCGAGCGCGGAAGCTGCGCCTGCTTGCCGCGCCAGCCCAACATTGTTCGCGCGTACTTCAATGGTTCTCACGCCCAGCGCTCGTGCCACGGACCCTGTCCTGTCGCGACAGGCATCGAGCACCACAATGATTTCGACAGCTTCGCCCGCAAGGGCGGGGGCTTGTGATGCGGTCAATAGGGATGTGACACAGCCTGCAATCGTTTCTTCTTCGTTATGGGCCGGAACGATGATGCCAATCACGATTTCTTTCCTCATTCTTGTTGGAACGACGCCATTTGTAACTCGCGCGCGTCTCCGCCCGCAAAACTCATCAGACGAGCGGCGGGTCAGTTTCACGGATTGGATGTCTATGATCCTGGAGCGCCTTAACGAATGCCTGAATAGCACTGTCGAGCTTTCCAGCCCCAACAACGATGCCTGGGTCGGGATCACCCGACGGAAGCGACGGGCTGACATCAGCCATATCAAATAGAGCTTGGGCCTCACCGATGGCCATGATGGTCTTGCAATGTCGATATTGGTCTTTGACGAATTCCATGGTGTGGCCGTCTGCCTTGAGAGCGGCTACGCCTTTTTCGCCATCGGCAAGTACCAAGGCGTCAAAAAGAAAGCCAGGCTCGTTTTCGAGCGAAGCATCTGCGTCGATGGCCGTACCGTCTGCTGTATTCACGGCACCGATACGGGGTGCCACAAAACGCGGCACGGCACCTTCAGCTACTAGTGCTTCATGCACTTGGGTAGCGGTGGCACCGATGGAGCCGTCAGCTATCAAAATTGCGATCTTGCGGGCGCGGATGCCTGTGGAACCCGGCTTGGCGAAAAGCGACAAAGACGGTGCGTGGGTGACCTCCGCCTTAGCCACGCGGTCGATGGCACGCGGCATGCGATCAGGAAGCTCCTTCATACCGAGGTCACGCGCCACCTTGGTGGCCAGTTCTTCAGACGCATTGCGTAACGACGAGATCATGCGTTCACGGATGGCTGGCACTGTCAGCTTGCTTAGCTCGAAGCGGAAGGCGGCGGCGATGTGGGCTTTTTCAGGTTCGGTTTGGCTGTTGTAGAAGAGGGTGGCCTGGGTGTAATGGTCAGCAAACTTTTCGGGTTTACCGCGCACCTTGCCCTGTTCTTCTTTAGCTTTGAGACGTTCAGGGAAAGTCACAAAGCCTTGGCCAGCCCCGGCCTGAAAAGGGCAGCCGCCAGCGAGTGAATTGGGCTCATAAGCCACCCGGCCGCGGTTGATGGCTTGTCGGTGCATGCCGTCTCGCTGATTGTTGTGTACTTGGGCGACGGGCGCGTTGATGGGAATTTCGTGGAAGTTAGGACCGCCCAGCCGGGTAATTTGCGTATCGACATATGAATGGATGCGACCGGCCAGCAGTGGGTCGTTTGAAAAGTCGATGCCCGGCACGACGTGAGCCGTACAGAATGCGACCTGCTCGGTTTCCGCAAAGAAATTGTCGGGGTTGCGATTGAGCACCATACGGCCGACTGGACGTACGGGGACCAGCTCTTCAGGAATCAGTTTGGTGGCGTCGAGGATGTCGAAGCTGAACTTGTCGGCTTCTTCTTCAGTGAAAATCTGCATGCCCAGTTCCCATTCAGGAAAGGCGCCGGCCTCGATCCGCTCCCACAGGTCGCGGCGGTGGTAGTCGGGATCGGCGCCGGAAATCTTTACGGCTTCATCCCACACCAGTGAGTTGAGGCCGTCCTTTGGTGTCCAATGGAACTTGACGAAGACTGACTCATTGTTTTCATTGACCAGCCTGAAAGTGTGTACGCCGAAGCCTTGCATGGTGGCGTAGCTGCGAGGGATGGCGCGGTCTGACATGACCCACATGAGCATGTGGGTGGACTCTGGCATCAGCGAGACGAAATCCCAGAATGTGTCATGCGCGCTGGCGGCTTGGGGCATCTGGTGGTGCGGCTCCGGTTTGACGGCGTGCACGAGGTCGGGGAATTTGATGGCATCCTGGATGAAGAACACTGGAATGTTGTTGCCGACCAAGTCCCAGTTGCCTTCATCGGTGTAGAACTTGACGGCAAAGCCGCGCACGTCGCGCGCGGTGTCTTTGGAACCGCGCTCGCCTTGCACCGTTGAAAAACGCACGAAGACGGGTGTGATCTTGCCCGCCTCTTTGAATGGCGCTGCCTTGGTGTATTGGCTCAGCGGCTCATAACACTCGAAATAGCCGTGGGCGCCCGAGCCCCGGGCGTGAACGATGCGCTCGGGTATACGCTCGTGGTCAAAGTGGGTCAGCTTTTCGCGCAAGATGAAGTCTTCAAGCAGCACCGGGCCCCGCGTGCCGTATTTGAGGGAGTTCTGGTTATCGGCAATGGCGACGCCCTGATTTGTCGTGAGCACTTGGCCAGACGAATCGACGCGTACGCGATCCAGCGGTTCAATGGACGAGTTCACGCCTTCGGGAGCGAGACTACCGGTCTTCTGCGTGCCGTTTTCTTCAGACAAGGTGCTGCCCGTTGGTAGCCTTGATGTAGCGGGCACGGTAGCACCTGGCTGGGGGTTTAGGCCGTTCTGAAAACCATGCTCGATGGACTTGTTTGAGTTAAAGGGCATCCCTGCTGCTAAGTCGCCAGTGTGCGCCGCCTTTTGTACCGCGGGATCTATGGCCGAGGGTGCCGGCGCTTTGGAAGGAGCGCTATCGGTGTTTCGGGCAGCAGCTTTCGCTTTAGAGTCTTCCTTGTTCTGAGCGCTAGGTTTTGGCATGGTGGGAATGTTCTAGATTTGGTACGGCGGAATTGCCATTCGCGAATCTAGAGTGGTGCCAAAAGTTCGTTTGTAGGACGATTCCCTAGGCGGAAAGCGGAACAAGTCAACTTTCACTTAAATACGTCATAGGACATTGTGAGAAGTCAAAACGTCTGGTCCTAATCAGGCTTTTATCAAACTCCTTGATGGGAAGGTCATGAATAAAACCATTGCTGACGGTGAGACTTCCGACAATCATCCTTTTGCAGGAAAGGTGAATCGCGTTATAGGAAGTTTCACGGAAAAGAATATCGAAGCCATTCTTTGCCATGAGGATGAACGGCGCAAACGTAAATCCGCGTTTTACCGTGGGGTACAAAAGCTTGCAGCGTTCTGCGGGAGCCTGACTTTTTTATGGATTCAGTTCGTATGGTTCGCCTGCTGGATTGGGTTCAACGTAGCGTTCAAACCCTTCGATCCATATCCGTTTCAATTCTTGATGCTTATGGTCTCATTGGAGGCGATATTTCTCTCCGTGCTCATCCTGATCAGCCAAAATTTTTCCGCTGTGGAAAGTGAGCGGCGGCATCATCTGGATCTGCAAATGAATCTGCTCACTGAAAGGGAAACCACGGCTGTATTGCGGCTACTGGCAAAAATGGCGGCGAAGATGGATATCCCTGCGACTGAGCGCGAGGAGGTTATGGGATTTTCCGACAATACCGATCCGGCAGCAGTCCTTCAGCAGATCATCGCCGCGGAGCATCAGCATCGGGCCAAAATTTGAACTGACTGAAGCAAAAAGTTTAGGCATCGCCACGGAGTGCGGCGTCCTCTAAGCTGCTTCGTGCTGGTTTGAGTCCAGTGCTTGCCTACCTTTGTCGGTGATAAGAAGCACGTTCGCGGACTGTTGGTCTCCCGATGCCGCAGGAAGCAAGACGGTCACATAGCCAGCAGCTCTGAGCACGCGCAGCTTGTCAACGTCACCCGGGTCAGTGACTTTGAGTGGCAACGGCTTGTCGGCAATTGTTTTTAGAAGCTCAAGCGGCATGAGCTACCTCCTTTGGGACCAGTTTTAGATGAGTTATGCCTATCCTTAAAGGGCAAGGCAAGCAAATATACAAATTGAAACTTTTTCGCCCTCAGAAAGAGCAGTCCTACGCATCAAGCATCAAATCTCTGACTTTTTGGAAGCGCTTAAATTTATAGGCTGTGTAGCTTCATTAAGGAGACACATGAAAGCTCTCACCTACCAAGGCGCCAAGGATGTTCGTGTAGAAACTGTGCCAGATCCCATACTGATGGCGGACGACGACATTATTGTGAAAGTCACCGCGACCGCCATTTGCGGATCGGATCTTCACATTTATCGAGGCAAGATCCCCGAGATGAAGCATGGCGATATTTTGGGTCATGAATTCATGGGAGTGGTGACAGATGTCGGGCCCGGCGTGACAGATCTGAAGCAGGGGGATCGCGTCGTTATTCCTTTCGTCATTGCTTGTGGGGAATGCTTTTACTGCAGCAAAACATTATTTGCGGGGTGCGAAACCACCAATCCCGGCCGCGGCGCCATTTTGAACAAGAAGTCCGCGACGCCTGGTGCGGGCCTTTTCGGCTACAGCCACCTCTATGGCGGCTACTCAGGAGGGCAGGCGGAGTATGTGCGTGTTCCGAAAGCCAATGTTGGACCTCTGAAGATCCCCGACGTCTTGACCGACGATCAGGTGCTTTTTCTCTCCGATATCCTGCCGACAGGATATCAAGCAGCGGTCAACGCCCAGTTGGGCCCCGGCTCATCTGTTGCCATTTTTGGCGCTGGCCCAGTAGGCCTCATGGCGGCGCTTTCAGCCAAGTTTCTGGGTGCCGAAAAGATATTTATGGTGGACCATAACGACTACCGACTGAGGTTTGCACAAGAAACCTACGGCGTCATACCCATCAATTTTGACAAGGATGAGGACCCTGCTGAGACCATTTTGAAAGGCACGGAATTCCATGGCGTTGATGCAACTATCGACGCTGTCGGGTTTGAGGCCAAAGGGAGTGCTCTAGAGACTGCGCTGACCGCAATGAAGATGGAAGGTTCCAGTGGCAAGGCGTTGCGTCAGTGCATTGCTGCCACCAGGCGCGGCGGAGTGGTCAGTGTTCCGGGCGTGTATGCCGGATTCATCCATGGCTTTCTTTTCGGGGATGCATTCGAGAAAGGGTTGATTTTCAAAATGGGACAAACTCATGCCCAGCGGTATATGCCCGAATTGCTGGAACATATTGGCAAGGGGAAGATGAAGCCAGAAGTCATCATTACCCACCGCATGAAGCTGGATGAAGCTGCACGCGGCTACGAAATCTTTGAAAAAAAGCAAGAGGACTGCCGCAAGGTCGTTCTCACGCCATAACTCAGGAGCAAACGATGACAGCTGCAAATATGATCGGATCCGGCGACGGTACCAGGCCCACCACTGATGGAGGGGTCGACAATGTTGGGGCCGCTGGCACTTTTACGCCGGGCCAAGGAGGCAAATCAGCTCCAGCTCCTAAAGAGAAAATGTCTGAAACCAAAAAAGATTCTGTTGCCGCCAAGAGCGATGACTCGGCTCCCTTGGATATGAGGCAGTCCATGAGCAGCAGCAAAAATACTGAGCCCGTCTCTTCTAATCTTGGTCGCAAGTAAGCCACTGCAGCGCAAAAATTCGGCGCCTACGCATGGACAAGAAGCAGCTTCCGAAGGCCAAAGAGGTGCTGCTGCTGGTGGATGTCATCAACCCACTCAATTTTCCTGGAGCGGAAGACTTGGCGTCCCCGGCCATTGAAGCTGCGAAGTGCATCCGAAAACTAAAGGCCCAATTACGCCGTCAAGGTATTCCGACGATTTATGCCAACGACAACTACGGTGTGTGGCAGTCTGATTTCAAGGATTTGATCCGCAGCTGTAAAAAATCACCCGGACCGGCTGCGAAGCTCGTCACGTTGCTGCCACCGCAGCGCGGTGATCTGACAATATTAAAGCCCAGGCACTCAGCTTTTCTCGGAACGCCCTTGGATCTGATGCTCGATCAGATGGGAGTCAAGACAATTATTTTGGCCGGCTTTGCCACTGACAGCTGCATTCAACTCACTGCGATGGACGGCTTCCTTCGTGGATATCAAATCAAGGTACCAAGTGATTGCACCGCAGCTGAATCTGCGCAACACAAAAAGCAATCTCTGGAGCACATGCAGCGTATATTGAAATGCTCCATTAAGCCGCTCTCACATGGCTAATCGGCATGCAGGTTCTAAGCAGATTTTCCCGTTCCGGGTTCAGCAAGTTTGCGGTGCTGTTCAGCAGTTACCTGTGAAGGCATGACCTTTGACATAGCGACCATCATCTTGTTTTTGAAGCCGGCCACCACGTCCGCTTCGCCGTCTTGCATCGCCTTAAAGCCTATTTTGGCAACTTCAGCTGGATCCATCTTGTTCTCATCCGTGCCTACCTTGGTATCCAGCATGTCTGCGCGTGCAAAAAATTCCGTATCAGTCACTCCAGGCATCAAACACGTAACAGTCACGCCAGAATCCTTGATCTCGTTACGCAGGGCGGCTGTGAAAGAATCCACAAATGCTTTGGTACCGTTGTAGACCGCCTGAAAAGCGCCAGGCTGGAAACCAGCAATGGATCCGGTCACAAGAATCTTTCCGCTACCCGCTGCCACCATTACCTTCCCGATTTGCTGAAGCAGGTAGATTGTTCCGGTGATATTCGTGTTGATGACGTGCTGAATCTCAATGAAGTCTTGTTCCAGAAAGGATCTTCCCAGTCCGTGTCCTGCATTGGCCATCAATGCCGCGACTTTTCTCCCGTCGACCGCAGCGCACACCTTGTCCACTCCTTCGCGGCTGGCAAGGTCTGCTTGAACGACGGCTAGGCTTGCCCCTAAAGCTTCAAAATCGGTAACTGCAGCATCTAGCGGCTGATCGGCTGCAACGATCAGGTCATAACCTTCTTCTGCGGCACACTTGGCAAGGTTGTATCCAATCCCCGACGATGCGCCGGTCACGATAGCTAGAGGCGAGAACTGGCTGATTGCATTGACAGGTACTCCAAAAGCGTAAATGAAAGATGTATTTGATTTTGTGGCGCCCACTGGTGCAGTCTGTCAGACATAACCTCATTACGTCTGTAGCATCTCTACAAGTGCCCGGCCTTAGGTTATCGCCAGTACCTGGTTGATAAAAGGGGCCGTCCGGCTGTCGCGTGACGCGGCCACTTTGGCGGGGCGGCCGGACGCGACAATCCTGCCACCTTCGCTGCCCGCGCCAGGGCCCATGTCGATGACCCAGTCGCTTTGCGCCACCACACGCATCTCGTGTTCCACTACCACCACCGTGTTGCCAGCCTCGATCAGGCCGTTAAGTTGCAGCAGCAGTCGGTCGACGTCGGCCGGGTGAAGGCCGGTGGTGGGTTCATCCAGCACATACAGCGTATGTCCGCGGGGCGCGCGCTGCAGTTCGGTTGCCAGCTTGATGCGTTGCGCTTCACCGCCTGACAGCTCCGTCGCCGGCTGGCCCAGCCGCAGGTAGCCGAGGCCGATGTCGCGCAGGACCGTGAGTGGCCGGAGGACTGCCGGCTCACCCGCAAACTGCCGGCAGGCTTCGCTCACTGTCATGGCCAGGATCGCGGCGATGTTTTTGTCCTGCCAGGTGACCTCCAGGGTCTGGGCGTTGTAGCGCGTTCCCTTGCAGTCGGGGCAGGGCGCGTAGACGCTGGGCATGAAGAGCAACTCTACGGACACAGACCCTTCACCTTCGCAGGTCGCACAACGGCCTTTCGGCAGATTGAAAGAAAACCGGCCGGCCTCGTACTTGCGTCGCTTCGCCAAAGGCGTGGCGGCGAACAGTTTCCTGACGTTGTCAAACAGGCCGGTATAGGTTGCAAGGTTGGAGCGCGGTGTGCGGCCTATGGGGCGCTGGTCCACCTGCACCAGCCGTTTGATTTGTGACACGCCGCCCGCTAAACGGCCAGCAGTGGTTGCCTCGGGTTCTGCTTCGAGCAGCGTGTTGAGCGACTGGCCTTCATCTTCGTTATCCGCGTTCAGGTCGGTTCCCAGATGCGCGGACACAAGGTCAAGCAGCGCCTGGCTGATCAGGCTGGATTTCCCCGAGCCCGAGACCCCTGTGACCGCCGTGAAACAACCCAGGGGAATCGACGCATCGAGCTGCTGCAGATTGTTTCTGGTGATGCCTTCCAGTTTCAGCCAGCCCGTGGGCGTGCGCTCTTTCAATGGAAGGCGCTGGCTGTTGCCAAACAAATATTTGCGTGTTTGGGACGCCTCAATGCTGACCAGTCCCTGCGGTGGTCCGCTGTAGAGAATCTCGCCGCCGAGTTCCCCGGCCGCCGGCCCGACATCGACCAGCCAGTCGGCCCGCCGTATCATGGCGACGTCATGCTCGACCACAAACAGGGTGTTGCCTGTGGCCTTCAACCGGTAGAGGGCATCGAATAGCGCCTCGCCATCCGACGGGTGCAGGCCGGCGGTGGGCTCGTCGAGCACATAGATCACGCCGAAAAGATGCGAGCCCAGCTGCGTCGCCAGACGAAGGCGCTGCAGTTCACCGGGCGACAGCGTGGGGGTGCTGCGGTCGAGCGTGAGGTAACCCAGGCCGAGGTTGCTGAGTGTGGCCAGCCGGCCCAGCATGTCTTGGCTGAGGCGCTGGGCGGCGAGGACTTTCTCCGCGCTGAGGTTGGAGGTCCTGCGCACATCGGGCGATGCCGAGTGGCTGGCGCCACCGGCGGCGATGCGCGCCTCATTGGCCTTGCGCGATGCCTGCCGGCTGAGTGACGGCGCCGCTTCGTTGAGCAATTGCAGCTTGCCGTCGGCTACCGGCTCCAACAGGGCGGCTAGCTGGTCGAGCGGGAGTTTCGACAGCTCTGCAATGTCAAGTCCTGCAAAGGTAACCGACAGCGCTTCGCGCTTGAGCTTCTTGCCTTCGCACAGCGGGCAGGTGCCGCCCCTCATGTAGCGTGACACGCGTTTTTTCATGAGCGCACTGGAGCTGGTGGCAAAGGTATGCAGCACGTAGTTGCGAGCGCTGGTGAAGGTGCCCTGGTAGCTCGGCTCCATCTTGCTGCGGAGGGCGGCGCGGGTTTCTTTTGGCGTGAAGCCGGCATACACCGGGACGGTCGGCGTCTCGTCGGTGAAAAGAATCCAGTCGCGGTCTTTTTGCGGCAGGTCTTTCCAGGGTTTGTCGACGTCGTACCCCAGCGTGACCAGGATATCGCGCAGGTTCTGGCCGTGCCAGGCAGGCGGCCATGCGGCGATGGCCCGGTCCCGGATGCTCAGGTTGCTGTCGGGCACCATGGTTTGCTCGGTCACTTCATACACCCGGCCCAGACCGTGGCATTCGGGGCATGCACCCTGCGGCGTGTTGGGAGAGAAGTCTTCCGCATAAAGCATGGCCTGCCGCGGCGGGTAGGCGCCGGCCCGCGAATACAGCATGCGTAGCAGACTTGACAGCGTGGTTACACTGCCCACCGATGAGCGCGCGCCCGGCGAGCCGCGTTGCTGCTGAAGCGCCACGGCAGGCGGTAATCCTTCGATGCTGTCGACTTCCGGCACGCCGACCTGGTCGATCAGGCGGCGGGCATAGGGCGATACGGATTCGAGGTAGCGGCGCTGCGCTTCGGCATAGAGGGTGCCGAAGGCCAACGATGACTTACCCGAGCCCGACACGCCGGTGAATACCACCAGTGCGTTGCGCGGGATGTCGACATCGATGTTCTTGAGGTTGTGCTCGCGGGCGCCGCGTACGCGGACGTAGGCGTCCGATGCCGGTTCTGCCTCTTGGTTGATTGTTGTCGCCAGTTCTACTAAGGAGGGCTTTTTGTTTGTCACACCTAACGTTAGGCAACAAACAAAACGCTATGAGTGGGAGGAAACCGAAGAACCTGTAGGAATTCAATATTTAACGAAGAATTGCTGCAAATACTTAGATGACTAATGAAAATAGCTGATCGGTGCCCCAGTCATTCCCATGAACATTCGACTTAATGCGGTCCCTTATATATAGAGGCTCTCGCTAGCCGCTCAGGTGTGCCTGTATATAGAGCGATCTCGGTAGATGATCAGGAGTACTTATATATAGAGGACTTTTGCAAACCTTTGGAGTTGACGGTACTTATGACGGTATTTTTGGTTTGTTATTGGTATTTCACCAATAGAGTGTGAGTCAGATAATCGCACCATTTATTCAAAAGCATCGCCAGGCCTGCGCTTTCGCAGCACCGGTCTGGCGACGATGCAGGCGACTCGAACGCCCCCACAACTCTTTCTTTTTTTGCTGCGTTGCCGGGCTATCGCTCCGGCTTTGGGTTACTACTTTTTGGCTATTAGTATCTTGAGCCGAATTGATGTAACCTTCCAACCTTTGCCCAGAAGGCGGGACTGGATAAGCGGGGTCAGCTGGCGGAGTTTGGCTGCAGCCGCATTTCCATTGACCAGCAGGCACCAGGTCTCGCCATCGATAGGGCCGGCTTTCACAGCAGGACGAAGGGTTTCGGGGATCAGTGACTCAATGGCTTCGAGCCGGGCGCTGGACTCCCTGACCAGTTCTGCAAGCCGGGCCAGGGTCGGCGAATTTTCGACGGCCTGATGGGCTGTTATGGCTCGTGCCGACGATGTGGCTTTGGCCGGATGGAAGTTCTGGTTCACGAAGGACAGTGGTGTGCCAGGGGCGCGGGCTTTTAAAAAGGACGACAAGTGCATTTGATTATCACGGATGCGTGGCTGGCCAAAAGTCGGGCTATTTATTTGAGCGGCACCAAGCTGGTCCTGGCCGGCTTCCTGGCGGCCTTTGCGCTGATGGTCGTGGCGGCTGGTTTGTACCATTGGGTATTCCTCAAGGGTGCGCGCGAAGGCTGGCCGGTGATCGGTTCGCTGGTCAAGCTCGTGGTCAAGGACGAATTTGAGCAGCGCGACCGCTTCATGCGCGAAAACCTCGACGTGATGGCCAAACGCCTCGGTGAAATGCAGGCCAAGATGATGCAGCTTGAAGCACTGGGTGAACGTGTTTCGGGCCTGGCCGGCGTCAATCCCGGTGAAATCAGATCCACCATGGGCAGCGGTGGTGCGCTGGTTGGAAGCCGCTCGTTGACCATGGATGAATTGCAGGCGACGCTGGCCGACCTCGACAGGTTGACCGACCAGCGTGTGGACCTCATGACCGTCATGGAGTCGCGCCTGTTTGACCAGAAAATCAAGAAGCTGATGGTGCCCACGCAGCCACCTGTGGCGGGCGGCGTTCTTGGCTCTTCCTTCGGCTGGCGTATCGATCCCCTCAATGGGCGGTCTGCGTTGCATACCGGCCTGGACTTCCCTTCGGAGCCGGGGACATCCATCCTCGCTGCTGCAGGAGGCATCGTGGTGACGCAGGAGTACCACCCTGCTTACGGAAACATGGTTGAAATTGACCATGGCAACGACCTGATCACGCGCTACGCCCATGCTTCCAGGGTGCTGGTCAAAAAAGGCGACCTGATCAAGCGCGGCCAGAAAATCGCGGAAGTCGGCACCACCGGGCGATCAACCGGGCCTCACCTGCACTTTGAAGTACTGGTGCAGGGCGTGTTCCAAGATCCGCAAAAATTCCTCATGGCAGGCCAGAAAATGCCTTCCGGGCAACTGGCTTCCGCGGCCACGCCAAATCAGCCTGCGCAAGCCGCGCAACTGCCCCGCCCAAAATAGGCGGCATGGCAGAGGTAAAATCAGAGGTTTGGCGCACAGTTGAACTTGACTGAAGCGCCCATACCTAAGTCCATTCAATAAGGGATTTTGGCCGCGTTGCCAGCTCATGGGGGCTGCAAGGCGGCCTCGCATTTATGGCCTCCAACATCCTGACCAAAATCTTCGGCAGCCGCAACGACCGTCTGCTTAAAAGTTACCGCAAAACCGTGGAGCGCATCAATGCGCTGGAGACGCAGTACGAAAAGCTGGACGACGGGCAGTTGCGCGCCAAAACCGAGGAGTTCAAAGGTCGTGTTGCCGCAGGCGAGACGCTTGACGCCATCCTTCCCGAAGCTTTTGCGGTAGTCCGCGAAGGCAGCAAACGCATCATGAAGATGCGCCACTTCGATGTGCAGATGCTGGGCGGCATGTCGCTGCACAACGGCAAGATTTCCGAAATGCGTACCGGTGAAGGCAAGACGCTGACCGCCACGTTGCCGGTTTACCTCAATGCGCTGACTGGCAAGGGCGTGCATGTGGTGACGGTCAATGATTACCTGGCCAATCGCGATGCGCGCTGGATGGGCAAGCTCTACAACTTCCTGGGCCTGACGGTCGGCATCAACCTGCCGAACATGCCGCGCGAGGAAAAGCAGGCGGCCTACAACGCCGATATCACCTACGGCACCAACAACGAGTATGGGTTTGACTACCTGCGCGACAACATGGTCTACGAAATTGCAGACCGTGTGCAGCGCGGCCTGAATTACGCCATCGTCGACGAGGTGGACTCCATCCTGATCGACGAAGCCCGCACACCGCTGATCATCAGCGGCCAGGCGGAAGACCACACCGAGATGTACCTTGCCATGAACAAGGTCGTGCCCATGCTGACACGCCAGGAAGGCGAAGCCGACCCGCGCACCGGTGAAGGCGTTACCAAGCCGGGTGACTTCACCCTGGATGAAAAAACGCACCAGGTTTTCCTGACCGAGCAGGGCCACGAAAACGCCGAGCGCATCCTGTTCAACCTGGGCCTGATTCCCGAAAGCGCAACGCTGTACGACCCGGCGAATATCTCGCTGGTGCATCACCTGTATGCGGCGCTGCGTGCCAACCATCTTTATCACCGCGACCAGCACTATGTGGTGCAGCAGGGCGAGCAGGGTGCCGAGATTGTCATCGTCGACGAGTTCACCGGCCGCCTGATGACGGGTCGCCGCTGGAGCGACGGCCTGCACCAGGCCGTGGAAGCCAAGGAAGGCGTGCAGATCCAGGCCGAAAACCAGACCCTGGCATCGATCACTTTCCAGAATTACTTCCGCCTCTATGGCAAGTTGTCGGGCATGACCGGTACGGCGGACACCGAAGCCTACGAATTCCAGGAAATCTACGGACTGGAAACCACCGTCATCCCGCCCAACCGCGTCAGCAAGCGCGACGACCAGCTGGACCGTGTCTACAAGACCACCCGCGAAAAATACGAAGCCGCCATCAAGGACATTCGTGAATGTTATGAGCGCGGCCAGCCCGTGCTGGTCGGTACCTCATCGATCGAGAATTCCGAAATCATTGCGCAGCTACTCGAAAACGAAAAGCTCCCGCACCAGGTGCTCAACGCCAAGCAGCACGCCCGTGAGGCCGACATCATCGCGCAGGCGGGCCGCCCGAAGATGATCACCATTGCCACCAACATGGCGGGCCGCGGCACCGACATCGTGCTGGGCGGCAACGTTGAAAAACTGATTGAAGCCGTGGAAGCGGACGAGAGCCTGGATGCCGGCGCGAAGGAAGCCGAAATCGCCCGCCTGCGCGAGCAGTGGTCAAAGGAGCATGAGCAGGTCAAGGCGCTTGGCGGCTTGCGCATCATTGCCACGGAGCGCCACGAGTCACGCCGCATCGACAACCAGTTGCGCGGCCGTTCGGGCCGCCAGGGTGATCCTGGCTCCTCGCGGTTTTACCTGAGCCTGGACGACCCGCTGATGCGCATTTTTGCGGGCGACCGCGTCAAGGCCATCATGGAGCGCCTCAAGATGCCCGATGGCGAGGCCATCGAAGCCGGCATCGTCACGCGCAGCATCGAGTCCGCCCAGCGCAAGGTGGAGGCCCGCAACTTCGATATTCGCAAACAGCTGCTTGAATACGATGACGTGGCCAATGACCAGCGCAAGGTGATCTACCAGCAGCGCAACGACATCATGGACGCCAGCAGCCTGCAGGGCCAGATTGAATCCCTGCGCGAAGGCTGTTTCACCGACCTGACGCGGCAATACGTGCCGGCCGAAAGTGTCGAGGAACAATGGGATATTGCCGGCCTTGAAAAGGCGTTGCGCGACGAATGGCAGATTGACCTGCCCCTGGCCAAGGAGCTGGAAAGCGCAACAGCCATCACCGACGAGGATATTCTTGAAAAAGTGATCAGTGCGGCAAACGCGGCCTTTGCCGACAAGGTCCAGAGAATCGGCGAGGAAAACTTCATCCAGTTCGAGCGTATCGTGCTGCTGCAAAGCATAGACACGCACTGGCGTGAACACCTGAGCTCGCTGGATTACCTGCGCCAGGGCATTCACCTGCGCGGCTACGCGCAGAAGCAGCCCAAGCAGGAATACAAGCGTGAAGCGTTTGAGCTGTTTGGCCAGTTGCTGGACAGCGTGAAAAACGAAGTCACCAAGGTGTTGATGACGGTCAAGATCCAGTCCGGCGAGCAGCTTGAGCAAGCCGCCGAGGAAATGGAAAACCGGGCAGAGAACATTGCCAATGTGACCTATACCGCCCCGACTGAATCGGGTGAGGTTGAAACCATCGTGGATGAAGAGTCGCAGCGTCGCGCGCAATCGGCGGCGGGTGGCGGCATGCCGCGCGTGGGGCGCAACGACCCTTGCCCTTGCGGCTCGGGCAAAAAATTCAAGCTCTGCCACGGCAAGCTGAACTGACACCTTCAATTTTTCGCTTTTTGTTTCTGGAGCCCTGGGATGCCTGTCAATCTCGTCGCCACGCCTGCCGCAGACCTTTATCCTGTTCCCGGCGTCCGCTGGGGCATCACCGAGGCGGGCATACGCAAGGCCAATCGCAAGGACCTGGCCGTCCTGTTGCTGGATGAGGGCGCCTCGGTAGGGGCGGTCTTCACGCAAAACAGGTTTTGTGCGGCGCCAGTGCAAATCTGCCGCGAGCACCTGGCCAAAAATGCCGGCCAGAGCCTGGGCATTCGCGCCATGCTGATCAACACCGGCAATGCCAATGCCGGCACAGGTGAGGACGGCCTGAGCCGCGCGAAGTCCAGCTGCATCGCACTGGCCCGTGAGCTGAACCTTTCGCCGGAACAAATCCTGCCGTTCTCGACCGGCGTGATCATGGAGCCCCTGCCGCATGACCGCATTGCCGCAGGCTTGCCCGCTGCGCTGGCGGATGCAAAGGAAAACAACTGGGCCAACGCCGCTGAAGCCATCATGACCACGGACACCGTGGCCAAGGCGTTTTCAAGCCGCATCACGCTGGGCGGTGTGCCTGTCACCATCACCGGCATCAGCAAGGGCGCAGGCATGATCCGCCCCAATATGGCGACCATGCTGGGCTTTATGGCGACCGATGCCTGTGTGGCACCGGCCCTCATGTCGCAACTCGCCAGGGAGCTGGCAGAGGGCTCGTTCAACCGTGTCACGGTGGACGGCGATACCTCTACGAACGACTCCTTTGTGGTCGTGGCCAGCAACCAGGCCAAACATGCACCTGTCACCTCATTGGACAGTGCGGACGGAAAAGCTCTGCGCGCAGCCATGCTGGAGATTGCACGCAAGCTCGCACAAGCCATCGTGCGCGACGGCGAAGGTGCCACCAAGTTCATCACCATCCAGGTTGAAGGCGGCAAAACCGGGGTCGAATGCCGCAAGGTGGCGTACGCCATCGCGCATTCGCCGCTGGTGAAGACGGCATTTTTTGCCAGTGACCCCAACCTGGGCCGCATCCTGGCCGCCGTGGGTTACGCCGGGATTGATGACCTGGACCAGACAAAGATAGATTTGTACCTTGACGATGTGCTGGTCGCCAAAAACGGTGGCCGGCATGTGGATTACGTCGAGGCCGATGGCCAGCGCGTGATGAAACAAAGCGAGATCACCGTGCGTGTGGTGCTGGGCCGTGGCGAGGCTTCGGATACGGTCTGGACCTGCGACCTCTCCTACGACTACGTCAAAATCAACGCCGACTACAGAAGCTGAAAAGTACAAAAATGAACGAGCAGTTTGAACGCCTGATAACGCGCTTCGATTCCCTCATCACGCGCATTGAATCGATTCTT
The DNA here is from genome assembly GCF_042659145.1 of Polaromonas aquatica. Classification (NCBI taxonomy): domain Bacteria; kingdom Pseudomonadati; phylum Pseudomonadota; class Betaproteobacteria; order Burkholderiales; family Comamonadaceae; genus Polaromonas; species Polaromonas aquatica. The sequence continues at coordinate 1,118,405 of NZ_JBHSRS010000084.1, read as the reverse complement.
CCCCAGCCCCTGACGGCGCCCGACTGGTCTGCATCGGTGGCTTACCGCTACCGCAAGCGCAGCTCCGGCCACGGCTCGCTGGAGCCTGTCAGGCATATCGGCAACATGAGCCTTGATGACCTGAAGGAAATCGACGAGCAGAAGGAAAAAATCCGGCGCAACACCGAGCAGTTCGTGACCGGCAAGCCTGCCAACAATGTGCTGCTGACCGGCGCCCGCGGCACCGGCAAGTCATCCCTGATCAAGGCCTGCCTCAATGCCTATTCGGCCCGTGGCCTGCGCCTGATTGAAGTGGACAAGGCTGACCTGACGGACCTGCCCGACATTGTGGATGTGGTCTCCGGCCTGCCCGAGAAATTCATAGTCTTTTGCGATGACCTCAGCTTTGAGGAAGGCGAGCCCGGCTACAAGGCGCTGAAATCCATTCTTGACGGCTCCGTCGCAGCCTCCACGCCCAATGTGCTGATCTACGCGACGAGCAACCGGCGCCACCTGCTGCCGGAGTACATGACGGAAAACCTCACCTACACACAGTCTGAAGACGGCGAAGTGCACCCGGGTGAAGTGGTGGAGGAGAAAATCTCGCTGTCCGAGCGTTTTGGTTTGTGGGTGAGCTTTTACCCTTTCAGCCAGGACGAGTACCTCACCATCGTCACACAGTGGCTGTCGTCTTTTGGCGTGCCTGAAAGCGCCATGGCGGCTGCACGCCCCGAGTCGCTGGTGTGGGCACTGGAACGCGGCTCGCGCAGCGGCCGTGTGGCTTACCAGTTCGCGCGTGACTATGCGGGCAGGGGCACGTCGTCCCGGCCCGTCATCACGCCGGTAGCCGATTACCGCGCACGCGACGCGTCGGAAAAATCCCAGGACTACTGAAGTGGCTGTATTGGTGGCGCATGGCGACCGGCCGCGTGAAGGCGTGGAAGCCGGCCAGGACCGCAAGGTTGTTGATGTTGCCGTCGGTGTGCTGCTGCGCCCGGATGGCGACTTTCTGCTCACGTCACGACCGGCCGGCAAGGTTTATGAAGGCTACTGGGAGTTTCCCGGCGGCAAGCTGGAGCAGGGCGAGACGGTGGAGCAGGCCCTGCGCCGCGAGCTGCACGAAGAAATCGGCATCACCATAGGCGCGGTGCAGCCCTGGAGGGTCGAGATGGTGGACTACCCCCACGCGCTGGTCCGGCTCAATTTCTGCAAGGTCTTCGAGTGGACCGGTGAATTGCAGATGCGTGAAGGCCAGTCGTTTGCCTGGCAGTCATTGCCGGTGACTGTGCAGCCGGTGTTGCCGGGCGCCATCCCTGTGCTGGACTGGTTTGCCGGAGAGCGCGGGTTCGCAGGAGCCACGCTGGCCTGATTGCCGGCGCGGCGATTGCTATATTTTTGATAGCTGGTTGCGCGCATATCCTTTGGGCTTCAGGCGTTTTTCATGCCTGAAAAGACCTGTTTTCAGGCTTTTTGGCGTCTCCGCAGGCTCGCTAACGCAATTTGGGGATGATTTTTGGTGTTTTTTGGCACTTTTTATTTATAGAAAGTGCCTGTAGCCCAATAAATACGGGCGCAGCCAGCTATTGAATACATAGCGCAGTTTGGCCGTCCTGTCCCCGCCTTGTTCACTTGCCGGCAAACTCCCACTGCTTGCTGGCACCCAGCACCGCATTGGGGTAGGGCGCCTTGCCGCGTGAGCCGTTGTAGCGGCCCAGGCCCATGAACAGGTCACCCCTTTCACGGTCCAGGTAATGGCGCAGGATCACGCAGCCAAAACGCAGGTTGGTCTGCATGTGAAACAGCTTGGAGGCGTCGCCGTCGCCTATCACGCGGGTCCAGAAGGGCATGACCTGCATGTAGCCGCGCGCGCCCACGTTGCTCACGGCGAACTTGCGGAAGTTGCTTTCAACCTGGATCAGGCCCAGCACCAGCGTGACATCCAGCCCGGCGCGTTTGCTTTCGTACCAGACGGACTGCAAAAACTCCTTGCGGATCTGCCACTCGGGCTTTTTCTTTTTCAGGCGGTCGCTCATGGCACCCAGCCAGCGCAGGTAGGCCAGGCGGCTTTCGGTGTCCTTGAAGACTGGCTCGGGCGGCGCCTGGTTGGCGATGGCGGCGCTCAGCGCATTGCGCACCGCGTCGGCCAGTGGCTCTTCAATTTGCGCGCCGGCAGTTGCCTGCTCCGAAAATAATAGCGAGCCAAGAAGGATTGACGGTGGCAGAAGGCACATTCTTCTTGAAATCCGGCCCGAAGCCGTTGCAAGAGGCGCATCTGGCACCGTCAGTGTCATACGGGGCGGCAAGCTCAGCTGGCCACCGCCAGGCCGAGTTTGCCCTTGAGGAAGTCCAGCGCGGTGGATGCGTCGACCTTGCTGGACTCGGCATCGCGGCGGTGCTGGTATTCGAGCTGGCCTTCTTTTAATGCGCGGTCGCCTATGGTGACACGGTGCGGCACGCCAATCAGCTCCCAGTCGGCAAACATGGCGCCCGGGCGTTCGTTGCGGTCATCCAGGATCACATCCACGCCGGCGGCCAGCAACTCGCCGTAAAGTTTGTCGGCGGCGGCTTTGACATCCGGGAAACGGTCCGGGCTGATGGGGCAAAGCACCACGGTGAACGGCGCGATCGAGTCGGGCCAGATGATGCCTTTGGCATCGTGGTTTTGTTCAATGGCGGCGGCGGGCAGGCGGGTGATGCCTATGCCATAGCAACCCATCTCCAGGAACTGCGGCTTGCCGTTTTCGCCGAGGAAGGTGGCGTTCATGGCCTTGCTGTATTTGGTGCCGAGGTAAAACACATGGCCGACCTCGATGCCGCGCTCGATCGCCAGCGGGCCCTTGCCGTCGGGTGAGGCGTCGCCTGCCACCACATTGCGCAGGTCGGCCACCAGTTCAGGCTCGGGCAGGTCGCGGCCCCAGTTGACGCCGGTGATATGGAAATCGGCTTCGTTGGCGCCGCAGACCCAGTCGGCCAGCGCCGCCACTTCGCGATCCACCACCAGTTTGACCGGTTTTTGCAGGTTCAGCGGGCCCAGGTAGCCCGGCTTGCAGCCAAAGTGCTCTTCGATCTCGGGCAGCGTGGCAAAGCGGAAATCCGCCAGGCCGGGCACCTTGCCGACCTTGACTTCATTCATGTCATGGTCGCCGCGCAGCAGCAGCAGCCAGACCTGTGTCTTGACGGCCTTGCCGGTTTCATCCAGCGTATCGGTGGCCAGCACCAGCGACTTGACCGTGGTCTCCAGCGGAATGGCCAACAGTTCGGCCACCTCGGCGCAAGTGGCCTTGCCCGGGGTTGCGGTCTTGGTCATGGCCTGTGAAGCGGCCTTGCGCTCGCTCTGGGGTGCCAGCGCCTCGGCCTTTTCCATGTTGGCGGCGTAATCGCTGCCGGGGCAGTAGACGATGGCGTCTTCACCGGTGGCTGCGATCACCTGGAACTCTTCGCTCAGGTCGCCGCCAATGGCGCCGCTGTCGGCCGCCACGGCGCGGTAGGTCAGGCCAAAGCGGTCAAAAATCCGGCGGTAGGCAGCAGCCATGACCTGGTAGCTGGCCTTGGCGGCTTCCTGGTCGCGGTCAAAGCTGTAGGCGTCCTTCATGATGAACTCGCGCCCGCGCATCAGGCCAAAACGCGGCCGGCGTTCGTCGCGGAACTTGGTCTGGATCTGGTACAGGTTTTTCGGCAGCTGTTTGTAGCTTTTGATGTCCTGGCGCATCACGTCGGTGATGACTTCTTCGCTGGTCGGCTGCACCACAAAGTCGCGGCCATGGCGGTCCTTGATGCGCAGCAGTTCGGGGCCCATCTTGTCGAAACGCCCGGTTTCCTGCCAGAGCTCGGCCGGCTGGATCACCGGCATGGTCATTTCCACCGCGCCGGCGCGGTTCATTTCCTCGCGGACTATGGCCTCAACCTTGCGTATCACGCGCAGGCCCATGGGCATGTAGTTGTAAATGCCGGCACCCAGCTTTTTGATCAGGCCGGCACGCATCATGAGCTGGTGGCTGACGACTTCGGCGTCGGCTGGGGCTTCCTTGAGGGTGGAAATGAAGAACTGCGAGGCTTTCATGAGCGATTTTTCTGGAATTCGGGGTTGGAATGCGCCTGGAGCCGGGCCAAGGACCCTGCACAGCTTGGCTGGAAGGCCTTTCGCTGTGCATAATGGACTCAGTTTAAAAAATTTGAGGTTTGATTATGCTTGACCGGGACGGCTTTAGGCCCAACGTCGGCATCATCTTGCTCAACCAGAGAAGTCAGGTATTTTGGGGCAAACGTATCCGTACCCACTCGTGGCAATTTCCGCAGGGTGGCATTGACCGGGGCGAAAATCCCGAGCAGGCCATGTTCCGCGAGTTGCATGAAGAGGTGGGATTGTTGCCACGGCACGTTCACGTGCTGGCCCGAACCCGAGACTGGTTGCGCTATGAGGTGCCTGACCGGTTTATCCGCCGCGATGCGCGCGGACATTACAAGGGGCAGAAACAGATCTGGTTTCTGCTGCAACTGGTCGGTCACGACTGGGATTTGAACCTGCGCGCGACCGACCATCCGGAGTTTGATGCCTGGCGCTGGAACGACTATTGGGTTCCGCTCGATGTGGTTGTTGAGTTCAAGCGCGGTGTCTACGAAATGGCGCTCTCGGAGCTGGCGCGTTTTGTGCCGCGTCTGGAACATCGCCCTGACCACCGAAACCGCTATTTGCGTGGTGGCATGCACGCGCGCGACCACCAAGGCGAGGGGCAGGCTGGCGAGGGCCATCATGCCCATGAATCGCCGCGGCCGCCACCAAGCAGGCTGGGCGCATCGTTTGAGTTGCCGCCCGGCGCCACTTTTGAACCTGATCCGCAGACCAGCCTGGATGCGAATGCCTGCCCGAAAAAAACATGAAATTAAAACCGGTCTTTGCCGCCTTGCCTGCGATTTTCCTGGCCTTGACGTTTTCCCTGGCCGGCCCGGCATGGGCGCAGAACCTCACGGACAACCCTGACTGGAAAGAGTCGGAAGTCCCGCCGCCGCCTGCGTTCGACGTCGGCAAGCTGGTGACTTTTGAAGTGTCTCGCGGGTCATCGCTTGTATATGGCGTGGACCCCGCCTCGGTGAGTGTTTCCAGGGTTGACAGCCTGGTGCGCTATGTGATGGTGGCCACCAGCCCCAGCGGCGTCAGGAACGTGATGTACGAGGGCTTGCGCTGCTCCACCGGCGAGGTCAAAACCTATGCCCGATACCTCGATGGCCGCTGGCAATCGGTCGCCAATGCGCAGTGGCGTTCCGTATTTGACGGCGCGTCATCCCTGTATGCCTTGCGCTTTGCCAGGGCTGGCGCCTGTGATGGCTCGGCGCCCCAGAGCACAGTACGGGAAATTGTGGAGCGGTTGAAAAAACCGAACCAGTACCTGGACCAGTAGCAGGGCGGCTCGCAGATTCGCGGGTCTGCTGTTTCAGCGCGTCAGGACGAGGTTGGTCCGGTGAACCATTTCGGGTTCGCCGGTATAGCCCAGCAGTTTTTCGAATTCTGAAGAAGCCTTGCGGCAGATCAGCCGTGCCTCCGAACTTGAATAATTGGCCAGGCCGCGCGCTATTTCTGCGCCATGGGTGTCCCTGATGGCGATCACGTCGCCGCGTGAAAATTCGCCTTCTACCTGGGTCATGCCAATCGGCAGCAGGCTCTTGCCTTCGTCGCGCACCTTGCCGGCGGCGCCTGCATCCACGGTCACCGAGCCGCGCATCTGCAGGTGATCCGCCATCCACCGTTTGCGCGCCTGATTTTTCTGGGTTTGTGCCACCAGCAGGGTGCCAATGGCCTCGCCTTGCGTGAGCCGGATCAGCGCCTGCGGCTCGCGGCCCCAGGCAATGACGGTCGATGCGCCTGAACCCGCAGCCCGCTTGGCCGCCAGGATTTTTGTGATCATGCCGCCGCTGCCTATGCTTGAGCCCGCACCGCCCGCCATGGCCTCCAGCGCCGGATCACCGGCCTTGCCGACGTGCACAAACCGGGCGTTGGGGTCTTTGCGTGGATCGGCTGTGTACAGGCCTTTCTGGTCGGTCAGGATGACCAGCGCATCGGCTTCGACGAGGTTGGCGACCAGCGCACCCAGGGTGTCGTTGTCGCCGAACTTGATCTCGTCGTTGACAACGGTGTCGTTCTCATTGATGACGGGAACCACGCCCAGTTGCAGCAGCGCCAGCAGGGTGGAGCGTGCATTGAGGTAACGCTCACGGTCGGCGAGGTCGGCGTGCGTCAGCAGCACCTGCGCGCTGCCTATGCCGTTTTCGCGCAGTTTGGTTTCGTAGACCTGGACCAGCCCCATCTGCCCGACGGCGGCTGCAGCCTGCAGTTCATGGATGGCTTTGGGACGGGCGGTCCAGCCCAGGCGTTTCATGCCTTCGGCAATGGCGCCGCTGCTGACCATGATGACTTCGCGCCCGTCCTTGACCAGGGTCGCCAGCTGCCCGCACCACTGGCCGATGGCATCCGCATCCAGCCCGCGCCCTTCGTTGGTCACCAGGCTGGAGCCGACCTTGACCACAATGCGTTTGGCGTTGCGCAGAACGGAGGGCGGTGTTATATCAGGCATTTTAAAGTGTTTTATGGCTCTGGCCCAATAAGGATGGGCGCAGCCAGCTATCTTTTCTGTAGCGCCAATACGGCGCTTGCAGCTTATTCGGGGGGCAGCTCAACAAACCGGGGATCTATTTCTTCCTGCGGTTGTTCGCTTTTTTGGACTTCCTTGACGTGCTGGTAAATCGTCTTGATCAGGTGTTCACAGCCTTCACGCGTCAGCGCCGAGATCTCGAAGACCGGGCCCTTGAACTTGAAGCGCTTGACAAAATCCTTGACGATGGCCGCGCGTTTGTCGCTGTCCACCATGTCCAGTTTGTTGAGCACCAGCCAGCGCGGTTTTTTGTACAGCGCTTCATCGTATTTCTTGAGTTCGCCCACAATCGCCTTGGCCTGGGCGACCGGATCAACGCCTTCATCAAAGGGCGCCATGTCCACGATGTGCAGCAGCAGGCGGGTACGTTGCAGGTGCCGCAAAAACAGGTGGCCCAGACCCGCCCCTTCGGAGGCGCCTTCAATCAAGCCGGGTAAGTCGGCCACCACAAAGCTTTGTTCCGGGCCGACCCGCACAACCCCAAGGTTGGGGTGCAGGGTAGTGAAAGGGTAGTCGGCAATACGCGGGCGCGCATTGGATACCGCCGAAATGAAGGTGGATTTGCCGGCATTGGGCATGCCCAGCAGGCCCACGTCGGCCAGCACCTTCAGTTCCAGCTTGAGGCTTTTGCGCTCGCCGGGCCAGCCGGGTGTTTTGCTGCGCGGCGCGCGGTTGGTGGAACTTTTGAAGCGCAGATTGCCAAAACCGCCATCGCCGCCCTTGGCGATCAGGACTTCCTCACCCGGTACCAGCAGTTCAAAAAGAACCTCCCCGGTCTCGGCGTCGGTCAATATGGTGCCCAGCGGCATTTTGAGGATGATGTCGTCGCCCTTGGCGCCAAACATGTCCGAGCCCATGCCATGACCGCCATTGCGGGCCTCGTGGCGACGGGAAAACCGGAAGTCCACCAGTGTGTTCAGGTTGACGTCGGCTACCGCGTACACGTGGCCGCCGCGCCCGCCGTCGCCGCCGTTGGGGCCGCCGAACTCCTTGTACTTTTCGTGGCTGAACGAGACGCAGCCACTCCCGCCATCGCCTGCGGCAATGTCAATAAAGGCTTCGTCAACAAATTTCATGGTCAGCTTTGGTACGGATAAGGGGGCCTGCAAGCCACGTTGGGGCAGGAAGGCAGTTTACAAACAAAAAAGCCCCGACACAGGTCGGGGCTTCGCTTTAGTCGAAGTGATCAGCTTACGCCGGCGTCACATTCACGGTGTGCTTGTTCAGCGCACCCTTGACTGAAAACGATACCGCGCCGTCAACCAGTGCAAACAGGGTGTGGTCTTTGCCGATGCCGACATTGACGCCTGGATGGAACTTGGTGCCACGCTGGCGCACGATGATGCTGCCTGCGTTGATGACTTCGCCGCCGAATTTCTTCACGCCGAGCATTTTGGGCTGTGAATCACGCCCGTTTCGCGTAGAGCCGCCGCCTTTTTTCTGTGCCATTTTTCGTTACTCCTGGTACGTCCCTGCTTAACCGGCGATGGCGCCGATTTGCAGTTCCGTGTAGTTTTGCCGGTGGCCCTGACGTTTTTGGTAGTGCTTGCGACGGCGCATCTTGAAGATGCGAACCTTGTCGTGCCTACCTTGGGAAAGGACAGTGACAGTAACAGTAGCGCCGGACACCAAGGGCGTACCAACCGTGATTGTGCTGCCGGTGCCGACAGCCAATACCTGGTCAATAACGATCTCTTGGCCTACGTCCGCAGCAATCTGTTCTACTTTAATTTTTTCTCCAGTAGCAACCTTGTATTGTTTGCCACCGGTTTTTATGACCGCGTACATGTAAGACCTCGTTTGAATTGAGTTCTGCAGACGGATTTCCGCAGAGCCCAACATTCTAGCATGGCCCGGCCAAAATGACCAGACAGGCCGTTTTGACACTGAACGGGGGCGTGTTGCGGCGGCCTGCTTTCCTATAATCTGCCCAAACTTAACGTCTGGACCGCCTTTTGTCTGCCAATTCCTCAAGCACCGCTGCCGCCCTTGCCCTGATCGCCGACGATATGCAGGGAATGGACAGGGTCATAGCGCAGCGCCTGAAATCCGACGTCCCCCTGGTAAGCCAGGTTTCGCAGTACATCATTGCGGCCGGCGGCAAACGCCTGCGCCCGGCCCTGCTGCTTCTGATGTGCGGCGCGCTGGGCTACCGGGGCGAGCAGCGGTTCAACCTTGCGGCGGTGGTGGAGTTTATCCATACGGCCACCTTGCTGCATGACGATGTGGTGGATGAATCCACCCTGCGCCGAGGCCGGGCCACCGCCAATGAGGCCTTTGGCAATCCGGCAAGCGTGCTGGTGGGCGATTTTTTGTATTCCCGGGCTTTTCAGATGATGGTGGAGGCAGGGGACATGCGCATCATGCAGACCCTCGCCGAGGCGACCAACGTGATCGCAGAGGGTGAAGTGCTGCAGCTCATGAACATGCATGACGCATCGCTGTCCGAGGATGGCTACCTGCTGGTGATCCGCTCCAAGACGGCCAAGCTTTTCGAGGCGAGCGCCCGGCTGGCAGCCCTGCTGGCGCAATCCTCCCCCGAAGTCGAAAAAAGCTGCGCGGACTACGGACAGGCGCTGGGCACCGCGTTCCAGGTCATTGACGATGTGCTGGATTACGACGGTGATGTATCGGAAATGGGTAAAAACCTGGGGGACGACCTGCGCGAGGGCAAGGCGACCCTGCCCCTGATCATTGCCATGCAACGCGGCACCGAAGCCGAGCGCAACACCATTCGTGAGGCGATTGAAACCGGTGGGACGGCCAACATGGCGCAGATCATAGCGATTGTCCAGAATACCGGGGCCTTGCTGGCGACCCGGGACGCTGCGGCAGCCGAGGCGCGGCGGGCATTAAACGCCTTGCAGACACTGCCCCAAAACATTTACAGTAATGCATTACAGCAACTGGCTTCCCAGTTGCTGGAGCGGCGCTTCTAGCTGCCGTTGGTGTGCCGATTTGATAACGGGGTGTAGCTTAGCCTGGTAGAGCGCTACGTTCGGGACGTAGAGGCCGGAGGTTCGAATCCTCTCACCCCGACCAGGTTCGCTCGTTCTCTTGCGCGTTTGTTCGCCTTGTTCCAACACAAGGCAGGGCGCAAGGGCCTTTTGGATTTACACCCACCTTGCTATAGGCGATGATAGCCATTTGGGCAGGATTTACCGGACCATGGCCGCTGTTGACACCGTACTGAACGAAGCTCCCTCCATGGCGTTGCCTGGCCTTGGCAGGGCTCTTGTGGCGGCGGGGAAATTGGGTCAGAAGGCCGCCGAAGACATTTTTCGCAAGGCCCAAAGTGGGCGTACCAGTTTTATTGCCGAATTGACGGGCTCGGGCGCGGTCTCGGCCTCCGATCTGGCGCACACCATGTCGTCCGCATTTGCGGCTCCCCTGCTGGACCTGGAAGCCATTGATGTCCTGCGCCTGCCCAAGGGTTTGCTGGACGCCAAGATTTGCGCAACCTACCGGATTGTTGTCCTCAGCAAACGCAATAACCGGCTGATTGTTGCGACGGCGGACCCTTCCGACCAGGAGGCGGCTGAGAAGATCAAGTTTTCCACCCAGATGGGCGTGGACTGGGTCATTGCCGAATATGACAAGCTTTCCAGGATGGTCGAGGCTTCGACCACGACCGCCGCTGAGGCCATGGAAAGCATCATCGGGGACGACTTCGAGTTTGACGAGTCCAGCACGGATGCGTCGACCGAAAGCAACGACACCAGCGTTGCCGAAGTTGAAGATGCGCCGGTCGTCAAGTTCCTGCAGAAAATGCTGCTGGATGCGTTCAGCATGCGGGCCTCGGACCTGCATTTCGAGCCCTTTGAACATACCTACCGTGTCCGTTTCCGGGTGGACGGCGAGCTGCGTGAAATCGCTTCCCCGCCCGTGGCCATCAAGGAAAAGCTGGCGGCGCGCATCAAGGTCATTTCCAAACTCGACATTTCCGAAAAACGCGTGCCGCAGGACGGCAAGATGAAACTCAAGATCGGGCCGGACCGCGTGATCGACTTCCGGGTCAGCACCTTGCCCACCATGTTTGGCGAAAAAATCGTCATCCGTATCCTGGACCCGAGCAGCGCCAAACTCGGCATTGACGCGCTGGGCTACGAACCGGAAGAAAAGGAGCGCCTGCTTGCCGCCATCGCCCGCCCTTATGGCATGGTGCTGGTGACGGGGCCTACCGGTTCCGGCAAGACGGTGTCGCTGTATACCTGCCTGAATATCCTGAACAAACCCGGCATCAACATCGCAACGGCCGAAGACCCGGCCGAAATTACCTTGCCCGGCGTCAACCAGGTCAGCATGAACGACAAGGCTGGCATGACTTTTCCCGTGGCGCTCAAGGCTTTCCTGCGGCAGGATCCCGACATCATCATGGTTGGTGAGATCCGGGACATCGAGACAGCCGATATTTCCATCAAGGCCGCGCAAACCGGCCACCTGGTGCTGTCCACCCTGCACACCAACGATGCGCCGACAACATTGACGCGCATGCGCAACATGGGTATCGCGCCGTTCAATATCGCGTCCAGCGTGATCCTGATCACGGCCCAGCGCCTGGCCAGGCGCCTGTGCCCCAACTGCAAGAAACCCGCCGATATCCCGCGGGAAACCCTGCTGGAGGCGGGGTTCAAGGAGGAGGATGTGGACGGCTCATGGACGCCTTATCGTCCCGTGGGTTGTTCCATGTGCACGAATGGCTACAAGGGGCGGGTCGGCATTTACCAGGTCATGCCGATCACGGAGGAAATCCAGCGGATCATTCTGCGCGACGGTAGCGCCCTGGAAATCGCGGCCCAGGCCGAGTCCGAGGGGGTCCGGAGTTTGCGTCAATCCGGGCTCTATAAAGTTAAACTCGGCATGACATCGGTAGAAGAAGTGTTGGGCTGCACCAATGTCTGACCACGTACACGTTTGCAGTTTGATGCAAGGTGACGGGGTTGGAATGATGGGCAAGACCCGCCTCTAAAACGAGAAAATATCATGGCAACAGTGGCATCCAGAGGGATTCAGGAATTTGTCTTCGAATGGGAGGGCAAGGACCGCGGCGGCAAGCAGGTCAAGGGGGAAATCCGTGCATCTGGCGAAAACCAGGTCAAGGCCTCCTTGCGCCGCCAGGGCGTCCTGCCGACCAAGATCAAGAAGCGCCGCATGCGCTCCGGCAAGAAGATCAAGCCCAAGGATATCGCCATATTCACGCGCCAGCTGGCCACCATGATGAAGGCCGGTGTGCCGCTGCTGCAGTCATTTGACATTGTCGGGCGGGGCAATCCCAACGGCAGCGTGACCAAGCTGCTCAATGACGTGCGCACCGATGTTGAAACCGGCACCTCCCTGAGTGCGGCTTTCCGGAAGTACCCGCTGTATTTCAATGCGCTGTATTGCAACCTCGTTGAGGCCGGCGAGGCCGCCGGTATCCTTGAATCCCTGCTGGATCGTCTCGCGGTCTATATGGAAAAAACCGAGGCCATCAAGTCCAAAATCAAGTCAGCCCTGATGTACCCAATCTCGGTGGTTGTCGTGGCTTTTGTTGTGGTTGCGGTGATCATGATTTTTGTGATTCCCGCATTCAAGCAGGTGTTTTCGTCCTTTGGCGCTGATTTGCCCGCGCCTACCCTGCTCGTGATTGCCATCAGTGAATTTTTTGTAGCGTACTGGTGGCTGATTTTTGGCGGCATTGGCGGCGGTTTGTATTTTTTCTTCCAGGCCTGGCAGCGCAACGAAAAGATGCAGAGGGTGATGGACCGGCTGCTGCTCAAGGTGCCCGTGTTCGGCGCCCTGATCGAGAAGTCCTGCATTGCCCGCTGGACCCGCACCCTGTCCACCATGTTTGCTGCGGGTGTGCCGCTGGTTGAAGCGCTGGATTCCGTGGGTGGTGCGTCCGGCAATTCCCTTTATGCGGACGCCACCGAAAAAATCCAGCAGGAGGTCTCCACGGGCACCAGCCTGACCGCCGCCATGGGCAATGCCAACCTGTTCCCCACCATGGTACTGCAGATGTGCGCCATTGGGGAGGAGTCGGGTTCCGTTGACCACATGCTGGGCAAGGCTGCCGATTTTTACGAGGCCGAAGTCGATGAAATGGTGGCTGGCCTGTCCAGCCTGATGGAGCCCATCATCATCGTGTTTCTGGGTGGACTGATCGGGGGCATCGTGGTGTCCATGTACCTGCCCATCTTCAAATTGGGTCAAGTCGTTTGATGCTGGATGGATTGCCTGCCGGTGCACTGGCCGGCCTTGCGGGTGTGCTCGGCTTGCTGGTCGGCAGCTTTCTCAATGTGGTGATTTATCGCCTGCCGAAAATGATGGAGCAGCAGTGGGCGCGCGAATGCGCGGAGTTGTCCGGCAAACCAGAGGACTCTTCAGGGACCACTGAAGCCTTCAACCTGTTTGTTCCTCGTTCGCGCTGCTCGAATTGCGGCCACGCCATTCGCTGGTATGAAAACATGCCTGTGTTGAGCTACCTCGTCCTGAGGGGCAGGTGTTCGGTTTGCGAAACGCCCTATGGCATCCGGTATCCGGTGGTCGAACTTGTGACGGGCCTGCTCTTTGCCTTTTGCGCATGGCGCTGGGGCGCATCGGTGACCGCGCTTGCCTGGTGCGGGTTTTCTGCCGCCTTGCTGGTCCTGGCGCTGATTGACTGGGACACCACACTGCTGCCGGACGACATCACCCTGCCCTTGACGTGGGCCGGGCTGATCATCGCCGCCCTGCAGTGGAACCCCCTGGTCAGCCTGCCGGATGCCTTGTGGGGCGCTGTGGGCGGTTATATGTCCCTGTGGCTGGTGTATTGGGCCTTCAAGCTGGTGACGGGCAAGGAGGGCATGGGCTACGGTGATTTCAAGCTGTTTGCTGCGCTGGGGGTCTGGTTTGGCTGGACGGCGCTGGTGCCCATCATCCTGATGGCTTCGGTGATCGGTGCGGTCATTGGCATTGCGATGAAATTTTCAAGCGGCCTGCGTGAAGGCGGCTATGTCCCTTTCGGTCCATTTTTGGCGGGAGCAGGTTTTACGGCCATGATTTTTGGCCCGCAATCCATACTCCGCGCTGTCGGTTTGTGATCACCATGCAGCATGGGCCGGTACAGCGTCTTGGCCTGACCGGCGGCATAGGCAGTGGCAAAAGCACGGTTGCCCGTTTGCTTGTGGATGCCGGCGCTGCGCTGATTGATGCCGATGCCATCTCACGCCAGGTCACAGCACCCGGTGGTGCGGCCATTCCGCTGATCACCCAGCACTTCGGCCCACAGGCCATCACACCCGAAGGCGCCATGGACCGTGATGCCATGCGGCGCCTGGCTTTCAGTGATCCCGCGTCGCGTCGCCAGCTCGAGGCCATCATTCACCCGCTGGTCGGTCTTGAAACGGCACGCCAGGCTGAACAGGCCCTGCAGGCCGGCAATCCTTGCATCGTGTTTGACATTCCCCTGCTGGTCGAATCCGGCCGCTGGCGCCAGCAACTGGACCGGGTGCTGGTGGTGGACTGCAGCGAGGCCACACAAATCAGCCGGGTCATGGCCCGTAGCGGCTGGACGCAGGAAGCCGTGCAGAAAGTGATTGACGGCCAGGCCAGCCGGGCTGCGCGGCGTGCTGCAGCCGATGTGTGTATTTATAACGATGGCTTGTCGCTGGATGCCCTGGGCCTGATCGTCAGGCAGATTTCGCGCCGCTTCGGGCTATGATGCAAAAACATCCATCAATGAGCCGATAAAGACTGCGCCGTGATCCTTTACGAGTATCCCTTCAACGAACGCATACGCACTTATTTGCGGCTTGAGCATCTGTTTCGTCGCCTCGGCGTGCTGGTTGCACGCGAGCACCCCATAGACCATCACTACGCCATCACCACTATTTTTGAGGTGATGGACGTGGCGGCCCGCGCAGACCTGAAGATGGATGTGCTCAAGGACCTTGAGAAACAAAAGCAGACGCTGAACGGCTACCGCGGTAACCCGGCGATTGCCGAGACTGTGCTGGACGATGTCACGGCCCAGCTTGAAGGCTGTTTTTCAGGCCTGAACAACTTGCCGGGCAAGGCGGGGCAGCAACTCACGGAAAACGACTGGCTCATGAGCATTCGCAGCCGGGTCGGTATCCCGGGCGGCACCTGCGAGTTCGACCTGCCGGCCTACTATGCGTGGCAGCACCTGGATACGAAGACGCGGCAGAATGATTTACAGCGCTGGACGGCTGGTCTGGTGCCCCTGGCCGAATCCATACGCCTGCTGCTCCAGCTCCTGCGGGATTCTGGTGCGCCGCAAAAAGTCATCGCGCCTGCCGGCCAATACCAGCAGACCCTGCCTCAGGGGCGCACCTTCCAGCTCGTGCGCCTGCGCATAGACCCATCGACCGGGCTGATTCCCGAAATCAGCGGCAACCGCCTGCTGGTGTCCGTGCGCCTGATGCGCCATGAGGGCGACGACCGGCTCCACTCCTGCACCGATGACGCATCGTTTGAACTGACACTTTGCTCCTGAGCCGGATGCCGTGAGCATCCTTTTTTCCTGAATCCTGTCCAGCCGTACGCCATGAAGCCAGACCAACCAGCCGCCAGAGTGGTGGTGTGCCCCGCCTGCAAGGGCAAAAGCATTTACGCGGCCAGCAACCCGTTTCGTCCCTTCTGCAGCGAGCGCTGCAAGAACATGGACCTGGGCGCCTGGGCCAGCGAGAGTTTTCGCATGCCTGTCGATACCCCGCCTGATGACGAGGTGTATGGCGACCCGAAATTGCAATGAACTTTTAAACGGCATGCGGCTTTTGGCCGCCTGTGCGCTGAGGCTCAAAGTAAAAAAGGAGGAAGAGGGATGGAGACCAAAAACTGGATGGCCAAACCAGCCATGGCCCTGATGGTTGCCTCAGCATTGCTGCTGGGCGGCAATGTTCACGCGCAGGCAGGCGATGCGGACAAGCCTGCAAAGGCAAAAACACAGAAGAAGAAAGCGGCTGCTGCCGGTGGCCAGGGCGCGAAGGCCAAATTCATGCCGGGATCGCAGGAAACGCGTAGCGAGCGCATTGCCCGCCTGAAGCGGGAATGCAAGGGCGGCGTTAACGCTGGCGCCTGCGAAGGTTACACCCGCTGATTGACGGGTGAGGAGGCCAGGGCGCCCAAGGTCTGGCGCCCTCGGCGGCGGATTACTCTGATCTCAGGCGGCAGGCGCGCCCAGCACCTGTTGCAGTTCGCCGCTTTCGTACATCTCCATCATGATGTCCGAACCGCCTATGAACTCGCCCTTGACATACAGTTGGGGAATGGTCGGCCAGTTGCTGTATTCCTTGATGCCGTTGCGGATTTCAGGGTCTTCCAGCACGTTCACGGTCGCGGGTTTGCTCACGCCGCAGGCTTTGAGCACCTGGATGGCGCGGCCTGAAAAACCGCACTGCGGAAACTGGGCCGTGCCCTTCATGAACAGCACAACGTCGCTGGATTTAACGATCTGGTCAATGCGTTGCTGGGTGTCGCTCATGGTGAAATCCTTGAAGTTACGTGGGTATGTCGGTGGCGGGGCCGTTGTGCAGATAGATGCCGTCGGCCCGGCAAAATTCAATATCCCGATTATCCCGCCGATTGGCTTTAGGGGTTTTATCGGGGACCTGTTAACAGGCCCCAAGCCATTGGCCGCCCGAGCAGCGGGCAATCCCGGCCAGGTCCAGCCGGCTCTGTACCTGCTGAAACCCCCGCCCAGCCAGCAGCTCGCGCACCCGGTCTGACTGGTCGTAACCATGTTCCAGCAGCAGCCAGCCGCCGGGATGCAGGTGTTCTGGCGCCTGTTTGATGATTTGCCGAATGTCGTTCAGCCCGTCGCTGCCCGCCACCAGGGCCTGCAGCGGCTCATGCACCAGGGCGGCCAGGTGCGGGTCGGCGCTGGCGATATACGGCGGGTTGCTTGCGATTAAATGAAAGTGGCCACTGACTTCTTCAAGCCAGTGGCTTTGAAGGAACTGGATATCGGCATGCAGGCTGTTGGCGTTTTCCTGTGCTACGGCCAATGCATCGGCACTGGCATCGACCGCCACCACTATGGCCGGACGTCCCGCCGCCTGCAACGAGTGTGCAACAGCGATGGCAATCGCGCCGCTGCCCGTGCCCAGGTCCAGCACCCTGGGCTGGGCGCTCATGGCTGGGTCTTGCAGGATGTCCAGCGACCATACCACCAGCGTTTCAGTGTCCGGCCGCGGCACCAGGACCCGGGCATCGACTTTCAGGCGCAGGCCAAAAAACTCCTTGTAGCCGGCGATATAGGCCAGCGGCTCGCCTGCCGCGCGGCGCAGGCCGAGCTGGCGAAACAGGTCGGCACCGGCTTGCGGCAACACGTCGTCGTCATGCGCCAGCAGCCACGCCCGGTCGCTATCGGGTTTGCCCAGCGCATGCAGCAGCAGCAGCTGGGCGTCCAGCCGCTCCAGTCCCAGGGTTTGGGCCGTCTGCAAGGCCTGGCGTACTGTGGGCTGGTTCAATCGGGGCTCCGGTATTTGCTATCAAATAAATAGCTGGTTGCGCGCATAAACAGGCGGCCAGGGGCTGATTTGATGCTGAAAAAGGCCATTTTTTGGGCTTTTTCAGCCTTGCGAGGCCGTTTCCAGCTCCGCCAACTGCTCGGCGCCGCGTGCGACCTGCAGCGCGGTGACCACGTCTTCCAGGTCGCCCTCCATGATGCTCAGCAGCTTGTACAAGGTCAGGTTGATGCGGTGGTCGGTCAGGCGGCCTTGCGGGAAGTTGTAGGTGCGTATGCGGTCGCTGCGGTCGCCGGTGCCGACCAGGCCCTTGCGCATGGCCGCGTCCTTGGCGGCGCGCTCGGCGCGGTCTTTTTCATGGATGCGGGCGGTCAGCACCTTCAGCGCCTGGGCCTTGTTGCCGTGCTGGCTGCGGCCTTCCTGGCATTCGGCGACGATGCCGGTAGGGATGTGCGTGATGCGCACGGCCGAGTCGGTCTTGTTGATGTGCTGGCCGCCGGCGCCGCTGGCGCGGTAGGTGTCTATACGCAGGTCGGCGGGGTTGATCTGTATCGCCACGGCCTCGTCGGGCTCGGGCATCACGGCCACGGTGCAGGCGCTGGTGTGGATGCGGCCCTGGGTTTCGGTCGCGGGCACGCGTTGCACGCGGTGCCCACCGGACTCAAAACGCAGCTTGCCGTAGACACCCACGCCGTTCGCGTCGGTCGCACCGCTGATGCGCAGCACCGCTTCCTTGTAACCGCCCAGCTCGCTGGACGATTCGCTGACGATTTCAACCTGCCAGCGGTTGCGCTCGGCGTAACGCGTGTACATGCGGAACAGGTCGCCCGCAAAAAGCGCCGACTCGTCGCCGCCCGTGCCGGCGCGGATTTCGACAAAAGCCGGGCGCGCGTCGTCCGGGTCTTTGGGGATCAACATCAGCTGCAGCGCTTCGTCTATCTGCGTGATGTCGGCTTTGGCGGCGGTGATTTCCTCTTCGGCCATGGCCTGCATCTCGGGGTCGTCTTTGGCCTCCAGCAGCATGCCCTGTGCGCCTGCCAGGTCGGCCTCGCGGCTGGTGAGCTTGCGGTACTGCTCGGCCACCACGCTGACCTCGGCATGCTCGCGTGTCAGGCTGCGAAAGCGGTCCAGGTCGCTCACCACGTCACTGGCCGACAGCAGGGCGTCGAGTTCGTGCAGTCTTAAAAGCTGGCGGTCCAGGGTCTGGCGAAGAAAAGGTTTCATGAGGCGGAAGGTCCGTCAGGGCAAAAATCGGATGAACAAAAGGACAGGCTGGTGGCCCATGGCACCCTGCAAAAAGCCAGGGCCGGGCAGGAAACCTGCGGCGCTAACGCTCTTTGTGCTCTTTGTCTTCCGGGCGCAGTCTGGGCAACTGCCCGCGCAGGAACAGCTTTGAAACCGTCTGCGCCGTGGCTTCGCGGTTGCCGGCGTCACCCGCGTGCAGCTCGGCCAGGGTGCCATGCAGCATTTTTTGCGTCAGGCCGCGGCTCAGGGCCTCCAGCACCGCATCAATCGGCTCGCCTTTTGCAAGCAGTTTTTTGGCCCGGGCGATTTCAAGCGCGCGCCATTCGTCGGCCTGCGCGTTGAGCTGCTGGATCAGCGGCACGGTGCCGCGCTGGCTCAGCCAGTGCATGAAGTTCTGCACACCGGCGTCAATGATGACCTCGGCTTCCGCCACGGCGGCCTGGCGGCTGTTCTTGCCGGTTTGCACCACCTGGGCCAGGTCGTCCACGGTGTAAAGGTAAATGTCGGGCAGGGCCTTGACTTCGGGCTCGATGTCGCGCGGCACGGCCAGGTCGACCATGAACATGGGCCGGTGCTTGCGCAGCCTGACGGCGCGTTCCACCGCGCCCAGGCCGATGATGGGCAGGGTGCTGGCGGTGCAGCTTATCACTGCATCAAACTCATGCAGCCGCGCGGGCAGGTCGGCCAGGCGCATGACCTCGGCGCCAAAACGCCCGGCGAGTTTTTCACCGCGCTCCAGCGTGCGGTTGGCAATCGCCATGGATTTCGGGTTTTTGGCGGCGAAATGCGTGGCAGCCAGGTCGATCATTTCGCCCGCGCCCACAAACAGCACCCGGATATCGCCCAGGTCTTCAAACAATTGCCCGGCCAGCCGCACGGCCGCTGCTGCCATGCTGATGCTGTGCGCACCTATCTCGGTGCTGCTGCGCACTTCCTTGGCCACGGCAAAAGAGCGCTGGAACAACTGGTGCAGGGTTGAACCCATGGCACCGGCGTCTTCGGCGGCGCGCACGGCATCTTTCATCTGGCCGAGGATTTGCGGCTCGCCCAGCACCATGGAGTCCAGCCCGCTGGCAACACGGAAAGCGTGGCGCGCGGCCTGGTCGCCTTCCAGGGTGTAAGCATGGGAGCGCAGCAGGGCCGGCGAGACACCGCCGCTGTGCGCCAACCACTCCAGCGTGTGCTCCAGGTCCGGCTTGTCACCGGCGCAGTAGATCTCGGTGCGGTTGCAGGTAGAGAGAATGGTGGCTTCGGGCTGGCGCGCCAAAGACTCGCGCAAACCCTTCAGGGTAGGCGCAATCTGGTCCATGGAGAACGCAAAGCGCCCGCGCAAATCCAGCGGTGCGGTGTTATGGTTTAGCCCAAGGGCCCAGACTGACATTCCCCGATTATAAAATTGAAGCACCGACCCGGTGCCAGGCAGCATGAATGACCGCTTATCTCCTCACCAACCACCTGCTTAATTTCATGGCCCCGGCTGCCTTTGTGGCCCTGGGCCTGGTGCTTCTGGCGCGGGTGTTTTCCCGTTTTTTTGTATCAAAAAAGCCCCTGGTGGGCGGTCTATGGGCGCAGCTAGCTATTGTTTTCGTAGCGAACGTGCTGGTGCTGGCGGCCGGGCTGGTGATTTTCGGCAACGACGGCAAGATGGCGACCTATGCCGCGATGGTGCTGGTCGCGGCAGCCTGCCAGTGGGTTTTGTGGCGCGGCTGGAAGGGCTGATACCTGTTTCAGACCACAGGATTGAACAGGTCAACCCGGTCCGTGATGATGCCGTCGGTGCCCAGTTCAAGCAGCTTTTGGGCTGAAATTTCGTCGTTGACGGTGTAACTCAGCGTCCTGAGCCCGGCCTGCCTTGCGAGTTGCACGGTGTTTTCATCCCACAGCCGGTAGTTAAAAATCACGGCCACGCAGCCAAGCGCCTGCGCAGTTTCCAGCCAGTCGGTCGTCAGCTTGTCCAGCAGCAAACCACGCGGCAGTTGCGGCTGCGCGAGTTTTGCGGCCTGCAGCGACGCGGTCTGGAAAGATGTCAGCAGCGGCGGCGTTTTTGCATCTTTCCACAGGGCCGCAGCTGAATTGGCCACGGCGCTGCCCGTCAGGGCTTCAAGTCCCGGCGTCGGCTTGATTTCGATGTTCAGGAAATAGTTGTTGCCAAGGCAGTAGCGCGCAATGGTTGCCAGATCAGGCAGAGGCTCGCCCGCAAAAGCCGCCGAGTGCCAGCTGCCGGCATCCAGTCTTGACAATGCCTGCCAGGTCAGTGAATCTGCGTCGCCATGGCCATTGCTGGTTCGGTCAAGCGTGGCATCGTGCAGCAAAAACAGCACGTCATCGGCACTGAGTTTGACGTCACACTCAAACATGCGGTAGCCATGGCTGGCGCCAAGTTTGAAGGCGGCCAGGGTGTTTTCAGGCGCCAGCTTGCCGGCACCGCGATGCGCTATCCAGCGGGGGTAGGGCCAGTAGTTCATTTTTTTCTAAAGGCGTAATCCGGTTTCAGCATCAAACCAGTGCAGGCGATCGACACGCGGCGTGACATGGATGATCGATCCGATTTCCGGCGCAGACGACAGGCTTTCATCCGTACGCACAATCAGGGATTCATCTTTCAGGCGGCAATACACCAGCCGCTCCGCACCCGGCATTTCAATCGTGTCCACCTGCACGGCCCAGCCGGTGTTGCCGACCTGCAGATGCTCGGGGCGTATGCCGAGTATGGCGCCCGGTTTACCGCCAAAGTCGGTGTTGGGCGCTGCCTTAAGCAGGTTCATGGGCGGAGAGCCCATAAAACTCGCCACAAAGGTTGTGGCCGGGCGGTTGTAGACCTCTTCCGGTGTGCCGAACTGCTCCATGCGGCCGGCGTTCATCACCATCATGCGTTGCGCCAGGGTCATGGCCTCGACCTGGTCGTGCGTGACAAACAGCGAGGTGATGCCGAGTTCGCGGTGCAGCTTCTGGATCTCCAGCCGGGTCTGCACGCGCAGCTTGGCATCCAGGTTGGACAGCGGCTCGTCAAATAAAAAAACCTGCGGCTGGCGCACGATGGCGCGGCCCATGGCCACGCGCTGGCGCTGGCCGCCTGACAGCGCACGCGGCTTGCGGTCCAGCAGGTGGCCAAGCTCCAGGATTTTTGCGGCCTTGTCGACGCGGGTCCTGATCTCGTCCCTGGGTACTTTGGCGATCTTGAGCCCATAAGCCATGTTGTCGAACACGCTCATGTGCGGGTAAAGCGCATAGTTCTGGAACACCATGGCGATGTCGCGCTCCGACGGCTCCAGGTCGTTGACGACCTTGCCGCCTATGCTGATTTGCCCGTCCGTGACTTCTTCCAGGCCAGCCACCATGCGCAGCAGCGTCGATTTGCCGCAGCCCGAGGGGCCGACGATGACTATGAATTCATGGTCGCTGATCTCTGCGTCCACGCCGTGCAGCACCTGCACCGCGCTTTTGCCTGTGCCGTAGCGTTTGACGACGTTCCTGAATGAAATGGATGCCATATCTTTTTATTTTTCCGTATCGACCAGGCCCTTGACGAACCACTTCTGCATCAGCACCACGACAAAAGCCGGCGGCAGCATGGCCAGAATGGCGGTGGCCATCACCACATTCCATTCGTTCTGCGAGTCGCCGCCGGCGATCATGCGTTTGATGCCTATGACCACCGGGTACATGTCCTCGCTGGTGGTCGCCAGCAGCGGCCAGAGGTACTGGTTCCAGCCGTAGATGAACTGGATCACAAACAGCGCGGCCATCGATGTTTTGGACAGCGGCAGCAGGATGTCCCAGAAAAATCGCATGGGTCCGGCGCCGTCCATGCGCGCGGCCTCGACCAGCTCATCGGGCACGGTCAGGAAAAACTGCCGGAACAAAAACGTCGCGGTGGCCGAGGCAATCAGCGGCACCGTCAGGCCTGCATAGGTATTGAGCATGCCCAGATCCGAAACCACCTTGTAGGTCGGGCCAATGCGCACTTCAACCGGCAGCATCAGCGTGACAAAAATCGCCCAGAAAAAGAAGTTCTTGAACGGGAAGCGAAAGTAAACAATCGCAAAAGCTGACAGCAGCGAAATGGCGATCTTGCCGAAGGTGATGACCAGCGCCGTCACCAGGCTGACCCACATCATGCGGGCGACCGGCGCGGTGGAGCCCTGGCCGCTGTTGTTGCCAAAAAGCGCAGCCTTCCAGGTTTCCCAGAAGTGGCTGCCCGGCAGCAGTGGCATGGGCGTTTGAACAATTTCCTGCGCGGTGTGGGTGGATGCCACAAAGGCGAGGTACAGCGGAAAGGCGACGATCAGCACGCCGAGGATCATCACGGCGTGGGCGAGGATGCCGAGGGTAGCGCGGCGCTCGACCATCAGTAATTCACCTTTTTCTCAACATAGCGGAACTGCAATACCGTCAATGCGATGACGATGACCATCAACACCACGGATTGCGCAGCCGAGCCGCCCAGGTCCATGGCCTTGAAGCCGTCGTAATACACCTTGTAAACGAGTATGGAGGTGTCCTGCCCAGGGCCGCCGTGTGTGGTGGCGTCAACAATCGCGAAGGTGTCAAAAAAGGCATACACCATATTGATCACCAGCAGGAAAAAAGTGGTTGGTGACAGCAGCGGGAACTGTATGGTCCAGAAGCGCCGCCAGGGCCGGGCACCGTCAATGGCGGCAGCCTCGATCAGCGATTTCGGGATCGACTGCAGGCCGGCCAGGAAGAACAGGAAGTTGTACGAAATCTGCTTCCACACCGCTGCCATGACGATCAGTGTCATGGCATGGCCTGAATCAAGCAGGTGGTTCCAGTTGATGCCGATCTGGCCCAGCGCATAAGCCACCACGCCCAGCGAGGGGGAAAACATGAACACCCACAACACACCGGCCACGGCGGGTGCCACGGCATAAGGCACGACCAGCAGGGTTTTGTAAAACAGCGCACCCTTGATGATGCGGTCTGCAAACACCGCCAGCACCAGCGACAGGCCAATGCCCAGCACCGCGACCAGGATGGAAAAAATGGCCGTGGTCTTGAAGGAGGCGAGGTAACCTGCGTCGTTAAACAGTGTCCTGAAGTTGGCAAAACCCACCCACTCGGTGGAAGTGCCGAAAGCGTCCTGTACCTGGAAGGATTGCAACAGCGCCTGCGCCGCCGGCCAGAAGAAAAACACGCTGATCACGATGACCTGCGGCGCCAGCAGCAGCCAGGGCAGCCAGGTCGAGCGGAATAAGACGCGTTTTTCCATGAAATCCGTTTGCTATAAAAATAGTAGCTGGTTGCGCGCTATGTACCTGGGCCAGCGGCCAGAAGGGCTTGAAAAAGCAGGTTTTCAGTATTTCAGCCCTTGTTGGCTTTCTGGAAGCGCTCAAGCTGCTCGTTGCCGCGTTTGACGATGGCGTCGAGGGCTTCCTTGGCAGTCTTTTTACCGCTCCAGACCTGTTCGAGCTCTTCGTCTTCGATGGCGCGCACCTGCACATAGTTGCCCAGGCGTATGCCGCGGCTCTTGTCGGTGACCTTGCGGATCATCTGGGTCACAGCCACATCGGTGCCGGGGTTCTGTTTGTAGAAGCCGGATTTTTCGGTGAGCTGGTAGGCCGCCGTGGTCACGGGCAGGTAGCCGGTGCGTTTGTGGCTGGCGGACTGCACTTCTGGACTGGAGATGTAGTTGAAAAACGCTGCCACGCCCTTGTATTCGGCCGGTTTTTTACCCGACATGACCCATAGGCTGGCACCGCCTATCACGGTGTTTTGCGGTGCGCCGGGCACGTCGGGGTAGTAGGGCAGGGGGGCCAGGCCATAGGCAAATTTGGCGTTTTTGGCGACGTTGCCGTAAAAGCCCGAGGAGGTGTTGATCATGGCGCATTCGCCGGAGACAAAGCTCGCCTCGGGCACATTGCCGCGGCCCTTGTAGACAAACAGGCCCTGCTTGGCCATATTCGCCAGGTTTTCGATATGCCGCTGGTGCAGCGGTGAGTCGATCTTCATGCGCGCATCCATGCCGGCCAGGCCGTTGGATCTGGAGGCGAACTCGACGTTGTGCCAGGATGAAAAGCTCTCCAGCTGGGTCCAGCCCTGCCAGGCGGTGGTGAAAGGGCATTTGTGGCCGGCGGCTTTCAGCTTGGCGGCGGCCAGGGCAACTTCAGGCCAGGTCGTGGGCGCCTTGTCGGTGGGCAGGCCGGCGGCCTTGAAGGCATCCTTGTTGTAATAAAAAATGGTGGTCGAGCTGTTGAAGGGAAAACTCAGCATCTGGCCATTCGGCGCGGTGTAGTAACCGGCAACGGCGGATACATAAGCCGTCGGGTCAAATTTGTAACCGGCGTCTTTCATGATCTGCGCGACAGGCACGATGGCGCCCTTGCTGGCCATCATGGTGGCGGTACCGACTTCAAACACCTGCAGGATGTGCGGCGCATTGCCGGCACGAAAGGCGGCAATCGCGGCCGTCATGGACTCGTCGTAGCTGCCCTTGAAGGTCGGGATGACCTTGTATTCCTTCTGGCTGGCATTGAAGTCCCTGGCCAGGTCGTTGACCCATTCGCCGTTGACGGCCACCATGGAATGCCACCACTGGACTTCCGTCTGGGCCTGGCTGGCCAGGGGCGCCAAAAGCGTGCCGGCGGCCAGCGCCAGGGCCGAAAACCTGCGCAATGAGGGCTGGAAGGCGGGAAATGGGATGTGCATGGATGCTCCAGATTCGGACACGTTGTTTGGACCAGCCAGTCTAGAAACTGTCTGTGACAGCGCGATTTAAGCGATTTGGGGCATTTTTAACAAGCGGGGTTTCCATGGGGGCCATGGCCCTGTGGATCGGCCTGCAAGTTGGGCTGCGTTAATATCGGGTACAGAGCCAGACGCGGATCTGGAACACGGCTATGAGCCGTAAATTGCCGCAGATAGCCGCCGATTTTTCACGATGAACGCCCCTACCACCCTCCAAGAACTCGATGCTTTTGCCGACGACGCAAAGCAGACCGAAGCACGCATTCGCGAAATTCCCTATAACTACACGTCGTTTTCCGACCGCGAGGTCGTTATCCGGCTGCTGGGCTCCCGCGCCTGGGACCTGCTGAACCGCCTGCGTGACGAACGCCGCACCGGCCGCTCCGCCCGTATGTTGTATGAGGTGCTGGGCGACGTCTGGGTGGTCCAGCGCAACCCCTACCTGCAGGACGACCTGCTGGACAACCCCAAGCGCCGCAAGCTGCTGGTCGAGGCCCTGCAGCACCGGCTGGGCGAGGTTGAAAAACGCCGCACACCCGAAGCCGACAGCCAGCGCGACGCCATCGTCGGTGAGTTGATGGACGCCGCCCGGGGCGCGGTGAGCCGTTTTTCCAGCTCGTTTGAGGAGATGGCCGACCTGCGCCGCCAGACCGAACGCAAGCTGCGCAAGCTGACGCTCAAGGACAACATCAAGTTTGACGGCCTGTCGCGCGTATCGCACGTGACCGACGCGACCGACTGGCGCGTCGAATACCCGTTCGTGGTGCTGACGCCGGACACCGAAGTTGAAATGGCCGGCCTGGTCAAGGGCTGTATCGAGCTGGGCCTGACGATTGTCCCGCGCGGCGGCGGCACCGGCTATACCGGCGGCGCGATTCCCCTGACCTGGAAGTCGGCGGTCATCAACACCGAAAAACTCGAGGCCATGACCGAAGTCGAAATGGTCAGCCTGCCGGGCATGGACAAGCCTGTCGCAACCATCTGGACCGAAGCCGGTGTGGTTACGCAGCGTGTGGCCGATGCGGCCGAGCGCGGCGGTTTTGTGTTTGCGGTGGACCCGACCTCGGCCGAGGCCTCCTGCATAGGCGGCAACATCGCCATGAATGCCGGTGGCAAAAAGGCCGTGCTCTGGGGCACGGCGCTGGACAACCTGGCCTCCTGGCGCATGGTGACGCCGGATTCGCAGTGGCTGGAAGTCACGCGCATGGACCACAACCTCGGCAAAATCCACGATGCCGAGATGGCGAGCTTTGAGCTTAAATATTTTGAAGCCGACGGCAAGACACCGGTGCGTACCGAGCGCCTGGACATTCCAGGCAAAAGCTTTCGCAAGGAAGGCCTGGGCAAGGACGTTACCGACAAATTCCTGAGCGGTTTGCCCGGCATACAAAAAGAGGGTTGCGACGGCCTGATCACCAGCGCGCGCTGGATCGTGCACCGCATGCCGGTGCACACACGCACCGTGTGCCTGGAGTTTTTCGGCAATGCCAAGGACGCCGTGCCCAGCATCGTGGAGATCAAGGACTTCATGTTTGCCGAGCAAAAGCGCAGCCAGGCCGCGGGTTCGCCCGTGCTGCTGGCCGGGCTGGAGCACCTGGACGACCGCTACCTGCGCGCCGTGGGTTACGCCACCAAGTCCAAACGCGGCGGCCTGCCGAAGATGGTGCTGTTCGGTGATATTGCCGGCGACGATGCCGACGCTGTGGCGCGTGCGACTTCTGAAGTGGTACGGATTGCCAACTCGCGTGCCGGCGAAGGATTTATTGCCATCAGCCCCGACGCGCGCAAGAAATTCTGGCTGGACCGCAAGCGCACGGCGGCCATTTCACGCCACACCAATGCCTTCAAGATCAATGAAGACGTGGTGATCCCGTTGCCGCGCATGGCCGAGTACACCGACGGCATTGAGCGCATCAACATCGAGCTCAGCCTGCGCAACAAGATCAGGCTGTGCGACGAGCTGGACGCTTTTTTCCGCAAGGGCAACCTGCCTTTGGGTAAATCGGACGATGCCAACGACATTCCATCGGCAGAGCTGCTGGAAGACCGCGTGGGCCAGGCGCTGGCACTGGTTGCCGACGTGCGCACCCTGTGGGCCGGCTGGCTGGCGGATGTGGAAACGCTGTTCCCGCAACTGCAAAACCATACATTGCGCGCCAGCTGGAAAACGCAGCTGCGCACGCCGCTGCAGGCCATCTTTACGGGTGGGGCGTTCCTGCCCATCCAGGAAGAGTGCACGGCCATCCACAAACGTGTGCTCAAGGGCCGCGTCTGGGCTGCGCTGCACATGCATGCCGGTGACGGCAATGTGCACACCAACCTGCCGGTCAACAGCGACGACTACGAGATGCTGCAGACCGCGCATGAGGCCGTGGCCCGCATCATGGTGCTGGCGCGTTCGCTGGACGGCGTGATCTCCGGCGAGCACGGCATAGGCATCACCAAGATGGAGTTCTTGAGCGACGCGGAGCTCCAGCCGTTTGCCGACTACAAGGCCAGGGTCGATCCGGAAGGGCGCTTCAACAAAGGCAAATTGCTACGAAATCAGGAGCTGGTTGCGCCCATTCCTGCTGGGCTGGAGGCCCAAAAGGCTTCTGAAAATGGCTCCCTGTCGGCGCTTTTTTCCGATTTGACCAATGCCTACACGCCCAGCTTCGGCCTGATGGGCCACGAGTCGCTGATCATGCAGCAGTCCGACATAGGCGCGATTGCCGACAGCGTGAAAGACTGCCTGCGCTGCGGCAAATGCAAACCGGTGTGCGCCACCCACGTGCCGCGCGCCAACCTGCTGTACAGCCCGCGCAACAAGATCCTGGCGACTTCGCTGCTGGTCGAGGCTTTCCTCTATGAAGAGCAGACCCGGCGCGGCATCAGCATCAAGCACTGGGAAGAGTTCGAGGACGTGGCCGACCATTGCACGGTGTGCCACAAGTGCCTGACGCCTTGCCCTGTCGATATCGACTTTGGCGATGTGTCCATGAACATGCGCAACCTGTTGCGCAAGATGGGCCAGAAATCCTTCCGGCCCGGCAATGCGGCCGCCATGTTCTTCCTGAACGCCACCAACCCGCAGACCATCAAGTTCATGCGCGGCGCCATGGTCGACGTCGGCTTCAAGGCCCAACGCCTGGCCAATGACGTGTTGCGCAAGCTGACCAAAAAGCAGACCGCGCATCCGCCGGCCACGGTCGGCAAGGCACCGGTCAAGGAACAGGTAATCCACTTCATCAACAAGAAGATGCCGGGCGGCCTGCCCAAGAAAACCGCGCGTGCCCTGCTGGACATTGAAGACAAGGACTACGTGCCCATCATCCGCAACCCGAAAAACACCACGGCGGAAACCGAGGCGGTGTTTTATTTCCCAGGTTGCGGTTCCGAGCGGCTGTTTTCACAGGTCGGCCTGGCAACCCAGGCCATGCTCTGGCACGCGGGTGTACAGACCGTGCTGCCGCCGGGGTACCTGTGCTGCGGCTATCCGCAAAAGGGCAGCGGGCAGTTCGACAAGGCCGAAAAAATCATCACCGACAACCGGGTGCTGTTCCACCGCGTGGCCAACACGCTTAACTACCTGGACATCAAGACCGTGGTGGTGAGTTGCGGCACCTGCTACGACCAGTTGCAGGGTTATGAGTTTGACAAGATATTCCCGGGTTGCCGCATCATCGACATCCACGAATACCTGCTGGAAAAAGGCATCACCCTGCGCACCGACCAGCCCGGCGCCGGTTACCTCTACCACGATCCCTGCCACAGCCCCATGAAGCTGCAGGAGCCGATGAAGACGGTCAAGGCGCTGCTGGGCGACAACGTCCTGAAAAACGAGCGCTGCTGCGGTGAATCGGGCACTCTGGGCGTGACCCGTCCGGATATCTCCACGCAGATCCGTTTCCGCAAGGAAGAAGAGCTGCAAAAAGGCGAAGCCGAGTTGCGTGCATCGGGCGCCCTGGGTGAAAAGGAAAACGTCAAGATCCTGACCAGCTGCCCAAGCTGCCTGCAAGGCCTGTCGCGTTACGGCGACGACATGAAAAACGGTTTGCTGGAAGCTGATTACATCGTGGTCGAAATGGCCAACCAGATACTCGGCAAGGAGTGGCTGCCGGCGTATGTGGACGCAGCCAACCACGGCGGCATTGAGCGGGTGCTGGTTTAACTATGGCCCCCACGCTTGTCACTGCGTGTACTGCGCTGCCCCCCGAGGGGGCGCTCGCTTGCTTGGGGCGGCCCGGCGCGGCGTTCGAAGCACGGGCCGGCGGCTGCCCCCTGTGCGAGACCGACGGCGGGCTGCTGGTTTTTCGCAATGAACAACTGCGCATCATCCAGGCCAGCGAAGCCGGTTTCCCGGCTTTTTACCGGGTCGTGTGGACGCAGCATGTGGCGGAGTTTTCCGACCTGACGCCCGCAGAGCGCGCGTCCTGCATGGATGCCGTGGTGCTGGTGGAGCAGGTGTTGCGTGCACAACTGCAACCCACCAAGGTCAACCTGGCCGCGCTGGGTAATGCGGTGCCGCATCTGCACTGGCATGTGATTGCACGTTTTGACTGGGACAGCCATTTTCCGGGTGCGGTCTGGGCAGCGCGGCAGCGCCCGGACGACACCGAAAAGCTGGCGCAGATCGCATCAAAGTGCCTGGATGTCAACCGGCTGATCGCCGAAAAAATGGCGCAATGATGTGCCCTGACGTGTCCAATACCAGAAAGTAAATCCCACCATGGCAGGTCTTCACGCTGACTCACCGACGCCGACGGCGCTGACGGTTCACAGCCAGTCGCGCGTTCTCGAAATCGCTTTCTCGGACGGCGCGCAATTCCGTATTCCGTTTGAGTTGATGCGTGTGTATTCGCCCTCGGCAGAAGTCCAGGGTCACGGCCCGGGGCAGGAGGTGCTGCAAACCGGCAAACGCGAGGTCAATGTGGTCGAGCTGGAGCCCATCGGCAATTACGCCGTGAAGCCGGTTTTTTCCGACGGCCACGAGAGCGGCATTTTTTCCTGGGACTACCTCTACCACCTGGGCTCGGAGCAGGACCGGCTCTGGGACGACTACACGCGCAAGCTGCAGGCTGCGGGTGCGAATCGTGACGATCCCATGGTGGCCGCAGGTGGCCACGCCTGCGGCAATCACTGAGGCAGGCAAACGGCGGGCCGCCAATGGCAGGCCGTGCAGCCCCGACTCGGGGCTACTGTTGTTTTTCCAGCATAAAACCACGCTAATGCCCTGAATCCCCGCAGGGTTGTCGCGATCAATCGGGGCTTTGGCCTCTAGCATTCACTTATGTCAACAACCCATTTTGGTTTTCAGTCGGTCGATGAGCAGGACAAGGCACGTCGCGTGCGCGGCGTGTTCGATTCCGTGGCGCCCAAATACGATGTCATGAACGACCTGATGTCCATGGGCCTGCACCGCGCCTGGAAGGCTTACACCGTGCTGGTGGCCAACGTCAAGGAAGGCCAGCAGGTGCTGGACATTGCCGGCGGCACAGGCGACCTGGCGCTGGCGTTTGCGCCCAAGGTCGGCGCCAGCGGGCGTGTGGTGCACACCGACATCAATGAAGCCATGTTGCGCGAAGGGCGCAACCGTTTGCTCGATGCTGGTGTCAGCCTGCCGACGCTGGTCTGTGATGCCGAGCACCTGCCTTTTCCGGATGCCCACTTTGACCTTGTCACCGTGGCCTTCGGTTTGCGCAACATGACGCACAAGGAAGACGCCCTGCGTGAAATGAACCGCGTGCTCAAGCCCGGCGGCAAGCTGCTGGTGCTGGAGTTTTCCAAGGTGGCCAAGCCGCTGGAAAAAGTTTACGACTGGTATTCATTCAAGGTCCTGCCCAGGATAGGCAAGCTGGTGGCCAATGACGACGCAAGTTACCAGTACCTGGCCGAGTCGATTCGCATGCACCCGGACCAGCAGGAACTTAAAGCCATGATGCTCAAAGGTGGTTTTGGCCATGTGGACTATCACAACATGACGGGCGGAGTTGCCGCCTTGCATGTTGGAATCAAGTGTTAGGCATTGCTGTTCAGCAGCAGTTGATCAGAGAAAAATTGTTCAAGGAGACGTTATGAAAATGTGGTCCATCGTTCTTTCCGCCATGCTGGCGCTCACGTTGACGCTCACCGCGGCGGATGCCGAGGCCAGGCGCATGGGCGGTGGCAAGTCCATCGGCAAGCAGTCGTCGAATGTGACGCAGCGTGAAGCGACGCCAGGCGGCGCCACCAACTCTGTGGCCAAACCAGCCACGCCGGCTGCTCCGGGCGCAGCGCCTGCGGCAGCCGCACCGAAAAAACCGTGGGGCGCCATGCTGGGCGGCCTGGCCGCCGGCCTTGGCCTGGCCTGGCTGGCTTCATCGCTGGGCCTTGGCGGTGCTTTTGGCCAGATCATCATGTTCGCCCTGCTGGCGCTGGTTGTCATGGTGGTGATCGGCTTCGTGATGCGCAAGCTGAAGGGCCAGGGCGGCGGGCAGGCGCAGACGCCTTATGCCTTCCAGGGCGCGGGCAATGCCACAACGCCAAAAGACTACAGCCCCCAGAACGTTGGAAACGACGCTTCCGCCCGGCCATGGGAGCGCAACAACATGGCTTTTGACGCCAGCAAGGAAGGCGCGGCTGCAGCTTCGGGGTCCATGATCGGTTCCGGGCTGATGGGTTCGCAATCCTGGGGTGTGCCTGCCGGCTTTGATGCCGAGGGTTTCCTGAAGGCCTGCAAGACCAACTTCCTGACGCTGCAGGATGCCTGGGACCGTTCGGACATCCACAACCTGCGGGCCATGATGACCGACGAGATGCTGGAGCAGATCAAGGTACAGCTTGCAGACCGCGAGTCGCACACCGGCGACGGCACCAACAAGACCGACGTGGTGATGCTCAATGCGCAACTGCTGGGCATCGAGGAACTCAACGACGTGTACATGGCCAGCGTGGAGTTCTCCGGCATGATCCGGGAGGACGCCTCGGCCGGCCCAAGTCCTTTCCGCGAAGTCTGGAACATGACCAAGCCCAGGAATGGCGGCAGCGGCTGGCTGGTGGCAGGCGTTCAGGCTCTCCAATAACCCCCGTCCAGGCTCACTTCGTGTAGCCCGTTCGCCCCTTTCAGGGGCCGCCCGCCTGTGGCCCGGCAAAGCCGGTTCCACGGCTCATGCTTGGTTGAGAAACCCTATCGCCAGTCGCCGCACCCAGTCCCAAGCCAGCAGGGGCCGCGGGACTGGCTTTGCCAGACCGCAGGCGCCGCCCCCTCGGGGGGGCAGAGAGCTACACGCAGCGAGCGAACGTGGGGGCTCATATTGCTGTCAAAATCGGGGACGTATGAATAACACGTCCCCTTTTTCTTTTCTGCAATCCATTGCCAGCCGACTTCAGCCGCCCGCCTGGGTGGTGGATGAGGGCCAGCAGCGGTTGGTGCTTTTCCTGAACCATGTCCTCATGCAGGAAAAAGAAGCCCAGGACCGCCTCGCACGAAAAAAAGGCAATGTGCTCCATGTTCGCTGGGGCGTGTTTGCCATAGACCTCCTGATCACGCCCGCCGGCCTTTTTGACCGTGCTTCGCCTTCTGCCAAGCCGGACCTGCTGGTGGCCGTTGCTGCCGATTCACCGATCACGGTGGCGCAGTCGGTGCTGGCCGGCAAGCCGCCGCCGGTCAAGATCGAGGGCGATGTGCAACTGGCCGCCGAACTCGGCTGGCTGGCCGAAAACCTGCGCTGGGATGTGGAGGAAGATCTGTCCCGCGTGCTGGGCGACATTCCCGCGCATGCGCTGGCGGATGCGGGCCGGCGATTGCTTGAGGGCCTGAAACAGTTCCTGGCGATGCGCCCGGGTGCGCCTGCTGCTGCTTCTACGGTGCCTGCCGTGACGCCCGCACCTGATGCCGGCAAGGCTGCTACATGAGTCGGGTTTTCAGGGGGATATTCATTACCTGGACCGTGCTGCGTTTCGGTCTGGATGAGCTGGTGCTCTCCAGCTTTGAAAAACCGTGGATAAGGATGCTGACCCGCATCGTGTCCGTCGGCCGGAACCTGAAAGCGCCGCGCGGCGAGCGCCTGCGTGAGGCACTGGAGAGGCTGGGGCCGATATTCGTCAAATTCGGGCAGGTCATGTCCACACGCCGCGATTTGCTGCCTACGGATATCGCCAACGAACTGGCCAAGCTTCAGGACCGTGTGCCGCCCTTTGATTCCGCCGTGGCCATCGCCATCATCGAAAAGGCCTTTGGCCGGCCATTGGCGCAAATTTTTGCCACCTTTGAGTCCACGCCGGTGGCCAGCGCTTCCATCGCCCAGGTTCACTTTGCAACCCTGCCCAATGGACGTGAAGTCGCTGTCAAGGTGCTGCGCCCCAACATGCTGCCGGCGATTGAAAAAGACCTGGCCCTGATGCGCATGATGGCCGGATGGGTCGAAGGCGCCTCGGCCGACGGCAAGCGCCTGAAACCGCGCGAGGTGGTGGGTGAATTCGACAAATACCTGCATGACGAGCTGGACCTGCTGCGCGAAGCCGCCAACGCCGCCCAGTTGCGCCGCAACATGCAGGGTTTGGACCTGGTCATGATTCCCGAGATGGTCTGGGACTATTGCATGCCCGATGTCATGGTGATGCAGCGCATGTACGGCACGCCCATCGGCCAGATCCAGCGCCTGCTGGATGCCGGCGTGGACATGAAAAAACTGGCGCGTGACGGCGTCACGATCTTTTTTACCCAGGTATTTCGCGACGGGTTTTTCCATGCAGACATGCATCCCGGCAACATCCAGGTCAGCCTCGAACCGGCAACTTTCGGACGCTACATCTCGCTGGATTTCGGCATCGTCGGCACGCTGACCGAAAGCGACAAGGAATACCTGGCGCAGAATTTCAGCGCATTCTTCCAGCGTGACTACAAACGTGTGGCCGAGCTGCACATCGAGTCCGGCTGGGTGCCGCCCAGCACCCGCGTTGACGAGCTGGAAGCCGCGATCCGCGCCTGCTGCGAGCCGTATTTTGACCGGCCGCTCAAGGAAATATCGCTGGGCATGGTGCTGATGCGCCTGTTCCAGACCTCACGCCGTTTCCAGGTCGAAATCCAGCCCCAACTGGTCCTGTTACAAAAAACCCTGCTGAACATCGAAGGCCTGGGCCGCGAACTGGACCCCGACCTCGATTTGTGGAGCACGGCCAAGCCATTCCTTGAAAAATGGATGCTGGAGCAGGTCGGCCCCGAAAAACTGCTGGCCCAGCTCAAGGCCGAGGCACCGGCGTATGCCAAGCTGTTGCCGGGCTTGCCGCGCCTGCTGTCCCAGTACCTGAAGGACAGGCATGGTTCGAACAACCGTGAGCTGCTTGAGCTGCTGGTCGAGCAAAAACGCACCAACAAGCTGTTGCAAAGCCTGATTTATGGCGGTTTGGGCTTTGTACTGGGGCTGATCGCCATGCAGATGCTGCTCAGGGTCCGGGTTTTCTAGGGCGCTGCCGGCCCCGGCTCCCGGCTTGTTTATCCGGGCAACGCCTATAATTGAAGGCTTTGCATCCCGGCGCATGCCCGGGAAGCCTACACCCCGAAAAACTCTAGCACTATGCCAATCTACGCCTATAAATGCGAGTCCTGCGGGCATACCAAGGACGTTTTGCAAAAAATGTCGGATGCCCCACTGACCGATTGCCCGCAATGCGGCGCAGCCGCCTTTAAAAAGCAGGTCACTGCCGCGGGCTTCCAGCTCAAGGGCTCGGGCTGGTACGTCACCGATTTTCGTGGCGGTTCCTCAACCGGGGCCCCGGCCCCGTCCGGCCAGGGTGCGGATGCCGGAGGCGCCAAATCGGGTGATTCGGCAGCCTCGGCAACATCAAGCCCGCCGGCGACTGCTACGCCAGCCGCGGCGGCACCAGCTGCCGCGTCATCGCCCGCACCCGCAAGCAGCACGTCTTCGGCCGGCAAGGGCAGCAGCTGATGGCGGCCATCCGCAAATGGTTGCTGGCCGGCCTGCTGGTGTTGGTGCCCCTGGGCATCACGGTGTGGGTGCTGGACTGGGTTGTCGCCACGCTGGACCAGACGCTGCTGATTCTTCCCGGCTCCTGGCACCCCGACAAGCTGATCGGTTTTCACATCCCCGGCTTCGGCGTGTTGCTGGCCCTTTTCATCGTGTTGCTGATAGGCGCCATTGCCAGCAACTTCCTGGGCAAAAAACTGGTGAGCTGGTGGGACCTGCTGCTCAACCGCATCCCCATCGTCCGGTCGATCTACTCCAGCGTCAAGCAGGTATCCGACACCCTTTTTTCCGAGAACGGCAATGCCTTTCGCAAGGCCCTGCTGGTGCAGTGGCCGCGCGAAGGCGTCTGGACCATCGGTTTCCAGACCGGCACGCCCGGTGGCGATGTGGCCAACCACCTGCCGGGGGATTACCTCAGCGTTTACGTACCGACCACGCCCAACCCCACGGGCGGCTATTTTGTGATGCTCAGGCGTGAAGACTGCGTGGAACTGAAGATGAGTGTGGACGAGGCACTGACTTATGTGATTTCCATGGGCGTTGTGGTGCCCGGCAGCGCCGCCAACGCCAAAAACAACAAACTCCGATAACCTGCAGCGCACCGCGCTGCCCCGCCGTACAACCGGATTTACAAGCGAATTTATTATGTCCATGGCTTCCCAAATGCGTTCAAACTATTGCGGTCTGGTGACCGAGGCCCTGATGGGCCAAACCGTCAGCCTGTGCGGCTGGGTCAACCGCAGGCGCGACCATGGCGGCGTGATTTTTGTGGACCTGCGCGACCGCGAAGGTTACGTGCAGGTGGTGTGCGACCCGGACCGTGCCGACATGTTCAAAACCGCCGAAGGCGTGCGCAACGAGTTCTGCATCCAGGTCAAGGGCGTGGTCCGCGCGCGGCCTGAAGGCACGACCAACGACAGCCTGAAAAGCGGCAAGATCGAGGTCCTGTGCCACGAGATGACGGTGCTCAACCCCAGCGTGACGCCGCCGTTCCAGCTCGACGACGACAACCTGTCGGAGACCACGCGCCTGACACACCGGGTGCTGGACCTGCGCCGCCCCTACATGCAGAACAACCTGATGCTGCGTTACCGCGTGGCCATGGAAACCCGCAAGTTCCTGGACGCCAACGGTTTCATCGACATTGAAACCCCCATGCTGACCAAAAGCACGCCCGAAGGCGCGCGCGACTACCTGGTGCCCAGCCGCGTCAACGAAGGCATGTTCTTTGCGCTGCCGCAGAGCCCGCAGCTGTTCAAGCAGTTGTTGATGGTGGCGGGTTTTGACCGTTATTACCAGATCACCAAGTGCTTTCGCGACGAGGACTTGCGCGCCGACCGCCAGCCCGAATTCACGCAGATCGATATCGAGACCTCCTTCATGGGCGAGCAGGATATCCGCGACATGTTCCAGGGCATGATCAGCAACATCTTCAAGACGGTGCTGAACACCGACCTGGGCGAGTTCCCCGTCATGGCCTACAGCGATGCCATGCACCGCTTCGGCTCGGACAAACCCGACCTGCGCGTGAACCTTGAGTTCACGGAACTGACAGACATCATGGCGGATGTGGACTTCAAGGTGTTCAGCGCACCGGCCACCACACCCGGCGGCCGCGTGGTTGCCCTGCGTGTGCCGGGCGGTTCCGAGATGAGCCGCGGCGAGATCGACGGCTACACCGAGTTCGTCAAGATTTACGGTGCCAAGGGCCTGGCCTGGATCAAGGTCAACGACGTGAGCAAGGGCCGTGAAGGCCTGCAAAGCCCCATCGTCAAGAACATCCATGACGCCGCGATTGCCGAAATCCTCAAGCGCACGGGCGCCGCTGATGGCGACATTATTTTCTTCGGTGCCGACAAGTCCAGGATCGTCAACGACAGCATTGGCGCACTGCGCCTGAAAGTCGGCCACAGCGCCTTTGGCAAAAAGACCGGCCTCTTCACCACTGGCTGGAAACCACTCTGGGTGGTGGACTTCCCGATGTTCGAGTTTGATGAAGGCGGCCAGCGCTGGAGCGCCGTGCACCATCCCTTCACCGCGCCCAAGGACGGCCATGAAGACTGGATGGACACCGACCCGGGCAAGTGCATTGCCAAGGCTTATGACATGGTGCTCAACGGCTGGGAGCTCGGCGGCGGCTCCGTCCGTATCCACCGCGCAGAAGTGCAGAGCAAGGTGTTCAACGCGCTCAAGATCAGTCCCGAAGAAGCGCAGGAAAAGTTCGGCTTCCTGCTCGAAGCCCTGCAGTACGGCGCCCCACCGCACGGAGGCCTGGCTTTCGGCCTGGACCGCATCGTGACCATGATGACGGGCGCCGAGTCGATTCGTGATGTGATCGCCTTCCCGAAAACCCAGCGCGCGCAGGATTTGCTCACGCACGCGCCAGGCCCGGTGGACGAAAAGCAATTGCGCGAACTGCATATCCGCCTGCGCAATCCGCAACCTGCCTGACGGCAGCGGCGCCGTTTCAGCGCTGCCCCCGGGCAGTCGGCTGGCGGCGGGTCCCGTTGCGGTCTGGGTACAATTTTTCCGCATGAGCACTTTCATAGCCCTGTTGCGCGCCGTCAATGTCGGCGGGACGGGAAAACTCCTGATGAGTGATCTCAAGGCCCTGTGCGAGGACGCCGGATTTGAAAAGGTCCGCACCTACATCGCCAGCGGCAATGTTGTTTTTCACAGCGGGCGTTCGGCGGCCCAGGTAAAGGCCCTGCTGGAAGCCGGCCTCCAGGCCCATTGCGGCAAGCCGGTCGGAGTGCTGGTGCGGACGTCCGCTGAAATGGCCGCCGTCCTGGCGGCCAACCCGTTTCCGGCGGCAAAACCCAACCGGGTCATGGCCATTTTTCTGGATGCCACACCGCCCGCCAATGCGCTGGCGGCCATCACCGGGCAGAACGGGGAAGAGATAGCCCTGGGGCGCAGGGAGTTTTACGTCCACTATGGCGAGGGCATGGCCTCGTCCAGGCTGAAGATCCGTGCTGCCGAAGCGGGAACGGCACGCAACATGAACACCGTGGCCCGGCTGGTTGACATGGCGGAAGCGCTTTGAATCGCATGGGGATGCCTTGAACGCTTTCAAGATCCCCGAGTCGGTCCTGGTTGTCATTCACACGCCACAACTGGAGGTGTTGCTGATCGAGCGCACCGACAACCCCGGTTTCTGGCAGAGCGTGACAGGCTCCCGGGACACACCGGATGAACCCCTGCTGCAAACAGCCATGCGGGAGGTCATGGAAGAAACCGGCATCACTGCCGATGCCGGCCAGTTTGTGGACTGGGCTGTTTCCAATATTTATGAAATCTACCCAGCCTGGCGCCGGCGTTATGCGCCTGGCGTGACGCACAACACCGAGCATGTTTTCAGCCTGTGCGTGCCGCAGGGCACAAGCGTCCGGCTGAGCCCGCGCGAGCACACGGCCTGGCAGTGGTTGCCTTGCCTGGAGGCCGCGGACCTGTGTTTCTCGCCTTCCAATGCCGAGGCGCTTTTGATGCTGCCGAAGTTCATTGCCTAAACTGGGCGCATGAACATGTTTCAAAAGTCCCCGGGCCTGCGCTTGCTGCAGGGCGGGCGGGCTTACTTTCCGGCGCTCATCGAGGCGATTGACGAGGCGGTGGCCTGGGTGCAGTTTGAAACCTATATTTTTGATGTGCACGGGACTGGCACCGGTGTGGCCGAAGCCCTGCTGCGTGCGGCCGGCCGCGGCGTGACGGTGCAGGTCCTTGTCGATGGCATTGGCTCTGAAGCCCTGGCGCCCGAATGGCAGCAAAAAATCACCGATGCCGGCATACAGTGGTGTGTGTACTCGCCCCTTGGCACAGGTTTGGGTGGCCTGGGTTTGCTGATGCCGAACCGCTGGCGCAGGCTGCACAGAAAGCTGTGTGTGATTGACCAGCGCATTGTTTTTTGCGGCGGCATCAACGTGCTGGATGATTTTTATGACCCTTATTACGGTGAGCTGCAGGCCCCGCGTTTTGATTTTGCGGTTGCCGTGACGGGACCGCTGGCCGTGGAAGCGGCGGATGCCGCGGCCTTGCTGTGGTGGCGTGTGCAGGCGGGCTACAGTGCGCGCCAGAGCCACCTGGGCACAGCCTGGGAGAAGTTCAGGGCGGCCGGTTATGGCGGGCGCACCAGTGCGGCCAGGCTGGCCGGACCTGCGGGCGCAGGGCATGCAGTGACCACGCCGGGCACCAAGGCCGCGCTGGTCTTGCGTGACAACCTGCGTAACCGCAACAGCATTGAAAAGGCCTACCGCAGGGCCATAGGCAAGGCGCACCAGGAGATACTGATTGCCAATGCCTATTTTGTGCCGGGCGGAAAGCTGCGTCGCGCGCTGATCCGGGCGGCCCGGCGCGGCGTGCGGGTGACCTTGCTGCTGCAGGGCAAGTACGAGTATTTCATGCAGTACCATGCAGCGCGCCCCGTTTATGGCGCGCTGCTCAAGGCCGGCATCGAAATCCATGAATACGAAGCCAGCTTTCTGCATGCCAAGGTTGCCGTGATCGACGGGCACTGGGCCACGGTCGGCTCGTCAAACCTTGATCCGCTCAGCCTGCTGCTGGCACGCGAAGCCAATGTGGTGGTCGAAGACAAGGTGTTTGCCGGTGAACTGCGGGAGGCCCTGTGCGCCGCCATTGACGGCCATGGCCGCCGCCTTGATCCGTCGGCCTACAGCCATCGCCCCTTGCGCCAGCGTGTCCTGGACCAGCTGGCCTATGCCCTGATGCGCCTGGCGATTTTTGTGGCGGGCAAGCGCTATTGACGGTGCGGGTATCTGCGTTCGTGGCGGGATGTTGCATGGCATCGCTGCATTTGCTATTAAAGTGATAGCTGGTCGTGCTTATATACGGGCGGCCGGGGCCATAAATCCCTTTGAAAACCCGGGGGAAGCCTGTTTTGGGGTCAGACTGGTAATATCAAGGGATGCTTATGAAATCCGACACACCTTCACAGGGCACGACTGACGAAGGCACACCCGTGTCCGTCAAAATCCGCGAGCGTCTGGTCGCCGCGCGCAAGCGCTTCAACGCCAACGACAACATCGCGCAGTTCATTGAGCCCGGCGAGCTGGAAAAACTGCTCGACGAGGTGGCCGGCAAGATGCAGGGCGTGCTCGACAGCATGGTGATAGACACCGAGCGTGACCACAACACCCACAACACCGCACGCCGCGTAGCCAAGATGTACCTGCACGAGGCCTTCAAGGGCCGTTATGTGGAAGGACCCAGCATCACCGAATTCCCCAACGCCGAGCATCTGAATGAACTGATGATCGTCGGCCCCATCACCGTGCGCAGCGCCTGTTCGCACCACCTCTGCCCGGTGATCGGCAAGCTCTGGATAGGCGTTATGCCGAATGAACACACCAATGTCATTGGCTTGTCGAAATACGCACGCCTGGCCGAATGGATCATGGGCCGGCCGCAAATCCAGGAAGAGGCTGTGGTGCAACTGGCCGACCTGATCCAGGAGAAAACCTCCCCGGACGGCCTGGCCATCGTCATGGAGGCCTCGCACTATTGCATGGGCTGGCGCGGCGTCAAGGACCTGGACAGCAAGATGATCAATTCCGTCATGCGCGGCGTTTTCCTGAAAGACCCCAACCTGCGCCGTGAATTTTTATCCCTGATCCCGAAAAAGAGCAGTAACTAAGGACACATCATGTTGGTACGCCTTCTTTACGCCAGCCGCTCGGCCAATCCCACTTCCAGCGATATCACCGACGCCATCCTTGCGCAGTCGCGCAGCCACAACCAGACACTGGGCATCACCGGCATTCTTTGCTACGGCGACGGCGTGTTCCTGCAGGCGCTGGAGGGCGGGCGCGAGCAGGTCAGCGACCTGTACGGCCATATCCAGCGGGACCCGCGCCACAAGGACGTGGTGCTGTTGCATTACGAGGAAATCAGCGAGCGCCGTTTTTCCGGCTGGTCCATGGGCCAGGTCAATGTCAGCAAGATCAATGCATCAATTTTGCTGAAGTACTCGGAAAAGCCGGAGCTTGATCCCTACGCCGTCTCGGGCAAGGTATCGCTCGCGTTGCTGGAAGACCTGATGGCCACAGCCTCCATCTGCGGCCGCACCTGATCCTGTCCCGCCGCATTCCTGCATCAGTGCCTTGCGCACTGATGCGCCGCCTGTTTCTCTTCCCATGCCTTTTTCCGCCCTTGCCCTTGTTGTTCTTGCCGGACTGATCCACGCCAGCTGGAACATCGCAGCCAAAAAAGCCGGCGGCGACTCGCGCTTCGCCTTCTTCACCAGCATGACCATGATGCTGGTCTGGGCACCGGTGGGCCTGTGGGCTGCCTGGGGTGTGGTGCCCGGCTGGGGCTGGCGCGAATGGGCTTTTATCGTTGTCAGCGGCGTGCTGCATGTGCTGTATTACGTGGTCCTGCTGCGTGGTTATCGCAAGGCCGACCTGACGGTGGTGTACCCGCTGGCGCGCGGCTCTGGGCCCTTGCTGTCGTCTCTGGTGGCCATTGTCTTGCTTGGCGAGCAGATCTCCGCGCTGGGCCTGGCCGGCATTGCGGGTGTGGTGGTTGGCGTGTTCCTGATTGCCGGCGGCCCGGGCCTGCTGCGCGCAGCGCATGACCCCGCGCAGCGCAAGCGCGTGCACAAGGGCATGCTGTACGGCCTGCTCACCGGGGCCTTTATTGCCAGCTACACGGTGGTTGACGGTTACGCGGTGAAGTTCTTGCTGATGTCACCCATATTGCTGGACTACCTCGGCAACTTTGTACGTATTGCGCTGCTGGCGCCGTCGTTCCTGCGCGACAGGGCCGAGGGTCTTGCGCTGTGGCGCAAGCAATGGAAATACGCACTGCTGGTCGGCGCCATCAGCCCGGTGTCTTATGTGCTGGTACTGTACGCCATGCAGGAAGCACCGTTGTCGCACGTGGCGCCCGCGCGTGAAGTTTCCATGCTGTTTGCCGCGCTGATAGGCGGGCACCTGCTGGGCGAGGGTGATCGTGTGCAGCGTTTGTTCGGTGCG
The DNA here is from genome assembly GCF_042659145.1 of Polaromonas aquatica. Lineage (NCBI taxonomy): Bacteria > Pseudomonadati > Pseudomonadota > Betaproteobacteria > Burkholderiales > Comamonadaceae > Polaromonas > Polaromonas aquatica. The sequence continues at coordinate 1,076,454 of NZ_JBHSRS010000084.1, read as the reverse complement.
GTCTGCATCGCTGCGGGCGTGATGGGACTGGCCCTTGGCTGACCTGGCGAGGTTTCCATGAGCGAGGGCGTGGGCCTGCTGCTCGGCTGTGATTTTTCGAGCGCGCCCACACGCAAAAAACCGATTGTTTTAGCCCTCGGGTCCAGCAGTGGCGGGCGCGTCCAGCTATCAAAATTGCAGCAGGTCGATTCACTCGACGGTTTTGAAGCGTGGCTGCAGCAGCCCGCCGGCTGGATCGGTGCATTCGACTTTCCCTTTGGCCTGCCGCGCGAGCTGGTTTTGCACTTGGGCTGGCCCGGCGGCTGGCCGGCGTTGATGGCGCATTACGCGGGCCTGAGCCGCGCTGATATCCGCAGTACCTTTGCCGCATTCTGCGATGCACGGCCCGTGGGCGGCAAATTTGCGCACCGTGCCACGGACGGGCCGGCCGGTGCCAGTCCGTCCATGAAATGGGTCAATCCACCGGTGGCCTACATGCTGCATGCGGGCGTGCCGCGCCTGCTGGCCGCCGGCGTGTACCTGCCGGGGCTGCATGAAGGTGACCACACACGTGTCGCGCTGGAAGGCTATCCCGGTTTGCTGGCGCGCGAGATTCTGGGCCAGCGTTCCTATAAAAGCGACGACAAGGCCAAACAGACGCCAGAGCGCCTGATTGCCCGCAAGGACCTGATCACCGCGCTGGAGCATGGCCAGACCCGCCTCAAGCTGCGGCTCAAGCTCACCCATGCGCAGCGAGACCGGTTGGTGGACGACGCCAGCGGCGACAGCCTGGATGCCGTTTTGTGCCTGATGCAGGCAGCGTGGGCGCAAGAAAGGCATGCTCAGGGCGTAAGCTGTTATGGCCTGCCCGCCGACGTGGACCCGCTGGAAGGCTGGATCATTACCGCCTGATGCGGGGGGCATGATTTTTGAAACGAAAAATGCTTCAGGCCAAAGAGAGGTGCGTGCAATCAGCTATTGAATTGATAGCGTTTGCGGCGTGGCGCCTGAAGGTTTTCCATCGGCTTGCGCTACTGCTTGTGCTGCTGCTGTCGTTTCATGGCCTGGCCGGCGCCCGGCCTGCCCAGCAACACCAGTCAGGCGTGGTGACCCGTGTGGTGGATGGCGACACGTTCTGGGTACGGACGCCTGCCGGAGGCAAGCCCCTGAAAGTCCGCATCATGGGCATTGATGCGCCTGAAATCTGCCAGCCGGGCGGGCGCGGTGCGCGTGAGGCGCTCAGGCAGCGGGTACTCGGGCAAACAGTCAGCATCTCATATCAAAGGCGTGATGACTATGGCCGGGTACTGGCAACCGTAAGCTGGCAGGGCCAGGACATCGGCCGTTGGATGGTCAGCCATGGCCATGCATGGTCTTACAGCTACCGCAGAAACCCCGGGCCATACGCCGCCGAGCAATCGCAGGCAATGGCAGCCCGGCGCGGGCTGTTTGCCCTGGGCGCAGCGGAAAACCCGCGCGACTTCCGAAAACGCCACGGAAACTGCCATTCAGGGACCTGACAAGCGAGCCTTGTCCTACAGGAAAAGCGGTCTCCACTGATCGCATGTTTTGTGTCCCTGCCTTAAATTGAAATCACTGGCTGTCGTGGCCTGACGGTATTGGTCAAAGCACCCAATGCCGATTCGATTTTTAACCCTTAAAGGACATCGCATGAACAAGGATCAGGTTAAAGGCCGCGTGGAGCAAACCGTCGGCAAGGTCAAGGAACTGGCTGGCAAGGTAGCGGGCAACGACAAGTTGCAAGCGGAGGGACTGGCTGGACAGGTCAAGGGAAAAGTACAGGCCGTTTATGGCGATACCAAGGAAGACGCCAAAGACAAGGCCCAAAAGCTGATCAACAAGATCTGAGGCGATGACCGCCTGAACGCATTCATTTTTCAGTCATTAATTCCAGGAGTTTTTCATGAAAACAAACACACCATTTATTTCGCACAGGCCCGCCCTGGTCCTGACAACGGCATGCTCCCTTGCATTGCTGCTCGCCTTGGGGGCCTGCGGCAAAAAGGACGAGGGCCAGTCGGTCGGCCAACAGCTGGATTCAGCCGTGGCCAAAACCGAGCAGGCGGCGATCGAGGCAAAAGCCAAAGCCGAGTCATCCATGGCCAAGGCCGGTGCATCCGTAAAGGAAGAGGCGCAAAAGGCCGAGGTGAGCGGGCAAAAGGCGGCTGATTCGGTTGCCGGTAGCGTGGATGACATGGCCATCACGGCATCCATTTCTGCGGCATTTGCCAAAGACAGCGACCTGAGTGCCATCAGGATTGATGTTGATACCAAAAACGGCAACGTGACCCTGAGCGGCCCCGCGCCAACCGCAAGTGCACGGGACAAGGCCACTGCCATTGCCAAAGGCATCAAGGGCGTGAGCTCGGTCGACAACAAGCTGATGGTCAAGGCAAGCTAGTTTTTACGGCCCGGCAGAGGACGTGCCTCCATATGGAGGCTTTTTTTTGCGTGGAGAGTTTTCCTTTCCATACGCAAGCAGAAACGTCCGCACAGGGACAGACGAGAAAAAAGCAGGCACCGGTTTAAAACCGGTGCCTGCTTTTTTACCAGGCCTTGAGCCTGGCGCTTTAAGGTCGAGAAGACCTCAGCTGGGGTCAGGGACGAATGACGATGTCGTTACGTACCGCACGAACGTTTTTGACGCCTCGCGCAAGGGCTTCAGCCTGTGCCTTTTCAGCACCGGACTTGGCAAAGCCGGACAGCTGGACTGTGCCGTTCAGCGTTTCAACGCTGATGGACATTGCCGAGACTGTTTTGTCTTCAACAAATTTTGCCTTGACGGCCGTGGTGATCGCCGCATCATCCACGTAGGCACCTGCTGTTTCCTGACCACGCCCAACGGCGCAACCTGTTGTAGACAGAATCGTGATGCCGGCCAGGGCGGCAAATGCAATTGCGCGAGCGTATTTCATATTATTTCCTTAAGTAGTGAGTTCAGTCAGTGCTGTAGTTAAAAAGCCTGCGGATCAGTCGCACCACGCTGATCAACCGGTGGTTATAAAGGGACAGGGATCAATCCTCGAGCCAGTCCTTGAGCTCGTCGGCATGTTCTTCTTCGTCGGCAAGGATGTCTTCCAGCATTCTGCGAGTGGTTGTGTCCTTGTCCCCAATCAGCTGGATCATCTGGTGGTAGGTCTCTATCGCGACGCGCTCGGCAATCAGGTTGACGCGTACCATGGTCTTCAGGTCGTTTGAGTCGTCGTAGTCCGCGTGGCTGCGCTCCAGAAGCGTGCCCGGCGAGAAATCCGGCTCGCCGCCCAACTGCACTATCCGCCTTGCGATGCGGTCGGCGTGCGCCGACTCTTCATTGGCGTGCACCAGGAATTCCTCGGCGATCTTGGGTGACGACAAGCCGCTGGCCATGAAGTGGTGGCGCTTGTAGCGCAGGACACAAACCAGTTCGGTGGCCAGGGAGTCGTTGAGCAGCTTGATGATGGCGTTGCGGTGTGGCCCGTAAGCCGGGGTGATCGCGCCGTCGTCCAGGCTTTTCCTGGCGGCAGTCAGGCCCTTCTGATCAAGGGAAAATTCACTGGAAAGAGTAGTCGTTTTTGTCATGGGGTTTCCCTTGGGTTATCCGGGTCTTGAGAGTGAGAGGAACTGGACAGCATCGAAAGCACGATGCCCGAGAGGTCCGAGGACTTCATCGTTGCCAGCAATATGCCGCCCAGCGATACCAGGCGCCATGGTTTGAGCAGCACGGCTGCGGCACCAATGCCGGCGGCGGCACCAAGCAACCTGACCGGATGTTCCCTGGCATATTCCGCAACAACAGGCCGGGCAACATCCAGTGCAATATTGGCGGGGTGATGTTGCCACCAGGCCCGCAGGGCGCGCTGGACGAGCTGCAAAGGACCATACGCGCTGCTGCCTTGTTCGTCGCTTGCATCGCCAGGTGCCCGGCTTGCGTTGTCATGCCCGGGCGTTTCGTTCCGGTTCATATGCCGGACGATGGCTTTGCGGCTGATGGCAAGCCGCTCCTGTGGCGTGAGGGGCAGGGCAGAGGGCATATATGGGCCTTCTTCAGGTAGCTGCACGCAAAGCTTGAACGTCGCTGTCGATCTGCGCTTTCAGTTCGGGAAAACGCTCACTCCTGAAGGGCCTCCTGGCCCGAAAGAAAGCAATTATCCCAAGCAGCAATGCGAAGCCGGGCACGGCGACCAGCACCCAATGGAACTGGTTGTGCAGGACGCCCAGCATCAATGCCGTGCCTGCCAGCCCCAAGAATACAACGCCGCAAAGAACCACTAGTACCCAGGCCACGGCCCTGGCCAGCCACTCCGCACCTGCTGCACTGGCTTCCTCCTGAAACAGCGCCGCGTAAGCCGCGACATGGTCCGCGACAAGGTCGGGCCTTTGTATGAGCGTTGAGAACAGAGGGTGCAGCATGACGGGACTGGATGTTCTGTTGATCAGTAGCGATTGCGGTTGCGTGTGCGTGCAGACGAAATCAGCAAGGCCACGCCGGCACCGACGGCGGCTGCTATCAGGACTGAACGCAAGGGTTGCTCCGCCACGTAACGGGTGGTGGCGCCCGCAGCACGGCTGAGGGATTGCTGCGCGCGGTCCTTGGCTTCGGCCGCGATGTCCAGGCTTTGCCGTGCAAGTTTTTGGGCCTTGGATGCCAACATGTCGACGACGGGATCTACGTTGCCACGCAACTCACGAACCTTGTCTTCGGCCTTGTCCAGCGCATCGTTGGCGTAACTACGTGTGGAGTCCACCGCATGGCTGGCGCTCTGCAGTAGTTCGTCGGAGGCATGCCGCAAGGTGGGCGCGGCATCTTGGGCGATTTTGGAGGCAATAGTACTCATGACAGGTCCTTGTTGGGTTGAAACGGTTGATGAAATGGGAGTGCCGGCGGTTTTGATGTGCGATCGCGCGGCCGGGCGCGGGAACGCGGGAGCTGTGTGTATTGCGGTATCAGTTTTTCCTGAGCAGGCTGACTACAAAACTGACGACGGCCATGATGGCAAAAATGAAGAAAAGAATTTTGGCGATTTCAACGGCGCCTGCCGCGATGCCGCCAAAACCGAAGACGGCGGCAATCAATGCGATCACCAGAAAAATGACGGAATAGTGCAACATCGGTAGTTCCTTGCTGGCCTGGTTGGTATCGGGTGATGCTTCCCTGGAAACATCTTTTCAACACATGCTGCAAGGTTAATGAAGACGCCGGATTTCCCTCATCGGCAGTGGTGCCGCCCCCTTGTCAGGACTATGGGTGGCGGGCTGTAGGAGGGGGCTGACAGTTTGTTACGCTCGGTAAAGCGCCCATGGATGCGGCCATGCCGGCGCCGCAAACCCCTGAATCATGAACAGGCCCTCAGGAGGGCGAGGAGGGTGCCTTGGGCAGCACGGCCGTGATCTGGGTGCCGGTGCCTTTGGTGCTGGCTACGGTGAGTCGGCCTCCGGCTGCTTCCACGCGGTGGCGCATGCCCGACAAGCCGTGGCTGGTGGGGCCGACGCTTGCTGTGTCAAAGCCCTTGCCGTTGTCATGCACTTCCACGGTGATGTAGCTGCCCATGTTTTGCAGGCTGACAACGGCCTGGCTTGCCTCGGCATACTTCCCGATGTTGGTGAGCGACTCCTGGACCAGCCGGTACACCGTCAATTGAGCCGATCCGCCGAGTTCAACGTTTTCAAGGTCGGTGGTGATGGACAGCCCGGAGCGTTCTTCAAATTCGCGGGCCAGGATTTCAAGCGAGGCCACCAAGCCAAGATGGGATAGGGAAGAGGGGCGCAAGTCTTCCACGATACGGCGTTTCAGGGCGATGCCGCTGTTCAGCGTGTTGGTCAGGTGCGCCAAGCGGTCTGTTGCTTCCGGCAGGCTGCCGGCCAGCCGGGACTTGAGCCGGGCGACATCGAGCTTGGCTGCAGTCAGCAGTGCCCCGAGTTCATCGTGCAATTCGCGCGCGAGATGGCCGCGCTCATCTTCGCGGACGTTTTGCAAATGGGTGGCCAGCTCGGCCAGGTTGGCGGTACGCTCGCGAACCTGCAGGTCAAGCTGGTCCCGCTCCCTCTGCAGCGATTCCTTCTCGCGTTCTCCCGACCTGAACAGGGCCTGTGTCTGCAGCAGGTACATATAAAAGGCCAGCAACCCGGCAAGTGCCATGATGGCTACCCCCGCGCGGGACAGCTGCAGCGTTTTCTTGATCTGCTCTTGCCCCTGCACCATCCGGCTGCTGCTGCTGGAGGCGAGCGCGGCCGCCTGTTTGCGGATGGCTTCCATATGCTCCTGGCCGACGTTTGTGGTCAGGACAAATTTCCAGGCGTCCTCGTTGCCTTCCTTGCGCATGCGGACACTGAGATCCATTTCGGCCATCTTGCTCGAGATATGCTGTGACATGGACGCGTACTCCGCCATCTGGTCCTTGTAGGGGGCAAACAATTGCCTCAGGACATCAAGATTGGGGTTGATTTCTGCGGTGGCTGCGTTGTAGGGTTCCAGGTAGCGCTCGTCACCTGTCAGAAGATAGCCTCGTTGTCCTGTTTCCGCATCCAGCACGTGCCGCATCAATGCATTGAGCGAGTCGCGGGTTTGCTGTGCCTGCTCTATATTGGCCGTGGCCGCTGTGGACTCGCGAAAACTGATTTCGTTGATGAAGATCAGGATGGCGGCGGCCAGCACTGCCAGGGGCAGGCTGATGGCCATTTTGGGTAGTGCAAAATTTTTCATGGCAAGATCCGTTGAATACGCTTTTGCGTTTCGTCAATAATAGGTATCGACGACCAATGCGGACGGCCGGTACGGCCGACCCTTTTTTTATTACGTTTGCCTGTAAATGCAAGCCTTCCCTGAAAGATTGCAACATGATCAAAATTGGAATTGTGGATGACCACGCCATCGTGCGTTCGGGGCTCAGGCAGTTTTTCTCCGACCAGGTCGATTTGCGGGTTGTAGGCGAAGCCGGCAGCGGCCGCGAAGCCATTGACCTTGTGCGCAACGTCGAGCTGGACATTCTGGTCATGGACCTGTCCATGCCGGGGCAAAGCGGGATTGATGCGCTGGCCATGATCCGGGCCAAGGCGCCCGATGTGGGCATTCTTATCCTGAGCGGCTACCCTGAAGAGCATTACGCCGTCAACCTGATCCGGCAGGGCGCCAGCGGTTACCTCAACAAGGAGTGCGACCCGTCGGAGATCGTGGATGCCATCCGTGTGATCTCCCTGGGCAAACGCTACATCACGCCGACGGTTGCTGAACTGCTGGCGCAGCAGCTGAACCGGCCCAACGACATGGCATCGCACGAACAATTGTCGGAACGGGAGTTTCAGGTTTTCCTCAAGCTGGCCAAGGGGGAAACGGCTGGCGATATCGCCAAAGCGCTTTCGCTGAGCGTAAAAACTGTAAGCACCTACAGGACGCGTGTAATGGAAAAAATGAGCCTGGCGTCCAACAGCGACCTCACCTACTACGCGCTCAAGAACAAGTTGATCGACTGATTTCAGTCGCGGTTCAGGCCGCATTCAGGCGCTGGCGTCGCTGTGCTGGATACAGTAGTCCACCAGCGCGTCAATTTCGTTGGACTTGTCGAATACCGCGTCAACGCCCAGCTGGGCGCAGCGCTGGCGGATGTCTGCCGTGGCGTAGTTGCTGAGAACCACCACCTTCTGCGATGCCTTGCGGTGCTGGCACGCTGCCAGCACGCCCAGTCCGCTCCCCTGCTTTAAAAACAGGTCAATGATGGCCAGATTCCATTCTTCGGGGTTGCCGTTCAGCCACTCCTTGCCTTCGTTTTCAGTGTCTGCCGTGCCTACGGTATCAACACTGGCAAGTTCTTCAAGCGTCGCAATCAGGTTTTCGCGTATGGTGGGATTGTCTTCGACGATATAGGTTTTCAGTCTCACGGCGCGGGTCCAGGTAGGGCAGGTATTGCTTTCGGCAGGGAGCAAAAGTAGGCGGGTCAATGGACGGGAAACATGTGGGCACGATTTGTTTCCCAATGTATCTTTGCCCCAAGGCTGATTCTGCCAGTATCAGGACCTGCTGCATGTAGGAAGTTTCCTACCTCTGCGTGTAGGCGTGCGCCCACGTACATGTGTGGCGTAGTGCCCTTGCCCAATCTGCTGTCCGGGCAGATAGTTGGAGCCATGTCTTTCCAAGCTCCTGCCGGTCGTGGCGCCATGCCTCGCTCCCTTGTTTTCCGCCGTGTAACCGTGAGCCTGCTTGTTGTGCTGCTTGCGATGGTGCTGCTGCTCCTGTTTTTTCCCTGGGATGTCCTGCGTGGCCCGATCAACAGTTATGTGTCCGGCCAGCTTGGGCGCCGCTTTGAAATTACCCGGCACCTGTCGGTTAGTCTGGGCAGGACGACCACTGTAAGGGCCGAGGGGCTGGAGTTTGCCAACCCGGCGTGGGCCAGGGAGCCGTACCTGGTCAAGGCGACTGCCGCCGAGTTTGACATCCGCCTGTGGCCCTTGCTGCGCGGCAAGGTCGATTTGCCGCGCATTTCCCTGATTGAGCCGCAGATCGGCCTGCAGATGGAGCCGGACGGGCGCCGGACCTGGGCGCTTTCACGGGACACGGCCGATAGCGCAGCAGTGCCGAACATTGGCTCCCTGACTGTAGACCGGGGCACGCTCAAATACCAGGCATCAGGGCAGGGGGCCGACATGACGGCGCAGTTTTCCATTGCCGCCGAGGCGGGCACGCCATCAGGATCATCAGTGACATTGCCGTTGGGCTACAAAGTGACTGGCAAATGGAAAAACGAAGCTTTCACCGCGAGCGGTCGTACGGGCGGTGTGCTGCAGTTGAGCAAGGACTTAAAAGAGTCCTTTCCGCTGGAGATCAATGCGGTGGCAGGCAAGACCACGCTGAAGGCCAAGGGCTCGATTGAAAACCTCCAGGAACTGACCGGACTGGATGCGACGTTTGACCTGCAGGGCAGAAACCTTGAGGAACTGTACAAACTGGCGGGTATCGTGTTGCCCTCCACGCCGCCCTATAAGTTGCGCGGCAAACTGGACAAGCATGGCAAGGTATGGGCCGCCAGTCAGATACAGGGCGTTCTTGGCAGCTCTGACCTGAGCGGGAACCTTAACTTTGACACTTCCGGCGAGGTCGCTTTGCTGACCGGAGAAGTCCGCTCGAAACTTCTGGATTTTGAGGACTTGCGGCCGGTGATCGGGCTGCCCGTCAGTCCTCCTGCTATGGCCGCCAGTGTCCCTGGCAAATCAGCTGCGACCGCTGCAAGGCTCAAAAAACCGGACCAGGCCAACGCATCGCGCAAGGTCTTGCCTACGGCCACGCTGGACCTGGTGCGGCTCAAGGCCATGAATGCGGATGTGACCTACAGCGCGGCTGATATCCGCCATGTGGAACAGCTGCCGCTCGACAGGGGCAGCGTGCACGTCAAGCTGGTCAACGGCGTTTTGCAGCTTGATCCGATTGCGCTGGGCGTGGCGGGTGGATCCCTGGCCGGACGTATCAGGGTCGATGTCAATGTGGAACCCGCTGCTTTCGAAACCAGACTGGACCTGCGCGCGGTTCAGTTGAACCGGCTGTTCCCCACCATTCAGACAACCAAGAGCAGCCTTGGAAAAATCAGCGGCCAGGTCAACCTGACGGGACGCGGCAATTCTGCTGCCGGGATGCTGGGCTCCGCCTCGGGCGACGTTGCCGTGCTGATGGGCAAGGGTGAACTCAGCAACATCCTGCTGGAGTTCATGGGCCTGGACGGGGGCGAGATCATCAAGTTTCTTGTGCGTGGCGACCGCAACGTCAAGCTTCTTTGCTCGGCGGCGGCGTTTGAGGTCAAGCAGGGCCTGATGAGCAGCAAGGTTATTGTGCTCGATACCACGGACACCGTCCTCAACGGGAGCGGCCAGATCAGCCTGGCCAACGAAACCCTGGACATCACATTGCATCCCCAGCCCAAGGACCACAGCATCCTGAGCTTTCGTTCGCCGCTCAGGATAGCTGGTACTTTTGCTTCGCCTTCCGCAGGGCCTGACAAGCTTGCGCTTGCCGGGCGTGCGGGCCTGACGCTGGCGCTGGGCGTGATCAATCCCTTGTTGGCGCTCGCGGCGACATTTGAAACCGGGCCCGGGCAGGATGCAGATTGCCGGCGCGCACTGGCGCTGGCGGTGGACCCGAAAGCAAAAGCACAACCAGCCACAACGCCTGCGGCCGGGCCTGCCAGGCCGGCAGTGAAGCCGCCCATGGGATTACCACGCGCACGTCCCTCCGATCAGCTTGCCGGATAGCCGGGAGCACAGCCCGAAGAGGCGTTCAGCACGAACCGCAAACGCCGCAGGCTGCATTGCGCGACATTTTGATTTCGCTCCACGACATGCTGCGTCCGTCCAGCATCAACAGGCGACCCGTGAGCGGCTCACCCACGCCGCATAGCAGCTTGAGGGCCTCGGCGGCCTGGACGCTGCCAATGATGCCTACCAGCGGCGCAAACACGCCCATGGTGGCGCATTGTGTTTCCTCAAACTGTGCCGTCTCGGGGAACACACAGGCATAGCAGGGGGACAGCGCCTGGCGTGGGTCATAAACGGACACCTGCCCGTCAAAGCGGATGGCGGCGCCCGATACCAGCGGCTTGCGATGTTTGACGGATGCGCGATTGATGGCATGTCGCGTGGCGAAGTTGTCGCTGCAGTCCAGTACGACGTCGGCTTGCTGCACCAGCGTGTCCAGCAGCGCATCGTCTGCCCGCGTGGTGACCGTGGTGACCTGGACATCGGGGTTGAGGTCGGCGATGGCCTGCCTTATCGACTCTGCCTTGAGCTCGCCCACGCCGGACAGCTTGTGGGCAATTTGCCGCTGCAGGTTGGTGGCATCAACCCGGTCATCGTCAACAATGGTCAGCCTGGCAACGCCTGCACTGCCCAGGTAAAGGGCCACAGGCGAACCAAGACCGCCGGCACCCACGATGAGGGCGCGTGAGGCCAGCAGTTTTTCCTGCCCCTCTATGCCCAGTTCATCGAGAAGGATATGCCGCGAATAACGCAGCAGCTGCGAATCGTTCATGGGACATCGGGCCTAGACCCCAAAAATCCCATCAATTCTCTTTTTTCTCGTTCTTGTTTTCCACGATGGCCGTTTTGCTGACCATCACGGGGCGTCCCTTGAGCTGGTTGATGGCCTGTATCAGCGGGAAGTCCTTGTCGCTGCCCAACTCGGGCGGGCGGCGCTGCTCGGGCGGCTTCTTGGCTTCTTCTTCAAGCTTTTTCAGCGCTTCTTCCCGGGCTTTTTCGCGGTTGACATCCTTGACCTCGGCACCCTGGCCGCTGTTGAGGTGTTTCTCCAGGTCGGCCTCGCGGGTGCGCAGCGCGGCAAACGGGCTGCCTTCAAGGGTTTCGTCAACCATCACGTCGGGCACGATACCTTTGGCCTGGATGGACTTGCCGCTAGGCGTGTAATAGCGGGCGGTGGTGAGCTTGATGCCAGTGTCCGGGCCCAGTGGCCTGACAGTCTGCACCGATCCCTTGCCGAAAGTCTGGTTGCCCATGATGGTGGCGCGCTTGTGGTCCTGCAGGGCACCGGCCACGATCTCGCTGGCCGATGCGGAGCCCTCGTTGACCAGCACTACCAGCGGTACGGTCTTGATGGCTGCGGGCAGCCGTTTCAGCGGGTCGCTGCCGTTGCGGCGCATGTAAAACTCGGGTGCCGCCTTGTAGGTGAACTTGCTTTCCGCCAGTTGCCCGTTGGTGGACACCACTGTCACGTTCTCCGGCAGGAATGCGGCGGAGATGGCCACAGCTGCATCCAGCAGGCCGCCCGGGTCATTGCGCAGGTCAAGCACCAGCCCTTTGAGGTTGGGTTCCTGCTTGTAGATTTGCTCCATCTTGGTCACAAAGTCATCGACCGTGCGGTCCTGGAACTGGCTCAGGCGAATCCAGGCGTAACCGGGCTCCATTACCTTGCTGCGTACGGACTGGGTACGGATTTCCTCGCGCATGATGGTCACCGGGAAAGAGCGGCTTTCGTCCTTCCGGAAAATCATCAGCGTGACTTTGGTTTTGGGCTCGCCGCGCATTTTTTTCACGGCGTCATTGAGCGACAGGCCCTTGACGGCGGTGTCGTCGATCTTGGTGATCAGGTCATTGGGTTTAAGGCCTGCGCGGTCTGCTGGCGAACCTTCAATGGGCGAAACGATCTTGACCAGCCCGTCTTCCTGGCTGATTTCAATGCCGACGCCGACAAAACGGCCGCTGGTGCCTTCCCGGAATTCCTTGAAGGATTTTTTGTCGAAATAGGCGGAGTGCGGGTCCAGGCTGGAGACCATGCCGGAAATTGCGTCCGAGATGAGTTTTTTCTCGTCAACCGGCTCGACGTAATCCGTCTTGACCATGCCGAACACGGCTGCCAGCTGTTGCAGCTCTTCCAGCGGCAGGGGCATCAGGCCGCCGCGCGCAACGGCCTGCAGTTGTACCGTGGTGAGGGCTCCCGCCACCGCGCCGATTGAAATCCAGCCTGCTATTTTGAGCTTCTGACCCATAAAAATACCTTCTTTAGCCTGTTGAGGAGCCTTTGCCCCCCTATGTCTGGAGCAATATACACCTAGGACAAAGACCCCGGGCTACAGTTCCGCGGTGAGTGCCGAGAACCCGGGGAAAACACGGTAAAAGTGTGCCAATTCGCGGGCTTGGCACGGGGCTTTACCGGACATTTACAAAAAACTCAGGCTTTGCCCTGGGCCATTACCGCTGCCGCGGCCTTGGCTGCAGCCTCGCCATCACCAAGGTAGTAGTGGCGCAGTGGTTTGAGGTCGGCGTCGAGTTCATACACCAGCGGAATGCCGTTGGGAATGTTCAGGCCGACGATGTCGTTGTCGGAAATGTTGTCCAGGTACTTGACCAGTGCGCGTATGGAATTGCCGTGGGCAGCCACCACAATCCGTTTGCCTGCCTTGATGGCCGGGGCCATGGATTCGTTCCAGAACGGCAGCACGCGTTCAACCGTGTCTTTCAGGCATTCGGTCAGCGGGACCTGAGCCGGCTGCAGTTTGGCGTAACGCGGGTCGCTGCGTTCGCAGCGTTCGTCGTTTGCATCCAGCGGCGGCGGCGGCGTGTCGTAGCTGCGGCGCCAGACCAGTACCTGCTCATCGCCGTATTTTTTGGCTGTTTCGGACTTGTTCAGGCCTTGCAGGCCGCCATAGTGCCGCTCGTTGAGGCGCCAGCTGTGCACCACCGGCAGCCAGGTGCGGTCCATTTCGTCCAGCGTGTGCCAGAGGGTGCGCGTGGCCCGCTTGAGCACACTGGTATAGGCCAGGTCAAAGTCGTAGCCTTCATTTTTCAGCAGTTTGCCGGCGTTTTTGGCCTGGGCGACGCCGGTTTCCGTGAGGTCCACGTCGGTCCAGCCCGTGAAGCGGTTTTCAAGATTCCAGGTCGATTCGCCGTGGCGTATCAATACAAGTTTGTGCATGGGGTGTAATCGGAGGGGTGGGTGATAGGGAATAAGGGGCAAAACCGGCGTCCGGCGGGCATCCTTGTACCTGCATTCTAAAATCACCGGCTTGGTGAAAAATATTTAAAAGGTTCAATGTGAAATTTCTGATCGATAACTGGATGCTGATTGCCATTGCCCTTGCCTCGGGCGGCATGCTGATTTGGCCCATGATTGCCAGCGGCATGAACGCGGGCGCGCTGAGCGCCAGCGGTGCAGTGCAACTGATTAACCGCGAAAAGGCGGTGGTTGTTGATGTGAGCGAGGCCGAGGAGTTTGCGGCGGGCCACGTGGGCGGCGCCAAAAACGTGCCCTTCAGCCAGTTGGAGGAAAAGCTGCCTGCAACCGTCAAGAACAAGGCCTTGCCGCTTATCCTCGTCTGCGCTACGGGTGCCCGCGCGAACCGTGCCGTGGCTGTCGCAAAAAAACTGGGGTACGAGCAGGCCCAGGCATTGGGCGGAGGGCTGAAAGCCTGGAAAGACGCCAACCTGCCGATCGAGAAAGCCTGAAGCCAGCCCATCTTGCCATTCTGTGATGCCAGGGAACAAACCATGCAAACCGTCAAGATCTACACCACCGGCACCTGCCCTTATTGCATCCATGCCAAGCAGTTGCTGAAGGCACGCGGTGTGACTGAACTGGATGAAATCCGCGTGGACATGGCCCCGGCCGAGCGCCAGAAAATGATGCAGATCACCGGCCGGCGCACGGTGCCCCAGATTTTTATAGGCCAGACCCATGTGGGCGGCTGTGACGACCTGATGGCGCTGGATGGCCGGGGTGGCCTGCTGCCGCTGCTGAACGCAGCCTGAGTTAGCCCGCTCCAGCAGGATGGATAATGCGGCGTCGCCCGCTTCACCGAGTGGGGCAATCCCCTCAAAAAAACCTTTCCCTTAAAAGCAAACCGAAAGTTGACCATGGCCGAAGCCAATCTTGACCCCGTTTTCCAGATCCAGCGCGTCTACCTCAAGGACGTCTCGCTGGAGCAACCCAACTCCCCTGAAATCCTGCTCAACCAGGAACAGCCCGGCGTGGACATCCAGCTGGGTGTTGAAGCCACGCCAGTGGCCGAGGGCCTGTTTGAAGTGACGGTGACCGCAACGGTGCAGGCCAAGATCGCCGACAAAACCGTGTTCCTGGTGGAGGCCAAGCAGGCCGGCATTTTTGAACTGCGCAACATGCCGGCTGAGCAGCTGGGCGCTGTGCTCGGCATCGCCTGCCCGCAAATCGTCTACCCCTACCTGCGCGGCAACGTGGCCGACGTGATCCAGCGCGGCGGTTTCCCGCCCGTGCACCTGGCTGAAATCAACTTCCAGGCCATGTACGAGCAGCAACAGGCCCAGGCCGCTGCCGATGCTGCCGCACCGGCCGCGCCGCAAATCATCGTCTGATAGCGTCACCTGTCGGTGCGCACAGCCATGACTGTCCGGTCATGAACATCATTGTTCTGGGTGCCGGCGCCTGGGGTACGGCGCTGGCTGTCAGCGCGGCGTCCAGCCGCGCCGCGCCGGGCCACCAGGTCACCCTGTGGGCGCGCGATGCGGCGCAGCTTGAAACCCTGAAAAGCGCGCGTGCCAATAGCCGGTATTTGCCGGGTATTAGCTTTCCCGGCAGCCTGAAGCTTGCGGGGGGGGAAGGCTCTCTGGATGAGGCCGTCAAGGGCCAGGACCTCATCATCATTGCCGCGCCGGTTTCGGCTGTGCGTGGCCTGCTGCAAAGCCTGGCGAACGCCAGTGTGCCGGTGGCCTGGCTGAGCAAGGGCTTTGAAGCTCCGGTTAACCAGCCTTTTGGCCTGATGGTCCACGAAATACGTGCGCAGGTAGCTATCAATTTGAGAGCGGGTGTGCTCAGCGGCCCGAGCTTTGCGCAAGAGGTGGCCAAGGGCCAGCCAACCGCCCTGGTGGCCGCCAGCGAGCATGCCGACGTGCGTGATGCGCTGGTTCGGGCCTTTCACAGCCCGACCCTGCGTGTTTATGCCAATGACGATATCGTGGGCGTGGAAGTCGGCGGTGCCGTCAAGAACGTGCTGGCAATCGCCACCGGCCTGTGCGATGGCCTGCAATTGGGGCTCAACGCCCGCGCCGCGCTGATTACCCGCGGCCTGGCTGAAATAACCCGCCTGGGCGTAGCTCTGGGTGCAAAGGCCGAAACCTTCACTGGCTTGTCAGGCCTGGGCGACCTGGTGCTGACCGCCACAGGCGACCTCAGCCGTAACCGCAAGGTCGGCCTGGCGCTGGCGCAAGGCAAAACCCTGGCTGAAGCCGTGGCCTCGCTGGGCCACGTTGCCGAAGGTGTTTATTGCGCCCGCACCGTGGTGCAGCGGGCAGCGGGCCTGGGCATCGAGATGCCGATTTCGCAGGGTGTGGTAGCGTTGCTGGATGGCAGGATCACGCCGACTGAAGCCGTGGCTGCACTGATGGGGCGCGGGCCGACGGCTGAAGTGCTTTAAGGCCGCCGCACGCGGTTGGGGCTGCTGGCCGGGAAACCGTTCTTAACCGTTCAGGCCTTGTGCCTGTATCTCTGCAGGCGACAAGGCCAGGTGCGGCGAGTTCAGCAGCATCTGTGCCGTGAGGCCCAGATGTTTTTCAATGAGTTCCTGCGCAAGCCGGATGTCCTTGCCCAGGACGGCGTCCACAAGTGCCTGGTGCTCCGCCTTCACATCCCGTTTGACCTTGGCGAGGGGAACCGATAACTGCCGGTAACGTTCGCTCTGCTGGTAGAGCATTTCGTGCATCCGCAGCAGCCATTGGTTGGGGCAGCCGGCCACCAGCGCCCGGTGGAATTCTGCATGGCTGGCCGCCCACTCCGGGTTGACCCGGTCCGGCAGCGCCGCGTCGCGCTCGGCGATACGTGAAAGGCGGTGAGATGCCGCGACAACACCGCCTTCCCAGGCCAGGTCGCCGTGCCTTATGGCTTCGACCAGGCACAGCTTCTCGATCTCGATGCGGGCGTTGACCAGGTCCTGTAGTTCCACCGCAGAAACCGGGCTGACACGGTAACCGCGGGCCGGCTCGGACACCACCAGTGCCTCGGCCTCCAGCATGGCCAGCCCTTCGCGCACTGCGCCTGCGCTGACCCCGATTTCCTCCGCGAGAGCGGTGATGTTCAGTTTGGAGCCGGGCAGCAACCGTCCATCCACGATGGCCGTGCGCAAATGTTCAAAAACCACACGTGTCTGGCTCATGGCCTTGGGGCGCTCACTCATGGCGCCGACTCCGTGCCTGGGATGTGTTGTTCATACTTGTAAACCCTAGCAATAGATGAAATTATTATCTATATAGTTTGATTAAAAGAATATATTCTTTTGCAGAATCCTGCAAAAAAGCAGCAAAGAGAGACAAATCATGGCAGTTGCGCCGCTACGCACCCATAAGGACCCGCACCGCGCGGCCGTCCATGGCGTTCATTCGCTGGACCGCTTTGTTTTTACCGTGCCTGACCTGGATGAGGCTGCACGTTTTTACGACGCATTCGGCCTTGAGACTCGTCGTGACGGCGACCGGCTTGACCTGCACACGGCGGGGCATCCGCAAACCTGGGGCAGCCTGTACCAGGCAGCGGGCAACAAAAAATTGCAGTACCTGAGCTTCGGCTGCTTTGCCGAGGACTTTGAGCCGATTGCCGCCAGGCTTGAGCGCCTTGGCATCGCGCGTTGCCAGCCGCATCCCCTGGGCGATGCGGGTGGCATCTGGGTCAAACACCCGGACGGCTTTGCGGTGCAGATTGTGGTGGCGCCCAAAAGCTCGCCGGATGCCAAGAGCGGCCCGCTGGTCGAAGCTCCTGTTCCCATAGGCACAGGCGCATCACTTAACCGCGCGCGCATCCCGAAAGTGCGGCCACGCCGGCTGGCCCATGCGCTGCTGTTCTCGCCCGACGTGGAGCGTGCCATTCACTTTTACGAAGACGTGCTGGGCCTGCGCCTGAGCGACCGCTCGGCGGACCTGGTGGTCTTCATGCATGGCGTCCACGGCAGCGACCACCACCTCATCGCCATGGCCAAGTCCGAAGGCCCGGGCCTGCACCACCTGAGCTGGGATGTAGGCAATATCGACGAGGTCGGCCGTGGCATGGAGCAGATGTATGCGGCGGGTTATGTGCGCGGCTGGGGCGTGGGCCGGCATGTGCTGGGCTCGAATTATTTTTACTATGCGCGCGATCCCTGGGGCAGCCATTCGGAGTATTCATTCGACATCGACTACGTCCCGGGTAATTTCGAGTGGCAAGCCGGCGACCATCCGCCGGAGGACTCGTTTTATGCGTGGGGGCCTGCGGTGCCTGCGGACTTTGTGACCAATTTCGAGATCCAGGGCGGGTGATCCCGCAGGTGCCGAAGCGCCTTTTGTTCTTCTTTTGTTCATTACCCCCTTAACTACAGCAGAGAAATATTCAACATGCGACTTTTAGCTTTCCAGAACAAGGGCCAGCCGGCCCTGGGCCTGCGCCTCGGTCAGGAGATCATCAACCTGACGGAACAGGGGCTGCCGGCCACACTAGACGAATTGCTGCGCGCCGGCCCGGAAGGCCTGGCGTCGGCGAAACGCGCCGCTGACAAGGCGCGCACCCGCCTGCCGCTTGCCGGACTGCAATGGCTTGCACCTGTGCAGGCACCGGCCAAGGCCATCGCGGTCGGCCTCAACTATGTGGACCACGCGGCCGAAGGCAACTTTGAGCCGCCCAAGTACCCGGTGCTGTTCCACCGTTTTCCCTCGTCCTGGGTGGGGCACGGCCAGCCGCTGGTGCGCCCCCACGTGTCGACCCAGTTCGACTACGAAGGTGAGCTTGTCATCGTCATCGGCAAGGCCGGCCGCTATATCTCCAAAGAAAAAGCGCTGGACCACGTGGGCGGCTATTCGCTGTTCAACGACGGCTCCATCCGCGACTACCAGTTCAAGTCTGCGCAGTGGATGATGGGCAAGAACTTCGACAACTCGGGCTCTTTCGGCCCCGAGTTCGTCACGCCCGATGAACTGCCGGCAGGCGCCAGCGGCCTGAAGCTGCAGACCCGCCTGAACGGCAAGGTATTGCAGGAGGCCAACACGCGCGACATGATTTTTGACGTTGCAACGCTGGTGTCGGTGTGCTCCGAGCCGTTCGCGCTGCAGCCGGGCGACATCATCATTGCCGGCACTCCGGCAGGCGTGGGTTTTGCCCGCAAGCCGCAGGTCTTCATGAAGGCCGGCGACGTTTGCGAAGTAGAGATAGAAGGTGTCGGACTGCTGTCCAACCCCATCGTCGACGGCGACTGACACCGTTTCAGATTTTCCCGGCTTCCCAAACAATTACAGGAGACAAGCATGAACCTCAACCGCCGTTCTTTCGTCACCACCGCTACTGCCGGTGCCATCGGCGCCGCCACGTTGTGGAGCAACCAGGCCGCTGCGCAGCCCTCGGGCGCGCCCATACGCGTAGGCGGCACGCTGGCGTTGACGGGGCCACTGTCGGCCACCGGCCTGGTGCACAAGCTCACGGGCGAGATTTATGTGGACTCGCTCAACAAGCGCGGCGGCCTGCTGGGCCGGCCGGTGGAGTGGGTGCTGAAGGACGACCAGTCCAAGCCCGACCTGGCACGCACGCTTTATGAGCAACTGGTGACGTCGGACAAGGTTGACCTGCTGATCGGCCCCTATGCGACGGGTGCCATCCTCTCGGCCATGGGTGTGGCGCAGCGTTATGGCAAGACACTGGTGCACCACACTTTCGGCGTCCCCAACCTCGCCAAGTACGACCAGCAGTTCCCCGCCTGGTCGATCGGCCCCGAGCCCGAAAAAACCCTGCCGGCGCTGGTGCTGGACGCACTGGCTGCATCCGCCAAACCACCCAAAACCATTGCGGTGGTGACCAGCAAGTTCCCTTCGGTGCATTTTGTTGCGCTGGGCGCGCGCGAGGTGGCCAAGCAGCGCGGCATCAAGGAAGTGCTGTTCCTTGAGTGGGATTTCGGCAACCGCGACTTCGGACCCATCGCTGGCCGTATCAAGGAAGCCAACCCCGACTTCATCTGGACCGGCGCTATCGGCCTGGAGGGCAACCAGTTGCTCGATGCCATGAAAAAGATCGACTACGCACCCGTGCACCATTTCTACCATGTGCCTGCGCCTGCGCCCATGCTCAAGGCGCCCGAAGCCAACGGTGCGATCTCGATGACCATCTTCGAGGACCACCCGCCGTTTACCAACAACCCGATTGCAGCCGAGTTTGTCAAAACCTACCGCGAACGTGCAGCCAAGGCCAATATGCCCGACACCGCCGTCGAGACACAGGCCGCAGCCTCCTTCACGGCCTGGCAGATCATCGAAGCCGCTGTCAATGCGACCAAGGGGCTGGATGACAAGGCCATGGCCACATGGCTGCGCGCCAATCAGGTCGACAGCATCCAGGGTCGGTTGCGCTTTAATGAGCGTGGCAACTTCGGTGCCGACCTGAGCAAGGTCAAGCAGGTGCAGAACGGCAAGTGGGTGACCGTCTGGCCGAAAGAGTGGGCCGCCCCTGGTGCCAGGCTGTTGACGCGCGGCGTGGATAAATGACCTTTCCCAGCGCAACGCTTTTAGCCCAGTCCATACTCGCAGGTCTTTTTACCGGGGCGCTCTACGGGCTGCTTGGACTGGGCCTCAGTTTGTCATGGGGCATGCTCAGGCAGATCAACCTCGCACACTTTGCGCTGGCCTTCCTGGGCGCTTACCTGACCTATGAGCTGTCGAGCCATCGCGGCATGGACCCGCTGCTGACGCTGGTTCTTATCGTGCCGCTTTTCTTCGCGCTGGGCGCGGCGCTGCACTGGGTGCTGACGCGCTTTCGCGTGAGCCCTTTCAATTCGATGCTGGTCACGTTCGGCATCACCGTGATCATCGAGGCGATGCTGCAATGGATATGGACGGCCGACTACCGCAAGCTGGAGTCCAGTTATGCCGAGCACAAGCTGCGCCTGGGCCCGCTGTTTTTACCGGTACCCGAACTCATCACACTGGGGCTCGGTGTGGGCATTTCCGTGGCGGTGTGGCTGGTGCTGCGGCGCACCGATCTTGGCAAGGCGATGCGCGCCGCTGCTGAAGATGCCCCCATCGCAGCCGCCTTTGGCGTCAACCAGCAGGCGCTGGGGCTGATGTTGTCCGGCCTGAACGCCGCGCTGGCCGGTGTGGCCGGGGTTTGCATCGCGCTGGCGTACACGCTTACACCCTCGCAGATCTATGCGTGGATAGGTGTGGTCTTTGCTTCTGTGATGCTGGGCGGTCTTGGCCGGCCGCTGGGCCCGCTGATCGCCGGCTGCATCATAGGCGTGACCGAGGCCATCACCATGGCCGTCACGGCGCCATCGTGGGCACCGCTGGTGTCGTTCTCGCTGCTGATGTTTGTGTTGCTGGTGCGGCCGGGGAGGGTGCGGTGAAACGTTCCTTCCTGCTGATACTCGCGGCCGGCGCCGGCCTGGCCGTGTTGCCCTGGCTGGGCCTGCCGGCCTTTTACGAATCCATCCTCTACCTGGTGCTGCACTGGGTTGCGCTGGCCACCTCGTGGAACCTGCTGTCGGGCTACTCGGGTTATTTTTCGTTCGGCCATGGTGCCTTCTTCGGCATAGGCATGTACACCACGGCCACGCTGGCCACGCGCTTTGACATGCCTTTTCTCTGGACGCTCCCGGCGGCCGCAGCCATGGCAGCGCTGTTCGGCACCTTGCTGGGCGCCGTGGCCTTTCGTGTGCAGGCGGTGCGGGCCGAGCTGTTTTCACTGTTGACGCTGGCCGCCACTTTTGTCGTGGCAACCATCATCCTCAACACGCCCATAGACGGCGGACCGGGTGTTTACATGAGTGCGGTGGCTGTGCCTGCGATAGGGCCCACGCCTTCGGGCACCTTCTACCTGCTGGCGCTGGCTGCGGCGGTGCTCACGGTGCTGGCGGCGCTGGTGGTCTACCACTCGCGCTTTGGCACCGGCCTGTTTGCCATCCATGACGACGAAGATGTGGCCGAAGTGATGGGCGTGCCGACCTACCGCTACAAGCTCGGTGCCTTTGCGCTTTCATGCGGGCTGGCGGGTGTGGTGGGCGGCATCCACGCACTTTTCATTTCCTATGTGACGACAGGTGACACCTTCACCATTGCCATGCCGCTGACGGTGGTGCTGATGGCCGTGCTGGGCGGTACCCGCCACTGGGCCGGGCCTATCGTAGGCGCCACCGCCATCACGCTGCTGCTTTATTCCTTTACCGGCGGCGACAGCGCCATCATCGGCAAGGGACTGACCGGCCTGGTGCTGATCGTGGTGATCCTGTTCATGCCGGAGGGCCTGCTGGGCCAGGTGCTGAAATGGTGGGGCGCCAGGCGCGGTGCGGCCGTGCCGCATGCACCTGTCGCAGCCGTCGCAGCCGTCGTCGCACCGGCGCCGCCGTCTGTAGCGCCCGTCATCGGCCAGATCTTGTTGCGTGCCCGGGGTGTATGCAAATCCTTCAAGGGTGTACAGGCACTGCGTGGTGTGGACCTTGACGTGCGGCAGGGCGAAATCTTGGGCCTGCTGGGCCCCAACGGCTCGGGCAAGTCGACTTTCATCAACGTGGCGAGCGGGCATTTCGCCGTGACCTCGGGCGTGATCGAGTTCGCGGGCCGGCGCATTTCGGGCGCACCGGCACACCGCATTGCGCATGGCGGCATCGCGCGCACCTACCAGATACCTCGGCCCTTTGCGCACCTTACGGTGCTGGAAAACGTGGCGCTGCCGGCGATGTTTGGTGCCGCCGCACTGGACCGCAAAACGGCCGAGGCCGAGGCCTGGCAATGGCTGGCCTTCACCGGCCTGACCGAACGCGCGCATGCCCTGCCTGCCGACCTCAACCTGCACCAGCGCAAGTTCCTTGAGTTCGCGCGTGCCCTGGCTTCGCGGCCGCAGGTGCTGATGCTGGACGAGGTGCTGTCGGGTCTCACGCCTTCGGAGATCGACGAGGCGGTGGCGCTGATCCGCCGCATCCGCGACCAGGGCGCGACCATCATCTTTGTCGAGCATGTCATGCGTGCGGTGATGGCCCTGTGCGACCGCGTGGTGATCTTTAACCGTGGCGAGGTGCTGGCCGAGGGCGCGCCGCGCGATGTCATGCAGCGGCCGGAAGTCGTTTCGGCTTACCTTGGTCAGGCGATGGAGCAGGACAAGCCCGCGGCATCCGGACCCGCCATCCAGCAGGAGCCGGCCCATGCTTGAACTTCAATCGATACGCGTCGCCTACGGGCAGGCCACGGCCCTGTGGGACGTTTCGCTGTCCATAGGCCGGGGCGAACTGCTGTGTGTCGTCGGCCCCAATAGCGCAGGCAAGAGCACGCTCATCAACGCCATCGCCGGCCTGCACCGAATCAGCGCCGGGCGGCTGATGTTTGACGGCCAGGACATCTCGCGCCTGGCGCCGCACCGCTTCTGCGGCCAGGGCATTGCACTGGTGCCCGAAGGCCGGCGACTGTTTACCGAGATGACGGTGCGCGAGAACCTGGAACTCGGCAGCTACCTGCGCGCGGCGCGTGCCGAGCGCACCCGTTCGCTGGAGCGCGTGTGTGAACTGTTCCCGGTGCTGGCCGAACGCATGGACCAGCTTGCCGGCTCGCTGTCAGGCGGCCAGCAGCAGATGGTTGCGATTGGCCGGGCGCTGATGGCGCGGCCCCGCCTGCTGCTGCTGGACGAGCCTTCGCTGGGACTGGCGCCCAGCATTGTGCTGGACATGTTCAAGGCCATACAGCGCATTCATGCCGACGGCGTGGCGGTGCTGCTGGTGGAGCAGAACGTCAGCATGGCGCTGGAGATCGCCGAGCGTGCAGCGGTACTGGAGGAAGGCCGCATCGTTGCTTCGGGCAGCCCCGAGGAGCTTATGGCGCAGCCCGAACTGCGGCGTGCCTACCTGGGGCTGGAGGCCGTGCACGCACCTGTGTGAGTGTGCGCTGCGCTTAGCGGCCTATTTTTTTGATTAAAAGGGCCTGTGGCCCTTTATCTATGTGCGCAAGCAGCTATCAAAAAAGGAGTGAGTCTTGGCCTGGCAGGTGAGTGGCAGTAGCGCGCGGGCTCAAATTTCCAGGTTGTCAATCAGGCGCGTGCTGCCCAGTTTGGCGGCGCCCAGCACCACCAGCGGCTCGGACGCAAGTGGGCCCTGCGGCGGCATCAGGTCTGCACGGCGGCGCACTGTGAGGTAGTCGGGTTTCCAGCCGCGCCTGGCCAGGGTTTGCATGGCTTGCGCTTCGAGTCCGGGCAGGTCGGCGGGGCTGGCGGCCTTGGCTGCGGCGCCCAGGGCCTTGAGTGCTTTTGAGAGTTCAGCGGCTTCCTGGCGCTCTGCTGCGCTCAGGTAACCGTTGCGTGACGACAGTGCCAGGCCGTCTTCGGCGCGCTGGGTTTCACCGGCGAGGATTTCAATCGGCAATGCAAACTGCTGGACCATGCGGCGCACCACCATGACCTGCTGGTAGTCCTTCTTGCCGAAAGCCGCCACGCCGGAGGGCATGCCGGCGTAGACACACGAGAAAAGCTTGAGCACCACCGTGCTGACGCCTATAAAAAAACCGGGCCTGAAGTGGCCTTCAAGGATATCGGCGAGATCGGTGGCAGGGTGGATCTTGTAGGTCTGCGGCTCGGGGTAAAGCTCTTTTTCGCGCGGTGCAAACAGCACGTTGCAACCGGCGGCTTCCAGGCGCTGGGCGTCGGCGTCCAGCGTGCGCGGGTAGCTGTCAAAGTCTTCGTGCGGTGCAAACTGCAGACGGTTCACAAAGATGCTGGACACCGACACGTCGCCCAGCGGCTTGGCCTGTTTGACCAGTGCGATGTGGCCGTCGTGCAGGTTGCCCATGGTGGGCACAAAAGACGGGCGTTTGAAGCCGCTGAGCTTTTCGCGCAGTTCGGCAATGGTGTGAACGATGTGCATGAGGTTTTCTCAGGGATTGATTGTGATCACCAGGCGTGGGTGGCGTTCACCGGGAAACTGCCGTCCTTCACGGCGCGCACATAGGCTTCCATGGCGCCGCGCACGCTGTGGCCGTCGTCCATGAAGTTGCGCACAAATTTCGGCATCTTGCCGAGGTTCATGCCCAGCATGTCGTGCAGCACCAGCACCTGGCCGGCGGTGCCGTTGCCCGCGCCTATTCCTATGGTGGGGCAATGCGTCAGCAGCTGTGTGACCTCGGCTGAGAGCACTGCAGGCACCATCTCGAGCACCATCATGGAGGCACCTGCATCCTGCAGGGCGCTGGCTTCGCGCCGCATGACGGTGGCGGATTCCTCTGTTTTTCCCTGTACGCGGTAGCCGCCCAGGGCGTGAACCGTTTGCGGCGTCAGGCCCAGGTGGGCGCAGACCGGAATGCCGCGCTCGACCAGGAAATGCACGACTTCGGCAGTCCAGCCCCCGCCTTCGAGCTTGACCATGTGGGCGCCGGCCTGCATCAGCACCGTTGCGCTGCGCAGTGCCTGCTCTTTTGATTCCTGGTAGCTGCCAAAAGGCAGGTCGCCAATCAGCCAGGCCGTGGCCTGCGAGCGGCGCAGGCCGTTGGCCACGCACTCGGTGTGGTGGCGCATGGTTTCAAGCGTCACGCCCACGGTGCTGGTCAGGCCCTGGCAGACCATGCCCAGCGAGTCGCCGACCAGTATGCATTCGACACCCGCGGCATCGGCCACGGCGGCAAATGTCGCGTCGTAGGCTGTGAGCATGGTGATTTTTTCGCCATGGGCATGCATCTCGCGCAGGCGCGGCAGGCTCAGCGGTTTGCGTGCCGAGGGTGTGGATGCGGGCGGCAGGGTGCCATAGGGTGTGGCTGATCCTGTCACCACGGTTGCTGTCGTTGGTGCGGGGGTGTTGTTGCTCATGATCCGGGCCGAAGTTTTTGGGGGGAGTGTAAGCGCATGGGGGCCAGTCGCTGGCCCAGGGGTTTTGTGTCAGCTTACGAGCCGGCCACCAGCGCCCAGAACGCCCACGTCAACAAAATTGCCGCCATTGCGGTTGCCGTTGCCGAAGCTGATGGTCATGCCGCCCAGGTTAAAGCCGGTGATGCTGTCCAGCGCCGTGATCAGCGAGGCGCGCGTCACCTTGGCACCCGCGCGGCGCAGGCCTTCGGCCAGCACGCGGGCGTTGGCATAACCTTCCAGCGTGGGCGTGGAGTAGTCGCTCCAGCCGCTGGCAGCCATGTCCAGCTGGTAACGCCGTACCAGCTCGTTCTTGGTTGCAAACGGCGAGGGCACCACCATCGCAAAACCCAGGCCGCGCCCGCTGTCGCCCATGGCCGTGATGTTGGCGGGACTGGCGCTGATCGACAGGCCGTAGATGGTGCTGGTGCCGCCCGCGGCCCGCAGGGCCTTCAGGAACAGTGGGGCGATGCCGCCCAGCACCATGACCACCATTTGCGGCTGGACCTTGGCAATGGCCTGCGCGGCGGGCTCGACTTCCGTACTGGCGGTGCCGGGAGTGGTGGCCAGTATGACGGGCTCCAGCTTGACATCCGCCATGGCTTTCTGGAACCCCGCCAGCACCGACGCGCCCAGCGGATCCTTGGGATACACAATGCCGATTTTGGTCATGCCCAGCGTGACGGCTGTGCGGATCAGTTTTTCGACTTCGGCGTCGTAGCTGGCCCTGATCCAGAAGACGTTGGGCGGGCTGCTTTTGTGCAGGCCTGCGGTACCGGTGTTGGGGCCCACGATGGCCATGTCCTGGACCGTCTCCATGATGGCGGCGGTCTGGCGGGTGCCCAGCGGGTTCAGCATGGCAAGAATCGATGGATCCCCCTGGAAAGCCAGTGCATTCTTTTTGGCGATGTCTGGTTTGAACTGGTCGTCGGCCATGACCAGTTCGACCTTGGCTCCGCCTATGCCGCCCGTCTTGTTGATGGCATTGAAATATGCGGACGCGCCCCGGAAGTTGCCGTTGCCGTTGGCTTTTTCCGCGCCGCTGTCGTCAAAGGTGCTGCCGATCCGCAGTGTGCGCGGCTGCGCCAGCACGGGCATTGCCATGGCTGCGGCGGTCACGCCCCCGAGAGCCATGAAGTCGCGGCGCAACAAGGAGCCGTTGATCGAAGTGGTCATGATGTCTGTTGCCTTGAATGGTTTGCGGGACGGTAAGGTGAGCGGCGCGGGCGTGCCCTGCTTTTCAGGCGCGCTGAACGGGAATTGTCGAGCGCTCTTCCTTGATGCGGTTGTCGGGGTTGACAAACACCAGCTTGGGCTCAAAACCCGCGACTTCCTTTTCGTCCACCTGTGCAAACGCGGCAATGATGACCAGGTCGCCCACGGACGCGCGGCGGGCGGCGGAACCGTTGACCGAGATGATGCGGCTGCCGCGTTCGGCACGGATCGCATAGGTGATGAAACGCTCGCCGTTGTTGATGTTCCAGATGTGCACCTGCTCGTTCTCGCCCAGGTTGGCGGCGTCCAGCAGGTCTTCGTCGATGGCGCAGGAGCCTTCGTAATTGAGCTCGCAGTGGGTCACGGCGGCGCGGTGGATTTTGGATTTGAGCAGTGTACGGAACATGGTTTGATCGGTGAGATGGATTGGCGGGAATCAGCTGAAACGAAACACGATAGACAATACGGAGGGCCCGGTGCCGCTGAATTCGCAGCGGCCAGCAACAAAAATAGTGCACTGGGCGCAAGTCTAGGTTACTTCTTATTCGAATTGGTTATGAAAAAGTCATTTGATTTCTCGGCGCAAGCCGTTATGGACCTGGCCGGGGCTGACGCAGCCCGTGCGCTGGCCGAAGATGTTGGCACTGGTGATTTGACCGCCGGCCTGATTGATCCGCAGCGCAGCGCCCGTGCGCAGGTGCTGGCGCGTGAAAGTGCCGTGATTTGTGGAAGCGCCTGGGTGCAGGCCACCGTGCAGCAGCTGGACCCAGAGGCGCAGCTGGCCTGGCATGTGCGCGACGGCGAGCACTGCACGGCCGGCCAGGTGGTGCTGGAGCTGCAAGGCCGGGCGCAGGCCCTGCTCACGGCAGAGCGCACGGCCCTCAACTTTTTGCAATTGCTCAGCGCAGTGGCGACCAAAACCGCCCGTTATGTCGAGGTGGTGCAGGGTACGCCGGCGCAAATCGTGGACACGCGCAAAACCTTGCCCGGCCTGCGCCTGGCGCAAAAGTACGCGGTCGGCATGGGCGGCGGCATCAACCACCGCATGGGCCTGTATGACGCGGTACTGATCAAGGAAAACCACATCGCCGCTGCCGGCGGCATTGTGCAGGTGCTGGCGCGTGCGGCATCCGTGGCCGGGCAGGCCGATTTTGTGCAGGTTGAGGTCGAGACCCTGGCCCAGCTTGAGCAGGTACTCGATGCCGGCGCCAGCATGGTGCTGCTCGACAACATGGACCTGGCCCAGCTGCGCCAGGCGGTGGCCATCAATGCGGGGCGCGCCTCTCTGGAGATCTCGGGCGGCGTGACGTTTGAAGGGCTGCGCAGTCTGGCCGAAACCGGTGTGGACCGCATCTCGGTAGGTGGCCTGACCAAGGACGTCAAGGCCGTGGATTTTTCGATGCGCTTTCTTGAGCTGTGAGGCGGGTCATGAAGGTACACCAATGAGCGCTGTCATTGATATTGAATACGAGCAGCCCGGCTGCGATGTGCCGCAGACCCGGCATGCCTGGGCACGTGTGCCGGCGGAGCCCGGCCCCCGGGAACGTGGTGAACTGAAAGATAAGATCCGCCGCCTGCTCAAAGAGCGCAATGCCGTGATGGTGTCGCACTTTTACGTGCACCCGGACCTGCAGGACCTGGCCGAGGAAACCGGCGGCCTGGTCAGTGACTCGCTGGAGATGGCACGTTTCGGCCGGGACCATGCGGCGCAAACGCTGGTGGTGTCCGGCGTGCGCTTCATGGGCGAGACGGCAAAAATACTGTCGCCCGAAAAACGCGTGCTGGTGCCGGAGCTGGACGCAAGCTGCTCGCTCGACCTGGGTTGCCCGGCAGACGAATTCAGCGCGTTTTGCGATGCGCATCCCGACCGCACGGTGGTGGTTTATGCCAATACCAGTGCGGCGGTCAAGGCGCGGGCCGACTGGGTGGTCACGTCGGGCTGCGCGCTTGACGTTGTGCATGCGCTCACGGCCCAGGGCCACAAGATCCTGTGGGCGCCCGACCGGCACCTGGGTGCCTACATCCAGCGTGAAACCGGCGCCGACATGGTGCTGTGGAACGGCGCCTGCATAGTGCATGACGAATTCAAGGCCTTTGAGCTCGAAGCGCTGAAACGGGAGCACCCGCTGGCCAAAGTCCTGGTGCATCCGGAGGCACCAGCGGACGTCGTGGCGCTGGCGGATACCGTGGGCTCCACCTCGGCCATCCTGAAGGCCGCGCGTGAATTCGATGCGCCGGAGTTCATTGTGGCGACAGACAACGGCATGATGCACAAGCTGCGCACGCTCAATCCCGGCAAGCTGTTTATCGAAGCGCCAACCTCCGGCAACAGCGCCACCTGCAAGAGCTGCGCGCACTGCCCGTGGATGGCCATGAACGGCCTGGCCGGGCTGGCCCATGTGCTGGAGCACGGCACGAACGAGGTCCATATTGACCCGGCCCTGGGCTTGCGCGCCCGGCTGCCGATAGACCGGATGCTGGCGTTCACTGCCGCGCTGCGTGAAGGCCAGCCGGTTGCGGGCCTGGTGCCGCATCTCGGCGCGGCCTGATGCAGTCGTTTTCGGCACGTATCGATTTCAGCGATCCGGACCAGCCCGCAGGGCCGCGCTTGCGCCGCGTTTTCGGCGCCCCCCCCCAGACGCTGGTGGCGCATGAGCCGGCGCAGGTCCGGCCCGTGCTGGACGCCGTGCAGGCTGCGGCGGAGCAGGGCTGCTGGTGTGTTGGTTACCTGCGTTACGAGGCCGCGCCGGCTTTTGATGCGGCGCTTGCCGTGCATGCACCCGAGGGGCCGCTGGCCTGGTTTGCGGTGTATGACCAAGCCCTGCCCTGGCCAGAGGAGGAAGCGCATGCTGCATCGGGCTTCCAGTGGCAGGACAGGCTGCCGCGTGCGGCTTTTGATGCGGCCTTCAACGACATCCAGCGTGCCATTGCGGCGGGTGAGCTGTACCAGGTCAATTTCACGGCAAGAATGTCCGGCCTGCTGGCGCAGGACTTGCCTGGAGAAGATCGCGCGGGCGCCGCACCTGCCCTTTTTGCGGCCTTGCAACGGGCCCAGCCCGCGGGCTATGCGGTTTATCTCGACACGGGCGAGGAGCAGGTGCTCTCGGTGTCGCCCGAGCTCTTTTTTGACTGGCGCGCGGGCCGCCTGCTCACGCGGCCCATGAAGGGCACCGCGCCGCGCGGCGCCACACCCGATGAAGATGCCGCCCGCGACCAGGGGCTGCGCACGTCGGCCAAGGAACGCGCAGAAAACGTCATGATCGTGGACCTGCTGCGCAACGACCTGTCGCGCATCGCCGAGCCTTTCAGCGTGCGTGTGCCGCGCCTGTTCCACACCGAGGCGCTGCCCGCCGTTTGGCAGATGACCTCCGACGTGACGGCACAAACCCGCAAAGACTGCTCGCTGGCCGACGTGTTCGCCGCATTGTTTCCATGCGGCTCTGTGACCGGCGCGCCCAAGGTGCGGGCCATGCAGATGATCCACGCGCTGGAGCCCGGGGCACGCGGCGTGTACTGCGGCGCCCTTGGTGTGGTGCGGCCAGTGGCAGGGGGCATTGCGGCCACTTTCAACGTACCGATTCGTACTGTCACGCTGCAAGGCGCAGCGTTGCACTGCGGTGTGGGTAGCGCCATCACTTCGGACGCGCAGGCGGATGCCGAATGGCAGGAATGGCGCCACAAGCTGGCCTTCGCGGAGCGGGCCCGCATGCCCTTCGAATTGCTGGAGACCCTGGCGCTTGAGGAGGGGCGTTTGCGTGACCTGCCCGTCCACCTGGCGCGTATGGCCGCAGCCGCTGCGCATTTTGGTTACCCCTGGCTGCAAACGCAGGTGATGTCCTGTCTGCAGGCGCTGCTGGAGGTGCACCCGAAGGGAATGTGGCGCGTGCGTCTGCTGCTCAATGCGCGCGGGCAGGCCGAGGCGCAGGCGTATGCATTGCCGGTTTCACCGCAGCGCGTGCAGCTGGAACTGGCAAGCCGGGCCATCGAGGAGGCACATGGTGAATTTGTACGTTTCAAGACCACGCACCGCGCGCATTACGAGGCTTTCACGCCCACAAAACCCGGTGTGTTCGACACCGTGCTGTGGAACGCCGAGGGCGAGATCACCGAGTGCACACGGGGCAACCTGGCGCTGCTGCTGGATGGCCGCTGGGTGACGCCTGCGCTGCGCTGCGGCTTGCTGGGCGGCATAGGGCGGGCCAATGCCTTGCGTGATGGCCGGCTGGTGGAAGCCGTGGTGCGCGTGGATGAATTGCCGCGCGTAGAGGCGCTGGCTTTTGTCAACAGCCTGCGCGGCTGGATTGCTGCGGACCTGCTGCCGGGATAGCCATCCCTGGACAGTACCGGTTATGCGGGCGTATAGGCCAGTCGCACGTAAATGGGCGCAAAAGCCTCGGCCTGCGTGACTTCGAGCAGGCCTTCTTTTGACAATTCAAGCAAGGCAATGAAGGTGACGACCAGCACCGGCATGCCGCGCGTGGGGTCGAACAGGTCCTCAAATTCCAGGAACTTGCGGCCCTGCAGCTTGCGCAGAACGATGCTCATGTGTTCGCGCACGGAAAGCTCTTCACGGCTGATGACGTGGTGCTGCACGAGCTTGGCGCGCTTGACGATGTCGCGCCAGGCGTCCTGCAGGTCGACCACATGGACGTCCGGAAAGCGCGGCTGCAGCGACTGCTCCACGTAAACCTGCGCGCGCAGGAAGTCGCGGCCGAATTGCGGCATTTCGTTGAGCTTGTGGGCGGCCAGCTTGATCTGCTCGTACTCCAGCAGGCGGCGCACCAGTTCGGCACGTGGGTCTTCGGCTTCCTGGCCCTCGGCCACCTTTTTGGGCGGCAGCAGCATGCGCGACTTGATCTCGATCAGCATGGCGGCCATCAGCAGGTATTCGGCGGCCAGCTCGAGGTTGGTGGCACGTATCTCGTCCACATAGGTGAGGTACTGGCGCGTGACTGCCGCCATCGGGATGTCGAGAATGTTGAAGTTCTGCTTGCGGATCAGGTACAGCAGCAAATCCAGCGGGCCCTCAAAGGCCTCCAGGAACACCTGCAGCGCATCCGGCGGGATGTACAGGTCATGCGGCATGGCAAACAGCGGCTCGCCATACAGCCGGGCCAGCGCCACCTGGTCTATCACCGCCGGCATGTCCGGGCTCAGGGCCACGGGCAGGCTCAGCCCGTCGGCGGGCGACAGGCCGTGCACTGGCGGCGACGGGGGGCTGGAGGGCGGTTGGGACATGCAGGCAGCCGTATTGACCGGGGTTTCTTAATGTGAGGCGCTATTAAAGATATAGCTGGCAGCGCCTTGCAGGCAATGGCCAGGAGCCTTTTTACTTAAGATTCAGGCCTGTTTGCCGTTCGGGTGGCTGGCGGTGCCATAGACATAAGCCTGCTGCGGTACGCGGGCGTCGAGGTAGTCGGCCTGGTCGGCGCGGTTCAGGTTTTTGTCCCACAGCAGGGCACGGCCGGCACGCTGCTCGGCTTCCAGCGTCGGCTTGTTGGCCTTGAGCTGCTCAATGAACTGGGTGGTTTCAGACGTGTAGTCCGGGCGGCGGAAAATGCTAAGGAGGGACATGGGTCTAAACTGCCTGTGGTGTGAATTGACGTGGTTTTGACTGATTTTACCGGGGGACTGCCTTGCGCTTCTTTTTACGCCCGCCCGGGGCCTTTTTGCCCCGCTTTAACCTGTCCACAAGGATGCTTGCCTGTATGGGACTGCTGTCATTTTTCCTGGGGCTGGCCGGCTGCGACCAGCAGCGTGTTGCCGAGCTTGAAGAGGGTGTTTCGACCGAGGCCGATGTGCGCGCCCGTTTTGGCGAGCCTGAAAAGGTATGGGATGCCGCCGACATGGCGGCTACGCCATTGCCAGGTGCAGCAGCGGCGCCTGGTGCCCGGACCTTTGAATACAACCGCCAGCCGCAGGGCCAGGTCAATTACATGATCACCATTGGCGCGGACGGCAAGATGAGCGCGCTGCGCCAGGTCTTGAGCCCGCAAAACTTCGCCAAAGTGCTGCCCGGCATGAGCATGGAGCAGGTGCGCAAGATGCTCGGCAAACCCATGAAAATCACGCCTTATGCAGCGAAACAGCAGACGCACTACGACTGGCGTTACCTGAACCCGCCCAGCACCGCGATGGTTTTTACCGTGGTGTTTGACCAGGATATGAAGGTGGCCGGCACCGCCTCGGTTGAGGAAGAAATCGCCAATCCAAAGGGCGGTTGACCGTTTTTTTAACGAAAAGTGGCTGTGGCCGGCTGGATATGCGCGCCACCAGCTATGCTTTTTATAGCGATTCGACTTTTTCGAGAAAGCCGCTGCGCTCCATCGCGGTTCTGGGCTGGGCATTCAGGCCCGCCAGCACCAGCCGGCCGCCGCGCAGCACAATGGCCTTGCGCAGTTGTTCCAGCACGTCCAGGCCGGAGGTGTCCAGCGACTGCAGCGACTGCAGGTCCAGACGCACCACCAGGCCTTGCGGGGCGCTTTCCACGGCGCTTAAAATCGGGTCCAGCTTGGCCACGGCGCCAAAAAACAGCGAACCGTACAGCTGGAAACTCGCCGACTCGGGTGTGCGCGACACCTCGACAACCTGGAACAGGGTGCTCATGCGCCGCACAAACAGCACGCAGGCCAGGATCAGCCCGACCTGCAGCGCAACCGTCAGGTCAAAAATTACCGTAAGCAAAAACGTGCCCAGCATGATCAGGCGGTAGTGGCTGCTGGCCTGACGCAAACGCGCAAACTCGCGCCATTCGCCCATGTTCCACGCCACATAAAGCAATATGCCCGCGAGAACCGCCAGCGGCACATGCACGGCCAGCGGCGCGGCCGCCAGCACCACCACGACCAGCGTGATCGAGTGCACCAGGCCCGAGACCGGTGAGGTGGCGCCCGAGCGCACATTGGTCACCGTGCGGGCAATCGTGCCGGTGGCCGGCATGCCGCCGAAAAACGGCACCACAAAATTGGCCACGCCCTGCGCCATCAGTTCCTGGTTCGGGTCGTGCCGCGGCAGCCCCGACACCTGGTCGGCCACGCGGGCGCACAGCAGGGACTCCACGGCGCCCAGCAGTGCGATCGTGATGGTCGGGGCCAGCAGCAGGCGCACGGTCTCCCATGAAAAATCGGGCAATGCAAACACCGGCAGTGCCCGCGGAATGCCGCCAAAACGCGTGCCTATGGTTTCAAGCGGCAGCTTCAGGAAATATGCAAATGCGGTGAGCGTGACCAGTGCCACAATCGGCCCCGGCATGCGCGAGGCCATGCGCGTGGCGCGCTTGAGCGGCACGCCCTCGACCGCTTGCACCAGCTTGAGCAGCCTCGCCGTAAAGCCGCCGGCTTCACGCTGGCGTGTGTCAAACAGCCGGGGCCAGGCAAACAGGCCCAGCAGGCAGGCCAGCCCGATGCCCAGCGCGTAAAGGTTGACGCGGTCCAGATGAATGCTGATCGCGTGTATCTGTGAGAAAAAATCAGCCGGCATTTTGGGTATTTGCAGGCCCAGCAGGTCCTTGATTTGCGACAGCACGATCAGCACCGCAATGCCGTTGGTAAAACCCACCACGATGCTGACCGGCACATAACGCACGAGCGTGCCCAGCCTGAAGAAGCCCAGCAAAAACAGCAGCACCCCGGCGCAGGCGGTCGAGATCAGCAGGTTGGCCAGGCCGTAGCGCTCCAGGATGCCGTAGACGATGACGATAAAAGCGCCGGCGGGGCCGCCAATCTGCACCGCGGAGCCGCCCAGCAATGCAATCAGCGCACCGGCGATGATGGCTGTCCAGATGCCGGCTTCGGGCTTGAGCCCGGATGCAATCGCAAAGGCCATGGCCAGCGGCAGGGCCACGATGCCGACGGTCAATCCGGCGCCTGCGTCCCTGGCAAAACGCTCCCGGGTGTAGCCCGCCATGGCGGACAGCAGGCGGGGCCGAAAGGGAGCAAGGTAGTCGGGCAGGTGCATGGGTGATGACGGTACGCTGCGGGGCGGGGTGTCCAGTCTATGCGCTTTGGCACGTGGTTTTCCTGTGATTGAGCGAGGCCCGGGGTTTTGTTGCAGGTGTGGCCTGGGGATTGGGACATATTGCGTGATTTCAGCGGCTGTCCTACAGCGGCCGGATACACCGCAGCGCGAAAATGCGGCTATTCCGGAGCCCCGTTCGATGCCCACCCGTATGGGCCGGGTTCCCTGGCCAGGGATGCATTTGGAAAGGCCTCACGTGAATCAAAACTCCCTCCATCAGCCCCTGAGCCGGCGCCAGAGCGCCTGGCGGGCCATCCTGCCGGTGTTGCTGAGCCTGCCTTTCGCAGGTGTTGCCGTGGCGCAATCCGCTTCGCAGGAGGCGGGCAAACAGATAGCCGCGCAGGGCACGGCCCAGGGCGTGGCGGCCTGTGCCAGCTGCCACGGGGCCAAAGGCGAGGGCAATGCGGCCTTCCCCCGTCTGGCCGGCACCGGGGAGGCGTATTTGCAGGCCCAGCTTGAGGCTTTTGGCAATGGCAGCCGCAAAAATCCCGTGATGCAGCCGATGGCGGAAAAACTCACGCCGGAGCAGCGACTGGCAGTGGCCGCTTATTACAGCCGTTTGCCGGCGCCCATGAGCGTGTCCGACATGGCCTCGGCCAAGCCTGCCGACGCAGGCGCCTGGCTGGCGACAAGGGGGCGCGGCAAGGACCAGCTTCCGGCCTGCGCGCAATGCCATGGCCCGGGTGGCAGCGGTGTGGGGACCACCTTCCCGCCCCTGGCCGGTCTGCCTGCGGCTTACATCACGGCGCAGTTGCAGGCCTGGAAGGCCGGCACACGGCCGCCCGGCCCCATGGCCCTGATGGTTAGCGTGGCCAAAAAACTGTCTGATCCCGACATCAGCGCGGTCGCTGCCTACTATGCCGCACTCGCCCCATCAGCGGGGCCGGTTGCAGTTGCCCAAACCGGGACGAAGAAAGGTCAGCCATGAGTGAAAAATCCATTCTGCGCACCACCCCGTCAGGGCTGCGGGTCAATGGCCTGACGATTTTTGCTGCCGTACTGCTGGTATTGCTGCTGGTGTTGCTGGTTGGCGGTAACCTGGCTTTTAACCGCATGAGCAGGCAGCCGGAAAAGTTTGCGCGGAGTCCGTCCGCCTCCGCACCGGCAAACGTTGCGCCCACCACGGGCACAGCCGCGCCTGCCGCGCCTGCCGCGCCTGATTCTGCCCAGGCGCAGAAAGCCGCCGCACCTGCTGCCACGGTCACCACAATTGCATTTGCACCGCCGCCCGAAGACGCCATGCCCGAAGGCCAGTACGGTGATGTGGTGCGCCGCGGTGAGCAGATTTTTATGGAGACCAGCAAATATGCCGGCCGTTTTGTCGGCAACAACCTGAACTGCGTCAACTGTCACCTGGATGCCGGGCGCAAGCCCAACTCCGCACCCTTGTGGGCTTCCTTTATCCACTACCCGGCCTACCGGGCCAAAACCGGCCAGGTGGATACGCTGGCCTCGCGCATTCAGGGCTGCTTTGAATACAGCATGAACGGCAAGGCCCCCGCGGCTGATGATGAAGTCATCACGGCGCTGCAGACTTATGCGTTCTGGCTGGCCAAGGGTGCGCCCGTAGGCACGCCGGTTCCGGGCAGCGGGTACAAAAAGCTCCAAAAACCGGCGCAGCCGGCCGACTATGCGCGTGGCGAGAAGGTCTATGCCCAGAACTGCGCGCTGTGCCATGGTGTGGACGGCCAGGGGCAACGGTCAGCTGACAAGCAGGTTTTTCCGCCGCTGTGGGGGCCAAAGTCCTACAACTGGGGCGCGGGCATGCACCAGATGGGCAATGCCGCCGGTTTCATACAGGCGAACATGCCACTGGGCCTGGGCGGCAGCCTGAGCGAGCAGGACGCCTGGGATGTGGCCATGTTCATGAACAGCCACGAGCGCCCGCAGGATCCGCGCTTTGCCGTGTCTGTAGCGGCCACGCGCAAGAAATACCACGACAGCGATGACTCGATGTATGGCCTCACGGTGAACGGCCATGTGCTTGGCAGCCCCAGGTGAGGGCACAGGCGTCTGAACCGGTTGTTGGCTGGGCAGAAAAAAGCGGAGGCTCTTGACGGGCCTCCGCTTTTTGGATGCTGCAGTCAGCTCAGTGGATGCGCATGCCTGGCGTGGCGCCTGGCAAGGGTTCCAGCACATAGATGCCGGGATGCGCTTTTTCGTCGGCGTGGCTGGCGGCCAGCACCATGCCTTCGCTGATGCCGAACTTCATCTTGCGCGGTGCCAGGTTGGCGACCATGACCGTGTGTTTGCCGATCAGGTCTTCCGGTTTGTAAACCGAGGCAATGCCGCTGAAGACATTACGCATGCGGCCTTCGCCGGCGTCCAGGGTCAGGCGCAGCAGTTTGGTCGAGCCTTCCACGGCTTCGCAGTTGACGATCTTTGCAATGCGCAAATCGATTTTGGCGAAGTCGTCTATGGTGATGGTGGGCGCAATGTCCTTGCCGCCGGGTACGGTTGCTACTGAATCTATAGCTGGCTGCGCAGGTTCTGCCTGGGCTGGAGGCTCAAACAATGCTTCAAGCTGCTTGGGGTCCACACGCTGCATCAAATGTTTGTAGTCGCCGATCAGATGGCCCTGGCCCAGGCTGGCGCTGGCATCCGCAAAAGTCAGCGGGCTGATTTTCAGGAAATCCTCCACCTGCGCGGCCAGCGCGGGCAGCACCGGCTTGAGGTACAGCGACAGCAGGCGGAAGGCTTCGATACACACCGTGCACACGTCGTGCAGGCGGGCTTCCATGCCTTCTTTTTTCGCCAGTTCCCAGGGCTTGTTCTGGTCCACATAAGCATTGACATGGTCGGCCAGCAGCATGACCTCGCGCTGGGCCTTGGCGTATTCGCGGCTTTCATACAAAGCCTGGATGTTGTCTTTCTGCGCGCGCAAAACTTCCAGCAAGGCCGTGCCGTCGGAGGATACCTCGCCCAGTTTGCCTGCAAAACGTTTGGCGATAAAACCTGCAGCCCGGCTGGCGATGTTGATGAACTTGCCGACCAGATCGCTGTTGACGCGGGCCATGAAGTCGTCGGCGTTGAAGTCGAGGTCTTCGTTGCGCGCATTGAGCTTGGCGGCCAGGTAATAACGCAGCCATTCCGGGTTCATGCCCAGGTTCAGGTACTTGAGCGGGTCCAGGCCGGTGCCGCGGCTTTTGCTCATTTTTTCGCCGTTGTTCACCGTGAGGAAGCCGTGCACGCAGATCCTGGTCGGCGTCTTGCGTCCGCTGAACTTGAGCATGGCGGGCCAGAACAGGGTGTGGAAGGTGATGATGTCCTTGCCGATGAAGTGGTACTGCTCCAGGCCGGGATCGGCCATGTAGGCGTCGTAGTCCTCGCCGCGGCGGGTCAGCAGTTCCTTGAGCGAAGCCAGGTAGCCCACGGGCGCATCCAGCCAGACATAGAAGTACTTGCCCGGGGCGTCGGGGATCTCGATGCCGAAGTAGGGCGCATCGCGCGAGATGTCCCAGTCGCCCAGGCCTTCGCTGGTTGTGCCGTCGGGGTTGGTGCGCACGCCAAACCATTCCTTGATCTTGGCTGCAACTTCGGGCTGCACATGCACGCCGTCCTGCGTCCACTCGGTCAGGAACTCCACGCAGCGCGGGTCCGACAGCTTGAAGAAGAAATGCTCGGAGCTTTTGAGCACGGGCTTGGCGCCCGACAGGGCCGAGAACGGGTTGATCAGGTCGGTGGGCGCGTAGACCGAGCTGCAGACTTCGCAGTTGTCGCCGTACTGGTCCTTGGCATGGCAGCGCGGGCATTCGCCCTTGATGAAGCGGTCGGGCAGGAACATGTTCTTCTCGGGGTCGAAGAACTGCTCGACGGTGCGCGTCTCGATGAAACCCGCGGCCTTGAGGTCGCGGTAGATCTGGCGCGACAGCTCGTGGTTTTCAGGGCTGTCGGTGTTGCTCCAGTTGTCGAAGGCGATGTGGAAGCCGTCGAGGTACTGTTTGCGGCCGGCGGCGATGTCGGCGACGAACTGCTGCGGTGTCTTGCCGGCCTTTTCGGCGGCAATCATGATGGGCGCGCCATGGGCGTCATCTGCGCCCACAAAGTTCACCTCATTGCCCTGCATGCGCTGGAAACGCACCCAGATGTCGGCCTGGATGTATTCCATGATGTGGCCAATATGGAATTTCCCATTGGCATAAGGCAGGGCGGTGGTGACAAACAGGCGACGCTGGGACATAAGGGGCTTCTTTGGGCTTTGGAGGGCTAACCCGCAATTTTAAGGTGTGCGGCAGGCGGAACCGTCCCTAATCCCCCATGACCCCACGGCCCGCTCCTGCGGCGTTAGACTTCATACCAACCCCCGCAGCAGGCGCGCCGGGCGCATTCCGCCGGCCTGCCACCCCAGATTCACCCGGAGATTTTTCAGATGGCTTTAGACCAACAGGCAGTTTTGACCGCCTTGCAAACCGTGCTGGACCCCAATACCGGCAAGGATTTCGTCAGCAGCAAGGCGCTCAAGAACCTGCAGATCACAGGCGCAGACGTGTCTTTCGATGTGGAGCTGGGCTACCCCGCCAAAAGCCAGTTTGCGGCTTTTCGCAAAAGCCTGATTGCGGCCGCCAAAAGCGTGGCCGGCGTGGACAACGTCTCGGTCAACCTCAGCGTCAGGATCGCCAGCCACAGCGTGCAGCGTGGCGTGCAGTTGTTGCCGAATGTCAAGAACATCATTGCCGTGGCCTCGGGCAAGGGCGGTGTCGGCAAAAGCACCACGGCCGTCAACCTGGCGCTGGCCCTGGCGACCGAGGGCGCCAGCGTGGGCCTGCTGGATGCCGATATCTACGGCCCCAGCCAGCCCATGATGATGGGCATCGAAGGCCGGCCCGAGAGCGTGGACGGCAAGAACATGGAGCCCATGGAAAACTACGGCTTGCAGGTCATGTCCATAGGTTTCCTGGTCGCGCAGGACGAAGCCATGATCTGGCGCGGCCCCATGGCCACCCAGGCGCTGGAGCAGTTGCTGCGCCAGACCAACTGGAAAGACCTGGACTACCTGATCGTCGACATGCCGCCCGGCACCGGCGACATCCAGCTCACCCTGAGCCAGCGTGTGCCCATGACGGGCGCGGTGATTGTCACCACGCCGCAGGACATCGCGTTGCTGGATGCCAAAAAAGGCATCAAGATGTTTGAAAAAGTCGGCGTGCCTATCCTGGGCATCGTCGAGAACATGGCGGTTCATGTGTGTTCCAACTGCGGCCACACCGAACACATCTTTGGCGAAGACGGCGGCAAGAAGATGGCGGCCGACTACAAGATGGATTATTTGGGCGCACTGCCGCTGGACATCAACATCCGCCTGCAGGCCGACAACGGCAGGCCCACGGTGGTGGCAGACCCGGATGGCGAGGTGGCGGCCATCTACAAGGCCGTGGCCCGCAAGATGGCGATCACGGTGGCGGCCAAGGCCAAGGACTTCTCGGCCAAATTCCCGACCATCACTATCAGCAAAAACACCTGAACAGCCGCAGCCCATGAACCTGCTGGCATCCCTGCGTTACCTGGCCGCGCTTGACGAACACAAGCACTTCGGCCGTGCGGCGCAGGCCTGCCACATCACGCAACCGGCGCTGTCCAATGCCTTGCGTGCGCTGGAGGAGGAGTTCGGCACCGCCATCGTCAAGCGCGGCCGGGCTTTTGCGGGTTTTACGGCGGAAGGGGCGCGCGTGCTGGCCAGCGCGCAGCGCATGCTGCATGAGCGCGAGCTGCTGCAGCAGGAGCTCAACAGCGTGGCGGGCAAGCCGCAGGGCAGCCTGACGATTGGTGCCGTGCCGACGGCCATGCCGGTGGCGGCGCGGTTTTCGGCGATGCTGCAGGCGCGCCACCCGGGCATTTCGCCCATTGTGCGTTCCCTGAGTTCGTCCGAACTCGAAAACGGCCTGGAAAGCCTGGCGCTGGACATGGGGCTCGGCTACACCGACCGGCTGGAGCGGCATGGCCCGCGCCTGCGCCATGTGCCGCAGTACACCGAGCATTACTTCCTGGTGCGCAAGGCGGGCCAGGCGCATTCCGAGTACATGCAGATAGGCCCCAAAATCACCTGGGCGGAAGCCGCCAAATTGCCCCTGTGCCTGCTGACACGCGAGATGCACAACCGCAGCATTGTGGATGCTGCCTTTGCCGAGGCCGGCGCAGCGGTGGTCAAGCCGGCCATAGAAACCAACTCCATACTCACGCTGGCCTTGAGCGTGGCGGTCGGTGAGGTGTGCAGCGTCCTGCCGGGCGCACTGATAGGCGCTGTGCGCGGCTACCGCGAACTGGAAGCGCTGCCACTGGTCAGCCCCGAAGTGCGCACGGCGATCGGGTTCATGATCCAGGGCGGCGACCGCACTTCACGTACGCTGGATGCTGCCATGACCATGGCGCAGGACGCGGCCTGGTTGCGCCACGCCGCTGCCCATAGCGGGCTGCTCAGCGCGTAGCGAGTTTTCGGGGCTGTTTTGTTCAAGCAGGGGCCGCGGAACCGGCTCAGCCGGGCCGCAGGCGCAGCGGCCCCCTCGGGGGGCAGGGCGCTACACGCAGTGAGCAACCGTGGGGGCCACATTCAGCATTTAGTTTTTGAATCATGACATGTCCAGATTCAATTTGACCCGGGCCGGCTGGTGATTGACACTTCTGCCAATCGGTCCGATGCTAACAAGCAGGCCTGTGTGTAGACGCAGGCCCCAGGCCCCAACTTTTTTTAAGCCAGTCTGCCCGCGCGCTCCCGCAAGCACGCGGCCACGGCCCAGCCACCATGAACCCCAAGGCTCAGCTATTTGAATCCAGCGTCAAGGCGGTGGTTCTCGCCACGCCGGACGACATGCGCGAACGCATTCGCCGCAAAAGCAAACTCAAGGGCCGGCAGGCCGACGACGTGTCGATGGACGAGGTCCGCGCGCTGATTGGCTTGAAGCCAGTAGCCGGGCACAGGCGCGACCTGCTGATCGAGCATCTGCACAAACTCAATGATGCTTACCGCTGCCTGCACGACCGCCACCTGGTGGCGCTGGCAAAGGAGATGAACATTCCGATGGCGGAGGTCTATGAAGTCGCCACGTTCTATCACCACTTTGAAGTTGTCCGTGGCGATGAACGGGCACCCGGGCTGACGGTGCGCGTGTGTGATGGCCTGGCCTGCGAGCTGGCCGGAGCGCGGGATCTGCTGACGCGCCTGCCTGCGCTGCTGGGCAGCACCGATGTGCGTGTGATTGCCGCACCCTGCATAGGCCGTTGCGAGCAGGCGCCGGC
Organism: Polaromonas aquatica; assembly: GCF_042659145.1. Lineage (NCBI taxonomy): Bacteria > Pseudomonadati > Pseudomonadota > Betaproteobacteria > Burkholderiales > Comamonadaceae > Polaromonas > Polaromonas aquatica. The sequence goes on along the minus strand of NZ_JBHSRS010000084.1, from coordinate 1,034,747 downwards.
GGTTGCCGTAGACCAGCGGGCCGTGCCTTTTGCCACGCCGGAGGCCGTAAAAACCGCCATTCATGAACAAAAATGGCCTGTGGCCTCCGTAATGCCTGCGCAACCAGCTATCAATTTTGTAGTGTCCGATTACGCGGAGAAATCATTGCCGGTTGAAACCAGCGGCGACGTGCCGGCTTATTCCGACTACGCGACCTACCGCAGCCATGGCGGTTATGCGCTGGCGGCAGCGCTTGTCAATGGCGAGGAAGAGGCCGAGAACGTCATCAAGGCGATGGAAGATTCGGGCCTGCGCGGCCTGGGTGGCGCGGGTTTTCCGGCAGGGCGCAAGTGGCGCATCGTGCGCGCACAGCCCGCCCCCCGCGTGATGGCCGTCAACATCGACGAGGGCGAACCTGGCACCTTTAAAGACCGCACTTACCTGGAGCGCGACCCGCACCGTTTCCTCGAAGGCCTGCTGGTGGCCGCGCAGGTGGTGGGTGTGGAGGCCTGCTATATCTACCTGCGTGACGAATACCACGACTGCCGCGCCGTCCTGCAAAAGGAGCTGGCTCGCCTGCAGGCCGACCCACCTTGCGAGTTGCCATTGATTGAGCTGCGGCGCGGTGCCGGCGCCTACATTTGCGGCGAAGAGTCGGCCATGATCGAGAGTATTGAAGGCAAACGCGGCGAACCGCGCATGCGTCCGCCGTATATCGCCGAGGTTGGTTTGTTTGGCCGGCCCACGCTGGAGCACAACTTCGAAACCCTTTACTGGGTGCGCGACATTGTGGAAAAAGGCCCTCAGTGGTTTGCCGGTTTTGGCCGCAACGGCCGCAAGGGCCTGCGCAGCTTCAGCGTCAGCGGGCGCGTGAAGCAACCCGGCGTCAAGCTGGCGCCGGCCGGCATCACGGTGCAGGAACTGATTGACGAGTATTGCGGCGGCATGGCGGAGGGCCACAAGCTTTACGCCTACCTGCCGGGCGGTGCATCGGGCGGCATTTTGCCGGCCAGCATGAACAATATCCCGCTTGATTTCGATACCTTGCAGCCCCATGGCTGTTTTATCGGCTCGGCGGCGGTCATGGTGCTTGGTGAGAAGGACCGGGCCCGCGATGCTGCCTTGAACATCATGCGTTTCTTCGAACACGAGAGCTGCGGCCAGTGTACGCCCTGCCGCGTTGGTACGGCCAAGGCAGCAAAGCTGATGCAGGCACCGGCCTGGGACGCGCAGACGCTGGAAGACCTGGCGCAGGTCATGGGCGATGCATCCATCTGCGGCCTCGGGCAAGCCGCGCCCAACCCCATTCGCAGCATCCAGAAATATTTTGCGGCGGAAGTTGGCGAGCCGCAGTACCTGGGCACATTGCCCTTGCCCGGTGAATCCGTGGGAACCGAGCATCGAATCAATGGAGAGGCCCCATGAACGCACCCGCCAAACTGATCGAAGTGCTGCCTCAGACCGTCGAATTCACGCTCGACGGAAAAACCGTCCACGCCTACGAAGGCGAGACCATTTTCAAGGCAGCGAAAAGACATGGTGTGGACATTCCCCACCTTTGCTACAAGGACGGTTACCGCCCCGACGGTAACTGCCGTGCCTGTGTGGTCGAGGTCAAGGGCGAACGCACGCTGGCGCCCAGCTGCTGCCGCAATGCAACGGCCGGCATGGAAGTGCAGGCCAACAGCGAACGCGCCCTGAAAAGCCAGAAGATGGTGCTGGAAATGCTGCTGTCCGACATGCCGGACACGGGCTACAAATGGGACGAGAAAGACGAATCACTGCAGCACGGTGAACTCAGCGACTGGGCTGCGCGCATGCATGTTGAGGTGCGACCCGAGCTGAAAGCCCTGCGCCGTGAACAGCCGAAGGCCGATGTCTCGCACCCCGCCATGGCCGTCAACCTCGATGCCTGCATCCAGTGCAAGCGCTGCGTGCGTGCCTGCCGTGAAGAACAGGTCAACGATGTGATCGGTTATGCCATGCGTGGCTCGCACAGCGAGATCGTGTTTGACCTGAACGACCCCATGGGCGACAGCACCTGCGTCGCCTGCGGTGAATGTGTGCAGGCCTGCCCGACCGGCGCCCTGATGCCCAAAACGCAGATCGGCTCGCAGCTGGTCGATAAAAAGGTGGATTCGGTGTGCCCCTTTTGCGGTGTCGGTTGCCTGATCACCTACAACGTCAAAGACAACGTGATCCTCAGCGTTGACGGACGCGACGGCCCGGCCAACCACAACCGCCTGTGCGTCAAGGGGCGTTTTGGTTTTGATTACGCGCACAGCCCGCAGCGTTTGACAAAACCGCTGATCCGGAAAGAAGGTGTCGGCAAGGACCCTGCCGCGCTTGAAAAACTCAACCGCAACACGGCAGACTGGTCAGAGGTTTTCCGTGAAGCCTCGTGGGAAGAGGCGCTGGCGCTGAGCGGTGACACACTCAGGGGCCTGCGCGACACCCATGGCAAAAAAGCACTGGCCGGTTTCGGTTCGGCCAAGGGCAGCAATGAAGAAGCCTACCTGTTCCAGAAACTGGTGCGCACCGGTTTTGGCTCCAACAACGTGGACCACTGCACACGTTTGTGCCACGCGTCCAGCGTGGCCGCATTGCTCGAAGGCGTGGGCTCTGGTGCCGTGAGCAACCAGGTCAATGACGTTGAGCATGCAGGCCTTATATTTGTCATCGGCTCCAATCCCACGGCCAACCACCCGGTGGCTGCGACGTGGATGAAAAACGCCGCCAAACGCGGCGCAAAAATCGTGCTGGCCGACCCGCGTATTACCGACATCGGCAAACACGCCTGGCGCACCCTGCAGTTCAAGGCAGACACCGATGTGGCCATGCTCAATGCGCTGATCCATACAGTGATAGAGGAGGACCTGACGGACCGCGAGTTCATCCGCGAGCGCGCCAGCAACTTTGAGGCACTGCGTGAAAACGTCAAGGCCTACAGCCCCGAGGCGATGGCGCCCATCTGCGGCATCCCGGCAGAAACGCTGCGCGAAGTGGCGCGTGAATTCGCTAAGGCCAAAGGCGCGATGATCCTCTGGGGCATGGGCATCAGCCAGCATGTGCACGGCACCGACAACGCGCGCTGCCTGATTGCATTGAGCACGGTCACCGGGCAAATCGGCAAACCCGGCTCCGGCCTGCACCCGCTGCGCGGCCAGAACAATGTGCAGGGCGCCAGCGATGCGGGCTTGATTCCCATGATGTTTCCCAACTACCAGCGTGTGGACAACAAGGGCGTGCACGCCTGGTTCGAGGATTTCTGGAAAACGCCGCTGGATGACAAACCTGGTTACACCGTGGTTGAAATCATGCACAAGGCACTGGCACCCGACAGCGACCCGCACAAGATTCGCGGCATGTATGTGATGGGCGAGAACCCCGCCATGAGCGACCCCGACCTGAACCACGCACGCCATGCGCTGGCCAGCCTGTCGCACCTGGTGGTGCAGGACATCTTCATGACCGAAACCGCCTGGCTCGCCGATGTGGTGTTGCCGGCAACGGCCTGGCCGGAGAAAACCGGCACCGTCAGCAATACCGATCGCATGGTGCAGATGGGCAAGCAGGCGGTTCAGGCCCCCGGCGACGCAAAGCCGGACTTGTGGATCATCCAGCAACTGGCCAAACGTATGGGACTGGATTGGAATTACGAAGGCGAGCATGCCGGCGTGGCGGCGGTCTACGAGGAAATGCGTCAGGCCATGCATGCGGTGATATCCGGCATCACCTGGGAGCGGCTGGAACGCGAATCCAGCGTCACCTACCCTTGCCTGGGTGCCGACGACCCGGGTGCCCCCACCGTTTTTATCGACCGTTTTGATACGCCCAATGGGCGTGTGAACCTGGTGCCTGCCGACATCATTCCCGCCAACGAGCGGCCCGATGCCGACTACCCGTTTGTGCTCATCACGGGGCGCCAGCTGGAGCACTGGCATACCGGCAGCATGACACGCCGTGCGGCAGTGCTGGACGCGATTGAACCGATGGCCACGGCCTCCATGTGCGGTGCGGACCTGGCCGCCTTTGGCCTTGCGGCGGGTGATGTCGTCACGGTGCAGTCGCGTCGCGGCAGTGTGGCGATTCATGTGCGGCGTGATGACGGCACGCCGCAGGGCGCGGTATTTATCCCGTTTGCCTATTACGAGGCGGCCGCCAACCTGATGACCAATGCCGCGCTGGACCCGTTCGGCAAGATCCCCGAGTTCAAGTATTGCGCGGTGGCGATACGGCGTGGCGGCCAGCCGGCGGCACTGCCGGGGTATGGCACAAACCCCTTGGAGATGATCCAGGGATAGACGGCTGAAAAAGCCGTACGAGAAACCATGGAGAGCCTGGGCATAAAGACCGCCGTACACTGCGGACATGCCCGACTTCCTGATGCAGTCCCCCGATACGGATGAGACCGTCCGCCGTCCCTGCCTGTCTGCGGCGGTCATCATGCGCCGTGAACACATCAACAACCCCTGGCAGCCCTGGCGCTGGGTGCTGGCCGATGTGGTGCCGAATGAGGAAGGGTTCGGCCATGAGCCGCGCCTGCTGTTCAAGGACGACACGGAGGAACGCTGGCTGCATCCAGGCTTCAATGTTGAGCTGTCCCTGGGCGATGCCGAAGGTTACTACCTGAATGTCACGACGCCGCAGCCCTGCTTCTGGGTGGTCTGGCGCATGGAGGAAGAGGCTGCGCTTGCCGGCGAGCCTATAGCCGTGCCGCAAATCGTGACCCTGAGTTACCACGACGCCGGGCGCTGGCTGGACGCTCAGGAAACCGTGGAGCAGGTGCGCGCGCCGCCTGATGTGCTGCAGTGGCTGCAGGAGTTTGTGGACAGGCACCATGTGCTGGAGGCCAAGCGCCGCCAGCGTCCGCAAAGTTTTAAATCCCTGCAGGACCGTTTTGGAAATCCCGCGCGGGTCAGCACTGGCAAACCGTCTGGCGGGCCCGGCCATGGCTGAGGAAAACAGGGACAAGGGATTTTTGGGCCGCTGGGCGCGCCGCAAGAACGACGCCCTGCAGGGCAAGCCGCTGGATGAACGGGTGGCCAGTTCGCCCGCTGCTGCCGTGCCGGCAACCGCCGCCGTCGCAGCCCCACCGGTCTATCCTGCAACAGTGGAGGCACCGCCCCTCACCGCGCCGGAGCCGCCAGCCCTGTCCCTTGAAGACGTGAAGCTGCTGACCAGGGATTCCGACTTCAAACCTTTCATGGCCAAAGGCGTTGATGCCAATGTGCGCAACGCAGCGATGAAAAAGCTGTTTTCCGACCCGCACTTCAATGTGATGGATGGCCTGGATATCTACATCGACGACTACTCCAGGTCCGAACCTATACCGCAAGCCATGTTGAGGCAGATGGTCAGTGCGAAGGCGCTGAAGCTTTTTGATGATGAGGACGATGCGGAAAAAAATGCGGCTGCCGCGCTTCCACGGGAAAGCGTGAATAACCCCACAGGCCAAACCGTGGCACAGTCCTATGAAAACCCGGACATAGCGCATCCGGACCTCGTCAGTTCCGAAAATTCCAGCCAACCCGAGTCATTGCCTGGCTCCGGCGCCAGCCAAGAAGACCATGCCGACACTGATTTGCGACTGCAACCAGACCATGCCGCTCCAGCCCAAGGCGCTGGGCGCGGCCCTCAATGAAAACCTGAGCCTGCATTCCGCGTTGTGCCGCCGCGAGGCCGGTGCTTTCCAGAAAGCCATACAGTCCGGCGACGATGTGGTGGTGGCCTGCACCCAGGAAAAGCGCCTGTTTGCCGAAGTCGGCGAGCAGACCGGAGGCGCCACTTCAGTCATCCGCTTTGTCAATATCCGTGAAAGCGGCGGCTGGAGCAAGGACGCCGGCAGCGCCATGCCCAAGATCGCGGCCTTGCTGGCTGCGGCCCATTTGCCCGATGCCGAACCCGTTTCAACCGTCACTTACAAAAGCGCGGGCCGCCTGCTGATTGTGGGGGCGCTGGACAAGGCTGAGGAGATGGCGGCACTGCTGGCCGACGCACTGGACGTAACGATTTTTGCGCAGGGTGTCTCAAGCACGGCGCAGGCCGCTTTCCCCCGGCAGGAGCGGCAATACCCGGTCATCGGCGGTGGTGATTTGAGCCTCAATGGCTGGCTGGGCGCTTTTGAGGCGAAGTGGACAAAAAACAATCCGATTGACCTCGACCTGTGTACCCGCTGCAATGCCTGCGTGGCGGTTTGCCCGGAAGGGGCGATTGACCTGAGCTACCAGGTTGACAACAACAAGTGCACATCGCACCGCGACTGCGTGGCGGTTTGCAAGGTGGCAGGTGCAATTGACTTCAACCGCGAGCCGCAGGCCGTCACAGAGGCCTTCGACCTGGTGCTGGACCTGGGCGCCCAGCCACTGATCGCACTGCATGCGCCGCCTCAGGGCTACTTTGCCCTGGACGTTTCGGCGGGCCTGGCTTCGCCCGGCCTGCTGGCTACCGTGGTCAAGCTGCGCGACATGGTGGGCGAGTTTGAAAAGCCCAAATTTTTTGCCTACAAACAAAAGCTCTGCGCCCACAGCCGCAACGAAACCGTCGGCTGCAATGCCTGTATAGACATCTGTTCGGCCAGCGCCATCAGCAGCGAGAAAAGCCGCCAGCAGATCGTCGTCAACCCCAACCTGTGTGTAGGCTGCGGCGCCTGCACCACGGTATGCCCCACGGGTGCGCTCACCTATGCCTACCCGCGTGCCAGCGAGCAGGGTGTGCGGCTCAAGACACTGCTTTCAACTTATGCCAAAGCTGGCGGTGCGCATGCAACGCTGCTGCTGCACAGCCAGACGGTCGGGCAGCAGGCGGTGGAGGCCCTTGGCCGTGCCGCCCGCTTGCAAAAGGACATGCAGGGTGTTCCCGCCAATGTGATTCCGCTGGCCTTGTGGCACACGGCCAGTGTGGGGCTGGACCTGTGGTTAAGCGCCATCGCCTTTGGCGCGGCGCAGGTCGCGGTGCTGGTCACGGACGAAGAGGCGCCGGCTTACCTTGAGGGCCTGGCCGGGCAGATGCGTGTGGCGCAGGCGTTGCTGAACGGCCTGGGGTATGCGGGCGTTCACTTTCACCTGGTGCAGACGCAAAACGCGAGCAGCCTGGATGCCAGCCTGCAGGCGCTGGCAAAAGCCCGGCCCGTGGTGCCCGCAAGCGCGGCGCGGTTTGCCGTGGCGCAGGAAAAACGCAGCACGCTGGACATGGCACTGGACCACCTGATAAGCCACGCACCTGCCGCCTTGCCGGAAGCGATTGAACTGCCGGCCGGCGGTTCGCCCTTTGGCAGCCTGCTGGTCAATGCCGACAGCTGCACACTTTGCCTGAGTTGCGTGAGCGCCTGTCCGGCCGCCGCGCTGCAGGACAACCCTGAGCGGCCGCAGCTCAAGTTCATAGAAAAAAACTGCGTGCAATGTGGCCTGTGCGCCACCACCTGCCCGGAAGACGCGATCACCCTGCAGCCGCGCCTGCTGCTCACGGCGCAGCGCAAGGAAGCACGGGTACTCAACGAAACCCAGCCCTACCAGTGCATACGCTGCAACAAACCGTTTGGCACACTGAAGGCGATCGAGTCCATGCTCGGCAAGCTGGCCGGCCACGCAATGTTCCAGGGCGCCGCCGCAGACCGCCTGAAGATGTGCGGAGACTGCCGCGTCATCGACATCTACTCCGCCGACAACGAACTCAAGATCACCGACATTCGCTAGGCCCGCCCCAAACATGATGCAAGCCCCAATCCTGACGCCCACACTTGACGAAGAAACCGCGCGGGCGGAAGTCTATGGCCTGCTGGCCGCACTGTATTACGCCGCGCCGTCGGTCGGGCTTCATGAAAACCTCAAGGTGGCCGTGACTGAAGCGCCAGCGCCGGGTGCACTGCTTGAAACCTCATGGGCCGAACTGGTGGCCGCTGCACGTGGACTGGATCTGGCAGATGTCGGGCGTGAATACGATGCCTTGTTTGGCGGCGTGGGCAAACCCGAGGTCTACCTTTTTGGCTCCCACTACCTCAGCGGTTTCCTCAACGAAAAACCGCTGGCGGCCTTGCGTACCGATATCGCCGCGCTGGGGCTTGCCCGCGATGAGGCCATGCCGGAGACCGAAGACCATGTGGCCTACCTGTGCGAAGTCATGCGTTACCTGATTGCCGGCGATGACGTCGCCATTGCCAACCTGACACGCCAGCGCGAGTTTTTTGCGCGCCATGTGCAGCCCTGGCTGCCGCTGATGTGCGAGGCCGTGATGCAGCACCCCAAGGCGCGGTTTTATCGCGCACTTGCCGCCTTTACGCAAGCCTTTATGAGCGTTGAGGCACAGGGCTTTGACATGCTGGCGTGATGGTGTGCCCGGGCTGCGTGGCTCAATTTGAGACATATCAACGCCCGGTAATGCCCTCCATCCAATAAGCACACCTATCGTTTTCCCTAGACGCAGGGCCGGACCAGCCACGGGTGATTGCGATACAGGCGTCAACAGCGTACAGTATGCAAAGAGTTGCATAGGGTGCAGCCGTCCCAGCCACGCTTCCTTGGAGACAACAATGCAGGAAAGCCAGCCAAAACCCTCACGCAGGGGTTTCTTTTTCGGTGCAGCCGCCACGGGCGCAGCCGCAGCAGCGGTGGCAGCCCTGCCGGGCATAACGGGTGCCCCCGTGCAGGAGGCCAGCCTTGAGGATGCCAAACCGGCGCCTGAAAAAGGCGGCGGTTACAGCCTCTCTGAACACGTCAAGCGCTATTACAAGACCACGCGTATCTGACCTGAACGCCTCCCGTTTTCATCCTCACGGAGAACTGCATGCTTCTCACGAAAAAGTCCCAGGGTATCCATACTGATCCGGCGCGCCGTGCGGGTTCTGCGCGCTTTGTGCAAAGCCTGTCGCGCGGCCTGTCCAGCGCGCTGCCGACCATGGACCGCCGCGCATTTTTGCGGCGCTCCGGGCTGGGTGTCGGTGTAGGCCTGGCGGCCACCCAATTGACACTGGTCAAGAAAGCCGGGGCGGCCTCGCCGGCGACGGGTGACGGCAGCGGAAAAATAGAAGTCAGGCGCACGGTGTGCTCCCACTGCTCGGTGGGTTGCGCTGTGGACGCCGTGGTCGAGAACGGCGTCTGGGTGCGCCAGGAGCCGGTGTTTGACTCGCCCATCAACCTGGGTGCGCATTGTGCCAAGGGCGCCGCGCTGCGTGAACACGGCCACGGGGAGTTCCGCCTGCGTTACCCGATGAAGCTGGTCAACGGCAAATACGAACGCATCAGCTGGGATACCGCGCTGAACGAGATCAGCGCCAAAATGCTGGAGTTGCGCAAGGCCAGCGGCCCGGATTCTGTCTACGTGGTCGGCTCGTCCAAACACAACAACGAGCAGGCTTACCTGCTGCGCAAGTGGATGAGCTTCTGGGGAAGCAACAACTGCGACCACCAGGCGCGGATCTGCCACTCGACCACGGTCGCGGGCGTGGCGAACACATGGGGCTACGGCGCCATGACCAATTCGTACAACGACATGCAAAACAGCAAGTGTGCGTTGTACATAGGCTCGAACGCGGCAGAGGCACACCCGGTCAGCATGCTGCATATGCTGCACGCCAAGGAAACCGGCTGCAAGATGATTGTGGTGGATCCGCGCTTCACACGCACCGCGGCCAAGGCCGACGAGTACGTGCGCATTCGCTCCGGCTCCGACATTCCTTTTCTCTTTGGTGTGCTGTACCACATCTTCAAGAACGGTTGGGAAGACAGCAAATACATCAATGACCGTGTCTACGGCATGGACAAGGTCAAGGCCGATGTGATGGCCAAGTGGACGCCGGACAAGGTGCTGGAAGCTTGCGGAGTGGACGAAGCCACCACGCTCAAGGTGGCCACCATGATGAGCCAGAACCGCCCCAGCACCATCGTCTGGTGCATGGGCCAGACCCAGCACACCACGGGCAATGCCATCGTCCGCGCTTCCTGCATCCTGCAACTGGCGCTGGGCAACGTGGGTGTGTCGGGTGGCGGCGCCAACATCTTCCGTGGCCACGACAACGTGCAGGGCGCGACTGACGTTGGCCCCAATCCCGACTCCCTGCCCGGTTATTACGGCCTGGCCGAAGGGTCGTGGAGGCACTTTGCCAAGACCTGGGGTGTGGACTTCGACTGGATCAAGGGCCGCTACGCTTCGGCCGCCATGATGGGCAAGCCCGGCATCACCGTGTCGCGCTGGATTGATGGCGTGATGGAGAAAAACGAACTCATTGATCAGGACTCCAACCTGCGCGCTGTCGTCTTCTGGGGCCATGCGCCCAACTCCCAGACCCGCGGCCTGGAGATGAAGCGGGCAATGGACAAGCTGGACCTGCTGGTGGTGATAGACCCTTATCCGTCGGCCACCGCGGCCATGGCTGCCATGCCAGGCAAGGCCGAAGACCTCAACGCTAACCGCGCGGTCTACCTGCTGCCGGCTGCCACCCAGTTTGAAACCAGCGGCTCCGTGACGGCGTCGAACCGCTCGCTGCAATGGCGCGAAAAAGTGATTGAACCTCTGTGGGAAAGCCGCAGTGACCACATGATCATGCACCAGCTGGCTGAAAAATTCGGCTTTGCCAAGGAGCTGTCGAAAAACTACAAGATGCAGAAGGTCAAGGGCATGGACGAGCCCGTGCCCGAAGACATCCTGCGCGAGATCAACAAGTGTATGTGGACCATAGGCTACACAGGGCAAAGCCCGGAGCGCCTGAAGGCCCACATGCGCAACATGCATTTGTTCGATGTAAAAACACTCAGGGCCAAGCCCGGCAAGGACAAGGAAACCGGTTACGACGTGACGGGGGATTATTTCGGCCTGCCGTGGCCATGCTGGGGCAATCCGGAGCTGAAACACCCGGGTTCACCCAACCTGTATGACACCTCCAAACACGTGATGGACGGTGGCGGCAATTTCCGCGCCAACTTCGGCGTGGAGAAAGACGGCGTCAACCTGCTGGCCGAAGACGGGTCTTATTCCAAGGGGGCTGATATCACCACTGGTTACCCCGAGTTTGATCATGTGCTGGTTAAAAAGCTGGGCTGGTGGGATGAACTGACCGATGCCGAAAAAACCGCGGCCGAAGGTAAAAACTGGAAGACCGATTCGTCGGGCGGCATGATTCGCATCATCATGAAAAACCATGGCTGCCACCCCTTTGGCAATGCCAAGGCACGCGCCGTGGTCTGGAATTTTCCGGATGCGATTCCGCAGCACCGCGAGCCGATTTACGGCATCCGTCCGGACCTGGTAGCCAAGTACCCAACGCATAACGACATCAAAACCTTCTGGCGCCTGCCCACGCTGTATAAAACCTTGCAGGATAAAAACGTGGCCGACAAGGTGGAGCTCAAATACCCGCTCATCCTGACCTCGGGCCGGCTGGTCGAATACGAGGGTGGCGGCGAGGAAACCCGCTCCAACCCCTGGCTGGCCGAGTTGCAGCAGGAAGCCTTTGTCGAGGTCAATCCCAAGACGGCCTCCGAGCGCGGCATCAGCAACGGCGGGCGCGTGTGGTTGAGCACGCCGACAGGCGCGCGCCTGAATGTGCAGGCCCTGGTGACCGAACGTGTGGGGGCCGACACCGTGTGGATGCCTTTCCATTTCTCCGGGCACTGGCAAGGCGCCGACATGCTGGCTTATTACCCCAACGGCGCGGCGCCCGTGGTGCGTGGTGAGGCCGTCAATACGGGGACGACTTACGGCTACGACAGCGTAACGATGATGCAGGAAACCAAGACAACCATCTGTAATCTAGAGAAAGCGTAGGAACATGGCCCCCACGCTTTTCACTTTGTGTAATACGCTGCCCCCCGAGGGGGCTGTACTTGCTTGGGGCGGCCCTGCGCTGCGTACGGAGAAAATATGGCAAGAATGAAATTTGTCTGTGACGCCGAGCGCTGCATCGAATGCAATGGCTGCGTCACCGCCTGCAAAAATGAAAACGAAGTCCCATGGGGCGTCAACCGCCGCCGCGTAGTCACGCTCAACGACGGTGTGCCCGGCGAAAAATCCATCTCGGTCGCCTGCATGCATTGCAGCGACGCGCCCTGCATGGCGGTCTGCCCGGTCAACTGTTTTTACCGTACCGACGAAGGTGTGGTCCTGCATGACAAGGATGTCTGCATAGGTTGCGGCTACTGCTCGTATGCCTGCCCTTTTGGCGCGCCGCAGTTTCCGGCACAAGGCACTTTCGGCGTGCGCGGCAAGATGGACAAATGCACCTTCTGCGCCGGCGGCCCCGAAGTCAATGGCAGCCAGGCCGAGTTTGAAAAATACGGCCGCAACCGGCTGGCCGAAGGCAAGTTGCCGGCCTGCGCCGAGATGTGTTCGACCAAGGCGCTGCTGGCCGGTGACGGCGACGTGGTGGCGGATATTTTCCGCAACCGCGTGGTGCAGCGTGGCAAGGGCGCCGAGGTCTGGGGCTGGGGGACGGCCTACGGCTCCCGGCAAGCGGGCCAGCCACCTGCAGGAGCCAAATCATGAAACGCCTGAACCTTCTGATTCCTGCGCTGGTGATTGTTGCCGGTCTGTCTGCCTGCGGCGAAAAGCCGCAAACCCTGAGCGGCACCAAAAACGATGTCCCGGCTTACATGGGCACGAACAACGGCTTTTCGGTGCCCGGCTGGAAAGCCGGCGACAAAAACAGCTGGGAGCAGGGCCTCAAGGTGCGCATGCAAAACAGCCAGAACGAATACAACAAGCTGAATACGGATAAATAGTAGCCGGAGGCCATATGCAAAATGCGCGACTAGCTATATTTTTGATAGCAATTGGGCTGACCGGCTGGGCCCGTGCGCAAGCGCCAGCAAGTCCGCCGGCGGCAGCAGGCGCAGTCACGCAACAGCCTGCTGCGCCTGCTTCCCCAGCCGCAGGCGGTATCCAGAGCCAGAATATTTTTGAGGTCAAACCCGACGCCAGCGCAGACCCCAATTACGCCAAACAAAGCAACGGTGAGCGGGCCAGGGTGCAGCCCGGCAACAACGCACCCATGTGGCGTGATGTGGGCGCGGGCGTCACCGGCTACACCAGCCTGCCCAAAAGCGAAGCGCCTGAAGCCGGCAACCTGATCCAGCCTTTTGTGCAATACCCCGGTTCGCGCCTGACCAATGCCGGCGAGGCCTGGCGCCAGGTGCGCAACAACTGGATCATTCCTTATGGCGGCTCGCTGTTCCTGATTGTCCTGCTGGCAATTGCGATTTTTTACTTCAGCAAGGGCAGCATCAAAACGCACGGCGCAGACACGGGCCGCAAGATCGAACGCTTCACGCCGTTTGAGCGCGCTGCGCACTGGTCGAATGCGATTGCCTTTTCCATCCTGGCGATTTCCGGCCTGGTGATGGCCTTTGGAAAATTTTTCCTCCTGCCTTTCATGGGCAGCACGCTGTTTGGCTGGCTGACCTATGTGCTTAAAACCGCGCACAACTTTGCCGGCCCGCTGTTTGCCGTGTCGCTGGTGATTGTGTTTTTCACCTTCCTGCGCGACAACTGGCCGCAAAAGGGTGACGTGAACTGGCTGCTCAAGGGTGGCGGCCTGCTCGGCGGCGCCGAGCCGGCTTCCAACCGGTTCAACGCCGGTGAAAAACTGATCTTCTGGGGCGGTGTGTTCTTCCTTGGGATTGTGGTGGTGTCCTCGGGTTTTGTGCTCGACAAACTGCTGCCGGGCCTGGTCTACGAACGCGCCACCATGCAAATCGCCCACATGGTGCATGCTGTGGCCACGGTGCTCATGATGTGCATGTTCCTCGGTCATATCTACCTGGGCACCATAGGCATGCAGGGGGCCTACAAGGCCATGCGAAGCGGTTATGTGGACGAGGCCTGGGCCAGGGAGCACCACGCTTATTGGTATGAAGACGTGAAGGCAGGCCGTGTGCCGGCCCAGCGCAGCGAACCCGCGCCGCCCAGCCAGACCGTGCAGGTATAAAAAAGAGGATGCCATGAAAAATTTGCTGACTTCCGGCCTGTTCAAGGGCCTGTTCACGGGCTTGCTTCTGGGCGTGTCCGCGCTGGCCCTGGCCAAACTCCCGCCGCTCAGCGACGAGGCCAAGGCCAAGGCCGCAGAGGCCGCCGCCAAGGCGGCTTGGGCAGGCAAGGTGGACGCCTACCAGTTGTGCCAGTCGCAGGACAAGGTAGCCGCCAGTTATTACAAGACCGCCAAGGCCGCGGGCAAGGACGCCAAGCCGCCGCTGGCCACGCCGGCCTGCGCCAATCCGGGAGTCTTTGCCTATACGCCGCCTGAAGCGGCCAAACCTGCCGAGGCGGCTGGTGCGCATTCACCGGCAGCTACGGCGGCAAGCCCGCCAAGTGGCAAGCAGCCGGATGCTGCGGTTAATCCGGCCAACAAATCCTGAGATTTTCCCCTCCCATTCAAGGCCGGCTCCGCAAGGTGCCGGCCCCTTCGATCTGCTCAGGACAGGCTTTTTGCGATAGGCTTGGGACATGTCACTGCCATTTTTGACCCAAGCCCGTGCGCCGCTAACCTGCGAGATCGCCACCGTCAATGAATACGGCGAGCACCACCCGGTGTCTATCCCCGCCGAACGTGCACTCACGGTGTATGTAGACAAGCGTGAGCTGGTCACCCTCATGACGCTGGGCGCGCATCCCGAGTTGCTGGTGCTGGGTTATCTGCGCAACCAGCGCCTGGTCAAAGAGGTGGGTGACATCGAATCCATCACGGTGGACTGGGAGGTGGGCGCCGCCGCCGTCAAGACCCGTCGCGGCATTGAAAACATCGAGGAAAAAACCGCCAAACGTGTAGTCACCACGGGCTGCGGGCAGGGCAGTGTGTTTGGCGGACTGATGGACGAAGTCGACGAGATCAAACTGCCGGCCGATGCAGGCATCACGCAAGCCCAGCTGTATTCGCTGGTCAACACCATTCGCCTCAAGGAAACAACCTATAAGTCTGCGGGTTCCGTACATGCCTGTGCATTGTTCGACACAACATCCGCCGAGCCCGACATGCTGCTGTTTGTGGAAGACGTGGGGCGCCACAACGCCATAGACACTATCGCCGGCTGGATGTGGATGCAGGATGTGGCCCCCACGCTCCCCACTGCGTGTGGTTCGCTGCCCCCCGAGGGGGCTGCTCCGCCTAAGGGCGGCCTGTCGGCGGAGCTGGCCCCCATGCTCCCTGCCCCGATCGTCCTGAGCCTGTCGAAGGATGCCCCCGAGGGGGCGCTGCGCCTGCGGCCCGGCAAAGCCGGTTCCGCGGCCCCGGCTGGTGAAGAAGGGGAGCCCAAGCTCGGCGCCTGCCCCACCGACCCGGGCCTGGTGTTTTATACGACCGGCCGCCTGACCAGCGAGATGGTCATCAAATCCGCCCAGATGGGCGTGCCGATTGTCGTGTCGCGAAGCGGCATCACGCAGATGGGGCACCAGGTTGCGCAAACCGTGGGGCTGTGCGCGATTGGCCGTGCCACCAACAAACGTTTTGTCTGTTATGCCAATCCGCAGCGGCTCAAGCTGCAGCCCGAGCTTGCTGGCGCCAGGCCGCCGGCACCTTCTTCGTCTTCATCCATGCTGACGCCATGAACGACACCACCATAGGCTCCGAAACACTGCCCGCGACCCGGGCTGCAGATGCCACAACCCCAGCCGCCCGGCTTCCTCTGCAGAAATGGTTGGTCGAGGGCTTGCGCGCCGGCGTCTTTTTAAGGCCCCGGGTGGCCGGCTGCGCACCCACGCCGCTGCAGGCGCTGGTCCTGACCGCGCTGGTTGTGTTTGTTGAGGTCGGGCTGTTCCGGCTCGGCATTGCGGGGCCCGCGCGACTGGATGTCCAGGCCTGGCTATCGGCATGGTGGGTTGCCGGGCTTTTCATCGGCCTGGCGTGGTGGGCTTTTCCGACAGGGCCCGCGCAGCCGGGTGGAGAGGGCGCCGGGCGCCCGGTCGGTGTCGGCGCCGGTTTTGTATTGTGGGTGCTCGCCTCGCTTCCCAACAGCCTGATGTACCAGGGCTTGATAGGCGCCATCGCGCATGGCTGGATCAAGGGCGCGGTGTTTTCGCAGACCTGGTTGTACTGGGTGTTTTATGCGGTGTTCACGGCCTGGTCTTTGGGCGCCGCCATTTTGCTGGTTGTGCGATTTACCGGCCCGACCTGGCGCGGCGCGGTTTTTGCGCTGGCCCTGGTGGCCTCTACCGGCCTGACGGCCTGGTATTTCAACGACCGCGCCTGGCAGGAGGACTATGCCGAGCGCGATGCTGCCGCAGAGAACAGGCCCCGCCTGCACCTGAGCCAGCAAACCTTTGAAACCCAGCAGGCCCTGCTGCAAAGCACCCTCGCGGCGATAGCACCGGAGCGCCCCGGTGTGGCCGATGTTTACGCGCTGGTGTTTGCGCCTTATGCCTCTGAAGACGTTTTCATGCGCGAGAGCACCCTGGTCAGCCAGGTGCTTGCGGAGCGTTTTGACGCCCGTGGCCGTGTGATCCATTTGTTGAACCACGGCAGCAGCACGGCCACCCATCCATGGGCGACCACGCCCAACCTGCAGCGGGCCATAGCCGCGCTGGCCCAGCGCATGGACCGCGACAACGATGTCCTGGTGGTCTACCTCACATCCCACGGCGCCAGCGACTTCAAACTCGCCGCCTCGCACTGGCCGCTGCAGGTCGAGCCGCTCAGCCCCGCCGACCTGCGCGCGGCCCTGGACAAGGCAGGCATCCGCAACCGCGTGATCGCCGTTTCAGCCTGCTACTCGGGCGGCTGGGTGGATGTGCTGGCCAATGACAGCACGCTGGTCATGACGGCGGCGGACGCCACGCACACCTCTTATGGCTGCGGCCGCCTGTCGGAGCTCACATTTTTTGGCCGGGCGCTGTTTGACGAGCAACTGCGCAAAACCCATTCGTTCGAGAAGGCCTTTGCCCGCGCGGTGCCGCTGATCAGGCAGCGCGAGATAGATGCCGGCAAGGACGACGGGTTCTCGAACCCCCAGATCAGGGTGGGTGCCAACATCAGTCCAATTCTCAAGGCGCTTGAGCAGCGGCTTGACGCCTTGCTGCCGGCGGAAGCCCCGGCCCAGCCGCAAACAGGGCAAACGGGGATGAAGGTTTCCACGCAGGCTGATACGGCCCCTGAAAAATAACGTCCGCCAGCCAAGGGCGTGGACTTTGCGTTATGGTCACGCCATGAATCCACTTTTCCTGAAACTCGGCTGGCGCACCCTGTTGCGCGACCTGCGCGCCGGTGAATTGCGCTTGCTGATCGTGGCGGTCACGCTGGCCGTGGCAGCGCTGACGGCGGTTGGTTTTTTTGCCGACCGCCTCAAGGGCGGCCTGCAGCGCGACGCGCGCCAGTTGCTGGGCGGCGATGCGGTGATACGCAGCGACGGCGAAACGCCTGCGGCCTTTATCGCCAGGGCGCAGGCGCTGGGCCTCAAGGCCATCTCGACCGTGAGTTTTCCAACCATGGGCCGCGCGACGGATGCCGATGGCGGCGCCAGCAAGCTGGTGGCCTTCAAGGCGGTACCCGATGGTTACCCCTTGCGCGGCAGCATGAAAGTCGCCGACAGTGCTGACGCGACCGGCGCTGACACGCGCGAAGTTCCTGCGCCGGGCACGGCCTGGGTCGATGCCTCGCTGCTGGATGCACTGGGCCTCAAGCTGGGCCAGACCCTGTTGATGGGTGATGCCAGCTTCAGGCTCACACGCATCATCGTGCAGGAGCCGGACCGTGGCGCCGGCTTCATCAGCTTTTCGCCGCGCGCCATGATCAACCAGGCCGACGTCAAAGCCACCAACCTGATCCAGCCGGCCAGCCGCACCAGCTACCGTTTTGCGGTGGCGGGGGATGACAAGGCGGTGGGTGAGTACGTGAAGTGGGCGAACGAAGAAATCAAAAAGCCCTTTGAGCAATCCGGCGTGCGCGGCGTGCGGCTGGAGTCGCTTGAATCGGGCAGCCCGGAGATGCGCCAGACGCTGGACCGCGCCGAGAAGTTCCTGAACCTGGTGGCCCTGCTGGCCGCCTTGCTCAGTGCTGTGGCGGTGGCGATTGTGGCGCGCGGTTTTGCCGCCAAACACCTGGACGACTGCGCCATGCTGCGTGTGCTGGGCCAGCCGCAGCGCACCATTGCGCTCGCGTATGCGTTTGAGTTTGTGCTGGCCGGCCTGGTGGCCAGTGCTTTGGGTGTTGCCGTGGGTTTTGCGGTGCACTACGGTTTTGTATTGCTGCTGGCCGGACTGGTGGAGACCGCGCTGCCCGCAGCCACCATGTGGCCTGTGCTGTTTGGCATGGGCATGGGCCTGACCCTGCTGCTGGCTTTTGGCTTGCCGCCGGTGTTGCAGCTGGCTTCGGTGCCGCCGTTGCGCGTGATACGCCGTGATGTGGGCAACCTCAAGCCAGCGTCCGTTGCCGTGCTTGGCGTGGGCGTGCTGGGTTTTGCGGCCTTGCTGGTTGCCGCCAGCAGTGATTTGAAACTCGGGCTGATTGCCGTTGGCGGTTTTGCCGCTGCCGTGCTGGTGTTTGCCGTGGCCAGTTTTTTTGCCGTCAAGCTGCTGCGCGCCAGCGTCAACGAAGCCACCGCGCCGCGCTGGCTGGTGCTGGCCACACGGCAGCTGTCGGCGCGGCCGGTGTACGCGGTGGTGCAGACCAGCGCGCTGGCCGTCGGCCTGCTGGCCCTGATGCTGCTGGTGCTGCTGCGCACCGACCTGATCAGCAGCTGGCGCAAGGCCACGCCGCCCGATGCGCCGAATCGTTTTGTCATCAATGTGCAGCCGGAGCAGGGCGATGCCTTCCAGAAAGCGCTGCGCGATGGCGGCGTGACGAAGTTTGACTGGTACCCCATGATCCGCGGCCGTCTGGTGGCGGTCAACGGCAAGGCCATCACGCCTGATAATTTTGAGGACGACAGGGCCAAGCGCCTGGTCGATCGTGAGTTCAATCTTTCCAACAACACCGAGATGCCTGGCCACAACCAGATCGTCGCCGGGCGCTGGACGGCTGGTGAAAAAGACGCAGTCAGCGTTGAGGATGGCCTGGCCAAAACGCTGGGGCTCAAGCTCGGAGACACCTTGCGTTTTGACATGGGCGGCCAGCTCAGCGAAGCAAAAATCACCAGCCTGCGCAAGGTGGACTGGGGCTCCATGCGCGTCAACTTTTTTGTGATGTACCCGGTGGCCGAACTCAAGGACGTGCCGGTGTCGTATATCAGCGCGTTCAGGGCGCCCGAACCGCGCCCTGTGCTTGCCGGCCAGGCCAAAGCTCCCAGCTTTGACAATGAGCTCGTCAAGGCCTTCCCAAACATCACCAATGTGGACATGAGCAGCACGCTGGCGCAGGTGCAGCGTGTGCTGGACCAGGTGATACGCGCGGTGGAGTTCCTGTTCGGCTTCACCCTGGCGGCCGGGCTGGTGGTGCTGTTTGCCGCCATCACCGCCACCCGCGAGGAGCGCGCCCGCGAGTTCGCCATCATGCGTGCTGTCGGCGCCAGGGCCTCGCTGCTGCGCCAGGTGCAGCGTGCCGAACTGGCTGGCGTTGGTTTGCTGGCGGGCTTTCTTGCTTCCTTGGTGGCGCTGGCTGTCGGCTGGGGCCTGGCACGTTATGTGTTTGACTTCAACTGGACCGGTTCCTGGACTGTGCCTCTGTTTGGCAGCATCGCCGGTGCCTTGCTGGCTCTGGCAGCCGGCTGGTGGGGTTTGCGTTCCGTTCTAAACACACCCGTCGTAGAAACCCTGCGCAAGGCGCAATAAATAAAATCCATCATGATGCAGATCGAAGAAAAACCACCGGGCAACCCGCCTTTTGCCACACCCTTTGAATGGATAGGCGGCGAGGAGCGCGTCAAGGCGCTGGTCGAACGGTTTTATGACCTGATGGACCTGGAGCCGGCCTACACACAGCTGCGTGCCGTGCATGGCAGCACGCTGGAGAATGCGCGCCAGCGCCTGTTCTGGTTCCTGTGCGGCTGGATGGGCGGGCCGCAGCATTACACCGACCGTTTCGGCCACCCGCGCCTGCGCATGCGCCACATGCCGCAGCAGGGCGGCAGCGGGGGCGGCGCCATGGGTTCCATAGGCATCAGGGAGCGCGACGAGTGGCTGGCCTGCATGGACCAGGCGATGCGCGAGACCGGTGTTGACGAAGCCTTGCGTGCGCGGCTGAACACCTCGTTTTTCCAGACGGCGGACTGGATGCGGAACCGGGGTGAGTGAGCACCGGCTCTTTTTGCTGTGGCGATTGCTATAAAAATAATAGCTGGCTGCGCAGATGAGACGGAGGCCAGGGGCCTGTTTCATTAAAAAATGCTGCCATTGAGGCTTTTCCAGGGCAAAAAAAGCCAGTTTTGGCGTATTTTGGAAGCGAAAAGTGCCGCAGGCCCCCACTGGATAAGCGCAAGAAGCTATCAAAAACGTAGCGATTTCAGCAGTGCCTGCATTGCCGCCAAGGCCCGGACCGAAGCCCGGGCCCGGTCTGGCGCCTAGTTGGCTTTGAGGAGCTCGCCGACTTCGAGCAGGATCAGCTCGTTGTCGTCAGCTTTGTTCGGCTCGCGGCTGCTGGAGAAGGGCAGGTTGTTGTCGTTGCCCACGATGATGTGCGTGGCATCCACCACGTCCACGTTCTCGATCGTGAAAAACGGGAAGGTCAGCACGCCGTTGTTCAGCGGCTTGCGCGCGAGTTTGGCCGGGTCGGCAATCGCCATCAGGTCTATGTAGCCGATCTTGCGCACCGGTCCGCCCACGTTGGCATCGCTCATCTCGATCTTGTAGACGCGCTTGAATTTGGCGATGTCATGGAAGCAGTCGCTGCGCTTCTGGCCTTCGGGGCAGGCCTTGTCCGCCGTGCCTTCGCCATTGTCACGCTCGATGATGAGGCCGGTGTTGCCGTCGATCATGTTGAAGTCGCCAATCGCATGGCTGTTGGCTTCCAGCATGTATTTCCAGTGGCGGCCTGTCCATTTCTGTGCCTTCACATCAAACTCCAGCACGCGCAGGTAGTCCTTGTCGCCGATCTTTTCATTGCCCCTGGTGGCGGCGTCGTACAGCGCGCCTTCCAGCAGGGCGTAGAGCTTGCTGCCGTCCTTCGACGATGCCATGCCTTCAAAACCCTTGGAGCGGCGCACCTGGAACTCCACGGCGCCGCCGGGCGCTGCCGGTGTGGTGATGGCCGGGTGATCGGGGGAGCGCACCACCTTGCCGTCCACCAGCGTATCGAACACCGCCAGCACTTTGCCCTTCAGGTCGGCCTTGATCAGGAAGGGGCCGAACTCGTCGCCAATCCACAGGGCACCACCGGCAAACTGGAAACTTTCGGTGTCAAAGTCGCTGCCTGTCAGGTAACGTTTTTTGGTGCCTTCGTGGACGATGCGAAACGGCACTTTCTTGTCCGGGTCGTGCAGGAAAACCGTCTCCAGCTTCTTCATGCTGCCAGCCTTGAAGTCGATGGTGTAGTGGTTGAGGTAAAGCATGGCATCGGGCGAATTGGCCTTGGCGCCGAAGCCGTTGTCCGTCAGTATCCAGAAGCTGCCGTCAGGCATTTTTTTGATGCCGGAATGGCCTTGCAGGGGCTGGCCCCTGAAAGGCACGGAGATGCCGGTGGGCCGGCCAGCTGACAGGCCTTCGACTGTGCCCAGGGTCTCCACGCGCGTGCCGTTGGTGAATTTGCCGCTGACCTTCAGGTCCTCGGGTGCGTCCTTGGGTGCTGCGACGAATGACTTTGCGGGCATCACAACGTGACCCGCCAGCGTTGCGGGAAAGGCTGTCTGTGCATGCAATGGCAGGGCGGCGAAAGTCGCCATGACGGCCAGCGCAATGGCGCGCGGGCGGCTCAACAGGCGGGCAGATGGAACGGCAGAAAAAGAAGGCAGGGACATGCAGGCAATCCTTTGTTGTAAAGAACGCCCATCATGTGCAAGCAATGTGACGTTGTAATTACACAAAGGACCGGCTGGCAAGAATCACCGAAAAAGTTGCGCCGGTGTTGTAGTTGCCCAGGGCGCGCGACCTGCATTGAAGCCGGCAACGGACAGGCGTGAGCAACTGCAAATCAGCAGCAAATCAAGAGGGGCCAGCTCGCTACCGGTTCCATCACCGGCGTGCCGGCCATGCGCCCGCCGCTTGTCAGGTGGCTTTGGCTTGTGTCTGTTTCAGCGGCGGCGTGCCCGGCTTGAACAGGGACGCCAGCTGCTTGCGCAGGTCCGGCGAGTCGGTGTGGCCGTGGATGGCTACCGCATGTTGCACGGCGGCTTCCAGCAACTCCTTGTCGCTGTCGGCCGACAGCGCCACGCTGCAGTTCATGGTGCTGGGGTATTCGCGGCAATCGATGTATTGGCGTGACATGGTGGCTCCTTTCAGGGACGGGCTTCAAAAACCAGGTTGAACGGTGTCTGGGCGGCACGCCTGAAATGGTTGAAGCCGCCTTGTGTGACCACATCGCGCAGGCGGGCCTCGCCGGCCTGCGCGCCCAGACACAGCCCCACCTCCTGCGCGCGTGAAGCGGGCGTGCAGATAAACGTGGAGGCTGAAAAAAATGCCCGGCCTACCGGGTTCAGGTTGTCCTCGAGTTTGTCGTTGGCAAAAGGCTCGACGATCATCCAGGTGCCGCTGGACTTGAGACTGTTCCTCACATGTTTCGAGGCGCCGACCGGATCGCCCATGTCGTGCAGGCAATCAAACACCGCGACCAAGTCGTAGTTGTTGCCCGGGTAATCCTTGGCGCTCGCCACCTCGAATCGCAGGCGGCCGTCCAGGCCGGCTTTTAGCGCCGTATCGCGCGCATGCCGGATGGAGGGCTCGTGGTAATCAAAACCCGTGAAACTGGAGGCCGGAAAGGCTTGCGCCATCAGGATGGTCGAAGCGCCGTGGCCGCAGCCCACATCGGCGACGCGGGCGCCGCGGCTCAGGGCCGCAC
Organism: Polaromonas aquatica; assembly: GCF_042659145.1. Taxonomy (NCBI): domain Bacteria; kingdom Pseudomonadati; phylum Pseudomonadota; class Betaproteobacteria; order Burkholderiales; family Comamonadaceae; genus Polaromonas; species Polaromonas aquatica. The sequence goes on along the minus strand of NZ_JBHSRS010000084.1, from coordinate 1,011,930 downwards.
TCACCCCTTCCAGCGCCGGAATCCACGCGCTCACCAGGTTGGCGGCATAACCGGGCCTGAAGAAACGCTCGGTGCCGTGGAACAGCGCCGCGTCATGTTCGTGCCAGCCCACACCCAGGCCGGTGCGCATGGCCTGCAGCATTTTCGGGATGGCCTTGAACTGCGCCACGGCAATCTGGAAGGCGCCGGGAATAAAGGCCGGACTGCCCTCCTGGGCCAGTGCGAAGGACTGTTCCTCGCTGAGCGAAAAAGTATCACTCTCGGGTGCGTAACTGACGTAAGCACTTGCAGCCTGCGCCGACAACCATTCGCGCAAATAACGGGGGTCGGTGTGGGTACGGCGCGCCAGTTCCCCGGCCGTGGCCGGCCCGTCGGCCAGCGCCTTGTACAGGCCCAACTGGTCGCCCACAACGACGGTGGCGGCATGCATCACGGCACCAAAATCATTCACAAACTGTCCCATGAACGCGTTGAGTTTTGCCTCGTCAATAGCCATGGTGTTCTCCTTTTCCTGGCTTGCACCGCTGGGGAGCGGCTCCTATACTGAACCGGAAAAAATCGCCTGCAACGACATGCTGGGGCCGCCGTCGCCGGGCGCCAATACGCAGCAATGCGTATGTTTGACTCCTGTGGAGCAGCGCCATGAACCACCTCACCCGCAACGATTACGCAAGTGCCTTGCAGGTGCTGGCGCGTATCGAAGCGCAGGCGGAGGACGTCGCCAGTTTTGCGCGTGCGGCGGTACGGGCACTCAACGGCTATGTCGCGTCCGAACTCACAACCCTTTCTATCTGCGACCTGTTCACCGGCCACTGCCAGGTGGTGGGCCTGCCCGGCGTGCGCCTGGGCTCCGACGAGATCGCCTGTTTTGAGCGGCATTTTTTCGAGCGCCCGCTGGTTCTGCACCACGGCGTGCAGCGCAGTGCCCTGTATGGCGATTACTACCAGCGTATAGGGCTGGAATACGCGATTGCCGTGCCGCTGCAGCGCAACCCCCGCATCCTGGTGAGTGTGGTGCTGAACCGGCGCGGGCTGGACTTCAGCGAACGGGATCGCGAGCGGCTGGAGTTGTTGCGTCCGCACCTGGCTTTTTTGTACCGCCACGCCTGTCATGGCCCCGCAACTGAGGCTCGCGATAGCGCATCGCCGTCGCCCAGGCTGAACGAACTCAAGCCGCCCGCGCTGACGCTGCGCGAGGGCGAGGTCATGCACTGGCTGGCCTGCGGCAAGACCGACACCGACATCGCGGCGCTGCTGTCCATCAGCCCGCGCACCGTGCAAAAACACCTGGAACACATCTACGTGAAACTGGGTGTGGAGACACGCACAGCGGCGGTGATGCGGGCGCTGGAGATCAGCGAATGGTCGGTGCTGCGCGAGCCCTAGCGGTAAGGCCAAACCCAATCCGCACTGGCCACTGGCCTGCTGTGTTACCCCGGTCTTTTTATTAATATGGCCTGTGGCAAAGGCAGGTAAAGCGCAAGCAGCTATCGAATCGATAGCGGTTGCAGGCAGCTTAACTTTGTGTCAGCAAGACCACCAATGCGCCGGCGCCACCATCCAAAGGCCTGGCCTGTACAAAAGCCAGTACCTCCTGTTTCTGGACCAACCAGCCTTGCACCTTGCTTTTGAGTACCGGCGTTTTGCCGGGCGAGCCCAGCCCCTTGCCATGCACCACACGCACACAGCGCCAGCCCATCTTGATGGCGTCACGGATGAACTGGCCCAGGGCTTCGCGTGCATCGCCCTGGCGCAGGCCGTGCAGGTCTAGCTGGCCCTGGATGCTCCAGGTGCCGCGGCGCAGCTTGCGCACCACGTCCGGCCCCATGCCGGGCCGGCGAAAGCTCAGCGCCTCGTCGGTGTCGAGCAGGGTCTCCACGTCAAACTCGTCCGAGATGGCTTCGCGCATCACGGCCAGTTCATCGCGTTGCTGCTGCACGGCGATGGGCGCGGGCTGGGCGACAGGCAGGTGTGCCCTGTGGCCTGGCCGGTGTTTGGCGGGCAGGGGTTTGACCGGACCTATGGCGCGTGCGAAAAGTTCTTTTTCTACCCGGGCCTGCGCAACGGCGGCCAGCCGCGCCGCTGTGGCTTCCTTTTCAAGCCGGGCGCGGGTTTCAATTTCTTTTTTGACGGCCTTGAGGTCCTGCAGGCTTTTCAGGGCGAATGCTTTCATTGCCGGACTTTATAGCAGGCCGAGTTCGGCCATGGACACGGCAGCGGTACTCGTCACCACAAAATGGTCAAGCACCCGCACATCAACCAGGGCCAGCGCGGACTTGAGTGTCTGTGTGAGGGCTTCGTCCGCGCGTGAAGGTTTGGCGGTGCCGCTGGGGTGGTTGTGGGCCAGCACCACGCTGGCGGCGTTGAGCGCCAGCGCACGCACCACCACCTCGCGCGGGTAGACGCTGGTCTGGGTCAGGGTGCCTCGGAACAACTCCTCCAGCGCGATCAGCCGGTGCTGGCTGTCGAGAAACAGCACGGCAAAAATCTCGTGCGGCCGGCTGCCCAGTTGCAATTGCAAATAGTCACGCACGGCCTGCGGTGTGGCAAACAGGGGTTTTTCCTTCAGCTCTTCGGCCAGGGCGCGGCGGGCCAGTTCCAGCACGGCCACCAGTTCGGCGCGTTTGGCCGGGCCCAGGCCCTTGATGCTTTTGAGCGCTTCGGGGCCGGTGTGCAGCAAACCGGCCATGCCGCCAAAGGTGTCCACCAGCTCCTGGCCCATTTGCAGGGCATTTTTGCCGGGCAGGCCAGTGCGCAGCAGCAGCGCCAGCAGTTCGGCGTCACTGAGCGCGCCGGGGCCGCGGGCCAGCAGTTTTTCGCGCGGGCGGGCATCCAGGGGCAGGTCTTTCAGGAGCATGGGGGACTCTGGTTAGGTGCAAACAGGGAAAAACAGCAGGCTGGGGCAGGAAAACACTGGTTTTTGCCGGTTATGCCCGGCTTTCTACAATAGGGGCAGTTTACAAACAGTCGCCGCCCGCCCGGGCCGGCCCCGAAAGTCTTATGCCTACCGTGGAAACCACCAATCAGCCTGTTGTCCAGCAGGGGTCCTTCCTGACCCTGCATTACCGTATGGCAGGGCCTGCCGTTGACGGAAAACCGGGCGCCGACATCATCAACACCTTTGACGGCAAGCCCGCCACCCTGAGCCTGGGCACCGGCGAGCTGTCGCCGGCGATAGAGCAGCGCCTGATCGGACTGCCGGAAGGCACGCGCACGAGTTTTGAGTTGCCGGCGGGTGAGGCCTTTGGCGAGCGCAACCCGGACCTGCTGCAGTGGGTGGCGCGCAAGCTGCTCAATGAGCTGGGCGACCCGGACGAGCAGTACAAGGTTGGCGATGTGGTGCAGTTCCCCACGCCTGACGGCATGGGCCAGTACGCCGGCAGCGTTCAGCAGGTCAAGGCGTCCGGTGATGCCGTTCAATTCGACTTCAACCATCCGCTGGCCGGCCAGCCGGTTGTGTTTGAAGTCCATGTGATTGGGGTTTTATGAGCGGAAAAGCCGGAACTGTTGGTGAGATCCTTTTGGCCGAGCCGCGCGGCTTTTGTGCCGGTGTGGACCGCGCGATTGAAATCGTTGAGCGCGCCCTGGCCAAATTCGGCGCACCCATCTATGTGCGCCACGAGATCGTGCACAACACCTATGTGGTCAACGACCTGAAGGAAAAGGGTGCCATCTTTATCGAGGAACTGGCCGATGTGCCGCCGGGTGCCACGCTGATCTTCAGCGCCCACGGTGTCAGCAAGGCGGTGCAGCAGGAAGCCGAACGACGCGGCTTCCAGATATTTGACGCCACCTGCCCGCTGGTGACCAAGGTGCATGTGGAAGTGGCCAAGCTGCACAAGGAGGGCTACGAGTTCATCATGATCGGCCACAAGGGCCACCCGGAAGTCGAAGGCACCATGGGCCAGCTCGACAGCGGCATCCACCTGGTGGAAGACGTGGCCGATGTGGCGCGTATTTCACCAAAGCAGACCGAGCGCCTGGCCGTGGTGACGCAGACCACCCTGAGCGTGGACGACGCCGCCGAGATCAGCGCGGCCGTGAAGGCACGTTTCCCGCAGGTGCGGGCGCCCAAACAGCAGGACATCTGCTATGCCACGCAGAACCGCCAGGACGCCGTCAAGGTGCTGAGCCCGCAAGTCGATATTTTGATTGTGGTCGGCAGCCCGACCAGCTCCAACAGCAACCGCCTGCGCGAGCTGGCCGCCAAGCTGGGCACCGAGGCCTATATGGTGGACGACGCCAGCGAGCTGCAGGAAGCCTGGTTCGAGGGCAAGAGCCGCGTCGGTTTGACGGCGGGCGCTTCGGCGCCGGAAATCCTGGTCAAGCAGGTGATAGACCGCATCAAGGCGCTGGGCGCGGTGTCGGTGCGCAAGATGGACGGCATTGAGGAAACCATCAAGTTCCCGCTGCCCAAGGGTCTCAAGCTCGATGCGCAGGGCCATGTGATGGAAATCAGCGACAGCCAGCTGCACCAGCTGAATTAATCTGCCATGACAAGCCGCTATCAAATTGAGAGCTGCCTGCGTGCTTTCGATGGTGGCTACGGCCACTTTATTCATAAAACTCCGCTGTGGAAGCTGCCTGGCAAGGCGCTGGGTGTGGATTGTGCCGAAGTCTGGCTGAAGCTGGAGCATTTGCAGACCGGTGGCAGCTTCAAGGCGCGCGGCATGCTGAACCGCCTGCTGTCCAACCCGATTCCCGCCAGCGGCGTGATCGTGGCTTCGGGCGGCAATGCGGGCATTGCCACGGCTGCAGCAGCCCGGGAACTGGGCGTCCGCTGCGAGGTCTTTGTGCCGGAGATATCCAGCCCTGCCAAGCGCGCCAAACTGGCCGAGCTGGGCGCCCAGGTGGTGGTCACGGGTGCGGCCTACGCCGATGCCCTGAAAGCCTGCCTGGCCCGTCAGCAGGAAACCGGTGCCCTGCTGACCCATGCCTACGACCAGCCCGAGGTGCTGGCAGGTGCGGGCACCATGGCGCTTGAGATCGAGCAGCAGGGCGGCCTGCCGGACTCCGTACTGGTCAGCGTAGGCGGAGGCGGCCTGATTGGCGGCGTGGCCAGCTGGTTTGAACAACGCTCCAGGGTTGTGGCGCTGGAGCCAGAGCTGGCCCCGACGCTGTTCAAGGCCCGCGAGGCCGGCCAGCCGGTCGATGTGGCGGTCAGCGGCATTGCCGCCGATTCTCTGGGCGCCAAACGTTTAGGCAGCCTGGCCTGGGAAGCCACCCAGGCTTATGTGCGCGATGCGCTGCTTTTGAGCGATGCCTCGATCCGCACCGCGCAGCTGTGGCTGTGGAAAGAACTCAAACTCGCCGTTGAACCTGCTGCGGCCCTGCCGCTGGCTGCGCTGCACAGCGGCCGTTACCTGCCGGGGCCTGATGAAAAGGTCTGTCTGATCATTTGTGGTGCCAACCTGGACCCGGCTTCGTTGGCATGAAGCGGCTCAAAATACAATCTCCCCATGCTCGATATCAATCTCCTCCGTAAAGACCTGCCCTCGGCCATTGCCCGCCTTGAAACGCGCAAAAAGCCACAGGCCTTCCTCAATGTAGACGCATTCCAGGCGCTGGAAGCCGAGCGCAAGGCGATCCAGTCCAGGACCGAAGAGCTGCAGAACCAGCGCAACACGCTGTCCAAACAGATAGGCCAGCTCAAATCAAAAGGCGAAGACGCCAGCGCCATCATGGCGCAGGTCAGCGCCTCCAAGGCCGAGCTGGAGACCTCCAGCGTGCGGCTGGACCAGATCCAGGCCGAACTGCAGGGCTTGCTGCTGGCCGTGCCCAATTTGCCGCATGAATCGGTGCCCCAGGGCAGCGACGAGCATGGCAACGTCGAGGTGCGCAAATGGAGCCCCTTGGGTGGCCTGGGCGGCTCGCCTGCGGCGCCGGCGTTTGAGGTCAAGGACCATGTCGATGTCGGCCAGCCCATGGGACTGGATTTCGAGATGGGCGCCAAGCTCACCGGCTCGCGTTTTACGGTCATGACAGGCCCGCTGGCGCGCCTGCACCGGGCCCTGTCGCAGTTCATGCTCGACGTGCAGACGCAGGACCACGGTTACACCGAGTGTTATGTGCCCTACATCGTCAACGCCGATTCCTTGCGCGGCACCGGCCAGTTGCCGAAGTTTGAGGAAGACCTGTTTGCCGCGAAAAAAGGCGGCCAGGAGGGCGAGAGCGAGAATGCCGCGCTGTACCTGATCCCCACATCAGAAGTGCCGCTGACCAACTTTGTGCGTGACGTGATCACGCCCGAGGCTGCCTTGCCTTTGAAATTCACCGCCCACACGCCGTGTTTTCGCTCGGAAGCCGGCAGCTATGGCCGCGATACCCGCGGCATGATCCGCCAGCACCAGTTCGACAAGGTCGAGATGGTGCAGATCGTGCATCCGGAGAAAAGCTACGAGACGCTCGAAGCCATTACCGGCCATGCCGAAACCATCCTGCAAAAACTCGGCCTGCCTTACCGCGTGATGCTGCTGTGCACCGGCGACATGGGTTTTGGTTCCAGCAAGACCTACGACCTGGAAGTGTGGCTGCCAGGCCAGAACGCCTACCGCGAAATCAGCTCGGTCTCCAACTGCGAAGCCTTCCAGGCGCGCAGGCTGCAGGCCAGGTTCAAGAATGCCCAGGGCAAAAACGAATTTGTCCACACCCTCAACGGGTCAGGGCTGGCGGTAGGCCGTACTTTGGTGGCGGTTCTGGAGAATTACCAGCGCGCAGACGGCTCTGTTGAGGTCCCCGCAGCGCTTCAACCCTATATGGGCGGGATAAAGGCGATTCCAGCCTGCTAGAATCACGGATTCACTCAGGAGAGGTGGCAGAGTGGCCGAATGTACCTGACTCGAAATCAGGCGTACCGCAAGGTACCGTGGGTTCGAATCCCACCCTCTCCGCCAAGACTATAGGAAAAACGCGGCTTCGAGCCGCGTTTTTGCTTTCTATCCATCGTTCTATCCATAAGATACTTTTCGCTGTCTTGTGCGCCACATAGAACATGCTGCCGCAATACTGGATCAAGCCAACCGGTCCGATTTCTTATCTCAATGCGCTGTACAAGCGCCGCGCACTTCCACCTGATTGCTAAATAAGCCGGGAAACGTCTCTATAGCCGTACGTTGGCCAGCATATTATTTTTGCCAAATTCTCCAAGAGATCATGAGTGGATAACCGCGGATCACCCCAGAGCGCTGGACGAAAGATTGTGAAGAGGCTGGTTTCAGGAACGAGGTTAAGCCGTGCATCCTCAAGGGTAATGCGGTGCGGCTGTTGGGTTTGGATTAAGCCGCCAGCTCGGAGAACAGTTGCGCCATGACCTTGCGCAGCCACATATTGCCGGCATCGGCATTAAAACGTTCATGCCAGTGCTGCTTGACCTTGTATTTTGGCAAGGGTATGGGCGGTTCCAGGAATTGGACCTGCTCCTGCGTCGCCAGGGCCCTGCCCAGCTGTCTGGGGACTATGACCAGCAGCTCGGTCTGCGCCACGATGCGCGCCACGCCCAGAAAACTTGGCACGCGCAGCACGATGCGGCGCCCTATCTTGTTTTTGGCCAGCACCTTGTCAACGATGGAGTGCCCGGTGCCCGAGGTACTGACCACCATATGGCCTTCCCTTGAAAAGGCCTGTGGCGTGAGAGGGGCCCGGATGCGCGGATGCCGACTGGACGCCAGGCAGACAAAGTCCTGTTCAAACAGCGCTTGCTGGTAAAAACCCGCCTCCAGGTCGGGCGTGAAGCCGATCGCCAGGTCCATGTCGCCGGATTCGAGCCTGCGTCTGCTGTCGGGCGATATCTTCTCGGTTTGCAGCATCACGCCAGGTGCGGTTTGCTGCAGGTGGTTGATCAGGCGCGGCAGCAAGATAATCTCGCTGATGTCTGTCATGCAGATGCGAAATTCGCGCTGCGCATCACCCGGCACAAAGGCGTCGCCCGCGCCGCGCGCCTTGGCGATGCGGGCCAGCGCCTCGACCAGGTCCGGGTAAATGCTCTGGGCCCTGGGCGTTGGCTCCATGCCTTGCGAGGTGCGGGTGAACAGGCGATCGTCAAAGTGACGGCGCAGCTTGGCCAAAGCGATGCTGGCGCTGGCCTGCTCCATGCCAAGGCGCTGGGCCGCGCGCGAGACGCTTTGCGTCTTGTAAACCTCGACGAAGACGCCGAGCCAGTCGAGATCAAGTTTGGCCATGCATGAGTATATAAAAATGATATGAAAAGTATGCTTTATTTGGCTTTGACGAAATAGTCCAGGCCTGCGACAGTCTCGTCAAACCATAGGCACGATACAAACATGCAATTTCATCTCAACGGATTTAGAACCGGGGACCCCGGGCTTCTGGACGCGGCTCCCTCCGCTTCGATATCGACCATGGAAGGGTCTGCGCGGGACAGCCTTCCTGCCGAGGCCGATGTGCTGATCGTGGGTTGCGGCCCGGCCGGCCTGACGCTGGCCGCGCAACTGGCGGCATTCCCGGACATCCGCACGGTGATCGTGGAGCAGAAACCCGGCCCCTTGCAGTTGGGCCAGGCCGATGGTATCGCCTGCCGAACGATGGAGATGTTCGAGGCCTTCGGTTTTGCCGAGCGTGTGTTGAAGGAAGCCTATTGGGTCAATGAGACGACCTTCTGGAAACCCGACGACAGCAATGACGGCGACCGCAAGCGCATTATGCGCAGCGGACGCGTGCAGGACGTGGAGGACGGCCTGTCGCACATGCCGCACGTGATCCTGAACCAGGCGCGCGTGCACGATTTCTACCTGGAGACCATGCAGCGATCGGCCTCGCGCCTGGTGCCGCATTACAGCCGTCGCCTGGCCGGTCTGGAGCGTGCGCCGGATGGCGCGTCGGACCACCCCGTCACGGCCCGCTTCGAGCGGCAGGACGCCGGACACAAAGGCACGCTGGAAACCATCCGCGCCCGCTACGTCGTGGGTTGCGATGGCGCGCGCAGCGCCGTGCGCCAGTCGATTGGTCTGGCATTGAAAGGCGACTCTGCCAACCATGCCTGGGGCGTGATGGACGTGTTGGTCGTCACCGATTTCCCCGACATCCGTTTCAAGGCGCTGATTCAGTCCGCAGATGATGGCAGCATCGTGATCATTCCGCGTGAAGGCGGTTATCTGGTTCGCCTTTATGTGGAGCTGGACAAACTTGCCGTGAACGAGCGCGTTGCAGCCCGGAACATCGGCATTGACCAGATCATCGCAGCGGCGCAGCGTATCTTTTACCCCTATACGCTCGATGTAAAAGAGGTGGCCTGGTGGTCGGTCTATGAAATCGGCCAGCGGCTGTGCGACCGGTTTGATGACCTTCAACCCCAGGAGATGGCGACCCGCCTGCCGCACATCTTCATCGCTGGCGATGCCTGCCACACCCACAGCCCTAAAGCGGGGCAGGGCATGAATGTCTCCATGCAGGACGCTTTCAACCTCGGCTGGAAGCTGGCGGCTGTGCTGGGGGGGCGCTGCCCGCCCAGCCTGCTGCACACCTATTCCGCTGAGCGGCAGGCGGTGGCCAAGGAATTGATCGACTTCGACCGTGAATGGGCCGCGATGCTCAGCGCCCCATTGCAGAAACCCGGTGATCCGGCGGGAACTGGGGTTGACCCGGCCGAGGTGCCGCGTTACTTCGTACAGCATGGCCGCTACACGGCTGGTACCGCCACGCGCTACCAGCCTGCGCTGCTCACCGGCCCATCCACCCACCAGCACCTGGCCCAGGGGTTGCTGATAGGTACACGCTTTCATTCGACGCCGGTCGTCCGCCTGGGCGACGGCAAGCTGATGCAACTGGGCGAGACCCTGAAGGCGGATGGGTGCTGGCGTCTGCTGGCTTTTGCGGGTCAAGGTGATCGCGCAGAGCCCGCATCGCCCGTCGGCAAGCTATGCAGCTATCTCGGTGAGTCGCCGCAATCCCCCCTCAGGCGCTACACCCCGGCAGGCGCGGACGTGGACGCCATCTTCGATGTGCGAGCCGTGTTTCAGCAGAGTCACCACACGCTTGCCATCACTGCCATGCCCGAGCTGTTGTTTCCGCCCAAGGGGCGCTACGGCTTGCGCGATTATGAAAAAGCCTTCTGTGCGCTGGATGATGCAGGTCAAAACCCGAGCGAAAACATTTACACCCTGCGCAGCATAGACCGCGAGCACGGCTGTCTGGTGGTGGTGCGCCCTGACCAGTACATCGCGCATATCCTGCCACTTGGCGACACCGATGCACTGGCCGCGTTTTTCGACGGCTTCATGCGGGAGGCCTGAGCGCGCGTCACGCGCTGCCATGTACTTGGGCCCGCCGCTGCGGCGGCGGGGCGCGTGCAGGTCGTTGACTAAACAGTGTGGATAAGTTCTCGATCTTTTTTTGTGTTGAGTTGTGTGGATCTGCCTCAACGTGCGCCCGTGTTTGCGCGATTTTGATGTTTTGATTCCGAACCATATGGCCGGTTTCTCGGCGTAGGGATCGAGCTTGCGGGAGCTGCTGCCTTGATCGGATCGCAGGTACTTGTTCACTGTGTTGCGAGCCAGGCCTGTACGCCTTGCAACTCGCGGATGGGCATTTGATCTCGCAGTGCCCACGCTTGATGACATTCAATGTCGCCACGTCTACCAGGCGCATCGCCGCGCGACCATGCACCGTTTTCGACACCCGGCCGATTCTTGCGTCGATCTCAAAACGACGTCTCTGTACGACGGCCCAACATCGTCGGCGAGACATCTTGGTGCAAGGCAACCATCGTCGAAAAACGCATGGAAGAAGATGCGTGCCTTGTTGCTTTGTAGTTGTCCGTAGAAAACCAGTTGGTCGAGATCACTACCAAGGAAATGGCGCAGTCGAACTGCTGTCGCGCACCGCGCCAGTGCTTGTACTGAGGGCCTGAAAGGAAGGGCGAAAGATGTGCATCTACAGCTACCCGCAAAGCACGCTGAAAGCTGTCGTTGTCGAAGTCGCCGTTTTCCAAAAAAGAGAATAGCTGGAAAGCGGCGATGACCGCGACTTCTCGTCAACGGTTTTCCTGGTAGAGCAATCGCCTGATGCGTCGCTGAGGACACACTTTCACAAGCAGGATCAGTCCCGGATTTTTATCCGCGGAAGAGGCTAGATCGTGCCTCACAGGCTTGAGGCGTTGACGGCGCATTGCGCGGGTGCATACAGCGGTTAGCTGGACGGGTTTTAACGACGGTGTCATATGTCCTTACTAAGATTTTGCCGTGGCCTCAAATTTTGAAGTCACATTTTTAAACTTAGAGAAATACGTAATGAAAAAATCACTTCTGGCCTTGGCTGCGCTTGCAACCGTTGGCGCAGTATCCGCAGCTCCGGCGTTATGGAAGGGGCCAATAGCGGTAACCGTATCGGCTTTCGCGGTACGGAAGATCTCGGTGCAGGCATGAAAGCCGAATTTGTGATCGAGCAAGGCATCAGCCCAACCAACGGTCAATTATTTGGTGTGCGTTCGAGCACCGGTCAGCAGTTTGCAGTCGTCAGTCCGTTTGCAGGCAGCAATCTTGCAGGCACCAAGAATGCATTTTCCACTTCTACCAACCGCCAGTCCTACCTTGGCGTGACAAGTGGTATCGGTACTTTCAACATGGGTTACCAGTACACCAATGCATATGTGCTAGGTACGGCGTCTGGCTACAGCATTGGTAGTGAAAACATTCCCGGTGCCTATAGCTCCCATCAATATGGTAATGACTTAGTCGGCGGCACGCGTGCCAACGGCCTGACCTACATCAGCCCTAACTTCTCTGGCTTCACGGTCCGTGCTCAGTACGGTGCTGCTGGTGCTGCTCCTGAGACTGCAGTAGCTACTGGTGTTACGGCTTCTGAAAACACTGGCCGTCGTTTCGGCGTGATGGGTCAGTACGCAAATGGCCCTCTGTCTGCAGCCCTTGCCTACACCAGCCTGAAAAGCACGACTGTGGGTACCAACGCCAATCCGAATAGCCGTAATGGCAATCTGACCCAGTTGGGCGCGAGCTACGACTTCGGCGTGGTTAAGCTCGCCGGTACCTACAACACGGGGAAAAGCGGCGGCACTGCAGACAGTGCTGTGAGTTCACGCATTCGCGCATACCAAGTAGGCCTGTCGGCCCCGTTTGGTGCGTTTGTCCCCTACATTACCGTTGGCAAAGCTTACACCCAGCCGGATGGTGCAGCCGGTCGAAGTGCAGATTTGAGCCAGGCGCAAGTGGGCGTGCGTTACAGCCTGAGCAAGCGTACGACGGCTTACGCCATGTACGGTCAGACAACCGATAACGCTGCTACCGCTGCCAATCAATTTGCATACCGAGAGCGTAAAACGGTTATTGGTGTCACACACAATTTCTAATTTTCTGGCTGGCATGTCCAGTCACGAGTTAGATGCAAAGAACCCCGCTGCCTGCAGCGGGTTTTTTTTGAGTTGACTTTCCTTTGGCGTAATGAACCCCTCGGTGTAGATTTTCACGCGCGCTCGCCCCATCTTCCATTGAGTGCTGACCCACTTTTGGGCAATGGTTTACAGGACTGGAGGCATGCGCGGGAATATGGGTGGATCAAGCGTTAGTGAAAACATGGGTTGCATGTGCGTTGGAATCAACATTCAGCGCGATTCAACAACACGCAACCGCCCAAAAGCAAAAAAGGCTTCAAAACCGGAGTTCCGAAGCCTTTTGTGCTTTGCTCAGCGCAAGGCTGAGAGAGCTGGTTTCAACGGCATCGCTGCCGTTGATTGGGTTAGCAGGGCTTAGTAGCCGCCGCGACCACCGCCGCCGCCGTAGCCGCCACCGCCGGAGCGATCGCCACCACCGTAACCGCCACCACCGCCACCGAAGCCGCCGGTACGGGGAGGACGTGCCTCCATCGGACGGGCTTCGTTCACGGTGATGCTACGGCCGCCGAGGGACTGGCCGTTCATGCCGGCGATTGCGGCTTGAGCTTCGGCATCGCTGCCCATTTCCACAAAGCCAAAGCCTTTGGAGCGACCGGTGTCGCGTTCCATCATGACTTTAGCGCTGGTGATGGAACCGAATTCGCCGAAAGACTGTTGCAGATCTTCGTCGCGCACTGAGTAAGGCAGGTTGCCGACGTAAAGTTTATTGCCCATGGGGACTCCTCAAAAATACACAAAACACAAAAGCGATGGAGTCCCGAAAGTACAACAAACCCGCCGTAGCGCGCGAAACTGACCGATCACCTAACTTGTACGGGTATTTGCAACCCGCACAGGCGAATTATGCGCCAATAAGCTCAGGGCAACCGCGAGAGGACCAGGATGGGCCTGATATAGGAGGGTTTTCACCTCTTTTGCACCCCTGTCTGCAACACTCTTGTTGCATACACAGGGGTTTGCGTGTTGCATTGACCGGCTGAGTCTGTAGTCGGGGGTTGCCAGCCAACTACTTGTATATGTCAGAAATGACGGGCGTACGTCAACGGGCTAGGCTGCAATCGCGGGCTCTCTCGCCACGGCATAAACCAGCTCACGCAAAAACCTGATGGATGGATCCCCGGCCAGCCTGGGGTGCCAGTACTGCCGGATGGTGATGGCCGGAATCACCTTAGGCAGGCGCACCACCTTGATCGCCGAAATCGGCAAAAACAGCTCATACAGCTCTCGCGGAATAACCGCAATCAAATCGCTGGCGGCAACAATGAATGGAATCGCAGCGATGTACTGGCTTGTCATGTGCACGGTCAGTGAATGACCGCCCTTGCGCAATTGCGACTCCAGCCAGGTCGTGGTGCTGGGCGTCGCCCCCAAATGAACCTTGGGCGCACGGCCAAACTCGCGCCAGCTTAAAGACTGGCCAATGCTCGGGTGGTCACGACGCGCAACGCAGGCGTAGTCACGCTGGTACAGGCGCTGCTGAAACAGCCTGGTATCGGAAGTCGCAAAAAAACCGGCCGCAGTGTCGATATCTCCCGATTCAAGCAACTGTGAAAGATTGACGGCATTGACGGGCACAGGCATCAGGCGTGCGTTCGGAGCCAGCTCGGCAAGCCGCTTGACCAGACGCGGCAACAGAGTCAACGCGCCCAGCTCATTCATGCCTATCCGGAACTCGCGCCTGGTCTCCAGCGGATCAAAACTTTTGATGCCACCGATTTCGGCTTCCATGATACGGAGTACTCGGCTGGCCGGCTCAGCCACCCGCAAAGCGAACGGCGTGGCGGCCATCCGGTTCCCGACCCGCACAAACAGCGGATCACCAAACCGCTTGCGCATGCGCTCAACCTGGTAGCTCAAGGCGGACTGCGTTACCCCCAGACGCACGGCAGCCTTGGTCACGGTGCCGTCCTCAATGAGTGCCAGCACCACCCGCAGGTCGGAAAGCTGCGGCATGTCTGTATCTAATGTTTTCATAACCTCTATTGATGTAATGATCTTTCCAATCATTGTCGCCGCACTTATGCTGGCGCACTTAAAGAGGCAAAGATGGAAGAAAAAAAGACAATGTCGGAGATAAACACTGACGTACTGATAGTGGGGGCAGGGCCGGCCGGCCTCGCACTTGCTGTGGAGCTTGGCACCCAGGGACACACCTGCGTCGTCGTTGAGCGAAATGACCGCGTCGGCTATGCGCCGCGCGCAAAGACCACCAATGTCCGGTCACGCGAACTTTTCCGGCGTTGGGGCATTGCGGACAAACTTGCCGCGGAGTCGCCTTTCGGTGTTGACTTCCCATCCGACGTGGTTTTTGCAACCAGGCTGGGCGGCCATGAGCTCCATCGTTTTTCCAATGCATTCAATTGCAATCCGCAGAGGGATGATCGTTTTTCCGAACATGCGCAGTGGATTCCCCAATACAAGGTTGAAGGGGTTCTGAAGGCGCACGCCAGTGAGTTGCCCGGTATACAAATGCTTTTTGCAACACAGCTGGACGACTTCAGGGAGGACGGGGAAACGGTCGTCGCTACCGTCAGCGACGTGAATACCGGCGAGTCGCAGCAGGTACGCGCCAGATACATGGTCGGTGCCGATGGCGCGCGCAGCACCGTGCGCGAGCGGCTGGGCATCAGGATGGAGGGGATTTCACCGCTTTCCCACAATCACAACATCATTTTTCGCGCTCCCGGGCTGGCGCAGCGGCACCAGCTGGGCCGCGCCGTCATGTACTGGCTGATCAACCAGGAGGTTCCCTCGGTATTGGCACCGCTTGACTCGGACGACAAATGGACTTTCGGCTGCCCCAAACTGGCAGACGCGTCAGTGCAGCCTGAGGACCTGATACGCAAGGCGCTTGGCTTTGAAATTGACATCGAAATTCTCAGCCGCGATGAATGGACTGCGCACCAGTTGATTGCGCAAAAGTACAGTGAAGGGCGTGTTTTTCTGATTGGTGACGCCTGCCACCTTCACCCGCCCTTTGGCGGTTACGGCATGAACATGGGTATAGGGGACGCCGTCGATCTGGGCTGGAAACTGTCTGCAGCTCTGTCAGGCTGGGGCGGTGAAAACCTGCTGGCCAGTTATGAAATCGAGCGCCGGCAAATCCATCGCCGGGTGATCGATGAATCTGTAGCCAACCATGCGTTCAATTCGAAAGGGCTGGTGGTACCAGGCCTCGAAGATGAAGGTGATGCGGGCAAGGCCATCCGATCGGCCGTGGCTGCCACCATCAAGGAAACCAAACGACGCGAGTTCTATTCGCTTGGCGTCGTGCTTGGCAGCAGTTACCAGGCTTCCCCCTGCCTTGCACAGGAAAAAGAGGCTGCAGCGGCAAGCAGCGGCAGCTCCGATGAATATGTCCCAAGTGCGCGCCCCGGTTGCCTGGCGCCACATGCCTGGCTTGGGGCCGGACGATCAATGGGCGCCTCGCTGTACGACCATTTTTCAACCAGCGGACTCACCCTGCTGGTAACCACAAAAATCGCAGCCAACGTTGTGGACCCGCTGGTCCAGGCTGCTGCAGGCGCTGGGATCCCATTAAAGATTCTGCTCCAGCCGGCTAAGGAATTGCACGAACTCTATGCCTGCGACCTCGCATTGATCCGCCCGGACCAGTACGTGGCCTGGCGCGGCAACAACATCCATGAGGCTTGCAATGCCCTCGCAACCATTGCCGGCAAATCGCTGGAAACAGTTAGCTGAATTTCGAACCCGCAATTTTTATAAAACCGAAGGAGACTCAAATGAACAAATTTCGACGCCAATTGACAGCAGCCTGCGCGCTGGCAACCCTTGTCCTGGCCGCAGGCACCGCAAGCGCACAAACCCCTGCCTGGCCAACCAGGGCCGTACGCCTGATGGTGCCTTCACCCGCAGGTACTGCGCCCGACATCATCGCGCGCGTCATGGGCGACAAATTGTCCAAGGCCTGGGGCCAGCCCGTCATCGTCGAGAACCGTCCCGGCGCGGGCGGCACCATTGGCCTGAGCGTCATCAAGAACGGCACGCAGGACGACCACACCTTTGCGTTTGTACCCGCCTCCATCATCACCCTGTCGACCTATATGTTCAAGAGTGCGCAAGTCGATGCAGTACGTGACTTTGTGCCTGTCGCACTTGTTGCCGAAGGCCCGATGATGATGGCAGTGAGCGCTTCATCGCCGGCCAACTCCCTGGCCGATGTGATGGCCATGGCGAAGAAAAACCCGGACACCTTTGTTGTCACATCACCATCCATGTATTCAGTGCCGCACCTCACCGGTGACCTCCTTGCCAAGGCCGCCGGCGTGCCCATGCGTGCCGTGCCTTATGCCAACAGCGGCGCAGCGATTGCGGCCGTAATGAATAACGACGCACAACTCATCATTGACGGTATCCCGCCAATCGACCCCATGGTCAAGGGCGGCAAGCTGAAGGCGATTGCCGTGTTCTCCGACGGCCGCCTGCCGAATCGTCCTCAACTCCCATCGGTGGCTGAAACCTACCCCGGCATGGTCGTCAATGGCTGGTTCGGCATCATCGCGCCCAAGGGCACCAGCGACAAGGCCATTGAGCGCGTCAACCGTGATGTGGTCCAGGTCGCCAGGACGCCCGAGCTGACCGAGCGCTTTGATGCTTTCGGGGTGTACGCCAGGAACCTGACGCCGGCCCAGTTTGGTAAATACTGGCACGACGACCGCGTACGTTGGGAAAAAGTGCTGCAGGACGTTGGCGCCAAGCCGCAATAACAGTCCCGCTGAGAAAAGGAACACAGCATGTTTGCATACAACGCCTGGTACATGGGTGCCTGGGCCGATGAGGTCAAACCACAAGGCCTGCTGGGCCGAATCCTGCTCAATCTTCCGGTTGTTTTTTACCGCACGGAAGACGGCACCGCGCTCGCGCTGGAAGACCGCTGCTGCCATCGTGCCTTGCCGCTGTCGCATGGCTGCGTGGTCGGTGACCAGTTGCAGTGCGGCTACCACGGCCTGGTTTATGACCGCAACGGCCTGTGCGTCAAGGTGCCAGGCCAGGAGCGTGTGCCTGCGCAGGCAAAAGTCCGGAGTTACCCTGTCGTCGAGCAGGATGACATGCTCTGGATCTGGATGGGCGATCCGGCACTGGCCGACCCCGCGCTGATCGCACGCCACCCCTGGCATAACGACCCGGGCTGGGCCTGGGTCAAGGACAGGTATTCCATCAAGGCCAACTACCAGTTGATCACCGACAACCTGATGGACCTCACGCATGTGGGTTATGTGCACCAGCGCACCATAGGCGGCACGCCACAGGCGCATTCGGATGCGGACACAAAAACCACACGCTCGGAAACCGGCGTCAGCGTAGCCCGGTGGATGATGGACTCGGTGCCGCCACCCAGTTATGTCGCCGCGCACAAGTTCAACACCCCGACGGTGGACCGCTGGATGGAGATTGATTTCTTGCCGCCTGCGGCCGTGCGGATTCATACCGGGGCCAAGGATGTCAACAGTGGCGCGCGCGAAGGAGACCGTACGGGCGGATTTGCCTTCATGGGCCTGAACCTGCAAACGCCCGAAACAGAAAAGACGACCCACTATTTCTGGTCGGGCGCGCGCACCTGTGCGCCCGGAGAGTCAGGGCACGTCAAGGTGAGAGAGCAACTGATGCAAAGCCTGCCGCTCACGTTTGGTGAGGACAAGGTCGTGGTTGAGGCGCAGCAGGAAGCCATCGACAGGCAGGAAGACGCGCCGCTGGTGATGATCGCCTCGGATGCCGGGCTGGTCCATGCCCGCCGGCTGGTGTCGGCAATGATCGAAAACGAACAAAAAAACAGAGCGCGTGCGGGCAGCGACGAAAAGCCGCTGCAATTCGCACGCCAGCCCCAGGAGCAAACATCATGAAAACAGATATCGAGTCCGCTTATATTGTTCTGGAGAGCCGCAATCCGGCCGCCATCAACAAGTACTTCGGCGAAGTCATCGGCCTGATGCCGGGGCAGCCTACGCCAGGTGGTGCCTCCACCTGGCGCGCCGATGACAAGGCGCAGCGCGTTGTGCTGGCCCAGGGGCCGGCTAATGATGCAACTTGCATTGGCTTTGAAGTCACCAGCCGCGAGGCTTTTGATGCGGCCGTGTCGCGCCTGCGCGCGCTGGGCCTGGAGCCGGTGCAGGGAACGGCTGCGCAGAACAAGGAACGCCGGGTGGCCGCAATGGTCAGGGTGCCCGCACCCTGGGGTGTGGAGGTCGAGCTGGTGCTGGGCCTTGAAAACGCTGCCACGCCATTTGCGAGCGCCGTGTATCCCAACGGCTTTGTCACCGGAAGCCAGGGCTTCGGCCATTTCGTTTTTGGGGTTGCCGGTGCGGACGCATACGAAGCATCGCGCAAGTTTGCGCTGGAAGGCCTGGGCCTGAAGCTCTCAGATTACCTGCGCCTGCCCATGGGGCCGGTGGAACTGAACGTCTCGTTCTTTCACTGCAACGCGCGGCACCATTCACTCGCGATTGCCCAAATACCTGCACCTGAAGTTCCGCAGAAACTGCACCACATCAATTTTGAAGTGAAGCAGGTTGCCGATGTAGGCGCCGCCTATGAACGCGCGCTGGCTGCGGGCACACCGCTTGCCAACATGCTGGGCCAGCATGAAAACGACGGCATGGTCAGTTTCTACAGCGTCGGCCCCGATGGCTGGCAGGTCGAAGTCGGTGCTACTGGCCGGCAGATCACGGACAACTGGGACGACGTGCGCGAGTACAACCGCATCAGCATCTGGGGCCATCAGCCGCCCGCCGTCTTTGCGCAAATGCAGGGCCTCACTGCACCAGCTACCTCAGCCATTTAAATCAGCCAACCTTGAATAATTCATGAAACTCGTAACTTTCTCGTGCCGCGGGCACCTTTCCATCGGCAAAATCGTCGGCGACCAGGTCGTTGATTTGCCGGCTTCGGACGCCAGCCTGCCCACCACCATGCTTGAGCTGCTCTCCGGTGGTGCCACCTTGATGCAGCGCGCCCGTGATGTGAATGCCAGCAAGGGTGTGACGTATCCGCTGGCTGATGTGCGCCTCGAAGCGCCTGTGCCCAACCCCAGCAAGTTCCTCGCCATCGGCATGAACTACGCCAAGCATGCCGCGGAAGCGCGCCAACTCGGCGTCCAGGTGCCTGACAGCCAGGTCTGGTTCAACAAGCAGGTGTCTTGTGTCAATGGACCGTTTGACCCGGTGCACATGCCCAGGGTGTCGGACAACCTGGACTACGAAGCTGAACTTGGCGTGGTCATCGGCAAGCGCTGCCGCCATGTGTCTGCCGCCGATGCCCGCTCGGTGATTGCCGGTTACCTGGTCTGCAACGATGTCTCGGTGCGCGACTGGCAAAAACGCTCGGCCACCATGACGTTGGGCAAGTCCTTCAACACTACCGGCCCCATTGGCCCGTGGATCGTGACGGACGACGAGGTAGCCGACCCGCACAATCTGAACCTGCGCATGCTCGTCAACGGCCAGGTCAAGCAGGAAGTGAACACCGGCGAGATGGTTCACAACATCTATGAACAGATTGCCTACCTCTCAACCGTCATGACGCTGGAGCCAGGCGATTTGCTGGCCACGGGCACGCCTTCAGGGGTTGGCGTGGCCATGAGCCCGCCGTCGTGGCTGAAAGTCGGTGATGTCATGCGCGTTGAAATTGATGGCATAGGCCATATTGAAAACATCGTTGTAGCGGAACCCGTCTAGAAAATTCGGTTTCCGGAATACTGCGAGGTGCACGTCCCGTGCAGGGCAAGGTGCGCCCGATGAAACATAAAAACAATGATCAATAAAATCGTCAACAACCCGACGGATGCCCTGGACGGCGTCCGTGACGGGGCAACCATACTTGTCAGCGGCTTTGGGGATGCGGGGATGCCGCACGAACTGCTTTACGCGCTGATAGACAAGGGCAGCAAAGACCTGACGGTCATCACCAACAACGCTGGAATCGGTGAGACCGGCATAGGTGCACTGCTTGCCGCGGGACGGGTTCGCAAGCTGGTCTGTTCCTTTCCCAGAACCCCGGAACCTTCTGTTTTTGAAAAGCTTTATGCGGAAGGAAAGATCGAGCTTGAGCTGGTGCCCCAGGGTACCTTGAGCGAGAGGATACGCGCTGCAGGCGCCGGCATCGGAGGTTTCTACACCCGTACTGGCGCTGGCACGCAGCTGGCCGAAGGCAAGGAGACCCGCGAGATTGACGGCCAGACATATGTCTTCGAGAAGCCCTTCAAATGCGACCTTGCCTTCATCAAGGCTGACCGGGCGGATCGCTGGGGAAACCTGACCTATCGGCTTTCGGCGCGTAATTTTGGACCGGTGATGGCCTGCGCAGCTGCATTGACGATCGCACAGGTCCGGCAGGTTGTGTCGCTTGGGGCGATTGCACCTGAGGATGTGGTTACTCCGGGGATTTTTGTGAACAGGGTTTGGTGCACGGAATGACAGTCGATATCAAACATGCGATCGCGCAAAGAGCCGGCCGGGATTTGCCGAACGGCGCTTATGTGAATCTTGGCATAGGCCTTCCGACGCTGGTAGCAGGCTACCTGCAGCCCGACAGGGAAATCGTTTTCCATAGCGAAAATGGACTGCTGGGTGTTGGCCCTGCACCAGCGCCGGGCAGCGAAGACCCGGACCTTATCAACGCCGGAAAAATCCCGGTCACCTTGCTCCCGGGTGCGTCGATTTTTCACCACAATGATTCTTTCGTGATGATCCGCGGCGGGCATATCGACTATGCATTGCTGGGTGCCTTCCAGGTGTCGGCGGATGGTGACCTGGCCAACTGGACGACCGGCCCGGACGGGAAACCCCCGGCCGTGGGTGGCGCCATGGATTTGGCGGCGGGCGCGAAATCAGTCTGGGTGTTGATGGAGCACTGCACCCGGCAAGGCTTGCCGCGAATACTGGAAACATGCGCGTACCCGCTCACTGCGGCGCGCGTTGTCAAGCGCATCTACACAGAGCTTGCTGTTATCGATGTCAGCGAGCGGCTTGAAGTCATTGAGCTCGCGAAAGACGTGACATTCGAATACCTGCAGGGTGTGACGGGCGCCAAATTGCATCTAACCCAAGGGTGATCAGAAAAGCCGAAGGCCCTGAGCCGGGCTGATTGGAGATGGCGCCGCTGTTGCGGAACTGGAGCGCCCGTCTCGGACACCGGCGAGTAGAGGTTGACCGTCATCTTTCTCAAGACGACTGGAGGCCCAGTCCGTCTGATTTTCGGCTAACCCTTCGCGATACATAACGGCCTGCCGCTATTAAAAAAAAGACAGCTCAGGCCGCTCTTGTTCCTGACGCGAGGATTTACAACAGGCCCTGGGTCCGCGCCAGGTGGCTGGCCTGTGAGCGGCTTTTGACATTCAGCCTGCGAAACAGCCGCCAGAGGTGGACCTTGACGGTGTGTTCGCTGATTTGCAGCGACTCGGCAATGTCCCGGTTGCTCATGCCCTTGTCGAGCAGGTTCAAAAGCTGCTTTTGCCGCTTGGACAACTTTTCTGGCGGTGCCAACCCTTCTGCGCCGGGTTCTTCGTTCAGGAATGCCCGCAGCGCGTTGGCGATTTCGCCGGCGCTGGCGGATTTCTGGATAAATGCGTTTGCGCCGGCTTCCATCGCCAGGTCCTCGTAGTCCTTTGCCGCGGCAGCGGTCAGCACGACGATGGGGGTATCGGGAAACTGCTGCCGGAGTTCCCGGACACCGGAGACACCGTGGGTATCGGACAGCACCAGTTCGAGACAGATTAACTCAGGCATGCCTTGCGCATTGACCGCATGTGCAACGGTCGCCAGCCTGTCGAGCTCAATCACCGTGACTGCCTGGCCGAGGCGGCGTATCAGTGCCCCCACGGCTTCACGCATCAAGGGATGCCCATCTATGACAAAAACGCTCATGAATTAGGTCTAAAAATAGTGACAATGCTTTTAAAAAAGCAAGCATAACCGTTCAAAGTAAACTTGAACGGTTAAGAAATTTTTAAAGACCGGTATTTCTTCGCATTTATTGTGTGTTCGAGCAACAGCCTTGATGCACAGTTAGAAAACTAATAATTTTTTGTTAATTTTTTTGATGTGAATAAATCAGGCTGGCAATCCGGCCATGAAACCGTTGCTTGTCCCACGGATTTATTTACGCACCAGCGCTTGCGTCAAGCAGCTGTTGCAGCGCGTCGGCGATGTCGCCAGGGCCAATACCCTCAACCGGTTGCAGTTTTCCTTCAAGTGCCTTTAATGCTGCCGCGCCTTGTTGCTGCAGTGATGCAATGGCAAGCGCGGCCTCTTTCGGCACCGCAAAACCCTGGCTTTGCAGCAGCAGCCGGCCATCGCTGCCGAGCAGCTTGAAATAGAACTGCCCGTCGGCTTCGCGGTATTGCTTGAAGCTGGCCAGCGAGGTTTTGGCGGCCTTCTGTTTGCCTGCCGGCGCGGCGGGCGCGGCCAGTTTGCGCAGGCCCACGGCCTGGCGCAACTCGCGCATCAGGGGCGTGGCCAGGCGCCTGGCCTTGTCGGCGCCAGCCAGCAAAATCGCTTCGATCTTTGCCGGGTCATTGATCAGGGCATGGTACTGCTCGCGCATGGGGGCGATGTCCTGGTCTATGCGCTCGAACAGCCTGGTTTTTGCATCGCCCCAGCCTATGCCATCCGCATAGGCCTGCCGCATGGCGGCAGTTTCTGCCTCGCTCGCAAAGGCCTGGTAGATCTGGAACAGCGCGGAACCTTCGACTTCCTTGGCCTCGCCGGGCGCGCGCGAGTCGGTCACGATACCTGCGATGAGTTTCTTGAGCTGCTCGCGTGAGGAGAAAAGGGGGATGGTGTTGTCGTAGCTTTTGCTCATCTTGCGGCCGTCCAGGCCGGGCAGGGTGGCAACGGATTCCTCTATCAGCGCCTCGGGCAGCACCAGGTGCTCGCCGTACAGGTGGTTAAAGCGCTGCGCCATGTCGCGCGCCATTTCAATGTGCTGGATCTGGTCACGGCCCACCGGCACCTTGTGCGCCTTGAACATCAGGATGTCGGCACCCATCAGCACCGGGTACATGAAAAGGCCTGCGGTGACATCCGAATCAGGGTCGTTGCCGGCGGCCTCGTTCTTGTCGACCGAAGCCTTGTAGGCGTGAGCGCGGTTCAGCATGCCCTTGCCGGTGACGCAGGTCAGCAGCCAGGTCAGTTCGGGGATTTCAGGGATGTCGGACTGGCGGTAAAAAGTCACACGCTCCGGGTCCAGCCCTGCTGCCAGCCAGCTGGCTGCTATCTCCAGCGTCGAGCGCTGTATGCGTTCAGGCTCGTCACATTTGATCAGCGCGTGGTAGTCGGCCAGGAAGTAAAAACTCTCTGCGCCAATGCCCTTGCTGGCGGCCACGGACGGCCGGATGGAGCCGACATAGTTGCCCAGGTGGGGTGTGCCCGAAGTGGTGATGCCGGTCAGGAAGCGTTGTGCAGGCAGGGGTGATACTGGATTCATACAGGGGTCAAACGGCGGTTTAGCGAAGCAGGGAAATCAGGGGCATGGTGAGGGTGTTCAGCACGGCATAGCCGATGGCCATCAGGGGACGCAGCCAGTAGGTGCCCACGACACCGGCAATCACCAGTCCCATCACGATAAAAAAGCCCCAGGGCTCGATGCGCGAGACCCACTGGGCCTGCTTCCATGGCAACAGGCCAACCAGGATGCGGCCGCCGTCCAGCGGGGGCAGTGGAAACAGGTTAAAGGCCCACATGACCAGGTTGACCAGCGCGCCTGCCTGCGCCATCTGGATGAAAAACCGCTCCTGCACGCCCAGCCAGGCCATGAGCACCAGCGCAAGCGCCCAGAGTATGGCCTGCACAAAATTGGAGGCCGGGCCTGCAAGTGCTACCCAGACCATGTCGCGTTTGGGGTTGCGCAGGTTGCCGAAGTTCACCGGGACGGGCTTGGCATACCCGAACAAAAAAGCCCCCGACGTGGCGAAGTACAGCAGCAGGGGCATGGCGATGGTGCCCAGCGGGTCGATATGCTTGAGAGGGTTCAGCGTGACACGCCCCAGCATCCAGGCGGTGTTGTCGCCGAAATAACGGGCTACATAACCATGGGCGGCCTCGTGGATCGTGATGGCGAACAACACGGGCAGGGCGTAGATGGCGACGGTTTGAATCAGGTTGGCTATATCCATGCGCTGATTGTCTCAGACCCGCTTAAAGCCCTGGCGCCCCGGGATGGGGATTACAGCCCAAGCGCCGCCACGTCACCGCGGCCCTGCCGGATCACGACGGCTTCGCCGCCGTCGCCCATGGGCGTGAGGTCGATCACCGTGGTGGGTTGCTGGTGGCAGGCTCCGGCATCAATCACGGCGGCCAGTTCACGTTCCATCAGGTCGCGTATCGCGCCGGCATCGTTGAGGGGCAGGGTCTCGCCGCGCGGAATCAGCGTGGTGGCCAGCAATGGTGCGCCGTGCAGTTCCAGCAGGCACTGCAGGGTTTTGTGCTCGGGCACGCGCAGGCCTATGGTCTTGCGCGAGGGGTGGCTCAGGCGACGCGGCACCTCTTTGCTGGCTTCCAGGATGAAGGTGTAGGGGCCAGGCGTTGCGGCTTTCAGCAGGCGGAACTGCCGGTTGTCTACGCGGGCGTAGTTGGCCAGCTCACTCAGGTCGCGGCACAGCAGGGTCAGGTGGTGCTTGTCGTCCACGCCGCGAATGCGCCGCAGGCTGTCGGCTGCAGCCTTGTCGTCGAGGTGGCAGACGAGGGCGTAGCTTGAGTCTGTAGGCACGGCTGCAATGCCGCCGCGCTCCAGCAGGCTCACCGCCTGTTTGAGCAGGCGGAGCTGCGGATTGTCAGGATGGACTTCAAAAAACTGGGCCATGGCGTGATGTCAGTGAATTCAGGCTTCCACTGGTTGTATTGCAATTTGCCTGGATGCACGGCCTTCGTGAACCGTCAGCCAGGCGCCGCCCGCGCCGCAGATGGCAATCATGACCATGCCAATGGTTGACCAGCCGTCCGGCACATGTGAAAAAACCAGCCAGCCGCCTATCATCGCAAAGCCGATTTGTGCATAAAGATAGGGCGTCAATGATGCTGCCGGGGCGCCCTGGTAGGCGAGGATCATCAGAAAGTGCCCGACGGTTGCGAACACGCCCATCAGCATGAGCAGGGTCCACAGTTGCCATGAAATCGCCGACGTCCAGACAAAGGGCAGCGCGAAGGAAACTGCCAGCGTTCCAACCCACCCGGTGTACAGGTGCATGGTGACGGGATCTTCGGTTCGGGCCATTTTGCTGGTCAGCACCTGGAAAGCTGCATTGCACGCCACCAGACCAAGGGGCAGTACGCTCGCCCACGTGAAGGCGTCGCCTCCGGGACGCATGATGATGAGCGAGCCGGCAAAACCACCGGCAACGAGCAGCCAGCGCAACGGCGAGACTTTTTCCCCGAGCGAAGTCAGGGCCAGCAAGGTGATGGCCAGGGGCGTGATCATCACGATGGCTGTGAACTCTCCCACCGGCAGGTAACGCAGGCTGATGAAGGCCAGCAGGCTGCTGGTGAGGATCAGCAACCCGCGTAGCAGCTGGAATTTAGGGTGGGCCGTCTTGAAGACCGACAGGCCGCGTGTGGGCAACACCAGCAAGGTCGTCGACACGGCCTGGAAGGCATAACGAACCCACAGCGCCATTACCAGAGGCACGCTCGCGGTGACGTATTTTGTGGTGGTGTCCAGGCCTGCGAAACAGGCCATGGCCACCAGAATGAGCAGGATGCCGTTCATGCCCGACGCGGCTGTTGCTGGCCGGCTCACTGGATGCGGTCCGCCAGCAGTTCCCAGACCGGGGTCAGCCCGCCAGGCAAAAAGGGCAGGGTGCCCAGGTCGGTGTGGCTTTCTTCCGGGCTGTGGAAGTCGCTGCCGCGCGAGGCGGCCAGGCCGAACTCCCTGGCGGTCTCGGCATATTTCACATACTCCTGTGCGGTGTGGCTGCCGGTGACGACTTCCACACCCTGGCCGCCGTGGGCCTTGAATTCGGTGAACAGCGCGTACTCCTCGTTGGGCGTGAATTTGTAGCGCGCCGGGTGCGCAATGATGGCCATGCCCCTGGCGCTGGTAATCCATTTGACCGCATCGTGCAGCGAAGCCCAGCGGTGCGGCACATAACCCGGCTTGCCTTCGGTCAGGTATTTGCGGAAAACTTCGGCGGTCTCCTTGCAGACGCCGCTTTCCACCAGGAAACGCGCAAAGTGGGTGCGTGAAATCAGCTCGGGGTTGCCGACGAACTTCAGCGCGCCTTCATAAGCGCCCTTGATGCCGACCCTGGCCAGGCCGTCCGACATTTCCATGGCACGCTGCCCGCGGCCGCCGCGAGTCTTGTGCAGGCCCTGCACCATGTCTGCATCGTCCGGGTCAAAGCCCAGGCCCACGATGTGCACGGTTTCATTGGCGAATGTGACGGAAATCTCGGTGCCGGTCAGGTACTTCATGCCGTTGGCCCTGGCCGCTGCTGCGGCGCGATGCTGGCCGCCGATTTCGTCATGGTCCGTCAGGGCCCAGAGCTCCACGCCGTTGGCCTTGGCGCGCGCTGCCAGCGCTTCCGGGGTCAGGGTGCCGTCGGACACGACCGAGTGGCAGTGCAGGTCGGCATTCAGGATGCTGGAGGCGGGGGGCGTGGTCGAAGGGGTCACCAGCCCATTTTAGGCTTTGCGGCGCGGGCCTGCACGGCGTGTCAGCTTACCCGTCTCGCCAGATGGTCAAGCTGACTGCACAATGGCACCTGTCTCGCCGATGCCCGGTGGGTCCTGCCCCAAGGAAGCGAAGCTCATGATTGTTGTCCATCACCTGAACAATTCCCGCTCGCAGCGGGTCCTCTGGCTGCTTGAAGAGCTGGGCCTGGAATACGAGATCAAGCGTTACGAGCGCGACCCCAAAACCATGCTGGCACCGGCCTCGCTGCGCGCCGTGCACCCGCTGGGCAAGTCGCCGGTCATCACCGACGGCGAGCTGACGTTGGCCGAGTCGGGCGCGATCATTGAATACCTTGTCGAGCGTTATGGCGCAAGTGTGGGCAAGGGCCGCCTGGCGCCCGCAGCCGGCACACCCGCTTACCTGCGTTACCGCTACTGGCTGCACTATGCGGAGGGCTCGCTGATGTCGCCGCTGCTGCTCAAACTGGTGTTTGACAAGATAGAGCGCTCGCCCATGCCGTTTTTTGCCAAGCCTATCGCCAGGGCCATTTCGGGCAAGGCCAAAAGCAGCTTCATCACGCCGCAAATCGCCACGCACCTGGATTATCTGGAAGGCGAGCTGGAGAACAATGAGTGGTTTGCCGGCAAGGAATTCTCGGCGGCTGATGTGCAGCTGAGTTTTCCAATCGAAGCCGCAGCCGCGCGCGGCGGGCTCAATGCCGGCCGGCCCCGTCTGATGGATTTTTTAAGCCGAATCCATGCACGGCCCGCCTACAAGCGGGCCATTGAACGTGGGGGTGAGTACGAACTGCTCAGCTAGGACTTTTTACATGCTATTAAAAGCATAGCTGGTTGCGCGCATATGCAGGCGGCCAGCAGCCTTTTTTATTTAAATTTCAGCCGCTTCGACCAGAAAACGCACCCGCCGCACGCCCTGCCACTCGTCCGCGTCCAGCCTGAAAGCCAGTTTGACCCGCGCGGGCAGGGGCTCTGTGTGGCCGAACCAGATGCCGTCCACCGGCTGGCCCTGGTGCTTGAGTTTGAGTGCCAGGTGTTTTTCGCCGACCAGGCGCTGTGACACGACTTCCACTTCCTCGCTGAACGTAGGCGCGGCAAAACCCTGACCCCAGACTTCCTTGTGCAGGGTGTCCACCACGTCGGTACGGCGGTATTCGGCCGCCAGCGGGCCGTCGGTGTCCATGCGGCGCGTGAGCGTGGCGGCGTCCAGCCACTCGTGGGCAACCTGCTGCAACGCGCTTTCAAACAGCTCGAAGTTCTCTTCATTGATGGTGCAGCCGGCCGCCATGGCGTGCCCGCCGAAGCGCAGCAGCACGCCGGGCTGGCGTTTGGCCACCAGGTCCAGCGCATCACGCAAATGAAAACCCGGAATGGAGCGGCCCGAGCCCTTGAGTTCATGTTCCTTGCCGGGCGCCTGGCTGGCTGCAAAAACAAAGGTGGGCCGGTGCAGCTTGTCCTTGATGCGCGAGGCGACGATGCCGACCACACCTTCGTGAAAATCGGGGTCGAAGATGGCGATGGCGGGCGGCGGCTCGGCATCTTCGTCAATCATGGCGTCGGCAGCCAGCTGAGCCTGTTCGCGCATGTCGGCTTCAATGTCACGCCGTTCGCGGTTGATGCCGTCCAGCGTGCGCGCCAGTTCGTCGGCTCGGCCCGCATCGTCGGTCAGCAGGCATTCAATGCCCAAAGTCATGTCGCTCAATCGCCCGGCGGCGTTGATGCGCGGGCCCAGCGCAAAGCCAAAATCAAAGGTGGTGGCCACATTCGCCTTGCGGCCGGCGGCGGTGAACAGGCTGGCCAGCCCCACGGGCAAATGGCCGGCGCGTATGCGCCTGAGGCCTTGCGCAACGAGCCGGCGGTTATTGGCGTCGAGCTTGACCACGTCGGCGACGGTGCCCAGCGCGACGAGTGGCAAAAGTGTGTCTACCTTTGGCTGGTTCTGTGCAGTAAAAACGCCACGCTCACGCAGTTCGGCGCGCAAGGCCAGCAGCACATAAAACATCACACCCACACCGGCAATCGATTTGCTTTCAAAGCTGCAGCCGGGCTGGTTGGGGTTGACGATCACGTCGGCGTCGGGCAACACGATTTGGCCGTCTTTCAGCGCCGGCAGGTGGTGGTCGGTCACCAGCACCTGCATGCCCAGCGCCCGGGCACGCGCCACGCCGTCCATGCTGGCAATGCCGTTGTCCACGGTGACCAGAATATCGGCGCCGGTGGCCTTGACGCGCTCGGCAATCGGCGCTGTCAGGCCGTAGCCGTCGACCACGCGGTCCGGCACCAGGTAGCTGACGTTTTGTGCGCCCAGCAGCCGCAGGCCGCGCAGCGCCACGGCGCAGGCGGTTGCGCCATCGCAGTCGTAGTCGGCGACCACACAAATCCTTTTGCCGCCCTGCATGGCGTCGGCGAGCAGCCGGGCCGCTTCCTGTGTGCCCAGCATGCCGGCCGGTGGCAGCAGGCGGGCCAGGCCATCGTCGAGTTCGTCGGAGGTATGCACGCCGCGCGCCGCATAAAGCTGCGCCAGCAGGGGGTGAACACCGGCCTGCCGCAGCGCCCAGACGCTGCGGGGCGGCGCGTCGCGTACCTGTATCTTCATTTTGGTTTCAATCTTTACTATCGTTTTTATAGCTGCTCGAGCACGGCCAACGGTGGCTGCGGGGATAAAAGGCTTGAAATCCGGCTAAAAAAGCTCTGCGCAGAGGTTTCAAAGGTCTGGGCGTTGCGCTCGCCGCACAAGCTCAGCCGCACGCTCTCGCCGGCGTTTTGCTGTGCCAGCAGTTTGCTGATGTCACCTGAGTCCAGCTGTAGCCAGGCTTGTGCGTAGGCATCCCAGTCATCGGTGAAAGCCGCTTGTGCAAGGTTGCGCGGCACCGTGATGTTGTGGGAGGGCGCGGGTGCAGGCTTGTCCAGTGCGCCCGTGCCGCTGATCCAGAACGAATTTACCGGCAACTGCCGCTTTATGCCGCGCTCGTCGTTAAGCGCATGTGTGTACAGCAGCATCTGCATTTCATTCTGCAGCCGCCTGAGGGATGGGGCTGTCTTCGCCCCGGGCAGCCAGGTGTCCACGTTGCGACCCAGCACCCGGTCCAGCGAAGCGGTGGGCAACTGGCGAAACAACTCGCCTTCGGCCAGCCAGCGCTCGGGCGCGGCGTAATGCAGCGTGATGCCTTCGGTCTCAAAATAGGGTTGCATGGCCGCCAGCAGGGTGCGCGACTCGTCGGCTGTCAGCCCCAGCGCTGCCGGGTCTGTCAGGGTGGCGTGCTCGCGGCCCATGGCCCAGTGGCAGGGCGTGATGAAGGCCCAGGCCTTGCTGTTCGGCCCGTGCGTGCCGGCAGCTTCAAGTGCGGCCCATGGGATCAGGCCATCGACCGGATCGGCGGCGGTCAGGCCCTTGCCCAGCACCCTCTCATGCGGCGTGGACAGCGAAAGGGCCTCGCCGGTGCTGGTTTCGACCAGCATCATGCCCTGCAGCAGCTTGCTCAGGTTTTTCAGGCTGCCGGCTGGCAGGGCCTTCATGGCCTGCAGCCACGCCTCACCCGTGCAGGCGGCAAACGGGACGACAAGATGGGGGGATTGGGCTGTGGGCATGGGGCTATTGTCCGGGATGCCACAATCGCCAGTTATGCAAATCCCCTACGAACTGATTTTGGGTTGGCGCTACACCCGTGCCGGCCGGGCGACGCGGCGCAACGGATTCATTTCATTTATCTCGGGCGTGTCCATGCTGGGCATTGCGCTGGGTGTGGCGGCGCTGATCATTGTGCTGAGCGTGATGAACGGCTTCCAGAAAGAGGTGCGCGACCGTATGCTGGGCGTGATCTCGCATATCGAGGTGTTCACGCCCAGTGGCGGCGCGCTGCCTGACCCGCAAAAAACGCTGGCCGAGATCAGGGCCAATCCGCAGGTCGTAGGTGCTGCCACTTTCATAGCGGCGCAGGCCCTGCTGGCGCGCGGCGAGGACATGAAGGGCACCATGGTGCGCGGCATCGATCCGGCGCTGGAGGGGCAGGTCACAGACCTTGCGGTGACGTCCTCCACCACGCTGGCCAAACTGGTCCCCGGACAGTTTGGTGTGGTACTGGGTGGTGAGCTGGCACGCGCCATGGGTGTGCGCGAGGGTGACACGGTCACGCTGATTGCGCCCAGTGGCCAGGTCACGCCAGCCGGTGTGGTGCCGCGTCTCAAGCAGATGACGGTGGTGGGGACGTTTGATTCCGGCCACTTTGAGTACGATTCGGCGCTGGTCATGATGCGCCAGGACGATGCGGCCAGGATATTCAGGCTGGAAGGGCCGACCGGCATACGCATCAAGCTCAAGGACCTGCACCAGGCGCGCGAAGTGGCAGTGGAGCTGTCCAGGTCGCTCAGCGGTGATTTGCTGATCCGCGACTGGACACGCCAGAACCGGACCTGGTTCTCGGCCGTTCAGCTTGAAAAACGCATGATGTTCATCATCCTTACGCTGATCGTTGCGGTGGCTGCCTTCAACCTCGTCAGCACATTGGTGATGACGGTGACCGACAAGCGCGCCGACATCGCGATTTTGCGCACCCTGGGCGCCAGCCCGAAAAGCATCATGGGCATTTTTGTGGTGCAGGGCGCCATGGTTGGTGTGATTGGTACCCTGGCGGGCTTGTTGCTGGGCCTGGGCATCGCCTTCAATATCGACGTGATCGTGCCTGCGCTGGAGCGGCTGCTGAACGCCAGCTTTTTGCCTAAAGACATCTACCTGATCAGCCGCATGCCCAGCGAGCCGCAGTACAGCGACATCATGCCGATTGCCGTGATTTCGCTGGTGCTGTCTTTCCTTGCCACCATTTACCCCAGCTGGCGTGCCAGCCGGGTGAATCCTGCTGAGGCTTTAAGGTATGAGTGAACTTCTGAAACTCTTTCTGGATGATTCTTATGAGTGAAGTTGTTCTCAAAGCCAGCGGTATCACCAAACGCTTTCACGAAGGCCGTATCGACCTGACCGTGCTGCAGGGCGTGGACCTGCAGGTATTTGCAGGCGAGACGCTGGCCATCGTCGGCTCGTCAGGCTCGGGCAAAAGCACCTTGCTGCATTTGATGGGCGGGCTGGACGCGCCAACCAGCGGGCAGGTGGAACTCAAGGGCCAGGCGATGTCTGCGCTCTCGCCCCAGCAGCAGGGCGAGCTGCGCAACCGGCACTTGGGTTTTGTCTACCAGTTCCACCACCTGTTGCCCGAATTCAGTGCCCTGGACAATGTCGCCATGCCGCTGTGGATCCGCCGTGACACCCCGGCGCAAGCCGCGGACGTCGCTACAAAAATGCTGGCAGCTGTTGGCCTGAAGGACCGCATCCACCACAGGCCCGCAGAACTTTCGGGCGGTGAACGCCAGCGTGTGGCGATTGCGCGGGCGCTGGTGGCCAACCCGGCTTGTGTGCTGGCCGACGAGCCCACCGGCAACCTGGACCGAAGCACCGCGGATGGCGTGTTTGAGCTGATGCTTCAGCTTGCACGCGACAAAGGCACGGCTTTTGTCATGGTGACGCATGACGAAACATTGGCTGCCCGCTGCGGGCGGCGCTTCCGGCTGGTGTCCGGGAAACTGTCGGAATGGGCTTGACGCCAGGCCTGCCGGCCCTGTTGGCGGTGCGGTGAAATTGGGCGGCCTAAGGCTTGAAAAGCGCTAGCGGTCATAATCGAGGGTTAGCCGCTGCATTCCGCGCAGGCCCTGAAGGCCCGGCGGCAGGGCGTCAGCACATCATTTGAACCAGCCGTTTCTGGTTCCTGAAACCCCCTCTAGCCAAGCGTGACAGACCACTACACCACTCTGGGACTCAGCAGCGCCGCAACGCTGGCTGATGTCAAAAAAGCGTTTCGCCAGCAGGCGTCCTTCTGGCACCCGGATAAAAATCCCGCTGCCGATGCGGCCGCGCGTTTTCGGGCGGTGCAGGAGGCTTATGACGTGCTCTCCGACGCTGACAAACGCCAGGCCTACGACGACAACCGCCGCCGCAACCTTCTTGACAGCCCCATCGATACGGCGCGCGAGATATGGGCGAATTACTTCAATCCACTGCTTTGATGAGAACCGAGCGACATGAAAAACCAGGCCACATGAGCATTTCCCCATTCTTTCAAGATCTCGGCTCGGCCTATCAGTCGGAACTGGACGACCTGCGCTTTGATTCGGAAGGCCGCGACGTGCTGTCCCAGCGCCTGGCCGACAAACGCCGGGAAATCGGTTTCCTGGTCAAGATGATGGAACTCAGCCCGGAGATGGTGGCGGTGATATTCCACAGGGGCTTTGACTTCAGGCTGCCTGCGGTGATGGACCACCTGCTTACGCATGAGGCAGATGAGTTTCCGGACTGGGGCAGCTTTGTCGACGCGATCGGCCTGGCGCCCTGGGCGCAGGAGATTGCCGATGTGGTGCTGAACGAGGCTGGCGGTGAATGGTTTTTGACGGTGGCTGCCGGGCTGGAGTACATGGCCGGCAAGCCGGGTGTGGCGGCTGCCGTGCAGGATGACAATGAAGACGCCGATGAGGACGACGACAAGGATGATCCTTCGGACGCGTTTGATGGCGACGAAGAGACCGATGCCAAAGCCCGCAAGGAGGCCGGCGACGATTGGTTAGCCGAACAAGGCTTTGACCGCAAGGATTAGGAGACTCCTGTAAATCCGATTCCCGGGCGCATGGCGGCGTTGCGCGGTGCTCGGAATCCTCATGCACCGAAGTGCATTCCGGTGTCCTGCGCTCCGTGCGCCTTGCCCTGCATCCCGATAATCGAATTTCCAGAAATCTCCTCAAGAATCTGAAACCTTTATGAACCATCTCGCCCTGATCACAAAAACCCAAACCCTGATTGCTGCCGGCGACATCGTGGGCGCCGAATCCGCGCTGGTTGAACTGGCCGATGCCGAGGGCGATGCTGCGCTGATGGTAGTGCTGGAGCAACTGCCGCCCAAGGACATCCTTGCGGTGATACGCGAGTACGACAACTCCAAAGAGTCGGTGATTAACCTGCTGGTCAGCCCTGAACAGTTCGCGCGTGCGGTGGTGATTGAAAAACAATACAAGGACCTGACCCGCACCCACCTGCGCGGCATGATCAATGCCATCATCTTCAGGGATGACGCTGATCCGCTGGAATTCCTCAATGCCATTGGCGACCTGGATGGCGGCAGCGAAGCGCTGGCCGATTATTTCTCGGACCAGTGGAGTCGTGTCGAGGCCTTTGCCCGCACCGGTACCTTTGATGCGATGGAAGACCACGGCGAGATGCTGTCGCAAACGGCGCTGCTGGCCGTGGCTTACGCGAAGCCGGTCCTGCAGCGGGATGAAGTTGCGGACGGGGACTGGATGCAGCTCGCCTGGATTTTGCGTTACGAGTGCCCGGACCTTTTCATTGAAATGTTGATGGTATTGCGCGCCAAGGCCAGCGCACATGATGCCGGCCGTGAAGACGAGGAAGACGTTGAAGAGGACGACGGCAAGGTGGAGACCGGTGATACCGACCGCGGCAAGGCCACGCCTTCGGCGCGCGAGTCGGACGAAGAGTCTGCGATCTGAAGAAGGTGCTGTCCATTTCAAACCGCGATTAACGCCATGCCTACACGCCAGTCAACACCAGCATCCATTTCGCTTTACGATGCGCGGCCCTTTTTCGAAAAAGCGCTGCAGCACGGCGTGCAGGCCGGCATCATCGACCGGCAACGCCTGGACACCATCTGTGCAGACGCACCCAAGGGCATGGTGCAGATCGCGCGTTACTTCGGCAACGAATTCCTGCGCCCCGATCTTGAGAAGGCCAGGGAGCGCATGGTCAACCTGGTCAGCCTCTACCTTGAAAGCAGCAGCGGCGGCGATTTGCGGCAGGCTGCAGAGTCGCTGCGGGACCATTCGTTTTTGTCCCGGTCCAAAGGTGGCTCGGACATGTTGAAAGCCATGATCGCCATGCCGCAAAACAGCCACTTTGGCATGAATGAGCGCGCGGGTTTTACCGACGAACACATTCCGCTGCTTGCCAAATGGTCCTTGCGAAGCCTGGCCGACTATCAGGCTGAATTTGCCGTGCGTGACCAGGTTGCCCAGGTGATGGACGCTGCGATCTGGCTGGCAGACCAGCTTGGCATGGACGCCTCCGAACTGGAAGAGGCCGGCAAGGATGCCGAGGCCGTGATTCGTACGGCGCTGTTGCTGCTGGCGACCGGACACACAGAGATGCCTGACTGGGTGGCGTTTGAAAAAATGGTTGTGGCGCTGCGCAAAAAATACGGATCCGCTGCAGCCACAAAGACGGGTGCCAAGGCCACTGTCTTCATGGCCGCTTTGCCGCCTGGCTTGCCTGACCGGTTCAGGTCCGTGGTGGAGGCCGTGCGTCAATCCATTGCAAGTGACCTGCCCAAAATTCTGGATACGGCCATTCCTGTCCGGCAGCTTTTTGACCAGACCCCCGCCTACATGGGCCGGTATTTCTGGGTGGAAGATGGCCTGAGCGAGGTAGACCACCATGACCGCCAGGCTTCGCTTGCATGGAACAAGGCCACAGGCGGGAACAGCGATGACGGTTCGCTGATCACCCTGTTTTTGAGCATGGCCGCTGGCCTTGCGCCCAAAACACTGCTGACTGAAAAAAGCGCGGCCACGCTGGTCCGCAGGATCCAGAAATCAGGCTTCAAACCCGAGTTAGCCCGGCAATACATCCTGGACCACGCCCCGGTGCAGTACCGGGACGACTACGCACAGTTGTGGACGGACTTTGTTGACGAGGCACAGCAGACCCTGCAAAGCGATGCCGTTCACGCGCTGCAGGATGCCCTGGCATTGTTGCGGCGTGAGTGCAACGTCAAGTCCTAGCCTTGCGGCTTGAAGTGGGTCACCCTGGCAACTCAAAGAATCCGGTTAAACCAGGCCAGCGACAGGCCGGCTGACAGCAGTGCCAGCGCGGCGGCAACCAGGGCCAGGATGCCTGAAATTTCGGTTTCCTTTTTCACAATCGTCAGGCGCGAGCTCAGGGTTTCGTAAACCTTTTTCAGGTCAGCCGCGGTGCCCGCATAAAAGTATTCGGCCTGGGTGTTTTTGGCAATGCCCTTGAGGGTTTCCTCATCGAGCTTGACGCGCATGGACCAGCCCTCAAAACCAATGGTTTCACCATCCACCGTGCCAATGCCCACGGTGTAGATGCGCACGCCCCGGTCGGCGGCGGCCTTGGCAGCATCCAGTGAATCCACGCCGGTGGTGCGCTGGCCGTCGGTCAGCAAAATAATGGCGGCGGATGTGTAGGAGCCCGGGGCGACAGGGACGAAGGGCTTTTTGTCTTTCTCATCCTTGACTGGCTGGTCAATCGCCACGCCGCGCTGGCGATCCCGGCCGTATTGCATGGAGGCCAGGTCAATGCCGGCATCGGGGAATATCTCGGCCAGCGACACCACGATACCGTTGCCGATGGCGGTGCCGCGCTGGAGCTGGAACTTGTCGATGGCGGTGACAAGGTCTTCGCGGCTAAGCGTTGGGGACTGCACCACGGCCGCAGTGCCGGCAAAGGCGACGATGCCCACACGTACATGGCGCGGCAGCTCGGCCAGGAAAGCCTTGGCGGCGTTTTGCGAAGCGACCAGCCGGCTTGGCAATACATCTGTGGCGCGCATGCTGCCCGACACGTCCATGGCCAGCATGATGGTCTGCTGGTCGGAGGGCAGGCTGACGACGGCAAGCGGGCGTGATGCCGCCAGCAGCATGGCGGCCAGCGACAATAAAAACAGCAGGGGCGGGATATGCCTGCGAACGCTTTGGCCCTTGCCCATGGCCTCGCGGACTATGGACAGGCTGGCGTAGCGCAGGGCCACTTTTTTCTTGCGGCGCAACAGCCAGACATAAAGCAGCACCAGCAGCGGCAACACCAGCAGCAGCCAGAGAAATTGGGGCCAGAGGAAGTTCATCGATATTCCTTTAAGCGCTGGATGTTCTAGGCGGCCTGCTGCAGGTGTGTGGGCAACTTGCCGGCCGATCCGCCATCAGCCAAACGGCTGCGGCGCTTGCGCAGCTCGGTAAACCGCATCAGGGCGTCCACCAGGTCGCCGTCGGTGGACAGCTCCAGGGCATCCACGCCAGCGCGCACCAGCGACTGCCGCAGGTCGGCTTCGCGCTGGGCGGCGATGCGTGCAAAGCGCTTGCGGAAACCGGCATCGTGCGTGTCCACCAGCAACTGCTCGCCGGTCTCGGCATCACGGATAGGGATCAGGCCCAGATCGGGCAACTGCAGCTCCAGTGGATCAAGCAGGCGCACGGCAACAACCTCATGGCGCCGGGCCAGCAGGCCCAGGGGCCTTTCCCAGCCGGTTTCGCTGATGAAGTCGGACAGCACAAAAATGGTGGAGCGGCGGCGTACCAGGTTGGCTGCGGATTCGAGCAGTTCGTGCAGGCGCGTGGGGCCGGACACATCGGCTTCGGCGGCTTCAGGCCGTGTTTGCAGGGTGTGCAGCAGCTGCAGGACATGCTGCCTGCCGCCGCGCGCGGGTATCACGGTGTCGACACCGGAGCCATAAAGCATGGCCCCCACCCGGTTGCCGTGGCGGGTCAGCATGCGGGCCAGCACGGCTACAAATCCAGCCGAAACCTGCCGTTTGCGCTGCTCACCCGAGCCGAAGTCCATGGAGGGGCTGAGGTCCAGCAGAAACCACGCGCTCATTTCACGGTCTTCCGTGAAGACGCGCACATGCGGCTGCGACAGCCTGGCCGTGACGTTCCAGTCGATGTGGCGCACGTCGTCATGGTGCTGGTATTCACGCAGGTCGGCCAGGTCCATGCCTGCACCACGCAGCAAGGTACGGTAGTCGCCCTGCAGCAGGCCATCCAGGCGGCGCAACACCGTCCATTCGAGATGCCGCAGCAGTTGCTCTGCGTTGGATGAGGAGCCGCTCATAGGCATGCTCCTGACCGTCGCAGCGCTGAGAGCTCTTTATCCAGGCCGGGGCCGCGGAACCGGCTTTGCCGGGCCGCAGGCGCAGCGGCCCCCTGGGGGCGCAGCGTATTACACGAAGTGAAAAGCGTGGGGGCCATGGTTTCAGGCTGCGAGTTTTTCATGGGCCAGCGGCTTGGCCGGGCGCGGGATTTTTGCCATGATCTTGCCGACCACGGCATCCGCAGACAAACCTTCCGACAGGGCTTCGTACGACAGCACCAGCCGGTGGCGCAGCACATCGGGCACCAGGTCTGTCATGTCTTCCGGCAAGGCGTAGCTGCGGCCGCGCAGCATGGCCAGGGCGCGAGCGCCTTCTGTCAGGTTGATGGTGGCACGCGGGCTGGCGCCGAAGGTGATGAAACGCGCCAGGTCCTTGAGTCCGTGTTTTTCAGGATTGCGGGTGGCCGACACCAGCCGCACTGCGTACTGCACCAGCGAGGGGTCCACGTAAATGCGCCGGCACTCGGCCTGCAGTGCGGCCAGTTGCTCCGTGGTGGCGACGGCGGACACGTCTACTGAAGGGCCGGTCACGCGCTGCACGATGACAAACTCTTCTTCGTCAGTCGGGTAGTCGACCAGCACCTTCATCATGAAACGGTCCACCTGCGCCTCGGGCAGCGGGTAGGTGCCTTCGGTCTCGATCGGGTTTTGCGTGGCCATGACCAGGAAGGGCGAAGGCACCTTGTGTGTCACGCCGGCAATGGTGACCTGGCGCTCCTGCATGACTTCGAGCAGCGCGCTTTGCACCTTGGCCGGCGCGCGGTTGATTTCGTCGGCCAGCAGCAGGTTGGTAAACACCGGTCCAAGGGAGGTGCTGAACTCGCCGGTTTTCTGGTTGTAGATGCGCGTGCCGACCAGGTCTGCCGGCACCAGGTCAGGTGTGAACTGGATGCGTTTGAACTCGCCGCGCACGGTGCTGGCCAGCGTCTTGACCGTCAGTGTTTTGGCAAGGCCGGGCACGCCCTCGACCAGCAAATGGCCCTGCGCGAGGATGGCAACCATGACCCGCTCCAGGAAGCGGTCCTGCCCGACCACCACACGTTTGACTTCGTAGAGGATTTGCTCCATCAGCTGGGCTGTGTCCTGGTGCGCAGATGACTGATCGGGGCTCAATGATTCCATGGAGTTCTTTCAAGGGGTTTTCAGAAAGAGGGTGCAGTCCGGAGCGGGGATCAGAACGGCGGCATGCCGGCCGCGGAGGCTGCGTTTTCTATGGGTACGGCAAAACCAATGCCGACAAAGGTGCGCTGCTGGTTGGGGTTGTAGATGGCGGTGACAATGCCAACCACTTCGCCCTCCATGGTGACCAGCGGGCCGCCCGAGTTGCCGGGGTTGGCTGCGGCGTCAAACTGGATCAGGTTGGTCATTTCCTGCTTGCCTTCAGGCGAGCGGAAATTGCGTTTAAGTCCTGAAACAATTCCGGCAGAAGCCGAGGGGCCAAT
Source organism: Polaromonas aquatica (assembly GCF_042659145.1). Taxonomy (NCBI): domain Bacteria; kingdom Pseudomonadati; phylum Pseudomonadota; class Betaproteobacteria; order Burkholderiales; family Comamonadaceae; genus Polaromonas; species Polaromonas aquatica. The sequence continues at coordinate 972,555 of NZ_JBHSRS010000084.1, read as the reverse complement.
GCCGAACGGAAAACCGACCGCCATGACCTGGTCGCCCGGCCGCAGGTCGGCCGTGGAGCGCATGGTGGCGGCAATCATGTCGTCGGGAATTTTGTGTGCCTGCAGCACGGCCAGGTCGTTTTCGGCCTGCACGCCGGTAATGGAGGCCGTGCTTTCCAGACCGTCGGCAAACGTGACCTTGATGCTTTCCGCGCCCTGCACCACATGCAGGTTGGTCAGGATGATGCCCTTGTCGACAATGACCACACCTGTGCCCACGCTGCGCTCGCCTTCCTTGCCGTTTTTGTCCTTGCCGATGCCGACCACACGCACCACCGACGGGCTGATGATGTCGTAGGCCTTGGCCGCAGCCGATGGCAGCGTGGTGTTTTCCAGCGTCTTAAGTACTGCCGCATTGATGTCTTCCTGTGTCAGCTTGCGGGTGCCCGGCCGAGGTGACATTAAAAAGCTGAGGGCCAGCAATAAAGCCAGAATGCCCACCATGAGCCAGAGCAGGGCGATGTGGTGCTGTAGAAAATGCGTTTTCAGCCGGGAAAAGCGGGTTGCGCCAGGGCCGGCCGGCACTGCAGCGCCATTGTCCGGAACCTCACCAGCGTGGCTGGCTGCGCCAGCGGTGTTGTCCGCAGCAGGGCGGCTGGAGCTACTGTAAAGTGCAGGCCTTCGCATCCGTTCACCTATGGGGTTAGTGTTCAAAACCGGAGAGAATTACCGGTCTGACGCAAGCACCGTATCACGATTTTTCCATCCCTGCTAGGGGCTGCGTGCTTGCGCCGGGTGACTTGAAAGGCTGCTGGCGGTTTCACCCGGGTTCTGTGTCACCATGTCTGACTGTCATGCCGCACCTTCCAACTTTTTCTTATGACTTTCTGGATTGATACGCACTGCCACCTTGATGCGGGGGAGTTTTCCGCCGATGTGGGGGCTGTGCGCTTGCGCGCTGCCGATAGTGGTGTTGTCCACTGCGTGCTGCCCGCTGTCGGGCTGGCCAATTTTGCGGCCGTACGTTCCCTGGCCCATGAGTTTTCCTACAGCTACGCGCTGGGCATTCACCCCCTGTATGTTCCCCAGGCGCAGGACGGCGACCTGCAGGCGCTGGACGCTGCGCTGGCGCGTGGAAGGGCGGATCCCCGGCTGGTGGCAGTCGGTGAAATCGGGCTGGATTATTTTGTGCCCGCCCTCACGCAAAGCCCCATGCGCGAACGGCAGGAGTTTTTTTACCGGGAACAGCTGAAGCTGGCGCGCAAACACGGCTTGCCGGTCATCCTGCATGTGCGGCGCTCGGCCGACAAGTTGCTCAAGCACCTGCGCGACCAGCAGCCGGAAGGCGGCTGGCGCGGCATCGCCCATGCCTTTAACGGCAGCAGCCAGCAGGCCATGGAGTTCACGAAGCTGGGTTTCAAGCTGGGTTTTGGCGGAGCCGTGACCTATGAGCCGGCCCTGCAGCTCAGGCGTCTTGCCGCTGAACTGCCGCTGGACGCACTGGTGATGGAAACCGACGCGCCGGATATTCCGCCACAGTGGCTTTACACAACAGCGGCGCAGCGTGCGCAGGGCCAGGCCCAGGGTCGCAACGAACCGGGTGAGTTGCCGCGCATTGCCCAACAGGTCGCCGATTTGCGGGGCATGCCGCTAGAGGCATTGGCCGCTGCGACCACAGCGAATGCACTGCAGGCCCTGCCCAAGCTGCGAAACCTCGTGCCATGACCAGTCCCTTGACGGCCTTGCCACCGCTGGTTTCCAGCCGGACAAAGTTGCTGATACTGGGCAGCTTCCCGGGCGTGGCATCGCTGAAGGCGCAGCAGTACTACGGCCACCCGCAAAACCATTTTTGGCGGATTTTGCAAGCGATTTGGCCTTCTGGCCACCTGGATATGCGCGCGACCAGCTATCAAAATCGTAGCGAATGGCTGCTGTCAAAACAGCTGGGTGTGTGGGACGTGTATGCCGCTTGCGAGCGTGAGGGCAGCCTGGACAGCAATATCCGCAATGCCGTGCTGAATGACTTTTCGCTGCTGAAAGAGTTGTGTCCCGGCTTGCAGGCGATTGCACATAACGGCGGCGAGAGTTTCAGGCATGCGAAACACACGATGCTGCTGGGTTTGCCGGTTTACAAGCTGCCGTCCACCAGTCCGGCCAATGCATCCTGGAGTTTTGAGCGAAAGCTCGCGGCCTGGCGTGAGGTGTTCGAGCGGAATGGCCTGGTTCAGGAGCCTGCCGCAGGCGGGGCGCTGGACGCAAGCTCTGGCTGACCTGCCGGCCCTGATTCTGTCCGGCGCATTCTGGCGCTGCCTTTTCATCTGTTGACCTGGATCAAAATGTAACTTCTCCTCATATTGTCCAATTGGCTGGGTAGACATCACGCGGATGACGCCGTGCTGATGCACTGTTAAAACCAACCAAGGAATGCAATTGCGCACGGAGATGTTTCAGCAGGCGCTAGGGGAACTCAATGGCTCAACGGCCGACATAGAGGCCTCGGCGCTGATTTCAACGGATGGCTTGATGATCGCATCGGCCCTTCCACACGGCATGGACGAGGACCGCATAGGCGCCATGTCGGCGGCCCTGCTGGCCCTGGGTGACCGCACGGCGCGCGAACTTGCCAGGGGCGCTCTGGGCCGGGTACTGATTCAGGGCGAACGTGGTTACGTCATCATGAGTTCGGCCGGCCCCGAGGCTGTGCTGACGGTGCTGGCCAAGCCCAATGCCAAGCTGGGCCTGATTTTTCTGGATATCAAGCGGGCAGCCGAGACGCTCTCGCAAATGATTTGAGGAGGGCGGCATGGGACTTCCCGACATGATGGCCATTTCGGCCCCGGATGCCCGCGAGGCCAGGCTTGTTTACAGCGATGGCACGGCGCGCACGGTTTATTGCACCGCGACCGAAGTGCCGTTTCCGGAGGGGCGCCTGATCGTCTCCAGGACCGACCTGCAAGGCATCATCACGCATGCCAACGACGCCTTTGTTGAAATGAGCGGCTACGAGCGAGAGGACCTGATAGGCGCGCCCCAACATATCCTGAGGCACCCCGACATGCCCAAAGCGGCATTCCTGGACCTGTGGGATACCGTCAGGCGCGGCGAAAAATGGCATGGGCACGTCAAGAACCTGCGCAAGGACGGCTCCCACTATTGGGTTTACGCCACGGTGGTTCCCAATGTGCGCGGCGGCGTGACTACCGGTTATACCGCGGTGCGCCGCAAGCCCTCGCGCCGGCGTGTCGCCGAGTCAGAGGCGCTTTACCGGCAGTGGCTACAACAGGAGGCTTCGACGTCATGACCCACAACTTTCTGGTTGCGCCCGACTTTGCGCCGGAACGCTTTGCCAGCTGGCACATGCTCAATACCGCACTGCAAAAACGGTCGGGCGTCCAGTTGCACCTGTTGACGCCTGCCAGTGCAGCAGAACACGCTGCCATTCTTTCCGAAGGCCTGGCGGAGGTGGTGTACGCCAATCCCTTTGACGCAACGCACATGGTGCGCACGCTGGGCTATATCCCGTTCGCCCGGCCGAAGCTGCGCTACGATGAAATGGTGATCGCCTGTTCCACCGGGTCGCAGGCACAAAGTGTGGAAGACCTCAGGCCGGGTTGCCGCATCGCCCTGACGGACAACAAGGACATCAGGCTGATCGGCCTGCGCCTGCTGGAGCCGGCCGATATTGGCGAAGCCGACGTTGAATGGGTACTGGTGGACAGCTACCAGGCGGCCGCCCGCATGGCCATCAAGGGGGAGGTGGATGCCGCTTTTTTCCTGGCGGATGCGTTTGCCTCGCTGTCGCGGATGACACGCAGCCAGATACGCCCGTTGGTGGAAAGTGCGATTCACGATATCAGCCATGTGCTCCTCGCGCATCCGGGCATAGGCACCAGCCTGCCGGCCATCAGTTCTGCCTTGCTGCAACTGCATGCCGATGAGGCCGGCCGGTCCGTGCTCGAGGCTTTGGGAATGTCCGAAGGATTCGAGCCCTTCTCGCAGGAGGACGCCGAATTCATGATCGACCTCATGGATACGCTGCTCGACTGAGCCATGGCAGCAATACCCTGTTCGGCGAGGATGGAGGTCCGCAGGCTGTCCCGTGCATTGGCAAGGCGACGTCAGGATCAGGGCATGCATCTGGCGCGTGTCCATGCCGCGATGCAGCTTGAGGGCGTGGAGCCGGTGCAGGGTGCGCTGGCCGACCTGTTTGCCTGCTTTGATGCGGCGGCGGTTTCACTGAAGCGTGCGGCCCTGCAACTGGCTGCGCCGCGTCTGGGTGAGCGCATGGCGCGCAGCTTTGAAGCCTGGGTTGCTGCGCCGGTCCTGCCGTGCATCACGCCGCTGGCCAACCGATGGAGCATGTTTGCGCGTCCCTCCGCCGATATATCAACCCGTTCGCGGCGCTGTAGCGCCGATGATTCCCGGGCCATTGCCCGGCAAGCCCTGGCCGCTTTCCAGGCGCAGGATACGGACGGTCAGGAGCTGTTCCTGCAGCATTGCCTGAGCTGCCAGGACCGTCTGGCGTTCATGCTGCTGCGGCGTGAATTGCTCAGGCGAAACCTTGGTTTTCCCGCCGGCTGGGGGGCGGTCGAAAGGGCCTTGCAGCGTCAGGCAGCCTGTCCATGAACGCGGTTTTTATGGGCCTGCCCGCGCGCGAAGCGGCCGCCCTGAAGATTTTTATAGGTGTGGGCATGAAGGGCTGGACCAGCAGCGTTGTTTCCAGCCCGGCGCCGGCTTTGCCGGCCACCACAGTTTGCATCGTTGACCTTGCTGGTATGGGGCTGGCGCAATGGTCGGTCAAGGCCGAAGCCGATCTGCTCGTCATGCTGGGTGGCCAAAACGCCTTGTTGCTGAGCACGGCCAACAACAGCTCCTGGCAAGACAAGACACATGTCATGTCAGGACGCAGCAAACAACAGATTGCCTGTCTGCCCAAGCCTTATGGCCAGGAACACATGCGGGCGGCGCTGGCTGGTTTTGTGTCTGATGGTGTCCAGCCTGCTCCTGGGAACAAACTGAACATCGCGCAAACCAGCGTGTGGCAGGCCGGCACCGAGTCATCACCGGCGCCTGCATTTCTGTTTGGCGACCTGCGGGCCGCGCAGACCATGTTTCCGGGCTTGCGGCAACACCTGCTCCTTTGCAAGCTGATGGACCTGCTGGCGCTTGGTACGTCTTGCGAGTTGCAATTGAGCGTACATCAGGCTATCGCCCTGCATCCGGCCCAGGGCTGGGTTGCGCACAATGCTGGGCCGGGCGTGCTGGCGCGCCTGGCGCTCCAGGGCGTGCCGGTTGCCAGCATGCGTGTGCGCGAGTCTGGCTGCCGGGTTGCAGCTTTGCCTGTACGTGAAAACCTGGATACCTTTTTATGGGAACTGGCCGGGGCGTCCATCGGGCAGCAGGCGTTGCCGGCAGTGCGGGACGCGGAGCTCAAGCTGCGAAGCATGCCAGGTTTCACCCGGGTTTCCGCCGCCAGCCATTTCGACCTGCAGCTTGCCGCAATCTGTGTGCGCCTGCCGCAAACGCTGTCAGGCCTGTGTGCGGTGTTCCCGGACCGGGACCCGGCTGCGATTGCACGCTTTTTCCTGCTGTCTGCAGTCTCCGGCCTGGGGCGCCTGCGCCTGCTGGAGCCCGCGGTCGGCAGGCAGCACCAGTGCCGGCCGGCACCGCAGCATGTGAGAACGCCAGGCAGTTTTTTCCGGTCCATGCTGAACAAGCTCTTTTGATTTTTCCCATGCATACGCAATACAAGATTGTTTTTGCCGGCCCGGTAGGTGCAGGCAAGACCACGGCGATCCAGTCCCTGTCGGATATAGAGGTCGTGAGCACTGAGGCCAGGGCGTCGGATGTAGTTCGTCAACTCAAGTCCACCACCACCGTCGCCATGGATTACGGGCTCATGAAGCTGGACAACGGCGACCAGGTGCGCCTGTACGGCGCGCCGGGGCAAAAGCGCTTTGACTTCATGTGGGACATACTCACGCAGCATGCGCTCGGTCTGGTGGTACTTGTAAGCGCGGCGGGCGCCGAGCCGGTGGGTGACTTGCGCCAGTACCTGGATGCTTTCCGGGCATTGATAGACCGCACGGCCGTCGTGGTGGGGGTGACCCACACGGACAAGGGCGATCCGGCGGTGCGCCAGTTGCTGATAGAGGAGATGCATCGCCAGCGCATTCCGCCCTGCGTCATGGATGCCGATGCCCGAAGCCGGCCGGATGTGGCCATGCTGGTGAAGTGCCTGCTGTTCAGTATTGACCCGTTTGCCGGTGCCTTATTGGAGCCTGATGCGCCATTGACGATCAATCCGGCGTGGGCGGGCCAGGGCCTGTGACACGGCGCGCGGCAGAACCGCAGTGGCTGATGCTGACGCCGGCAGGCGCATTGCAGGCCTTCGCCCAGGCCCGGCCCGATGAGCCCGCGCGTGCGCTTCAGGCGCTGCTGGGCGGCAAGCGGGCGCTGGCCAGTGAGGCCTGGCTGATCGAAGGTTCCGGCCGGCAGGACTTATTGGCCCAGGCGCAGGAGCAAGGCTGGATTGAATGTCTGCCTCGCTGCATTGAGGGGCCGGATGTGCGGCTTGATGATTTTGTCCAGCATGTGATTGCGTCTCTTTCTGGCGAACGGTGTGCCGTGCTTGCCTCGGAGACCGGCTTTTGCCTGGGACGGTCCGGCATGGCCCAGAATGAGGCCGAGGTCTTGAGCGCGGCTGCCGCCGATTTTTCCGGTTTTGCGCAGCGCCAGTTGCGGCGCGGCTGGGCCGGTGCCGGGCGTTATGTCGCTTTTCATTCGGACCCGGAAATGCTGCTGCCCGAGGTGTCGTTTGTGCCCTTTTGGGTGGACGGTGTTGGCTACTGGCTGATCCTGCGCGGTGAGCCCCTGCTGAACAACCCGGCGCTGGTCGAGTTGTTCTGGGGTATCCGGGACGCCGGGAGCCGGTTTTCGCCGGCAGGGCCGACTGGAGTGACAATCTGAACTGTTTGGGCGCTGGTCCCTGGCTCTGAGGGGCCGGGCGATCCCGCCTTTTTGTGTCTCGCTGGCCGCGTATATCTGTCCAGGCGGCGTCAGGACACGCACCAACAGGTCAATGGAATGTCGAGAAAAGAAACGCCGCGAACGATGCCGGATTTGCCGGAAGTCAATTTTTCCGATAGTGGCGATGTGCGTTACCTGCATCTGGGAACGGAATGGGTGCAAGGGTCGATGTTGATAGACGAGCCCTATGACATCGAACTGGAGTACGTGCAGCGCATGATGGCCGGGCTGCTGTTCATGGCGCCAGCGGATGTGTACAGAAAGCACGCCATGCAACTCGGTCTGGGTTCGGCGGCTCTCACCAAGTTTTGCTACAAGAAACTGCGCATGAAAACAACGGCGGTCGAGATCAATCCGCAGGTCGTCACGGCCTGCCGGGTCTGGTTCAAGCTGCCGCGCGACGATTTGCGCCTGCATGTGATCGAGGCCGATGCTTCTGTAGAAATACAGAAACCGCAGCATCACGGCACGGTCGATCTGCTGCATGTTGACTTGTATGACCATGAAGCGGCGGCGCCTGTGCTGGACAGTGCTGACTTTTACGCCCAGTGCCATGAGTTGTTGACCGAAGACGGCGTGATGACGGTCAATCTTTTTGGCCGGGATTCGAGCTACCAGCAGTCGCTTGAAAAAATCGCGGAGGCTTTTGGTCCGCAGGCAGTTTGGGCCTTCAGGCCCACGCGGGAAGGCAACACCGTGGTGCTGGCCCAGCGTGAACCCACGCGTCCGGACCGGGCGGACCTGTTGTTGCGGGCCGGCGAAATCGAGTCGCGTGCAGGTTTACCCGCCAAAAAATGGCTGCGGCTGTTCAAACCTGTGGTCTGAGAAGCCTGTTCCAAGCGTTAAACATGCTGTGGATACGTTAAAGTGAAGCAATGAGTGCAGTGATGCCCCCCAATCCCCCCGCTTCAGCGCGCAAACCGGTAGCCAAAGTGCCGCACATCGGCCCGCTGGACTGGCGCAAGCTGGTTGAATGGTTGAGCGAGGACGGCGTCATCAGCGCAGCCGAAGCCCAGCGCACCATTGCACGCTGCTCGCAGGTGCAAAGTGCCCAGCCGCCTCTTGTCAGGCTGGCCAGCGTCAGCATGGCGCGGGTGTCGGACGGCAAGCCGCTCGATATTGAAACCATGGCCCAATGGCTGGCTGGCCGCGCCGGGCTGAACTACCTGCGCATAGACCCGCTCAAGGTTGAGGTAGGCAAGGTGGCCGACACCATGTCCGCCATTTACGCGGAGCGGCACAAGGTGCTGCCGGTGCAGGTCACCAGCACTGAGGTCGTGGTGGCCACGTCCGAGCCCTTCATCACCGACTGGGTCTCCGAGGTAGAGCGCCAGGCCAGGCGCAGCGTGCGCCTGGTGGTGGCAAACCCGCTGGAGATCACCAAATACACAGCCGAGTTTTTTGCGCTGGCCAAGTCCGTCAAGGCCGCACTCAAGGCAGGCGGCAATTCAGGGACCGCCAGTTTTGAGCAACTGGTAGAACTCAACAAAACCAACAAGCAGCTCGACGCCAACGACCAGGGTGTGGTGCAGGTTGTGGACTGGTTGTGGCAATACGCCTTCGACCAGCGCGCCAGCGACATCCACCTGGAGCCGCGGCGCGAGCAGGGCGTGATACGGTTTCGCATTGACGGCGTGCTGCACCTGGTTTACCAACTACCTATGGGTGTGCACAACGCCATGACGGCACGCATCAAGCTGCTGGGTCGCATGGATGTGGTTGAAAAACGCCGTCCGCAGGATGGGCGCATCAAGACCCGCAATCCGCGCGGCGATGAAATTGAAATGCGGCTGTCAACCCTGCCCACCGCCTTTGGCGAAAAAATGGTGATGCGGATTTTTGACCCGGACACCACGGTCAAGGACCTGGATGGGCTGGGGTTCTCCGAACACGACGCGACGCGCTGGGAGCAACTGGTCAAACGGCCTTACGGGATCATCCTGGTGACCGGGCCGACCGGCTCCGGCAAGACCACCACGCTGTATTCAACGCTCAAGCGCCTTGCGACCGAGGAGGTCAACGTCAGCACGGTGGAAGACCCGATCGAGATGATTGAGCCCTCGTTCAACCAGACTCAGGTACAGCCGCATCTTGATTTTGATTTCCCGGAAGGCTTGCGCGCTTTGATGCGGCAGGACCCGGACATCATCATGGTTGGCGAGATCCGCGATCTGCAAACCGCCGAGATGGCGGTGCAGGCGGCGCTGACGGGCCACCTGGTGTTCAGCACCCTGCACACCAACGATGCGCCGTCCGCGGTATCGCGCCTGATGGAGCTGGGCGTGCCGCCTTACCTGATCAATGCCACGCTGCTCGGCGTTCTGGCGCAGCGGCTGGTGCGCACCCTGTGCAGCAATTGCCGCGAAAAAGACGATAGCGCCTCGCGGGAAGCCCTGGCAGAACTCGTCAAACCCTGGCAAATCAGCGGAGGTTACCGTCCTTACAAACCGGTCGGGTGTGTGGACTGCCGCCTGACCGGCTTCAGGGGCCGTATGGGCCTGTACGAGTTGCTGACGGTGACTGAAGCCTTCAAGGAAAAGGTTTCCAAAGAGCCGAACATCGATGCGCTGCGCCGCCAGTCAGTTGTGGAGGGCATGCGCCCCCTGCGGCTGGCGGGCGCCCTCAAGGTAGCCGAAGGGCTGACAACAATTGAAGAAATCCTGGCGGCCACGCCGTCGATGTCGTAAACAGGCTCCTGGCCTGGCAATTTCACAAATCTTTTTTTGCACTGCTCTGGTGCAAAGCGCTTCCGCAATTTGCCTGCAGTGCTTTTTTGGGCTTCGTATCCCTATAAACCCTGAGTTTTACCTGACCGGATCCTGACCTTTGTGGGCCATATGTGTGCATATGACTGAAGGCCCGGTGTTTAAAGCGTTTCACAGGGGAAATGAGGGGCTCTATAGGTGAAAGCCACATGCTGAATCGGCATGAATGAATGCACAATCGCGAAGTTCAATTTTTCTACTGGAGACAAGCCGTGAATATCAAGAGTCAAAAAGACTTTTTTTCAGGCCTCATGTTTATGGGCGTCGGTGTGGCGTTCGCATGGGGCGCTACGACCTACAACGTCGGCGAGGGTGCCCGCATGGGTCCTGGCTATTTCCCGCTCATGCTGGGTATTTTGATGGCCATCCTCGGTGCCGGCATCACTTTCAAGGCCCTTGTGGTTGAAACGGAAGGCGGCGACAAGATCGGCAAGTGGGCATGGAAGCCACTGGTCTACATCATTCTGGCCAATCTTGTGTTTGGCGTTTTGCTGGGTGGCTTGCCCAGCATCAAATTGCCCGCCATGGGCATGATCGTCGCCATTTATGCCTTGACCTTTATTTCCAGCATGGCCGAGCCGGGCTGGAAAGTCAAAAACACCTTCATCCTGGCCACAGTGCTGGCCGTCGGCAGCTACGTTGCCTTTGTCATATTGCTCAAGCTGCAGTTTCCCGTCTGGCCAGCCTTCATTACAGGCTAAGGAAAAAAAATGGAATTGATTCAACATCTCTCGCTGGGTTTTGGCGTTGCGTTCACGCCCATCAACCTGGTCTACGCATTTGTCGGCTGCCTGCTGGGTACGCTGATCGGGGTTTTGCCTGGCATTGGCCCTGTGGCCACCATTGCCATGCTGCTGCCTGCCACCTATGCGCTGCCGCCCGTGTCGGCACTGATCATGCTGGCCGGTATTTATTACGGCGCACAGTACGGCGGTTCGACCACCGCAATTCTGGTCAACCTGCCTGGTGAGTCCTCATCGGTGGTGACCTGTATTGACGGCTACCAGATGGCGCGCAAAGGGCGGGCAGGGCCTGCACTGGCCGCTGCCGGCCTGGGGTCGTTCTTTGCCGGTTGCGTGGGCACGCTGATTCTGGCGGCTTTTGCGCCACCTTTGACCGAGCTGGCTTTCAAGTTCGGCCCTGCTGAATATTTCGCCCTGATGGTGCTGGGCCTGATCGGCGCTGTGGTGCTGGCTTCTGGTTCGCTGCTCAAGGCAATTGCCATGATCGTGCTGGGCCTGTTACTGGGCCTGGTCGGCACCGACGTGAACTCGGGTGTCGCACGCTTCAGCTTTGACATTCCTGAACTGACTGACGGCATTGGCTTCGTGGTGATCGCCATGGGTGTGTTCGGTTACGGTGAAATCATCAGCAATCTGGCCCAGCCAGAACATGAGCGCGAGGTCTTCACGGCCAAGGTGACGGGCCTGATGCCCACCAAGGAAGACTTCAAGAACATGGCACCGGCCGTGCTGCGCGGTACTTTCCTCGGTTCTGCACTCGGTATCCTGCCTGGCGGCGGTGCCTTGCTGGCTGCTTTTGCCGCTTACGCGCTTGAGAAGAAAATCAAGATGAAACCGGGCGAAGTTCCATTCGGCCAGGGCAATATCCGCGGTGTTGCATCGCCTGAGTCGGCCAACAATGCCGGCGCACAGACTTCCTTCATTCCCTTGCTGACCTTGGGTATTCCACCCAATGCTGTGATGGCGCTGATGGTCGGTGCCATGACGATTCACAACATCCAGCCTGGTCCCCAGGTGATGACCAGCAACCCTGAACTGTTCTGGGGCCTGATTGCATCCATGTGGATTGGCAATGCGATGCTGATTATCCTGAACCTGCCGCTCATCGGCATGTGGATCAAGCTGCTGACCGTGCCTTACCGCTACCTGTTCCCGTCTATCGTGCTGTTCTGTGCGATCGGTGTGTACTCCACAAACAACAACACTTTTGACATCTGGACCGTGGGTGGCTTCGGCATCATCGGTTACCTGTTTGTCAAGCTGGGTTGCGAGCCGGCGCCTTTGCTGCTTGGGTTTATCCTGGGCCCCATGATGGAAGAAAACCTGCGCCGTGCCCTGCTGCTGTCGCGTGGTGACTGGAGCGTGTTTGTGACCCGCCCACTGTCCGCAGGTTTGCTGGCGGCGGCCCTGTTGTTGCTGGTCATTGTTCTTCTGCCATCGGTCAAGAACAAACGGGAAGAGGCCTTCGTCGAAGACTAAGGCCCGTGCAGGCAAGGAGCGGGTCTCCTGCTGCAAACCTCCTGAAAAGGCACCTCCGGGTGCCTTTTTTCTTTGTTGTTCTCCGCCAGCGCCCCGGCTAGTTCCGCTCTTTCCCGTGCCTCGGGAATCGTTGCACAATGGCCTTATGAAACGTAGACATATTATTTTCTCCACCCTGGCATCTGTTGCCGTCTGTGCCGCAGGTCCAGCCTTTTCCCAAACTGCTTCGGCGGTTTCAGCGTCGGGCTACCCATCCAGGCCGATCCGCATGATCGTGCCCTTTCCGGCCGGGGGCGCCACCGACATCCTGGCGCGGGCACTGTCGCAAAAGCTGGGTGAGAAAATCGGGCAGCCTGTCATCGTCGACAACCGACCCGGTGCCGGCGGCACGATAGGGGCCGATGCTGCGTCCAAGGCAGCTGCGGATGGCTACACGCTGCTGCTGGCCACGTCCAGCACACACAGCATAGGCCCGGCCATCAACCCGAAGATTCCCTACAACGCGGAAACCGACTTCACGCCGATTGCCTATGTTGCCAGCTCGCCGAATATCGTGCTGGTGCCCAATTCATCGCCAGCCAAAACGATGCGGCAATTCATTGACTACGCCAGGAAAAATCCCGGGCGACTGAACTACGCGTCCAGCGGCAACGGCACCATCGTGCATTTGACGAGCGAGTACTTCAAGGCCCAGTCCGACACCTACATTCTTCACATACCCTACCGCGGCACTGCGCTGGCCATGCCGGACCTGATCAGCGGCAAACTGGATGTGCTGTTTGACTCGTTTGTGACCGGCATGCCGCACGTCAAGGATGGCAAGCTGCGCGCGCTGGCGGTGACCAGCCTCAAACGCACGGCATTGGCGCCCGACTTGCCGGCGGTGGCCGAGACCTTGCCGGGTTTCGAGTCCGTTACCTGGTTTGGCGTATACGGCCCCAAGGGCCTGCCTGCCGACCTGGCCGGCAAGGTCAACCAGGCGGTGAACTCGGCACTCGCCGACAGCGATGTGAAAGAGCGGTTTGCGCGCCTGGGCGCAGAGCCTACCGGCGGCACACCGCAGGCGTTTGCAGCGATGGTGAAAAGCGATACGAACAAATGGAAAAAAATCATTTCAGAGCGGAAGATTTCTGCAGAGTAATGGCACTTTCCCGGTAATTTTTTGACAGGTTCCCATGAGTCTCAATTTCAACTTCAACAACCCCTACACCTCCACCCGCCTGCCGCTGTTTGCGCGCAATGTTGTGTCCACCTCGCATCCGCTGGGCGCGCAGGCCGGCCTGCGCATGCTGCTCAAGGGCGGTAACGCGGTAGACGCGGCGATTGCAGCCGCTGCCGCCATGACCATCGTGGAGCCCGTCAGCAACGGCCTTGGCAGCGATGCGTTCTGCATTTTGTGGGATGGTAAAGAGCTGCACGGCCTGAATGCCTCCGGCCGTGCACCGCAGAGCTGGACGCCCGAGTACTTCAGGCGCAAATACGGTGACGGCGCCAGCACACTGCCCAAGCGCGGCATGGATGCTGTAACCGTGCCGGGCGCTGTTGGCGGCTGGGTTGCCTTAAGCGAACGCTTTGGAAAATTGCCGTTTGCCGACCTGATGGAACCGGCCATTGAAATTGCCGAGCGTGGTTATCTGTTGCCGCCTGTGGTCCAGCAGAAATGGGCCGCCGCGACCAATGAGCTGAAATCCCTGCCGGGCTTTGCGCAGTCCTTCCTGCCCTGGGGTCGGGCACCGAATGTCGGCGAGCTGTTCCAGTTCAAGGCAGCCGCCAAAGCCCTGCGCGCGATTGCGCAGAGCAAGGGTGCTGCTTATTACAGCGGTGAGATCGCCCATGCCATCGAGAAATTCTCTGCACAGAACGGCGGCAGCATCACGGCCAAAGACTTTGAGAATTACACGCCGGAATGGGTCAAGCCCATTGCCAAGGATTACCGTGGTTACACCCTGCATGAAATCCCGCCCAACGGGCAGGGCATTTCGGCGCTGATCGCACTCGGCATCCTGGACAAGTTTGACGTGGCAGGCCTGCCAGTTGACAGCGTGGATTCGCAGCACCTGCAGATCGAGGCCATGAAGCTGGCATTTGCCGATACCTACAAATACGTTGCCGAGCCATCGTTTATGGAGGTGACAGCCGAGCAAATGCTCGATGACGCCTACCTCGCTTCCCGTGCCAAACTCATAGACATGAAAAAGGCACAGGACTTTGGCGCGGGCAACCCGGTCAAGGGCGGCACCATTTACCTCACCGCGGCCGATGAAAACGGCATGATGGTGAGTTTTATCCAGAGCAATTACATGGGCTTTGGGTCGGGTTGTGTCGAGCCTGAATTCGGCATCAGCCTGCAGAACCGCGGATACGGCTTCAGCCTGCAGCCGGGCGCCAACCAGGTCGCACCGGGCAAACGGCCTTTCCACACCATCATTCCAGCCTTTCTGAGCAAGGACGGCCAGCCGGTGATGAGTTATGGCGTGATGGGCGCCAACATGCAGCCGCAGGGTCACATGCAGACGCTGGTGCGCATGCTCGACTACGGCCAGGGCCCGCAGCTTGCCTGCGATGCGCCGCGCTGGCGCTACAACGCCGGTTTTGAAATCAACGTTGAGGCTTCGATGGACAAGGCGGTTGTGCAGGGCCTGGCCGACCGCGGACACCGCATGGAAGTCATCAACGATTCTTACCAGGACTTCGGTGCAGGCCAGTTCATCTGGCGCGCCGGCAACCCCAAGGTTGAAGGTTACGTTGCCGCCAGCGATGCGCGGCGCGATGGCCAGGCCGTGGGCTTCTAAAAAACACCAACTGGAACCCGTTTGAGCACTGTTTCTGAATCAAATAAGCCTCTGGCCCCCGTAAATAGTGCGCAACCAGCTACGAAAAGCATAGCGTCCGGCCTGCTGCTGGCAACCGTGGGCGCGATAGCGTTCAGCGGCAAGGCGATCATCGTCAAGCTGGCGTACCGCCACGGCGTGGATGCGGTCACGCTCATCATGTACCGCATGCTGTTTGCGCTGCCCATTTTTGCCTTGATGGCCTGGTGGGCAGGACGAGGCAAGGCAGCCCTCACGCGCAAGGATTGGCAGGGTGTGCTTTTGCTGGGCTTTACGGGCTACTACCTGTCCAGCTTCCTGGACTTTGCCGGGCTGGCCTACATCAGCGCCTCGCTTGAGCGGTTGATCCTGTACCTCAACCCGACCATCGTCATGTTGCTAGGGCTGGTGCTTTACAAGCGGCGGGTGTCGGCACGGCAGATGACGGGCATGGCCATTAGCTATTGCGGCGTGGTGCTGGTGTTCGGCCAGGAAATTACTTTGCAGGGGGCACACACGGCCCTGGGCGCCTTGCTGGTTTTCCTCAGTGCCATTTGTTATGCGGTGTACCTTGTGTACAGCGGCGAGATGGTCAAGCGGCTTGGTTCGCTGCGCCTTGTCGGGCTTGCGACGATGGTGGCTTGCCTGTGCTGCCTGCTGCAGTTTGTGCTGCTCCGGCCCCTGAGTGCTGCCGTGGTGGCGCCAGAGGTGATCTGGCTCTCGGTGCTGAACGCAACGCTGTGCACCGCAGCCCCCGTGCTGATGGTGATGATGGCGATTGAGCGCATAGGCGCCAGCCTTGCCGCACAGACCGGCATGGTGGGACCCTTGTCCACCATCCTGATGGGCGTGGTGCTCCTGGGTGAGCCCTTCACGGCCTGGGTGGCAGCCGGTACCGCGCTGGTGATTGCAGGGATCTTTGTGTTTAGCCGGGCGTCTGTTAGTAAATAGGCCCCCACGCTTTTCACTTCGTGTAATGCGCTGCCCCCCGAGGGGGCCGTCGCTTGCTCGGGGCGGCCCTTCGCGGCGCGATAGCCCCCACGGTCGCTCACTGCGTGTAGCTCTCTGCCCCCCCGAGGGAGCTAATTTTCCTTGGGGCGGCCCGGCGGAAAATTGGAGTCCAAGCTTTTCACTTTCTGCATCCGTTCGTCCTGAGCCTGTCGAAGGATGCCCCCGAGGGGGTGGCTCTTCGCTTGCACGTATTGCGTGCAGTTGCTGGCCTTGAAGGCCTTAATTTTTCTTTTTGGCGGGTGGGGCCTTTTGTGTAGGCGCCTGTGCTGCGGATCTGCGGTTTACGGCGGCAAGACTGCTCATCCGTTGCGCCACCGTGATGGCCGGCTGGCCGGCATATTCGTCGAGCCGGTTGCCCATGGCCAGCTCAAGCTGGTTCAGCCGCAGTTGTGCCGGCGGATGTGTGCTCAGTGACAGGGCAAACAGCGCATCGTCAGGGGCGGCCGTGCGCAACTGCTGCAGCACGGCCACCAGGCCGTAGGGATCAAACCCCGCGCGTGTGGCCAGTGCCACGCCGGTGCGGTCGGCATCCAGCTCATCGTCCTGGTCCAGCCCTTTGGTGTAGATATTGCGCCCCAGGGTCAGCAACTGGGACGAGACCATGCCGCCAATGTCGTTCTTGAGTTGCGAGCTGATGACCTGGGTCAGCAGGCCGGTGCGCGCCGCCTTGTTCATGGCGATCAGGTGGTGCCTGGCCGTGACATGGGTGATCTCGTGCGCCAGGATGCCGGCCAGCTCGGACTCGTCCGCCACACGGTCCAGCAGGCCCCTGGTTACAAACACATAACCACCGGGCGCTGCAAAGGCGTTGTAGCCCGGATCGTCGAGCACGGCAAAAGTCCAGGGCAGGTCAGGGCGGGATGACTGCAGGCTGATCCATCGGCCCAACTGGTTGACGTAACGCTGCATGGCCATGTCGGGGTACAGCGGCTTGCTGCCCAGCAGCATGGCGGCAAGCTGGCGCCCGATCTGGATCTCTTTGGGTTCGTCAATCTGCTCCAGCGATTGCGACAGCAACTGGACCAGGTCTTGTGCGCCGGGACGGGCGGCCTGCGCGCCAGCGGCGCCGGGTACCAGGCCGTTTAGCAGGCCCCCGGCCAGTCCGGCAGGTGTCGTCGGTTGCGGTGCGGCGGGCGCCGGCTGGCCGCCGCGAAGCAGGTTCTGGAACAGGTTCAGGGCATTGGCCGCATCATTGTTTTGCGCGGCCACCGGGGCCAGGCAGGCCAGCAGGGCCAGGGTCGTGCAAATCTGTGGAAAAGTCATGCCGTGCACTCCTAGCCGCCGCTCTGGAACTGGTTGCTGCCGCCATCGGCCGGGCCGCTTGGGGCGCGCGCTGGTGCGACGGGAACAGGCAGCGGGCTGACGGTTCTGCTGGACAGCGGGGCGCTGTCCGCAAACTGGCGCGCCTGTGTTGCGTCAACCCTTACGGTATCGAGCTGTGCGACGGCCGCCACATTGGGCTGTGCATTGGCGATGTCCTCGGCACCCAGGCCGCGGATACCCACGGTGGAAGTCGGCAATGCACTGGCGTTGGCCTGCGTGCTGCCCTTGTTGAAGAAGCTGGTGATGCTGCGCAATGCCCCGGTGCCGGCGTTGCTGCCCTGTGCGCTGCTGGCAGAAGTGATGTCAAACATGTGCACCCAGCCCTGGGTGCCGTCGGCCATGCGGACCTTGATCCACGGCCCCTGCCGTTCTCCAAGCCGCGTTACGGCAGTTTGTACCGGCAGTGGCGCCACGCTGCGCGAGGACTCACCCGGTGCGTCCCGCAACTGGGCCGGGCGCTTGATCAGCACGGCCTCGTTTTGTGCAAAGGCCGCGCTGCAAAAAACCACCAGCGCGCAGATACCCAGCCCCGCCTGAAGGTTCGATTTACTCAGTATCATGGCCCGCTCCCCCCTACTTATCGGTGTAACCAAGGAATTATTATGGATTTGGGTATTGCAGGCAAATGGGCGCTGGTATGTGGCGCCAGCAAAGGTCTGGGCTTCGGTTGCGCCCAGGCCCTGGTGCGCGAAGGCGTGAATGTACTCATCGTGGCGCGTGGTGCCGAAGCGCTGGAGGCTGCTGCTGCAAAATTGATAGCTGATGGCGCGCGTCCTGCGGCCGCCAGCGTGCAATTTGTTGCCGCAGATATCACCACGCCAGCAGGCCGCGCCGCGGTATTCGCCGTGCGCAAGGACTTTGACATCGTGGTGACCAATGCGGGCGGCCCGCCGCCGGGTGATTTCCGCGACTGGGACCGGGACGCATGGATCAAGGCGGTGGATGCCAACATGCTGACCCCCATAGAGCTGATCAAGGCCACGGTGGACGGCATGGCCGCGCGCGGCTTTGGCCGAATCATCAACATCACCTCCAGCGCGGTCAAGGCGCCTATCGATATCCTGGGTTTGTCCAACGGCGCACGCAGCGGCCTGACCGGGTTTGTCGCAGGCGTGTCGCGCAGCAAACTTGCCGGCCAGGGCGTGACCATCAACAACCTGTTGCCGGGCTCCTTTGAGACTGATCGGCTGAAGGTCACCATGAGCGGTGCCGCCCAGAAAAGCGGACAGGCGCTGGATGTGGTGATGGACGCGCGCCGCAAAACCATTCCCGCCCGGCGCTTCGGCACATCCGAGGAGTTCGGTGCAATTTGCGCTTTCCTGTGCAGCACGCATGCCTCCTACATGACGGGGCAGAACGTGCTGGCCGATGGCGGTGCCTATTCGGGCACTTTCTAGTTCGGGTACTTTCAGGGCATCGTTGGTGCCCGCCGGTCTGGCTTACCTGCTGCCGGTGGGCGGCGCAAATTCGCGCCAGTACTCGGGACGGTCGGATTGCTCTGCATAACTCTGCAGGCGATCTGCGGAGGCGCCCAGCAGTTCGCCGGCTGACTTGCCGCGGCGGTCCAGGTAGGCGTCAAGCTCGGCGATGCAGCCGCTGAGCGCACCGTAACCCTGCATCAATACCAGCGAGGTGATTTCCGTTGCTGCCGCGCCCGAAAGCAGGAAGCGCGCAACATCCAGCCCGCTGCGTGCACCGTTGGTGGCCAGCAGCGGGTAATCCCGGCCCACGCGCTTTCGCGCCAGGGCGATGCAACGCGCCGTCAGGGGAAGGGCCCAGCCACCGCCCAGCGCGGCCGAAGTGCCGAGCAGTGGGGCTTCGGTTTCCAGGTCCGGCATGAAACCCATGAAGCGCCCCATCAGCACCACGCTGTCCGCACCGCTGCGTTGTGCCGCGGCGGCCAGGGCTGCGGGGTCTTCGCTCTGGCCCGTCAGTTTGATCCACAGGGGCAGGCGGGTCGCGGCGCGCAGCCGGCTGACAATGGTTTCGATGCGGCTCGCGTCGCGTTCAAGCACGATGGCGCCCTTGGCTGCCTCGTCGCCGTGCGGTGCGCCTATGTTGACCTCAAGAATGCGAAAGCCCATGGCCTCAATCGCTTGCGCATAGGCCACGCACTGGTCGAGGCCACTCAGGATCAGGCTGGGAATAACGTAGCTGCCGACCGCAGCCGCTTCCTGGTCCAGTGCCAGCAACTGCCGCATCCAGGGCTCAAAGGCCTGTTGCACCAGGCCGGAGCGGCAAAAAATGCTGGCGTCGCCAGGTGCATTGAAGTCCCATGGCAAGGCTTGCCAGTCCTTGCCAAGCAGGCGGTAGTCGGTTTTGTCGAGCTGGGTTTTTGCGGCCTGCGATTCGTTGGTTGATTTGGCCACCACCGCACCTGCGCCGCTGGCGATGGCGGCGCGTATGCCTGCTGCGGTCATTGTGTGTTCACCCGATCCGCAGATAACGGGGTTTTTCAGTGTGATGCTGCCGATGGTGGTTTGCAAATTGGCCATGTTTTCCTGTTTCCATGAGGGTGGTGTGGGCCGGAAAGTTTTCCGGCAATGGGCTTTCGCCGATGAGCGGAATGCGGTTCAGCGAGTGCTGCGTTTGCCCTCAACCCTGGCATACATGTCGCTGTTGAGGCGGGCGCTTAACTCTGCGGCGGCGCCCTGTACAGCCTGCAGCAGCGCGGCTGGTGGCGGCGAAGGAATGTTGCGCGTCGCGCCTATGATCCCGATGATCCCCACCAACTCGTTGCCTGCCGAAAATATCGGTGCAGCCAGTACATTCACGCCGTCGAACACTTCACCGTTCGCGTCTTCGTAGAGCCGCTCTCGGATTTTCACCAGGCGCTTTTGTACCTGGATGGGGTCGACGATGGATTTGTCCGTAAAGCGCTCAAGCTTGCGCTTGAGGAGCTTGCGCTGCGTCGCTTCATCGCACCAGGCCAGCACGATGCGCCCTTGCGCCGAGCTGTGGATGGAGACCCGGTTGCCGGGTTTGACGGAGATGCAGACGGGGTTGTTTGACTCGACCGCCGCGACAACCAGCGCCGACTCCTGCGCGGCCACCGACAGCAGGGCGGTCTCACCGGTTGTATCGCGCAGGCGGGTAAGGTAAGGGTCGGCCAGGGCACGCAGGTCGAACTGGTTGTTGGCGGCGGTGCCGTAAGCCACCAGCCTGGCACCCAGGCGGTACTTCTCGCTGAGCGGTTCCTGCTCGACGGCGCCGATTTGCCGCATGGATGCCAGGTGCCGGTAGATGCGTGGTTTGGGCTGGTTCATCATCTGCGCCAGTTCCGTCACGCCCATGGGGCGGCGTGCCTGGCTGAGCTTGTCCAGAATGTCAAAGACGATGCCTACGGACTCGAGGATCACCGGGCCGGTCGGTGCACCTGGTGCCGCAGGCACAGCTTTCTTTCGCCGGTCGTTTGAGGGGGACAACTTGGTCATGGCTGGATTGGTTTTTGTTGCGGGCACTGAAATGCCGGGTTGATCAGGTTTTTATCAATCGGCAGGCGTTTTGCGATGCCTGTTTGCAGGGGCATGTCTTCACTATAGCCAAGGCCCGGGTGCTGCAAAAAATACGCCAAATCAAAAAAAGTGCCAACAGGAAAAGTATATTGTTTCTTTAAAAGAAATTCGGTTCTTTTGAAAAGAATAAAATATCTTAAATGCCGTGTTGCACGAACACACCGGGCAAGCGGCGTGAAGTCCCTCATACCACTCGAAAATCTGGAGATCTCATGAGAAAAAAATTACCCTTCACCGCGCTTGCAGGTGTTCTTTGTCTTGGCTTTCTTGCCGGCACGGCCACTGCGCAAACCGCAGCCGCTTCTGCCTACCCGACCAAGGCTGTGCGCCTGATCGTGCCTTTTGCCGCAGGTGGCGCCGTCGACCTGATCGGCAGGCAGATCGCTGTTGCCCTGAATGAATCCCTGAACCAGGCTTTTGTGGTCGAAAACAAGCCAGGTGCCGGCGGCCTGCTTGCACTGGAACAGGTAGCGAGTGCAGCGCCGGATGGCTACACGCTGGCCATCGGTGCTGCAGGCCCCCTGTCCATGAGCCCGTCCCTGTATAAAAGCCGCAACTTCGACCCGATCGCCCGCTTCGAGCCGGTCATCTGGTATGCGAGCACGCCCGGGGTGCTGGTCGTCAACCCGGCAGTCAAGGCCAAAACCGTCAATGAGCTTGTTGCCATCTCCAAGGCAGCGCCGCAACCGCTGAACATGGGGTCGGCCGGGAGCGGCAGCATCAATCACCTGATGGGTGAGTATTTCCAGGAGAAGGCCAGGATCAAATGGCTTCACGTTCCATTCAGGGGCAGTGCGCCGGCATTGACCGAA
Organism: Polaromonas aquatica; assembly: GCF_042659145.1. Taxonomy (NCBI): domain Bacteria; kingdom Pseudomonadati; phylum Pseudomonadota; class Betaproteobacteria; order Burkholderiales; family Comamonadaceae; genus Polaromonas; species Polaromonas aquatica. The sequence goes on along the minus strand of NZ_JBHSRS010000084.1, from coordinate 951,089 downwards.
CTCATGGCCGGGCGGCTGGACGTGATGATGGATATCGTGCCGACGGCCTCGCCGCTGATCAATACGGGGAAATTGCGGGCCCTGGCCGTGACGACGCCAAAACGCTCAAGCCTGCTGCCGGACACACCGACGCTCAAGGAGCTCGGCTATCGCGACTTCGACGTGAGCTCGTGGATATCGCTGATGGCCCCACGCGGCACGCCTCCTGAAATTGTCGAGAAACTCAATACGGCCCTGAACAAGGCGCTGCAAACAACCGCTGTGCGGGCGCGCCTGTCCGTGGTCGGCGCAGAACCTGAAGGCGGCAGTGCAAGTCGTGTGACGGAACGGCTGAAGCTGGAAATCCCGCGTTGGGCGGCCATCATCAAGTCATCGGGAGCCACTGCCGAGTAAGACCTGCATCGCAGGTTGCGGTGCATTGCCCGGTTGGTTGGGCAGTGCGCCTTGCCGGCAGACTTTTTATCCGGCCTGCTGCGCGCAGGCATCAGAAAAGCATGATTCGGGCAAGCGCTGGCAGGTGCCCGCAACAGCCGGTGTTTCAGTCGGGCTTGATGCCTGCGTCGCGTATGACCTTGCCCCATTTTTCAGCTTCGGTTTTGACCAGGGTACTCAGCGCTTCTGGCGTGGATGGTGCAGGGTTGTGACCAATGGCGTTGAATTTTTCCTTGCCCGTGTTTGAGTTCAGGAAGTTCTGCAGTTCGGCATTAAGCCGGGCGACTACCTGAGGCGGTGTTCCAGCCGGTGCAAAAACGCCGAACCACACCGACATGTCAAATCCCGCGACTCCCGATTCGGCCAGGGTCGGGACCTGTGGCAGGAATGGCGACCTGTTCTTGCCCGTCGTGGCAAGCGCACGCAATTGTCCGGACTTGAGCTGGCTGCCGATGACCGGTATGTCGGCGATGAGCGCAGAGACACGCGCCGTGACCAGGTCCGGAATCGCCGCCGCGTAAGATTTGTACGGTACGTGAATGGCTTCAAACCCCGCCGTCCGGCCCAGCAATTCAAATGCGAGATGCCCGGTCGTTCCGCTTCCGGCTGATGCATAGCTTATGGCCCCCGGCTTTGCCTTTGCTTTGGCAATCAGATCGGCGACGCTGGTGATCCCGCCGCTGGCGGGAACCGTCAGGAAAAATGGTACCTGGGAGACCTGGCCAACCGGTGTGAAGGATTTTTGTGCATCGTAGGGAAGGCGGGCGTACAGGCTTGGGGTAACCGCCATGGTAGAGCCCGTGGTGAGCAGCAGCGTATAGCCGTCGGGCTCGGCCCGGGCCACATACTCGGCGGCAATGACGGTGTTGCCACCCGTTTTGTTATCAACAATGACGGGCGTGCCCAAGGTGGTTTGCCAGTGCAGCGCAATCAGCCTTGCGAGCTGGTCGGCACCACCGCCTGCGGCAAATGGAACCACTATTTTTACCGGCTTGACGGGATAGTCTTTTGCGTGCGCTTGCGTGGAAAGCACTGCGGGTACTGCAAGAGCCGCTATGGCCAGGCATGGGAGAAAGCGAATTTTTTTCATGGCTGTTGTCTACCTGTTTGATTTAGTTGTTGGGGTCTTGCCTGATGTCCCGAAATAACATGGCATCCATCCGTCTGTATCTTCTCGAGCGACTTGCATGAGCCCAGGCAATACTTCTTCGTGCTCGCTGGATTTTGTGAAATTTTGTTTCTTTAAATGATATGCTATTTCTATAGGCGATACAAGAGAGATAAACCTCGGCATCATTTACAACGGCAAAACCATGAACTCAAAAGACCCTCCCGCAGACCCGCTGGCATACCCGGCTTCGTTGTTGTTCGGACTGGAGGCTTCGCAGCGGGGTTACCTGCTTAACCAGCTTTGCCGCTCCATGCGGGACGCGGCCAACCGGGCAGCGTTCGTTGCCGACGAAGCGGGATACATGAGAGGCATGGGCCTGAGCGAATCGCAGCAGGCGCTGGTCAGGCGCCGGGACTGGTTTGGACTTCAGGAGGCGGGTGCGAACCAGTACGCCCTTGTGAAACTGGCTGGTACCGTTGGTGTCACGCTGATCCAGGAGGGCGCTGTATTGCGGGACGAATCAGTTGCTGATTTTTTGGCAACGCGGCCATTGAATCGCGGAAAGGCTTGAGACAGACATGGCAAAAATTATTGGCGGCATCGGCACCTCGCATGCACCCTCCCTGGCCTACGCCTACGATCACGGCAAACAATCGGACCCGGACTGGAAACCTGTGTTTGATACCTACGGCCAGGCTAAACAATGGCTGGCCGAAGCCAGGCCTGACGTCATCATCGCTTTTTATAACGATCACCTGAACCGTTTCTTTTTTGATGCCTACCCGACTTTTGCCCTTGGCATTGGGGACCAGCACCCCATCGCGGATGAAGGCTGGGGGCGCCGGCCTTTTCCTGCGCTGCCCGGGCATCCGCAACTGGCAATCCATCTTGCAGAGTCACTTGTTTCGGATGAGTTTGACCTCACGATCTGCCAGGAGATAGAGATTGACCATGGCATCCTGTCGCCATTGCCGCTGCTGACCGATGCGCGCTGGCCGGCGCCCATCATCCCGGTTGAAATCAATGTCATCCAGGCCCCGCTGCCGACGCCCGCGCGCTGTTTCAAGCTGGGGCAGGCGATACGGCGGGCGGTTGCATCTTTCCCTTCCGACCTTCGTGTTGTGGTCATGGGCACCGGCGGGCTATCGCATCAACTCAGCGGCCAGCGTTTTGGCCACCTCAACCCTGACTGGGACGTGGAGTTCATGAACCGGCTGGTGGATGAGCCGGGCGAACTGAGCCGAATCACCCTCAAGGAACTGATGGTCCGGGGCGGTGTTGAAAGCGTGGAGGTCATCATGTGGCTGGCCATGCGCGGGGCCTTGTCTCCACAAGTGACGCGGGTCCTGCAATACAGCTATTCACCCATGTTGACGGGGTATGGCCTGCTGGTCATGGATGACCATGGGCTGTGACTGATGTAGCCCTGGTGCCCGGCACGCGCCTGTTGCGCGCGCCGGGTTCCGGCTATCAGTTTTAGTCTGACGAAAAGCCGGAAGCCTTGACCACCGGGCCCCACATGGCGACGTCGTCGGCAATGCGTTTTTCAAGCACCTCTGCCGATGCGAAATCGGCTTCCGTGCCCATTTTCTGCAGGGCTTCGCGCACTTCCTTGAGCGCCACGACCTTGGCTGTCACGGCCTGCAATTGCTGCACCGTGGCACGGGAGGTGGATGCCGGTACAAAAAAGCCGGTCCATTCGAGGTCGTCGAACTGGGGGTAACCCAGTTCCTTGAGCGTTGGCACATTCGGCAGTTGGTCGGCACGACGGGTTCCGTTGACGGCCAGGATTTTCACGCGCGTGCCGTGGTACTGCACCATGTCGGCGATAGGCAGCACGCCGGCGGCGAGCTGACCGCCCACCAGGTCCTGCGCCAGCGGTGCAGAGCCTTTGTAAGGCACGGCCAGCAATGCCGTCTTGGACACGGTACCCAGCTGGTAACCAATGAATTGCGGCAGGCTTCCGGGCGCGGGCACGCCATAGCTGGCGTGTTTCTGGTCCTTGCGTGCGGCTTCCAGCCACTGGGCAAGGGTGTTGCCCGGTGAGCTGGCGGGCACGGCAATCGATTCATAGAAACTGGCAATACGCGCAACCGGCTTGAAATCCCTGGCTGCCTGGTAGCGGATGGATTTCACGGTAAGGGGTGCCATGACCATCATGTGCGAGGTGCCCAGCAGGATCGTCAGTCCGTCTCCGGGCTGGCCTTTGACATAGTCAGCGGCGATCTGGCCACCTGCGCCAGCGCGGTTGTCGACAACCACGGGCACACCCAGTTCTTCCTTGAGCTTGTCGGCCATGATGCGCGCCAGCACGTCGGCCGAGCCGCCGGCCGGGAAGCCGACCACCAGCTTGACCGCACCGCGGTCTTTGGGAACCTGGGCCTGTGCGAGGCCGGCAAGGGCGAGTGCCATGGGGAGCAGGGCAAGGGACAGGAAGCGACGGTTTTGCATGGCGAACCTTTGAGTGATGGTTGATGACAGGTGGGAAAGAAAAGGAATCGGGTGAAGGATGGCGTTACAACGATGCCGTGCGCTTGAACCACGGTGCGGCCTGTTCCAGCTGGGCAGCCAGTTGCAGCAGGCGCGCATCCTCGCCAAAACGGCCGACAAACTGCACGCCTACCGGCAGGCCGGCGGCAGTCCAGTGCAGCGGCAGGCTCATGGCGGGCTGGCCGGTCGCGTTGAAGGCGCCCGTGAATGGGCAGAACGCGGCCATTGCTTGCTGGAACTGCTCCATGGTCAGCGTCTGCATTGACAGCTGGCCGATGGCGACCGGGGGTTTGGCCATGGTCGGCGTGATGAATACATCTGCGCTTTCGAAGAAGCGGCCAATGCGCCTGACCTCGCGGTTGATCACGGCAAAACGCGAGGCATATTGCACACCGCTGACCTTGCGACCCATGGCGATGGCAGCATGGACCACGGCATCCATCTCGTCTGGCCGCGCACTGCGGCCCAGCTGGGTCTCACGTGCGTCGACAAGGGCTGCCAGCCCGGTGAGCAGCAAGGTGCCGCAGGCGGCGCCCAATGCGGCACCATCAAATTCGGGCCGGCGTTCTTCGACCTCATGCCCCAGGTCCTGCAGCAGGCGCACGGTGTTTTCCACGGCGGTGCGGCATTCGGCATCGACAGCCCGGCCATCGAAAGTCGTGGTGGTGAAGGCAATGCGCAGGCGTCCGGGCGGGCGGGCGATGGCCTGCAGGTAGGACTCGGCCGGTTTGGCGGTGAAGTAGGGCGCGCCGGTGTCGGGGCCCGCGGTGACATCCAGGATGGCGGCGCAATCGCGCACCGAGCGTGTCACCGCGTGTTCGTGGCTCAGTCCGTGCGAGGCTTCGCCCCGGTGTGGTCCGGTCGGGATCAATCCGCGCGTGGGCTTCAGGCCGACCAGGCCGTTGCACGATGCGGGTATGCGTATGGAGCCGCCGCTGTCGGTGGCATGGGTGGCCGGCAGCATGCCGCTGGCCACGGCCGCACCGGCGCCGCCGCTGGAACCGCCGGCGGTGTGTGCCAGGTTCCATGGGTTGCGGGTGGGCTGGCCCAGTGACGGTTCTATTGATGCATTCATGCCGAACTCGGAGGACGCGGTGCGGCCGAGGATGACGAAACCGGCGCGCCGCAGGCGGGCGACGGTTTCACTGTCGAAGTCGTGCACATCACCGGCGAACAGCCGGCTGCCATGGGCCAGCGGCATGCCCGCCACCGGCGCATGCAGGTCCTTGATGAAGTAAGGCACGCCAGCAAAGGGCGCTTGCGCATCGCCGCTGGCTTCGCTCGCTGCCGCCTCATGAACATAGGTGACTGCATTGACCTGCGGGTTTACGGCCGCCACGCGTGCCAGGGTAGCCTCCAGCACTTCGCGGCGCGAGATGTCGCCACGCCGCACGGCATTTGCCAGGCCCATGGCGTCGAAAGCGCGGTAATCGGTGAAAGTAATCGACATGGTGGTTTCTTCGTTGAGGTTTATCAGCGCCGGGCGCTGGCGATCACGTCAATCTCCAGCTGGCCGCCCATGGCCAGCCCGTTGGCGCCGAAGGCACTGCGTGCCGGGTAGGGTGCAGTGAAAAAACGTTTGTAAATCTCGTTGAAAGCCGGCCAGTCTTTCATGTCGGCCAGCATCACGGTGCATTTGACGATGTGGTCCATGGAGTATCCGTGCGCCTCCAGCGTGGACTTGATGTTTTCCATGGTCTGCTGCGCCTGGGCCTGCATGCCGCCAGGAGCGAGCGTCAGCGTGCCGGGCAGGGTGCCCATCTGTCCCGACAGGTAGAGCGTGTCGCCCATGCGCACGATCTCGGAAAAAGGCAGGCCGAGCCGGCTGAAGGCCGGCGAGTTGAGGCGCTCAATGTGTTGCGTGGTTTGCGATTCAGGGGTGTTCATGCTGCAAATCAGAAAAAGGGGTTTGTCGCCAATGTAGTCAGCAGGCAGCATTCGCACAAATACAATATTGAGTGCGAAGTCATATAATTTTTGTATGTACCTGGACGGACGCCGACTGCACTATTTCCTCACCGTGGCTGATCTCGGCAGCCTGGGGCGTGCGGCGGACGTCCTGCACATTGCGCAACCCGCCTTGTCGCGCCAGATCCGGCTGCTCGAAGAGGACGTCGGCGTGCCGCTGATGGAGCGCAATGCGCGCGGCATGACGCTTACGGCGGCCGGGCGTGCCTACTACCCCAGTGCCCGTCGGCTGCTGGACGAGGCCACGGCCGCATCGGCGCGGGCCCAACTGGCCGCGCGCGGCGAGGTTGGCCACCTGCGCCTGGGGTTTTCGGAGATCTACGCCTGGCACCCGGACGTGTTGCGTGCCCTGCAGACCTACAGGCATGCCAGCCCGCGTGTGACCTTTATGGTCGAAGCGATGCTGTCGGGCGCCGTTACCGAACGGGTGCTTGATGGCCATCTGGACCTGGGGCTGGCATATACCGGTGTGCTGGACGCAGGCAGCCCGCTGCAAAGCCTTCCTTGGCTGGCGGACGATTATTTTCTGGCGGTCAACGAAGCCTCCAGCCTGGCGAAGCGCCCTCCCCGGCGGCTGGCCGAGCTCAATGGCGAGGACTTTATTTTGTTCAGGCGCGACCAGTCGCCACGCCTGCATGACGTGATGATCCACCATTTCCACCAGCAGGGGTTTTCCCCGCGCATTGTGCAGGAAGGCACAACGCACTACACCGTGCTGGGGCTGGTGGCGGCGGGGCTTGGCTGCAGCGTGATGCCCGCCAGCGCCCAGCAGCGGCTGCCGCCGGGCGTGCGGCTGCTGCGTGTGCCCGACCTCAATGTACGCATGCCTATAGACCTGGTCTGGCGGCGCGACAACCATACGCCGGTGATCCAGCGTTTTGCTGATTTGCTGCGCGGCGCCGGCGGCAATGCCACATCGAACTGACGCTGTTCTGAGCAATTAGAATTGTAAAAACTTGCGAGACGCCAAGGCGTCAATCAACAGCAAGGTAGCGGAAATGGATGATGTGACTGGCTGGAATCGGCCTCTCACTTATGCACTGTATGTCGTGCACTCGCTGCCGAGTTCATCGACAAATGACGCATGAGGACTCGTCACGCGACGAAGATTAGTAAGCCGGACCATCCCACCCGTCGAGGTACTTCGGCAGTTCGTCTTGTATGTCTATGGTCCGATGCCGATAGAAGAGATGCATCGTCGGCTGCATTTCTTCGGGCAATTCCTGCTCTGAGGCTCGGGCGACGATGCCGTTGGGAACAACGCGCATGCCGAGTCGGTTCGTGCCGAACACCGTTTCACCGCAAGCGGAGCAGAATGCTCGTGAGAGTTTTTTGGTCGGGTGCGAATATGTCGACACGCTGCCGCGAGTGACCTCGACTTGCTCAGCCAGCCACGCAGTTGCCGACAGCATTGGCGTTCCATAAAAATCGCGACAAGTCCCACAATGGCAGTTCGCTTTTGCCTGAGGTTCGCCATTCAGTGTGATGCTAACGGTGCCGCATAGGCACGCCATAAAACGCGGTAAGGTCATATCAGCTCCGGATTGTGCTCCGGAAGTATATGTACACCTCCGGGTTGCGCCCAGCGACTGACCGGGTGCCCGCGTCTCGTGATGACGAGATGGAACAGGTTTGAAAATTCGTCGCCCAGTGGATTGACGAAAGCCATAACGCAAGGAAAAGGTACGCCGGTGAGCAGTATCGAAGTGCGCAGGCCGTATGGGCTTTGACGCGGTGTAGGCTACAGTCGGCCAAAAAGCGGGCATCTACCCACGCCAAGGTTTCTGTTCGAAATCCATGGCGTCAGCCTCGTCATCTGAAGCAAATGGTTTCCCCGAATGCCTGGAGTCAAAGGTAGCCTGCAACAGCGACGCGAGGCAGATTGCCATCTTCGATGAAGTTACAAGTTATGGTCGTCCGACGCATTCAAGGCTCGTCGCATGACTGGATATCGGCCGACCATTCTTTGCCATCATGGGAAGCTCAAGTCCAAACCGAGCATCCTGGCAAGGGCGAAGGTGAAGAGCCCCAGGCCCAGGAGCACTAGCATGAAGACGGCAGCCACCTTGCCGCCCGCGCGTAGCACCGCGCGCTTGTCTGTCCCCTTCTTCCCTTGGTCGTAATGCCACTTGATGGCGAAGAACATGCACGTGCCGAGCGCGAGAGCCTTGAACGTACCGAAGACTATGGGGATCCAATCGAACATTTTGAGAATTTCCAGCCTATGACTTGACACTGTCTATCGTGGGGAGCACTTCTTCCCAGATGAGAGAGGCGAAAACGTCAGCGACTGCCATACAAGGATGGTGTTGCTGCACGTTCTGGGACATACTACTTAAAAGCAATTTCCATACATTGAGACAAAACGTCGCCGTTGAAAACCATGCAAGATGACAGATTGCCAATCTGGTTGCCGCGATTGACCGCGCAGGGCGGACCACGCTTTTTGCAGATTGCAGATGCCTTGCAGGCGGCGGTGGCAGACGGATCTTTGACCCCGGGTGACCGTTTACCTCCGCAGCGCCAGTTGGCAGCCCAGCTGGACGTCGACCTGACGACGGTCACGCGCGCATACGACGAAGCCAGACGCCGCCACTTGTTGGAGGGACGCGGCGCTCGAGGCACTTATGTTGCGGCGCCAAAAATCGAATTGACCGCTATCCTCGATCTGAGCATGAATACCCCACCACCGCCGGATGGCGTGGACTTCGACGACATGTTGAAACAAGGTTTGTCTCAAGTATTGATGAGGGCAGATGCTCACTTGCTGATGACTTACCACTTGGGTGGGGGAAGCGACTCTGACCGCAAGGCTGGAGCCAAATGGCTGGCGCCGATGTTTGGATATCTGGATTCAGGGCAGGTTGTTGTCTGTCCGGGTGCGCAAGCGGCGATCGCCGCATTGATCCTTGTGTTGACGGAGCCTGGCGATGTGATCCTGGCAGAGCCAGCAAGTTATCCCGGCCTGCGTACCGCAGCGACCCAATTCGGCCGGCGCATCATTGCGGTGGAAGCGGACAAGCACGGGATGGTGCCTGAGATGCTAAGCCAAGCGTGCCGCCAGCACAAGCCTGGGCTGGTCTACCTCAATCCGACATTACAGAACCCGACCGCCATCACCATTCCAGAACGCAGGCGCAAGGAGCTCGCCAGCATCGCGAAGCGCTGCAATGTACGCATCGTCGAGGATGATCCCTACTGGCTGCTTGCCGATGCACCGCCACCACCTATTGCCACGTTTGCCCCAGAACAGGTGTACTACATCTCAACCCTGTCGAAATGCCTGACGCCCGGCTTGCGTGTCGCCTTCGTGCTCATACGTGACCCGCACGAACGCGAACGTTTCCTGGTCGCGCTCAGATCATTTGCGCTGATGGTCGCGCCTCTGACGGCCGCGCTGGCCACGCAGTGGATCTTCGACGGTTCGGCCGACGGATTGATGGAAGGCGTACGCAAGGAGGCGCGCCTGCGCCACCGGATGGCCAGGGATATTCTGGCGGGGCGGTACAGCGGCGTTGGAGACGGCCTGCATGTATGGCTCGAGTTGCCGGGGTATTGGAACCCCTCACAGCTTGCGCGTGCAGCCGCTAGCTCCGGCATAGCAGTCACGCCGGCGGAGGCATTCGCGACTGGCGCAACCAGCAGCGAATCCGTGAATGCCATTCGGATATCTTTGGGCAGCATCAAGAACCGTGGACGCTTGCAGGCGGGTCTTCAACGGCTGTCTCATCTGCTTGCGCGGCGGCCCGAGTCGTTCAGCGCTGCTGTGGTTTAACTGTCCAGGAAACACGGTGCATCATTCAGGAGTTCTCTCAATGCGGTCGCACATGGGTTTGCTGCCTCAGTGTTTATGTATCGTGAGATCACGCGCGAAAGTGGACAGACTGGAAGAAAGCTACGTGAGCCGTGCAGGACAATGTCTGCTTTGGGCTCGTACCGGCTGTACGCCTTGCTCCGAAGCGGACATTCAAAACTCCCGTCTGAAGTGCTTCAGGTCACGAGTGTATGTTTCTGCCTTGACATGGAGTTGGTGTCGAGTTAACTGAATGTGTTTACGACTCTGGTTGGTCGGAGTAGACGCGGCACGAGCCCTTATTCCATTTGTAAATCATTCATCTCCAGGCGTTGAGCCGCAGGCCGTGCTGCAGCACGACAAGGCGAGACAGCAACGACAGGGATGGTTTGGAAATGGAATTATTTCCCGCCGGACATCAGGCGGCGAACTTCGGGCGGGATGGCGATGCCGCGCTGCTCATAGGCATCGCATCCAAACAGTGTTGAGAGCGCCGCTGCGCAGCCGCGGACCATGTCGGCCATGGCGCCGGCCGGTGAATGCGGGATATTCTGTATGGAGCCCACGATGGCGACAATTCCTATCAGGTCTTTTTCGCTGCGCAGGATGGGTGCGGCAACCACGTTGATGCCTGTCAGCGCCTCGTTGGGGGCGTCTTCCAGCAGCTGTTCATGGATTTTTTGCAGGCGCAGGCCAATCGCGTGGGTATCCACCAGCGAATGGGGTGTCGGCGCGGCCAGGGTGCCGCCCAGCAGCCGTTCCCGTTGCGTGTCCGTTGCATAGGCCAGGGCGATGCGGCCCTGGGCCGAGCAGTGGGGGAGCGGGCGGTTGCCGGGCTTGACGGTGATGCTGACATTGCTGTCGTTGTCCACGGCGGCGATGACCAGGGCCTCGCCGTTGAGCGGAATCGACAGCAGCGAACTCTGCCCGGTGGTTTCGCACAGGAGCTTGAGGTAGGGGGCGGCCAGCGCACGGATGTTGGACTGCACGCCGGCGCGTTCGCCAAGCTGGAACAGCTTCCAGCCCAGGCGGTATTTTTCGGTTGCCTGGTCCTGGTCAATCAGCCCGAAATTCTTGAGGGAGACGAGGTTGCGGTGAATCCGCGCCTTGGACTGGTTCAGGGCACGGGCTATCTCACTGACCCCCATGGGGGCCGGTGCGGCAGCCAGTTCATCCAGCAGTTGGGCCACCACCGCGACGGAGTCGAGCGAGTTTGCGCTTTCCGTTGGCACGGCGGTGTCCTTCCTCGTCAATGGCATTTATTCCAGTCCAATAAGTTGAGCTGCGTTAGTAGACACCATTTTTCGCACGTCCACTTCGCTGTAGCCCAGGTCCAGGCAGGTTTCGATGACATTTTTAAAGCCGTCTATGAGCCGCGGGTTGCCGATCTGCCCCAGGTCGGACCCCAGGATTGTGCGGTCTATCGAACCAGCCGTGATCATGGCCTGCAACTCCGGCGGGTCGTAGAACTTGAATTTGGAACCGGGCACAAACATGCACATGGAGTGTTCCATATAGGCGCCCATGCCCACCAGTTGCCGGATGTCCTCGAGCGAGGCATCCACAACATAGGTCGGGTGGTTGCACAGGAGGCGCTTGACGCCGCGGCGTTTGGCTTCCTCGAACAGGGGCCAGATCTCGCTGATATGCAGGTGCCCCGAAGACAGGACGATGTCGCTTTCCGCAATCATGTCCAGGATGGGCAGGACTTCCGGCAGGAGTTTCCCGGCCTCGTCGGTGACGGTCAGCGGTGTGGGCTCGGTCATGACCTTTTTGGTCTGCGGGAACTTGTCCTTGAAGTGCTCGTCCTTTTTGTGGTGGTCCAGATGGTTTTTGGACGAGAAGGTGGGCATCCAGACCAGTTTTGCCCCGAGCTTGATGCCGTGCTCCACGGCATACAGGTTGAGCCCGCCGGTGGTGTTGTTCAGCGGCACGCCCGACAGCAGCGTCACTTTCAGGTGGGAAAACTTTTTATTGAGCATTTCGGTCACGGGTGTGGCCGAGTAGTAGTGGTCCTTGATGAGCAGGGCCCGCATGCCGACGGAAGAGGCCTCGTGCATGGCATCGTAGTGGTCAAAGTAGCGCGGCATGACCGATGGGCCGCTGTGGCAATGCAGGTCGATGGCGCCCTCAAGCAGGCGGTCGGGCAGGCCGGGGTCGGTGGTGCGCCATGCGGTGGGGTTGGCGGTAGTCATGGTCGGTTCTTTCTTCAGGCTTTGGTGTTGTCGGAAAATTCGGCCGCCTGGTATTCGACCAGGTGCTTGTAGTCATCGCGTATGGGGGCGAACACGTCGAGGTTGAGCGCGACCTCGTCGCCAATCGGCTCGACATAGTGAAGGGTGTGGGGCGGCACGCGGACCATGCAGCCTGGCGTCATCTCGAACACCTGGTCGCCCACGTGGTAGTTCATGCGCCCCTGCACGCAGATGGCGATCTGCTCGAAATCATGCTGGTGCGGGCGTACCTGGATTTTGGGTTCTATCCAGTTCATCACCATGATCACGTCTTCGCCGCGGAACCCGCAGCGCTCAATGCCCTCACGCACAAATTCGCGGGGCAGCTTGTTCCAGTCAAACATCTGGGTCATGAAATGTTCCTTGTTGGTATGAATAAGTGATTCCGGCCTTCAGGCATGCATGCGGGCCGGGTGTTGCCTCAGTCCAGCTTGATGCCCAGCGCCTTGATGCGCTTGCCGGAGATTTGCTTGTCCTGTTTCAGGAAGGCTTCGAATTGCTGGCTTGTGTCGCCTATGGGCTCATAGCCGTAGGGGTCCACAAAGCGGTCCAGGAAGTCCTTGTTTTCAGCACTTTCTGCACGTCTGCCGTGATCTTGCTCACGAGTGCTGGAGGTGTCCCGGCGGGGGCAGCCAGTGCCAGGTAGAGGTTGGCCACGACGTTGGGGTAGCCGGACTCTGCAAAGGTGGGCACATCCGGCAATGCCTTGGCGCGTTTGCTGCCGGCGATGGCCAGCACCTTGACCTTGCCGCCCTGCAGGTGGGGAATGGCGGCGGTGGCGCCCGCAACCATGGCGTCGATGTTGCCGCCCAGCATGTCCTGTATGGCCGGCGCGATGCCCTTGTAGGGCACGTGGACCATCTCAAACCCGGCTTCCTGTTTCAGGCTTTCCATGGCCTGGTGTGTGGTGCCTCCGCTGCCGGCCGAGCCGTAGCTGTGTTTGGAGCCCTCTTTTTTCATCAGGCTCACGAAGTCCTTGAGCGTTGGGGTATTCAGGCCGCCTTTGGTGATCAGCACCATGTTGAAGTAAACAGCCCGGGTGATGGGAGCCAGGTCCCTGTCCGCGTCGTAGGGCATCTTGGTATAGAGAAACGCGTTGTGGGTAAACGCCGCATCTGATCCCAGCAGCAGCGTGTAGCCGTCGGCCGGGGCTTTGGCCACGACCGTGGCGGCGATGATTTCGTTGGCGCCTGGACGGTTGTCAATGACCACCTGCTGCCCCCACAAACCGGTGAGCGCCTCGCTCAGGCCGCGTGCAAAGTTGTCCACCGGCGCGCCTGCCGGATAGGGAACGATCAATTTGACCGGCTTGTTCGGGAAGGACTGGGCGCCTGCCAGCGAGGCGGTCCCCGCCAGCGCCAGCACGCATGCGCCCACGAGGTATTTTTTGACAAGTTTGTTGATCATGAGAAGTCTCCGCAGATGGATGAAAAAGCAAATTTCTAATCGGATCGTACCGTTGAGAGGAATACTGTACCATTCAGAGGAACAAAAAGAAGATAAGGGTTTTCACCTAAAAACAGCATTGAGGCATCTTCTGGATGCTCTTGAGTACGGGTGGCGTTCACACCCTGGCGGTTTCCGCCGGGGCGGATTTGTGCGATGTATGGCAGGATGTGGTTCAGATTTTTTGACCACCATCCAAAGGAAACTAGCCATGACCCTCGCCGTCCGCATCGACCAGCACGGTGGCCCCGAAGAAATCAAACTGGTTGACGTCACCGTGGGTGAGCCCGGCCCGGGCGAGATCCGCATCCGCCACAAGGCTGTGGGCCTGAACTTCATCGACGTTTACCAGCGCAGCGGCCTGTACCAGCTGCCCATGCCGCTGCAGCTCGGCATGGAAGCATCAGGCGTGATCGAGGCCGTAGGCGCGGGTGTCACGCACCTCAAGGTGGGCGACCGCGCGGCCTATGCCAGCCAGCCGCCGGGCAGCTACTGTGAAGTGCGTGTGATGCCGGCCAAATGTGTGTGCAGGCTGCCGGATGCGATTTCGTTCGAGACCGGTGCGGCCATGATGCTCAAGGGTCTGACCGCCCAGTACCTGCTGCGCCGCACCCTGCCGCAGGGCGGATTAAAAGCCGGCGACCATGTGCTGTTTCATGCGGCGGCCGGCGGTGTCGGCCTGATTGCCTGCCAGTGGGCCCATGCGTTGGGCCTGCAGCTGATAGGCACGGCCGGCTCCGATGAAAAATGCGCCCTGGCCAAAGCGCACGGTGCGGCGCACGTCATCAACTATGCCAAAGAAGATTTTGTGGCGCGCGTGAAAGAAATCACCGGCGGCAAGGGCGTCAAGGTGGTTTACGACTCCGTCGGCAAGGACACCTTTGACCGCTCGCTCGACTGCCTGAGCCCGTTCGGCCTGATGGCGAGCTTTGGCAATGCGTCCGGTCCGGTCGCGCCGTTCTCGCCCGGCATCCTCGGCCCCAAAGGCTCGCTGTATGTGACACGCCAGACGCTGTTTACCCACATCACGACGCGGGAGTCCACGCAGGAGATGGCGGACGAGCTGTTTGAAATGGTCACCAGCGGCAAGGTCAAGATCCGTATCGACCAGCGTTTTGCACTGGCCGATGTGGCCGAGGCGCATCGCACGCTGGAAGCGCGCAAGACCACGGGCTGCACCATCCTCACGCTTTGATCATGGCGACGCAGGTTGCTGTTGACCCGGGCTGGCTGGGCGCCTTGCGCGCCGGGGCTATCCAGCCGCCGCTGCGGCCACGGGTGCCGCTCTGGGCGGGTGAATCGGTGATTGGCTCGGTAGAGCCCGATTTTTTACACAAAATGGCCCTCCAGCCATTGTCGGAAGGGCGCCACCAGCTATTAAAAGAGGAGCATCCGGAGCGGCTGGGCTGGCGCCTGATGGGGGACGTCACGATCAGCCTGAACCAGCTTGCCAAAGTCCTGCATGAGGCCGGCCTGGCCGGCGCATGGCGCGATGAACAGCTGGCCGTGCATGACCAGTTTGGCCACCTCAAGGGCACGGTGGAACGTGCCGCCGTGCGGCCGCTGGGTATCACCACGCAGGCCGTGCACCTGGTGGGCCAGGCACCGGATGGCCGTTTCTGGGTGCAGCAGCGTTCGTTTGGAAAGTCCAACGATCCGGGCCTGTGGGACACGCTGGTGGGCGGCATGGTTTCGGCGGCGGATACGCTGGACACAGCGCTGCTCCGTGAAACCTGGGAGGAAGCCGGCCTCAGGATCGCAGACCTGCAGCAGTTGCGCTACGGTGGCCGCTTGACCACCCGCAGGCCCGCAACGGATGGCGCCGGCGCCGGTTATGTCATTGAAGACATTGAATGGTATGGCTGCACCGTGCCGGAAGGTCTGGTGCCGGACAACCAGGATGGTGAGGTCGAGCAGTTCCGGCTGATGGATGCACAGCAGTTGCTGGACGCCATGCAGCAGGGGCACTTCACTGCCGATGCGGCACTGATCCTTGCGGACGTGATGAAGCTGGCCTGAAGCCGTGCGCTGCCCGCAGCGTGCTCAGAGATTGTTGTCTGCCAGGGCCGGTTGTCGCAGCCGGTTGGGCGCCAGCGCACCTGCCGAGTCCAGGATGGGATAGGCGATGGAGCAGATGTGCGAGTTGATGCGCTTCAGATCGCTGATCAGGTCTATGTGCAGCGAGCTGGTTTCTATGCTTTGCACGGTGTTTTCCGACAGCCGGCCCAGGTGGGTGGTGGCGTAGGCGCGTTCCAGGTCGCGAAAGCGGGCTTTTTCTTCCAGCAGTTTTTGCGCGTCGCGCACAGAGCCGTTCAGGAACACGCTCATGCTCAGGCGCAGATTGTCGATCAGGCGGGCGTGCAGCTCGCAGATCTCGGCCATGCCGGCTTCCGAGAAATTGCGTCCGGGCTTGATTTTCTTGTCTTCGATATCAATCAGCACCCGTTCGATGATGTCGCCTATCTGCTCCATGTTGATGGTGAAGCTGATGATGTCGGTCCAGCGGCGGCTTTCTTCCTCGGCCAGGGCCTCGCGGGATATTTTGGTCAGGTAGTACTTGATGGAGGAGTACAGCGCATCGACCGAGTCGTCCATCTTGCGCAGGTCTTCCGCCAGCTTGAGGTCGTTCTTGCGTATGACTTCGAGCACGCCCAGCAACATGCTTTCAACCACATCGGCCTGGTGCAGGGCTTCACGCGCTGCATTGGAAATTGCCAGCGAGGGCGTAGACAGGGCCGAAGGGTCGAGGTGGTTGGGCCGTTCGCCGGAGGCGTTTTTCTCGGGCTTGGGCAGCAGCTTTTGCGTCCAGCGCGCGACCGGATTGGTCAGGCCTATGAAGGCAACGCCGACCATCACGTTGAACATCAGGTGGAAGATCACCACGACGGAAGCCGACTCGCCTATCAGCGGCCGTACATTGAGCAGCCACCAGCCGAGGAATGGCGCGGCAACCATCACACCCAGGATCTTGAAGGCCAGCGTGCCCAGGGGCACTTGCCGGGCTTCGATGGACGACCTGGCCGTGGTCAGCACCGCCAGCAGGCCGCTGCCCAGGTTGGCGCCCAGCACCAGCCCCAGGGCCACTTCCAGCGGCACGCCGCCGGAGGCCGCCAGGGTGGCGATCAGCAGCACCACGGCCAGGCTGGAATAGGAAATGACGGCCAGCACCGCGCCCAATGTGATCTCCAGCAGCAGGTCGCTGCCGACAGATGCAAGCAGGGCCTTCACCGCGGGCGCCTGCATCAGCACTTCGGTGGACGCGGTGACCAGGCGCAGGGCCAGCAGCATCAAGCCCAGCCCGATCAGGATGCGGCCTATCCGCCCCATGGTCGATGCCTGGCGCGGGATGAACAACACCACACCGATGAAGATCAATAGCGGGGACAGCCAGGAGAGGTCGAAGGAGAACACCACGGCGATCAGTGCCGTGCCGATGTCGGCGCCGCGCATGACGGCCAGCGCCGCCGGCAGGCTGATCAGGCCCTGGCCGACAAAGGAGGAGGTGATGAGGGCGGTGGCCGTGCTCGACTGGACCAGCGCGGTGACGCCTATGCCCGATAGCGCCGCTGTGAAGCGGTTGCCGACACTGCGCGCGAGGATGTGGCGTAAATTGGCACCGAACACCCGCAGGATGCCGGTACGTACAAGATGGGTGCCCCAGACCAGCAGCGCAATGGCCGCCAGGAGATTCAGTAAATGCGTCATAAATGTCAGGGATGACTATACGCCTGTATGCGATCCCTGAAGTGCATCCGCTGAGCGGGGTGTGCTCCTGGTTTTATCTGGCCCTGCGCACCCTCAGGATCTCGTCAAGGATCAGGCAGATGGCGCCTATGGTGATGGCGCTGTCGGCGATGTTGAATGCGGGGAAGTGCCAGTTGCCGTAGTGAAAATCCAGGAAATCCACCACATAGCCGTGCATGCTGCGGTCAATCACGTTGCCGAGCGCGCCGCCCAGGATGCAGGCCAGCGCAAACGAGAACAGCTTTTGCCCGGCATGCGACTTGAGCATCCACACGATGAAGAGCGCTGCGGCAACGCCTATGGCCGTGAAGAACCAGCGCTGCCAGCCCGACGCCGACGCCAGGAAGGAAAATGCCGCGCCGGTGTTGTGCACCCGCACGATGTTGAAAAAGCTGGTGACATGGGTCGCATCGCCCAGGCGGTAGTAGCCCAGGATCAGCACCTTGGTGAACTGATCCGCAATCAGCAGCAGCAAGGCCAGGCACAGCCAGGGCAGCATGGCGCCCGATGTTTTGGTGAAGCTGGATTTGGCCATCAGGCGTATTTCCTGTCTTCACCGGCGCCGTACAGGTTGCTTGTGCAGCGGCCGCAAATGGTAGGGTGGGCTGCGTCAATGCCCACGTCTTCCCGGTAGTGCCAGCAGCGCTCGCATTTTGTATAAGAACTGGCCCTGGCCACCGTATTTGTTGCGCTGCCAGCTACCAAATTAATAGCGGACGTGATGAAGACAAACTTCAGGTCATCCCCCAGGCTGGAAAGCAGTGCGTGGTCGTCCGCATTGACCTCCAGTGAAACTTCGGCCTGCAGGGATGAGCCCACCTTGCCGTCGGCGCGCAGGGCCTCGATGTCCTTGTTGACGGCATCGCGGATCTCGCGGATGCGCGACCACTTGGCCAGCAGGGCGTCGTTTTGCGGATTGAACGAAGCGTAGGTCTCCATGAAGATGGACTCCGAACTTCCGGCGACCTTCCAGGCTTCTTCTGCGGTGAAACTCAGGAACGGCGCCATCCAGCGCAGCATGGCCTGGGTGATGGCGTGCAGTGCGGTTTGTGCGCTGCGGCGTGCCAGCGATTTCGGCCCGGTGGTGTACAGCCGGTCTTTCAGGATGTCGAGGTAGAAGGAGCCCAGGTCTTCGCTGCAATAGATTTGCAGTTTGGAGACCACCGGGTGGAACTCATAGACCTCGTAATGCGCCAGGATGTCGGCCTGCAACTGTGCCGCACGGCTCAGCGCATAGCGGTCTATCTCCAGCATCTCTTCCAGCGGTACCGCGTCCGTCGCCGGGTCGAAGTCACTGATGTTGGCCAGCAGGAATTTCAAGGTGTTGCGCACGCGGCGGTAGGTGTCCACCACCCGCGCCAGGATTTTGTCGTCACCGGCGATGTCGCCCGAGTAGTCACTGGCCGCCACCCACAGGCGGATGATCTCGGCACCCAGTTTTTCGCTGGTTTTTTGCGGATCAACGCCATTGCCTTGCGACTTGCTCATCTTGCGGCCCTGGCTGTCCACGGTGAAACCGTGGGTCAGCAGGCCTTTGTAGGGCGCGTGGTCGTACATGGCGCAGGCCGTGAGCAGCGAGCTGTGGAACCAGCCGCGGTGCTGGTCGTGGCCCTCCAGGTAGAGATCGGCCGGCCAGGTCGATTGCGCCGCATGGCTTTTCTGCAGCACGGTGTAATGCGTGGTGCCGGAGTCGAACCAGACGTCGAGGATATCGTTGCTCTTGGTGTAGAACTCTGCATCCGCGCCTATCAGCGATTCGGCCGTGGCCTTGCTCCAGGCTTCGATGCCGCCCTGGGCGACCATGTCGGCCGCTGTGTCCATCAACTCCATGGTGCGCGGGTGTAACTCACCCGTGGCGGTGTGGATGAAAAAGGGCAGGGGCACCCCCCAATTGCGCTGGCGCGAGATACACCAGTCGGGCCGGCCGGCGATCATGTCGCGCAGGCGGACCTTGCCGTTTTCGGGGTAGAAGCTGGTTTCTTCGATGGCGTTGAGTGCCAGCTGGCGCAGGGTTTGCGGCGCCTTGTCCTTGGTGAACACACCTTCACCTTCGTCCATGCGGATAAACCACTGGGCCGCGGCGCGGTAGATCACCGGCGTCTTGTGGCGCCAGCAGTGCGGATAGCTGTGGCTGATGGTTTCGGTGGCCAGCAAGCGGTCCGCGTCGCGCAGCGCATCGACGATCACCGGTGCGGCCTTCCAGATGAACTGGCCGCCGAACATGGGCAGTTCATCCACATACACCCCGTTGGCTTGCACCGGGTTCAGGATGTCGTCGTGGTGGAAACCATTGGCCACGCAGGAGTTGAAGTCATCCACACCGTACGCGGGTGACGAGTGCACGATGCCGGTGCCGTCGTCGGCCGTGGCGTAGTCGGCCAGCAGGACGGGGGACAGGCGCCGGTAGCTATAGGTTCCTGTGCCCGGGTCGGCCACATCATGGAAGGGGTGTTTGAAGTTCAACCCGGCGAGTTTTTCGCCGAGAGCGGTGGCCAGGACCGTGCCTTCGAGCTGGTAACGCGCCAAGGCTTTTTCGACCAGGGCCGAGGCCAGCACCAGCAGGCCACGCGGGGTGTCCACCAGCGCGTATTCCAGCGTCGGATTCAGGTTCAGCGCCTGGTTCGCGGGGATGGTCCAGGCGGTGGTGGTCCAGATGACGATGGATGCCGGTTTGTCCAGCGCCGGCAGGCCAAAGGCCGCAGCCAGTTTGGCCGGCTCGGCGGATTCAAAGGCCACGTCTATGGTTTGCGACTTCTTGTCGGCGTATTCGATCTCGAACTCGGCCAGCGAGCTGCGGCAGTCGAAACACCAGTACACGGGTTTGAGGCCGCGGTAGACAAAACCGCGTTCCATGATGCGTTTGAGCGCGCGGATTTCATCGGCCTCGTTGCCGGGGTTCATGGTCAGGTAGGGGTTGTCCCATTCGCCGAGCACACCCAGGCGTTTGAAGTCTTCTTTTTGCAGCGCGATCTGTTCGGTGGCGTAGGCGCGGCTTTTGGCCTGCACTTCGTCGCGGCTCAGGTTGCGGCCAAAGGTTTTTTCGATCTGATTCTCGATGGGCAGGCCGTGGCAGTCCCAGCCCGGCACGTAGATGGCGTCCAGGCCCTTGAGCTGGCGCGCCTTGACGATCATGTCTTTCAGGATCTTGTTGACCGCGTGGCCCATGTGGATCTGGCCGTTGGCGTAGGGCGGGCCATCGTGCAGCACAAACTTGGACGCGCCGGCGCGCACGTCGCGCAGCTTTTTGTAAATGCCTTTTTCGTCCCATTCCTTGACCCAGCCCGGCTCGCGTTTGGGCAGGTCGCCGCGCATGGGGAAAGGGGTGTCGGGCAGGTTGAGGGTACTGCGGTAATCGGTTTTGGTGTCGGACATGGGAATTTCTGGAGAGGCTTCGACAGGCTCAGCCCGAACGCGGGCGTCGGGTGGAATGGGAAATTGAGTGCCGTTCGCCCTGAGCTTGTCGAAGGGCGGCGACCAGTGACGAGATCGTCTAAATTCGGTCGCGCGTGGTCTGGCGGCTGGTTTCCGTGTGCATGGAGGCAAAAAACGCCCGCGCGTCGTCGCAGTCTTTGGCGATGCCCGCTTTCAGGCTCTCCAGGCTGTCGTACCTGAGTTCGTCGTGCAGTTTATGTAGCAGTTCCACGCGGATGATTTTACCGTACGCCCCCTCGGCTCCGAGGCTGGCAGGCCATTCCAGGCAATGGGTCTCCAGCAGCACGCGCCCGCCATTGACATCGTCCGGGTCCAGCGAGGGGCGTATGCCCATGTTGGCCACGCCCGGCAAGGCCTTGTCGGC
Organism: Polaromonas aquatica; assembly: GCF_042659145.1. Classification (NCBI taxonomy): domain Bacteria; kingdom Pseudomonadati; phylum Pseudomonadota; class Betaproteobacteria; order Burkholderiales; family Comamonadaceae; genus Polaromonas; species Polaromonas aquatica. The sequence goes on along the minus strand of NZ_JBHSRS010000084.1, from coordinate 930,075 downwards.
CAGGCCGTGCACCTGCACCGCAAAAATTCCGCTGGCTGCCGGATTCCAGTGTGAAAACCGCAGGTTGAGCGTGCGAAACCCCAGGTCGCGGCCCAGTTTGCGGCCATGAACCACATGGCCGGAGATGCTGTAGGGGCGTCCCAGCAGGCCGGCCACCCGGTTCATCTGGCCCTGGCCCAGGGCCTCGCGCACGGCCGAGCTTGAAACCCGCGCGCCGTGCACCTCATAGCTGTTCATGCGGGCCACATCAAAGCCCAGGTGGTCTCCCGCTGCGTCCAGCATGGCGTAGTCGCCGGCGCGTTTGCTCCCAAAACGGAAGTCGTCGCCCACCAGCACGTACTTGGCACCCAGACCCTGCACCAGTACCTCGTTGATAAAGGCGTCGGGGGATTGCCCCGACAGGCGCGCATCAAAGGGCAGTACCACACACTGGTCAATGCCGCAGCGTGCCAGTTCGGTCAGCTTGTCGCGCAGGGTGGCGATGCGGGCGGGCGCCAGCTCTGGTTTGCGGGCCTGGGCGGCGAAATAGTCGCGCGGATGCGGCTCAAAGCTCATGACGCAGCTGGGAATGCCCCGGTGCTGTGCCTCATTGATAAGCAGCGCCAGCATGGCCTGGTGGCCCCGGTGCACACCGTCGAAATTGCCGATTGTCAGGGCGCACTCTGGCGCAAGCCGGGGGTTGCGGTAACCGCGAAAAACTTTCATGGGTCCAATTATCGTTTTTATAGCGCCGGGCGCAGCTTAATCACGGCGTTTAACCTGTTTGTCGTGATTTCACTGTATATTGATAGGGCCTGCTAACACTGTGCTTGCAAATGCGAACGGGATCAAAACAGTGCCAATCAAGGCGTGCAACGTAGAGTGGCGCTGTTTTGGCCCGGTTCCCTTCGGGTTGCGATCAAAAAGACGCTGGGCCGCGTTGCAAAGCCTTGCCGGGGGTTGCCCCGGCTTCGTTTTGCGCCTTGCCCAGCGCCTTTTTGACTCGCAACGCATCTTGCAAACACAGTGTTAACAGGCCCTGGTCAGTCGAACGCCCCGTTTCCATGTGTCATTCACGATGATGGAGGTCTGTTTTGAAGGTCTTGAAGCTCTCAGCCCAAGGGCTGCCCCAGTCCTGGATCAGCCTGGAAGAGGCCGTGTTGCATTACGCGGCTGATGAGGTGCGCTGGGAAATGGGTGCGCGGGTCGCTACCTTTCACGGGGGCTACAACGCGATCACTGGAGACCAGTCCATCATCACGGTCAACAGCATTATTGGCACCAAGGGGGTTCCCAATATCAACCCGTTTGAGCTGAAGCCGGGGCTGACCAACAGCAAGCTGTTTGCCCGGGATCGCAATGTGTGTGCCTACTGCGGCCAGCATTTTCACGAAGAAGATCTCACACGTGAACACATCGTTCCGTTTGCCCAGAACGGCATAGACACCTGGATGAACGTGGTCACGGCCTGCCGGCCCTGCAACCACCGCAAAAGCAGCCGTACGCCCGAGCAGGCGCACATGCCGCTGCTTTACACACCATATGTTCCCAGCCTCTGGGAAGACTTTATTTTGCGCAACCGCCGGATTCTGGCGGACCAGATGGAGTTCCTGATGGCGCACGTGCCAAAGACATCGCGCCTGCTGGCATGACCGGGCCGAAAACCGGTGCGTAAAAAAGCCGCCTTCAGGGCGGCTTTTTTATGCCGGAAATGTCCCGGGCCAGCCTGCTCAAGGCAGGCCGGTGGCTGTCACGCTGCAGGTCACGGCAAAGGTGATGGTCCCGTTATTCGGCAGGGTGTTGAGTGCGACGCCAGTACCGGGTGCAATCAGGTTGGCAATGCTCAATTGCCCGGCGCCGGCCCCTACGGTTGGGCAAGCGGCGCCGTTGATGGCCGATGTACAGGTGACGGCGGTGCAGACGAGGCCGGTAGAAGGCGTGTCGGTCAGGACGCTGCCATTGGCTGCGGCGCCCGTGCTCTTGACCGTGATGGTGTAGCTCACCGTGCCGCCTGCGGTCAATGTGCCGAGCGCATCCGTTTTGGTGATGCCCAGATTGGTGGAGACGCAGTTGAACGCGGTGACCGCAGTGGCCGTGTTATTGCTGGTGACCGACTCGCCCACAGGTGATGAAACGGCGACCGTGTTGGTCAGTGGCGGTATCGATGGGGAACACACGGCGGTCACCGTGACTGTCCCGGTAATGGCCGCAAAGCTGGTGGTCGCGGCTATCGGGTAGGCATTGGCATTGGCCAGCGTACACACCACGGGCGCTGTGCCGGTGCAGGTCCAGCCGGTGCCGTTAAAGGCGGTGCTGATGGTGACGCCTGCAGGCAAGGTATCGGTCACGGTCAAGGGGTTGGAGCCCAGCACCGAAGGTACGTTGGCAAGGGTGACGTCGCTGGCCTGGCTCACGGTGTAGGTCTGGGTGCCTATGGCGCGGCCGTTGTTGCGGGGCGTGATGGTGTAGGTGAAGGTGGTGCCGGGCGTGGCCGTTGCGGGTGCCGTCTTGGTGATGCTGAAGTCGGGGACCAGTTGCACGTCCTCGGTGGTCGGGCCAGTCTGGCTACCGTCGTAATTGCTGCCGCCTACGTTGGGCGTTCCGCCTGCATAGCTGTTGTAGGTGGTATTGGCGCTATACGCCGCCGTGGTCCGATTGGCGCTCACATTGGTGGCTGGCGATACGGTGCGCGTGCTGGCGGCCGCGCGTGTGGGGTCAAGGAAGGTCACGCCCGCGCCATTGTGATAGGTCCCCACTGCAGCTGTATTCGGGATGTTTGCAACGAAGGAAATGGTGACCACGGCCGGCACGCCACCCGTGACCGGGGCCACCGCGAAAGAACTCCAGGTCAGGGTGTTGGAGCCGGTGGCCGGAACCGTGAGTGGGGTGGCGCCGACCGCCCAGGTGCTGGAAGTATTGATCGCGCTGGTTTCTGCGCCGCTGGATAGGCGTCCGGCTGCCAACGGCGTTACGGGGTTATAGGTGTAGGTTGGCGCTGCCGACAGTGTCCATCCGGGCGGCAGGGCAGTGTCCAGCACGTTGACAAAGCGCGCGGCCCCGCCCGTGTTGGTGACAACGATGGTGTATGCCGCCGTGGCACCCGTCGAGCTGGTGACGATGGGTGTGCTGGTGGCCTTGGTGACCGCCAGGTTGGGTAGGCATTCATAACCGACCTGTACGCCCGGGCTGGTGATCGCATAGCCCGCAGAGCCCGCTGTAGCGGCACCGGCCGTTGCGCCGCAACTGGTGCCTGCGCAGCCGGCCGTCGTGTTGGATGCGCCGGCCGCCCCGCCGGCCGCGCTGAAGGTGATGCCCGATGCATTGGTCACCAGTACCCCGCCGCCGCCGCCGGCGCCGGGGCCATCCTGTTCGGCGGAGCCGCCCTGGTAGGCGCCGCCAGCGCCGCCATTGGCATTGACCGTGAGGGCACCGCTCAGGCCGCCGCTGCCCACGGCCACGACGACCGTGCCGCCCGCGCCGCCGCCGCCGCCGGCATCGGTAGCGCGGCTGCGCTGGCCGGGTGCACCGTTGACGTTGATGGTGCCGGCGCCCACCACGCGGCTTGCACGCAGAATGATGAGCGCGCCGCCCGCGCCGCCCGAACCGTCGGGCGATGTGGTGGTGTTGCCGCCTATGTCACCTGCGCCGCCGCCGCCGCCCATGATCCAGCGGCTGGCACTGTTGCCCGCTGGGGAGCCGCCGAATGCGCCCAGCGCCAGGCCGGCAAAACCGACGACGCTGCTGTTCCAGGTGTTGCCGCCCTTGCCGCCGGCGCCGCCGTTGCCGCCGCCGCCGCCGCCGCCGTTATGCTGGTTGCCGCCGCCGCCGGCATTGCCGGGCGCGCCGCGCGAGGCTTCACCCGCAGGGTAGCCGTCGACTGTTCCCGCTGTAACCACCCCTGTGCCTGTACCCGTGGGGTCGCCCGTGTAGATTCGCGCCGGTGTGCCGGCAATACCTTCCCCTTTGGAGCCACCGAGTGAGGCAGAGATCAGCGACACATAGGACTGGCAGCCCGTGGTGTTGTAGGCGCCGGTACAGGTCCCGTTCGCTGCCACGTTCACGCCGCCCGCACCGCGAAAACCCTGGCCGTTTCCATTGATGGTCTGTCCGCCCAGTGATATGTCGCCTGTAGCTTCAAGCACCAGCACGCCGCCGGTGCTGCCGTTCCATGCCTGCACCGTGAGCCCGCCGCTCAAGGTGAGGTTGGCGTATTGCGGCACGCGTATCACCTGGAAGGCCTGCCGGGTCTGCGTTGTTGAGCTGGCACGCGTGAAGTAGGCATTGGCCAAGGGCGCACTCAGGTTGATCGTGCCGCCGGCTGCGAAGGTGACACTGCTGGTGGCGACCGCCCACTCATAGTTGCCGGCCACGAGGTTGGCGCTGACACCGCCGGCATAACCCGATGCGCCAAAGGCCACGGTGTTGGTCACGCCCGCTGCGGTGGTACCGGCGCCATAGGCATTGGAGTCGGTAGTGTTGATGTCTGCACCCTGCATCTGGATGATGAGCAGCAGGTCGCCGGCCGAGATGGCGCTGTTGACGCCGGTGCCGGCACCTACGGCGATGGCGGTCGCACCTGCTGTCGGGCTACCTGTACCGGGAAAGAACGTGTTGGGCTGCGCGTTGATCGTTGCCGTGCCGGCCCGGCCTGGTATCGAGCAGGTTTGCGCATGCGAAAGGGCGGCCAGACCCAGGCCGCCGAGAAGCAACAGGGCTGTGCGAAAGAGGCTGCGTGCAAAAAACTGCATGAATGATGGTCCTGATATAGGCAATGCTTCCCGGGGCATCTTCAGGCGGCCTCCGGTCATGACTGTCTCGGCCTGTAAAAACAGGGGGTGGCCTTTGGTTGGCGAAGCAGGGTTTCGCCTGCTGCAAGGCAGCGCGCCGGATTCATGCTTTCAGGAGGGGTCGGCGCAAGAACCATGTCATGACCCCGTGGCGTCAACGCCGCATGTGAGGGTGAATGTGAATGTGCTGCCGGCAGGAAAGTCGGGCAGCCGTATGCCGCCACCCGGCCCCATGTTTTGCAGGTTTGCAATGGTCACGTTGCCGGCGGGTGGACAGGTGGCGCCATTGCCCACCGCACTGGTACAGGTCACCTGCGTGCAGGTCAGGCCATTGACGTCGGGGTCGCGCAGGGCTGCATCATCCGCATCGGCCAGGCCGGTGTTCGCTACCGTCAGTGTGTAGCTGGTGGTGCCGCCGGCGACCAGCGCGGCCGTGCCGTTTGTCTTGGAAATGGTGAGGATGGTCGCAGCTGTCACGGTCGTGCCGGGGGCCGTCCCCGTGTTGTTGCCCGGTGTCGTATCGGTGATATTGTTTACCAGCGTGAGCGTCGCGGCATTGGTGGCCGTACCGTTGAAGGTGCTCAGCACCGGTGCTGCGATGGTATAGGTGAGAACACCGCCTTTTGACAGGGTGACGACCTGGTTGATATTGCCGGTACCGTTCGCCGCGCCACAGGCTGTGGTGACTGTGGTTGCCGACCCCGCATTGCTCACGCTGCATGTCCATCTGGCTGCGGCCGCATTGAAGATGGCCGGGTCCAGCACGTCGGTGACGGTTGCGCCGCCTCCCACCAGGCCCGGTCCGCTGTTGGTGACCGTAATCACGTAGGTGATGGTGAGGTTGCTGCCCTGCTGGATGGTGGCTGCGCTGGTGCGTGATTTGGTCACTACTGCATCTACAGGGAAGGATCGGGACAGGTCGGTGACTGAAAAACCGGTGCCCGTCGCGCCTATGTTGGTGGCCGAACCGTTCTGCGTGTTCAGGCCCCAGGTCTGGTTGGTGGTGCCTGTGCTGGCAATCAGGCAGGGATAGGTTGCAATGGTGGCGTTGCAGCCGGTCACCGCGGTGGAGACCTCGGACAGGCCATTGGGTGCGCCGGCCAGGGCAATGTTGTTGGCCAGGGCGGTTGATGCGATGGCCGTATTGTTGGCTGCATTCTGCAAGGCCGTACCGTCAATCCGGTACAGCTTGTAGGTGTCGCCTCCGTTGGTGGTGTTGGCCAGTATGTACAGGGTGCCGTTGTTCACGCAGGTCATATCCCCGCTACCCCCCGGGCGTACACCGGTCAGCGTGATGCGGCGGCTTGTCTGGCCTGTTGTGGGATTGACCTGCCAGATATAGCTGTTGTTTCCCTGGCCGGTATTTGACGCCGCATACAACCTGCCATCCGGGCAGAAGGTCATGCGAATAATGGACCCCACCAGGTTGGTGTTGGCTATGGCCGTATCCGCACAGGTACTGGGGTCGATCCTTCTGAGGGCCGGATTGGCGGCGGTGCCGCTGGCAATGTAGTAAACCAGTCCATCCACCGGGCTGACACCGTTGGCCGCACTGGCAACGCCCAGCCCGCAGAGGCTGGTGGCGGCGCCAGTGGCAGGATTGACAGAAAAAAGACGGTTGGCTGCGCCGCTGGTGCCGACCCCATAGACCGCTTGCGACCAGGCATGGGCAGCAAACAGGCTCGCAAAAAGAACCGCCAGAACCCGCGCGAAACGCATTAGCCGGAGCAGAAGGCTGGTGGGCAAGGGCTTTGCATGGGGGGCGGGCCGTTTCATGGTGCAGGTAAACGCAAAAAGAAGGCTTTGCAGGCAGCGCCTGATGCAGCGTTCATGGGCTTATGCCGACGCCACGGACCTGGGTGCGCATTAAATTAAAAGTAAGAAGATCTTGGGAGGGTTTAACTGTAACAAATAGTGTAATTGGAGTTTGTTTGGCAAGCCAGCTTTTGCCTGACTAAACAAAAGTCAGCGGGCATGGCTGCGCCCGTAGTGTGAATTACTTCACGCTACGAACGCTCATTGGGATTGAATGACTGGTTTTAGCGGCTCAAGCGAATACGCCGGCCGTGTCCTGCATGCGGGCCGACACCTCGCCGAGGTGATGGAACGTGTCGCCAAATGTAATTTCAAGCTGGGTCAGCTTCTTGAAATAGTGGCTCACGATGTACTCGTCCGTCACGCCTATGCCGCCGTGCAATTGCACGGCCTGCTGGCCGACAAAACGCATGGAGACGCCCAGCTGGTACTTGGCGCGCGCCATGGCGCGGCGGCGCTCTTCAGTGGGTGCGTTGAGCTTGAGCGATGCGTAGTAGCTCATGGAACGGGCCAGCTCCAGCTGCATCTTCATGTCGGCGATGCGGTGACGCAGGGCCTGGAAGCTGCTGATCGCAACGCCAAACTGTTTGCGGGTGTTCATGTATTCGACGGTCACTGCCAGGGTCTTGTCCATCACGCCCACGGCCTCGGCGCAGGTGGCGGCAATGCCGATGTCCATCGCGTGGGCGAGGGCCGTGAGGCCGTCCAGCGTCACCAGGGTGGCGGGCGCGTTGTTGAAGGTGACTTCGGCAGCGCGTGCGCCGTCCTGCGTGAGGTAGCCCCGGGTGCTGACGCCGGCTGCCGTGCGTTCGACCAAAAACAGCGCCATCTTGCCGTTGGCCATGGCGGGCACGATGAATGCGTCCGCGTGGTCGCCCGCAGCCACTATGCTTTTTGTAGCATTTAGTGCCCATTTTTCGGCAACCTGGGAGGCTTTGGCTTCACATTTTTCGAATTTGTAGCGTGCGCCGCGCTCCTGGTATGCCAGTACCAGCAGGCTTTCACCCGAAGCAATCTTGGGCAGCCATTCGGCCCTGACAGCATCCGGCGCGTAGCTTGCCAGCACGCGGCTTGTAACCAGAGTCTGGACCAGCGGCTCCAGCACCATGCCGTGCCCCAGCTCCTCCATCACGACCATGCCTTCTACCGGCCCCATGCCGAGGCCGCCGTCGTCCTCCGGAACGTAAAGTCCCGCCAGGCCCAGGCCGGCCAGCTCTTCGTAGGCCTCCTTCGAAAATCCGCCCGCCTGCGTGATGCCGCGGCGGCGCTCGAAGTCGTAGCCCTTGTCAACCCATTTGCGAACCGCGTCGCGCAGCTGTTCCTGGTCGTCTGTGAAATCAAAATCCATGATGTTTTCCTTTTCCCTCTTTTGTCAGCCGGGATTAACCAAGAACAAATTGCGAAACGATATTGCGTTGCACCTCATTGGAGCCGCCGTAAATCGTGGTCTTGCGCATGTTGAAATAGCTGGAGGCCAGCGGTGCATTGGCCAGCACACCGCCGGGGAAGTCGCCTTGCCAGCCGGCTTCCATGGCCTCTTCGATAAAGGGCAGGCTGAAGGGGCCTGCGGCCAGCATCATGAGCTCACTGTAGCGCTGCTGGATCTCGCTGCCGCGGATTTTCAGCAGGCCGGCAATGTCCAGCGAGTTCTTGCCGGATTTTTCGGCGGACAGCACGCGCAGCACCAGCATTTCGAGTGCGACCACATCGACTTCCAGCTTGGCGATTTCATCGCGAAAACGTGTGTCGTCATACACGCCTTCGGTTTTGGCGATGCGCTTGAGGCGTTCGAGTTCGCGCTTGGCGCGGTTCACATCGGCAATGTTGGTGCGTTCGTGGCTGAGCAGATGCTTGGCGTAAGTCCAGCCCTTGTTTTCCTCGCCGATCAGGTTTTCGGCGGGCACTTCAACGTTGTCGAACCAGACTTCATTGACTTCGCTCTCACCGTCCAGCAGCTTGATGGGCCGCACGGTCACGCCTTTTGACTTCATGTCTATCAGCAAAAAGCTGATGCCGGTTTGCGGCTTGCCTTCATTGCTGGTGCGCACCAGGCAAAAAATCCATTCGCCGTACTGGCCCAGGGTAGTCCAGGTTTTTTGCCCGTTGACGATGAATTTGTCGCCCTGGCGTTCTGCCTTGCATTTGACGGAGGCCAGGTCGGAGCCCGAGCCTGGTTCGCTGTAACCCTGGCTCCACCAGACTTCGCCGCTGGCGATGCCGGGCAAGAAGCGCTTTTGCTGCTCCGCATTGCCAAAAGCCATGATGACAGGAGCCACCATGACCGGGCCGAACGGAACCACGCGGGGTGCGCCGGCCAGGGCGCACTCTTCCTCAAACAGGTGTTTCTGGATGGCGGTCCAGCCCGGGCCGCCAAACTCCTTGGGCCAGCCATGGCCCAGCCAGCCTTTTTTGCCGAGGATTTTGGCCCAGCGCTGCATGTCGTCGCGCGACAGGCGCAGGGCATTGAGCACCTTGTGTGAAATGTCTGCAGGCAAACTGGCGTGAACCCAGGCGCGTATCTCTTCGCGAAAGGCCTGCTCTTCAGGGGTGAAGGCTAAATCCATACTGATCTCCGTAACTTCATGTAGTTGAACCGGTTTTAGCACGAATGTGCTTTTCGACGTGTCAAAGCGGGGACAAATCGGCGGAATCGGGCAAGTCTATGCCCAACTGCTCGCTGATAAGCCGGACATGTTCGCGTAATCCGTTGTTGTCTGCCCTGAGGCGGGCGACTGTATTTTCAAGTGCCGTAACGCGGGCCAGCAGGTCCGAGGCTTCGCCTGCAGAGGAGGCACTGGCGGCGAATGCGTCCAGGTCCGGCTCGCCGCAGAGCAAATGCACCCAGCGCTGCTCACGCGCGCCGGGTGCGCGCGGCAGCTTTTGCACCATGGCCTGGCCGCCGTCGTCACCGCGTTGCTGCAATTCCTGCAACACGCCCTCAAGCGCCGCCGTGTCTGCAAATTTGTACCAGCGGTCGCCGTTGGTACGCAACTCGGCTGCAGTTTGCGGGCCGCGCAACATCAGCAAGCCCATCACCACGGCCTGGGTTTCATTGACGCCCGCAGCACGCTGGAAGTTGTGTTCAAAACGCGGTACACGGCTGGAGCTGCCCTCAAAGACAAGGCTTTGCGCCTTCAGGCTCTCGATGGCGGCGCGCGCCTCGTCGTCGCTGACTTCCATCAAGGGGTCGCGGCTGGTCTTCTGGTTGCAGCCTGATACGAGTGCATTCAGGCTCAGGGGATAACTGTCGGGCACCGTGCGGGCTTTTTCCATGAGCGTGCCCAGCACGCGCGCTTCGATGGGAGTCAGGGTTCTGATGGTCATAAACTAGGAGGTTATGGGAAGTCTTGAAAAAAACATCGTTATTTTGATCTCGGGAAACGGCTCCAACATGGTAGCCATTGCCAACACGGCGCAAAAAGAACAGTGGCATGAAAAACTGCAGGCCCGCGTGGCTTGTGTCATCAGCAACAAGCCCGGTGCCGAGGGCCTCGCCAGCGCAGCCAGGATGGGGATTCCAACACAGGTCCTGGATCACAAACAATTTGAAACCCGTGATGCATTTGATGCCGCCTTGCAGCGCGCCATAGACAGCTACCAGCCTGCGCTGGTGGTGCTGGCGGGTTTCATGCGCATACTGACGCCGGCCTTTGTGTCGCACTACGCGGGGCGGCTGGTGAATATTCATCCATCGCTGCTGCCTGCCTTTGCGGGGCTCAACACGCACCAGCGCGCCATCGATGCCGGGTGCAAGGTTGCCGGCGCCACGGTGCACCTGGTGACGGCCGACCTGGACCACGGCCCCATCCTGGCGCAGGCGGTGGTGCCGGTTCTGCCGGGCGACTCGGTAGCCGCGCTGGCCACGCGTGTGCTGAGCCAGGAGCACCGCATTTATCCGCAGGCCATCAAGGCCTTGCTGGCCTCGGCTGAGCCACTAAATTGAATTCCCTGAATCCGGGTTGAATCCAGTCGGCATCTGCCGCCGTATTCAGTACAGCCGTTTGGAAATCATGTTGATTCCGGCGACTGTTTCAACCTCAATTCAAAGGAATTTATATGCAGACGAAACACAAACTCGCTTCCATCGGCATGGCCATGTTCATGGGGCTGACGGCGGCATCTTCTTTTGCCCAGGTGATGGTCGGTGGCGCGCCCATGTATGCCAGCAAGGACATCATTGACAACGCCGTGAACTCCAAGGACCACACCACGCTGGTTGCTGCGGTCAAGGCAGCGGGCCTGGTTGACACCCTCAAGGGCCCGGGCCCGTTCACCGTGTTTGCACCGACCAACGCCGCATTTGCAGCCCTGCCGGCCGGCACGGTGGATACACTCCTCAAGCCTGAAAACAAGGGCATGCTGACCGGCATCCTGACCTACCACGTGGTGCCCGGCAAATGGGACGCTGCGGCCATCAGCAAGATGATTGCCGACGGCAAGGGCATGGCTTCGATCAAGACCGTGGCCGGCGGCACGCTGGTGGCCAAGTCGTCCGGCGGCAAGATCACCGTGACCGACGAAAAAGGCGGTGTTGCCAATGTGTCGATTGCCGACGTGTACCAGTCCAACGGCGTGATCCACGTGGTGGACAAAGTGCTGCTGCCCAAATAAGCGCAACAAAGGCACCTTGAAAAAAGCCCGTGAGCGGTGTTGCCGCTCACGGGCTTTTGCGTTTTCAATTCGCCTTGAGCTGCTGCAAAGCCGCCCTGGCGATGCTTTGCGCATTGACGCCAAAAAATGCGCGCAGCGCGGCACGGGTGTCGCTGCGCCCGAAGCCGTCGGTGCCCAGCGTCATGTAGGAACGGCCTTTTGGCAGGAAGGCGCGAATGCTTTCGGGCACGGCGCGCACGTAGTCGGTCGCGGCAATGATGGGGCCGTGGCTGTCGTCAAGCTGTTGTGCGATGAAAGGCCGCGCCACATCCGCTTCAGCGTCCAGCATCTGCTGCTGGCAGGCCATACCGTCCCGTGCCAGCTCGCTCCAGCTGGTGACGCTGAACACAGTGGCGTTGACGCCCTGGCCGGCCAGCAGTTCTGCCGCCTTGATGACTTCGGTCAGGATGGCACCTGAGCCCAGCAAAGTCACGCTCCGGCCTGCATTTTCAAGTGTTTTATGCCCCTGGTCGGCGTCTGGTGCGCGCGGATAGCTATTGAATTTATAGCAACCACGGATGATGCCGGCTTCGCTGCCTGCGCGCAGGTCCGGCTGGGCGTAGTTCTCGTTCATGAGCGTGACGTAATAAAAAACGTCTTTCTGCTCCACCATCATGTCCTGCATGCCCTTGTCCAGGATGACTGAAAGCTCGCAGGCAAATGCCGGGTCGTAGGCCTTGCAGTTGGGGATGGTCGCGGCGATCAGGTGGCTGGTGCCGTCCTGGTGCTGCAGGCCTTCGCCGCCCAAGGTGGTGCGGCCGGAAGTGGCGCCCAGCAGGAAGCCGCGTGCGCGCTGGTCGGCGGCTGCCCAGATCTGGTCGCCCACACGCTGGAAGCCGAACATCGAGTAATAAATGTAGAAAGGCAGCATCGCCAGGCCATGCACGCTGTAGCTGGTGGCCGCCGCCGTCCAGCTGGCCAGCGCGCCGGCTTCGCTGATGCCCTCTTCCAGGATCTGCCCGTCCAGCGCCTCGCGGTAGCTCAGCACCGAGCCTATATCTTCTGGTGCGTAACGCTGACCCACGCTGGAGTAAATGCCGACCTGTTTGAACAGGTTGGCCATGCCGAAGGTGCGCGCCTCGTCGGCGACTATGGGCACGATCTTCGGGCCCAGCGCTGCGTCTTTCAGCAGGCCGCCCAGCATGCGCACAAAGGCCATGGTGGTGCTCATCTCCTTGCCGTCTGCGGCAAGCGCAAAGCCGGCATAAGAAGGCAGGGCGGGGATGGCGATCTTCTCTGCCGTGGTTTCGCGTTTTGGCAGGTAGCCGCCCAGTGCCTGGCGTTTGGCGTGCATGTATTGCATCTCGGCGCTGTCAGGCGCCGGCTTGTAAAAGTCAATGCGCCTGGCCTGCTCGTCGCTCAGCGGCAGGTTGAAGCGGTTGCGGAATTCAAGCAGGTCGCTTTCGTCGAATTTTTTCTGCGAATGCGTGGTCATCTTGCCCTGGCCGGCTTGCCCCATGCCATAGCCTTTTTTGGTGTGCGCCAGGATCACCGTGGGCTGGCCTTTGTGATTCGCCGCCGCTGCGTAGGCCGCGTGGATTTTCACCAGGTCGTGGCCGCCGCGTTTGAGGCGGTCAATCTGCTCGTCCGTCATGCCCTGCGCCAGCCGCGCGAGTTCTTCGTTCTGGCCAAAGAAGTTGTCGCGGTTAAAGCGCCCGTCCTTGGCCGCAAAAGTCTGCATCTGGCCGTCCACCGTGTGGGCAAAGGCTTGCGTCAAGGCGCCGGTCAGGTCGCGCGCAAACAGGCCGTCCCAGTCGCTGCCCCAGACCAGCTTGATGACGTTCCAGCCGGCGCCAGCAAACAGTTTTTCGAGCTCGTCGATGATGCGGCCGTTGCCGCGCACCGGCCCGTCCAGGCGCTGCAGATTGCAGTTGACGACCCAGACCATGTTGTCCAGACCCTCGCGTGCGGCGAGCGTGAGCGCGCTCATGGATTCGGGCTCGTCCATCTCGCCGTCGCCAAACACCCCCCAGACCTTGCGGCCGCTGCAGTCGAGCAGGCGTCTGTGCGTGAGGTAGCGCATGAAACGCGCGTGGTAAATCGAGCTGATAGGCCCTATGCCCATGGAGCCGGTGGGGAACTGCCAGAAGTCCGGCATCAGGTAGGGATGCGGGTAGCTGCACAGGCCCTGCGCGTCGCCGGCGGTCAGCTCCTGGCGGTAAAAACCCAGGTCTTTTTCGCTCAGGCGGCCTTCAAGGTAGGCGCGTGCATAGACGCCGGGCGCGCTGTGCGGCTGGAAGAACACCAGGTCGCCCCGGTGCTGGCCTTCAGCCAAACCTTCGCGGGCGTGAAAGAAGTGGTTGAAGCCGGTTTCAAACAGGTCGGCGGCACTCGCGTAGCTGGCAATGTGGCCGCCCAGTTCTGCGGAGCCGCCGGTCTCGGCCTGGTTGGCGCGCACCACCATGGCCAGCGCGTTCCAGCGCATTAAGGACGCCAGGCGCTCTTCCATGGCCAGGTCACCGGGGAAGACAGGCTGTTCGTTCACGTGGATGGTGTTGACGTAAGGCGTCGACAGATCGGGCTGCCAGCCGGTGCGCTGTGTGCGCGCCACGCGGCTCAGTTCGTCCAGCATCTGGCGCGCGCGCGCGTGGCCTTGCGTGGCGACCAGCGCCAGGAAGGCTTCGCGCCATTCGGCGGTTTCCTGCGGGTCAGGATCATGTTGGTTCATGGCGGCCGCAGCCTGCAGAAGATGAAGTGGGGTGGTGTCGTTCATGGCATTCTGACTCTACCCAGTTCAAAGCAAAAGGTGCTGCTTCAATAAGGTTTGACAAGGCGTTTTTGCGGCATAAAATGCTGAAAATTGAAGGTTTATAGAACTTATGCAGCTAGATAACCTTGATTTGAAGATTCTTGACGAACTCCAGCGCGACGGCTCGCTGTCCAATGTGGAGCTGGCCAGGCGCGTGCATTTAAGTCCTTCGCCTTGCCTGGCGCGCGTGAAGGCGCTTGAAGCGGCAAAAGTCATTGACCGTTATGTAGCCATCGCCAATGCCGCCGCACTGGGGCTGGGCCTGAGCGTGTTTATCTCCATCAGCCTGCGTTCGCAAAGCAAGGAAGCGCTGGCCGAGTTCGAGCGCCGCATTGCCGAACACGACGAGGTGATGGAGTGCTACCTGATGACGGGCGACAGCGACTACCTGATCCGGGTGGCCGTGGCCGACATAGGCGCGCTTGAAAAATTCATTCTCGAGCAGCTCACGCCTATCCCGGGCATTGAAAAGATCCGCTCAAGTTTTGCGCTCAAGCAGGTGCGCTACAAGACCGCGCTGCCGCTGCCAGGCGTGGCCTGAAATGCACCTCTGCTTGCTATAAAAAGAATAGCTGGTCGCGCGCATTCTGCGCCGGCCAGGGCATTAAAACACTACATTTTTGACTGAAAAACCAGTCCGGCGTGCTCGCGCAGCGCGTGGAACCTGATCTTGGGCCACTGCTGCTCGACAGCGCGCAAGGTGGCGCTGTGGTCCACCAGCAGCGTCGGTGCATCGACCGCATCCAGCGCCACGCGGTGGGCGTTGGCATCCATGAATTTTTTCAACTCGTTCTGGTCATCAGACGTGACCCAGCGTGCCAGGTTGAAGTTGCTGCCCATGATGCGCGCCTTGACGCCGTATTCATGTTCCAGCCGGTGCGCCACCACTTCAAACTGCAACTGGCCGACAGCACCCAGCAGCAGCAATGAGCCGGCAATCGGGCGGAACACCTGGATCGCGCCTTCTTCACCCAGTTGTGTCAGGCCTGCGCGCAACTGCTTGCTGCGCAGCGGGTCGGCGACTTCGACGGCGCGGAACATTTCCGGCGCGAAGAAGGGCAGGCCGGTGAACTGCAGCGCTTCGCCTTCGGTCAGCGTGTCACCCAGCTGCAGTACGCCGTGGTTGGGAATGCCGATGATGTCGCCGGCAAAGGCGGTGTCCAGCAGTTCGCGGCGCTGGCTCATGAAGCTCACCACGGTGTTGGGCCGCAGTTCCTTGCCGCTGCGCACCACCTTCAGACGCATGCCGCGGGTGAACTCGCCGCTGGCCACGCGCAGGAAGGCGATACGGTCGCGGTGCGCCGGGTCCATATTGGCCTGGATCTTGAAGACCACGCCGGAGAATTTTTTCTCTTCCGGATGCACCACGCGCTGTATGGCCGGGCGCTCGGCGGGCGCAGGGGCCAGGTCCACCAGCGCGTCCAGCACTTCCTGTACGCCGAAGTTGTTGATGGCCGAGCCGAAGAACATGGGCGTTTGCTTGCCGCCCAGGAACTCGTCGCGGTTGAACTCGGGTGAGGCGCCTTCCAGCAACTCCAGCTCGTCCTGCGCCTGGGTGAATTCGGCGCCAAAGCGCTTGGTGGCCTCGGCGTTGTCCAGGCCGGCCAGGATTTCATCGTCGCCGCCGGCCTTGTCTTCGCCAGGGCTGAAGACGCGCATGCGTTTTTCGCGGCGGTCATAAACGCCGTGGAAGAGTTTGCCCATGCCGACCGGCCAGGTGAAGGGCACAACAGTCATGCCCAGTTCCTGCTCGATTTCGTCCATCACGCTCATCGGGTCCTGCACCTCGCGGTCCATCTTGTTGACAAAGGTCAGGATGGGCGTGTTGCGCGCGCGGCAAACCTGCAGCAGGCGGCGGGTTTGCGGCTCGACGCCGTTGGCAGCATCAATCACCATCAGCGCAGCGTCCACGGCGGTCAGCACGCGGTAGGTGTCTTCCGAGAAATCCTGGTGGCCGGGTGTGTCCAGCAGGTTGATCACGCAGTCGCGGTATTCCATCTGCATCACCGATGAAGCCACCGAGATGCCGCGCTGCTTTTCAATCTCCATCCAGTCGGAGGTGGCGTGGCGTGCGGCCTTGCGTGCCTTCACGCTGCCGGCAATCTGGATCGCGCCCGAGAACAGCAGCAGCTTTTCGGTCAGCGTGGTTTTACCCGCGTCGGGGTGGGAGATGATGGCAAACGTGCGGCGGCGCTTGACCTGTTTTTCGATTTCGGTGGATTCGGACATAACCCACGATTATCGGTTAGATGGCTCCCACGCTCCGCCGCTGCGTGCCTTCGGCGTTCGCTGCCCCTTTCCTATGAGACAGGGGCCGGCCTTGCTTGGGGCGGCCCTGCGTTGCGGCCGGTGAGTCCAAGGCTGTTCTCTGCGGTTAATCAGGTTGCCGGGCAAAGCGCGGCTGTTTCACGCCGTCGATCACCACATCCTCATTGAACATGGCTGCGGGGCGCACCCACAGGCCTTTTTCGCCATACAGCGCGCGGTACAGCGTCATGGGCTCCAGGCTCTCGCTGTGCCGCACCGTGCCAACGACTTCATAGAGCATGCCTTTGTAGTGTTTGTAGAGGCCGGGTGGCGTTGTTATCAGCGGAGGCAGGGGTTCAGACATGGTTTCGCAGGGTTATAAGGTGCGGCTAAGGGGCACAGTGGGACAATGGGGGGCTATGCATCCTAAAGCCTTACTCGACAGTTGTTCCGAGCTTCTCAAGCAGGTTCTCAAATTTGACCACCCCGCCGACATGGTCCTGTCGCGCTATTTTCGCGAGTTTCGCCTCGGGCCGCGCGAGCGCGCCACCGTGGCCGAGACCATTTACGGCGTGCTGCGCAAGAAAAATCTCTACACCTACCTGGCCCAGCACGGCAGCGGCCCGCCAGAGCGGCGGCTGGCGATTCTGGGTTTTGCTGCGGACCGCGATTTCCTGTTCGGCGCCTTGACCGACCAGGAAATTGACTGGTTGAAGCGTTGCGACCAGGTCAAACCTGCGGATTTGATGGAATTGCACCGCCACAACCTGCCGCAGTGGCTGGTCGAGCCGCTCAAGGAGCAACTGGGCGATGACTTCTGGCCGCTGGTCGAAAGCCTGAATGCGCCTGCGGGCCTGGATATGCGCGTCAACACGCTGAAGGACAAGCGCGCTGACATCCAGAAAGAACTTGCCAAGGCAGGGCTTAAAACCGTCGCCACGCCATATTCGCCCTGGGGCTTGCGGCTGGCGGACAAATCGCAACTGGGCAAGCTCGATGCCTTTACACGCGGTGCGATTGAAGTGCAGGACGAAGGCTCGCAACTGCTGGCGCTTCTGGTCGATGCCAAGCGCGGCGAGATGGTGGTTGACTTTTGCGCAGGTGCCGGCGGCAAGACCCTGGCCCTGGGGGCTGCCATGCGCAATACCGGGCGGCTGTATGCGTTTGACACCTCCGGCCACCGGCTGGACGCGCTTAAGCCGCGGCTGGCACGCAGCGGTTTGTCGAATGTTCACCCGGTGGCGATTGCGCATGAGCGCGACGACCGCATCAAGCGGCTGGCAGGCAAGATTGACCGTGTGCTGGTCGATGCACCTTGTTCGGGTCTGGGCACCCTGAGGCGCAACCCGGACCTGAAATGGCGGCAAAACCCCAAGGCGATTGAAGAGCTGGTGGCCAAACAAACCGCCATTTTGCAGAGCGCCGCACGCCTTCTCAAGCCTGGCGGGCGGCTGGTTTATGCCACCTGCAGCGTTTTGCGTGAAGAAAATGAACAGATTGCCGAAGCCTTCAGCGCCGCGAATAAAGAGTTCAACCTCCTTGAAACGGGGCCTTTGTTGACCCATCTAGGGGTAGAGCAGGCAGAAACGTTGTGCCGGGGCCCCTACCTGCGGCTCTGGCCTTACCTGCACCAGACAGATGGTTTCTTTGCTGCTGTTTGGCAGAAAGCATCCTGATTTTGGCGGCAGATGATGCTTTTTATGTATTGGTTGCTATTTGATTGTTGATTTTGTTGGGTTTTTGACGATTCCAGAGGCGCCCGGCAGGACTTGGTGTTTTGGGGCTGCGGCCTTACAATGGAGTGTTATTTTTTGCGGTTGCCAGGCGCGGTTTTGAGCCGGCAATTGCTGCAGGTTGTTTAAAGGACTTTCATGATCTTTTTTGATGCCGCCCTCGACTGGCTGGCTAACGGTTTACTCAATGCCAGCTGGTGGCAGATTGTGTTGTACACGCTGGTGACGACACACATCACGATCGCCAGCGTGACGATCTACCTGCACCGCCATCAGGCGCACCGTGCAATGGATCTGCACGCCATCCCTTCGCACTTCTTCCGTTTCTGGTTGTGGCTGGGTACCGGCCAGGTCACCAAGGAATGGGTATCCATTCACCGCAAGCACCACGCCAAGTGCGAGACCGCTGAAGACCCGCACAGCCCGCAAGCCTACGGCATCAAGAAGGTGTTCTGGGAAGGTGCCGAGCTGTATCGCGCCGAAAGCAAGAACAAGGAAACCATGACCAAGTACGGCCATGGCACGCCGAACGACTGGATTGAACGCAATCTGTACACCCGCTACAGCTGGCAGGGCGTGGGCCTGATGATGATCATCAATCTGGCCCTGTTTGGCGCGGCTGGCCTGGCTGTGTGGGCTGTCCAGATGGCCTGGATTCCCGTGACGGCAGCCGGCATCATCAACGGTATCGGCCACTACTGGGGCTACCGCAACTTCGAGGCACCGGATGCCAGCACCAACATTTCGCCCTGGGGCATCATGATTGGCGGCGAAGAGCTGCACAACAACCACCATACCTACCCCACGTCGGCCAAGTTCTCGGTCAAACCCTACGAGTTCGACATCGGCTGGATCTATATCCGCGCGATGGAAAAAGTGGGCCTGGCCACGGTCAAGAAGGTGCCGCCCAAGCTGCTGCTCGGCTCCGTCCAGCCGGTGGCCGACGAGAAAACGCTTGAAGCCCTGATTGCCCACCGCTATGAAGTGATGGCCGGTTTTGCACGCGAATTGCGCCGCGCTGGCAAGGCCGAGATCGAAGTGCTGCAGGCCAAAAAGGCCGACGTATCCGTGTTGCGTGCCGCCAATCGCTGGCTGCACCGCGACGACGACAAGGTGCCTGCAACGGCCAAGCCGCATATTGCGCAGGCCAGGGCCGAGCACCCTGTGCTGGACAAGATGGTCACCATGCGTGAAGAACTGCGCCAGATGTGGCTGACGACGACGGCTTCGCGCGAGCAGCTGGCTGCAGACCTGCAGGCCTGGTGCCATCGCGCCGAGGAAAGCGGTATTGCTGCGCTTCGCGAGTTTTCCATGAAGCTGCGTGCTGCGCGTGCATGATCATCTGATGCACTGACCTGGCCAGGCCCTTGCGCGGCCAGGCCATTAAATTCAAAAACCGTCCGTAGCGATTCGCCCGGGCGGTTTTTTTATGGGCGACGTTTATCGTCTTGCCGTGGGATGGTGTGTGTCGGATGCCGGGTGTTTGATTCTTGCAGGGAGATGCCGCGTTGCATGAAGCAGTGCTCCGTCCCGGAGGGGTTCGAACAGGCATAAAAAAACCGCTGTGATGCAGCGGTTTTTTTTTGATTGCAGCAAAGAAGGTGCTGCAGAAATTGCCCTGAATTACTTCAGCTTGATCTCTTTGTATTCCACGTGCTTGCGTGCTTTTGGATCAAATTTCATGATCAGCATTTTGTCGGGCGTGGTCTTCTTGTTTTTGGTGGTCGTGTAGAAGTGACCCGTGCCGGCGGTTGATTCCAGCTTGATTTTTTCGCGTGCGCCTTTAGCCATGATGGTGCTCCTTAAGCTTGGCCGCGTGCGCGCAGGTCTGCGAGCACGGTATCAATGCCCTTCTTGTCGATCAGGCGCAGTGCTGCGCTGGAAACACGCAGGCGAACCCAGCGGTTTTCAGTCTCGACCCAGAAGCGGCGATATTGCAGGTTCACGAGGAACCGGCGCTTGGTTTTGTTGTTGGCGTGGGAAACATTGTTTCCCACCATCGGGCCCTTGCCCGTTACTTCACATACGCGTGCCATTTGAGCACTCCAGTACTTTTTACAGCAGTCATGTCGGCCGGGCACTGTGTGCCCGTCGTCATTCCTGCCTCACCTCGCCAGAATAGGGTGGCGGTAACCCATGACTGCCAGACCCAACCCAAAGGTTAAATTTAGCAAAGCCTTGGATTATAAGGGATTTCCGGGTTGATCAGGATTGCTCGAGAAAACGCTGGGCGTCCAGTGCGGCCATGCAGCCCGTCCCCGCACTGGTGATGGCCTGGCGGTAGATATGGTCCTGTACGTCGCCGGCGGCGAAAATGCCGGGCACGCTGGTCATGGTGGCAAAGCCCTGCAGGCCGGTTTTGGTGATGATGTAACCGTCCTTCATCTCCAGCTGGCCGGCAAAAATCTCGGTGTTGGGCTGGTGGCCGATGGCAATAAAACAGCCTTTGAGCTCGATGTCCTGCAGGGTGTCGTTTAGGGTGCTTTTCAGGCGAACCCCGGTCACGCCGCCTGAATCGCCAAGCACCTGTTCCAGCGTGTTGTGAACTTTCAGGACGATTTTCCCGGCGGCCACTTTCTCATTGAGCTTGTCGACCAGGATGGCTTCTGCCTTGAACTTGTCGCGCCTGTGTACAAGGTAAACCTTGCTGGCGATGTTGGACAGGTACAGGGCTTCCTCCACGGCCGTGTTGCCGCCGCCGACCACGCAGACTTCCTGTTCGCGGTAGAAAAAACCGTCGCAGGTCGCGCAGCCCGATACGCCGCGGCCCATGAATGCCGTTTCGGATTCCAGGCCCAGGTATTTGGCGGATGCACCCGTGGCGATGATCAGCGAGTCGCAGGTATAGCTGCCGCTGTCGCCCGTGAGCGTGAACGGCCGCTTGCTGAAGTCGACCTTGTTGATGTGGTCGAAGATGATTTCTGTCTTGAAACGCTCTGCGTGCTCCAGGAAGCGCTGCATCAAGTCTGGCCCCTGCACGCCGTGCACATCGGCGGGCCAGTTGTCGACTTCGGTCGTGGTCATGAGCTGCCCACCCTGGGCGATCCCGGTAATCAGTACCGGGTCGAGATTGGCGCGGGCTGCATACACGGCGGCGGTGTAGCCTGCGGGGCCGGAACCGAGGATGAGAACTTTAGAGTGTTTCATAGTAAAAAGCTGATATGGGAATCATGGCAACTCAGTTACAGTCAAAGCCAGCCGTTGGCGTTGGGTGGGGCTTTGCTTGCGTTGCTCGACATGCGCCGGGTAAATAAAATACCATTGTATGAAGTCGGCGAAGTCCTGTCGGTGGTGAGGTCAGAGGAGAAATTTAAATATGTCTACTATGGTGTCCAACCTGGAATTAATCCGCCGGGTTCCCCTGTTCTCTATGCTTACCGCCACTCAGGCGGAATCAGTCTCGGAGGCCGTCGTGAAACGTCGCCTCAAACGCGGGGATGCGATTGTGGAGCAGGGCAAAAAATCCAACGCCCTGTCCATCATCCTGACGGGTCGTGCCCGTGTTATTACCACCGACCAACGCGGCAGGGAAGTCATTCTTGCAACCATGCAGCCGGGCGACTATGTCGGCGAGATGAGCCTCATAGACAACGAGCCCCATTCGGCCACCGTGCGCGCGGAAGTGCAGACCGATGTATTGGTGCTGGGGCGGCTTGAGTTCGCCCGGTGCCTGCCTGAAAACAGTTCCATGGCTTACGCCGTCATGCGCGGGCTGGTGCAGCGTTTGCGTCACGCAGACCGCAAGATCGAGTCGCTGGCGCTGATGGATGTGTATGGCCGGGTGGCCAGGGCGCTGCTTGAGTTTGCCAGCCAGGATGCAGAGGGCAATGCCGTCATTCGCGACAAGGTGTCGCGGCAGGACCTGGCCAAAATGGTGGGTGCCTCGCGGGAAATGGTCAGCCGCGTGATGAAGGATCTCGAAGAGCGCGGGTTTATCGAAACGCGTAGCGATGGTTCCATGCTGGTGAAAGAGCGCCTGAATTCCCTGGGCTAAGAGCCTGTTTACGGCCTATACGGGGCCGCGTTGGGGTGCAATCGCCCGATTTCACCCCAACCCGAAGGGCAAGTACCTTCTCGGGCGGTCTGCAGCGTTGCGCTGCTTGCCAATAACCAGTTATTGGCTGCGCACCGCGCCTTGCAGCCCATCCCGACAAGGTACTTGCGCGGCCCCGTATAGGCCGTAAACAGGCTCTTGGGCCTGTCCGCGGACAGCTTGTTACACCGGCGCAGGTCCAGGTACTGGCTCCAACTGCGGTAAGCTCTGACGCGGCCATGACTTACTCACTTGACACCCTGAATTCCCGAAACACCCCAACTGCCGCCGCACCCGGCGGCGTGAAGCGCTTCGCCCACGAAGTCGTCCTGATCCTCGGCCTGCTCGGGCTGGTCTTCTGGCTGGCTGCGCTGCTGAGCTATTCGTCGCAGGATGCCGCATGGTCAACCTCCGGCGCTGCGCAGGCTGCGGGCCTTGCGCCATCCGTTGTTCGCAACTGGGGGGGGCGTCTCGGCGCCTGGCTGGCCGATGCGAGTTATTTCCTGCTGGGTTTTTCTGTCTGGTGGATGCTTGCCGCGGGCGCCCGCGTCTGGCTGGCCTCGCTGGCGCGCTGGTTGCGCGGTGAGTCGCCGGCAGCGGCTGTGCCCCTGCATTCGAGCCGCCTTAAATTCTGGCTGAGCCTGCTGCTGCTGCTGGCGGCCAGCACCGGGCTGGAGTGGTCGCGCTTATACCGGTTTGAGTCCCGCCTGCCCGACCAGGCCGGTGGGGCGCTTGGCTACCTCGTTGGCAGCGTGGGCATGAAGTGGCTGGGCTTTGCGGGCTCCGGGCTGGTGCTGATCGCCCTGGGCGTGATCGCGGTATCCGTGGTGTTTGGTTTTTCATGGGCGCATACGGCCCAGCGCGTTGGCGAGAGGATCGCCAACCTGATCGACTCACGGCGTGAAAAACGCGAGATTGCCGAAGATCTGGCGATGGGGAAAAAGGCCGCTCGTGAACGCGAAGAGACCCTGATCGACGAGCGCATCGAGATCGAGGAGCACCACCCCGTGCCGGTGCTGATCGAACCGACCTTGATTGATATTCCGAAAAGCGAGCGGGTCATCAAGGAAAAGCAAAAACCGTTGTTCAGCGAAATGCCTGATTCCAAGCTGCCGCAGGTTGACCTGCTCGACGGCGCACTAAGCCGGCAGGAGACCGTGGCGCCCGAGACGCTGGAGATGACCTCGCGGCTCATAGAGAAAAAACTCAAGGACTTCGGCGTTGAAGTGCGTGTGGTCGCTGCCGCGCCCGGCCCCGTGATTACCCGCTATGAAATCGAGCCTGCCACGGGCGTCAAGGGCTCGCAGGTCGTCAACCTGGCCAAGGACCTGGCGCGTGCGCTGAGCCTGGTGTCCATACGCGTGATTGAGACCATTCCCGGCAAAAACTACATGGCGCTGGAACTGCCCAACGCCAAACGCCAGTCGATCAAGCTCAGTGAAATCCTGGGTTCGCAGGTCTACAACGAAGCCAAGTCGCTTCTCACCATAGGCCTGGGCAAGGACATTGGCGGCAATGCCGTTGTGGCTGACCTGGCCAAGATGCCGCACTGCCTGGTGGCCGGTACCACGGGTTCGGGTAAATCCGTCGGCATCAACGCCATGATTTTGAGCCTGCTGTACAAGGCCGATGCACGCGACGTACGCCTGTTGCTGATAGACCCGAAGATGCTGGAGATGAGCGTCTATGAGGGCATTCCGCATTTGCTGGCCCCGGTGGTTACCGACATGCGGCAGGCCGCGCACGGCCTGAACTGGTGCGTGATGGAGATGGAAAAACGCTACAAGCTCATGAGCAAGCTTGGCGTGCGCAACCTGGCCGGCTACAACGTCAAGATTGACGAAGCCCAGGCCAAGGGCGAGTTCATCTACAACCCCTTCAGCCTGACGCCCGAGCAGCCGGAGCCGCTGGAGCGCCTGCCCTATATCGTGGTGGTGATTGACGAGCTGGCCGACCTGATGATGGTGGTCGGCAAGAAGATCGAGGAGCTGATTGCCCGCCTGGCGCAAAAAGCCCGCGCCGCCGGCATCCACCTGGTGCTGGCCACGCAGCGCCCCAGTGTGGATGTGATCACCGGCCTGATCAAGGCCAACATCCCGACGCGTTTGTCCTTCCAGGTCAGCAGCAAGATTGACAGCCGCACCATCCTTGACCAGATGGGCGCCGAGGCCTTGCTGGGCATGGGCGACATGCTCTACATGCCCAGCGGCACCGGTTTCCCCATCCGTGTGCACGGGGCTTTTGTCAGCGATGACGAAGTGCACCGTGTCGTCGCCTATCTCAAGGCACAGGGCGAGCCCAACTACATCGACGGTGTGCTGGAAGGCGGCACGGTCGATGGCGAAGGCGGCGACCTGGGCGGCGATCTGGGTCTGTCAGGCGGCAAGGGCGACGAAAAAGACCCGATGTACGACCAGGCCGTGGAGGTGGTGCTGAAAAACCGCAAGGCCTCCATCTCGCTGGTGCAAAGGCACCTCAAGATCGGCTATAACCGCTCGGCCCGCATGCTGGAAGACATGGAAAAAGCCGGCCTCATCAGCGCCATGTCGGGCAGCGGCCAGCGCGACATTCTGGTGCCGGCACGGGCTGAATGACGACAGGCGGCAGCGCCTTGCTACACCACACTATGGCCATGATGATCCGAAATTTTTCCATTCCCTTTCCCCGCGGCTCCGCATTCGCCGTAGCCAGGCAGTTTGCTGCCGCCATGGTTGCTATGGTTTCGATAGCTGCCTGCGCGCAAACCACGCCGGCTACAGGCCTGGAAAGCCTTGAAAACTTCGTTAAAAACACCAAAAGCGGCCGTGCGGTGTTCACGCAGGTCGTGACCAGCCCGGTCAGGGAAGGAGAGGCGGCCAGGAGCAAAACCTCCAGCGGGACGTTTGAGTTTTTGCGCCCCAACCGTTTCAAATTCATCTATAAAAAACCGTTTGAACAAAGCATAGTCTCCGACGGGCAAACGCTGTGGCTGTATGACGTGGACCTGAACCAGGTCACCTCGCGCAAGCTGGCGCAGGTCCTCAACGGTACGCCCGCCGCCGTGATTGCAGCAGCGGCAGACCTCAAGGGCCTGCAGGCCGATTTCACCCTGAGCGCACTTCCGGAAAAAGCCGGTTTGCAGTGGGTGCAGGCCGTACCCAAAACAAAGGATGGCCAGTTGCAGAGCATCAGCGTGGGCTTCAAGACAACGGACAAGGGCAGCGAGCTGGCGTCGCTGGAAATCCTCGACAGTTTTGGCCAGCGTTCGGTCATGAGTTTTAGCGGATTCGAAGTTAACCCGGCCCTGGGTGCAGCGACTTTCCAGTTCAAGCCGCCCGCAGGCAGTGACGTGATTCGCCAGTAACAAGGCCGTCGCCCGGCCACGCAGCGCGGGTTAAGCTTGGGTCCTATGACGGCTGCCAAATCCACCAGCAAAACCAGAAATACACCGGCCATGCCCCTGGCCGAGCGCCTGCGCCCCCAATCCCTGGGTGAAGTGATAGGCCAGCAGCATTTGCTTGGCGAAGGCATGCCGCTGCGTATTGCGTTCGAATCGGGCCAGCCGCACAGCTGCATTTTGTGGGGGCCGCCGGGCGTGGGCAAGACCACCATCGCCCGTTTGATGGCCAGCAGTTTTGATGCGCACTTCATCACCATCTCGGCGGTGCTGGGCGGCGTCAAGGAAATCCGCGAAGCAGTGGAGCAGGCCAGCATCTGGCGTGGGCAAAGCGGCGACCTGGCCGATGCGGGCGGCAAACGCACCATTGTTTTTGTCGATGAGGTGCACCGCTTCAACAAAAGCCAGCAGGACGCTTTTTTGCCGCATGTCGAAAGCGGGCTTTTTACCTTTATAGGCGCCACCACCGAAAACCCGTCGTTCGAGGTCAACTCGGCCTTGCTGTCGCGCGCAGCGGTCTATGTGCTGCAGCCGCTGCAGGAAGCGGATTTGAAGCGAATAGTGGCCGTGGCCCTTGAAAGGCAAGCGCTGCAAGCTATTGAAAGCATAGCGCCGGCAGCGGTGGACAGGCTTGTCGCCTATGCCGACGGCGATGCCCGGCGCCTGCTCAACACGCTGGAGTCGCTGGGTGTGGCGGCGGGCAACGACAAGTCGGGCGAAGTCATCTCCGAAGTGACAGACGCCTGGCTGCTCAAGGTGCTGGGCGAGCGCATGCGCCGCTACGACAAGGGTGGTGAGCAGTTTTACGACACCATCTCGGCCCTGCACAAATCCGTGCGCGGCTCCGACCCCGATGCCGCACTCTACTGGTTCATGCGCATGCTCGACGGCGGTGCCGAGCCCAAATACATGGCACGCCGGCTGGTCCGCATGGCCAGCGAAGACATAGGCCTGGCCGACCCGCGCGCCCTGCGCCTGGCGCTGGATGCGGCCGAGGTGTATGAACGCCTGGGCTCACCCGAAGGCGAACTGGCGCTGGCGCAGTGCGTGGTTTACCTGGCGGTGGCGCCCAAGTCGAACGCGGTCTACAAGGCCTTTAACGAAGCCAAGGCCTTCATCAAAAAAGACGGCACCCGCCCTGTGCCCATGCATTTGCGCAATGCGCCCACCAAACTCATGAAAGAGCTGGACTACGGCAAGAACTACCGCTACGCCCATGACGAAGAGGACGGCTTTGCGGCGGGTGAAAACTACTTTCCCGAGGGCATGGCGGCCCCGGCGTTTTACCGGCCCGTCAACCGGGGGCTGGAAATCAGGATTGCGGATAAGTTGAATGAGTTGAAGCTCAAGAACAATCAGAAAAACTGATGTAAATAAAATCCCGCCGATAGCTTCACGTTTGATACAAAAAACCCGGCGTCCTCAAGGGTAAACCCCGCGAAAAGCGGCGTGTTGGCCCGATTCTCGCTAAAGCCCCGTGGCTACAATTTGCGCATAGCTCGCCCCCAAGCCCAGTCACCTGGTTTTTCAAGGCGGGCTTTTTGTTAACTCCTGCTATTTGCCGTGTGCCCCCGGTGCACGGTTCCTGTCAGGAGCGCAAAGTCAGATCACCAGTCAAACGGGAGAGACGCTTATGGAAATATTCCTGCAACAGATCATCAATGGTCTGGTTCTCGGCAGCATGTATGCCTTGATCGCTCTTGGCTACACCATGGTGTACGGCATCATCAACCTGATCAATTTCGCGCACGGCGAGGTGCTCATGGTCGGTGCGCTGACGAGCTGGACCATCATCGGGCTGATGCAGTCTTCCATGCCGGGAACACCGGGCTGGCTGATTCTGCTGATTTCATTGCTGATCGCTTTTGTTGTGTGCGGGGCGCTGAATTTTGCGATTGAAAAAATCGCCTACCGCCCGCTGCGCAACTCGCCCAAACTGGCGCCGCTGATCACCGCCATCGGCATGTCGCTGCTGTTGCAGACGCTGGCCATGATCATCTGGAAGCCGAACTACAAGCCTTATCCAACCCTGCTGCCGCCCGAACCCTTCCAGATAGGCGGTGCGGTGATCACCGTCACGCAGCTGTTCATCCTGGGCGCCACCGTGGTCTCGCTCTCCATCCTGATGTGGCTGGTGCACTACACCAAACTGGGGCGCGCCATGCGGGCCACAGCCGAGAACCCGCGTGTTGCGGCACTGATGGGCGTCAAGCCCGATACCGTCATCTCGGCCACCTTCATCATCGGTGCCGTGCTGGCTGCGCTGGCTGGTGTGATGTATGCCTCCAACTACGGCACGGTGCAGCACACCATGGGTTTCCTGCCCGGCCTCAAGGCCTTTACCGCGGCGGTGTTCGGCGGCATCGGCAACCTGGGCGGGGCGGTGCTGGGCGGCATCCTGCTGGGACTGATCGAGTCCATTGGTGCGGGCTACATAGGGCCGCTTACCGGCGGTGTGCTGGGCAGCCAGTATTCGGATATTTTTGCCTTCATTGTGCTGATTTTCATACTCACCCTGCGTCCCTCCGGCCTGCTGGGCGAGCGTGTGGCTGACCGGGCCTGAGAGCCGTTTGAACCCCTATTGCTGTTTGCCAAAGGATCAACCCTCATGAAACCCAACAAACTGCTTACCTTCCTGGTCGTTGCCGTCGCGTTGCTGGTGCTGCCGCTGGTGCTGCAACAGGGCGGCAACGCCTGGGTGCGCATCGTCGACATGGCGCTGCTGTATGTCCTGCTGGCGCTTGGCCTGAACATCGTGGTCGGTTATGCCGGCCTGCTGGACCTGGGCTACGTGGCCTTTTTTGCCGTCGGCGCCTACATGTATGCGCTGCTGGGCTCGCCCCACCTTGCGGAGGCCTTTGCATTCATTGCAACCACCTTCCCCAACGGCCTGCACCTGCCGATCTGGGCCATCATCCCGGCGGCAGCGGCCCTGGCCGGTTTGTTTGGCGTGTTGCTGGGCGCGCCCACGCTCAAGCTGCGGGGCGACTACCTGGCCATCGTGACCCTGGGTTTTGGCGAAATCATCCGGGTGTTCCTGAACAACCTGGACCGTCCCATCAATCTGACCAACGGGCCCAAGGGCATCAGCGAGATTGACTCCCTCAAGTTCTTTGGCCTTGACCTGGGGAAAACGCATGAGGTTTTTGGCATCCAGGTCAATTCGGTGTCCATGTATTACTACCTGTTCCTGGTCCTGGTGGTCGTGTCGGTGGTGATTTGCCACCGGCTTGAAACCTCACGTATAGGCCGCGCCTGGATGGCGATTCGCGAGGACGAAATCGCCGCCAAGGCCATGGGCATCAACACCCGCAACATGAAACTGCTGGCCTTCGGCATGGGCGCAACTTTTGGTGGCGTGTCGGGTTCGATGTTTGCCGCCTTCCAGGGTTTTGTGTCGCCAGAATCCTTCAGCCTGATGGAGTCCATCATGATTGTGGCCATGGTGGTGCTGGGCGGCATAGGCCACCTGCCCGGGGTCATTGTGGGCGCCTTGCTGCTGGCGGCATTGCCGGAGGTGTTGCGCCATGTGGCCGGCCCGCTGCAGGCCATGACCGACGGCCGGCTTGACTCGGCCATCCTGCGCCAGTTGCTGATTGCGCTGGCCATGATCGTCATCATGCTGATGCGCCCACGCGGGCTCTGGCCGGCGCCGGATCACGGGAAGTCGCTCGTCAAACCCGCCAAAGCCTGAAGGACGAGACATGAGCGAAACGATTCTCAAGGTCTCCGGTGTGTCCAAGCGTTTTGGCGGCCTGCAGGCCCTCAGCGATGTCGGCATCCACATAGAGCGTGGCCAGGTCTATGGCCTGATAGGCCCGAATGGTGCAGGTAAAACCACCTTCTTCAACGTGCTGACCGGCCTGTACACGCCCGACAGCGGCAGCTTTGAACTGGCGGGCAAGGCCTACACACCGAGCGCCGTGCATGAAGTCGCCAAGGCCGGCATTGCCCGCACCTTCCAGAACATCCGGCTGTTCGCTGAAATGACAGCTCTGGAAAACGTCATGGTCGGCCGCCACATCCGCACAAAATCGGGTTTGATCGGTGCCGTGCTGCGCACGCCGGGCTTCAAGGCCGAAGAGGCGGCCATTGCAAAACGCGCACATGAGCTGCTGGACTATGTGGGCATCGCCAGGTATGCCGACTTCAAGGCCCGCACCCTGAGCTACGGCGACCAGCGCCGCCTGGAGATCGCGCGGGCCCTTGCAACCGACCCGCAACTGATTGCGCTGGACGAGCCCGCCGCCGGCATGAATGCGACCGAAAAAGCACAGCTGCGCGAGCTGATAGACCGGATCCGCAAGGACAATCGCACCATCCTGTTGATTGAGCACGACGTGAAACTTGTCATGGGCCTGTGCGACCGCGTGACGGTGCTCGACTACGGCAAGCAGATCGCCGAAGGCGCGCCGGCGGAGGTGCAGAAGAACGAAAAAGTGATCACTGCCTATCTGGGCACAGGCCACTAGAAGGGGATTGAAGAAAAATGGCAAACACACTCCTCAAAATCAGCGGCCTGAAAGTGGCGTACGGCGGCATCAAGGCCGTCAAGGGCGTTGACCTGCATGTTGATGAGGGCGAGCTCGTAACGCTGATCGGCTCCAACGGCGCAGGCAAGACCACCACCATGAAAGCCATCACCGGCAGCCTGCCCATGGTTGACGGTGATATCGAATACCTTGGCAAGAGCATCAGGGGAAAGGGCGCCTGGGACCTGGTTGCGGACGGCCTGGCCATGGTGCCGGAAGGCCGCGGCGTGTTCACCCGCATGAGCATTCTTGAGAACCTGCAGATGGGCGCTTACATTCGCAGCGACAAGGCCGGTATTGCCGAAGACATTGAAAAGATGTTTGTACTTTTCCCGCGCCTGCGCGAGCGTAAGGACCAGCTGGCCGGCACCATGAGCGGCGGCGAGCAGCAGATGCTGGCCATGGGCCGTGCGCTGATGAGCCGGCCCAGGGTGCTGCTGCTTGACGAGCCGTCCATGGGGCTGTCGCCCATCATGGTGGACAAGATTTTCGAAGTGGTGCGTGATGTATCCGCACGTGGCGTCACCATCCTGCTGGTCGAGCAAAATGCCAGCCGCGCGCTGGGCATTGCCGATCGCGGCTATGTGATGGAGTCGGGCATCGTCACCATGAACGGTGCCGCCAGGGAGCTGCTGGATGATCCCCGGGTTCGGGCGGCTTATCTGGGCGAATAACATCCGCCAGGTGGTTTTTTAGACCATTTCGGCTTCTGGCGTCCGTGTAACGTGCGCAGAAAGCTATCAAATAAGTAGCATGAAACTTCATCACCTGCGCGACTTTCTCGCCATCGTCGAAAAAGAAAGCATCAGCGCAGCCGCCAAATACCTGGGTATCGCGCAGCCGTCGCTGAGCCGCAGCATTCGTGAGCTTGAAAAGGAACTCGGCGTGCCGCTGTTCGAGCGCCATGCGCGTGGCGCGGCGCTGACGCAGATGGGGAAGGTGTTTGCAAAACGCGCGCGCATGGCGGTTCGCGAACTTGAAAAGGGCAGGGATGAGATCAACCAGATACAGGGCCAGGTGCATGGCGACGTGGCGGTCTGCATCTCGGGCGTCAGCCACCTCACCCTGCTTGGCGAGGCCCTTGGGCCGTTCCAGGATCGTTATCCACTGGTCAGGCTCAATTTGATCGAGGGTGTTTATCCGCTGTATGAAAACCGGCTCAAGGAAGGCTCGATTGACGCTTATGTAGGGCCGGCACCCGAAGGCGGTGTGCCGCCCGAGCTGAAGCTTGAAAAACTCTTCCAGCCGCCGCGTGTGGTGCTGGCGCGCAAGGGCCATCCGCTGGCCGGTGCAAAGTCGATACGCGAGTTGCTGGATGCGGACTGGCTGACAACCTCCATCACCGACAAGGCCGAGACGGAGTTTGGTGCCATCTTCGAGCAGATCGGCCTGCCGCCGCCGCGGCTTTCCATCCGCGTTGGCACGGCATTGACGCTGATCGTCGCCCTTACCAGCAGTGATGCGCTGGTCATCAGCTCCAGGGCGTGGGCCGACACCCCCATGTTTAAAAACCTCCTCACGGTGCTGGATGTGGAAGAAGTCCTGACGGCGCCTGCCATTGCACTGGTTTACCGTGCAGGCGTGCCGCCCACACCTGCGGCCGAGTATTTCTGCGACATGATCCGGCGCGCTGCCGTGCCCATGATGAAGCTTTATCCGTAGAGGTTTCAAGCGTCACAGTCTGGGCGACCGCATGCCTGCGAGGCATGGCTCGCATCAAACTGCCATCTTCCGCCATCTCCTTGCGCTGACTAAAGTGGCGCCACGAACGCTCACGGTTTTGAACCGGGGTGACCGCGAAGCAATAGCGACATAGCAAGGAGACAAATCTTTATGCCAGACAGCGGCAACACCAACGAATTGCTGGACCAGTTCCAGATCGCGCAACTGGCGCAGAACTGGGGTAACTGGCGCGACACGGGTGAGTGGGACAAACTGCGCAACTGCTACACACCGGACGCCACCATGGTCACAACCTGGTACAAGGGGCCGGCTTCCGGCTTTGTGGACGCCAGCATCCAGGGCCGGGCCAGGCAACCCAAAGACCGGGGTGGCCTGCACATCATTGGCGGAAGCACCAGCGAGATCAACGGAAACCGGGCGACAGCGGAAACACGCATCACGTTGTTGCTGCGCAGTGTGGTTCACGAAAAACTGGTGGACATCACTGTCTATGGGCGCTTTCTTGACTGCCTGCTGAAGTCGGGGGGCCAGTGGCGCATCCAGTCGCGCGAACCGGTATATGACAAGGACAGCCTGCGGCCCGTGGACCCCGGTGAAACACTCGTGCTGGACGCGAAAGAACTCGCAAAGTATCCGGCCGGATTCCGTCACCTGGCGTATGTCCAGTCGTCGGAAGGCGCGAGCATCACGCTCAGCATTCCTGACCCGTACAGCAATGAAGAAAAAGCCGTTTATGCCCGGGGCAAGGAATGGCTGAAAGGGGCCGGCGCATGAAAAAAGCTGTTGCCATCCTGCTGGCTGCCTGCGTTGGCCTTGGCTTTTTGCCTGTCGTGAACGCGCAGTCCTATCCGTCGAAACCCGTGACGCTCATCGTTGCCACCGGGCCAGGCGGCGGCTTTGACCTGGTCGCGCGGCGCCTCGAAAAAGCACTCTCCAAAAACCTGGGCCAGAGTGTTGTGGTGGTGAACCGCCCCGGTTCCGGCTCTCTGGTCGGGACCCTGGCGGCGCTCAATGCGCCGGCCGATGGCTACACGCTGTTGATGGGCGGTCTCAGCAACATCGTCTTCAATGGCTCGATGTACAAGAAGCGCCCCTACGACCCGATGGCTGATTTTGTAGGCATCGGCATTGTGGCGCAAACGCCTTATGTGATGCTCGCGCGCAAGGACCTGCCGGAAAGCGATCTGGCTGGCGTTCGTAAATACGCCAGGGCCAATCCGGGCAAGCTGAATATCGCCAATGCAGGCTCCGGGACCGGCCAGCAGGTGCTGGCAGCCGCCTTCCTCAAGGAGACCGGCGCCGACATCGTGCAGGTTCCCTACCAGGCCGCGCAGGCTGTTTATACCGACCTGCTGGGCGGGCGTGTCGACCTTTTTGTCGACTCGCTGCCCTCGGCCCGCCGCTTCATCGAAAGCCAGCAGGTGCATGCCCTGTTCACCACCGGCGCCAGGCGTGATGCGCTGTTTCCCAACCTGCCGACAGCGCGCGAGTCCGGCCTGCCAGGTTCTGAAATGACGTCGTGGTTCGGGCTTTTTGCATCGGCAAAAACACCGTCAGATGTTCTCGCCCGTTTGCACAAGGCGCTTGAGGCCTCGCTTAAAGACGAAGAGTTGCGCAGCCAGCTTGAAGCTGGTGGCTTCCAGCCCGTGCCTTATGTTCCTGCCGCAGAGACGGCGAAATATGTGGCGTCGGAATACCAAAAATGGACGCAGGTGATTCGCTCGGCGGGCATCACGCTGGATTGAGCAGGCCGCGGGGAGCAGGCCTTTGTGCTTTGGCGCGGCGCTACAGATTAAATAGCTGGTCCCGCGCGTCCGGATTGCTTCACAGGCCTAAAGTTCGCTCAAAATGCCCAGGGGTCAATCAACCCGGGCGCCCGAGGCTTTCACAACCTTTTCATACTTGGCCAATTCGCTTTTCATAAAAGCGGCGAATTGTTCAGGCGAGCTGGCAACCGGTTCGGCCATCAGCGTGGCAAAACGTGTCTTTGCCTCGGTTGAATGCAGCGCCTCGACAAAAGCCCTGTTCAGTTTCGCGATCACGTCGGGCGGTGTGCCTGCCGGTGCGACCAGGCCCCACCAGGTGTCGATCTCAAAACCCTTGAGCGTTTCGGAAACGGCCGGTACGTCCGGCAACACAGCGCTGCGTTTTGCCGTGGTCACGGCAATGGCCTTGAGCTTGCCTGCCTTGATGTTGGCGGAGGCCGTAGCCAGGTTGTCAAAGTTGAAATCGACCTGGCCGCTCAGCAATGCGAGCTGTGCGGGGTTGCCGCCGTTGTAGGGGATGTGGACGGCATAAATGCCGGCCTGGGCCTTGAACATTTCACCGGCCAGGTGGCCCGCGCTGCCGTTGCCGCCGCTGGCGTAATTGAGCTTGGCCGGGTTGGCCTTGGCGTATTTGATGAGGTCGGCCAGTGTGTTGATTTTCAGCCGGTTGGCGGTGTCGGCATTCATCACCAGCACATTCGGCACGCGCAGCATTTGCGTGATGGGTGCAAAGTCCGTGGCCGCGTTGTAGGGCATCTTGCTATAGAGCCAGGGGTTGATGGCATGCGTAGCCACTGCGGCGATGCCTACAGTCAGGCCATCCGGCGCGGCCTTGGCGATGGCATCCACGCCGATATTGCCGCCTGCGCCGGGCTTGTTTTCAATGATCACGGGACCCAGCGAATCCTTGACGCGTTCGGCCATCAGGCGGGCCGTGACATCGATCGGGCCACCAGGGGCATAGGGCACGATGATGCGCATGATCTTGGGCTGTGCCAGCGCCAGCGTTGAAGACAGGGCCAGCGTGGCGATGGACATGATCGCAAGAGGCTTGAGCAGGGCGCGGGCGAAATGGGTTGCGGGGTGTCGGGTGTTCATGAATGTATTGTTGCAAAAAAATCGGGGCGCCCGATTAAT
This sequence comes from Polaromonas aquatica, assembly GCF_042659145.1. Lineage (NCBI taxonomy): Bacteria > Pseudomonadati > Pseudomonadota > Betaproteobacteria > Burkholderiales > Comamonadaceae > Polaromonas > Polaromonas aquatica. Next base: position 895,588 of record NZ_JBHSRS010000084.1, on the reverse strand, counting down.
GACATTTCATTACAGCTTCTTTACACCCGCGAAGTGTTCGCCGGCCGGCGCTGCCGCGTTGCATGTACATGAGGCAATTGCTTCATGTTTTTTTGTTCAACCACCAGCTCACGAAAGACCTCCATGAAGATTCATACCCTGATTGCCGCCATTGCCCTGACCGCCGGTGGCGCTGCGTTTGCCCAGGCTCCTGCCGCCCCGGTGGCAGCAAAAGACCCGCTGGCAACACCGCGCATTGACCAGCGCCAGGCGAACCAGGAAAAACGCATTGACCAGGGCATCGCATCCGGCGCCCTGACCAACAAGGAAGCCACCAGGCTGGACAAGCGCGAAACCAAAATTGAATCGGACAAACTGGCTGCCAAGTCCGACGGCAAGGTAACCAAGGCCGAGCGCCGCAAACTGAACCACGAACAAAACCGTGCCAGCGCTGCGATCAAGCACCAAAAACACGACGCGCAGACCACCGCCGCAAAATAAGCGACAGGCGTTGAAATAAAAAAGCCCCGCAACTGCGGGGCTTTTTTGCTGGAGACTGAACCTCAGGCGCTGGCCTGCGCCTTTTCCTTTTCGGTGACAAAAGAGTCGGCATAAAACTCACCTTCAGGCAAACCGGCTGCGGTGTAGGCCGCCTGCGCGGAGTCCACCACGATCGGTGCGCCGCAGGCATAGACCTGGTGGCCTGAGAGGTCTGCAATGTCCTGCAGCACGGCGTTGTGAACAAAGCCGGTGCGGCCCGTCCAGGCATCTTCCGGCAGTGCGTCGGAGATGACGGGCACATAACTCAGGTTGGGCATTTCCGCGACCTTGCCCTGCACCCAGTCGTTCATGTACAGGTCAGCCGGGCGGCGTCCGCCCCAGTACAGCACGGCGGGGCGTGTGATGCCCTTGAACTGCATGTGCTCGATGATGGCCTTGATGGGCGCAAAGCCCGTGCCCGAGGCCAGCAGCACCATGGGCTTGTCGCTGTCTTCGCGCAGGTAGAAGCTGCCGAAGGGCCCTTCGATGCGCAGGATTTCCTTTTCCTTCATCGCACTGAACACGTGGTCGGTGAATTTCCCGCCCGGCATGTGGCGGATGTGCAGTTCCACGCCCGGGTTCTCAAGTTGCGTGTGCGGCGCGGTGCCCATGGAGTAGGCGCGGCGGTCGCCGTCGCGCAGCAAAAACTCCACATACTGGCCGGCGTGATACTTGAACACATCGGCAGCGGGGAGCTGCAGGCGCACGGCCATCACGTCGTGCGAGGCCTTGGACAGGCTGTTGACGCGAACCGGCATTTTCTTGATGGGGAAGGCGCTTTCGTCAGTGACCTGGCGCGACTCCAGCACGATGTCCGTATGGGCCGTGGCGCAGCAGGTCAGGATGAAGCCATTGGCGGCTTCTTCGGCCGAGAGCGCCTTGAGCTGGTGAGGGCCTTGCGTGATGGTGCCTTCGAGCTTTTTGCACTTGCAGGAACCGCAGGCGCCATCCTTGCAGCCATAAGGCATGCCTATGCCCTGGCGAATGGCGGCGGCCAGCAGGGCTTCGTCGGTTTCGGCGACAAAAGTTCGGCCGCTGGGTTGCACGGTCACGGTAAAGCTCATGGTCTCAGTCCTCTTGGGTATGCTTGGCGTATCTGCTTTTTTTTGATGCGGCTGGTTTTCCAGTGCAGCCCCCAATTTTGCCCTCAAATTCAAATCCCCTTGGCGCGCTGCCTTCGCGCTTTCGCCGCCAGCGTCTGCTGATCGTCGGATGCGGCGATGTGGGCCTGCGCGTGGCCCGGCAATTGCCTCCCCGTGTCAGGGTCATGGCCCTCACCTCATCACCTGCGCGTTTGCCCGATTTGCGGGCACAGGGCATCACGCCCCTGCAGGGCAACCTGGATGCTGCCTTTACCTTGCGGCGCCTGGCAGGGCTGGCGACCCGCGTGATACATCTGGCGCCGCCGCCCAATGACGGCGCCGGGGCACGCGATGATCCGAGAACGCGGGCCCTGCTGCGTGTTTTGCGCCTGCGCGGCCTGCCGCAGGCCGTGGTTTACGGTTCGACCAGCGGGGTCTACGGCGACTGCCAGGGTGACGAAGTCAGCGAAACCAGGCGCGTGAATCCGGCCACGCCGCGGGCCTGGCGCAGGGTGGATGCGGAGGATGCGCTGCGGGTGTTCGGCCGGGCAAGCGGCACGCCTGTGCACATCCTGCGCATTCCGGGCATCTACGCGCCCGACCGGGAGGGCGGCACGCCGCGCGGGCGGCTGCTCAAGGGAACGCCGGTGCTGACGGCGCAGGACGACGTGTACACCAGCCATATCCACGCAGGCGACCTGGCGCGTGCCTGTATCGCGGCCCTGTGGCGCGGCAAGCCCCAGCGCGTGAGCAACGCCAGCGACGACACGCGGCTGAAGATGGGCGATTACTTTGACCTGGCTGCGGATATCTACGGTTTGCCGCGCCCCCCGAGGCTGGGGCGCGACCTGGCACAGCAACAGCTGCCCATCAGCCTGCTGAGTTTCATGGGTGAATCGCGGCGGCTCGATAACCGGCGCCTGAAAAAGGAATTAAGGCTGAAACTGCGCTACCCCACCGTCAATACCGGCTTGCGCTAGCAGCCGGTGTGGCAGATCCGGCAACACTAAAAAACCAATTCAGGGAGCCAGGAAAACAAACGACAGGAGACAAGATGACTGTATTTGGTAAACCCTTGCGCGCGCGGTTCGCCGGCGCCGCCCTGCTGGCCATTGCCAGCGCCGTGCCCGTACTGGCGCTTGCACAAAGCTATCCATCCCGGCCGATCAAAATGGTTGTCCCGTTCGCGGCGGGCGGGTCGGTGGACGTGCTCGGCCGGGTGATCGCGGACAAGGTATCGCTGGCGCTGGGCCAGCCGGTCGTGCCCGACAACCGCATAGGCGCCAACGGCACCATCGCCCACCAGATGGTTGCAAGTGCTCCGCCTGACGGCTACACCATAGGCATGTCCGGTACCTCGCCGCTGGTGCTTGCGCCGCACCAGTACAAAAGCCTGCCCTACGATTCGCGCAGGGACTTCACCTACCTGGCCTGCGCCGGCACCACGCCGTTTGTGCTGGATGTGAATCCGGCATTGCCCGTCAAAAATGTGCGCGAACTGGTGGCCTATGCAAAGGCCAATCCCGGCAAGCTGAATTTCGGCTCGGCCGGCCTCGGCAATTCGGCCCACCTTTCGGCCGAACTGTTCAAGCAGGTGACCGGGATCGACATGGTGCACGTGCCCTACAAGGGCAATGCGCTGGCCATGGCGGATCTTGTCAGCGGGCAGATCCAGGTATTGTTTGACCCGGTGCAGACTTCGTTGCCGCAGATACGTGCCGGCAAGGTGCGTCCGCTGGCGGTGACCAGCAAAACAAGGTTCGCTGAACTGCCGGACCTGCCGACGGTGGCTGAGTCGGGTTACCCGAATTACGAATTTGTCGTCTGGTATGCCTTCATCGCACCTGCAGCGACGCCAGCGCCTGTTGTCGCAAGGCTCAACAGCGAGATCAACAAGGTATTGCGTGACCCGGAGGTCAAGGCGCGTTTTGCCGCGCTGGGTGCGAACCTCACCGAGTCAACGCCGGGCGAATGCGCCAATTTTGTTCGCAGCGAATACGCGCAGTGGGGCAAGCTGTTTACCGATCTGGGCATCAGGCCTGAGTAGGTTCGGAGAAAAAATACGCTATGAAAAAGATAGCTGTTTACGACCGATTTAATGGGGCTACAGCTGTTTTTCTCATAAAAGTCGACGCAGACTGGGTAGCCTGAAGAACGCTCAGGTGCCGGGGTCTGGCCCGCGGACCAAAGCGCGTGCAAAGCCCCAGCCGGCCAGCGGCAAAACCAGCGCGGGGACCAGCAGCATGGGCGTGTAGCCCAGGTGGTCATAGATGTAGCCGGCCATCGAGGCGCCTAAGGCCTGCCCGCCGAACAGGCAGAAGGCAAACAGCGCAACCGAAGTGCCCCTGAATGCAGGGGCCATTTGTGTAGAGTGGGTTTGCAGCGTGTTGTGATAAAGATAGGTTCCAAAGCCGATGAGCAAGGCCAGGGGAGCGGCGGCCAGTGGCAGAGGGGATAACCACAGGCCCAAAAAGCCGGTGCCCATCAGCAGCCCGCCAGCCAGGACCATGCGGCGCTCCCCGAAGGAGGTGACGATTTTTCTTGCGGTCACTGCATACACCAGCCCGCCCAGTGCGTAAAGCGCAATCAGCGCCGACGCGGCGGACAGCGTGAGGCCGTGGCGATCGTGCAGGTAGGATGGCAGGTAGCTCAGGGGTCCGAGCAGGAAAATGCCTTCGACCGTGACCGATGCCAGCACCACGCGCGCCCACGGCACCACCAGCACCGAACGCAGCTGGCCGAGAAAATTCAGGCTGCCAGCCACGCTCTTTGGTGTGGGTATGGCGCGCAGCCAGTTCCAGAGCAACAGTGCCACGATGGCAAAACCGACGGCAAGGCTGAAAAAAGCACCCCGCCAGCCCAGCCCGGAATCGGCAAACAGGCCCCCGGCAAGCTGGCCGGCCATCATCCCGGACAAACTGCCGGTGATGAAGCGTGCCAGGGTGGCCTGGCGCCGGTCATAAGGCACGTTGTCGCCTATCCACGCCATGGCCAGCGGTATCCCGCCGGCGGCGCACATGCCCCACGCAGCGCGCGTCCAGACCAGTGTTTCAAAGCTGGGCGCCAGCGCGCAGGCGAGGGCGGTGACCGCGCACCCGGACAGGGAAATCGAGATAAGCCGCGCCTTGCCATAACGGTCTCCGAGGGGGCCAAACACCAGCTGCATCAGGCCGTAGGCAATGGAAAAGCTGATGATGACCTGGCCCGCAGCGCCGGGAGTGCGGTTGAAATCATGTGCCAGGCGCGGCAGCAGGGAGTCGCAGATACGCAGCGCAGCGCCACTGAAAAACGCAGCGCAGGCCATCAAAATGACGGTGGTGTTGATGCGCCCCTGGGAAATTTCGCCGGAACTCACATCAAGCCCATTCGTGGACCACACAAATGCGCCATCGTGGAAGCGAAGCCGCTGATTTGGGTAAGGAGGGCGCCTTCCGGCCGGTCAGACATCGCGTGGGAAGGTGGCAAGGGGCAGACCGCTGATCCTGGGGGTTCTGTAGCCGTACTTCTGCGGCCCCTCTGAATGAAGGGGCTGGTGCCCGGGGCCGGAATCGAACCGGCACGCCTTGCGGCGGGGGATTTTGAGTCCCCTGCGTCTACCAATTTCACCACCCGGGCAGGAAGAAGCGAAGCCTCGAATTATGGCACAGTGTGGGCTATGAAATACCCAACCATCGAAGACGCCATTGGCAAAACGCCGCTGGTTGCGCTGCAGCGCATTGCCGCAACTGAGAATGCAGCCCGCAACAACGTGATCCTGGGCAAGCTGGAAGGCAATAACCCGGCCGGATCGGTCAAGGACAGGCCTGCGCTGTCCATGATCAAGCGGGCCGAAGAGCGCGGCGACATCAAGCCCGGCGACACCCTGATCGAGGCAACCTCGGGCAATACCGGCATTGCGCTGGCCATGGCTGCGGCCATCAAGGGCTACCACATGGTGCTGATCATGCCGGAGGACCTTTCGATCGAGCGTGCCCAGACCATGAAGGCCTTTGGCGCCGAACTGATCCTCACGCCCAAGAGCGCGGGCATTGAGTATTCACGCGACCTGGCTGACAAGATGCAAAGCGAAGGCAAGGGCCGGGTGCTGGACCAGTTTGCCAACCCGGACAATCCGCGCATCCATTACGAGACCACCGGGCCCGAAATATGGACAGATACGTCAGGCAAGGTGACACATTTTGTCAGTGCCATGGGTACCACGGGCACGATTACCGGCGTTTCGCGCTACCTGAAAGAGAAAAACCCGGCGATCCAGGTCATAGGCGCGCAGCCCAGCGAAGGTTCGCGCATACCGGGCATACGCAAATGGCCGCAGGAGTACATGCCCAAGATTTATGACGCGAGCACGGTGGACAAGCTGGTGCTGGTCAGCCAGGCCGATGCCGAAGACATGGTCAGGCGCATGGCGCGCGAAGAGGGCATTTTTGCTGGCATTTCGGCCGCCGGCGCCTGCTGGGTGGCCCAGGAGATTGCAAAAACCGTCAAGGATGCGGTGATTGTCTTTATCGTGTGCGACCGGGGCGACCGTTACCTGTCAACAGGCGTCTTTCCCGCCTGACCTGTGCCTGATTTTGTCGAAATTCATGTTCAAAAATGCCTGTGGCCGGCTGTACATGAGTGCAACCAGCTATCAATAAAGTAGCAAAAAAAACCATGACCCATGAATTCAGGTACTGCCCCAACTGCGCAACGCCGCTGCAGATGCTCGCCCAGATGGAAGACGGCGGTGAAAAAGCGCGCCTGCGCTGCACGGCCTGCGCGTACACCCACTGGAACAACCCGACGCCCGTGCTGGCTGCCGTGATTGAGTACGACGGGCAGATTTTGCTGGCCCGCAACGCGGCATGGTCACACAGGATGTACGCGCTGATCACCGGCTTCATGGAGGCCGGCGAAACCCCGCAGGGCGGGATTGAACGGGAGATTCAGGAAGAAACCAGCCTGGAGACTGTGTCGCTGGACCTGATTGGCGTGTATGACTTCCAGCGCATGAACCAGATCATCATCGCCTACCACGCAGTGTGCACGGGTGAGGTGAAACTCTCGCCGGAACTGGTGGACTACAAGCTCTACGCGCCGGAGAAGGTGAAGTGCTGGCCGGCCGGCACTGGTTACGCATTGGCCGACTGGCTGAAGTCCCGGGGTCATGTGCCGGAATTCGTCGAATGGCAAAAAAGGGATTGATTTAATTGCGCAATGGCGTTCTGGAAATTCAGATTTTCGGAAGCGCCATTAAAATCGGTGGCAACCCAAGGACATCCATGAACATCGACAAAGAACTCGACACGCGCGGCCTGAATTGCCCGCTGCCCATACTGAAAGCCAAAAAAGCACTGGCCGAGATGCAAAGCGGGCAACTGCTTCGTGTGGTGTCCACGGACTCGGGTTCAACCCGCGACTTCCAGGCTTTTGCCAAGCAGACCGGCAACGACCTGGTTGAGCAGTCGACGGCCGGCAACGACTTTATTCACGTACTTAAACGCCGTTAAACGCCGTTAAAAACAATCAAGGGCCTTTAAAGACCCTTGATTCTGTTGGTGGCGATTTTCCCGATCAGCCCAGTTTGAGGTTTTTCAGGTAGTCCCTGAAGTGTTTGCCAACTTCTGGATGCTGCAAGGCAAGCTCGACAGTTGCCTCCAGGAAACCGGCTTTGCTACCGCAGTCGTAGCGCTTGCCCTTGTACTGAAAGGCATACACGTTTTCTTCACTCATCAGGCTGGCGATGCCGTCGGTGAGCTGGATTTCCCCGCCCACGCCGGTAGGCTGGCTGCGGATGTGCCTGAAAACAGCGGGGTTCAGGATGTAGCGGCCGGCCACGCCCATGCGTGAGGGCGCGACTTCCGGTGCGGGTTTTTCGACCATGGCCGTGACTTTCATCAGCTCGCCGTTCACGGTTTCCCCGGCCACAATCCCGTAGCGGCGGGTGTGCTCCAGCGGCACTTCCTGTACCGCCAGCAGCGATTGCTGGAGTCCTTCAAATTGCGCTGCCATCTGGGCCAGAACCGGTTGGCCGCCCGGCGGGCCTACCATCAGGTCATCGGCCAGCAAGACGGCGAACGGCTCGTTTCCGACCAGGTGCTCCGCGCACAGAACAGCATGCCCCAGGCCCAGGGAGCGGGGTTGGCGTACATAGGAAAAATCCATGTCACCTGGTTGCATGGACCGGACCAGGGCCAGTAAATCCAGCTTTTGGGCGACCTCCAGCTCGTTCTCGAGTTCGTAAGCAGTATCGAAGTGGTCTTCTATGGCCCGTTTATTGCGTCCGGTGACAAAGATCATATGCCGTATGCCGGCCGCATAGGCCTCTTCCACAGCGTACTGGATCAGCGGCTTGTCCACGACGGGCAGCATTTCCTTGGGCTGGGCTTTGGTGGCGGGTAAAAAACGTGTGCCCAAACCGGCAACCGGGAAGACAGCTTTGTTTAAATTTGTGATTTTTTGCATCGACTTTGGCAAGGGAAGAGCATAAAGTGTGGCGTTGTTGTGACAGTCGGCGCGTCAGACAAGTGCGCGACAGGGCGAAATACGAAACCGCGCCAGGAAAAAAACGAACTAAAACAATCAGCAAAAGGACCGCAGGGTGGACATCTTACTTCTAGACGCATTGGTTCCCGAAGCCATGGCCTGGCTTGAAACCAGGCACAGTGTGGAATACCGGCCCGAGTTTGCTGACGATCTTGTCTCCCTGCGCCAGGCCGCCTACAAAACCAAGGGCATAGTCTTTCCCCGGCAGACTGTCGTCACGCGCGAGTTCCTTGACTTCCTGCCCAAGCTCAAGGCCGTGGGCCGCCTGCATGTGGGCACCGACAACACCGACCTTGAAGCCTGCAAGGAAAGGGACATCAAGGTCATCCACGCCAGCAGCGCCAACGTGCGCTCCAACGCGGAATATTTGCTGAGCTGCCTGTTGCTGCTTTACCGCCGTGGCGTGGTGTCTGCCCTGATGGGCCGCCGCCATCCTTCCGCCCAGATGGGGCGCGAGCTTCATGGCAGCACTGTGGGGATCCTGGGCCTAGCGCCTACCGCGCATACGCTGGCCGGCATGCTGAACGGCCTGGGCGTTCGCCTGATCGGTTATGACCCGGCGGTGCACCATACGGCCCCGATCTGGGAGCGCTTGCGCATACAACCCGTCACCCTGCCCGAGTTGATGAGCCAGGCCGATGCGGTGTCCGTGCAAATGTTGTATGCCAGCCGTTTCCGGGGCTTTGTCAACAGCAAACTGCTGGCTGCCTGCAAGCGCAACCAGCTCTGGGTGGGCATCAGCCGCAGCGAACTGTTTGACGAAGGTGCACTTGCCGCCGCACTGTGTGATGGCCGGATTGAGGCCTGCATCCTGGATGGTGCCGACGCGAGTTTTCTGGGCGACCAGTCCCCGCTCAAGGGCCTGAAAAACCTGTTCGTGACGCCGCGCCTGGGTTCGCACACGCGGGAAGCACGGCTGCGTTCCAGCTGGTATGTGGCCCACCGCATGCATGAAGCGATCAGCGCACATGCAACCGGTGTTGACCAGTTGCCCAGCGCGCCCATGGACCTGGAGCTTCCCGGTGTAGGTTTGAACCCGCCGTGGGTTGATCAGGAGTTCATGATCAGATGATGTGGCCCCCACGGTCGCTCACTGGCGTGTAGCTCCCGAGGCCTTGCAGGCCGCGGCTTGCGAGACGCTTCGCCTCTGTCGCCTGTCCAAAGCTGCTCAAGCAGCTTTGGAGCCGCAGGCTCCAGCCCCTCGGAGGCGCTGCGCCTGCGGTCTGGCGAAGCCAGTCCCGCGGCCCCTGCTTGAAAGGGGGCGGCCCGCACCATAAAAAAAGCCCCATTCAATGGGGCTTTTTTTATGGGCCTTCTGCCTTACTTCAGCCGTGCGAGTTGCTCGCGGATCTTTTCCAGCGTCGCGGTGAACTCCACCAGGCGTTTCTTCTCTTGATCCAGCACGGCCGGCGGAACCTTGTTTACAAAGGCTTCGTTGGCCAGTTTGGCATTGACCTTGACCAGTTCGCCCTCAAGGCGGGTCGCTTCCTTGGCCAGGCGGGCTTTTTCAGCCGCGACATCCACTTCCATATACAGGCAGACACGGGCATCGCCCACCACGGCCACGGGCGCGGCCTGTGCGGCTGCGGCCCAGGCGGCTTCGTCGTCGAACACCTTGACTTCGCTGAGCTTGGCCAGCGACTTGAGGGCGGGTGCTACTGCGGTCATGAAGGCCGTATCGCCGACGACAAAAAGCGGCAGGCGCGTGGCCGGTGAGACCTTCATCTCGCCGCGCAGGTTGCGGCAGGCATCGACCAGGGTCTTGAGTTTGGCGACATGCGCCTCGGCCTTGTCGTCGATTTTTTCGGGCTGGCTTTTCGGGTAAGCGGCCTGGCCTATGAACTCGCCTTTTTTCACGCCGGCAACCGGTGCAACCTTTTGCCAGAGTTCTTCTGTGATGAAGGGAATCACCGGGTGTGCCAGGCGCAGTATGGCTTCCAGCGTGCGTATCAAGGTGCGGCGCGTGGCGCGTTTTTGTGCGTCCGTGCCGGTCTGGATCTGCACCTTGGCAATTTCCAGGTACCAGTCGCAGAACTCGTCCCAGACAAACTGGTAAATGCTGCCGGCAACGTTGTCCAGGCGGTAGTCGGCAAAGCCCTTGGCCACGTCGGCTTCCACGCGCTGCATGGTCGAGGAGATCCAGCGGTCGGCCTGCGAGAAATCAAGATAGTTGTGGAACTCGCCGCCAGGCTGGCACTGCTCCTTGGTGTGCTCGGCCAGGCCGCAGTCCTGGCCTTCGCAGTTCATCAAGGTGAAGCGCGTCGCGTTCCAGAGCTTGTTGCAGAAGTTGCGGTAACCCTCGCAGCGCTTGCTGTCGAAGTTGATGCTGCGGCCCAGGCTGGCCAGCGAGGCGAAGGTAAACCGCAGTGCATCGGCGCCGTAGCCGGGGATGCCGGCGGGGAATTCCTTTTCGGTGTTCTTGCGTACCTGAGGCGCGGTCTCGGGCTTGCGCAGGCCCTGCGAGCGTTTGTCCAGCAGCGGCGCGAGCTCAATGCCGTCGATCAAATCCACCGGGTCCAGCACATTGCCTTCGGACTTGCTCATCTTCTTGCCCTGGGCGTCTTTGACCAGGCCGTGGATGTACACATGCTTGAAGGGCACCTGTCCGGTGAAGTGCGTCGTCATCATGATCATCCGGGCGACCCAGAAGAAGATGATGTCGTAGCCGGTGACCAGCACGCTCGATGGCAGAAAGAGATCAAGCTCTTTTGTTTTTTCGGGCCAGCCGAGTGAGGAGAAGGGCACCAGCGCAGACGAATACCAGGTGTCGAGCACGTCCTCATCACGCGTGAGTTTTTTGCCGGGTGCCTGTTTTTGCGCTTCTTCTTCGCTGGTGGCGACATAGACCTTGCCGTCCTCGTCGTACCAGGCCGGGATCTGGTGGCCCCACCAGAGCTGGCGCGAAATGCACCAGTCCTGGATATTGCCCATCCACTGGTTGTAGGTGTTGACCCACTGCTCGGGGACAAACTTCACGGCGCCGCTGTCGACCGCATCAATGGCTTTCTGTGCAATGGATTTGCCGGTCGGGTCTTTCTCGCTGACCTTGTTCATGGCAACAAACCACTGGTCGGTCAGCATGGGCTCTATCACCTGGCCGGTGCGGGCGCAGCGCGGCACCATGAGTTTGTGTTTTTTGACCTCGACCAGAAAGCCCTGTGCTTCGAGGTCGGCGACAACTGCCTTGCGGGCCACGAAGCGGTCCATGCCTCGGTATTTCACGGGCGCATTGTCGTTGATGGCGGCGTCCAGCGTCAGCACACCGATGATGGGCAAGCTGTGGCGCTGGCCGACCGCATAGTCATTGGTGTCATGCGCGGGCGTGACCTTGACCACGCCGGTGCCGAATTCCTTGTCCACATAGTCGTCTGCAATGACCGGAATATCGCGGTCGCACAAAGGCAGCTTCACTTGCTTGCCAACCAGGTGTTTGTAGCGTTCGTCTTCCGGGTGCACCATGACGGCCACGTCGCCCAGCATGGTTTCAGGCCGTGTGGTGGCGACGGTCAGCGAACCCGAGCCATCGGCCAGCGGATAACGGATATGCCAGAGGAAACCGTCTTCTTCCTCGCTCTCGACTTCCAGGTCGGACACTGCGGACTTGAGGATGGGGTCCCAGTTGACCAGGCGCTTGCCGCGGTAAATCAGGCCTTGCTCATACAGCTGCACAAAGGTCGAGGTTACAACCCTGGACATCTTCGGGTCCATGGTGAAGTACTCGTGCTTCCAGGACACCGAGTCGCCCATGCGGCGCATCTGGCGCGTGATGGTGGAGCCGGATTCTTCCTTCCACTCCCAGACTTTCGCGACGAAGTTCTTGCGGCCCAGGTCGTGGCGGCTTTTGCCCTCGCCCTGCAGCTTGCGTTCCACCACTATCTGCGTGGCGATGCCGGCGTGGTCGGTGCCGGGCACCCACAGGGTATTGTCGCCCTTCATGCGGTGGTAGCGCGTGAGCGAGTCCATGATGGTCTGGTTGAAGGCATGGCCCATGTGCAGCGTGCCGGTCACATTCGGCGGCGGCAGCTGGATGGAGAAGGATTCCTTGCCTGCATCCAGCGTGGGCTCGTACTGGCCACTTTGCTCCCACCGCGGGCTCCACTGGCTTTCAATCGCCGCCGGCTCAAAGGACTTGGCCAGGCTGTCCAGTCCCGGTGTGGGATCCGGCGGTTTGGCGGTGTCAGTAGCGGGGCTTGCAGGCGTGGGGGTGGCAGCGTTGGTCATGGGGCAATGGAAAAGCGGCATCAGAAGGATGCCGCTGGGTGTTGTAGTGAACTGCCCTGATTTTATTCGACTGGCCGCTGCCTGCCCTGCGGCGTGTGATCCGCCCCCTGCAAGGCCGGGGTTGCCGGGCTTCGGGGGATGTGCGCAGGGCGTTCGAGCCTGGCAGTGCTTTGGGGTTTGCTATTGAATATATAGCTGGTGGCGCAAGCCCTTATTGGGCTGGTGGCCCTTTTAATTCTGAAAAATGCCGGATTTATTCTGCCGAAGCAGTCATTCCTTGCCCGATGACAGTTTCCTGGCGCCTGGCATAACGCCGCGCCAGCACCGCACAGACCATCAGTTGCATCTGGTGAAACAGCATCAAAGGCAGGACGATGGCGCCCACGGCATGGGATGCGAACAGCACGTTGGCCATGGGAATGCCGCTTGCCAGGCTTTTCTTGGAGCCGCAGAACACGATGGTGATTTCATCGGCCTTGTCAAAACCCAGGCGGCGGGCCAGCCAGGTCGTGCTGCCCAGCGCCAGGGCGAGCAATACGGCGCAGACCACCAGCAGGCCGGCCAGTGCACTGAGGGGAACCTGCTTCCACAGGCCCTCGATCACGGCGGCGCTGAAGGCGGTAAAAACCACCAGCAGGATGGAACCCTGGTCGACAAACTTCAGCACGGCTGCGCGCTTTTTGACCCAGCCGCCCAGCCATGGCCGCAGCAGGTGACCGGCGATAAACGGCACCATCAGTTGCAACAGGATGCGGCCAATGGCATCGAACGACGAGCCCGCGTTGCCGCCCGGCAGCACGATGAGGTTGACCAGCAGCGGCGTGAAGAAAACACCCAGCAGCGTGGAGGCCGAAGCGCTGCAGATGGCCGCAGGAATATTGCCGCGCGCCATGGAGACAAAGGCAATGGCCGATTGAACCGTGGCCGGCAGCACGCACAGGTACAGCACGCCGGTGTACAGCGCGGGCGTGACCAGCGGGAGCAGCAGCGGGCGCATGGCCCAGCCCAGCAGCGGAAACATGATGAAGGTGCTGGCAAACACCAGCAGGTGCAGCCGCCAATGCATGATGCCGCCCAGGATGGCTTCGCGCGACAGCCTGGCGCCGTGCAGGAAGAACAGCAGCGCTATGCCGGCTGTCGTGAGCCCTTCAAAAAAGCGCGCAGTCTGGCCGCTGGCGGGCAGCAGGCTGGCGAGCGTGACCACACCAACCAGTGCGAGCGTGAAATTGTCCGGGAGATAGCTTGAACGTGACATGGACTGGATTTGACCGCGTCCGGAGTTAAAAGAGAAATGGATTTATCAAATAGATATATGATTTCAATGCATGAATGTCACCTTGCGCCAGCTTCGCGTTTTTTTGTCAGTGGCCGGCGGCCGCAACTTCAGCCGTGCCGGCGACGAGATCGGCCTGAGCCAGCCGGCGGTCAGCCGCTCCATCGTGGAGCTGGAATCCCAGCTCGGCCTGCGGCTGCTGGACCGCACCACACGGGAGGTCGTGCTGACCGAGGCCGGCCAGTCGCTGGCAGCGCGGCTGGACCGCCTGCTCGAAGAGCTGGACCAGACCCTGCAGGACGTGGCGGGCCTGGCCAGCGCGCGCGGCGGCAAGGTGCGGGTGGCCAGCAGCCCCACGCTGTCGGCCAACCTGATGCCGGCATGCATAGCAGCCTGTGCTAGGCAGGCGCCGGCAATCCAGTTCATGTTGCTGGACCGTATCCAGCAGGACGTGCTGGCCAGCGTGCGCAGCGGTGAGGTGGACTTTGGCGTGGTGATCGAGCCGTCTTCCGCAGAAGACCTTTACCTTGAAACCATATTGAGCGATCCCTTTGTGCTGGTCACCCCGCGCGCGCATCCGCTTGCCGGCAAAAAGAGCGTGCGCTGGACAGCGCTCGATGGTGAATCGCTGGTGCTGCTCGACCATGCCTCGGGCAGCCGCCGCCTGATTGACGATGCGCTGGCGCTGAACGCTGCGAAATGCACCGTGAAGCAGGAACTGGGTCATCCGACCACGGTGTTTCGCATGGTCGAGGCGGGCATAGGCATCAGCGTCATGCCGGCGCTGGGCGTGCCGCCTTCCGGTTTGCCCGGCCTGGCCGTGCTGCCGCTGACGCCGCGCGTGCAGCGCAGCATCATGCTGGTGCGCAGGCGCAACCGGGCGCTGTCGCCGCTGGCCGGGTTTGTCTGGAAGCTGGTGCAGGCGACTGCCAAGGCCGGTGTGCCGGCCTGATTCCATTTCTAAACCATCCCTGTCGTTGTTGTCTCGCCTTGTCGTGCTGTAGCACTGCCTGCGGCTCAACGCCTAGACATGAATGATCTATAAATGGAATGCGTCCGCCAGGGCCCTTGCGGCAGTGCTACGTCGACATCTTGTATGCTATTAAATCAATAGCTGGCTGCGCGCATATCCAGCCGGGCAGGGGTACTTTTTATTTAAAAATCAGATGCCGGAAGGCTTTTTCAGCATCAGCATGCGGTCCTGCGGCTTGAGCACGATGGTTTTGACTTCGCTGTCCTGCAGCACCGTGAGCCTGATGGGTTCGTTGGGCGCTGCATGCGCCCAGAGTTTTTTGTAAAAGGCTTCGAGCGTGCTGACCTCGCTGCCGTCCACGGCCAGCACCACCACGCCGGGTTGCAGGCCGGCGTCCTCGGCCGGGCTGTCGGCGGCGATGCGCAGTATCTGCACACGCCCGCTGCGGTCGCTGGAAGTCAGGCCCAGCCAGGGCCTGTGGCTCTGGCGGCTGCTGCCCGACTGCCGCAACTCCAGCAATATGGGTTTGAGCAGGTCTACCGGCACAAACATGTTGCCGGGCATGCGGCGGTTGTCGCCGGCGGCGTCCAGCACCAGCAGTGAACCTATGCCCACCAGCTCGCCTTTCTGGTTGAACAGCGGCGCACCGCTGTGGTTGCCCCGGCCCGAGCTGACGGGTGGGCTGGTAAACAGCGCGGTGTCGAGGTGGTATTCCCAGGCGCCGGAAAACGGGCGCAGGCTGACCAGCTGGGTCATGCTGACGCCGCCATCGGCATCGTTGATGCCGCCGCCACTGGCTCCGGTCGCTGCCATCAGCGGCTCGCCGGGTGTTAAATCCCGTACGCTGCCCAGCTTGACCGGCGCCACGCCGCGCAGCGGCAGCAGCGGCTTGACCAGGCCGAAGCCGGTGGCGATGTCATAGGCCACGGCCATGGCCGGCAAAACCTTGTTGTCCTGGGTAACGATCTCGATCTGTTCGGCTTCGAGTATCAGGTAGCCTATGGTCAGGACCAGGCCGTCGGTGGCGATCACCACGCCCGAGCCGGTGCGGTTCAAGCCCAGGCTTTCCGCTGATCGGGCGTCTTCGATGGCCGTTACCTGGATGCCGACGACGGCTGCGTTCGCTCTGTTCATGGCGTCCATGGTGGCCTGGACGCTGGATGGCGACGCGGTGGCCGCAGAGGATGGCGCGAGGGCGCCCAGGGCCAGCGGTAGCGCGACAAATAGCCAGAGACTTGAAGCACGCATGATGAACTCCCGAAAGCGCGGGAAGGCCGCATCCATAGAATGCGCCCGATTCAAAACCTGCGCAAGTGTGAGGTCAGGTCGTGGGTGCCGCGGCCTGTTTTGCCGCCGCTATGCAGGCCTGCAGCAGCGCGGTATCGCCGAGCTGGTTGGCCATCAGCAGTATCAGCCGGGCATTGAGCAGCTCGGACTGTTCCCGGCTCAGGCCGCGGTGGGCGTCAAGCAGGCTTTCATAAAACGCATCGGCGTCCTGGAAATTGAGTTCGGATTTCATTGGCCGGCTCCCATGGTCACGGCCAGTGCCTGCACCAGCGAAGCGTCCAGGTGCTCGCCGCTGGCGGCGATGTAGCTGTCCGGCCGCAGCAGTGCCCAGGCCGGGCCTTTTGCTTTTATCTGGCAGGTGGCTCGCAGGTGGCCATGGATGTCCCTGACATGCTCAAGCGCAGTCGCCTTGCCATCTGCTGCTGCAACCTGCACGCAGCGCACGTCGGTTTGTACCGACAAGGCCCGCAGCCGTTTCGCCGTGGCCGGCGGCACATCACCAAACACCAGCAGCAACAAACGCCCGCCCGCCCAGCGCAACAACTCTGTCAGATCGCCCTGGCTGCCGTCGGCCCAGGCAAAGGCGACATTTTGTGTGGCACTGCCGCCGCCGGGACGGCAGGCGCCCGAGCGTGTGTAGGTGTTGGGCGTGGACATGCGGCCGGTGTTGACCAACTGGCGCGCAAACAGGTGCTGGCGCGCCAGGCCCAGGGCGGCGGCGCGAAACAGGCGCTCCACGCCGTCGGCCGGTCGCAGGAAGCGGGCCGTGCGGTTGGTCACCAGCACGTTGTGCTGCGCGGCCTCATGCCGTTCGTGGTGGTAGCTTTCGAGCAAAGCGGGTGCGGCACGGCCCTGCACGACGGCGGCGAGTTTCCAGGCCAGGTTGTCGGCATCCTGCACGCCCGAGTTGCCGCCGCGCGCGCCAAAGGGGCTGACCACATGGGCCGCGTCGCCGGCAAAAAACACGCGGCCGTGGCGCAGCCTGTCCAGGCACTCGCTGCGATAGGCGTAGGGGCCGACCCAGACGATCTCGCATTCATCATGCTCAAGCTCGCGGCCAAACTGGGCATTCAGCCTGGCGCGCACCACGTCTTCACGGCTGACTTCTTCCGGGTTGGCATCGGGCGGCATCTGGTAGTCGATGCGCCAGACGCCGTCGGCCATCAGGTGCTGCCAGACGGCCCGGCCCTGGTTAAAGGGCGCTTCAACCCAGGTGTGGCGCTCGACGGGGGGCGGCGTTTTAAAACGCACATCGGCAATGCACCAGCGGTCATCGCCTTTTTTGGCGGTGACCGAGGCCTCACACCAGCGGCGAAACGGGCTGTGCGCGCCGGTGCAGTCAATCACGTGGTCGGCCTGCAGCGTGTAGCTGCCGGCAGGTGTGGTGATGGACAGCGTGGCGTGGTCCGCGTGTTGTTCAATCGCCGTGATGCGGTGGTTCCAGCGCAGGCTCACTGGATGGTCTTTTGCATCGGGCCGGCAGAGCTGCTCGACCAGGAACCCTTCGATGTAAAACTGCTGGATATTGATAAAAGGCGGCTGCAGGCTCAGCGAATGCGTTTGCTGCTGGCGCAGGTCAAACGAGTACACCTCGTCGCTGCCGGCAAAGGTGCGGCCCACGCTCCATTGCACGCCTTTTTTGGCGATGCGCTCGTAGATGCCCAGGCGCTTGAAGATCTCCAGCGTTTTTTGCGCGTAGCAAATGCCGCGCGATGATGCGCCCTTGACGCCTACCGTGTTGTCCTCGTCCAGCAGCAGCGCCTTGACGCCGTATTGCGCCAGCGCGCAGGCCAGGGTCAGGCCGGTGATGCCGCCGCCCACGATGACGATGGCGTGGCGTTTGACTTCGCCGCTGGCAATTTCCGGCGGTTCTACAAACGGGTATTCGGGCAGTTGGTAGCCCGTGCCCTGGGAGAATTCATAACCGTTGGAAAAAACTGCTGCGGCATAGTTTTTGGGTGTCTCCAGCATGCTTGGCTTGCTCCTGCACGGTTTTTATGAATGATTTATGCTCCTGGCCGCCGTCTGCCGCGCGCGGGCAGCTATCAAATAAGTAGCAAATACCTCGCGTCAAACCCCTGCCGGGGTCTTGCCTGCGAACTCGGGCCTGTCGTTTTGCTGCGGCTTCAAGGCTCCGGCAGCCTTGCCTTCGGCGCGTTCCTTGCGCCACTGCTGCTTGCGCGCCGTCCACTCTGCCAGCCGCGCGTGGGTGCTCAGGCTTTCCTTGTGCATCTGGAATTCATCGGCCAGCTGCGCTGTCAGCTCCAGCCGCACGCCATTGGGGTCAAAAAAGTAAATGCTTTTGAAGATGTGGTGGTCGGTCACGCCCAGTACTTCCACGCCATCGGCCTGCAGCCGTGCCTTCATGGCCTCAAGGTCGGCGATGGTGTCCACGCGAAACGAGATGTGGTTGACCCACAGCGGCGTGTTGGGCGAGGGCAGGGCGGCCTCGTCGTTGCCGAGGTCAAAAAACGCGATGAAGGAGCCATCCTGCAGGCGGAAGAAAAAGTGCGTGTAGGGGCAGTACTCGCCGGTGCTGGGCACGTAGTCGCTCTGGATGATGTGGTACAGCGGCAGGCCGAGGATGTCTTCGTAAAAATGCCGCGTTTCCTCGGCGTCCCTGGCGCGGTAAGCGTAATGGTGCAACTGATGGATGGGGGCCGGCGGCGGCAGGCCGGTGCCGGACAAGCCGGGCAAAGCGGTATGGGCTTCCTTGATGAGCGTACTCATATTCAATATCTCCTTGGTGCGTTTGCCGACAGGTCAACAAGCGGACAGCCTGCTGGTTTGGTCTGTTGTTTGAGTTTACCTATTCGTAATGAATTTACTATATCGTAATCTTTGGGGCTTGCCAAGCGCATGTATCGAAGGTCTGGGATGGTTTAATTGAGAATGGTTATTAATACTGTCAAGCCGATAGTTTTTTTAATTTTTAAAGATTGACTCAGGCAATTAGACGCATCTGCCTAATGGGACTAAGGTGGCGTAGTCTTCGGCCGCCAGGCCAGAAGCCAGCAGCGATTGATTCCAATTCATTTCGTTTTATCAACCCACTAGGAGATTTCCATGGCAGCACTCAAAGGCTCCAGGACGGAAGAAAACCTGAAGGCGGCATTTGCCGGCGAATCACAGGCCAACCGCCGTTATCTGTATTTCGCAAACAAGGCCGACGTAGAAGGCCAGCCAGACGTTGCAGCGCTGTTCCGCTCCACGGCGGAAGGTGAAACCGGCCACGCCCATGGTCACCTCGAGTGGCTTGAGCAGTGCGGCGACCCGGCCACCGGCATGCCTTTCGGCGGAACCCGTGAGAACCTTGCTTCCGCGGTAGCGGGCGAGACCCACGAGTACACCGACATGTACCCCGGCATGGCCAAAACGGCTCGTGACGAAGGCCATGACGAAGTCGCCGACTGGTTTGAAACGCTGGCCAAGGCGGAACGCTCACACGCCAACCGCTATACAAAAGCATTGGCCGAACTGGTCGATTAAGTTTTAGCCCACTACGTTATGAGGCGTAGTGGGTTTTGGAAAAAATTTCAAGTGCAATTTTTTCTGAAACCCACCCATTAAAAAGGAGTCTCTGGAAATTTGATTGGCGGGATGCAGGGCAAGGCGCCCGGAGCGCAGGACACCGGAATGCACTTCGGTGCATGAGGATTCCGAGCACCGCGCAACGCAGCCATGCGCCCGGAAATCGGATTTACAGGGATTCCGTAAAAGAGACACACCATGGCTACTGAAGGCAACCTCGCAGCGCCTACCCGTCATGCGATTGACTGGAAAAACCCGGACTACTACAACGAGGAGGCCACCGTCCATGAGATGGAGCGCATCTTCGACATCTGCCACGGCTGCCGCCGCTGCGTGAGCCTGTGCGGTGCCTTCCCCACGCTGTTTGACCTGGTGGATGAAAGCAAGACCGGCGAGGTCGACGGGGTGGACAAGAAGGACTACATGAAAGTGGTCGACCAGTGTTATATGTGCGACCTTTGCTATATGACCAAGTGCCCCTATGTGCCGCCGCATGAGTTCAACCTGGATTTCCCGCACACCATGCTGCGCGCCAAGGCCATCAAGTTCAAGAAGGGCGAAGTCGGCCTGGCTGAAAAGTTTTTGGCTTCCACCGATGTGCATGGCCAGTTTGCCGGTATTCCCATCGTGGTGCAGATGGCCAATGCCGTCAACAAGACAAAGCCGGCACGCGCTGTGATGGAAAAAGTCCTGGGCGTGGATAAAAACGCCTGGCTGCCCGAACTGGCAACGCACAAGTTCCGCAGCAGCGCGCTGGAGTCACCACCGCATGCGGTGAAAGACGGCGCCAAGACGCCCGGCAAGGTCGCGATTTATTCGACCTGCTATGTCAACTACAACGAGCCCGGCATAGGCCACGACCTGCTAAAGATACTCGACCATAACGAAGTGCCTTATGTGCTGGTTGAAAAGGAAAAATGCTGCGGCATGCCCAAGCTCGAACTCGGCGACCTGGATTCGGTCAACAGCAGCAAGGAAGCAAATATCCCGGTGCTGGCGAAATATGCGAAGGACGGCTTCGCCATCCTCAGCGCAGTGCCCAGTTGCACCTTGATGTTCAAGCAGGAAATCCCGCTGATGTACCCCGACGATGCCGATGTGCAACTTGTCAAGGAACACATGTGGGACCCGTTTGAGTACCTGATGGCCCGCAAGCGCGACGGCCTGCTCAAGACCGAGTTCAGCACGCCGCTGGGCAAGATCAGCCACCAAATCCCATGCCACGGACGCGTGCAGAACATAGGCAAGAAGACAGAGGAAATGCTCAAGATGGTGCCGGGCACCAGCGTGCAAACCCACGAGCGCTGCTCGGGCCACGCCGGCACCTTCGGCGTGAAGCTGCCCTACCACCAGCAGGCCATGAAAATCGGCAAGCCGTTGTTCAAGGCCATGGCGAACCACAGGGACGGCGGCCTGCCCGATGTCATCAGCAGCGACTGCCCGCTGGGCGGCCACCACATTGCCCAGGGTTTTGAAGTCAACCAGCTGGGCGCACCGCCGCAAAAACATCCGCTGACCTTGATACGCACGGCCTACGGACTGAAATGAACTGACGACCTGCCATGCAAAACACCGGAAAAATCACCCGAGACAGCCTCATGACGCTGGAGGCCTACAGCAAGTACCGCAAGGACAACAAACCCGCCATCATGGCGCACCGCAAGCTGCGCAGTGTTCGCCTGGGCGAGTTCATCAACCTGCAGTTTGAGAGCGAAACCACCATCCGCTACCAGATCCAGGAGATGTTGCGCATCGAAAAAGTGTTTGAGGAAGACGGCATATTGCAGGAGATCGAAGCCTACGCACCGCTGATGCCCGACGGCAGCAACTGGAAGGGCACGCTGATGCTGGAGTACCCCGATGTCAACGAACGAAAGCGTGAACTGGCCCGGCTGATCGGCGTCGAAGACCACATGTTTGTCGAAGTCGAGGGGCATGCCCGCGTCTATGCGATTGCCGACGAAGACATGGACCGCGAAAACGACGAGAAAACTTCAGCCGTGCATTTTGTGCGCTTTGAGCTGGACCCTGCCATGTGCGCCGCCGTCAAGGCCGGTGCCGGTGTCAAGCTGGGCTGCGACCACACCAACTACCCGGCGCACACCACGATTGCGGCCGAGACACTGGCATCGCTGGCCAGCGATTTGCGCTGAGCGGTCTTGCCGGGCGGTGGTAGCTCGCGCCAAGCCGGCCTGCAACCCCCCACTAACCGGCGCATGTGGTGATTGCCGCATGCGTCGCAGGCGTTTCTTCAGTCGGGCCGGATGTGGAGTGCCTTGGCGATGGCTCCGAAACGTTTGCCATCGTCCTGATTGCTGCGTGCCAGATCGGCAGGTGTACCGGTCACCACCTCTGCACCCAGCGCGGCAATGCGGTCACGAACCGGCTTGAGTTGCAGGGCCTTGTTGATTTCCTCATTCAGGCGGGCGACAACGTTGGCTGGTGTGCCGGCTGGCGCGTAAATGCCATAAACGGTGCTGGCATCGAAGTCCTTGAGTCCGGCTTCCTGCAGGGTCGGCACATCCGGGAAAATGGACGAATTGCTGGTATTGGCGATGGCCAGCAGCTTGAGTCGGCCTGATCGCACATCGTCGCGCGCCGCGGCCATCCCAAGTCACAGGCCCGGCGGCTGGCCGAACTGGAAGATCAGGCGTGGGTGTTCTCGGGCCCGGTCGGCGCACCCGGAGCAACTGTCATGCGGCTGTTTGGCAACGCCGGACTCACACCGCCCAGGGCGGCGATCACTTGTGAGACGCTGACGCAGGTGTCGGCATTGCTGCTGTCTACCGACTACCTTGCCTTGTTGCCCCGATTGGTACTGGAGAACGGTCTCTTGCCTAAGGACCTGGTTGAAATCAGGTTTTCCGATGCCTTGCTGCATTACGACCTGTGTCTGGTCCATCGCAGCACCGTGCCGCTGACACCGCTGTCGGCCACGCTGGCCAGCATGTTGACTGCTTCGGTGACCAGCCTGAGAAGCAAAACAGGACGGGGCGTGGAGCGTGATTCCGCTTGAGCTGCCGCTGGTCCTGGCTCGATGGATCAATAGCCCAGGCAGCTTGCCAATGGGTACTGGATAATCGATCCGATACTGGATACGCAAAATAACATGCTTTTTCTCATCTCGCCCGCCAAGTCACTGGACTACGACACACCACCCCAGGTTTCAAACCACACCAAACCGCTTTTCACGCGCCAGTCAGCCGAACTGATAGACGTCCTTAAAACCAAAACACCGCAGCAGATCAGCACGCTGATGAAGCTGTCCGATGCCTTGTCGGGCCTGAATGTCGCGCGTTACCAGGCCTGGTCCCCCAAATTCACCGCCAAAAACTCCAAACAGGCCGCGCTGGCTTTTAACGGTGATGTGTACGGCGGGCTGGATGCCAAAACCCTGAGTGAGCAGCAGCTCGACTGGGCACAGCAGCATGTCTGTATTCTGAGCGGGCTTTACGGTGTGCTGCGGCCGCTGGACTGGATGCAGCCCTACCGTCTCGAGATGGGGACCGCGCTGGCCACGGGGCGCGGCAAAAACCTCTACCAGTTCTGGGGTGCGCAGATTTCGGAGTACCTCAATGAGCGGGCAGCGGCGGACACTTCTCCCGTCATTGTCAACCTGGCCAGCGAAGAATATTTCAAGGCGGTGGACCGCAAGGCGCTCAAGGCGCGCGTGGTGAGCTGTGTATTTGAAGAGTTCAGGGGCGGCAAGTACAAGATCATCAGCTTTAATGCCAAACGCGCACGCGGCCTGATGGTGCGTTATGCGGTTGAAAGGAAAATCGCCACGGTCAGAAAACTCGAGGGGTTTGACGCCGAGGGCTACGCCTTTGATGCCGGTGCCTCAGCGCCCGACCGGCTGGTTTTCCGCCGGAAACAGGCTGCCTGATACACAGTCCCTGCCATGAACCAGCCGCCCGCCACTGAACAGCACCTGACATCGGATGTGCTGGCGTGGATGGCGGCGCAGGCAGCGCAAGGATATACAAAAGAGAGCATTTTTGACGCCATGCGGGCTGCGGGCTGGAGCCGGGAGGTGGCAGCCCTCGCCATGCAGATGCACCCCGAGGGCCTTGCATCATTGCGCGTGCCCTCGCTGGCCTTGCCGGTCTCGGGCCGTATGGTGGATGCTGGCGACAAATGGGTGGAAGTGCAGCAGCTTTTCCAGGCGCCCGACGTTGTGTTGTTTGCCAACCTGCTCAGCGCGAGCGAGTGCCGGGCACTGATTGAAGCCGCGCGGCCGCGCCTGTCGCGCTCGCTGACGGTGGATACGAAGACTGGCGGTGAAGAGCTCAACGCCGACCGCACCAGCGAGGGCATGTTTTTTGAACGTTCCGAGAACAGCATCGTCCGTTGTATCGAAACGCGCATCGCAAAACTGCTGGGCTGGCCGCGCGAAAACGGCGAAGGCCTGCAGGTCCTGCGCTACGGCCCGGGCGCCGAGTACAAACCGCATTACGACTACTTTGACCCGGCCGAGCTGGGTACGCCCGCCATCCTCACGCGCGGCGGCCAGCGTGTGGCGACCCTCATCATGTACCTGAACGAGCCTGAAAAAGGCGGTGCCACTGTTTTCCCCGACCTGGACCTGAAGGTGGTACCCAGGCCCGGGCAAGCAGTTTTTTTCAGCTACGCGCAGCCGCATCCTGCCAGCCGCACGCTGCACGGCGGCGCGCCCGTGCAGGCTGGCGAAAAATGGATAGCCACCAAGTGGCTGCGTGAACGCGAGTTTATTTAACACCCCCGTTGAGGCTCACTGCGTGTAGCCTCCTCCCCCCTTGCAGGGGGCGGCGCCTGCGGCCTGGCAAAGCCAGTCCCGCGGCCCCCGTTGACAGGGGATACATAAGGGCGCTTGGGTGACGCGATGATTGACGTGCTTCAAGGGGTGACCATAATCCATCATGAAAATCAAAGCCAACAATATCGATCTCGAAATTGAGGACACCCACCCGGGTGATGCCACGGGCCGGCCCGTGGTGCTGCTCATCATGGGCCTGGGCATGCAACTGATCGCCTGGCCGCCGGCCATGGTGCAGGGCTTGGTGGATGCGGGTTTTCGGGTTGTGCGTTTTGACAACCGGGATATCGGCCTGAGCCGGCACTTTGACGCGCTGGGTGTGCCCAACCTGCTGTGGATGGGGCTCAAATACAGGTTGGGCCTGCGTGTTGCGCCGCCTTACAGCCTGCAGGACATGGCGGAGGATGCGCTGGGCGTGCTTGACGCCCTGCAGATAAACAAGGCGCACGTCGTGGGCGTGAGCATGGGCGGCATGATCGCCCAGCGGCTGGCCTTGCTGGCGCCGCAACGGGTGTTGAGCCTGACGAGCATCATGAGCTCCAGCGGTGCGCGCGGCCTGCCTGCTGCCAGGCCGGAAGTCATGCGCGTGCTCCTGGGCCGTCCGTCGGGCAAGGGCATGCAGGCGGCCATTGAGCATTCGGTCAGGTTGTTTAAGGTCATAGGCAGCCCCGGCTTTCAGATGGACGATGCTGACCTGCGCCAGCGCGTCACTGAAGCCACCGGGCGAAACCACCATCCGCAGGGCATAGCACGCCAGATGGCCGCCATCGTGGCGGACGATACACGCGCAGCGGCTCTTGCAAAGGTGAGTGTCCCCACGCTGGTGGTGCACGGCAAGGCCGACCCGCTGGTGCCGTTTGCCTGTGGCGAGGACACGGCGCGCCGTATCCCGGGCGCACGTATGGCCGGCATCGAGGGCATGGGCCATGATTTGCCGTCCGGCGTGGTGGAGCGTTTGCTGACGCTGTTGATCCCGCATCTCAAGCAAGAGTAAAAGCAATGGCCCCCACGTTGGTCACCACATATGCCTCTGGCAGCGCGCTAAGGGTTTAACAGCGAAAATGGGGATATGAACACTCCTGAAGAATCCCAGCTGGGCAAGAGCTCTGCCTACATTGACCAGTACGACGCATCGCTGCTTTTCCCTATACCGCGTGCCGGCAAACGTGCTGAAATCGGCATCACGGACGCGCCGCCGTTTTTTGGCGCCGACATGTGGACGGCCTTTGAGCTGAGCTGGCTGAACCTGCGCGGCAAACCGCAGGTGGCACTGGCGCACATCACCGTGCCCTGCGAGTCACCGAACATCATCGAGAGCAAGTCCTTCAAGCTTTATCTCAACAGCTTCAACAACACGCGTTTTGCCGATGCGCGTGATGTGCGGGAGCGCATCCGTGCAGACATCAACGCGGCGGTGGGCGCCGGTGTGGGCGTCAAGACCCTGGGGCCCGAGCTTTTTGACCGTGAGCCCGTGCATGAGATGGATGGCCTCAACCTGGACCGGCTGGACGTGGAGTGCATACATTTCACGCCGGCGCCCGAACTGTTGTTTGCAGAGTTTGACGAGCCGCCGGTTGAGGAAACCCTGACGAGCAACCTGCTCAAGAGCAATTGCCTGGTGACGGGCCAGCCCGACTGGGGCAGCGTGCAGATCAGCTACGCAGGCCCGCAGATCAACCAGGAGGGACTGCTGCAGTACCTGGTGAGTTTTCGCAACCACAACGAGTTTCACGAACAGTGCGTGGAGCGCATCTTCATGGACGTGTGGGCACGCTGCAAACCGCTCAAGCTTTCCGTGTACGCGCGCTACACGCGCCGCGGCGGGCTGGACATCAACCCGTTTCGCACCAGCCACCCGCAAGCCCTGCCGCCCAATATCCGGATGGCGCGGCAATAGCCGCTGTGCATTGCTGGGCATTCTTGTGGTGGTGAGGCGACACCATGCGGAAGCATGATACGAACGGTGAGCCGGCCTGTTGCGGCCTTGTCGCGTATCGGCAGCCGCTGGTTTATTGTCCTGTCATCCGCACTTTGTGCGGGCCAACACAGGAGTTTTTCTCATGCACTATGTCTGGATGGCCCTTATCGGGCTGATTGTCGGTTTTGTGGCCCGCGCCCTGCATCCGGGCAAGGACAACATCGGCATTGTGATGACTGCTGTGCTGGGCATTGCAGGCTCATTTCTGGCCCAGTACCTGGGGCAGGCGATAGGCTGGTACAAGGCCGGTGAAAGCACCGGCTTCATCGCCAGCGTGATTGGCGCGATTGTGCTGCTGGTGCTCTACGGGCTTGTTGCCAAAAAAACCTGATCGCTCAGGCCTTGTGCTGTTCCGGGGGCATGCCCCCCGGTTGCTCAGCTTCCGGACACGTCGCGAAAGCTGCGCAGCGTTTGCAGCGCATCGAAATCGGCGCTGCGTTTTTCTTTCATGGCCGTGACGGCTTCGCGCACCTGCTGGTTGCTCCAGATCGCGCCCTGCAGCCAGCCCATTTGTTTCAGTGCATCATCGACTGAATGGTCGCGTGTGTAATGGATCGCCTGTTTTGTGCCCCAGATGGCTACAGGCGGTTTGGCTGCAATCTCCTTTGCGCATTGCAGCGCGCCGGCCAGCATCGCTTCCTGTGACTCAAACACCTCGTTGACCAGGCCATAACCCAGTGCCTTGGCCGCGCTGAGCCGGCGGCCAGTGTAGGCCAGCTCCTTGACTACCGCCAGCGGCACCAGCTTGGGCAGGCGCTGCAGCGTGCCTACGTCGGCCACCATGCCGATGTTGATTTCCTGGATGCAGAAGAATGCGTCGGCGGTGGCATAACGCAGGCAGCAGGCGGTCACCATGTCGACCGCACCGCCTATGCAGCCACCCTGTATCGCGGCAATCACCGGGATGCGCAGGGTTTCCAGCTTTGTGAATGTGGCCTGCATGTCGGTCAGCAGGTCAAAGATTGCCGCACGGCCTTCGGGGCTCTGGTCGTCCATGGCGATATCGCCGCCAAAGGTTTCCAGCGCCATGCCCGCGCTGAAGTGTTTGCCGGTGCTGGAGACCAGCAGCACCCGGGCCTCGCCCGCCTTGTGGATATGGGTGAGGACCTCATCCAGCTCGCGCCAGAAGGTCGGGTGCATGGTGTTCATCGCCTCCGGGCGATTGAGCACCAGATGGGCAATGTGGTCGGTGGTGCTGAGCGAAAAGCAGGTTGTGGGCGTCATGCCCGCACTGTAAGCCAGAGCAGCTCAGTACACCAGATGCAGCCAGTCACACCTGAGACGCCCGCTGTCATGGGCGTGGGCGCGCCAGTGCACATAAAGCCGCGGCATGCAGATGCCCAGCAGGCACAGCGGATAAGCCCAGGACGCTTCAAAAACATAGGCCGGCACCCAGCCCGTCCAGCCCATCACCCATACGGTCATCACGGCTTCCCACAACTGGCGTTCTACGGGGTGCACGCCGTACTGGGCCGCGTGCCAGTCCTTGATGCGCTGCAATTGCGCCAGCGTGATGTGGTGGACCGGGTGGTGTCTGGAAGGATCTGACATAAAGCCTCCGTGCAGAAACTCCAATGTAAGTTTCGTGAAAGCTTCTGTCAATGCCGCTCATGGCTTTTTTGGGGCGCGGGCCCTGAATCCTGCACCTGCAAAACGGCGCGGCAGGTTTTCGCTTATTTGGCTGCGGCAACGGCCTTGGCCAGGTCGCGGGTTTCTTCGCAGGTGGCGCAGATGGCCTGTAGCCTGGCCAGTTGGGCCTCGGCCCGGGGTTTCTGGTTGGTCTTCAGGTAGGCGATGCCCGAGTATTCCAGCGCACCCTTGTGCCTGGGGTCCAGCGCCAGGGCCTTGTCGTAAGCAGCAAAGGCCTCGTCGTATTTGCCCAGCCAGCGGTTGGCGTAACCGAGGTAGTTGTAGGCATCGGCATTTTTCGGGTTCTGCGTGACGACCTTGCTGAAGCTGCTGACCGCCTGCGTCCAGTTCTTGGCGTCAATGGCCTTTTTGCCGACCGCGAAGTCGTCAATCTGTGCGTTTTGCACCGGGGTGCTCTGGATGTCGGCCGCAAGGGCCGCGCCGGCCAACACCAGGGCCAGGACGGGCCATGCGATGAATTTTCGGATTGAAAAAGTGTTCATGTCGGACTCCTTGAGTCATCGGTTGTTTGAGGTGCACTGCAAGCCCGCTCCCGGGATAAATGGCAAAAGCCTGAAAAAGGATGCGGGCTGCTCCGGTTTTATCCCTAAATGGGCTGGATTGCCATAAGCTGGCACAGTTCTGCTGCTTTTCGAGGTGTCGGGCGGCATGGAAACGGCAGGGCCGCCGGTACGGGTCTGCTGCCATCATTGCCATGGACCACCGCGACTTTCCCGACATGACAATGCTGGCTTTAACCGGAGCGATCACCATGGCCGATTTCCCAAAAATCCAGTCGCTGAACGATGCCTTGCACTGGCTCGACAAAATGGACAAGGCCGCCAGTGCCCGGACCACCGGGGCCTGGCCCCTGGTTTCGGTGCTGGAGCACATGGCTCAGAGCGTGGAGATGAGCATGGATGGTTTTCCGCGGCCCAAAAGCGTGGTGTTCCAGAGTACAGCCGGTGCCGCAGCATTTGCCTTCTTCAAATGGCGCGGGCGAATGAGCCATGGCCTGAGCGAGCCCATTCCCGGCGCGGCAGCACTCACCCCGGCGGGTGACTGGCGGCCCGCAGCGGTGCGCCTGGACGCCGCCATCACGCGCTTCGGGCTGCACCAGGGGCCGCTAAAACCGCACTTCGCCTATGGTGCGCTCAGCAAGAGCGATTTTGCGCGGGCCCATGTCCTGCACATCGCCAACCATCAGGACGAGATCGTGCTGGACCAGGTTTAGAACAGCTGGTCACCTGCTATTGATTCAGTAGCTGCCTGCGCACGTTTGACGGAGGTTGCGGGCATTTTTTTCTCTGAAATGGCCTCCTCGCCGGCTTTTGCCAGGGTGGCTGCGCGCACACCCAGCAGGCGCAGTTTCCTGTCCAGGGGCACCCGTTTCAGGCACTGGCCCGCCAGTTTCCGTATGGTGCTGCCATCGGCCGTATAGGACTCCGTCGTTTGGTCACGGGTCGCGATCCTGAAGTCGTCGTAACGCAGCTTGATGCCAATGGTTTTGGCCACATAACCCTTGCGCTGCAGGTCCTCGCCCAGCTTGCTGCACAGGTCGGTGAAGATGGCGCCCAGAACCGCCCTGTCGCGCACCGCATGCAGGTCCCGGTCAAAAGTGGTTTCGCGGCTCATGCTGACCGGCTCGCTTTCCGTCACCACCGGCCTGTCGTCCCGGCCCCACGCAGCCTCGTGCATCCAGGCGCCTGTGGCTTTGCCGAAGTTGTCAACCAGCCATTCGGGGTTTTGTGCGGCGAGCTCGCCTATGGTGTGTATGTGCAGCTTCGCCAGCTTCTCACCGGCTTTGGGGCCTATGCCGTTGATCTTGCGCACGTGCAGGGGCCAGATTTTGCCCTGCAGGTCATCCTCATACACGATGGAAATGCCGTTGGGCTTGTTGAACTCGCTGGCCATCTTGGCCAGCAGCTTGTTGGGAGCTACGCCTATCGAGCAGGTCAGGCCGGTCTTTTCAAGGATGGCTTTCTGTATCAGCCGTGCCAGCACCCGGCCGCCTTCACGCTGCCCGCCGGGCACGTCGGTGAAGTCGATGTAGACCTCGTCCACCCCGCGGTCCTGCATCAGCGGCGCAATCTCGGTGATGGTGCTTTTGAAAAGCCGCGAATACCTGCGAACTTCTTCGAAGTCCACCGGCAGGACGATGGCCTGCGGGCAGAGTTTGGCGGCCTTCATCATGCCCATGGCCGAACCCACGCCGAACTGCCGCGCTGCATAGGTGGCCGTGGTGATGACACCGCGGCCCACATAATCCTTGAGCAGGGGAAAACTTTCGACCGGAATGAAACGCAGCGCCCGCTCGCCTTGCGCCGCCCGCAGTTCTTCATCGATCTTGCGCCGCCCGCCGCCTATGACCACCGCCAGGCCCTTGAGCTGCGGATAGCGCAGCAACTCGACCGACGCAAAAAAAGCGTCCATGTCGAGGTGGGCAATGCGGCGGATTTTGGGCCGGTCAGGGGTGGATGGGGCGCTCACGTGGCAAGCATAGCGTTTCTGGGCAGGTGGTCGCGTTCGCCGGAAAAGGCTTGTGCTTTGGCAGGGAATGCGCGGGCGGCAGGCAGCCTGCATGCGGCTTTGGGCGCTGGCCTGGCTCCGGCAGATCCGGCTTTATTTTTAGAAAGCAAATGATTGCTTAAATAAGGCTTGCTTGATACCATTGTAAGTATGAAAAAAGGAAGTTCGGGTACACAGCCATCCGCCGCCGCCGTGCGCCTTATTGCGGGAAAGCCTGTGGCCGTGAGCAAGCGGCGGCCTGCCGCTGTAGCAACTGCCGCGGCGCTGACCCAGGCCGAGCCGGCACCCAAGCGGTCGCGCGGGCGGCCACGTAAAACCCATGCCGAACTCGACGAGGGCAACCGCCGCCGCCTGATCATTGATGGCGCCGCACGGCTGTTCCGCACCAAGGGTTTTGATGCGACCACCACCCGCGACATCGCGGCAGCGGCCAGCATGCACAGCGGCTCGCCTTTCTATCATTTCAAAAGTAAAAGTGCGCTGCTTTATGCCGTCATGGGCGAGGGCATGGCCATGGCGGCACAAAGCCAGCAGCAGGCGCTGGAGACCCTGGGGTCGGATGCATCGGCATCCGAGAAATTACGCGTGCTCATTCGCCACCATCTGGAAGTGGTGCTGGGTCCGCGCAGCGATTTCATCCCCGTGATGCTGTACGAATGGCGCTCGCTGACGACCGTGCAGCGCAAGGGCATCTCACGCGTGAAGGATGGTTATGAGGCTGTGTGGATGCCTGTGCTGGATGCACTTGTTCAGCAAGGTGCGCTGCAGTCCGAGCCCCGTGTGGCGCGGCTCTTTATTTTCGGCGCACTCAACTGGGCGGCCCAGTGGTACACGCCCAAGGGCGGCAAGACGCTGGACCAGCTGACGGAACAGGCACTGCTCCTGTTTATCCAGAAAGCCTGATCTGCTTCTGAAAGAATAGCTGCCTGCGCTTGATCGACAAGGGCCAACAGCCATTCTTGTTAAAAATCCTCAGTAGCGTGGCTGGAACCTGCTGATGGCGGCGCGGGCTGCTGCGTCGAGTGCAAAGCCGGGGCCATGGCGCTGCGCGAGTTCGTCGGCTCGGCGCAAAAAGGTCTCGATGCCCGTGCCGTAGATGAACTGCATGGCGCCGCCGGTCCAGGCCGGAAAGCCGATACCGAAGATGGAGCCGATATTGGCGTCATGCACGCTGGTCAGAACACCTTCGGCGAGGCAGCGTGCGGTTTCAACAGCCTGGCGGTAAAGCAGGCGGTCCTTGATCTCCTGAATGTTCCAGGGTGCATCGGGTTTCTCGAACAGCTTGCGCAGCTCGGGCCAGAGCTGTTTTTTGCCGCCGGCCGGGTAGTCGTAAAAGCCGCCGCCGCCCACACGGCCGGGGCGTTTCAATTCCTTGACCATGCGTTCCACCAGCAATTCGCCGGGTGTGGCTGCGAATGTTTTACCTTCGGCGGCGAAGTCGGCGCGCGTCTGGTCGAGCACATGCACGCTGAGTGTGAGCGCGGTTTCGTCCAGCACCGCCAGCGGTCCCACGGGCATGCCGGCCTGCATGGCGGCGTTCTCGATCACGGGTGCAGGAACGCCTTCGCCCAACAGGGCCGCACCCTCCATCACAAATGTGCCAAAAGTGCGGCTGGTGTAAAAGCCGCGTGAGTCGTTGACCACGATGGGCACCTTGCCCAGCGCCTGCACATAGTCGAAGGCGCGTGCCACGGTTTCGTCGTCGGTGGCCTTGCCGCGGATGATCTCGACCAGTTTCATCTTGTCCACGGGGCTGAAGAAGTGAATGCCCACGAATTTTTCGGGGTGTGCACTGGCCTGTGCCAGGCCCGTGATCGGCAGCGTGGAGGTATTGCTGGCAAAAAAGCCACCTGCAGCCAGTTGCGGTTCGGCCTCGCGTGTGACCTGGGCCTTGAGTTCGCGGCTTTCGAACACCGCTTCAATGATGAGCTCGCAACCCGCGAGGTCGCTGGCATAAGCGGTGGGGGTGATGCGCTCCAGCAGCGCCTGCTGTGCGGCAGCATCCATGCGACCCTTGTCTACCCGTGCCTGTGTGAGTTTTTGGCTGTAGGCCTTGCCGGTCTGGGCTTTCTCGATGCTCACATCCCTGAGCATGGTGGTGATGCCCCGGCTGGCCTGGGCCCAGGCAATGCCCGCGCCCATCATGCCCGCACCGAGGATGCCGACCTTCGCTGGTTTGTAGCGCGGGGATTTCCCGGGGCGTGACTGTCCACCCTTGATCGAATTCATGTCGAAAAAGAAGGTGTTGATCATGTTGCGCGCCACCGGGCCGGTCATCAGGCGTGCGAGGTAGCGGCTTTCTATACGCAGCGCGGTGTCGTAGTCCACCAAGGCACCTTCGACCATGGCCGCCAGCGCGGCTTCGGGGGCCGGGTAGAGGCCGCGCGTGGTCTTTTTGAGCATGGCAGGCGCCACCGAAAGCGCCGCGGCGATCTTGGGGTTGGCCGGCGTGCCGCCGGGTATCTTGTAGTTTTTGTCGTCCCAGGGCTGGACAGACACGGGATGGGCTTCAATGTGCTTCAGCGCTGCAGGCAGCAGCTGTTCAGGTGTGGCCACCAGTTCATGCACAAGTTGCAGCTCCGCCGCCTCACGCGGGTTGAAGAGCTTGCCTTCGAGGATATAGGGCTGTGCGCCCATCAGGCCCAGCAGCCGGGTCATCTTGGTGACGCCGGTGGCGCCGGGCATGAGGCCCAGCGTGACTTCGGGCAGGCCGAACTGGATCTTGGGGCTGTCCACGGCTATGCGGTAGTGGCCGACAAGCGCGACTTCCCAGCCGCCGCCCAGCGCCGTGCCGTTGAGGCAACTGACCACCGGAATGCCCAGTGTTTCCAGTGCACGGAAGTGTTTTTTCATGTGCTCGATTTCGGCGAACACGGCGGGTGCATCGGCGGGTGTGAGGCGCATCGTGGCCTTCAGATCGGCGCCGGCGAAGAAACTGCCCTTGGCCGAGGCGAGTACCACACCCTTGAGCTGTGCGCGGTCGGCCAGGACGCAGGTGGTGACTTCGCCCAGGTCGGTCTGCCACTGGCGGCACATGGTGTTGACGCTGGAGCCAGGTTCATCAAAAGTGATCAGGGCGACCTTGCCGCCGGCGGCGTCCAGGAGTTCGTAGCGAATGGTTTGCATGAGTTTCTCTCTTGGTCAGTGATTCATGTGGTGCGCCTGGCGGATAAAACCAGCGCGGTCCAAGCCAGCGGCCGCCGCGGATCTGGCTTTGCCAGGCCGCTGGCGGCGTCCCCTTGGGGGGAAGACGCGAAGCGGCTCAGGGGGGCTCTCATACCCGTTCAATGATGGTGGCGATGCCCATGCCACCGCCCACACACAGGGTGGCCAGGCCGTAGCGCAGCTTGCGCCTGTGCAACTCGTCAATCAGGGTGCCGAGGATCATGGCGCCGGTGGCGCCCAGCGGATGGCCCAGGGCGATGGCGCCGCCGTTGACGTTGACCTTGTCGTGCGGCACACCCAGTTCACGCATGAATCGCATGGGCACGGCGGCAAAGGCCTCGTTGACTTCGAACAGGTCTATCTGTTCAATGCGCATGCCGGCACGCGCCAGCGCCTTGAGCGCCGACGGTACCGGGCCGGTGAGCATGATGGTCGGGTCTGCGCCGCTCAGCGCCGTGGCCAAGATGCGCGCGCGTGGCGTCAGGCCGTGGGCCTTGGCGGCGGCTTCATTGCCTATCAGCACGGCGGCCGCGCCATCGACGATGCCCGAGGCATTGCCTGCATGGTGAACGTGGTGGATGCGCTCGACCTGCGGGTAACGTTGCAGCGCTACGGCGTCAAAGCCCATGGCACCCAGTTGCTCGAACGAAGGCTTGAGCGCGGCCAGGCCTTCGAGCGTGGAATGCGGCTTGATGAACTCGTCCTGCTCCAGGATGGCCAGGCCGAGGGTGTCGCGTACCGGGACCACGGAGCCGGAAAAATAGCCCGCGGCGCGTGCGGCGGTTGCGCGGCGCTGTGATTCGAGTGCAAAGGCGTCCACGTCGGTACGTGTGAAGCCGTCCAGCGTGGCGATCAGGTCGGCACCTATGCCCTGGGGCACAAACAGGGTGGCCGAGTTGGTTTCAGGGTCCTGCGCCCAGGCACCGCCGTCGGAGCCAATCGGCACGCGGCTCATGCTTTCCACACCGCCGGCCACCACCAGGTCTTCCCAGCCCGAGCGTACTTTTTGCGCGGCCATGTTGACGGCCTCCAGGCCAGAGGCGCAAAAACGGTTGACCTGCACACCGGCGCAGCGAAAGTCCCAGCCCGCCTTGAGCGCAGCCACCTTGGGCAGCACTGAACCCTGCTCGCCCACGGGCGAGACGATGCCCATGACGATGTCGTCCACGGCGGCGGTGTCGAAGCGGTTGCGCGCCTGCAGCTCGGTCAGCAGGCCGGCGAGCAGGTTGATGGGCTTGACCTCGTGCAGGCTGCCGTCCTTCTTCCCCTTGCCGCGCGGGGTGCGAATGGCATCGAATACATAGGCTTCAGTCATGGCATGGTCTCCAGTGAGTGTGGCGATGGATCAGGCGATTGATGGCCCGTACACAGCAGTATATATTTTGCAGAGCATATGCTTTGTGTAAATTGAAAGCCCTTACCTGCCCAGTCCCATGGCGCGTGAGATCACCTCTTTCATGATCTCGTTGGTGCCGCCGTAGATGCGCTGCACGCGCGCGTCGGCATAGGCGCGGGTGATGGGGTATTCCCACATATAACCGTAGCCGCCGTGCAGTTGCACGCATTCATCCATCACCTTGCACTGCAGGTCGGTGGTCCAGTACTTGGCCATGCTGGCTGTGGCGGTGTCAAGCTTGTCCTGTGTGATGAGCTCGCAGCACTTGTCCACGAACACGCGTGCCACCTGCACTTCGGTCTGCAGTTCAGCCAGCTTGTGGCGCGTGTTCTGGAAGGTCGCCACGTTCTGGCCAAACACCTTGCGCTGGCGGGTGTAGTCGACGGTCCAGTCGATCGCCGCCTGTGCTGCAGCCACGGCTGTGATGGCGATTTGCAGCCGCTCCCAGGGCAGTTGCTCCATCAGGCAGATGAAACCGCGTCCTTCCATGGCGGGCCCACCCAGCAGGTTGTCTGTGGGTACCTTGACGTTGTCGAAAAAAAGTTCGGAGGTGTCCTGCGCCTTCAGGCCCAGCTTCTTGAGGCGCTGGCCTTTTTCGAAGCCCGGCATGCCGCGCTCCACCAGCAGCAGGCTGGTGCCTTTGGCGCCGGCGGCCGGGTCGGTCTTGGCGACCACCACCACCAGGTCGG
This sequence comes from Polaromonas aquatica, assembly GCF_042659145.1. Taxonomy (NCBI): domain Bacteria; kingdom Pseudomonadati; phylum Pseudomonadota; class Betaproteobacteria; order Burkholderiales; family Comamonadaceae; genus Polaromonas; species Polaromonas aquatica. The sequence goes on along the minus strand of NZ_JBHSRS010000084.1, from coordinate 859,996 downwards.
CATGCCAGCCGTTGGTGATGAAGGTTTTGCTTCCATTCAGCACATAGTGCGAGCCATCGGCGCTTTTCAGGGCCGTGGCCTTGATGCCTTGCAGGTCGCTGCCGGCGGCGGGTTCGCTCATGGCAATGGCGCCCACCATTTCACCGCTGGCGAGGCGGGGCAGGTATTTGCGCTTTTGCGCTTCGGTGCCGTAATGCAGGATATAGGGCGCCACGATTTCGCTGTGCAGGCCAAAGCCGATGCCGGTGAAGCCCGCGCGGCCTATGGCTTCGATCTGGGCGACCGAGTAGAGTTTGTCGGCGCCCGCGCCGCCGTATTCTTCAGGCAGGCTCATGCACAGGAAACCGTTCTGGCCGGCCCGGGTCCATACGGCGCGCTCAACGTAACCTTGCTCCTCCCAGGCGGCATGGTGGGGTGCGATTTCCTTTTCAATGAAGCGGTCGAAACTTTCGGCAAAGGCCTGGTGGTCGGCGTTGAACAGGGTGCGGTCGATCATGGTGGCGGGCTTTCGGATAAGAAGGGAAGGGGATGATTTTGCAACTGGAAAAGAAAAACCGCCCCTAAGGGCGGCTGCAGGTGAAAGGGCGGCTGGTCTCAGGGTTTCACGTAGTCGGAAACCACTTTCCATTTGCCGTCCTGGATTTGTGAGAGGCGGCTGAGGTTGCTGCCCAGGCGTTTTTGCGGGCCGAAGGTGGCCTCGGCGCTGCCGAAAATATCGGGCGGGATGACCATGGTGTCCATGGCCTTGATAAAGCTCTCGGTGTTGAGGTTGGTGCCTGCCTTTCGTGCGGCGCCTATGAATGCATCTATGACGTTGTAACCGTAGACGGAGAAAACGGTAGGGTCTTCGTTGAACTTGGTCTTGTACTTGTTGGCCCAGAAGCGGATAGGCTGTGATGCCTCGTCCAGGTAGGGGTTTTGCACGGTCATCGTGGCGTACAGCCCGTCCATGGCCTTGCCGCCGAGTTTGTGGATCAGGTCGGTGTAGGCCGCGCTGGAGCCGAGGAAGGTCGGGTTGAAGCCGGTTTTGCGCGACTCGCCTATGGTGCCTATGGTCTCGCGGATGATGGTGCCGAGGATCACAAAATCGCAGCCGACGGATTTCATCTTGGCAACCTGCGAGGAAAAGTCGGTGGCGCCGCGCTTGAATGAGGTCTTCTCGGCGTAATCAGTGCCCATGGCCTTGAGTGCCGCCTCGCCGCCGCGCATCACCTCGAGCCCGAACTCGTCATCCTGGTAGATGGTGCAGATTTTTTTTGCGTTCTTTTCCTTTATGAGCTTGGGCGCGGCCAGGCGGATCTGGTCATAGTAGGTGGCGGCAAAGGAATACTTGAGCTTGTTGAAGGGCTCGTACATCTCGCGTGCAGCCGTCACCGGGAAGAAGTTGATGACGTTTTTACTGAACTGGACCGGCATGGCGGCAAGGTTTTGCGCCGTGCCTATGTGGCCCACCATCATGAAGATCTTGTCCTGGTTCACAAGCTTTTGCGCGGCCAATACGGCCTTCTTGGGGTCGTAGCCCGAGTCCTCCACATGCAGTTGCAGCTTGCGGCCATTCACGCCGCCCTGTTCATTGGCTTCGTCCACGCGCAGCATCATGCCGAGCCGAACCTGCTTGCCAAAGCCCGCAAGAGGCCCTGACAAGTCCTGGATCGAACCGAGTGTGATGCTGTCCCTGGAGACGCCTTGTTGCTGCGCCAGGGCGCCCAGCGGCAAGGCCAGAACCAGCAGTGCTATACGTGAGATCAGTTTCATGGTGACAGACTCCTTGGGTTGAACGTGTAAAGAGGTATGAAGGGGTATGAGGCGTTCTGAAAAAATGCCAGTTGCTATTTGAAATACTCGGAAACCACGTGCCATTTGCCGTTCTGCAACTGCGAAAGGCGCGACGAATCATTGCCCAGACGTTTGGTGGCGCTGAATGACAGGGGCGGGCTGCCGAAGATGTCGACTGGAACGTTGAGCGTGTCCATGGCCTTCACGAAGCTGTCGGTCGTGAGGTTGGGGCCGGCCTTTTGCGCACCCTTGATGAACAGGTCCATGAGGGTGTAGCCGTAGGCTGAGAAAACCGACGGGTCTTCGTTGAACTGGGTCTTGTATTTGTTGGCCCAGAAACGTAGCGGCTGCGATGCTTCGTCCAGGTAGGGGTTTTGCACCGTCATGGTGGCATAGAGCCCATCCATGGCCTTGCCGCCGAGTTTGTGGATCAGGTCGGTGTAAGCCGCCACGGATGCCAGGAAAACCGGATTGAAGCCGGTTTTTCGTGCCTCGCCAATGGTGCCAATGGTTTCACGGATGATGGTGCCGAGCACAACCAGATCGCAGGAGGAGGCCTTCATTTTGGCGACCTGCGAAGAGAAGTCGGTGGCGCCGCGCTTGAAGGATGTTTTCTCGGCGAGTTCCTGGCCGGCGGCCTTGGCGCCGGCCTCGGCGCCGCGCAGAACTTCCAGCCCGAATTCATCATCCTGGTAGATGATGCAAACTTTTTTGGAGCCTTTTTCCTTGATCATGCGCGGCACGGCGATGAGCATCTGGCTGTAGTAGGCGCTGAGCATGGCGTACTTGAGCTTGTGCACGGGTTCGTACATCTCGCGCGCAGCCGTGAGCGGCATGAAATTGACGACATTTTTCTCGAACTGGACAGGCATTGCCGCATTGTTTTGCGCCGTGCCGATGTGGCCCACCATGATGAAAATCTTGTCCTGATTCACCAGCTTTTGCGCTGCCAGCACCGCCTTTTTGGGGTCGTAGCCAGAGTCCTCAATCAACAGCTTGAGCTTGCGGCCATGGACCCCGCCCTGCTCGTTCACCTCGGCAACGCGCAACTGCATGCCGTTGCGTGCCTGTTTGCCGTAGCCGGCCAGTGGCCCCGAGAGGTCCTGGATGGAGCCGATCCGAATCTCGTCCTTGCTGACGTCCTGCTGCTGCGCGAGAGCCAGTGTGGCGCCCAATGCCAGAACGGCCAGAACCAGGGTGGATTTCATTTTCATGCTCGTCTCCTAGGGAGTAATGAACGGTTATAGGGCCACACCCGTTGAAAGGCACCAGTGATTTCCCTGTATGCACAGGAAAACGCCGTCACCGGGGCTTTCAGCGGTACATGGCATCCACCTGGGTTGCGTACTTCTGTTGCACCAGCTTGCGTTTGAGTTTCATGGTGGGCGTGAGCTCTTCGTCCTCGGCCGAAAGCTGGGTGTCCAGCAGGAAAAATTTCTTGATCTGTTCCACGCGTGCAAAGCGGGCATTCACGCGGTCCAGCTCGCCCTGTATCAGCGTCTGCACCTGCGGCGTGCGGGTCAGGCTGGCATAGTTGCTGAATGGCACGTCGTTGTCCTGCGCGTATTTCTCGACGTTTTCCTGGTCGATCATGATGATGGCCGTGAGGTAGGGTCGCGCATCGCCTATCACCACGGCATCGGTGACATAGGGGCTGAACTTGAGTTCGTTCTCAAGCTCGCTGGGCGTGACGTTCTTGCCGCCGGCGGTGATGATGATGTCTTTCATGCGATCGATGATGCGCAGGTAGCCGTCGCCATCCATCACGCCCACGTCGCCGGTATGCAGCCAGCCGCCGGCATCGATGGTCTCGGCTGTTTTTTCGGGCAGGTTCAGGTAGCCCTTGAAAACATTGGGGCCGCGCACCAGGATTTCACCCGTGGCTGCATCCACGCGTACTTCATTGAAGCTGGCTGCCGGGCCTATGGAGCCAGGCTTGATGCGGCTGGCAGGCACGCCGGTAGCTGCGCCGCAGGTCTCGGTCATGCCCCAGACTTCCAGCATGGGCACACCCAGGGCGAGATACCACTTCACAAGTTCGGGCGAGATGGGGGCGGCGCCCGTAACGAGGAAACGCGCGCGGTGTATGCCGATGAGCTTGCGCACGTTGTCCAGCACCAGCCAGCGCGCCAGCCGGAACTGCAGCTTGAGACCGGCGCCTACGGCCTGGCCGGCGAGCACCTGGTCGGCAATGCGTGCGCCCACGCCTATGGCCCAGCGGTAGGCGACCTGCTGCAGCAGGGTTGACTCCTTGAGCGAAATGGCCACGGCCGAATAAAACTTTTCCCACACCCGCGGGACCGCAGTGAAGACCGTGGGCGCAATTTCGCGCACGTTTTCCGGGACGGTGTCGGGGTTTTCCACGAAGTTGAGCTTGCAGCCGGTGTACAGCGCGAAATACTCGCCACCCATGCGCTCGGCAATATGGCAGAGCGGCAAAAAGCACATGGCTTCGTCGTCCTCGTCGCGCGCAATCAGCGTGTTGTAGCCGCGCACGGTGTAAGCCAGTCCGCCGTGGGTGTGCATGGCACCCTTGGGTTTTCCGGTGGTGCCGGAGGTATAGACAAGGATGGCCAGGTCTTCCGGCCGGCAGGCCTCGGAGCGGCGCATGAGTTCCTGGGGGTGCTGCTGGTTCCAGGCCCGGCCCAGTTCGCGCAGCGCCTGAAGGCTCAGCACGCCGGGGTCGTTCAGTGTGCGCAGCCCTTCCATGTCGAACACGATGATCTTGCGCAGCAGCGGCAGTTGTGCGCGCACTTCCAGCGCCTTGTCGAGCTGTTCGTCGTTTTCCACCAGCAGGACACAGGTGCGCGAGTCTTCGCACAGGTAATGCACCTGGCTGGTGGCGTCGGTGGGGTATATACCGTTGGATACGCCGCCGCAGGCCAGCACGGCGATGTCGGCGAGCACCCACTCGATGATGGTGTTGGACAGTATGGAGGCGCACTCGCCGGGCGCAAAGCCCAGCGAGAGCAGGCCGCCGGCAATCTCGCGCACAGCTTCGGCACTTTCGTCCCAGGTCCAGCTGCGCCAGATGCCAAGCTCTTTTTGCCGCATCCACACGTTCGGCCCGCGCTTTTGAACGCCGGCCCAGAACATCGCGGGAATGGTGTCGCCCGGCAGCACGCTTTCGGTCGTGGGCTGTATGTGGGACAGGTCCCAGAGATTAGACATGAGCCTCCCGGGAGGTCAGTTGGCGGGCGGTGTTGCATTTGGGGTGTGGCATGGCTATCTCCAGTTTTTCTTTTTCTTCCAGCGCCGCTCGCCGCGCACGCCGGCGTCTTTCATGCCGAGGTAGAACTCCTTGATGTCGTCCTTGTTGCGCAGCACCTCGCAGCTGCCTTCCATCACGATGCGGCCGTTTTCCAGGACATAGCCGTAATCGGCGGCGTTGAGCGCCATGTTGGCGTTTTGCTCCACCAGCAGTATGGTGGTGCCGCGCTCGCGGTTGATGCGCACCACGATTTCAAAAATCTCCTTGGTAAGCCTGGGCGACAGGCCCAGGCTGGGCTCGTCCAGCAGGATCAGCGCCGGGTTGGCCATGAGTGCGCGCGAGATGGACAGCATCTGCTGCTGCCCGCCCGAAAGCAGGCCCGCGTCCTGCGCGGCGCGTTCTTTCAGTATGGGGAAATAGGCATAGACCTGTTCCAGGTCGCGCGCAACGGCGTCGGCATCGGAGCGGGTGTAGGCGCCCATGATCAGGTTGTCGCGCACGGACAGCAGTGCAAACACCTCGCGCCCCTCGGGCACGTGCATCAGCCCGCGGCGCACGATGGCTGCCGGGTCCTGTGCGGTGATGTCGGCACCCTGGAATTCAATCGAGCCCTTGCGAGGGTCGATGATGCCGGAGATGGTCTTGAGTATGGTGGTCTTGCCCGCGCCATTGCTGCCCAGCACAGTGGTGATCTCGCCGGGCTGCACCTGCAGGCTCACGCCGCGTATGGCCTTGATCGGGCCATAGGCGCTTTCGACGTTTTGCAGCCGCAGCAGGGGTTGGGCCGGTGTGGCTACCGCGCTCATGCTGCCGTCCTTGCCGGGGCGCTGCCGGCGGGGCGGCGCAGGTTGCTCACGTCGTCTATGCTGCCGAGGTAAGCCTCGATCACGCGCGGGTGCGCCTGCACTTCCTGCGGCGTGCCCAGTGCCACGACCTCGCCCTGGTTCATGGCCAGCACGCGGTCGGAGACCTTGGAGACCAGCGACATGTCGTGCTCGACCATCAGCACGGTGATTCCCAGGTCCTGGCGGATGTCCTGTATCCAGAAAGCCATGTCGTCGGTTTCCTCGGTGTTCAATCCGGAAGAGGGCTCATCAAGCAGCAGCAGTTCAGGCTCGGTGCACAGCGCGCGCCCGAGTTCCACCACCTTGCGCACGCCGTAGGGCAGGCCGGCCACCAGCGTGTCGCGGTAGTGCTGCAGGTCAAGAAATTCGATCACTTCCTCGGCCTTGTGGCGTGCACGCATTTCGGCGCTGCGCACGCGGGAGGTGAACAGCATGTCGGACCACAAGCCGGTTTCCCGGCGGGTATGGCGGCCTATCAGAAGGTTGTGCAGCACGCTGGCGTGCTCGAACAGTTCGATGTTCTGGAAGGTGCGCGCGATGCCCAGTCCGGCCACGGTGTGGGGCGCTTGCTGTGTCAGCAGCACCTGGCCCTGAGGCCCGGTGTAGCTGATGCTGCCGGTCGTGGGGGTGTAGATTCGGCTGATCAGGTTGAACACCGTGGTCTTGCCTGCACCGTTGGGGCCTATCAGCGTGAACACTTCGCCGCGCCGCACGTCGAAGCTGACCTGGTTGACCGCGAGCACACCACCGAAACGCACGCTGAGGTCACGGGCGGAAAGAAGAATGTTATCCATGGGTAAAACCCTTGAGCGCCGCCGGGCCGCCCCAAGGCGCGAGGGCCCCTTCGGGGGGCAGCGCAGTACACGAAGTGACAAGCGTGGGGGTCATTTCAATCTGTCCGATTTCTGGAATGATTTCTGCCGCTTGAACATGCCCTGGCGGTAGAACGGGAACATCTGCAGCCAGGTGCGCACCTTGAGCCAGCGGCCGTACAGGCCCATGGGCTCGAACAGCACAAAGGCGACAAGCACCACGCCGTACACCACGGCCTGCAGACCGGGTGCCTGGCCAATGGCGTCGGGCAGCCAGTCCTTGCCCAGGGAAATCACTTGCGGCATGGCGATGAGGAACAGGGCGCCCAGAAACGCACCATGCACCGAACCCAGCCCACCTATCACGATCATGAGCAGCAGGTCTATCGATTGCAGGATGCTGAACTGGTCGGGCGAGATGAACTGCAGCTTGTGTGCATACAGGGCACCGCCTATGCCCGCCAGTGCAGCCGACAGCGAGAACGAAAGCGTCTTGTAATAGGCCAGATGGATGCCCATGCTTTGCGCCGAGATTTCCGAATCGCGTATGGCGACGAAGGCGCGGCCCGTGGGGCTGCGCAGCAGGTTCAGTATGCCCAGCGTGCAGGCCACCGCAATGACCAGGCACAGGGCGTAAAACGACTCGGTCGATTCGAGCTTCCAGCCCCAAAACTCGGGCGGGCTCAGGTGTTTGCCTGCATTGCCGCCGGTGACGGACTCCCAGCGCGCAAACACCTCTTCGACGATGAAACCGAACGACAGCGTGGCCATGCCCAGGTAAATGCCCTTGACGCGCAATGCAGGCAAGCCGACCACCACACCCACCGCTGCGGAAAGCCCTGCCGCGCAGGCAATGGACAGCATGAACGGCCAGCCCATGCCGGTGAGCACGGCCTGCGTGTAGGCACCCACGCCAAGAAAGGCCGCATGGCCTAGCGAGAACTGCCCGGTGAACCCGGCCAGCAGCATCAGTCCGAGGCCGACGATGGCGTAGATCAGCACAAAGGTCAGTTGTGCCAGCCAGTATTCGGGTGCGATCCATGGTGCAGTCACCAGTGCAACAAGCAGCAGGCCGTACCAGAACGTGTAGCCGCCGTGTTTGGCCAGGCGAATGTCTTGCGCGTAGCTGGTTTTGAAGACGAAGCGCATTAGACGACTCCCCCCCGAAGCGCCTTCGGCACCTCCCCCTCAGGGGGCGCCACCAGCGGCCCGGCAGAGCCGGTTCCGCGGTGGCTTCGCAGTGCGGCCTGGCACGCATCAGTCTGTGTGCTTTTCATACTTTTTTCCTGAGTGTTCCGCCAAACAGGCCGTTCGGGCGCACCATCAGCATGATCAGCACGACGATGTAGGCCGCCGTATCCTTGAACCCATCGGGCAGGTAAAACCCCGAGAGCGACTCGACGATGCCAATCACCAGCCCGCCAACAATGGCGCCGGGCAGGCTGCCAAAACCGCCCACTACTGCCGCAGGGAAGGCCTTGAGCCCGATGAAGCCCATGTTGGCATGCACAAAGGTGATGGGTGCCAGCAGCAGCCCGGCCACGGCAGCGACGGCTGCCGCCAGGCCCCAGGCCAGGCCGTTGAGGCGCTGTACCGGAATGCCCATGTAATAAGCGGCCAGCTGGTTTTGGGATGCCGCCTGCATGGCAATGCCCAGCTTGCTGTAGCGAAACAGTGCAAACAGCAACAGGCAGAGCAGGGCCGTCGCACCGACCACCACCAGTTGCTCGGCATTCAGCACCAAACCGCCCAGGTTGAAGGACATGTCCTTGTAGGGGACGGGCAGCGTGTGTGTTTCGGTGCCGATGTTCGGGATCATGGTCACCAGCCCGCGCAGCACGTAGCCTATGCCTATGGTCAGCATGACGATGGAGAACGCCGGCTGGCCGAGGATGGGCCGTATCACCAGCCGCTCCAGCACAACACCGAACAGGCCCATGGCCGCGATGCTGGAGAGCACCGCCACCCAGAACGGGAAACCCAGCAGCGTCATGAGCGCCAGGCCGCAGAAAGCGCCCAGCATCATGAGTTCGCCCTGCGCAAAGCTGACGGTTTCGGTGGCCTTGTAGATGAGCACGAACCCGAGGGCGATCAGCCCGTAGATGCATCCCTGCGATATGCCGCTTATCAACAATTGCACAAGTTGCACCCGGATTCTCCCGAATATTTACACAAAGCATTTGCTTTCCATAAATAATGTAGATGTGCCCCGCAGATACCGCACTCGGGGCTAACCCTGATGATGCGGGCATCAAAGCAAGCCGCATACTGACACTGCGCAGGCCGCGGCGCAATAAGGGTTTTGGATGAGTCGGCAAAACAGGAGGCATGGCATGACAGTGCAGATACAAACCCGGGACAGGATCACGCTGGTGACCCTGGACAGGCCCGATGTGCGCAATGCGGTGGACGCGGCTTGCGCACAGGCATTGCACGCGGCCTTTCTGGATTTTGAGCGCGATGATGCGGCCGACGTGGCGGTGTTCCATGGCGCAGGCGGGCATTTTTGTGCGGGCTGGGACTTGCAGTCCGGAGCGCGTTTGCTGGCCGAAGGCGTGTCGCCGCAGGCGCTTGCCGAGTCGCTCGATTTCAATGCTGGAACACCGCACCCGGCCGGCCCGATGGGTCCGAGCCGATTGCTGCTGTCCAAGCCCGTGATTGCGGCCGTGAGCGGTGCCGCAGTGGCTGGCGGCATGGAGCTGGCCCTGTGGTGCGATATGCGCGTGATGGAGTCGGATGCCTATTTCGGCGTTTACTGCCGGCGCTTTGGCGTGCCCCTGATTGATGGCGGTACGGTACGCCTGCCGCGCCTGATTGGCATGGGCCACGCAATGGACCTGATCCTCACGGGCCGCAAGGTCGAAGCGGACGAGGCCCTGCGCATAGGCCTGTGCAACCGTGTGGTGCCGACCGGGCAGGCGCTGGCGGCGGCAATGAACCTGGCGCGCGAGCTGGCCGCCTTTCCGCAGGCCACGCTGCGTGCCGACCGGCTCAGCGCGATGGCGCAGGACGGCCTGCCGCTGACCGGGGCCCTGTTGCAGGAGTGGGCAGGTGGCCGTGAATGCCTGGCCGAAGCCCTGCAAGGCGCCGCCCGTTTTAGCGCAGGCGACGGGCGCCACGGAAAATTCTAGGAAAAATGGCCCCTGGCGCTTATAAGACGCGCGCAGACAGCTATCAAATCAGGAGTAAATAATTTCGCACCGTGTGCCTGCGTGCGAAGGTGCGTCCTGCGGGTGACACATCCTTTCTCCGGTGTTGGCGCGGCCAGGTTGCGGTTGTTTACGGTCGCAACTTTATTTATACAAAGCAATCGCTTGTCATAAATAGGTATAACTGTTATCTTTACGGGCGTGCCAGGGAGTTTGCGTACCGCATTCATGGGTGCAGGCCCCGGCTTCGTTCTTCTGGAGAAGCTTGATGTATCAATCCGTTTTCGCGCCCGGGCTGTTTTCCGGGCAGGTCATTGTGGTCACGGGCGGTGGCTCGGGCATTGGTCGCTGTACCGCGCACGAACTGGCGCGCCTGGGCGCCCATGTGGTGCTGGTGGGGCGCAAGGCAGAAAAGCTGCAGGCGGTGCAGGATGAAATCACTGCCGACGGTGGCCAGGCCAGCTGGCACAGCTGCGACATACGTAATGAAGAGGCCGTGGTGGCTCTGGTGCAGGCCATCGTGGCAGCCCGGGGTCGCATCGACGGCCTGGTCAACAATGCGGGCGGCCAGTACATGACGCCGCTGGAGGCCATCTCTGCCAAGGGTTGGGAGGCCGTGATCAACACCAACCTGACCGGAGGTTTTCTTGTGGCGCGCGAGTGCTACCGGCAAGCCATGGCCGCGCACGGCGGAAGCATTGTCAACATCGTGGCCGACATGTGGGGCTCCATGCCGGGCATGGGCCACAGCGGTGCGGCACGTGCGGGCATGGTGAGTTTTACCGAAACAGCGGCGCTGGAATGGGCCGTGAACGGCGTGCGTGTAAATGCAGTCGCCCCGGGCTACATCGCCTCCAGCGGCATGGACCACTACCCGCCCGAGGCCGGCGCGCAACTGCGCGCCATGCGCAAGACGGTGCCGCTGGGGCGTTTCGGCAACGAGGCCGAAGTGTCCGGTGCCATTGCTTTCCTGCTCAGCCCGGCGGCCAGTTTTATCAGCGGCAGCATGCTGCGTGTGGACGGCGCCCGGCCGCAGGCACGCATGGGCTGGCTCATGGCGCTGCCCGATGCGGCGGCGCGCCAGCGTCCGGCCGTGCGTGAGTTTGGCGGCTTTCACCGTGCCGTGGTGCCGCGCGTGTTCCAGGACGCATCAGGCAGCGGAGACGTATCCAAATGAGCAGCTTTGAATCACGCTGGAATCCCCAGTCACCTGCCGCGCAGCAGCGCCGCGCCGCCATGTTGGAGCGCCTGCAGGCCTTGCGTGCTCTTGAAGACCGCGCGGCCCATGCCTCGGCCAAGTCCTTGCCTGTTTTCGAACGACGCGGCCAGTTGCTGCCGCGCCAGCGCGTGGCCTTGCTGCTGGACCCGGGTACACCGTGGCTGCCATTGGCCGCGCTGGGTGGTTACCTGCAGGATGTGAAGGATCCTGAAAAATCCGTGCCCGGCGGCGGCGTGGTGGCCGGCATCGGCTTTGTGTCGGGCGTGCGCTGCATGGTGGTGGCGAGCGACTCGGGCATTGAGGCCGGTGCCATCCAGCCCATGGGCCTGGACAAGATATTGCGGGTGCAGGAAATCGCACTGCAAAACAAGTTGCCCTTTGTGCATCTGGTGGAGAGCGCCGGCGCCAACCTCATGCGCTACCGCGTCGAAGGTTTTGTGCACGGCGGCACGCTGTTTCGTAATCTGGCGCGCCTGTCGTCGGCAGGCATCCCGGTGATCACCGTGCAGCACGGCTCGGGCACGGCGGGTGGCGCCTACATGCCGGGCCTGTCGGATATTGTGATCCTGGTAGAAGGCCGGTCACGGGCCTTCCTGGCCGGCCCGCCGCTGCTCAAGGCGGCCACCGGCGAGATCGCCACCGAGGAGGAACTGGGCGGCGCACAAATGCATGCCACGGTGTCCGGCCTGGGTGAATACCTGGCGCAGGATGACCGTGAGGCCATAGGCATGGCACGCGAGGTGGTGGCGCGGCTGGGCTATCCACGCGCCGCGCCTGCATCTGCGGAGAACGCTTTTGCCGAACCACGCCTGGCGGCGGACGACCTGCTCGGCCTGATCTCGGACGACCTGCGCCAACCTGTGGATATGCGAGAGGTGATCGCGCGCCTGGTTGACGGCTCGGAGCTGCTGGACTTCAAGGCGCTGTACGGCGCGGCAACAGTGTGCGCCCAGGGTTTTGTGGGCGGCCATGCGGTAGGTTTTATCAGCAACAACGGCCCCATCGATGTGGCGGGCGCCAACAAGGCCACCCATTTCATTCAGTGGATGTGCCAGCGCGGCCAGCCCATCATCTACCTGCAGAACACCACCGGCTTCATGGTCGGCAAGGACAGCGAGCAGGGCGGCATGATCAAGCACGGCAGCAAGATGATCCAGGCCGTGACCAACGCCACCGTGCCGCAGATCACCATCCAGTGCGGTGCCAGTTTTGGTGCCGGCAACTACGGCATGTGCGGCCGCGGTTATGCGCCGCGCTTCCTGTTCAGCTGGCCGAGTGCGCGCACCTCCGTCATGGGCGCCGAGCAGGCGGCCCGCACCATGCAGATCGTGGCCGAAGCGGCAATGGTGCGCAAAGGCCTGGCAGCCGACCCGGAAAAATCGCAGGCCCAGTACGACCGCATCGTGCATATGTTCGAGACGCAGGCCGATGTGGCCTACACCAGCGGCCTCTTGCTGGACGACGGCGTGATAGACCCGCGCGACACGCGCGACGTCCTGCGCCAGTGCCTTGACATGTGTGTGCAGGCCGATGCCCACACCCTGCAAGCCATGCAATTTGGCGTGGCACGAATGTAAGAACATCCGTTCGGGCTGAGCCTGTCGAAGCCTTCGACAGACTCAGGCCGAACGGTAATACCAGGAGAAAACCATGCAATTCACGCACGAACACCGCGAAATCCAGAAAACCCTGCAACGTTTCATCGAGCAGGAAATCAACCCCCATGTCGACGCATGGGAAGAGGCCGAAATATTCCCGGCGCACGAGGTTTTCAAGAAGCTGGGCAATCTGGGCATGCTGGGTCTGTGCAAGCCCGAGGAATACGGCGGCGCCGGGCTGGACTACTCCTACGGCCTGGCCATGGCCGAGACGCTGGGCCATATCAACTGCGGCGGTGTGCCCATGGCGATTGGCGTGCAGACCGACATGTGCACGCCGGCGCTTGCGCGCTTCGGCAGCGACGAGTTGCGCCGCGAGTTCCTGGCCCCGGCCATCGCGGGCGACATGGTGGGTTGCATAGGCGTGTCAGAGCCGGGCGCCGGCAGCGACGTGTCGGCAATCAAAAGTCATGCACGCAAGGACGGCGACGACTACATCATCAGCGGCCAGAAGATGTGGATCACCAACAGCCTGCAGGCCGACTGGATGTGCATGCTGGTCAACACCAGCGACGGCCCCGCGCACAAGAACAAAAGCCTGGTGATGGTGCCCATGCGCGATGGCCCCAAGGGCAAGCTCACCAAGGGCATAGAGGTTGCCAAGAAGATCCGCAAGATCGGCATGAACAGCAGCGACACCGGCCTGATCTATTTTGACGAAGTACGCGTGCCGCAGCGCAACCTCATAGGCCAGGAAGGCCAGGGCTTTATCTACCAGATGCAGCAGTTCCAGGAAGAGCGGCTGTGGGCTGCCGCCAGCAACCTGGTCACGTTCGACCAGTGCATACGCGACACCATCGAATGGGCGCAGGACCGCAAGATGTTCGGCTCTACCCTGGCTGACCAGCAATGGGTGCAGTTCAAACTGGCCGAATTGCAGACCGAGGTTGAGGCGCTGCGCGCATTGACCTGGAATGCCTGCGACCTGTACGTGCAGGGCCAGGACGTGCTGCAACTGGCCAGTATGGCCAAGCTCAAGGCCGGCCGCCTGACCCGCACGGTGGCGGACACCTGTTTGCAGTTCTGGGGCGGCATGGGCTTTACCTGGGAGAACCGCATCTCGCGCCTGTACCGCGACGGCCGCGTGGGCTCCATAGGCGGCGGTGCCGACGAGGTCATGATGGGCATTATCGCCAAGACCATGGGCATCGCCAAAAAGCGCATAGCCTGAAAGGCGCATATCAATGAAAAGAATCCTGATCGCCAATCGCGGCGAGATTGCCAGGCGCGTCATCCGCACCGCACATGCCATGGGCATTGAGACCGTGGCGGTGTATTCCGAACCCGATGCGCAGGCGCTGCATGTGCGCGAGGCAACGCTGGCTTTTGCGCTGGGCGGCAACACTTCGGCCGAGAGTTACCTGCGCGTTGATCGTCTGCTGGAGGCCGCGAGAGCCACCGGCGCCGATGCCATCCATCCTGGCTATGGTTTCCTCAGTGAAGACGCCGGTTTTGCCCAGGCTGTGCAGGACGCCGGCCTGTGCTGGATTGGCCCACCGCCTGCCGCCATCCGTGCGCTGGGCAGTAAATCCGCCGCCAAGGCGCTGGCTGCGGCGCAGGGCGTGCCCTGCCTGCCGGGTTATGCGGGCGAGGATCAGAGTGAAGCGCGTTTTGTGAGCGAGGCCGCGCGTGTCGGTTACCCCGTGATGGTCAAGGCCGTGGCGGGCGGTGGCGGGCGCGGCATGCGGCTGGTGAACGAGCCTGCGCAATTGCCCGCCGCGCTTGCCAGCGCGCGTTCCGAAGCGCTGGCCGGTTTTGGCAATGGCGACTTGTTGATCGAGCGCGCCGTGCTGCACCCGCGCCACGTCGAGGTACAGGTGTTTGCCGACACGCTTGGCCACTGCATCCACCTGGGTGAGCGCGACTGCTCGGTGCAGCGGCGCCACCAGAAAATCATTGAAGAAGCGCCCAGCCCGGCGGTAGACGCGGCCCTGCGTGAGCGCATGGGCGCCTGCGCCGTGGCGCTGGCTCAGGGGGCAGGTTATACGGGGGCAGGTACGGTGGAGTTTTTGATGGAGGGCAATGCCTTCTATCTCATGGAGATGAACACCCGCCTGCAGGTGGAGCACCCGGTGACCGAGGCGCTGAGCGGGCTGGACCTGGTGGAGTGGCAGATACGCGTGGCGCGCGGCGAGCCGCTGCCGTTGGCCCAGCCTGAGGTGCGCCTGCAGGGCCATGCCATTGAAGTCCGCCTGTGCGCCGAAGACGAGCGTTTTACACCGCACACGGGCCGCGTGCTGCATTTTTCCGCCCCGGCCGCAGGCGCGTTTGCCGTGGTGCCCAGGGGCACGGATGCGCGCTCCACGCTGCGTTTTGACCATGCCATCGAATGCGGTACCGAAGTCTCGCCATATTACGACGCCATGCTGGGCAAACTCATAGTCCATGCCGCCACACGCGAGGCGGCCATAAGCGCCCTGGTACAGGCCCTGGGCCAGCTGGAATTGCTGGGCCTGCCGACCAACCGGGCCTTTTTGGCCGAATGTCTGGACCACCCGCAATTCCGCGCCGGGCAGGCGTTGATTTCATTCCTTGCGTCCGAGGCCGATACGGTGCGCGAATCGCTATTAAAAAAGGAGCTGCTTGCGCACGAAAAATGTGGGCTGGCGGCCATTTTTACCAAAAATTCGACTGATTGGAGCCTGTCTTGCCCCTTCCCGCGGCCGGTGCGCCTGCGCTACCGCAGCACTACAACGGCGCTGGCGGTGCAAGCCCTGGGTGCGGGCGCCCTGCAAGTGCAAGCTGCAAGCGTCGATGCTGATCGTGAGACGCCGCCAGCCCGATTGCAACTCTCCATACAGCCCGATGGCGCTGTGCAGTACGTGCAGGCTGGCGTGGCGCAGCGTGTGCGGGTGGTCCATGCGGGCGGGCAGCGCTGGCATATGCAGGCGGGTGCGGTGGACTGGTGGCAGGAAGATGTCTCGTTCATGCCCGCAGCGCGATCCGGCGCGGGCGCTGGCGCCACCGAATTGCGCGCGCCCTTCAACGGCCGTGTGGTGCAGGTGTCGGCCACGCCTGGCCAGGTGCTGGCGGCGGGCGAAACAGCTGTGGTGATTGAGTCCATGAAACTTGAACACAGCCTGGCCGCCAGCGCCGGAGCTACCGTGGCCGAGGTGCTTGTGAGTGCCGGCCAGCAGGTCACGCCTGGGCAGGTTCTGGTGCGTTTTGCGGTGGCTGCCACCGATGCCACCAAGGAGCCACGTGCATGAGCTCATCAGCTGATCTCAAGGCCGAGCGCGCCGCCATCACCGACACGGTCGAGCGTTTTGCGCGTAGCGAAATCGCACCCTACGTCACGGTCTGGGATGAGGCCGGAGAGTTTCCGCGCAGCCTGTATTTGCGTGCGGGCGAGTTGGGCCTGCTCGGGCTGGGTTACCCCGAGGCCTATGGCGGCACACCTGCACCTTACGCCCTGCGCATGGACCTGTGGCTGGCGCTGTGCCGCTACGGCGCCAGCGGCGGGGTGCTGGCCAGCCTGCTGTCGCACAACATAGGCCTGCCGCCGGTGCTGGCGCACGCCAGCGAGGCGGTGCGCAGCGAGGTGATTCCACCGGTGCTGGCCGGCCAGAAAATTGCGGCCCTGGCCATCACCGAGCCAGGCGGCGGTTCCGACGTGGCGGCGCTGCGCACCACGGCGCGAAGGGACGGCGACGACTATGTGATCGATGGCGAAAAAGTCTTCATCACGTCGGGCATGCGAGCCGACTGGATCACGGTGGCCGTGCGTACAGGCGAAGCCGGCAGCAAGGGTGCGGCGGGCATCTCGATGCTGCTGGTGCCGGGCGACAGTGCGGGCCTGTCGCGCACCCGCCTCGACAAGATGGGCTGGCTGTGCTCTGACACGGCACTCCTGCGTTTTGACGGCGTGCGTGTGCCGGCGCGATACCTGCTGGGCGAGGAGAGTGAGGGCTTTCGCATCATCATGGGTAACTTCAATGCAGAACGTTTTGGCATGTCCGCAGCTGCGCTGGGTTTCAGCCATGCCTGTTATGACGAGGCCTTGTCCTGGGCGCGCCAGCGCAAGACTTTTGGCAGCCCGCTGGTAGGCCACCAGGCCATACGCCACAAGCTGGTAGACATGCAGATGCGCATCCAGTCCACGGCCGCGTGGCTGGAGGTGCTGGCCGCGCGTGCCGATGCCGGCGACACCGGTGCCGACTGGATAGGGCAGGTGTGCATTTTGAAAAACCACGCGACGCAGACCATGCAGTTCTGCGCCGACCAGGCGGTGCAGATCCTGGGCGGCATGGGTTTTATGCGCGGCACTGTCAGCGAACGCATTTACCGCGAGGTCAAGGTCATGATGATTGGCGGTGGCGCCGAAGAAATCATGAAAGACCTGGCGGCGCGCCAGTGGGGACTGTGATGGCCCTGCCTGCCTGTCTGTGCGATTTTTGATTTCACATTTACACAAGATGCAATGACAACAAAGCAATTACCAGGCACCGTGGGTGCTGCACTCGCACTGGCGGCTGAAACACACCACCAGACTGCTTATATCTGCGGAGAGAAAAAATACAGCTGGCAGGAGGTTGACGCTGTGACCAGCAAGCTGGCCGTGCAATTCCAGGCCATGGGTCTGGGCAAGGGCGATCGCATAGGCGTCATCCTGCTGAACCAGATCGAGTGGATTTACACCTACTTTGCCGCGGCAAAAATTGGAGCCGTCGTGGTTGGCATGAGTGTCCGTTACCGCGACAACGAGATCGACTACATGCTCAACGACAGCCGGATCAAGGCTGTTGTGTCGCCCCGGGAGTTTTCCGGCTTTGACTACGTGAAGTTTTTCGCGGAAGGCCGGCAGCGCTTTCCGGCCCTGCAACACACCATCTATGTGGGCGAGCCGCAGGCCGGCGGCGGCGTGAATTTCTCCGACCTGCTGGCGCCAGCAAAAGGCACGGCGCGGCAGCCTGCAGGCGCACCGCCTGATGCGGATGACCTGGTGATGATCATTTACACCTCGGGCACCACAGGCCAGCCCAAGGCCGCCGGGCTGACGCACCGCTCCCAGCTGGCATCCGCCAGGGCGCAGTCCCAACACACGCATATGTCACCCGACGACCTGATGCAACTGGCCATGCCGCTGAACCATGTGGGCGGGATCACTTGCGGTGTGCTGTCCATGATGCTGGCCGGCGGAAGCTGCGAGCTGGTGCCGGCCTTCAGCCCTGATGCAGTGCTGGGCATGATGCAACGCCATCCGCCCACCCTGTTTGTCGGCGTGCCGACCATGATCACCTTGCTGCTGATGAGCCCAAAGCTTGCCACGGCCGATTTCAGCCGTGTGCGGCTGGTCATCATCGGTGGTTCGAATGTCGAGGCTGCCCTGCTGACCCGCTTGCAGGCTGCCGTGCCGGGTGTGAGCATCATGAATCTGTATGGCCTGTCCGAGTCTTCTGGCGCTATCGTGATGACGCCCTGGGACTGCAGCCAGGACGAATTGCTGGGCTCCATCGGCAAGCCGCTGGCAGGCGCCGAGGTCCGGGTGGTCAGCGCGGCAGGGGCGGACATGCCTGTCGGCGAAGTGGGCGAGCTGTGGTTCCGAGGCTCGAGTGTGATTCCCGCTTACGTTGGTGCGCAGCAAAGCACGGGTACCTTTGATGCGCAAGGATGGCTGCACAGCGGCGATCTGGGTTACCTGAACGATGCCGGCCTGATCTACCTGATGGGACGGCAAAAGGACATGTACATACAGGGCGGTTTCAACGTCTATCCGGCTGAAATCGAAGGCGTCATTGCCATGCATCCCGATGTGCTGATGGTGGCCGGCATAGGCGTGCCCGATCAGGTGCTGGGCGAGGTGGGGCGCTATTACATCATTCGTAAAGAAAGCCGCAATGTGACTGAACAGGAGATCCAGGAGTTTTGCCGCAATCGTCTGGCGGACTACAAGGTGCCCAGGCAGGTTGTCTTTCGCACCCAGTTGCCCATGACCCCTGCCGGGAAGATTCAAAAAGCCGCCCTGCGCACGGAATAGAGACTTTCTGTGCCAGGATTTTTTAACTACAAGGAGAGTATTCATGTCAATCAGCTTTGATTTCACGGGCCGTCACGTGGTGGTTTTTGGCGGCACCACCGGCATCAACCTGGGCATCGCCTGCAGTTTTGCAAAAGCCGGTGCACATGTGTCGGTGGCCAGCCGCAAACAGGAGAACGTGGACGCCGCGGTGGCCACGCTGACCGCCCTTGGCGCACAGGCGCTGGGCCTGGTCGCCGATGTGCGTGATGACGAGAGCGTGGGCCGGGCCATGGCCAGGGCACATGAGCGTTTTGGCGATATCGACGTGTTGGTCTCGGGCGCGGCGGGCAATTTTCTGGCCGAGGTCAACGACCTGTCTTCCAACGGTTTCAAGGTGGTGGTGGACATTGACCTGAACGGTACTTTCCACGTCATGCGCCGGGCCTATCCTTACCTGAAAAAACCCGGCGCCAGCATCATCAACATCACGGCGCCTCAGTCGGTCATTCCCATGCGCTATCAGGCCCATGTGTGCGCCGCCAAGGCCGGTGTAGACCAGCTCACGCGTGTGCTGGCACTGGAATGGGGCCCCGCAGGTGTACGTATCAACGCGATCTCGCCCGGTGCCATTGAGGGCACGGAAGGCATGCGCAGGCTCTCGCCGCAAAGCCAGAGCGGCCAGGAGATGGTGCGCAGCTCGGTGCCGCTGGGCCGCATGGGAACAACCGACGACATCGCCCATCTCGCGATGTTCCTTTCTACGGATGCCGCCTCGTACATGACCGGCACGGTGATTCCCTGCGACGGCGGTGGCGCCCTTGAAAGCGTCAAACCCATGATTGAAGCTGCGGGACAGCAGTTGAAGGCGCAAAAAGCATAAAAGGCGCGCCGGCCTTTTTTCCATAAAACCCTTAGAGGAGACAAAAAAATGATAGACATGCCACTTTCAGCCGAAGCCAGGCGCATCCGCCGCGTAGCCCTCGGTGACCTGGTGTACCGCACCGCCCGAAAATGGGGCCGGCGTACCGCCATCGTGGACGGTGACCAGCGCATGAGTTATACCGAGCTGGATGCGCAGAGTTCGCAGTTTGCGCATTACCTGCTGCAGCTTGTCGGCAGCGGCTGCCAGGTCGGCATGTTGTGCGCCAATTCGGCTGACATGGTGGTTGCTACACACGGCATCCACAAGTCAGGCAATGTCTGGGTGCCGGTGAACTTCAAGCTTGATGTGGATGCGATCGGCTACATCCTGCGCCACGCCGAAGTCGCCTGCCTGGTGGTGGACGAGGCCATACGCGCGCAGCCCGGCATGGCTCAATTGCTGGATGCGCTGGCACTGCCGGTCATCGTGACCATGGCCGGGTCCGGGCATCAAGGCGGCATCACGCTGGGCGCTGCGCTGCAGGGGCAGCCGACCAGCCTGCCCGAGTGTGATATCGACGGCATGCAGCCGGCACTGATCATGTACACCAGCGGCACCACCGGCAACCCCAAGGGCGTGGTGCACACACACGCCTCGGTCCACTGCGCTGCCGTGGGCAATGTGGCGGATTTCGGCTACACGCACATGGACGTGCTGACCGGGCTGCTGCCCCTGTTCCATTGCGCGCAGCATGTGCTGGCAACCAGTGCCTGTGCCGCAGGTGCCTGCATTGTGTTGAGCCGGGCTTTTGTGCCTGCCGAGGTGGCGCGCATCGCCACGCAGGAGCGGGTCACGATGTTTGTCGGCTTGCCGATGATGTACGCCGCGCTGCTGGCGGACAAGGGGTTTGCAAGCCCGGACTATTCGGCGATGCGTTTGTGCATCTACGCCATGGCGCCCATGCCGCGTCCGCTGATTGCACAAATCGCCCAGAAGATGACATCCAACATCCTGCTGGCCACCGGCCAGACCGAGATCTACCCGGCCACCATGAGCTTCAGCCCGATAGACAACCCGCAGCGCGAGGCAAACTACTGGGGCTTGTCCGCCAGCGTCTGCGAAACAGCGATCATGGACGACGAAGGCCGACTGCTGCCTGCGGGCCAGGTTGGCGAGATCGTGCACCGCGGCCCCAATGTGATGCTGGGTTATTTCAAGGACCCACAGGCCACGCAGGCGGCGCAAAAATTCGGTTGGCACCACACCGGCGACCTTGGTATGGTTGATGAGGGTGGGCAGATGCTGTTTCTGGACCGCAAGAAGGACATGATCAAGACCGGTGGCGAGAACGTGGCCAGCGTCAAGGTCGAGGCTGCCATCCTGGCCCACCCGGATGTGGCCGGTGCAGCCGTGCTTGGCCTGCCGCACCCGCACTGGAGCGAGGCCGTGAGCGCTTTCGTCGTGCGCAAGCCCGGCGCCACCTGCGACGAGGCCATCATCATCGAACACTGCCGCGCGCTGCTGGGTGGATTCGAGGTGCCCAAGGCCGTGCGTTTTGTCGAGGTCCTGCCATCGACCGCGACCGGGAAAGTCCAGAAAAATGTGCTGCGAAAGGAATACGCGGCGTACTGGCTGGCAGAAGAGACACGCTAGGCAATGATTGCTGGCCGGCAGCAATGCCGGCCAGCAGATCAGTACGTGCCGGGCAGCAGTATGCTTTTGTCAACTGTCCTGATGTCCGTGCGGCCGCAAAAAGCCATGGTCAGGTCGAGTTCCCTGTGGATGATCTGCAGCGCCTTGGTCACGCCGGCCTCGCCCATGGCGCCCAGGCCATAGAGGAACGAACGGCCTATGTAGGTTCCCTTGGCGCCCAGCGCCAGGGCCTTGAGCACATCCTGGCCGCTGCGGATGCCGCCATCCATGTGCACTTCCATGCGGCTGCCCACGGCATCGACAATGGCCGGCAGGGCCGAGATCGAGGACGGCGCACCGTCGAGCTGGCGGCCGCCGTGGTTGGAGACAATCAGCGCGTCGGCGCCGCTGTTTAGCGCCAGCTGCGCGTCCTCCACGTCCTGTATGCCCTTTAGGACCAGTTTGCCGCCCCAGCGTTTCTTGATCCACTCCACATCGTTCCATGAGAGCGCCGGGTCGAATTGCTTGTTGGTCCACTCCGACAGCGAGCCCATGTTTTCTATGCCCTTGACGTGGCCGAAGATATTGCCGAAGTTGCGGCGCGGCGTGCCCAGCATACCCATGCACCAGCGCGGTTTGGTGGCCATGTTGATGATGTTGGGTATTGTCAGCTTGGGCGGCGCGCTCAGGCCGTTTTTCAAATCCTTGTGGCGCTGGCCGATGATCTGCAGGTCCAGCGTGAGCACCAGGGCCGAGCAGTTGGCGGCCTTGGCGCGGTCTATCAGGCGTTCGATGAAGTCGCGGTCGCGCATCACATACAGTTGGAACCAGAAGGGGTGGCCGCCGGTCGCCTTGGCAATGTCTTCGATGGAGCAGATGCTCATGGTCGACAGCGTGAAGGGGATGCCGAATTTTTTCGCCGCAAGCGCCCCCAGGATTTCACCGTCGGCGTGCTGCATGCCGGTCATGCCGGTGGGTGCAATGGCCACCGGCATGGCGACGTCCTGGCCCAGCATTTTTGTTTGCGTCGAGCGGTTTTCCATGTTCACGGCCACACGCTGGCGCAACAGGATTTTTTTGAAATCCGCTTCGTTGGCGCGGTAGGTGCCTTCCGTCCACGAGCCGGAGTCGGCGTAGTCGTAGAACATGCGCGGAACGCGTTTTTGCGCCAGAACGCGCAGATCTTCAATGGTGGTGATGACAGACATGTATGGGTAACTCCTGACGCCATCGTAGCCATTTCGCCGGCCTGGCGGGTTGAAAGTTTTTGTGCGGCTGGCGTGCGGGTGTAAATTTTTTCATGCCCGCCCGCTGCGCGCCGCCCGTTGCGCCGGCTTACTCGGCGCTGATCTTCTGTTCGCGGATGATTTTGGCCCACATCGCGGATTCGCGCCTGAGGTCCGCAGCGATCTGCGCTGCGGGCACAAAAGCCGGCACGGCGCCTTGCTGGGCGGCGATCTGGGCCATGTCCGGGGCCGACATCACGCTTTGCAGGGCTGCGCTGAGCTGGTCCACCACGGCTTGCGGCGTACCCGCCGGCGCGGCGATGTAGATGCGCGGTGCGGCGTCAAAGCCGGGCAGCACGCTGGACAGCGGCGGCACGTTCTCCGCTCCGGCCAGCGTGATCGGGCTCATCACTGCGATGGCCTTCACGCGCCCGGCCTTGACCTGCGCCATGCCGGCGGTGGCGCTGACCACGCCCAGCGGCACCTGGCCGCTGATCACGTCAGGCATGATCTGTGCCGCGCCGCGGTAGGGTACATGGACGACGAAGCTCTGCGTGCGCCCCTTGAGCATCTCGAAGCCCAGGTGCTGGACCTGACCCACGCCCGAGGTGGCATAGGAGTACTTGCCCGGGGCGGCCTTCATGGCGGACAGGAACTCCGTCGGCGTACGTGCCGGGAATTCGTTGTTGGCCACGATCAGCAGCGGCAGCTTGAAGACGCCGGCCACCGGCGCGAAGCTCTTGATCGGGTCAAAGCTCATGCGGGCCTGCAGGTGCTGGGCGATCAGCGCCGAGCTGTCGCCCAGGAACAGGGTATAGCCATCGGGCGCGGCCTTGGCCACCAGGTCGCCGGCAATCAGGCCTGAGGCGCCGGCGCGGTTTTCCACCACGACCTGTTGGCCCAGCAGCGTCGACAGGCGCGGGCCCAGCAGGCGCGCCACCGCGTCTATCCCGCCGCCGGCCGAGTAGCCGACCATCAGCCGTATCGGCCGGCTGGGGTAGGCGGCCTGGGCCTGCGCGGCGGTGCCTGCCAGCGTGCCCAGGCCGGCGGCCAGCAGCGTTCGCCGGGAGATTGGGGGGAAAGTCGGGTGGGTCATGCTTGTCTCCTTGTCGTTATGGTGAAAGTGTGGGCTCAGGCCTTGCCAACGCCGCGCGAACCAGGTCGTTTGGCCAACTCCTTGACGCGTTCCATGTTGGGCTCAAAGCCCAGTCCCGGGGTTTCCAGCAGGGTGAGCCAGCCGTTGGTGGGTTCGGGCAGGCCGTCAAAGACGAGTTTGCAGCAGTCCACTGCGACCGAGTGGTATTCCACCAGTGATCCATTGGCCAGTCCCGCATGCAGGTGCATATTGTGGTGCGGCCAGGCGCCGCCATTGGCAAAACGCGTGTTGAAGGCGGCGGCCATGCCGGCAACGCGGCTGCACTGCGTGAAGCCTCCGGTGATGCAGGCATTCGGTTGCACCACGTCCACCGCCTGGGCTACCAGCATGTCGCGGAAACGGCTGGCCAGCCCCTCGTTTTGCCCGGCCGCCAGCGGGATGGAGGTTTTGGCGCGCAGCTTGACGAGGTTGGGGATGTCGTTCTGCGACACCGGCTCTTCGAAAAAAGTAATGCCGTATTGCTCTACCCGTTGCGCCAGCGACTGCGCGTGGAAGTAGTCCAGGCTGCAGTTGGCGTCAATGTACAGCTCGACATCCGGGCCCACGGCCTCACGCACGGCGCGTATGCGCTGCACGTCTTCGGTTATCACCTCGGCAAGTGGCCGGGGTTCGTCGCGCCGCTGCAGGCCATGGTGGCCGACAGTCATTTTCAGGCGCGTGAAGCCGCGCCCGACCCAGCTCTTGGCCGCATCGGCCAGTTCATCGCGGTCGAAAAATGCAAAACCGAAGGTGGCATACACCGGCACCTGCGAGCGGGCACCGCCCAGAAGCCGCCAGCAGGGCTGGCCCAGGGCCTTGCCCTTGATGTCCCAGAGCGCCAGGTCCAGCGCGGCGATGGCGTGGCTGGCGTAGCCGGACTGGCCGCGCGGCGTGAGCAGCCAGTAGAGCCTTTCCCAGAGTAGCTCGTGGCGCATCGGGTCCTGGCCTTCCAGTGCGTGGGAAGCAATGTCGTTGACGATGCTGGCCACCACCTCTTCTTCGGTAATGGCCGTCATGCCCGTGCCCGTGATGCCGCTGTCGGTTTCTATGGTGACCAGGCAAATGGACAGGGAAGTGTTTTTTGTGCGGCCCGAAATGCTGACGGATACGGGCAGGTTCAGCGGCGTGGCGCTGACGCGTGTGATTTTCATGAAGTCTCCTGGCCTGCTTTCCGGCCCTGTATTAGATATAGGGCCAGTTTAGGAAACCGGTTAAAGCCCGGCAAGCATGCAGCCAGAAAGCGGCTTTCGCCGTTCGCGAAAGCGGCTTAGGCGGTGGAAACCCCGGACTGGCGTGTCAAGGCCTCCATCAGCGTGCGCGCGGCGGGCGACAGCTGCACGCTGCTGCGCGTTGCAATGCGGTGTGTGCGCCTGGCCCAGGGGTCGGTCAGCGGCATGGCCTTGATGGGCAGCCAGGCGCGTTGCGGCTCTATGGCTTCCATCGGCAGCACACCCACGCCCAGGCCAGCGGCGACCATGCGGCAGACGGCGTCAAAGCCGCGCATGCGCATGCGGATGCGGATGGGCCTGCCGGCTTCGGCGGCCGAGGCCATCAGCCGGTTCGTCAGGGCGGTTCCGTCGGTGAGGGTGATGAAGTCCTCGTCAAGTGCGTCTTTCAGGGCCAGCTGGGTGAGCCGCGCGAGGCGGTGGTGGGTGGGCGTGATCAGCACCAGGGTGTCGCTGAAAAAGTCCCGCAGGGCCAGGCCCGGCGGTGCGTTGCTCAGGTCCACGATGCCCAGGTCTGCGCGGCCTTCCAGCACGGCAACGGGAATGTTCGGGCTGCTTTGCTCTTCCAGGTCTATGCGGATCAGCGGGTGGCTGTGCATGAATTTTTCCAGCAGCCCCGGCAGGACTTCGAGCATGGCCGAGGTGTTGGCCAGCACGCGCACATGCCCTTGCAGTCCCTGGCTGTAGTCGTACAGGTCTACCGACAGGCGATCGGCATCGGTCAGGAATTCACGGCTGCGCTGCACCATCATGCGGCCTGCGGGCGTGAGCTGCACGCCGCGGGAGGAGCGCTCGAAAATCCGGAAAGAGAGCGATTCTTCCATCGCCGAGATGCGCGTGCTGGCAGCGGCCACTGCAAGGTTGAGGCGGTCGCTGGCGGCGCTGATGGAGCCCAGGTCCGCCGCGGTCACGATCACGCGCAGGGTGATCAGGTCTATCTGTTCATTCATGGCCTGATTGTGCGTGGTCCGGGGTCAGCGCTGCGATGCGGCTGTTTTGATACCCGCCCCGCGCACTTCCAGCCGTATTTCGTCAACCACCTTGCCATTGGCGTCCAGCAGTTGCACCACATGCCGGCCCGGCCAGGGCAGCCACTGGGCCTGCTCGCCGCGCGCAAACGGTTTGCCGTCCATCACCCAGCGCAGGTTATGCCCCTGGGCGCTGAAGCTCACGCGCTGGCGCGTGGGGGGAATGTCCGGGTCCAGCGCAATGATGGTGCCGGACGTGGGCGCGGTGATGCGCGGGGCGATTTCATCTTCGGGAGCCGCATTTTTTATGCGTTTTTGGCCCCTGGCCGGCTTGCTGTGCGCGCCATCAGCTATCGAATTAATAGCGAAAAGGGTTTGTTCCGTACCCTTGACAAACCATTCGTCGCGCGAGGCCTCAAGCTGGTTGCCAAACTGCGTGCGTGCCAGTACCAGCCCCGCAGGCGGTGTGGGCGCGCGGCTGGGTTCTGCCCTGTGCAGGTAGTTCATCAGTGCCGCCCAGATGGGTGCCGCGCCGCTGGTGCCGCTCACGTCCCACATGGGCGCACCGCCGGAGTTGCCGACCCACACACCGACCGTATAGCGCTGCGAAAACCCCATGGCCCAGTTGTCGCGCATGTCCTTGCTGGTGCCTGTTTTGACGGCCGTCCAGAAGCGGGTAGCCAGGATGCTGTCAGTGCCGAAGGTGCGGGCGCGTGCCAGCGGGTCGGCCATGATGTCGGTGACGATAAAGGCCGCGCCAGGGTCCAGCGCCGGTTTGAATTCCGGTTTTGGTTTGCGCACCAGTGATGTTGCGCTGTAACGCCCGCCATTGGCCAGCGTGCGGTAGGCGTTGGCCAGCGACAGCAGCGACACCTCACTGCTGCCCAGTGCCAGGCTGTAACCGTAATAGTCGCCGGACTCCTTGAGCGGAATGCCAACAGCGGCGAGCTGCTTCTGGAAGGCATCCGGCGACACCATCACCAGCGTGCGCACGGCGGGCACGTTGAGGGATGCCCCGAGTGCCGTGCGCGCCGACACCAGTCCCTTGAACTGGTGGTCGTAATTTTGCGGAATGTACAGGCCACCGGCCGTCTGGATGTTGGCGGGTGAATCGTCCAGCAGCGACGCGGCGGTCATGCGCTTTTCGGCAATTGCCTGGGCATACAAAAAGGGTTTGAGTGTGGAGCCCGGCTGGCGCAGCGCCAGCACGCCATCGACCTCTGCTGCGCTGCTGAGTTCGCCGGACGAACCGACCCAGGCCAGCACCTCGCCTGTGGCATTGTCCAGCACCACGATGGCACCGTCCTCCACATGGCGGCCGCGCAGTTCGCGCAACTGTTGACTCAGTGTTTGCACTGCAAAGCGCTGGAGTGGGGCGCGCAAGGTTGACGTCGCCGTTCGCACTGAGCTTGTGGATGTGCTGGTTTTTCCGCGCATGGCTTCGACAGGCTCAGCCCGAACGGAGATGAGCCTGCGGGCCAGGTGCGGCGCAATCCCTTCGGAGGCATCAAATGCCTTGCGTTGCAGCGCCGCCGTGGCAAACAGGTCCAGCCCATCGCAATCTACTTTGGCTGGGGCTTGTATGGTTTTGAGCACACCGCAGGCGCGCTGCGTCACCTGCGCCGTCTTGGCATTGGGCGCACGCACCAGTGCGGCGGCGATGGCGGCTTCACGTTCATCCAGCCCGTGCGCGGCCTTGCCGAACAAGGTGCGGCTCAGCGCATCTATGCCGACAATCTCGCCGCGAAAAGGTACGAGGTTGAGGTAAGCCTCCAGGATCTGGTCCTTGCGCCAGCGCGTCTCCAGCACCTGGGCCGACACGGTCTGGCCGATTTTCTGCGTCAGGCTGCGGCCGCCGGCATTGGCGCGCCAGTCTTCATCCAGCAAACCAGCCAGTTGCATGCTGAGAGTGGATGCGCCACGGGTTTTGGTGTTCCACAAATTGCCCCAGGCGGCTGCTGATACGGCACGCCAGTCGACACCGCTGTGCTCGTAAAACCGTTTGTCTTCGCTGAGTACCATGGCCGTGCGCAGCGCCGGCGACACATCGGCCAGCGCCACCCACTGGCCGCGCCGCACCGTCGCATCGGTGCGCAGGCGCTGGATGACTTCACCATCTCTAGCAAGGATCAGCGTGTCGGAAGGCCGAAATTCGCGTTTTACTTCATCAAATGTGGCCGCAGCCAAGGCGGGACGGGCGCAGGCAGCTATTAAAAGCAGAGCGAATCCGGCTCGTTTGAGTGAGCCGGCGAGCCGGGGTACAGGAGTTATCATGGATTGCCCGCGAGCCGGAGCCGCGTGAACAGGGGGCTGGCCAGAACAAACAGCCAGACCACCAGGACAAAGGGAAGCGTCAGCGCCACTACATTAATCAATCTCTACTCTCCGGGGTATCCCACATATGGCTGACAGCATCAATCTGCTCTCGTCTTTCTAGATCCTCAATAGAAAGATTTTTTACAAAATACTTATCTGTGAGCTTTCGTATTGTTGAAAGCCGATCTGATGGGCGAACAATTTCGAAAACAACAGATGTAAATTGCCTCTGCAAATTAATTGCCTGTTTTCTATTGGCTTCTGTATGCGGCTTGTGGTGAAGGTTGTAAGAGGCGACAAGGAAGTCCAAAGCTATATTTCGATAGCCGCGATATGCAGGGGGTTTGTCCTGGCCATAGTTTTCTGGAGCGATGTTGGGAAAGTAAAACCTTCCTTGTTCAATTAATGAAGAAAGCTTTATTAGGGAAGGATGTTTTTCCTCCACATTTCGGCCTGAGCTTACGCACAGTTCTATAAGTAAGTCCACAACAGACGCGTGCCACGTCAACAATTGGTTGCAGTAGTCTCTTTCGATTGCGTACTTCGCATGACTGCGATCTCTGAGGTAGAAGATTGCCAAAGTTGCGGAAACTATTAACGCAACATATGAAATGAGATTCGTGACTTCTGTTGATCCTAAGTTCATGTCTTTCTCCTAATGCTTCAGCTTCACTTCGCCGCCTCCACTTTCACCCGCGCATTCGGCGTTTCGCCAAACATCTCGGGCGCATAAAGCGCTTCCACCCGGCTGGGCGGCAGCGCGAAGTCGCCGACGTTGTTCAGGCGCACGGTGTACTCCATCTTCACCACACCTTTGGGCAGGTACTCGTAGTAGCTGCGGAAAGCCTCGAAGCTGCGCTCTTCAAACGCCGGCCAGCCTGCGCCGGATTTCTTTTCGCCACTGGTGGCAATTTCGGAGTCACGACCCAGGCCTGTGCCCAGGATGGTGGCGCCACCGGGCACCGGGTCGGTGATCGCCACCCAGGTCATGTCGGCGCTGGCGTTGACTTCCAGCGTGATGCGGATCACGTCGCCGCGGGTGTAGATGCCCTTCACCGCCTGCTCCACCGGGGTGATCGTTTTCTTGATCTGGTAACCGGCGTTAAACGGTGCTTTCAGCTGGATGGCTGCAATCGACTGCAAGGTCAGCCACGGTTTGCCGGTGCCCTGGTGCGTTACCGTCAGCGTGTCTTTCGCCGCCGAGCCCCAGGGCAGGAACATGCTGTTGTTGCGCAGGTTGCCCGGCGACGCGGGTGCGCCGAAGAAGGTGGTCTGGTTGGGCGCGCCCGCGGCGTCCGTGGTCTTGACGCGGTCGACCTTGCTCCAGTCCACGCTTGCAACACTGGCGGCCGCCGCGGCGAGGGTTGCCTTGGTCACACCAGCCACCGGTGTGGCTTCAAACTTTGCCGAGAACTTGTCCAGTGCCAGGCCGCCCCAGAGGTTGGCCGTGGTGGTGTGCCATGCGCCTTTTTGCTGGCGGCCTATAAAGCCGTTGGCCAGGCGGCCCATGTCGTCCTTCCAGGCCGGGTCGTCCATCACGGCCAGCATCAGGCGTGCGGTGTTGACGTCGCCGTTGACCATCAGCCACCACCAGTAGTCGTCTTTTTCGGTGCTGAAGACCAGTTTGGTGCCCTGGAAGGACAGGCGTGAGCGCAAGACCTGGTTGGCCTCGGCCATGCGTTGCTCGCGCTGCGGTACATCGGCCACACGCTTGAGGATGTTCAGCCAGTCGATCACCGCATTTGTCGGCCACTGGTTGGGTGCAATCGTGATGCTGCCGAGCATGCGGCCCTGTGCCTTGCCGTAACGCGACAGGGCTTCTATGGCGGCCAGCTTGCGCACATCCAGGTCCTTGCGCGGGCTCCAGAAATCGCGTTGTATGCGGCCTTCGATAAATGCGATCAGCCCGCGTTCCATGGGCGCGCGCACGTCATCCGGCAGGGCAAACGCCGGGTTGATGCCCGCCGCTTCATGCGTGGCGGCCAGCAGGTAGGCCGTGAGTGCATCGCTGCCGCGTGAAGCCTCGCCATCGCGCGGCGGGAAGTAGTTGGCCAGGCCGTCGCTGTCCAGGTAAGTCGGGATCTGGCTGATGACGGTTTGCCAGAGCTTGCCGTCGCGCAGGCCGACGGACTTGCTGGTTTTTTGCTCGAGGCAGGCAAACGGGTAGTTGGCCCACCAGTCACGCACGCCGTCCATGCCTTCGGCCAGTTTGGGCTGCAGCGACATCTTCAGGCCGCCGCGGCCGGGTAATGCGTCGGCAGGCGGGTTCACATCGAGGTTGAAAGAGCTGTCAACCTGCACCAGCGTGGCTTGCTGCACCGTCAGCGGTACGGCCGGGATGATGCGCTGGCGCGCCTTGAGGCCGTCGCGTGCCCCGCTGATGGTGTCTTTTGCTTCTATCTCCCACAGTATGGCCTCTAGACGGGTCAGCGCCAGCTGCGCCGGCGCGGTGACCATCCAGGCGACTTCACGTGCTTCACCGGCGGGAATATCCACGGTTTGTGGTTTCAAGTCGAGCAGCGTTGCACGTGGGCTGACCTCGACCTTCATCGCCGCCTTGGTGGTGTTGCGCAAGGTGATCTGCGCGCGGAACTGGTCGTCCTCTCGCACCAGCGGCGGCAGGCCGCTGATGATCTGCAGGTCTTGCGTTGCCTTGATGCTGGTCTGGCCGGTGCCGAACAGGCTGGTGCCGGCGTCGGCCACGGCGACGATCCTGAAGGTCGTCAAGGCATCATTGAGCGGTACATTCACCACCGCCTGGCCATTGGCATCAAGCACCACTTTCGGGTTCCACAGCAATAACGTTTCCAGCAGTTCACGCGTGTTGCTGCGGCCACCACCGCCGCCCGCAGCCACGGCTTTTCGACCATAGTGCCTGCGGCCTATGATTTCCATTTGTGCGGTTGAGGTTTCAACACCCCAGGCGCGGCGCTGCAGCATGGCGCCCAGCAGGTCCCAGCTGTTGTTGGGCATCAGCTCCAGCAGCGCCTGATCGACAGCGGCCAGCGCCACTTCGGCATTGGCGGCGGGCTGGCCGTTGGGCAGCTTGACGGTGATGGTGACTTTGGCCTGGCTGCGCACGGCGTAGCTTTCCTTGTCGGCTTTCACGCTCACGTCCAGCTGGTGGGCTTTGGTGCCGACACGAATCTCGGCCAGCCCCAGGCGGAAAGCGGGTTTGCTCAGGTCAACCAGCGCGGTCGGCGCCACATATTCGCGGCCTTCGTACCAGAAGGATGTCCACCACTCACGCGGCGCCTTGTAGCCCCAGGTGAAAAAGCTGTACCAGGGCACTTCACGCAGCCGGCCGCGCAGCGCCAGCACGCTGACGTACACATTCGGGCCCCAGCCGTCCTTGATCTTGAGGCTGATCGTCGGGTCCTGGCCGTTGAGTTGCACCACCTGGGTTTCGATGATGCCTTCACGTTCTATGGCCACCAGTGCGGTTGCAAAACGGAAAGGCATGCGCACCTGGAATTTGGCGGTGTCGCCAGGCTGGTAGCTTTTTTTCTCGGGCAGCACATCCATGCGGTCATGGTTTTCACCGCCAAACCAGAGCTCGCCCTGTTTGGTGACATACACCGAGCTGGCCGCCTGTATGGTGTTGCCGTCCTTGTCTTTTGCGGTGACGATCAGTTCGACCTCGCCGGCTTCGCCCAGTTTGGTCTCGCACAGCAGCAGGCCGCGCAAATCGCTCTTGCCGCTGCAGACATTACCGAGGTCCTTGGTTTCCGTCTTGTTGTCGTAGGTGTAAAAACCGCCCACCATGCGTTTACGGCTGGTGGTGACTATGCGCGCCACGGCCTTGACTTCAAGCGACACATCGGCGGCGGCCTTGCCTGAAAGGTCGAGTGTCAGGGCCTGGAACTTGATCTTCTGGCTGCTGGAGACCCAACCCTCGGTCTTGATGCCGGCGATCACGCCAGCCGGCCACAGGGTGGAGACGCTGCGTATGGTCTGCACCTCGCCATTCGGGTCGGCGTAGGTGGCTTCCAGCAGCAGTTCCTGAGGCTGTTTGGCGACGGGCACATTGTCTATGGTGACTTTGCCTGCGCCGTTCTTGTCCAGCGTGAGCGGCAGCTTGTCGGCAATCACGCGCTGGTCTTGCGAAGCGGTGGCTTCCTCTTCGCCTTCCGCGCTGTCGCCCCGTTTGCCTCTTGGGGGCGAGAAGTTGAATTCCTCGTAATCGCTGTAGCTCAAATATTTACCGCGCACCAGCGCGGACACCCGCACTGGCAGGTTTACCGCGCCGCCACCGGCAATGTAATTGATCTGTACATCGGTGGGCACAGCCTTCACATTGACCAGAGCTTTTTTCTCTGCAGGCGTGATGCGGCCCTCAAGCACCGGCAGGCGGAACTCTTCAACCCTGAACTGGCCGCTGCTGAAATTCTGGCTGCGGCCATTTCCTTTGGAATTGCCGTTGAGCTGCACGTCGTACACGCCCAGTTTGGCTGCAGGCGGGATCTGGAAGGTGTTCTCCGCGCTTTGCCCGCCTGTCGCCGTCTTGCGCCAGACGATGGGTTGGGTGTATTGCTGACCGCTGCCCACGTGGGTGACGACCAGCGTTGTCGGCTGGGTGTCCGCCAGGCCAAAACCCTTGCTGGTCTGGGTGCGCAGTATGTGTTTCATGGACACCGTTTCACCGGCGCGCAGCAGGGTGCGGTCAAAGATGGTATGCACCAGCTCATCGGGTTGCACCTCCTGGCTGGTCGGCACGTTGAAGCGCCAGGGCTCTATGCCCCTGTGCCAGTCGCTCCAGGTAAACGCCATGTCTTCCACACCACCACTCGTCATGCGCGCGCTGACAAAATAAGCGCTGTTCCCCCCGTCGTCACGGCTGCATCGCGGCGGCTGCGGCGACAGGCCGGTGAAGTTCGCAATCCCCTGCGCATTGGTGGCGGCTTTGGCAAGCTCCGCACCATTGCAGTCGGACACCCTTACCACGGCTCCGGCAACGGGTGCGCCCTTGTCAAGGGTGGTCACCCAGGCCATCGCATTCTCGCGGCCCAGCTTGAAGTGCACACCCAGGTTGGTAACCAGCGCGGATGTGCGCACATACATGGTCCGGTTCGCGCCGTGACGATCGTCCAGCAGGGAACTGCCCAGTTTTTGCGAGGCGATCTCCACCACGTGAAAACCCGGTGCCAGCGGTATGCCCACGACTTCAAACGGGCGTGGGTCGTTGTTGGTAGGCTTGGGCAGGTCCAGCGTCTTGACGCCGGGCTGGCCGCCCAGCAGCGACAGCATGCGCGACTGCACATAGTCCTTGCCTTGTGCATCCAGCACCTTGGGCAGCGGGCCCTTGATGTCGGCCGCTGCCTGCTTGCGTGGGACCTCGTAGTCGTCGTAACGCTGTACCTTGCGGAACCAGGCAATGATGTCGGCGTCGGTTTTGGGTTGCAGGTCGCTGACCTTGCCGGATGTGGCCGGGGTGAGTCCCTTGACCTGCAACGCGGCCTCCACGTTGCGCAGCGTGACGGGCAGCAGGGCCGGGTCGCCGGGTTTTGTATCCGGCTCTGCAAAACGCTCCACGATACCGAATGGCGATGCAGCAAACTTGGCCAGCGGAGGCATGGCGCCCGTGGCAAGCTTCAGGGGAAAGCTGTCGGCATTGCGCAGCACACGTCCCGAGGCGTCCTTGAAGTCCCTGGGCAGCTCCAGCGTGTACTGTGCGGACTCCGTAAACAGCGGCTTGAAGCTGACATTGGTGACCACATCAGCCGCATCACCGCTCTCCGCATCAAACACCGGCTTGAGCGTGTCTGAGCCCGATTTCAGGCGAATCGCCTCAGCCAGCTTGCGCGGCACCGGTGCGTTGAAATTCAGGCTCATGGGGCGAATCGGCAGGCAGGCTGACTGGGCGTTTTCGCGCTCGCAGTTAAAGCTGGCCGAGAACGGCTCGCGTACCTGGAAGTTGTAGCGTTTCTCCACCGAATTCGGTACACCGCTTGGCGTGCTCACGCCCTTGCCGTAAACCAGTTGCACCTTGGCGGCCGGTGTGAGCCGCCGGTTGCATGCCAGGGTGACAAATTTCAAGGGATCTTTGGCGGCGGCCTTGTCGAGGTATTGCGACTTGAGCAGGGCATCGCGCTCGGGGCCGGCTATCAGCTTGACGGGTACACGCTCGCCCAGGCCGTCCACAGAACACCAGACGTTTTCCTGCACGCTTTGCAGGGTGGCCGGGCCGTTGAGCTGGAGAAGGAAGTACTGCTCCTCATCGATGCGTTCGTAGGTGCCGGGACGCAGGGAACTGATGAAGGGGCCGCTGCTATTGAATTTATAGCTGGTTGCGCCCGTCAACAGGCTGCCAGAGGCCGATTTCATGCCGGAACGCACCTGCAGCGAGCAACTGACGCCGGGCGGCAGGTCGTTTTCAAACTCAAAAGCCCATTCGCGGTCGCTGATCCATCGGCCGTTGCCCTTGGTGGCCTGGGCGTCGCTGCAGCTCAAGGTCAGCGGCGCGGGCGCTTTCGGGTCGCCGAAGTTGACGGCGCTTTCATCAAACTTGGCTACCACCTGCCGTACGCGCGCGACTTCGCCTTGTGGTGACAAACTGATGATTTGCAGCGCATGCGCCTGCAGGGCGGCTACGGCTATAAGCGCAGCAGCTGTTTTTGCAATGGTTTTGACCACGGTTCCTCCTCCTGGGAAGTCAAGCGTAGCCGATTTATTCCATTTCCAAATCATCCGTGCACTTTGTCGGCTTCGCTGGCCGTACGTTTGTACTGTGTGCGCTTCGCCTTCGCGTTCACGAATGATTTGGAAACGGAATTACATGTAACAAAATATTCTTCAGCCTCCGGAAAACGCCGTCCGAGAGATATCAGCGCGTATAAAAAAAGCGGGCCGAAGCCCGCTTTTTTTAAACAGCTGCCACCGGCCGCCTGTCAGCCGAGGTTGACCGGCACAAAAATCTTGTCGCCGCCGCGCTGTATCAGCAAGGCCACGGATTTTTCTGCCTTGGCCACTGCAGCCCGTACCTGGTCTATGTTTTTCACCGGTACGCCGTTGATGGAAATCAGCACGTCGCCGGACTGCACACCCGCCATGGCTGCCGGGCCGCTGGCCTGCTCCACCACCAGGCCGCTGTCCAGGCCTGCTTCCTGTTTTTCATCCGGTTGCAGCGGACGCAGCGCCAGGCCCAGCTTGCCCTGGCCTGCAGCTTCTTTTTTGCTGGCGACTTCGCTGGTCTTGTCATTGGCATTGGCCAGGCGTGCCGTCAACTCCCTGGCGGAGCCCTGGCGCCAGACTTCCAGCTTCACGGTGTCGCCGGGGGCGGCGAGGCTGATCAGCGCAGGCAGGTCACCAGAGGACACGATGGGCTGGCCGTTGACCTTGCGGATCACGTCGCCGGATTGCAGGCCGGCCTTGTCGGCAGGGCTGCCTTTTTCGACGGTGGACACCAGCGCGCCCTCGGGTTTGTCGAGCTTGAAGGAGTCCGCAAAAGCCTGGTTGACTTCCTGTACCGCCACACCCAGCCGTGCATGTTCAACCTTGCCGGTGGCCACAATCTGGTTCTTGACCTTGTTGGCAATGTCAATCGGGATGGCAAAGGACACGCCCTGGTAGCCGCCGCTGCGGGTGTAGATCTGCGAGTTGATACCCACCACTTCGCCGCGTGCGTTAAACAGCGGCCCGCCCGAGTTGCCGGGGTTGATGGCCACATCGGTCTGGATGAAGGGCACGGCGCTGTCGTCAGGCAGCGAACGGCCCTTGGCGCTGACAACGCCTGCGGTCACGGTGTTTTCAAAACCGAAGGGTGAGCCTATCGCCAGCACCCATTCGCCAACCTTGAGGTCGCTGGTTTTGCCCAGGGTGACCACGGGCAGGTTTTTGGCTTCAATGCGTAATACTGCAATGTCGGTTTTGGGGTCGGAGCCCAGGACCTTGGCGCGGAATTCGCGGCGGTCCGTCAGTTTGACGGTGACTTCCTTGGCATCTTTCACCACGTGGGCGTTGGTCAGGATGATGCCGTCGCTGCTGACGATAAACCCCGAGCCCTGGCCGCGTGTAGGGACTTCCTGCTGGCCGCCCCGGCCATTGCCCGGGCGCTGGCCCTGGCCTTGCTGGAAGCGGCGGAAAAATTCAAGGAAGGGGTCGCCGGAAAAAGCATCGTCGTCCCCTTGCGCCATGGCCGATTCGTCGGATACCTTGGTGGTGCCCGTGACGCTGATGTTGACCACGGCGGGACCGTAGCGCTCAGTGATCTGCGGGAAGTTGGGGACGACTGCGGACGAGCTGATATCGCCTGCCGCGCTGCTGCTCAGGGCAGCCAGGGGGGCTGCAATGGAGGGTGTTTGCAATGCATTGAACGCACCTACACCGGCACCGCCAATGGCACCGGCTGTGAGCAGCGCAATCACCAGCGAGGAATTTTTCAGGGCTGTGGATTTCATGGACTTTTCCTTCAGTTGGAAGCACACGTCGGTGCCGATACCCATAACTATGAGGATGCAGTCTTAGGTGGGGCTTAAGAGCCTGTTTGCGCTCTATACGGAGCCGCGTTGGGGTGCAATCGGGATGAGTGTGCTGTCCGGGCACGCAGTATGGGCTGATGCCCATGCAAGGGCCTGGGCGGCGCACCGCGCCTTGCAGCCCGCCCGAGAAGGTACTTGCGTGGCTCCGTATAGAGCGCAAACAGGCTCCAAGGTTGCGCGCAAGTTCCAACGCCTCCCGTTCCTCTTGCGCCTCTTGTTTTACTGACGATTCTCGCTGTAGGCCGTACCAGCCGGCACGCATTGGCTTCTTGTTGAAAACATCCGGCTTGCCTCGGGGTTACGGTGCCAGGCGCTCGTCATGACAGGTCTTCAGGATGTGCAAGGCGTGCCAGGCGTGTTGCGCGAGCGCGGCTTCCTATCGCCATGGCGAGGGCAACGATGACCAGAATCGCCGCGACTGCGAAAGTGACCTGCATACCGGTAGCAACGGCCTCGGGACGGGCCCTCGTGATGTCGGTCGCCGCCGCAGCGAGCGCGAACACAGCGCCCATCACGGATGCGCCGGTGATGAGCCCGAGATTGCGCGACAGGCTGAGCATGCCGGAAATGACGCCCCGCTGGTCCGGATGGACACCCATCATGACCGCGGTGTTGTTGGCTGCCTGGAACAGCTGATAACCGGGGGTCAGGACGGCGATGGCGGCGATGTAGCCTGCAATGCCGAACATCGCCGGAAGCACGGTCAGGGCCATTGAACCCGCCGCCATGGCGATGAGTCCCGCGACGATCATGAAGGGCGCACCTAAACGGTCGACCATGCGCCCCGCCAGGACACCGCTCAGCGCGGAGATCACCGGGCCCATCGACAGGGCGAGCCCCACCAGTGCCGCTGACAGCCCGAGCGCACGGGACAGATAGAACGGCCCGACCACCAGCGTTGCCAT
Organism: Polaromonas aquatica; assembly: GCF_042659145.1. Classification (NCBI taxonomy): domain Bacteria; kingdom Pseudomonadati; phylum Pseudomonadota; class Betaproteobacteria; order Burkholderiales; family Comamonadaceae; genus Polaromonas; species Polaromonas aquatica. Next base: position 822,620 of record NZ_JBHSRS010000084.1, on the reverse strand, counting down.
CATCACTGTCGAGACCAGTACGTTCATGGCGAGGCTTGCACCGAAGCCCGGGTCGCGGAACGTCGCCAGCCGGATCAGGGGCGATGCGACTTTTGCCTCGGCGAGTACAAAGAGGCCGGTGCCGAGGGCGGCCGCCAACAGCAGTGCCATGTTGAGCGGGCCGAAAGCACCGTGTCCATCATCATGGTGGATGGTCATGGCGAGCGCATACGCCGCGAGCGTCAGGGCCAGCAGCAGCGTACCCAGATGGTCGAAGCGGTTGCGACCTGTCTTCGGCCCCCGGCGATCAACTGGCAGGTAGCGGTACACAAGACGCAGCGCCAGGATGCACAGCGGTGCGTTGACGAGGAAGATGGCCCGCCAGCCGAACCCGGCGATCAGGAAACCGCCCAGCGATGGGCCCAGCGCGGTGCCGACGGCAGACATCGTGCCGAGCAGTCCCATGGCGCTACCGGTCTTTTCTTTTGGAACCGCGTCACCGACAAATGCCATGGTGAGGGCCATCATGACGGCGGCCCCCAGGCCCTGTGCTGCCCTGGCGGCAATCAGCAGCCAGAGCGTGGGTGCGAGGCCGCACAGGACCGAGGCCGCGGTGAACAGAAAGATGCCGGCCAGCAGCAGCCGCCTCCGGCCAAGGATGTCACCGAGCCGCCCGGCACTGACGATCAGGGTGGTGATGGCGAGCAGATATGCGAGGACGACCCACTGGACCGCTTGAAAGGAGGCGTTGAACGCCTGTGCCAGGGTGGGCAGCCCCACATTGGCGATGCTGGTGCCCAGCGAGGACAGCAGCATGGACAGCGAGAGTCCGGCGAGCACCCACCGGACCGGCCGCGGCAGCGCCGCATTTTTGCTTTCCCTTCCAGCGACGGCCGCATTCCGTTTTGCAATGATTGACTTCGACATGAACTGCACCTTCCGATTCTTTGGCCACTCCTGAAATGGAGCTGCCTGAAGCGTAGTTCTTTGCTCAACATGGCGGAAGGCGCACCATTTGCACTTTATAAGTGTGCCAAACGCCATGTCATGCCCAATTTGCGCTATGGTCCATGCATGGCTACACCTGATTTCAACTTGCTGGTCACCCTGGACGTGCTGCTCACGGAAGGCAGTGTTGCGGGCGCAGCCCGGCGCTTGCGGCTTAGCCCGTCGGCGATGAGCCGGGCGCTGGCGCGATTGCGTGAGACAACGGGCGATCCACTCCTGGTCAGGGCCGGACGCGGCCTCGTTCCCACGCCCCGGGCAATGGCTCTTCGCGAGCAGGTCGGCCAGCTTGTTCAGGATGCCGAAGCGGTCCTGCGCCCCGCAAAAAAACTCAGGCTCAAGCAACTGGTCCGAACGTTCACGCTGCGGACCCGCGAGGGCTTTGTGGAAAACTTCGGGCCGGACCTTATTGCCCGCGTCAGCGAGGAAGCACCCGGCGTGCGGCTGTGCTTTGTGCAAAAGGCGGACAAAGACAGCGCACCGCTTCGCGACGGGACCGTCGACCTGGAAACCGGCGTTGTGGGAACGACGACGGCACCGGAGCTTCGGGTGCAGGCATTGTTCCGGGACCGTTTCATTGGCGTTGTGCGAAAGGGGCACCCCCTGAGCCAAGGCGAGATCACGCCCGCCCGCTATGCGGCCGGCAGGCACATCGGCGTCTCGCGGCGCGGCCTGGGCGCCGAGCCGGTGGATGATGCCCTGAAACCATTCGGGCTGGAACGGGAGATCGTCACGATGGTCAGTGGCTTTTCGGCCGCATTGGCTCTGGCCCGGGCCTGTGACCTGATCGCGAGTGTTCCAGAGCGGCATACCGAAAACCTGAGCGCCGGCATGCACAGTTTTGCGCTTCCGGTACCCATGCCGGAGATCACGGTGTCATTGCTCTGGCACCCACGGATGGATGCCGATCCGGCGCATCGCTGGTTGCGCGGGTGTGTGCGGGACGTTTGCGCCGGGCAACGCCCGGACGCACAGGCGAGCAGGGCGGTCAAGCCGGCGTAAGGGCCTGTCGTGTTGAAGCAAAATTAAATCTGGAAACCCAGCCAGCGCACCAGTCCTTCGGCGATGTCCCGCAGCAGCGAGGGCGGGGCCGGCTGGTGAAGCGGCAGGTCGTGGAAATTGCCGTCAATCCATTGCGTGACGGCCTCAATGTCTTCGCTGCCATAAAACGCCACCATCAGCTCGAAATTCAGGAACAGGCTGCGTGAATCAATGTTCAGCGAACCGGTCAGGGCCACGCCATCGTCCACCACTACGGCCTTGGCATGCACCATGCCCGGGGCTAGCCGCACCTGGCCACCTGCCGCCACCAGGTCGCGCAGGGCGCGGGCACGCGCGATGTCGGCCAGCCTGTGGTTGGAGCGCGCAGGCACGACCAGTTCCACCTGCACGCCGCGCCGCGCGGCCAGGCACAAGGCCGTCAGCAGGCTGTCGTCGGGAACAAAATAAGGCGTGACTGCCAGCACGCGCCGCTCTGCGCGAAAAAGCAGTGTGAGCAGCAGGCCGTAAAAAGTGTCTTCGGCCTGGTCCGGGCCGCTGGGCACCATCTGGGTCAGTGTCTGGTCCGGATATCCGGGTGTTGCCTGTTCGGGCGACTCCTGTGCAGCCGGTGTCGGTGGGTTGTCATCGGCCACACGGGGCCCGCGGCTGTAGCGCCAGTGGCTGTCGAACAGGTCTTGCGCCTGTGCGGCCAGTGCACCTGCCAGCGTGAAGCTCAGGTCAATCCAGGGTTTTTGCCGGGGTTCGCCGTTGAAATATTCCGCGGCCAGGTTGCGTCCGCCGCTCCACAGACGCCGGCCGTCGGCGATGGCCAGCTTGCGATGGTTGCGCAGGTTTACGCGCCCGCGCAGCGGGTTGTGCAGCAGCGGCATGAACCAGTGCACCTGCACCCCGGCGGCGCGCAGCTGGCGCACCAGCATCACCGATGTGCGCCAACTGCCCACAGAGTCGAGCAGCAAACGCACACGTACACCTGCAGCGGCCCGCTCCGAGAGCAGGCGCGCCACGCGCTGGCCCAACGCATCGTTCCCGAGCACAAAAGTGCTGATGTCCAGTTGTTCCCGGGCGCTGTTGATCAGAATGGCAAGCCCGTCCCAGGCGGCCTGGCCATCGGCATGAAAACGCACCTGCCTGCTGGTTGCAGGCGGTGCCAGCCCCATGCCGTCCAGTGTGGCGATGGCGCAGGCCTGCAGGCCATCCTCCTGCGGGCGCAGGGCTGGCATGGTGTGCTGCAGGATGTGTGATGGGCGTGCGAACTTCCGGGTGCCCAGAAGCAGGTACAAAGGCAGGCCCACATAGGGCAGCAGTGCAATGGTCAGCACCCAGGCCAGTGCGGCGGACGGGTGGCGGCGCTGGCCCCTGGCATGGGTGCCGACAGCATAGATCAGCAGGCCGGCCAGTACAAAGGCAAAGTGGGAAACAAGGGCAAGAAGGGCCAAGGGACTGTCCATGCGCATCGTTTCCCGGTTTGGCGCTAGTACTGCAACCTGGAAGTAGCGAAACAAGATGAAAACGATGGATTCGCGCCCAGGGCAAGGCGCAAACCGCAGTGAAGGCCGTGCGCCTTCACAAGGGTTGCAACGCCGCCATGGGTGCGATGACGCGTTTTCATGTTTCGATATTTTCGGGTTGCAGTACTAGGGGTGCGCCGTGTCCATACGGATCTGCACACGCAAGCCACCCAGGCGCGGGGAGGCATCCAGCTGCAGGGTGGCGCCGTGCCGGTCGGCAATCGTTTTGACAATCGCCAGGCCCAGGCCGCTGCCGGTTTCAGGCGCCAGGTCGCTGCTGCGGTAGAAGCGGTCAAACACACGCGAACGGTCTTCCGGCGCAATACCGGGTCCGCTGTCCTCGACGGTCAACAGGCATTGGCCTTTTGAGCCATTGCTGTCTGGCTGCAGTTGCAGCGACACGTCGACCCGGCCCGATTCGGGTGTGTACTTGACGGCATTTTCGAGCAGGTTGCGCAGCATCATGCGCAGCGCTTCGCGCTGCCCCGTGACAAGCACCGGTTGTACCGGCTGGTCTTCCTCGTTATCTGCCAGTCCCAGGTCAATGTGCTTGTGCGCCGCCAGCGGCAGCACGTCGGCCACGGCCAGCCTGACCACGTCCTGCAAGTCGATGGGTCCGGCCACAGCGTCCGTTTGTGCCAGGCTGGCCTCTTCCCGCGCCAGCGTCAGCAGTTGTTCCACCAGCCTTATGGCGCGGTCAATGCCCTGGTTCAGCCGTGCAATACCGGCTTCGCGCGCTGCGGGTTCGTCGTCGGCGCGGCGCAATGCCTGGGCCTGGAGCTTGAGCGCAGTCAGGGGCGAGCGCAGCTCGTGGGCAGCATCGGCCACAAAATTCCTCTGCGCATCAAAAGCGCCGCGCACCCTGCCAAACAGCAGGTTGAGTTCATCGACCAGCGGGCGTACCTCGTCGGGCAGGTCAGTGTCGGCCAGCGGGGAAAAATCATCGGCAGCCCGGCTTGCCACCTGGCGGCGAGCCCGCTCTATGGGCGCGAGGGAGCGGCTGATGACCCACCAGACGGCCAGCATCAACAGGGGTGTCAGCAAGATGAAGGGCAGCACGGCCCTGGCTGCGAGTGCGCGCGCGCGCGCCGTGCGGGCACTCAGGTTCTGCGCTATCTGCACGGTTTGCAAAGGCGTTTGCAGGGAGTAGACGCGGTAGCGGTTGCCATTGGCTTCCACATCCGAAAACCCGAGCACCGCACGCGGCGGCAGGGCCGAATGTGTCGAGCGAAAGATAGGCGTGCCGTCTTGTCCCCAAATCTGTACATAGAGGTCAAAACCGGCGTCATCGTCACTGTCCTTGAGCGGCATGCCCAACGGCGCACCGCTGCGCATGGAGCGCGCGACCTGTTGGAGGTGATCGTCAAACATCGCATCGGCCTGCTGCAGCGCACCGCGGTAGGCCGTGACCGCCTGCAGCACGGCAGCCAGCAAAATCGCAACCAGGACGAACCAGAGCAGTCGCCGCCTTAATGAGTGTGATGCGGGTGCTTTCATTCCTTGGGTACCAGATAACCCAGTCCGCGCACGGTTTGTATGAATTCATTGCCGAGTTTTTTGCGCACGCCGTGGATGTAGACCTCTACCGCGTTGCTGCTGACATCGTCTTTCCAGCTGAACAGTTTTTCTTCCAGCTGGGCGCGCGACAGCACCGCGCCGGGGCGCGCGATCAGGGGTTCCAGAACAGCCCATTCGCGTGCCGAAAGGGATACAGGCTGGCCATTCACCGTGGCTTCCCGTGTGGCCGGGTTCAGGCTGACGCCCTTGTGTTCAAACACCGGTTCTGCGCGGCCGGCGCTGCGTCGCAGCAGGGCGCGTATGCGGGCCAGCAACTCGTCGGTGTCATACGGTTTGACAACATAGTCGTCGGCGCCGGCGTCCAGCCCGGCAATGCGGTCGCTCACGCCGTCGCGTGCGGTGGCAATCAGGACCGGGACGGTGCTGCGCCTGCTGCGCAAGGCCCTCAGTACTTCAAGTCCGTCGCGTTTGGGCAGGCCCAGGTCCAGCAGGACCAGGTCGTATTCCCCGCTGCGCAGCGCCTGGTCAGCCATGGCGCCGTCGCGCACCCAGTCGACGGCATAGTGTTCGGTGCGCAGTACCTGCAGCACCGTCTCCCCTATCATGGCGTCGTCTTCAACCAGCAGTAAACGCATGGTATGGGCCCCCACGTTCGCTCACAACGCGCAAGCTCCCTGCCCCCGAGGGGGGCGCTGCGCCTGCGGCCCGGCTAAGCCGGTTCCGCGGCCCCTGCTTGAATGAAGAGCCCCCATTCACTGGGTGCAGCTCGCTGACCCAAATGGGGGCGCTGGCTGGTTTGGGTTCACTGGGTGGCGGCAGGTGCATGGTTGTGTCCTTGGCAGTTGTTCAGTCTACAAGGCACACCTTAGCCGGAACTTAGGCCGGTCGGCAGGGCTTAGCCGAGCCGGGCCCGGTGCCGCGCAATCTGCGCCCGCACCTGCGCCGGGGCAGTGCCGCCCAGGATGTTGCGGGCATTGAGCGAGCCGCGCAGGCTCAGCACGTCGTACACGTCTTTTTCGATTTTCGGGTTGAACTGCTTGAGCACTTCAAGCGGCAATTCGGACAGGTCCACGTTGTGCGAGATGGCTGCCTTGACGGCATGCGCCACGGCTTCGTGGGCATCGCGGAAGGGAAGGCCTTTTTTGACCATGTAGTCGGCCAGGTCGGTGGCCGTGGCGTAGCCGCGCAGGGCGGCGCTCTCCATCGCCTCGGGTTTGACCGTGATGCCGCCAGTGCGCGCACCGGTGGCCGTATCCATCTGCCCGCCCACCATCTCGGCAAAGATGCGCAGCGTGTCTTTCAGGGTGTCCACCGTGTCGAACAGCGGCTCCTTGTCTTCCTGGTTGTCCTTGTTGTAGGCCAGCGGCTGGCCCTTCATGAGGGTAATCAGGCCCATCAGGTGACCGACCACGCGGCCGGTCTTGCCGCGTGCGAGCTCGGGCACATCCGGGTTTTTTTTCTGCGGCATGATGGACGAGCCAGTGGTGAAGCGGTCGGCAATCTGGATAAAACCGAAATTCTGGCTCATCCAGAGGATGAGTTCTTCGCTCATGCGGCTGATATGCACCATGCACAGGCTGGCGGCGGCGGTGAATTCAATCGCAAAGTCGCGGTCGCTGACGGCATCGAGCGAGTTCTGGCAGACGCAGGGCTGGCCGTTCCCGTCGACCATGCCCAGCGTGGTCGCCACGCGCTCGCGGTCCAGCGGGTAGCTGGTGCCGGCCAGTGCGGCTGCGCCCAGCGGCAGGCGGTTGACGCGGCGGCGCACGTCGGCCATGCGTTCTGCATCACGCGCGAACATTTCCACATAGGCCAGCATGTGGTGGCCAAAACTCACGGGCTGGGCAACCTGCAGGTGGGTAAAACCGGGCAGGATCACCTCGACATTTTTTTCGGCAATATCGACCAGCGCCTTTTGCAGGTCCGTGAGCAGGTCGGCGATCAGGTCAATCTCGCCGCGCAGCCACAGGCGCACGTCGGTGGCAACCTGGTCATTGCGGCTGCGGCCTGTGTGCAGGCGTTTGCCGGCGTCACCTACAAGCTGTGTGAGGCGGGCTTCGATGTTGAGGTGCACGTCTTCCAGGTCCAGCTTCCATTCAAAGGCGCCGGATTCAATCTCGCTGGTGATTTGCGCCATGCCTTTTTGGATGGACGCGTGATCCTCGGCGCCAATGATTTTTTGCGCGGCCAGCATCTCGGCATGCGCCAGCGAGCCGGTGATGTCGGCCTGCCACAGGCGCTTGTCAAAAAACACGCTGGCCGTGTAACGTTTGACCAGGTCGCTCATGGGTTCGGAGAACAGGGCAGACCAGGCTTGGGACTTTTTGTCGAATTGGTTCACGGTGGGCTTTCTTGTCTGGCGGTCACGGGCAAGTCCTCAGTGCGCTGTTTCAGGACTTGTTCCGGATGAAGGGGGCTGGGTGCGGCCTGAAAGGTGTTTAAACCCCTGGCAGGAAGGCCGCGACCAGTGCAATACTTATGGTTCCGATTTTATCTGGGCCTGAGTGCCTCGGGTGAGCGGGCTTACAAGTTGCGAAAAGAACGCAAAAACAGGGTCAAAACCGGCAGGACAATGCAAACAAGGCCCGAACCAACCATGAAACCGTCACCTGATTTCAACCATTTCGCCGAATCCACCATATTGGGCAGTTTGACCCCTGCGGATGGTGACGTGCCTGTGCCGTCCGTGCGCGTCAGCATGTTTGACGCCTGCCATGTGGGTGTGGTGTTGCGCGCGGTGCTGTTTATGGAGGCGGTGGTGGGGGTGGGCGCCATGTTTGGCGCCGCCCAGCCGATGGACTGGCTGATGCGCTTTTCCCTGCTGACAGGCGGTGTGCTGCCCGCCACACTGGCCTGGCTGATTGCTGCATGTGCGCTCAAGACCCGTTTGAACCTCCTGGCACCGCGTTTGCAGTGGCTGGCAGGCATCACGCTGGGTGCGGTTGCGGGCCTGTACGGCTGCGGGCTGCTGGCCCTGATGGGACTGCTCCAGCCGGTGCCCTGGTGGGCCAGCGCTTTCGCCGGCGCGCTGCTGTCGGCCATGCTGCTGGCGGGCCTGTTCTGGCGTGCCAAGGCACGCACGCCGGCGGCCACGGCGGCCCGGCTGGCGGAACTGCAGTCGCGCATCCGTCCGCACTTTTTGTTCAACACGCTGAACAGTGCCATTGCCCTGGTGCGCGCCGAGCCGCTCAAGGCAGAAGCGGTGCTGGAGGACTTAAGCGAGCTTTTCCGCAGCGCGCTGGCCGACCCCACCGAGTCGGTCACGCTGAGCCATGAAATAGCGCTGGCCCAGCGTTACCTGGCGATCGAGGAAATCCGCTTTGGCGAGCGCCTGCAGGTGCAGTGGAGCCTGGACCCGCAGGCCGATGCGGCCAGGTTGCCGCCGCTGCTGCTGCAGCCGCTGGTGGAAAATGCCATCCGCCATGGCGTGGAGCCGAGCGCCACGGGTGCGCAGGTCAAAATCTCGACTGTGCGCCGTGGCAATGTGGTGGTAGTCAAGGTGACGAACTCGTCGCCCGCAGGAGTGGGTGAGCGTGGCCACGGCCTGGCGCTGGCCAATGTGCGCGACCGGCTGTTGCTGTTGCATGATGTGCAGGCGCGTTTTCAGACTGTCTTCAAGGACGGTGTTTTTCAGGTGCGGCTGGAGGTTCCTGCATGAAACTCAAGGTTCTGGTGGTGGATGACGAGGCACTGGCCAGGTCCCGGCTGCGCACCCTGCTGGGCGATTGCACGGCGCCCGCGGCCGATGTGCTGGGCGAGGCCGCCAATGCAGTGCAGGCCATGACGGCGCTGCAGCGCGAGGTGTTTGACCTGGTGCTGCTCGACATCCACATGCCGGGCGCGGACGGCGTGGCGCTGGCGCGCAGCATTGCCGCCATGGCCAAACCGCCGGCCGTGGTGTTTGTGACGGCGCATGCCGAGCATGCGGTGCAGGCTTTTGAAGTCGATGCTGTGGATTACCTGACCAAGCCGGTTCGGCTCGAACGCCTGCAGCAGGCGCTACAAAAAGTAGAGCGTGCTGCGCATGCAGGACAAAGGCCAAAGGATGATTTGCCAGAAGAAATCCTGATCATCCAGGACCGCGGCCGTACCGAGCGTGTGCCGCTGGCCGAGGTGCTGTACCTGAAAGCCGAGCTCAAATACATCACCGTGCGCACCAGGACGCGCAGCTACATCCTGGATGGCTCATTGAGCGAGCTTGAAGAGAAATACGTGGCGCAGTTCATGCGCATTCACCGCAATGCCCTGATTGCACGGCGTGCGGTGCGGGCGCTGGAAAAGCACTTCGACCCTGAAGAAGGCGAAGGCTGGGCCGTGCGGCTTAATGGCATCGACGAACTGCTGGCCGTATCGCGCCGCCAGCTCAGCGCGGTGCGCGAAGCGATCGCGACCTGAGTCCCCGCCTGCACGCGCTGCCTGATGGGCGCGCGGTGCCTGCGCTGCACCGATAATCGGTTTTCCGTTTTCCTGCCTGAATCTCCACCTCACACCCCCACCCATGCAAAGCCGAGCCGATTTCAGTACACGCCATGTCCAGCAATTCAGCAATGAGCCGGCGGTAGAACAACAACTCGTACAGGCCTTTTTTGGCGGCAGCAAGGGGTTTTATGTGGATGTGGGCGCGAACGACCCGGTGCTTGATTCACAGTCGCAGCACCTTGAAGCGCTGGGCTGGACCGGCCTGCTGGTCGAACCCGACCCGGATTGCTGCGAACTGCTGCGAAAAACGCGCACCGGCACCGTGGTGGAAATGGCCTGCTCCAGCCCGGAAAACGCCGGCAAACAACTGCAGCTGAACCGGGCAGGGCCGCACTCCACACTTGAAGATCGCCCGATTGCATTGGGTGCGGTGGTTCGCTCCACTGTGTCAGTGCAGTGCGAAACGCTGGACACCATCCTGCGCACCCACGCCGCGCCCACAGGTTTTGACCTGTTGTCGATTGATATCGAGGGGCACGAGCTCATCGCCTTGTCGGGTTTCAGTTTTTCAGCCTGGAAACCCCGGCTGGTGCTGATTGAAGACCATGTGACGCACCTCAGGAAACACCAGCTCATGCTGCAGAACGGTTACCGCCTGCTCATGCGCACCGGGCTAAACAGCTGGTATGTGCCGGCGGAGCAGTCCTACAGCTTTTCCCTGTCCGCCAGGTTTGAATACTTGAGGAAGTATTACCTTGGCCTGCCGGGGCGCAAGTTTCGTTATTCGCGGGAACACGGATAATCCTGATTGCCCCTGCAGCCGGAAAGAAGCTGCATGACACCTGACCGTCCCGCTGCCGAAGGGCAGCCCTTTGATACCGCGCAGGCGGCTGAAATCCCGGAACCGGACAAGCCGGTTGAAGCCCCGTCCGGCAGGGCGGTTGGCCCTGCCGATGGCACCTCGCCCGGGCGCGCTGGCAGGGTACGCGAGCCCATCGTGATCCACATGCCGGTCAACATACGCAGCCTGTCGCTGGCGCTGCTGGCGATGTTCGCCGGCCTGTTGGTACTGTATTGGGCCAAGGCTGTTTTTATTCCCTTCATGCTCGGCCTGATCTTCAGTTACGCGCTGTCGCCGCTGGTCAACTGGATGGAGTTGCGGCGCGTGCCGCGCTGGCTGGGGGCGGCGCTGCTGCTGCTGGCCATCCTCGGCGCGATGGGGAAAAGCGCCTATTCCCTGAGTGACGAAGCCGCGCGGCTGGTCGAGTCACTTCCCGCTGCAGCTCAAAAATTCGGGCAAGCCATCAAGACACGAAGCGGCAAATCCGACAGCACGCTGGAGACGGTGCAAAAAGCCGCCACGCAGATCGAGCAGGCCGCGCAGGACGGTGCGATGCCAGCTACCAGCCGGGGCGCCATGCGTGTCGTGGTCGAGCCGTCCAGGTTCAACATCAAGGACTATTTGTGGACGGGCACCCTGGGCCTGGCGGCTTTGGTCGGGCAGGTCACCGTGGTTGTTTTCCTGACGTATTTCCTCATGGTCTCGGGCGATACCTTCAGGCGCAAGCTGGTCAAGCTCACTGGCCCCAGCCTGGCCAGGAAAAAAATCACCCTGCAGGCGCTGGACGAAATCACCGGGCAGATCCAGCGCTACCTGCAGGTGCAGCTGCTGACCAGCGCGCTGGTCGGCCTGTTGACCGGTCTGGCGTTGCGGATACTCGGGCTTGAAAACGCGGCCGTGTGGGGCATTGCAGCAGGTGTGTTCAACCTGGTGCCTTATGTCGGTTCGCTGGTGACTGCCGTGACATCGGCATTGGTCGGATTTTTGCAGTTCGGCTCGCTGAATATGGCACTGGCGGTAGGCGGCGCATCATTGCTCATTCACACCATCGTGGGCAATCTCCTCACGCCCTGGCTGACCAGCCGCGCCAGCCGCATGAACCCGGTGGCGGTGTTTGTCGGTCTGCTGGCCTGGGGCTGGCTGTGGGGCGTGTGGGGGCTGCTGCTGGGCATCCCGATTCTGATGATCGTGAAGTCGGTCTGTGACCGGGTGGACGACCTCAAGCCTGTGGGTGAGTTTTTGGGGTCCTGAGTCCGAGGGCAACGGGGCGATTTATTTGAGCCAGGTCTCGAAACTCCCGATCAGCAGCTTGAGGCCCTCGGGGAAAGACGTCGCTGAGTCGAGCGTGGAGAAAGCCTCTGCGAAATAACGGGCGCCCGGCAATTGTCCTGCAGGCCGTGCCTCTATCTGGTCCCGAATGTAGTGCTCGTGAAAGGCCGGCAGTTGCCGGCTCACTTCGGCATAGGACGAGGACATCACATATTGCGACAGCAGGTGGTAGCCGATGGCGGCTTGTTGCGGCGTGAAGCCGCCCTTGCTGAAAATCCCCGCCATGCGGTCAAGGTAAAGCACGCCGTAATCGACCTCGCCTTCGCTTACCTGCTGGAACAGGCGAAAGCGGTTGTGCGACATCATGTAGCGAAGCACGCCGCCGTATTCCACGCCCATGTGGAAGGACTGAGTGGCCTCGCGCTGTAGATCCTCTTTCCACTTGCCCGTCAGCGGCTGCAGCCGCGAAAGCCGCTCCTTGAAATAGCGATTCGCCACGCCCGAGATCAGGTCGTCGCGGCTGCCGATGTAGTAGTGGATGAGGGTGGGCGTCACGCCCAGTTCGCGCGCCAGGCCGACCATGGAGATATCGCCCAGCGGCTCCACCCTGGCCAGCTCCGTGGCCCGGTCAAGGATTTGTTCCCGGGACAGCGCAGGTGCGGCGCCGCTTGCGGGTGTGCCCGTTTTTGGCCGGCCGCGCTTGCGTACCGGGCTTTCCAGCGGCGCCGGTGCTGCATTGGGGACAACAGCTTTTTCTTCCCTTTTTTCCTCCGCATGACGGGTGGGTCGAACGGCCTGGGGTTCACGCACGGATTTAGCCATATAAGGGTTTGTACCTATTTAATTGTTATGGTCTCAATTGTTTAATTGAGACCATCTAAATTATATCTGGAGAGTGCCATGGTCGAGACAGCAAAAGGCAAGGTTACCGCAGGCTTGCGGGGTGCAGGCTGGAACCCTGCGCGCATGAACCGGCCCTTCCGCACCCAGCCTTTCAGCCTGCGCACGGCTGATGACCAGCGCACGTTGGGCCTGCTCTACTCGCAGACCGGCCAGGAAAAAACCGTGGTCTGCCTGATGCATCCGCGCGAATTCACCGGCACGCCCTACCTTGTGCCGGATGTGCTGGATGCCGGTTGCGCCGCCTGGGTGCAGGCACCGCGCTCCATAGGGACCGACCTGAGGCTGGAACACGAACTTGCCATCCTTGATGTTGCCGCAGGCATGGTGCACCTGCGCAGCCTGGGCTTCACACGCATCGTGTTGCTGGGCAACTCGGGCGGGGCAGGGCTTTATGCCTTTTATGTGCAACAGGCATTGCGCACGCCGGAAAAACGCATCACGCATTCACCCAGCGGCCGGCCCGTCAAGCTGGCAACGGCGGAGATGCCGGTGCCCAGCGACCTGATCTTTGTGTCGCCGCATCCCGGCCAGGGCAAGCTGCTGATGAATGGCATAGACCCATCGGTCAGTGATGAAAACAATCCCCTGTCTGTGGACAGTGCACTGGACCCCTTCGATGCTGCCAATGGTTTTGTGCCGGCGCCGGCCTCCTCACGCTATTCGCCTGAATTCATCACCCGCTACCGCGCTGCCCAGCGCGCACGCGTCGAACGTCTCGATGCGCAGGCCAAGGAAATGCTGGCTGTACGTAATGCAGCACGCAAGCAGGTCAAGGACGGCAATGCATCTGCCGCCACAAAACGTATTGCCGCACATACGCAGATCTTCCAGATCTGGCGTACCGATGCGGACCTGCGCTGCTGGGACCTGTCCATCGACCCCTCGGATCGTGAAGTCGGCACGCTGTGGGGGCGCGACCCGTTTGCCTCCAACCTCGGCAGCGTCGGTTTTGCACGCATGGTCACGCCCGAGTCCTGGCTGTCCACATGGTCGGGCATCAAATCGAACGCGAGCTTTGAAAAATGCGGCTCTGAGCTGAGCTTGCCTTCCTTTGTCATTGAATACACCGGCGACCAGGCGGCCTTTCCGTCCGACATGGCGGCGATCTACGACTCCATAGGCGCGACCAACAAGCGGTCTGAAAGAGTACGGGGCAACCACCACGGCCAGGCACTCGCAGAAGGTGAAGAGTCCGGCCAGGTCGTGGCCGGCCGTTTGGTCCAGCAATGGTTGCGTGACGTGCCTGCGGCCTGAACCACCAACCGACTCACCAGCATTCCATTTCATTCCCTTTCGACATAAAACTACCGGAGACAAAGCATGAAACGCAAGACTTTTTTCAAAATTGGCGCTGCAGCATTGCTGGCAGGCTTGACGGCGGCGGGTGCCCTGGCGCAAACCGCAGCATGGCCGCAAAAGCAGATTCGCCTGCTGGTGGCCGCACCTGCCGGCTCTGCACCGGACCTGATTGCCCGCATCATCGGCGACAAACTCAGCAAACAGCTCGGTCAGCCTCTGATCGTCGACAACCGGCCTGGCGCCGGTGGCATCGTTGCCATGGGCATGCTGAAGTCGGCGCCGCCTGACGGCTACACGCTCGCGATCCCGCAAGCTGCCGTGGTGGTGGTCACGCCATTTACGTACAAGGAAGCCAGTTACGACATCGAACGTGACTTCGAAACCTTCGCCGTTGTCGGCAAGACGCCCATGCTGTTTGTGACCAACGCCAGCAACCCGGCCAAAAACCTGGCCGATGCGGTAGCCATGGCCAGGGCTAAACCCGATCAGGTGGCCGTGGGCAACCCCACACGCACCTCGATTCCCCATCTCGCGGCGGAACTGGTTGGCATCAAGACCAATGCGAAGTTCCAGCAGGTGTCTTTCGCCAACACCGGCCAGGGCATACAGGCTGTCGTCAACGGCGACACCGCTTTTTATGTGGATGGCGTAGGCCCGTTGATCCAGCTGGTCAAGGCCGGAAGGCTGCGCTCGCTCGCCATCGCGTCCGAGACCGAGCTGCCCGGCCTCGAAGGCATTCCTCTGGCCAACAAGACCGTGCCCGGCCTCAACGTTTATGGCTGGTTCAGCATGCAGGCGCCCAAGGGCACACCGGCTGCCGTGCTGCAGCGCCTGAATGCAGAAGTCAACGTTGCCATGCAGCAGCCCGATGTGGTTGCCAAGTTCCGCGAATTCGGCACTTACGTCACGCCCGGCAGCGTGGCCGATGCGCACAACTTCGTGAAGAGCGAAACGGCGCAGTTCGGCGGCGTGATCCGCACGCTGGGCCTGAAGCCCGAATAAACCGCGCCGCACAATCACAGGACTACACATGCCAGCCAGCCCAACCAGCCTCCAGACGCAGGTGCGTAAACCCCTTCCTGGCGTCGTCTACGCCCCGCCTGCAGACCTGCGCCGCTACCTTGACGCCGGAGTACTCACCCGTGAGACCATGCCCGAAGCCTTCCGTGCGTCGTTTGCACAACATGCCTCGCGCCTGGCGCTCAGGGGCAGCGAAAGTGAGGTGACCTATGCCGAACTTGATGCCATCACCGACAGGCTGGGCGCGGCCTTCCTGCGCATGGGCCTGCAGCCGCTGGACAGGGTCATCTTCCAGCTTGGCAATTGCAACGAACTGGTGTTCGGTTTTATCGCCTGCCTGAAGGCGGGGCTGGTTCCTGTCTGCACGCTGGCCGCGCACCGCGAGAGCGAGATTGGCTACCTTGGCAAGCACGCGGCGGCACGCATGCATTTTGTCCAGGGCGACGACGCCAAGTTTGACGATGTGGCCTTTGCCGAACGCATGCGTGAAAGCATTCCCGGCATGCAGTGGACGGTGCAGGCGCGCGGCGAGCGGCGCGGCAAGGCGCTTCACCTGCGTGAACTGGTCGATGCCATGCCGCTGGAAGAAGCCCGGAAGATGCTGGCACAGGTCGAGCTTGACCCTTTCCAGGTTGCGGTGTTCCAGCTCTCGGGCGGCACCACCGGTGTGCCCAAGATAATTCCGCGGTTTCACAACGAGTACATCTACAACATGCGTTCGGTGGCGGATTTTTGCGGCTACGGCCCGGACGACTGCCTCTTCATGCCGCTGCCCATGATGCACAACCTCAACATGGGTTGCTGCTTTGGACCCTTTCTGCTCAGGGGCGGCACGGTTGCGGTGGCAACCAGCCTGGCACCCGAAGCCATAGGCGATATCTTCAAGCGCTGCAACCCAACCTGGACGGTTGTCGCCGGGCCGATTGCAGAACGCCTGAAACCTGCCATCGAATCCGGCAAGCTGCCGCTCGACAAACTGCGCGGTGTCATCAGCGCCAACAACGCGCCGGTACTCAGGCAATTGCTGAAGGCGCCGGTACGCCACATCTTCGGCATGACTGAAGGCGTGATCATGCTGACCAGCGAAAGTGACCCGCAGGAAGTGCAGGACCACATGGTGGGCATGCCTGTGTCTAGCCATGACCAGGTCAAACTTTACAAAATAGGCTCCGAGGAAGAAATCACCGAAGAAGGCGTTGAAGGCGAGTGCGCCTTCTCGGGCCCGTACACCATACACGGCTACTACGACGCAGCCGAGCGCAACGCGCAGACCTTCACCAGCGGCGGCATGTACCGTTCCGGCGACCTGATGCTGTTCCGCGACATAGGGGGCAAACGTTATTACCAGTTCCGCGGCCGCACCAAGGACGTGGTCGACCGCGCCGGCGAGAAGGTCAACTCCGAAGAAGTCGAGATGATGGTTGGCCGCCATCCTGCGATCACTGCGACGGCGATCATCGGCATGCCCGACAAGGTGTATGGCGAGCGCGTCTGCGCTTTCATCACCTTGCGTGACGGCATGGCGGCGCCCACGGTCGCAGATCTGGGCGCCTTCCTGCAGGCGCAGGGCCTGGCCAAATTCAAGTGGCCGGAGCGTATCGAGGTGCTGCCGGAACTGCCGCTGACCAACGCGGGCAAGCTCAGCAAGCCCAAACTCAAGGAAATGATTGTGCAAAAGCTGGCGGCTGAAAAGCCCGTCACTGCCTGAGCACTTTTGATACGCCACATTTGTAATCAGCCAAGAGAGGATTCCATGACTGCATCCAGTACACCTGTAAAAAATCCGGTTCCAATTGCCGGCGTGCACCACACCGCCAGGCCGACCTGGAAGCTGGCCGAGACCGTGCATTTCTACCGCGACCTGCTGGGCCTGCCGCTGGTGCATGCGATCTCGGCTCGCGGCTGGGGCCCTGAAGACCATGCGGACTTCCTGCATTTCTTCTTTGACAGCGGCAACGGCAGCACGATCGCCTTCTTCTACTACATAGGCACCACGCCGCCCGACTTTGTGGCGGTGCGTGACGACTACCGCTACCGTGCGTCACACACTGCCTGGCGCGTCACGTCTCGCGAGGACCTGCTAGCCGCACGCGAAAAAATAGAAGCTGCAGGTATCGAGATCAAATACCAGATCCGCCATGAAGTGATCGAGTCGATTTATTTTGACGACCCGAACGGCTATTCGCTGGAGATCACCTGGCAGGTCAGGCCTTTCGGGCAGGTGGACCTTGACGATGCCGCGCGCACCATGGATGCTGCCGTTGCCCTGGAGAATGCTCGCGGGCAAACACCCTTCACGAAGATTGACCAGGTCTGGTCAGGCAAGGCTGGAAAGCTCGCCGAAGAATTCGAACAAGCGAAAACACTTGAAGAGGTCGCCTGATGCCCGCCATTTTTGTCCTCAATGTGCCCGAGTTCCTGCCGCTGGTGGAGTTTGCCCGCAAACAGGCCGACTGCAAGGTTGACGGGCCGCGCCTGGGTTACTTCCGTATCTCGGGCAGCCCGTCGTTGAGCTTTAAACGCAAGGAGTTGGGCTTCAAGCCGGCGGTCTGGCATGGCGCGTTGACAGGCGGGCTGGTCGGGCGCATCACGCACTTCGACAACGACACGCTGTCCATTGCGGAGGCCACATCATGAAAATCGCAATTGTCGGTGGTGGCCCTTCGGGGCTTTACCTCGCCATCCTGGTGAAAAAGCGCAAGCCGTCGTGGCAGGTCAGCGTCATCGAGCAGAACGTGGCCGACTCCACCTTTGGCTTTGGTGTGGTGCTGGCCGATTCGGGCCTGGCGCGCATACAGGCGGCGGATGCAGAGATCTATGAAAAGCTGGTCGCCAAAATGACCTTTACCTGCTGCCAGACCATCAACCTCAAGGAGCAGCCCATTGACATCAACCACCCGGCAAAGGGTGGTGCGATTGCCCGCATTGACCTGCTGCATGTGCTGCAGGAGACCGCTGCAAAAGTGGGTGTCGATGTGCGTTTTGGCCAGCGTATCAACCACCCGCGTGAACTGGCGGCGCTGGGCCTGGGCGATGCGGACGTGATCGTTGGTGCGGATGGTGTGAACTCGGTGGTGCGTGCTGCGCATGAAGAAGCGTTCGGTACGACAAAAACCTTCCTCACCAACCACTTTGCCTGGTTCGGCACACGTAAGGTGTTCGAGAAATCAGCGCTGGTGTTCAGGCAGTACCAGGGCGGCTCGTTTGTGGCGCACTACTACCCCTATTGCGCGACGGGCAGCACTTTTGTCACCGAATGCGACCATGCCACCTGGCTCAAGCTGGGCATGGAGGCCATGAGCGACGACGAGCGACAGCAACTGTTCGAGAAAATCTTCGCGCCAGAGCTGGCCGGTGAAAAACTGATCTCCAACAACTCGAACTGGCGCCAGTTCCCGGTCACGCGCAGCAGCAACTGGACAGCGGGCAAGCATGTGCTGATTGGCGACGCGCAGACCAGCGCCCATTTTTCCATCGGTTCGGGCACACGCATTGCGATGGAGGATTCGATTGCGCTGGCCGAGGCGCTGACTGAAGCAGCCCCTGCGGGCAGCATCGAACCCTCAGCCCTGCAGCGGCTGGCCAATTTTGTGCAAAGGCGCGGCCCTGAAAAAGACAAGCTGCTCACGGCATCGCGCAAGTCCTACCTCTGGTATGAAAACATCAGCGAGTGGATGCAGCGCTACACGCCATTTGAATTCATCCATGCCTTCATGACACGCACCGGCCGCATGGGCAACGAGCGGCTCGCGCAGCAGTACCCGGAACTGTTTGCTCAGTTTGAAGAGGCAGGTGTTCTCAAGAAGGCTGCAAGGCATGAAGAAAGCGGGCACCCGGCGTGAGCAAGAGTTATGAGGCTGTGACCTCGGCCCGGCCGCTGGTCGTGACCAAGCGGGTGCGCTGGGCCGACTGCGACCCTGCAGGTGTGGTCTATACCGGCAAGTTCAACGAATACATGCTGATAGCCGTCAATTATTTTTTTGACGAGCTTGGCGGCGGCAACTACTTCCAGTGGCTCAAGGACCTGAACGTCGATACGCCATGCAAGGGGCTGGACATGGAGTTCCACGGCGCGCTCTGGCCTGAGGACGAGTTCGACATGCAGTGCACGGTGTCCGCCATACGCGAACACAGCTACGACATCCATATCGAAGCGAAACAAAAAGACGGCCGCCGCATCTTCACTGGCCGGTTCTCTCCCATCTGCATCAGCCGCGAAGTGCGCAGGCGCGCACCCATCCCACAGCAAATGCTGGATGCGCTCCAGAAATTCAAACCATGAAAACCCTTTACCGAATCGGCCAGATCGTGCCCAGCTCCAACACCACGATGGAGACGGAAATCCCGGCCATGCTGCGCGCCCGCGAGGCGCTGCACCCGGAGCGTTTTACCTTTCATTCCAGCCGCATGCGCATGCACAAGGTCACGCCGGAAGAACTTGCCAACATGAACAGGGAAGGCTTGCGCTGCGCGGCCGAGCTGGCCGATGCAAGGGTTGACGTCATGAGCACCGCCTGCCTGGTCGCCATCATGGCGCAGGGCCTGGGCTACCACCGCCAGGTCGAGGAAGACTTCCGGCGCATCGTCAGCGAGAACGGCGCCGATGCCAGGGTCATGACTTCCGCCGGCGCACTGATCCACGGCCTGAAAAAACTCAAGGCCAAAAAGATCTCCCTGATGGCGCCCTACATGAAGCCCCTGACCGCCAAGGTCGTGGCCTACATTGAAAGCGAGGGCATAGAAGTCGTGGACAGCATCTGCTTTGAAATCCCCGACAACCTGGAGGTCGGCAGGCGCGACCCGATGCAGTTGCTCGATGACATGAAAAAGCTCAACACCGCCAATGTCGATGTTGTGGTGCTGTCGGCCTGCGTGCAGATGCAGTCCATACCTGCCTTGCAGACGGCGCAGGACCGGCTGGGCATTCCGGTTACTTCA
Organism: Polaromonas aquatica; assembly: GCF_042659145.1. NCBI lineage: Bacteria > Pseudomonadati > Pseudomonadota > Betaproteobacteria > Burkholderiales > Comamonadaceae > Polaromonas > Polaromonas aquatica. The sequence continues at coordinate 802,919 of NZ_JBHSRS010000084.1, read as the reverse complement.
ACGTCGGCCTGCACCACCCGCAACATGTTGGACCTGCTGGGGCTGGAGGCCGCAACGCCGGGTTACGGACAGGTGCTGGTGGTTTAAAAGACGTGCTGCGACGCCTTGGGAAGGTGAATCCGGCCCGTGGGACCTGTGGAAGCCTGGATTGGCCTGTTTTAAGCATCATTTGGGCCTCTGGCCGCCTTCAAACAAGCGCAACCAGCTATCGTTTTGATAGCGATCCGGAGCCTGCGGTCATGCCGCAGGTTTGGTCCTGGCGGTGATGCTGTCGCGGCGGCGTATGGCGTGCGAAAACCAGGCGCCTGCCGCCAGCATCATCGCGCCGCCCAGCACGATGACTGCACCCGAGCCTATGCGGTCAATCAGGCTGGCGGCCAGCAACACGCCCACCGACTGGCCAAGGAACATGGCCGAAGCAAACAGCGACGACGCCGTGCCACGCGCATTGGGCGCCATTTGCGCAGCGTTGACCTGCATGGTGTTGTGGAACATGAAAAACCCGAAGCCGCCCAGCAGGCTCGCCGGGACGGTGAGCACCCAGTAGGGCGCAAAAGCCATGACCACGGTTGATGCGCCGAGGATGCAGACGCCCACCATGGCCAGCCCGCTTTCACCAAAGCGGCGTATCAGCTGGCGGGCAAAGGCCATATAAAGCATTCCGCCCAGGCCGAACAGCGCCACGATGGCGCCGGATGCCGACAGCGACAGTCCCAGCATGTTGTGCAGGTGCGAGGCCCAGACGGCGAGCACGCCAAAACCCGCGGCACCTTCAACAAAGGCGGCCAGCAGCACGCGGCGCGACCAGGAACCGGTCAGGATCAGCAGCGCCTGCCTGACAAAGCCCGGCCGGTCAGCCGGGGCGGCGCGCGCTGCAACAGGGGCAGCGGCCTGCTGGCGGCGCCCGTCGGCGAACAGCAGGGCACCGACGACGCCGAAAAGAAGCGCCATGAAAACAAAGGCCCAGCGCCAGCCCAGCAGGTCGGTCAGCAGGCCTCCCATCAACTGGCCGCCCACGATGCCCAGCGTGGTGCCCAGGCCGACGCGTGCCAGCGTCTCCTGCATGCGGTCATTGCTCACCGCGTCCCCGACCCAGGCCATGGACAGCGGAATGATGGCAGCCGCGCCCAGTGCCACGACAATGCGCGCCAGCACCAGCAGGTTCAGGCTGGGCGCAAAAACGGTGACCAGGCTGACCACGCCGCAGGCCAGTGTGGCGAAGGTGACGATGCGGAACTTGCCAATACGGTCGCCCAGCGGGCCGTAAAACAGCTGCGATACGCCGTACACCACGGCAAACATGGAGACCACCTGCGCCGCCTGCGCCAGGCTGGCGGAGAACACGCGCGAGAGCTCGGGCAGCATGGCATCGCAAATGCGCTGCGTTGCCATGCTGGAGAAGGTGGCGCAGGAGAGCAGGAATATGGTGCGCCGTGTGGTCGCGGGAATGGGGGCGATGGCTGTGCCGTTGGTCATGTGCGTGTGGATTCCGGCCGGACCCTGCTTGCCGCAGGTGGGTGCTGGGTGCCCGGTTTTTATATTGTAAGCATGCAAACAAAAATTGATGGGCTGCCGCTTTATGCGCCAGGTGTTCTGCGCAATTAAAGTCGTAAACACCTGCGCGACCCAAGGTGTCAATCGACCGCAAGGTAGCGAAAATGGATGATGCGACTGACCACGTGACTGGCTAGAATCGGTCAAGAATGGCCAGGAACGGCCATTGAGCCAGACCCTCCCAACTGAGGAACAGGATGAAAGTAGAAGGCCAATGCCAATGCGGCGCCATTGAGTTCGAGGCGGAAGTTCAACCAGGCACCGTGACGGTCTGTCATTGCCTAGACTGCCAAACGCATTCAGGCTCTGCCTTCAGGGTCAATATCCCTGCCCCTGCGGCTGGTTTTAATCTAATAAAAGGCACACCTCGCACCTTCGTCAAGACAGCCGCCAGCGGTGCGAAGCGCATTCTTGCATTCTGTGAAAACTGCGGCAGTCCTTTATATGCCTGCGCCATAGAAAATCCGCAGGCTTACTCGTTACGCACCGGCGTCCTGAAACAGCGTAGCGAGTTGGGTACACCACAGCGGGAGATTTGGGCGAAACGGCGTCGACCATGGGTGGAGCTTGCCGGGGTGAGTGAAACGTACGATGGCCAACCGTGATTCAAAGGGCCTCTGCAGACTGTGGCCGATAGGGGCCATGTGTGCAAACCAGACCTGGGGCATATCCGGCAGAATTCGGCCAGAACTGACATTCGATATGTACCCGGCGATGACCGAAATTCCGAATAACTGCATGGCCGGCGCGTTATGCTGGCCTTCGCCAACTAAAAATTGCGCATAAGCGCCCGTTCAACATGCCATTTCCAATCTCGGAACGCCAGGCCCTTCTGGCACTGAAGGGTGTCGGTCCTACCGTCGTGTTTCGCCTGGAGCAACTTGGGTTCGAGTCCTTGACGCACCTGGCAAAGGCCAACACGCTGGATATCGTGTCGAATGCGGCTTCGCTTCTCGGTTCGAGCTGCTGGAAAAATAGTCCCCAGGCGCGAGCGGCGATTTCGTCAGCGATAGCGCTCGCCCAGCAGCGCGAGACGATGTAGCTGCGTGACGGCGATCGGCCAAGAACGGCTTCTCATGGAGGATGGTCAATGACACTTCAGTTCGCGAGCGATCTTCTGCTCTGGTGCGCGATGCTCAACTACGCCGTGCTGCTTGCCTGGTTTATTGCCTTCAGGTTCGCGCATGCCTGGATGCGAGAACTCCACAGTCGATGGTTTCACATATCAGATGAGCGCTTCGATGGCATTCACTACGCATGCATGGCGGTCTACAAGCTAGGCATTCTTCTTTTCAACGTTGTGCCCTACGTTGCCCTGCGCATCCTGGGAAGTCATACTGGCTGACAAGGCGTGCGTCCTGACGGTTTGAAGCGCCAACAGGTCAGAATAATGTTGCCGCTCTGGGAGGGCAGAATCCGGCCAATACCGGACGGTCCGCATCGTATTCGGACAGCTCAAAATAACTCCGGCCCGGAGTTTGGAGACGATAGATGCCAAGCGAACATAAATACTGGTTTCCGGCAAAACGCTATGGTTGGGGTTGGGGCATTCCTACCTCCTGGCAAGGCTGGGCGGTGCTTGTCACATACTTCTCGCTGCTTGGGTTGGCTACGCTGCTTTTCCCTCCTCATCGAGAGACCTTTATCTTTGTCTTGCTAGTCACGACCCTGAGCCTCATTCTTATCGCCGTATGCTGGCTCAAGGGAGAGCCACCTCGGTGGCGTTGGGGGAAAGACTGAACCAGTTCTCGATGCAACCTCAAAAATCCGACAGCAGTCGGCTAAGAGTGTAGATTCTCACGCACGCTTGACCCAATTTTCTAGCGAGAGCTGACCCGCTATTGCTCAATGGTGTACTGGAGCGGAGGCGTGCGCGCTGGAATATGGTGGGTCAAGCATTAGTGGAAACATGGGGCACGTGTGCGCTGAAATCGACAGGGGCGGGCGCTGGCCGGCCCAGGTCTGCCGAAGCCCTGCTCATACGGTTTCTTTTTCATTTATTTTCCGGCGCCAGGCAACTAAATCACGGCAGCCTGTCTAACGGGTTGCTGTCGGGGACAGGGTTGCAATGCAAGCTGCTCCCAGGCAGGCTTTGCCATTTTCCGATTCACATTTTTGACATAAAGATCCAATGTTCTCAAGCAACAACACTGTCCTGACCCAACGCGCGCTTTCTGTCCTGCGCATCGTTTCTGCCTTCCTGCTTTTGCAGCACGGCACTTCCAAGCTGTTTGGTTTCCCCCATGTTGCCTACTTCGACAACCTGCAGGTCTTCTCGCTGATCGGGCTGGCCGGCATCCTTGAAGTCGTGGGCGGAACGCTGCTGCTGGTGGGCCTGTTCACGCGGCCGGTAGCGTTTGTACTGTCAGGCCTTCTGGCATGCGCCTACTTCATCGGTCATGCGAGCAAAGGCTTTTTCCTGTTCCCCACGCTGAACCAGGGCGAGTCGGCCGTGTTGTTCTGCTTTATTTTCCTGTTCCTCGCAGCCGCCGGCGCCGGACCGTGGAGCCTGGATGCCGCACGCTCACGCGGCAAGGCCTGAAACAGCTTGCCACGGGGCTGCGCCTGGCATGTTTCAGGTCACCAGCCCTTTTGCATCAAGCGCAAGCAGCTATGGTTTCAGGAGCATTTGTGCCTGTAGGTTTCTGCTGACAGGTGCTGGCCATCCATTCCGGTAGTGATGGATTGGTTTCGGGCGCATGATGGAGACACCTTGGCCCAGGCATACCGCCAGCCACCCTTGCCTTCACAAGGAGATGCCTTATGCAAGTTTTCCTGAATACCGACCCCCACACAGACGGCCGCCATGAAATGGCCGACCATCTGAGCAGCGTGGTGAAAGATGCGCTTGCCCGTTTTGGCGAGCACGTGACGCGCGTGGAAGCCCATATTGCCGACGAAAACAGCCACGCCAAGGCCAATCCGGACGAGATTCAATGCACCCTGGAGGCCAGGCTGGCGGGGCGGGAGCCCGTGGTTGTCAAGGATCGTGCGGCCAATGCCCACCAGGCCATCCAGGGCGCGGTCGGCAAACTCAAACGCGCCATCGCCACCGTGCTGGAAAAACACGACCCGCGGCACAATGCCGCCTTGCCGGATGCCATCGCCGCCGTTGCAGTGGCTGGGGATGCGGGCAGCTCCTCATAAAAAAGAGGTTTCAAGCCGCAGGGTCTGAAAAGCCTGCTGGCGCGCCGCAGGCGAAAAGTTCCATGATGTTCGGGCCCTGTTGCCTGTGTTTTCCCTAGGCCTGCCCTGGCCGCGTCGCGCCTACGATGGCGACGCGCCAGCCGGCGCACAGGCCTTCAGGCAAAAAACGGGAGACATCAATGCAAGCTACTTACCTGCGCACGCTGGGCCGCTCAGCGGCTCTGACAATCACGCTTGCCGGCCTTGTGTCCTGCGCCAGCGTGCCCACGGAAACTGCCGACGCGGCTTTGCAGCGCGCCAACACGGCCATGGGCAGCAGCGCCTTGCGCAGCATTTCGTTTGCCGGCAGCGGCACGGGTGCCACCTTTGGCCAGGCCTACCAGCCGGGCATGGCCTGGCCGAAGATCACTTACTCCAGCTTTTCGCGCGTCGCCGACTATGAGCATGCGGCGTTCCGGGAAGACGCGGCCCGCAGCCGTGCGGAACCCACAGGCGGCGGTGCCGTGCCCTTGATGGGTACGGGCGAGCAACGCACAACGGGACTGATGCGGGGCGGCAGCGCCTGGAACCTGGCCGGCACGGCGGCGACACCCGCGCCCCTCGCGGTGGATGGCCGCACCCACGACTTGTGGACCACACCGCACGGCGTGATCAAGGCCGCGCTTGCCAACAAACCCACGGTCGCCATGCGCAACGAAGGCGGCCGCTCGCTCACGGCGGTGTCGTTTGCGGTGCCCGGCCGATTCAGCGCCACGGCCCTTATCAACGCAGCCGGCCTGGTCGAGCAGGTCGAGTCGATACAGCCCAACCCGGTGCTGGGCGACACGCAGTCCGTCATCAGCTTTTCGGATTACAGGGATTTTGGCGGCGTGAAATTCCCCATGCGCATCCGGCAGGACATGGGCGGCTTCCCCGTGCTGGACCTTGCGGTGAGCGAGGTCAAGCCGAATGCACCCGCAGCCATTGAGATCCCGGCGCAGGTAACAGCAGCCACTGAACGAGTCACAAGCGACCAGGCCGCGCCCGGCGTCTGGTTTCTGGCGGGTGGCTCGCACAACAGCGTGGCGATTGAAATGAAAGACCACATGATGCTGGTTGAAAGCCCGCTGTACGACGGCCGGGCCCTGCCGGTGCTGGCAGAGGTAAAAAAACTGGCGAACGGCAAACCCATCCGTTATGTCGTCAACTCACACCATCACTTCGATCACTCGGGCGGTCTGCGCACCGCAGTGGCCGAGGGTGCAACGCTGGTGACAAGCGAACTGGCCCGACCGTATTTCGAGAAGGTGTTTTTAAACCCCAACCGGATCAGCCCTGACGCAATGGAAAAGTCCGGCAAGAAAGCCGTGATCACCGGCGTCAGCGGCAAACGCACGTTTAGCGATGGCGCGCGTGTGGTCGAGGTGTATTACATCGAGGGCAGCGTGCATGCGCAGGGTTTCATGATGGTCTACCTGCCGAATGAAAAAATACTGGTCGAGGCTGACGCCTACACCCCTGGCCCGCCCAACGCGCCGGCACCGGCCATACCCAATGCCCTGCAGGTGAACCTGGTGCAAAACATGGAGCGCCTGAACCTCAATGTCGAGCAAATCCTGCCGCTGCATGGGCGCAGGGTGCAGGTGGCCGAGCTGTATACGGCGGTGGGCAAAAAGAACTGAGGCAGTCAAGAACCGGGAAAGCCGGCCCCAACGGGCTGCTTTTCCTGCCGTTTTCGGGGTTTCAAGAGTCTTTTAGGCCCCTGGCCGCCGTAAAACGGGCGCGACCAGCTATATATTTGATAGCGCTAAAGTTTGGCATTTTCAGAAATGCGGCGGCAAATCGTCACGCAGGCTGCGCGCTGGGCCCAGCCCGCCATCTATGGCCGGCTGCCGGAGTTCGGCAATCTCGCGAATCAGCAGGTCGATTTGCTGCTGCTGGCGGATGATGACTTTGTCCAGCTGTTCCAGCAGGTCCTCTGTAAAAGTGGCCTTGATCTCCAGGTCGGTCAGGCGTTGCTCAGCATCGTGGGCGTAAATTGGATTGTCCATGCCCCTATTGGACATGAATCTGCGGCCATGCACAGCCATGGTTGAACCTGTTAGGCTGTGAATATTGGCGTCTCAATCTTGTGCAGGGACGATAAGGCACGATTTTCGCAAGCCATGCTGTACCTGAAAGCAATCATCTGGAAGCTTTAAGCCGTGGCAAAAAAAGCACCCCCAAAAACCATGACCCACGCAGACCAGGAGTGCATACTTGTCCTGCAGGGGGGCGGCGCCCTCGGGGCTTACCAGGCGGGTGTTTTCGAGGCACTCAGCACGGTTTACCGTGAACCGACCTGGGTCGCCGGGATTTCGATCGGGGCAATAAATGCCGCGCTGATTGCCGGCAACCCGGAGAACTCGCGCGTGGCCAGGCTGCGTGAATTCTGGGAGCTGTTAAGTTCATCGCTCGTATCGCCAGCACTTGCCGCCCCGGCCAATGCAACTGCCCGCCAGGCCCTTAACGAGGCCAGCGCCGCGCAGGTCATGCTGTTCGGCGTGCCGGGGTTTTTTTTACCGCGTTTTCCGCCCGCGCCCCTGCAGCCGCAGGGCACGCCGGAGGCCATCAGTTATTACGACACGGCGCCGCTGAAGCAGACGCTGGAGCGGCTGGTCGACTTTGACCGCATCAACGCCGGCCCGGTACGGTTGTCGGTCGGCGCGGTCAATATACGCACCGGCAACTTCGAGTACTTCGATTCGGCTACGCAGCGTATTGACGTGCGCCACATCATGGCAAGCGGCGCGTTGCCGCCGGGTTTTGCACCGGTCGAAATCGATGGTGAGCATTACTGGGACGGCGGGCTGGTTTCCAACACGCCGCTCCAGTATGTGCTGGACCAGCCTGCCAGGCAGCGGCGCGTCGTTTTCCAGGTGGACCTGTTTCCCGCGCGAGGGGCCTTGCCAGCCACGCTTGCGGAAGTCACCGAACGCGAAAAGGACATCCGCTACTCAAGCCGTACGCGCCTGAACACCACCATGGAGCTGGACCGGCAGATGATCGCGCAGGCCGCGCAGCGCCTGATCGCCAAATTGCCGCCTGCGTTGCGCAACGACCCCGACGTGCGTGCGCTGTCGCGTGTGCGCAGCGAACATGCCGTCGAAGTGGTGCACCTGATCTACCGCAGCAAGCACTACGAGAGCCAGTCCAAGGACTATGAGTTTTCGCGCCTCTCGATGCTGGAGCACTGGGCCACGGGCCGGGCCGACACCGCGCACACCCTGCATGACCCGCGCTGGCTTGGGCGTGAACACAGCGCTTGCGGCGTACACGTGTACGACCTGAGTTCGGACAGTCCCTCTTCAACCTGATCGGCCGGAATCCGGCCTGAACTCTTGTTCTTCATTGACCCCCATCCAACCCAAACCTGAAAGGCATTCCATGAAACTCAAGGACAAAGTCTGCATCGTCACTGGCGCCGCCAGCGGCATAGGCAAGGAAATCGCCCTCACGTATGCGCGTGAAGGCGGAAAAATCGTGATTGCCGATTTGAACAAGGCCGCAGCGCAGGCCGCTGCCGACGAGATCACCAGGGCCGGCGGCACCGCGATGGCGGTGGCCATGGACGTGACCAGCGAAGAGCAGGTCAATGCCGCTGTTGCCGAGGCGGTGGCGTCTTATGGCGGTGTGGACGTGCTGGTCAGCAATGCCGGCATACAGATCGTGCACCCGATAGAGGAGTTCCCGTTTGCCGACTGGAAGAAGATGCTCGCCATCCACCTCGACGGCGCATTCCTGACCACGAAAGCCTGCATGCCGCACATGCAGGCCTCGGGCAAGGGCGGCAGCATCATCTACATGGGCTCGGTGCACTCGAAGGAAGCGTCGGTGCTCAAGTCGGCCTACGTGACGGCCAAACACGGCCTGATCGGCCTGTGTAAAACCGTGTCAAAAGAAGGTGGCAAACACGGCATACGCGCCAACGTGATCTGCCCTGGTTTTGTGCGCACGCCGCTGGTTGAAAAGCAGATCCCGGAGCAGGCCTCCGCGCTGGGTATCAGTGAAGACGATGTGATCAAAAAGGTCATGCTGAAAGAAACCGTGGACGGCGAGTTCACCACCGTGCAGGACGTGGCCGAAGTGGCATTGCTGTTTGCCGGCTTCGGCTCGAACGCGCTGACCGGCCAGTCGCTGGTGGTCAGCCACGGCTGGTTCATGCAGTGATTCCATTTCCAAATCATCCGTGCACTTTGTCGGCTTCGCTGGCCGTACGTTTGTACTGTCTGCGCTTCGCCTTCGCGTTCACGAATGATGTGGAAACGGAATAAGGTTCCGGACTGGACGGCGCCCCGGGCTCGCGGGGCGCTGCCTGTAATTGCCCATTTCCCTTCAAAGGCAAACACATGACCCTGGAAGCCCTTTTGGCGTATGCCCACATCCTTGCCATCCTGACCATGGTGGTGTTCCTCGCGAGCGAAGCCGCCTTGTGCCGGGTGCAGTGGCTGAATGCTGCCGTGGTGGAGCGGCTCGCAAAAATCGACGCCATCTACGGCATAGCCGCCGTCTCTGTGTTGCTGACCGGCATTGCGCGCACCTGGTGGGGCATCAAGGGCACGGCCTGGTATTGGACCAATCCCTTGCTGCACATCAAGGTGACGCTGTTTGTGGTGATAGGCCTGCTGTCCATCAAACCCACCCTCATGTTTTTGCGCTGGCGCCGTGAGCTGCGCGCGACCGGCAGCCTGCCCGATGAAGCGCAGGTCCGACTGGCGCGCCGGCTGGTCATGGTGCAGGCGCACATCGTGCCGCTGATTCCGCTGGCGGCGGTGTTCATGGCGCGCGGCTTCGGGAAGTAAAGCCCGCCTGCGTGTCCTGATTTAGCCCGGCCTGTTACGTCTTCAATCCCTTGTTGGGATTGATCAGGTACTTGGTACCCGTCGCGCGCTGGCCGTAGACCGCGATGGCCTCCGGTTGCAGCGCTTCTGCCAGCGATATTTCTTTTGAATAGCTGCTGGCGAAGGTCGTCTTCAGCTCCGCTGCCACCCGCTGCTTCAGTCTTTGCACGGTGTCGGCGCCAGCCTTCTGCAGAAACGGAAACAGCAGCCAGCCGCCCATGCCCCAGGCCATGCCGAAGTTGCGGTTGAACTCCGTCGGGCCCAGCTCCAGGCCACCGTAAATGTAGACCTGCTTGTGCGTGGTGGAGCCATAGCGGCTGTACTCCTTCGCTGTTTTGTTCAGGGCTGCTTCCATACAGGTCAGAATCTGTCCTGCCAGTTTGCCGCCGCCTGTGGCGTCAAAGGCTATCGTGGCACCAGTGGCCACCAGTGCGGCCGTGAGCTCGTCCATGAAAGTGGGCGAGGCGGTGTTGCAGACGTACTTCGCGCCCAGCGACCTGAGCTGCGTTTCCTGTTCGGGTTTGCGAACGATGTTGACCAGGCCGATGCCGTCCTTGACGCAAATCCTGTTGAGCATCTGGCCCAGGTTGGACGCTGCGGCCGTGTGCACCAGCGCCTTGTGGCCTTCGCGCCGCATGGTCTCCACCATGCCGAGCGCGGTGAGCGGATTGACGAAGCACGACGCGCCGTCCGCCGGCGTGCTGCCTTCGGGCAACACCAGGCACTGGTCTGCCTTGACGCACCGGTACTGCGAGTACATGGCGCCGCCCAGCACGGCCACCGTTTTGCCCATCAGGGCTTGTGCCTCGGCAGATGAGCCTGCATCAACCACCACGCCGGCGCCTTCGTTGCCAACGGGCATGGACTGGCCAAGCCGCGCGGCCATGCCGGCCATCAGTCGTTCGGGCACGGTGGCGGTAAGCACTGGACGGTCTGCGGTGCCCGCTGCTTTGGCTGTACTCATGTCGGCCGCGCCAAACAGCAGGCCTATATCCGATGGGTTGAGGGGGGACGCCTCGATGCGCACCACCACTTCGTCGGCTGCGGGTTGTGCAATGGGTTCTTCAACCAGCGACAGTTCCAGCTCGCCGCCGGGCTTGATCAGGGAGCGAAGTTGAAGGCCTGTGCGAGTGGAAGTGATAGGCATATGGACCTCTTTTTTGGGGAAGCTGGTTGAAAGGAAATTGCAGCATACGCCCAATCCATGACCCGTGGGGCGCATGGGTTGGCGGCGGAGCTGGTTTGTAGGCTGGTGTTTGGCACCAGTGCCTTGACTGCACCATGATGGATTGGCGACCACTACACTCAAGGCCTGTTTAAACGACCTGCGGCTTCGGTGATGAACATATTTTCGCTATTCATGCTGATCGTCTTTGGCGGCCCCTGAGTTGCATCCATGCAAACTGCGTTGCACCCCAGACGTCCCGCTTGCACAAAATGCTTGCGGCCGCTGAGCGCCTGCATCTGCCAGTGGGTCACGCCGGTCGAGCATGTGGTGGAGGTGCTGATCCTGCAGCACCCGCTTGAGGTGGCGCAAGCCAAGGGCAGTGCCCGCCTTCTGCAACTGAGCCTGCCGCACAGCCGCATGGTGGCGGGCGAAAAATTTGACGGGCGGGTCCTGCTGGGCGCGCCGCACGAACCACAGGCAGTGCACCGCCCGAAGTACAACATTCTTTTGTACCCCGACACGCCGCATGACCAGGCGCGGGGCATTGCCGTGCCACCGGTTCTTGCGCCTGATGCGCTGCATGACCCCACGCAATTGCGCCTGATCGTGATTGATGGCACCTGGCGCAAAAGCCGCAAGATGCTGTACCTCAACCCGTTGCTGCAGCATATGCCGCGCCTGTCGCTGCAGGGCCTGCCTGCATCCAGCTACCTGATTCGCAAGGCGCACAAGCCCGACCAGCTGTCAACGCTGGAGGCGACCTGCGCCGCGCTGGCACAGCTGGAAGGCGACACTGAAAAATTCCAGCCCTTGCTGCAGGCGTTCGACGGCTTTGTCGCGCAGCAACTGGCGTATCGGCTGGGGTAGGGCGTTTTGCCCGTAATCGCTCTGTCTGACGCGCTTTTCATGGTGTTTTAGGCCTCTGGCCGACGCGTTCTGCGCGCCGTCAGCTATTTATTTGATAGCAATTCTGTGCCCGGAAAAAGAACCGAACAGGCCTTGCTCAGTCACCCAGCGCAATGACCCCCGCCAGCCGCACGCCGGCCGGCGCTTCGTAATCCGCCAGCACCCAGGCGCGCTGCGGGTGATCCGATACGTCCTGCAAAAACTCCAGGATAAAACCAATGGATGCCTTGTCCAGTGCAGCAAACGGCATGTCCAGCAGCGTGACGGCGGCACCCGATGCAAACGCCGCGGCCATCCAGACTTTGCGTTTGGAGCCGGTGGACAGCATGAACAGTTTTTTGTGCGTGTGTGGTGCCAGGTCCAGGCAATCGACAAGCTTGCCGAGTATCCGCTCATCAAACGCGGGACAGGCAGCGCGCCGGGATTCGAAAAACTCAAGCGCCGTTATCTGGTCAAACGCCTCTGTGCGTGGATCTATCCAGAAGACTTGCTGGCGATAGGCAGCGGCTTGCTCCTGCATGCTGGCAGCCCCGATCTGAAGCTGCCCCGCATCGGCCTGCAAATCACCCGCCAGCAGGCGCACGAGCGTGGTTTTGCCACGCCCGTCGCCGCCTTGTATCAAGGTGACACCGGGCAGTATGTCTGCGGACAGGCTGGTGAACAGTTGGTGTCCTGGATAACCGAAGTCCAGGCCTTTGAGCTGAAGGACCGCAGTAGTGGCGTTGCCCTCCAGGCTGGTCTGGTGCTGTTGGGCGACGGGTGTGTAGTGCGGCTCTTTCATGCCCCTATTGGACATGAGTTTTGTGTGCAGATTACCCGAGCGCCGGCCGGTACCCGGCTGGCGGGGACAGATCGGGCCGACATATGGCCGGTCCGTATGTGTACGCTTACTGCATGACGAAGCCGGACTCCCTGATGACCGGCCCCCAGGTGTCCGTCGTATGTTTAACCCGTGCAGCCAGGTCTTTTTCATCGCCATAGGCTGCTTCAAGCCCCAGCCCGTCAAGCGCCTTGCGAAACGCTGCGGAATTTGTGGCCACGCGTACGGCCTCGCGATACCGGGCCAGGATGTCGGCTGGTGTTCCGGCTGGTGCAAAAAGTCCCATGAAGGTGCGCTCTTCGAATCCCGGCAGGCCGCCTTCGGTGAAGGTCGGAACCTCGGGAAATTGCGCCAGACGCTGCTGGCCCGAGATGGCGATGATCCGCATCGCGCCCGACTTGTGGTTGGGAATGAGCTCGCTCACGCCTGTCAGGCCGGCAAGGACGTGTCCTCCCAGCAGATCTGCAACGAGCGGCGCGCCACCGCGATACGGGACGGAGTTGGCTTTCAGTCCAAACTTCTTGCCGATGAGGTTGACTGCAAAATCAGGCTGGCTCGCGGGGGCGGGGACACCAACATTGAGCACACCGCCCCGTCCGCGGGCCCAGGCAACCAGCTCCTGCAAATTGGTCGCCTTCACGCTGGGGTGAACGGCGAGCGCGATGGGCAGTGTTGCGACCGTTGCCACCGGGGATAAATCTTTGCCGACGTCATAGCCGGGGGTTTTGACTGTCATGGGAATGATGGATACCGCATGCTCGTTGGAGAGCATCAGCATGCGGCCGTCGCCCGGTGCGCGCGCCAGGACCTGCATGGCGATCTGGCCGCCAGCGCCGGGCCGGTTGTCCACCACGACGGATCGGTTCAGGGCTGTTTGCATGCTTGCGGCCAGGTTGCGCGCTACGGCATCCACATTGCCGCCTGGCGGAAATCCCACAAGAATGTTGATGGGTGCTCCCGCCGTCTGGGAAAAGGCAGTTCCCGGGAGTGTCATCGATCCTAGGGCTGCCGACCCGGCAAGAAAGGTTCGGCGTGTCCACTTCGCGTTCATGTTTGATCTCCTGTTTGATGATGAAAATTTCGCTTCGCATCAGCCGTGATGCCAGGCACTTGCATTCGAGAGCACTTTTACGGTGCGGTGGGGTGGCCGTTTGCAAGCTCCCGATCCCAGACCAGGATGAGCTTGCCGATGTGATGGGATGACTCCATGCGGGTATGCGCTCGAGCCACGTCCTCCATGGGATGGACTGAGTCGATCACCGGCGCGGGCAAACGCCCCGAGATAAAGAGTGGCCAGACCCGGCTCTTGAGCCCGGCTGCAATCTCTGCCTTGCTCTGGTCGCTGCGGGACCGCAGCAACGAGCCGGTCAGAACGGCACGTTTGCGCATCAGCTCGAACAGGCGCAACGGGGCTTCGGGTCCACCCAGGAAGGCGATCTGCAATATGCGCCCGTCCATTGCCAGGCAATCCAGGTTACGGGCGACATAGGGGCCGCCAACGATGTCCAGAACAACATCCACGCCCATATTGCCGGTCAATGCAAGGACGCGCTCCGAGAAATCGGCGCGCTCATAGTTAATGCCCTCGGCGCCCCAGCTTTCTACCGCCTCCAGCTTTCTTTCGCTGCCCACTGTGGCAAACACCCGGTGATCGAAGGCGCGGGCCAAGGCGATGGCGAACGCGCCTATGCCGCTGGTACCGCCGTGGACAAGCAGGCTCTCGCCCCTGGCAAGTCGTCCCATCTGAAAGACATTGCTCCACACGGTCATGGCGGCTTCCGGAAGTGCTGCCGCCTGCACGAAGCTCAAGCCCTGCGGCAGCGGCAGACAGTGCGCGGCAGGCACGCAAACCTGTTCTGCATATCCGCCGCCAGGCGTCAAGGCGCAAACTCTTTCACCCACACTATGAGAGGTAACACCTTCTCCCAGCGAGTCGACAACCCCGCTGACTTCCAGTCCAAGAACCCTGGATGCCCCTGGAGGCGCCGGGTAAGTTCCCTGGCGCTGTGCCAGATCTGCATGGTTGACGCCGGCTGCATGTACCCTGATCCGGACCTCGCCTGGCTTGGGCTGCGGCGCCTCCGCCTGCTCCATCCGGAGAACATCAGGTGGCCCGAAGCGGTCGAACTGAACCTGTTTCATCATTTCAGGCGATCGCGGCATTCGAGGGCTCATCCACAGCGATGCCGTGGTATTTGTAGTTTGAGGTAAAGCGGTCGCGCTCAAACTGATTGATCCACAGGCGCATGAGCCAGCGCTTGCGCTCAAGGGCCTCCCAGTCGGTGAATCCGGTTCGGGAGTGCAGCGTCACGTGATTGTTCAGCCACTGGATATCACCAGGCTGGAAATCCATCGGAAGGAGCAATTCCTCCGACTGCGCGTAGCTGTCAATGAGCTCCAGCAATTTCCGGTGCGCGTCGGTCAGCGGTGGCGCGCCTTCGTAACGCTGCGCGGACTCGATGAAGTTACGCAGGTACATCATGGAGAGTTTCTCGCCAGTCCAGCCTGCGATAGACGTGACCCAGTAGGGCTGGCCGGTGACCGAGTTGCGCTCGCCCCGGTGATCGAACCACAGCGGCTGGTACAGCAGCTCAATCAGGTCAGGATGGTCGCGCAGCAAGCTGTTGTAGATGCTGGTGGAGCTGACAACCAGGCTGGCCCCGCCAGCCTGCGCGGTCCGGACGCACAGCAGCCCAACGATGTCGGCTCCGTCGACGTGAAATGGCGCGGCATGGTTGGTGTGGTAGAAGCGCGAGTTGGCGTTGGTCTGGGGGTCCGCGCCGGTGGTATCCGTTACATGGCCAAAAAGCTCGCCGCGGGCATTTTGTACGACGGGCTCTCCCAGGTGCCGACCCAGTCCCCAGTAGGCGACGCTGAATTCCTCGGTCGTCCACTCATGGACCGGCAGACCGCTCCATAATTCGAAACCGCGCCCGTTCTCCAGTTCTTCCGCCAGGCGGCGGATGCGGGCCCCCAGTGTGGGCAAGGGAAAATGCGCTGCGGTGATTTTCTCAAGGGGCTGACCGCTTGCGACAGCAACGCGTACCGCATTGCGTATTTCGTCTACCTCCCCGGCATTGAGTGTGTAGCGCCAATTGGCGTTGCGTTCCATTTGGTCGCGGGTCCAGGCACTGGGCCCCTCGAAAGGCACTCGTAAAATATCAACCATCCCGGTATCTCCTTTGTCAAAAAAATTAATGGCTCAATGCCCTGGCCATGTCCAGTACGCGGCCTGGGCTAAACAGGTTATTTGGGTCCAATGCCGCCTTGATCCGGCGCATGGCTTCAATTTCCGCCCGTGGCAATGCGCTCGCAAGCGCAGTCCGCCTGGACAGGCCAATCCCGTGCTCAGCGGAGATCGAACCCCCGATGCCCGCAATGGCGCCGTACACCAGACGCTCCACTGGCTCGATGAATTCCGCCGTGCAGGCCACCAGCAGGTGCAAATTGCCGTCACCCAGGTGGCCGTAGGTCACTTTTCGGAGTCCCGGGTCAATGTCCTGCAGTCCTGCTTCAATCACACCCAGTACATGCGTCAGGCGGCTGGTCGGAATGCTTATGTCAAAGGACAGGTATTCGCCCAGCATGCGCGCCACTTCACCGGAGGCATCGCGAATGCGCCAGATTTCCGCGGCGTCCTTCAGCGATTGGGCGATCACGACCTGATCCGTGCCCAGGTCTTCCGACATGTGTGCCAGCGCGTCTTCGATGCGCGCCCGGTCACGGTCAGCGTCGCTATCGAAACAGGAAATCTCAAGAATCACCACAAACTCTGCATCCCCGTTGAAAGGGTCGCGGCCTATGCCCAGCTCTCTGGTGACGAAGCTGTGAAAATCCCGCCACATGACCTCGAACGAGGTCAGTGCGGGGCCAAAGCTTCGCCTGGCTGCCACGAGCGCCTTGAGCACCTGCTCCAGTCGGGCGCAGCCCAATGCAACGGTGACCCGTTCTCTTGGCAGCGGCTGCAAGCGCAGGACGGCACGTGTCACGATGCCCAGCGTGCCCTCTGAGCCGATAAAGATGTGCTTGAGGTCGTAGCCTGCGTTGTCCTTGACGACCTGGCTTAGCCTTGAGATCAGTGTGCCGTCGGGCAAAACCACTTCCAGGCCCAGGATGCTCGCGCGCGTCATGCCGTACTGGAGGACCCGGTTGCCGCCTGCGTTGCTTGCAATATTCCCGCCAAGGGTGCAGCTGCCGCGGCTACCCAGATCGACCGGATAGAAAAGACCGTGTCGTTCCGCCTCTTCCTGCACGGCCTGCAAGGTCACGCCCGACTGTACGGTCATGGTTCCACTGAAGACATCGACGTCCTCAATCTGGCGCAGAAGTTCGGTTGACACCACCACTTCGCCCGCCTCCGGGGCGCCGCCTCCTGCCAGCCCGCTCATGCCACCCTGAGCCACCATGGGAATGTGAAGCTTGCTCAAGCGCCGGACTACCTCGACAAGTGCCGCTGGCGTGCGCGGCCGGGCAACGGGCGCGGGAGCGCCATAGTCATCATTCCAGTCGCGCCAGTACCTTGGCCCAGCCTCGCTACTACCGATCAGAGAGACATCTTCAGACAAATCTGCCAACAGGTTTTTGATTTTCCGGTCAAGTTCCTGGCCGCGAAGATTGCCTGGGAAGTCTGGCCCTTTCAATTTATTGTCGGACAATGAATGCATTTTTCATGTTAATTTCTTATGAATATGCAATTATTGTCCGACATTATTTTTCTGGTCAACTTGAAATTAATACAAATTAACAGTGAAAACCCTTATCAAAATATTTAGAAAAAGATCATGCGCATATTTTTGTCGGACAATTTGCGGTAAATCATTTACACCCAAAACATGACAACCACCAGAGAGTCACTTGTTCCCTTCTATAAGCCGGTAACGTTGCGAGATGGGCCAAGCGGCAGCGTTGCCGACTACGTGCTGAGTGAGATTGCGCGCCGCATTGTGGATGGCGAATACCGTCCGGGTCAGCGCCTGGTTGAGGCTGAGCTCACCCAGGATCTGGGGGTGAGTCGCAGTTCTGTGCGTGAGGCGCTGCGTCGGCTTGAGATCAACCGTTTCATCCGTATTGAGCCGAACCGGGGTGCGACAGTGGCGACGCCGAACCGGGATGAAATCGTTGCCCAGTTCCGCATCCGGGAGGTGATCTCCGGCCTTGGTGCCAGGGGGGCCGCTGAGCGGGTGCACTTGCAGGGTAACAAGGCCATCATGCAAACCCTTCTCGACGAAATCGAGGAGCAGCGGTCGCGTGATTCCGAGGGGAATCATCGTCGCGAGAATGGTCGCTTCCATCGGGCCATCAACGAAATGTCCGGGATTGCGGACATCGGTGAACTACTGGATCAATCCAATTTTCCCATCCTGCATACGATTTACTTCAGGGACCTCAGCCATGCGCACTGGGAGCGCAATATGTCTGATCACCTGGATATTGCGCGGGCGGTATTCAATGGCGATCCCACTGCTGCAGATCATTTTGCCAAGCAGCACATGCATCGAATGGTGGATATCGCTGTAGCGATCGCGGCGAGGTTGCAGGAAGAGTCCAAGGCTACGGCCGCAACACGGCGTTCTCAGGCGCGCTGAGGGAGCAGGTTGGCAATCGCGAGGCGGACCGCGAGTCCTGCTGCTTGCTGCGGGCTTTGTTGTTGCCAGCGGCATAGGAAGCTGCCTGGCGAATCCTTGTCAGTCTCTTACTCGTCAAGCCCGATATTGTCTGTCGCGGCATTTTGAAGGCAGCTTTGCTGCACACGCTTCAGTGCATGAAACACCACGCGGCGCTCTTCGGGCGTCATGATGCGAATGACCTCGGCCTGGCTGCGGCGTGCCAGCGGGATGATTTTTTCATGCAGCGCCTCGCCTGCGGCCGATATAAAACAGATCAGCCTTTTTCGGGGCGTATTGCCTTCTGCCTGTATTTCGACGAAACCACGTTTTTCGAGCAGACGCAGGGTGCGGCTTACCAGTGCCTTGTCGGATGTGGACTGCAGGACCAGCTCCGCGAACGGCAGGCTTTTTGCGTGGGCCAGCAATGACAGCAAGCGCCACTCCGGAATCGTCAGGTCGAACTGCTGTGCATACGGCAGCGTGATGGAGCGCCTGAGCGCGTTGGTCACCTGGCTCATGAACGTCGTGAGGAAGTTGTCAACCGTCAGGCCATCACCCGTTTCGGACAGGCCGGACCAGGGATCGGTCTCCGGCAAAGACGCTGTCGGGGATTCTGGTGATGTCTTCTTGCGGGTCATGGCTTCCTGTCTTTTGGTTGCCCGGGTCTTGTGGGGCAAGGCCACGCATTGTTTCATAAGCGGCACATGTCAATTTTTTGAGTTATTGAAAATAAATTTCAAAAATAAAAAAAGTAAATAAGTAGTTACAGCAAGTTGATCGATCAACAAAGAGATTTAGCATTCGCCCACTGTTTGAAACGTGCCCCAAAAGGCGTCAAGCCGTAGACGGATTCAAGAACATGCCCCGCCTGCGACTCTTTTCCGAACCGTCGGGAAAAGGGTGGCCCACCAGGAGTTCCATGATGAAAAAGATTTTTAAAGCGTTATGTACTACAGGCATTGCCATTGCCGCCCTGAGCGGCGGCCCGGTATTTGCGCAGTCCTATCCGTCCAAGCCGATTACCGTGGTGGTGGCCTATCCGCCTGGTGGTGACACCGACGCGATTGCGCGCCTCTTTGCGGACAAGCTGTCGCAGCGCCTGAAACAAACCGTGGTGATCGAGAACAAGCCCGGTGCCGGCGGTACCCTGGGCAATTCCTATGTGGGACGGGCATTGCCGGACGGCTACACGCTGTTGTTCACACCCAATCCCTTCACCACCGCTCCCATGGTGCTCAAGCTTGCCCCAAGCAGCAGCTACGACGTGTTGAACGGTTTTGAACCCATCATCAAAACCGCCGTTCAGCCCCTGGTGCTGGTGGCCAATCCCAATGCGGGCTTCAAGAACATCCCGGAGATGATCTCTGTTGCCAAATCCGGCAAACCGCTCAGTTATGCCACCCCGGGCGCCGGCTCGCCCATGCATGTTGCCGCTGAATGGCTGAACCGCTCCGCCAACGTAAAAATCACGCACATTCCCTACCGCGGTGTCGGGCCTTCCGTCACCGACGTGGTTGCAGGCCATGTACCCACCGCATGGGTCACCCTGGGTGCAGTCAGCCAGTACACCAGCACGGGCCGTCTGATACCACTGGCCATCGGTGATGCCAAACGTTCGCCGCTGGCTCCTGGTATCCCTACCCTGGTGGAGCTTGGCTACAAGGACGTGATCGTCGGTGCCTGGAATGGCTTTTTTGCCCCCAAAGGCACACCGGCCGACGTGGTCAGGCTGCTCAATAGCAACCTGAACGAAATCGTCAAAATGCCCGAGGTCGTTGAAAAGCTTGCAGTCTTTGGGGCGCTCCCCGTCGGTGGCGCGCCGGATGTGCTTGGCAAAACCAATGCATCGGACTTCGAGGTCATGGGCAAAGTCATCCGCGAACTTGGCATCACCGCCGAATAAAAGCATGAAACGCGACGCGCCGGGTCCAGCGATGGACGCCAGAAATTTATCCACACTGGGCACTTCGGTGCCGCAGGTCACGGCGCGCGCGAAGGTTCTTGGCCGCGCCCAATATGCCGGTGACATCAAGGTGGCGGGCATGCTGCATGGCAAGGTCCTGCGCAGCCCCTACCCGCATGCACGCATTGTCAATATCGACGTGTCTGCGGCGCTTGCCCTGCCCGGCGTCAAGGCCGTCCTGACCGGTGCGGACGCGCCCAAAACCATGTGGGGTGTGAGCCATAAGGAACGCCGCATACTGGCCGAAGGCCGGGTGATTTTTGCCGGTGAGGAGGTTGCTGCCGTAGCGGCCATCACGGAAGAAATCGCACGCGACGCGCTTGACCTGATCCGCGTTGACTACGAAGAATTGCCCGCAGTCCTGAGCCCCGAGGCGGCCATGGCAGAAGGCACGCCCGGCATACACCTGGGGCGCAACAATATTTCGCACGAGATCCAGTTCGAGCGCGGCAGTGTCGATGCCGGCTTTGCAACTGCAGATGTTGTTTACGAAGCCACTTACAACACCCACGCGCAGTACCCGGGCTACCTTGAGCCCATGGGCACCGTGGCCATGATTGACGCCGAAGGGCGGCTGGTGGTGTGGACCTCGACGCAGTCGGTGTTTCTTGCGCGCGCGCGGCTGGCCTCGGCACTGGAAAGGCCTGTCAGCAGCGTTCGTGTCATCCAGGCTACGACGGGCGGAGGCTTTGGCGGCAAGCTGGTGGAAGACGCCAACAACCTGATTGCCGGCCTGCTCGCCGTCAAGACCGGCTCAGCGGTACGGCTGGTCAACAACCGGCTGGAGGACTTTCAGGCCTGCTGCTCCAGCCTGCCGGAGCAGATCACCCTCAAGCTGGGAATGACCAGGGACGGCCTGATCGTTGCCAAGGACGTGCGCATTGTTGCCGAGTGCGGCGCCTACAGCGGGCTGACGGCTGAGGTGATACACGTCAGCGCGATGCGCAGCGACAACATGCACCGCCTGAAGAACGTGCGCTCGCACGCCAGCCTGGTTTATACAAACAACCCGCCGCACGGCGCGTTTCGCGGGTTTGGTGGAACCCAAATGCTGTTTGCCCTGAATAGCCACATAGACATGATGGCGGGCATGCTGCAACTGGACCCGGTGGATATACACAAACGCAATGCCATCGGTGCCGGCGAGGTGTCGGTGCACGGCTGGCAGATAGGCAGCACCGGCCTGAAGGAGTGCATGGACAGCGCGACCGCGGCAATAGGCTGGCAGGTCAAGCGCAAACAAACGCCAGCACCCGGAGCAAAGCGCCGCGGTGTGGGCATGGCCGCTGCCATGCATGTCAGCGGCAACCGCACCATAGGCAACTGGGATGGCTCCACGGTGGGGCTCAAGGTCAATGAAGATGGCCGTGTGGTCGTGCACAGCAGCGAATGTGACATGGGCCAGGGCGCGATGACCATGCTCAGCCAGGTCGTGGCGCATGAGCTGAACATCCCGTTGGCACATGTACACGTCTTGGCACCGGATACTGACAGCTCGCCGTTTTGTATTGGCTCGCTGGCGTCGCGCGTCACCATCGTCGCGGGCAATGCGGCGATTCTGGCGGCGCGGCAAGCGCGCGAAAAGCTGTTTGAAGTCGCGGCCGGCATCCTGAAGGTGGATGCCAGCCAGCTTGAAATCAGCGATGCGGGGATTAGCGTCATCGGTGAGCCCGACAAAAAAACCAGCCTGGCCGATGCGGCACGGCAGCACATCTGGCGACACGGCGGCGAGGGCCTGCAGGTCAGTGCCACCTGGGATGCCAACACCGTCATGCACGACGCCAACTATTACGGCAACATCGCCCCGGCGTATTCATTCGCCGCGCAAGCCGTTGAGGTCGAGGTGGATATGGAGACCGGGCAAGTAACCGTGGTCGACAGCTATGTCGCAGACGACTGTGGCAGGGCCTTCAACCCGCAAGCCATCCACGGCCAGACCAATGGCGCAACGGCACAGGCCATCGGCTGGACCCTGTACGAGCAGCTGCAGCTTGAAGGCGGGCGTTTGATGAACGGCAATTTTGCCGACTACACCATGCCCACCGCCGATGCCGTGCCCATGTTCCGGGGCGGCCTTGTGGAGTCGCATGACCCGAATGGGCCGTATGGCGCCAAGGGGGCCAGCGAGACCGCCATCCTGCCGGGTGCACCGGCCATTGCCAATGCGGTGTACAACGCCATCGGCATACGCATCAACGACTTGCCCATCACGCCGGAAAAAATCCTGGCCGCGTTGCGTGCAAACCGGCAAGCCCTGCCTGAAGGAGCGCGGCATGCGTGAATTTGAATTTCTCGAACCGGCCTCTGTTGCAGAAGCCAGCCGAATCCTGGCCGAAGTTGGCGATGACTGCCGGCTGATGGCCGGAGGCACGGCCTTGCTGCTGGCCATGCGGCAACGCATGGCCACACCAACGCATGTGGTCTCGCTGGCAAAGATAGACCGCCTGCGCGGCATCGAGTTTGATGCAGCCAAGGGCCTGCGAATCGGCGCGTTGGCAAAACACAGCGATGTCGAACGCTCGGCGCTGGTGCAACAACACTACCCTATGCTGGCATCGATGGCCTCGCGGGTTGCCAATCCGCAGGTGCGCAACCAGGGCACGATAGGCGGCAACCTCTGTTATGCCGACCCGGCGACCGACCCGCCGGGCTGCCTGATGTCGCTGGGCGCCCAGGTGGTGCTGGGCAGCGCGCGCGGCGAAAGGGTTTTGTCCATAGAAGAATTCCTGGTCGACTACTACACGACCGCGCTCGAACCCGACGAACTATTGCTTGAAATCCTTGTGCCGGTGCAAGCTGCAGACAGTGAGGGCCTGTACACCCGGTTTCGCCGGACGGCCGCAGAACACCGGCCGCTGGTCAACCTGTCGCTGATGACGAGGCGCAGCGGTGCAAACTGCCTGCAGGCCCGGCTGGTGGTTGGTGCATCCACCACCATACCCACACGGGCACCCCGCGCCGAAGCTTTTCTGGCGGGGAAAACCATCACGCTCGAAGTCGCTGCCGAAGCGGCCGACATGGTGGCAACAGACATTGAAACCCTTTCCGACCAGCG
Source organism: Polaromonas aquatica (assembly GCF_042659145.1). Classification (NCBI taxonomy): domain Bacteria; kingdom Pseudomonadati; phylum Pseudomonadota; class Betaproteobacteria; order Burkholderiales; family Comamonadaceae; genus Polaromonas; species Polaromonas aquatica. Next base: position 779,841 of record NZ_JBHSRS010000084.1, on the reverse strand, counting down.
TGGCAGCGCGGACTTCCGGCGCGACATGGTCCGGGTGGTCACCCGGCGCAGCATCGCCAGCCTGTTCGGCCTGCCGGCAAACTGAGGACACCACAATGAGCACGCACCCCATCAACATCCGCGTCAATGGCGACGCGCACAGCCTGCAGGTCCCGTCGCGGCGATTGCTGTGTGACTTCATTCGCGACGACCTCAACCTGACCGGGACCAAACGCGGCTGCGAAACCGGCACCTGCGGCGCCTGTTCAGTGCTGGTGGACGGCGAAGTCGTCAAGTCCTGCCTGTCGCTTGCAGTCCAGGCCAACGGCGCTGCCGTCACCACGGTGGAAGGGCTGGGCACCAGCGATAGCCTGCACCCGCTGCAGCAGTGTTTTATGGAACTGGGCGGGCTGCAGTGCGGCTACTGCACGCCCGGTTTTTTAATCACCGCCTGCGCGATGCTGAAAAAGAATCCTCACCCAAGTGAAGACGAGGTTCGCGCCGGACTCAGCGGCAACTTGTGCCGCTGCACCGGCTATACGCAAATTGTGGAATCAGTCATGGCGGCTGCGGAGAAGATGAATGGAAATTGAAAAAATACTGACCGTGGCTGCGCCCCCGGCGCAAGTCTGGGCGCTGCTGCTTGACCCCACGGTCATGGGATCGTGTGTGCCGGGAATGAAGTCGATTGACGTTGTCAGCGACGTCGAGTACCTGGCTGAAATGCATGTCAAGATCGCTTTCATCAGTGCACGTTTCAAGATCAAGACCACCATCGTCGAGACGCGGCCACCTTTTTACCTGCGCAGCGAAGGCACGGGCGAGGATGCCTCGGTCGCCAGCTCACTCAAACAGGTCAGCGAGATATTCCTCAGTGAACTTCCCGACGGCCAGACCGAACTGCGCATGAAAATCAAGGTCGATGTGCTGGGCCGGCTGGGTACGTTTGGCCTGAGCGTGATGAAGACCAAGGCGGACCGCATGTGGGACGAGTTCGGTGTCAACCTCGCAGCGCGGCTGGCGCCTGCTGACCAGCAGCCGGCATGCGATGACATTGCCCCGTCGCAGGAAGCTGGTGCCGTTCCAACGCTCGACATGCAGGCGCCTGAAATGGCCAGTACGACCGCTGGCGGCGACCTGGTCAGGCATCGGCCGTCCGGCATAAAACGCAGCTGGCTGTCCCGGCTCTTCAGTCCGGCACCGCAAGTGCAGGCAGCACAGGCCGAGCCGGACTGGCCGCACGTGCGCGTAGACCTGAAACGCGGCGATACCACTGCAACGGTTTATTGGCCAACGACAGATTCAAAAGCCTGCGCGGACTGGCTGCGCGATTACGCCAGATAGCAAGATCTGGCAATGCTCTTAACCCAACAGGCGAAACAGGCCATAAAGGGAAAGTGCGCCTGACAGTACCAGGAGTACGGTTTTTGCTGTGCGGGCGCCAACGAAGGTTCCGATGACGCTGCAGGCGAGGATGGCGCCGAGGATGTAGCTTGTTTTCATGCCCCAATGGTAATTCCACTTCCAAACCATCTGTGCACTTTGTCGGCTTCGCTGGCCCTACGTTTGTACTGTCTGCGCTTCGTCTTCGTGTTTACTAATGATTTGGAAACGGAACAAGGCCTTGTCGGCCCGGCATGGGAATGTTCAGGAGGCCACAACTGCAAAAAACGGTAGTGGACCTTCCTGACTGTTTCTGGGTCACTTCAGGGTTTTAAGGTAGGCAATCAGGTCAGCGCGTTGCTTGGCATCTGGAATGCCTGAAAAGGGCATCACATTTCCCGGTACCTCTTTTTGGGGTTCGGCGAGGTAGGCTTCAAGCATCTTGTCATCCCAGGTCTTGCCGTTGCCCTTCATCGCACGGCTGAAACGAAAACCCGGAAAGCTTCCCACCTTGCGCCCGAACACGCCTTGCAGGCTCGGCCCGGCGCCATTGCTGCCGTCGATCGAGTGGCAGGCCGCGCATTGCGTGAAGACCTGCTTTCCGGCACTAACATCTTGCGCCTGCGCCGAACCCATGGCGAGCCCAAAGGCGCCGCCAAGGACGCTGGCCACGAGAACCCTGAATGATTGATTGATTTTCATATCTGGCTTCCTTGAAATTCTGCAGGTTTTCACAGCATCCGGGGGCGTTGAACATAGGTGGCTATATCGTCGCCCACACGCAAGGCCAGCGCAGCGAGCGGCCCTGTCGGGTTGTAACCTGCGTTATGCGTGAACACCGAGGCCCCCACAATGAACAGGTTGTGCGCATCCCAATGCTGCAAATGCGGTGAGACCACGCTGGTGCGCGGATCTTTTCCCATGATGGTGCCGCCGGTGATGTGCGTGGAGTTGTAGACGCGCGTATCAAACGGCGCCTTCAGCGGGGTGGCGGGCCCCACGATATCCGCGCCCACGGCCTTGGCAATGTCGGCCATCTTCTGGGTCACATAGCTGGACATTTTTAATTCGTTGTCGCGCCAGTCAAAATTCATGCGTATCAGGGGCTGGCCATACGCATCCTGGTAGTTCGGGTCCAGGTCGATATAGTTTTCACGGTGAGGGTAGCAACTTCCCTGGATGCCCAGGGCCATCGAGTGGGCATACCACTGCGCGTTGGCGCGTTTCCAGTCCGTTCCCCAGCGCGGTGTGCCGGGCGGAACCCTGCGTGTATTGATGGGGCGCCCGCCGAACATGCTGGCGCCAATCCCGCCGCCGCCGAGGAAGCCAAGTCCTGAGTGATCGAAGTTGTCGTTGTTGAACTCGTCCAGGTAAACCTGCGTGCTGCCGGTGGCCATGAAAGGATTGAACCATTTGTCCTTCATGAACAGGGACACGCCCGAGTTGGCCTGATAGCAGAAGTTCTTGCCCACCACGCCGGTGTTGCTTGCCGGGTCGTAGGGTTTGCCGATCTTGCTGGTCAGCAACAGTTTGGTGTTGGTCATCGTGAACGCGCCCAGCATCACCACATCGGCCGGTTGCTCGTATTCCTGACCCGTTTGCAGGTCGACATAATGCACACCCGTGACTTTCTTCCCTGCCCGGTCATAGGTCAAGCCGAGGACGTGGCAACGAAGGCGCACCTCAAAGTTCTTGCGCGCCTTCAGCATGGGATAGAGCAGGACTTCGGGAGACGCCTTGGCCTTGGCTTCGCAGATAAAGCGCTCGCAGTGGCCGCAGTACTGGCAGGCCCCGAGCTTTTGTCCATCGGGGTTGGTGTAGGCGCCGGATGAGTTGGCCGCCGGTGTCGGAAAGGGCTTGTAGCCCATGCGCTCGGCCGTGGCTTTGAAAACCAGGCCGGCCTCCGTGAACTCCAGAGGTTTTTGTGGAAACTCGCCATCCCGAGGCGCCTCGAAAGGATTGCCGCCTTCCTGGATTTTTCCCTGGATATTGCCGGCCTTGCCGGCCAGGCCAAACAGCTTTTCAAACAGCTCGTGGTAAGGGCGCATTTCTGCGTAGGTGGTTCCCCAGTCCTGGAGCGGCACATCCTTGGGGATGGCCTGTTTGCCATAGCGGGTTTCATTGCGCGTGCGAATCTGGGGTTCGTATTCGGACCAGCGCCACGTATGGCCATTCCAGTGGTTGGCAGCCCCACCCAGACCTTCACCCGGCAGGAATGCTTCCATCCAGCGAACGGGCAATGCGGTTTCCGTGCGGTTATAGCGCAACGTATAGGTCTGCACAGACCAGTCCTGTACCAGGCCCTGCCGGACGTCCCAGCGAAGTTCGTCGCGTTGCGTAGGCAATTTGGCCTCGGCGCCATTGGTGTGGTCGCCCCCGCGCTCCAGCACCAGGACATCAATGTTGTGATTGGTCAATTGGCGGGCAGCCAGAGCGGCCGTCAAACCGCCGCCCACCATCACCACCGTCTTGTTGGGAAGTTTTTTGATCATGATCTGGTCTTCCTAACTAAAGTCGGCCATGGATTTGGGATCCTTGGCACCGGGAAATGGCTTGCCGCGGTACTGGACCATGTTGACGGTGTTGGTGGCCGGCAAGCCCGGGTAACCAACCATCTTCCAGAAAACCTTGTTGTAGTTGCCGCCATAAATCGGGTCGGCAAAACAGGCCTGCGTGAACAGGGGATACATCAGTTCGTTGAACCAGGCATCCATCGGCAGGCGCGGATCACTCACTTTGCCTGCTGCCAGGTCATTCAGAAAGGCATTGCCATCAGATGCCGCCACCTGGTCAAACGGTTTGCCGTATTTCGCCACGCACGCCTTGTTTGCAGCCTCGATGCCGACCTTGAAATGCTGCTCGGGCGTCATTGGCAGTTGATAACCCTGCTGTGGTTTGCCCTGTTGCCAGGGGCCATGGCTATAGCGCTTTGAACCCCGCCCGAAGTCTCCGGCCAGTTGCCGGTCGATGTAGATGGGCAGGCCGCAATCCACACCGTTGGGGGTGAACTCGTCTGCCGGGCACATGATGTTGACCATGGTCTCGACAAAAGCCGCCTCGTCCTGGCTGAAGCAGACATAACCGACAACCGGGCTGGCAGCCGGCGGCGCCGCGGCCCCGGGAGCTTGCGCGTTCGCCGCCAGCGATGTCGCCGCAATGCCGCCTACCAGACCCTGGCCGAAAGGCAATGCGCTTGTCGCGCCTGCCACCTGTTTGAGGAAGTTGCGCCGCTTGTTGAGGTCGGCTGGTTTTTCATTCATCGTGTTTTCCAATCGAAATGCATCCCCCGTGGCTACGGAGAAATGAAACTGAAACAACTCGCTGCCTGATATGGTCTGGTTCTTGATCCTCCTGCGCCTGGAGTGCAAAGACAAGATGGCTACGCCAGATCAATATCTGGCGTAGCAACCTTTCTAACGTAAATCCCTAAACAAAACAATGCGCTTTTGGCTCGAAGTTTTGTAAAGAAAATTCTGGACTGTCTTTGCCGGGATAATGAAATGCTGATTGGTGGTCGCAAGCGAACCCGAGTTTCGGGCTCGATGGCTACTTGGGTGACGCGGTCGGATTGCAAACCCGACGCCCTGCACAGTGCACGAGCCCGTCAGGCTGGGCTCGAGTGGCCGATAACGGGTCGCAAATCAGGCGTTACCACCTGTTAGGCAGCCTGATCCAGATGCGCCGAATGCGTTTCCATGCAGCACGGGCCCGGAGCGGTCTTTCGAGTCTTTGCCTATTGAGTTCGTATCCTAGGGAGTATCCGAAACTCGATGAGCGAAAGTGCTTCCTGATATTGGCAAATGAGCGCAGGAAGCTATTGAATTTGTAGCAATCTCAACCTGTGTTACGCAATCCCGCCGCAATCCCGTTGATCGAGATGTGGATACCGCGCTGCACGCGATCATCCGCCTGGCCTTCGCGGTAACGCCGCACCAGCTCGACCTGCAGGTGGTGCAGCGGGTCTATGTAGGGGAAACGGTGGCGAATGGAGCGCTGCAGCGCCGCATTGCCGGCCAGCAGGGTTTTTTCCCCCGTGATCAAGGCCAGTGCTTCCACGGTGCGGTGCCACTCGGCCTCTATCGCGCTGAAGATCTTTTTGCGCAGCCGGGCATCGGCCACCAATTCTGCATAACGCGAAGCCAGCGCCAGGTCGCTTTTGGCCAGCACCATGTCCATGTTGCTGAGCAGCGTGCGAAAGAAGGGCCATTGCTTGTACATTTTTTGCAGGCGGCTGAGCGCTTCCTTGCGACTGGCGCTTGAACCGCCCCGGCTGAGCAATTGCTCAACGGCGGAGCCAAAACCGTACCAGCCGGGCAGCGTCAGCCGGCACTGGCCCCAACTGAAGCCCCAGGGAATCGCACGCAGGTCTTCAATCTTTTGCGTGGCCTTGCGGGACGCCGGGCGCGAACCGATGTTGAGTTCTGCAATCTCGCGGATAGGCGTGGCGCTGAAAAAATATTCGGTGAAGCCCGGGGTCTCGTAGACCAGCGCGCGGTAGGCGGCCATGCTGGCCTGGGAGAGTTCGGCCGCGGCCTGCAAAAAATCCTTGGTCGCGGGTTTGGTGGGTTGCAGCAGTGTCGCTTCCAGCGTGGCTGCGACCAGCGTTTCAAGGTTGCGCCGGCCAATCTCGGGGTTGGCGTACTTGGAGCCAATCACTTCGCCCTGTTCGGTCAGGCGGATTTGCCCGCGTACCGTGCCCGGTGGCTGCGCCAGGATGGCCTGGTAGCTCGGGCCGCCGCCGCGGCCCACGGTGCCGCCGCGGCCGTGGAACATGCGCAACTGGATGTTGTTTGAGTTCGCCAGCTGGTCAAACAGCTCGACCAGCGCAATTTCTGCGCGGTACAGTTCCCAGTTGCTGGTGAAGATGCCGCCGTCCTTGTTGCTGTCGGAGTAACCCAGCATGATGTCCTGCTCGGCGCCGCTGCGCTGCACGAGTTGCGCAATTCCGGGCAGGGCATAGAACTCGCGCATGATGGGGGCGGCATTGCGCAGGTCCTCAATGGTTTCAAACAGCGGCACCACGATCAGGTCGTTGGTGGCACCGTTGTCCGTCGCGCCGCTGGGCCGCCCCAAGGCGCGACCGCCCCCTCGGGGGGCAGCGTCGTACACGGAGTGACCAGCGTGGGGGTCTTCGAGGATGCCATGCATCAGGCCGACTTCTTTTTGCAGCAGCAGCACTTCCAGCAAATCGCTCACGGTTTCGGTGTGGCTGATGATGTAGTGGCGGATTGCTTCCTTGCCGAAACGCGCACGCGCCGTGCGCGCGGCTTCAAAGATTGCCAGCTCGCCCTGTGTATGCGCCGAATAGGCCGTGCCGACCACACGCAAGGGCCTGGCGTCGTTCAGCAGGCGTATCAGCAGCGCGCGCCTGGCGGTTTCCTGCAGGCTCGCGTAGTCGGGTTCAATGCGCGCCACCGCCAGCAGCTCGGCCACGACTTCTTCGTGTTTGTCGGAGCTTTGGCGCAAATCGACGGTGGCCAGGTGAAAACCGAACACATCAACAGCGCGTATCAGCGGGTGCAGGCGCTGGGCAATCAGCGCTTCGCCGTGGTTTGCGCGCAGGGACGCATCAATCGTGCGCAGGTCTGCAAGAAACTCTTCTGAATTGGCATAGGCGTTTTGCGGTGCCACGGCATGGCGCGCGGCCTCACCGCCGGTCAGGCTCTTGAGTGTTGCGGCAAGCCGCGCATACACGCCGGTCAGGGCGCGGCGATAGGGTTCATCCTGGCGGTGTTCATTGGTATCGGGTGAGCTTTCTGCCAGCGCCTGCATGGCCGGGCTCACATCGATCAGCATGGCCGAGAGTGAGAGCTCGCCGCCCAGGAAGTGCACCTCGGTCAGGTAGTGGCGCAGCGCGACTTCGGCTTGCCGGCCCAGTGCGTAGTTGAGGGTCTCGGCGCTGACATTCGGGTTGCCGTCGCGGTCGCCGCCTATCCACTGGCCCATGCGCAAAAAGCTGTGCACGGCGTGGTTGCCGAGTTCGCGCTCTAGGTTGGCGTAGAGCTTGGGTATTTCGCGCAGGAAGGTGGCTTCGTAGTAACTCAGCGCGTTCTCGATTTCGTCGGCCACTGTGAGTTTTGTAAAGCGCAGCAGGCGCGTTTGCCAGAGCTGCATGACGCGGGCGCGCAACTGGGCCTCGTTGGCCGCCAGCTCGCGCGGCGTCAGCGCGTCTTTTGCTGCGCGTGCCGGACTGACTGCGGTGACGGCGAGCGCCAGGGCCTTGATGTCGTCGCGGGCGGTGAGCAGTTGTGCAATGTCGCGTTCGGCGTCCAGGATGCTTTTGCGCTGGACTTCGGTCGGGTGCGCGGTGAGCACCGGCGATACAAAGCTGTGGGCCAGCGTGTTTGCTATTGTTTTGGGAGCTATTCCCGCCCAGCGCAGGCGGGCCAGGGCCACTTCTATGCTGCCTTCCTGGGTGTCGCCGGCGCGTTCGTGGACGGCGCGGCGACGGATGTGGTGGCGGTCTTCGGCCAGGTTGGCCAGGTGGCTGAAATAGGTAAAGGCGCGGATCACGCTGACGGTCTGGTCGCCTGTGAGGCTTTTCAGCAGCTTTTTCAGGGCCTTGTCAGCTTCCTGGTCGGCGTCGCGGCGAAAAGCCACCGAAAGCTTGCGCACCTGTTCGATCAGCTCATAGGCTGCCACACCTTCCTGCTCGCGGATCACGTCGCCGAGGATGCGGCCCAGCAGGCGGATGTCTTCTACCAACGGCCTTTCGTTGTCCCTGGAGCGTCCGATGGTTTTGCCTGCTGTCTTGTCTTTGGCAGCCTCCTGGACAGGATCATTGTTCTTTTTGACGCGCGCGGAAGTAACCATCGTGGCCCTCTAATTCTGAAGCTCGCATGCTAGCATTACCTTTCCCTCAGGATTACGAACAGGTTACCAGTGTCTGCAGAGTTTCAAACGGCTGAAAAAACAGCCAAAAAAGTGGTGATCGCCACCCGCGAAAGCCGTCTTGCGTTGTGGCAGGCCGAGCATGTCAAGGCCTTGCTCGAGTCTCGCCTGGGCTGGCAGGTCGAGTTGCTGGGCATGACCACCCAGGGTGACCAGATCCTGGACCGCTCCCTCAGCAAGGTTGGCGGCAAGGGCCTGTTTGTCAAGGAACTGGAAGTTGCGCTCACCGAAGGCCGCGCCGACCTGGCCGTGCATTCGCTGAAAGACGTGCCCATGGATTTGCCCGAAGGTTTTGCCCTGGCCTGTGTGCTGGAGCGCGAAGACCCGCACGATGCCTTTGTCTCCAACCGGTTTGCAACACTGACTGACTTGCCGCAGGGTGCCGTCGTCGGCACTTCCAGCCTGCGGCGCCTGGTGCTGCTCAAGGCCTTGCGGCCCGACCTGAAGATAGAACCCCTGCGCGGCAACCTCGACACCCGCTTGCGCAAGCTTGACGAGGGCCAGTACGATGCCATCGTTTTGGCAGCCGCCGGCCTCAAGCGGCTGGGGCTTGAATCGCGGATTCGCAGTGTTTTTGCGCAGGCCGACATGCTGCCCGCAGCGGGCCAGGGTGCCTTGGGCATTGAAGTGCGCGCGGACCGGGCCGACCTTGTTGAGGCGTTGGCCACGCTGGCCGACAAGCCGACCTGGCTGGCCGTGACGGCCGAGCGGACAGTTTCACGGGCCATGGGTGGCAGTTGTTCCATGCCGCTGGCGGCTTTTACACAAGGGCCTGGCGCACAAGGCATGCAGCTTTATGCGGCCTGGGGCGATCCGGCGAGTGCCGAAGAAGGTTCTGGCCTGGCGCCCAAACCCCTTGTCCATGCGCAAAAAACGGCAATAGTGCGCAATTTCGAGGAAGCCGAAGCCCTGGGCGAAGCTGTGGCTGCCCAGTTACGTGCCGGCGGAGCGGTCTGGGCCGCAAATCCGCCCGCAGCGCCTGGCGCGTGACGCCGTGGATGCCGTGAACAGCGTGGGTGGAGTCCGCGTCATCGTGACCCGGCCCGCCCATGATGCGCAGCACTGGGTGCAACAGTTGCAACAAGGTGGATTCAAGACTGAGGCCTTGCCCCTGATTGAAATTGCCCCGGCTTCGGCTACCACCGAGGTCGCGGCCTTGCAGCAAGCCTGGAACGAGCTGGACAGCTACACCGCCTGCATGTTTGTCAGTGGCAACGCCGTGGAGCATTTTTTCAGGCGAAAAATGCCTGTAGCCATTGATACATGTGCGCAGTCAGCTATAAATAGCGTAGCAAAAATGGGGCAGGCCATGGTGCCGCCAGGCCTGCGCGTGATGGCGCCTGGCCCGGGTACGGCTGCGGCATTGCTGGCAGTGGGCGTTCCCGCCAGCCAGCTGGACGTGCCGCCGGAGTCGGCCCTGCAGTTTGATTCCGAAGCCTTGTGGGAGGTCATTGGCCGGCGCGACTGGCAGGACCGACGGGTGCTGCTGGTGCGCGGGCAAAGCCTGGGCGCACCGGGCGAAGGGCCGGGCTCGCCGGGGCGCAACTGGCTGATGCGCCAGTGGCAGGCCGCCGGTGCCAGCGTGGATGTGCTCAGTGTGTATGAACGCCGTGCCCCGCAGCTGGACATGGCGCAGGTCCGGTTGGCGCAAGCCGCCAGCGCTGACGGTTCGGTCTGGCTGTTCAGCAGTTCCGAGGCCGTGGCCAACCTGCTTGGTGCGCACGGCCTGCCGGCGCTGGACTGGAGCCGCGCCCGGGCCGTGGCTACGCACCCGCGCATCGCCGAAACCGTGCGGGCCGCCGGCTGGGGTGTTGTTGTGGAGTCACGTCCGGCCTTGAAGGACATCCTGGGCAGCCTGCGCTCGATAGAATCAGGTTATTCATGAGCGACAGTCCAACAGTTCCGCCCCTTCCCGCTACTTTGCCTGCGCCCGACAACGTGCCCGTACCGGCGGCTGCTCCGGGCGTATTACAGATTCCCGTCAAGTGGGCCTTGCTGCTTGCCGCACTTGTTGTGGCCGGCTTGTTCGCCACCGGGCTGTTGTGGCAAAAGCTGGGCAACATCCAGGAAGAACTGGCCCGCCGCAGCACCGATTCGGGCGCCCAGGCGATAGAGGCGCGTACCCTGGCCAGGGCGGCCCAGGACAGCACGCGCGAGCTGGCGGCGCGGCTGGCAATCCAGGAAACCCGCATCAGTGAGGTCAGCCTGCAACGCACGCAACTTGAAGAACTGATGCAAAGCCTGTCCCGCTCGCGGGACGAAAACCTGGTGGTGGACATCGAGTCCGGGCTGCGGCTGGCCCAGCAGCAGGCGCAGCTTACCGGCAGTGTCGAACCCATGGTGGCCGCGCTGAAGTCGGCTGACCTGCGCCTGTCGCGCGCGGCCCAGCCGCGCCTGAATCCCCTGCAGCGTGCGATTGCCAAGGACCTGGACCGCGTCCGGGCGGCCAGCCTGACCGATGTGCCGGTCCTGCTGATCAAGCTCGACGAGTTGAGCCGGCTGGTGGACGATCTGCCGATTGCCAATGCCATGAACACCACGCCTCGAAGCGCAGCTCCGGCGCCTGCCGCACCCGCTGCCAAAGCAGGCGCCGCCCAGGACGAAAAAACCTTCGCGCAGATGTTTGACCGGCAGGTGCTGCATGCCTGGCTGCAGCGCTTTCTGGACAGCGTGCGCGAGGAGGCCCGTCGCCTGTTGCGCGTGAGCCGCATCGACCAGCCCGAGGCGGCGCTGATGGCGCCCGAGCAGGCCGTTTTCATGCGTGAAAACCTCAAGCTCAGGCTGCTCAATGCGCGCCTGGGATTGCTGTCGCGCCAGACGGAGACCGCACGCAGCGACCTGGCCAACGCCAGCGCCTGGCTGGGCAAGTACTTTGACCCCGCATCGCGCAAGACCCAGACCGCGGTCCAGTTGCTGCAACAGGTGCAGGGCCAGCTCAAAACCAGTGAAATGCCGCGCCTTGACAACACCATGGCCGCATTGGCCACGGCGGCCGCTGGCCGCTAAAAGGGCAGGAGGCAAATCATGCGCGCCGCTTTCTGGCTCCTGGCCCTCTTTGCCGTGGCTGCTGCGAGTGCCCTGTTCGCGGGCAACAACCAGGCCGTGGTGACCATCTTCTGGCCGCCGCACAGGATAGATATTTCGTTCAACCTGACGGTGCTGCTGCTGGCAGGGCTGTTTACGCTGCTGTACGTGGCCCTGCGTGCGCTGTCCGCCGTGTTTTCGCTGCCACTGGAAGCCAGGCGCTGGCGTGCCCAGCAAAAAGAGCGTGCCATGTACGGCGCCCTCATGGACGCGCTGGCGCACCAGCTTGCAGGGCGCTACATCCGCGCCACCAAGTCGGCGCAAAACGCGCTGGCACAGGAAAAAAGCCTGGGCCAGCTCACCGAACACTCAGGCCAGGTGACCGGCCACAGCGCTGCCCGCTCCAGCCAGCTGCAGTCGCTGGCGCACCTGCTGGTGGCCGAAAGCGCGCAATCGCTGCAGAACCGGACCTTGCGGGAGCAGCACCTGCAGTCGGCGCTGCAAAGCTCTGCCCCGCGTCATGCGCAGGAAGTGCGCGAAGGCGTGCAGTTCCGCGCCGCGCGCTGGGCGCTGGACGACCGCGATGCCGGTGCCGCGCTTGACTGGTTGACGCAGTTGCCGCAGGGCGCCGCACGCCGCACCCTGGCGCTGCGCATGAAACTGCGTGCAACCCGGCAGCTGAAACAGACCTTGCCGGCGCTGGAAACCGCACGCCTGCTGGCCAAGCATCGTGCGTTCTCCGCAGCCGCGGCGCAAAGCATTGTGCGTGGCCTGGCGCTGGAACTGCTCAATGATGCGCATGACCCGGCGCAGCTTCAGCAAGCGTGGGCTTCACTGGATGAAAGCGAACGCGCCATGCCCGAACTGGTGGTGCATGCCGCATCGCGCCTGATGGCCCTGAATGGCGATGTCGAACTGGCCCGCAGCTGGCTGCTGCAGGTGTGGGACCGCATGACGCAGCCGGGCTCCAGCATAGGCGACAACCTGCGTATCAAGCTTATTGGTGTGCTGGAAGCCGGCCTGGATTCGATTGATGCCACCTGGCTGGCGCGCATTGAGGCGGCGCAGCAGGCCTACCCGCGCGATGCCAACCTGCAGTACCTGGCCGGCATGGCCTGCTTGAGCCTGCAGCTTTGGGGCAAGGCCCAGCAACTGCTGTCGCGCGCCGCCATGGCCCTGCAGGATGCAGGCCTGCACCGCAAGGCCTGGCGGGCGCTGGCCGTGCTGGCCGAGCAGCGCGGCGACGAGGCCGCCGCTGCACAGGCCTACAAGCGGGCTGCCGAACTGTAGTGCTTCAAGCCGCGTGAGCCCCCCGGTTTGACGCTGTCTTCCCCCACCATCCCTTGCTCCCGACGACAACACAGGCCTTTTGCGTGGCCAGGCGGTTGTGCGACGACGGACAGGCGAACTGGCTGGTGACTGTATTGCCCCAGTGACGCCCTTTTGGGCAGGGGACCGCTTATTCATCCTGACCCATGCCCAGTCGGCACTGGATTTCCCTGCAGCACAAAAAGAAAAAGGGCAGCTGTAGAGCTGCCCTTTTGGTCGGGTTAGAGGTCAGGGCCGATTCCGGCCCCTTTGCCTTAAACCGTGCTGTCGCTGGTGGGCGCTGCGGCCTGTTCAAAAGGCAGCGTCATGTTGCCCAGATCGCGTTTGGTTTCGACCAGCACCAGCGGGCCTTCGTTGGACACCACCACAGGCGGGCGCTCGCGCGGCACACGTGGGGCCTTGACTTCGGCGGCGATCGCAGCCTGTGCCTCGGCAATCTTGCCGGCGTCGGAATTGACCCACTGCAGGCCCGAAGCCTGGGCGACCTGGCTCAGGTCCTGCAAGGGCAGGTCGTAGGACTGAACCTTGGGCAATGCAGTGCTTGCCGCGACAGCTTCAACCGCCTTGACCGGCGCTGGCGCCGGTACAACAGCCGGTTCGGCTGCCCGCACGGGTGCTGCTGGGGCCGCCACAACGGCCGCTGCAGGTGCTGCTGCGGGCGCTACAAATTCAGTAGCCGGCTGCGCGCGTTCCTGTTGGGCTTGAGGCTGATTTGGCTCTGCATTTACGGGTGCTGCGCTGCCTGCGGCCGCTGGCTCGTTGCGTTCAGTCCGTTCACCGCCTTCACCACGCTCACGGCGGTCGCGGCCATAACGGTCGCGGCTGCGGCGTTCGCGGGGCTGGCGCTGTTCTTCACCTTGCTCACCGGTCTGCTCCATGGCGGGGGCGTTGCTGCCGGCCTCCTGTGCAGCTTGTTGTGCGCCGGACGTCAGGCCTTCTGGATTGAATGCACGCTCTTCAGAGCCTGCGTTTTCACCAGCAGCGCCTTCAGTGCGCTCGCCCCGGCGGTCATTGCGGCGGCCATTGCGGTCGCGGCGGCCACCTTCACGTGGCTCACGGCCTTCCTGTGCAGGACGGTCCTGGCGTGCTTCGGAAGTTTCGCCGCCACCCATGGCTGCGGCCATGGCGGCCTGGTTGGCCAGTGCGAGGTCCTGTTCTACGGCGTCACGCGGGATGCTACGCTCGCCACCACGGTCGCTGCGTTCACCGCGTTCGCGGCGTGGGCGCTCGTTGCGGCTGCCTTCGGCGCGTGGTTCACGCGGCTCGCGGGTTTCATTGCGGCCTTCGTTGCGGGGTGCGTCAGCACGCTGCTCACCGGCCGGGCGTTCCTGGCGTTCCGGACGGCCGGCATCGGCGCGGCCTTCAGGATTGCGTTCACGGCGTTCATTGCGACCTTCCGGCCGGCCTTCTGCACGTCCTTCTCCGCGAGCATCACCGCGGCCTTCGCCACGGTCACTGCGTCCACGGCCGCCACGGCGGCCGTCACGGCCACCGCGCTCGCCACGGTCCGAGCGTTCACCGCCGCGTCCTTCGGGGCGTCCGTCACGGCGGGCTTCGCCGCTGCGTTCTTCTTTCTTGACTTCTTTTGCAGGTGCTGCGGCAGGCGTTTCCGCGCCGCCGAACAGGCCCTTGATCCAGCCGAAGAAGCCTTTTTCCGCAGGTGCAGCAGCAGGTGCCGCGGCCGGGCGCTGTGCGGCCCTGGGTGCAGCAGCTTCCGGCTTGGGCGGTGCCACGGGTGCCGGCACATCAGGCAGCACGCCCTTGATGACGGGCTCCTGCTTGTTGTGCTTTTCCTGGCTGCGGCGCGTGACCAGGGTCGGATCTTCAATCTCTTCCGCCATCTTGTAGCTGGCTTCGATGTTGTCCAGGCGCGGGTCGTCGTGTTTCAGGCGTTCCAGGCGGTAGTTGGGGGTTTCCAGCGTCTTGTTCGGCACCAGCAGCACGTTGATGCGCTGCTTGACTTCGATCTTGGCGATCTCGGAGCGCTTTTCGTTGAGCAGGAAAGAAGCCACGTCGACAGGGACCTGGCACAGCACCGAAGCCGTGCTGTCTTTAAGCGACTCTTCCTGGATGATGCGCAGGATTTGCAGTGCCGAGCTTTCGGTGTCGCGGATGTGGCCGGAACCACCACAACGTGGGCAGGGGATGGATGCGCCTTCGCTCAATGCAGGGCGCAGGCGCTGGCGGCTCATTTCCATCAGGCCAAACTTGCTGATGGTGCCGAACTGCACGCGCGCGCGGTCCTGCCGCAGCGCATCGCGCAGGCGGTTTTCGACATCGCGGCGGTTGCGCGACTCTTCCATGTCGATAAAGTCGATGACGATCAGGCCGCCCAGATCGCGCAAACGCATCTGGCGCGCGACTTCGTCGGCGGCTTCGAGGTTGGTACGGGTGGCGGTTTCTTCGATGTCGCCGCCCTTGATCGCGCGGGCCGAGTTGACGTCCACCGAGACCAAAGCTTCGGTGTGGTCGATCACGATGGCGCCGCCGGATGGCAGTTGCACCGTGCGGGCGTAAGCCGACTCGATCTGGTGTTCGATCTGGAAACGCGAGAACAGCGGTGCGTCGTCGCGGTAGCGTTTGACGCGGTGCTCATGCTCGGGCATCACGTGGGCCATGAACTGCTTGGCCTGCTCGTAGACGTCGTCGGTGTCGAACAGGATGTCGCCGATGTCGCTGTTGAAGTAATCGCGGATGGCGCGGATCACCAGGCTGGATTCCTGGTAAATCAGGAAAGCGCCCTTGCCGCCCTTGCCGGCGCCTTCAATTGCCGTCCAGAGCTTGATCAGGTAGTTCAGGTCCCACTGCAGTTCCGGCGCGCTGCGGCCAATGCCGGCGGTGCGCGCGATGATGCTGGAGCCGGCCGGGTATTCCAGCTGGTCCATGTTTTCCTTGAGCTCGGCCCGGTCCTCACCCTCGATACGGCGGCTGACGCCACCGCCGCGCGGGTTGTTCGGCATCAGTACCACGTAACGGCCTGCCAGCGACACAAAGGTCGTGAGGGCGGCGCCCTTGTTGCCGCGTTCTTCCTTCTCGACCTGGACCATCAGTTCCTGGCCTTCGCGGATCACGTCGTTGATGCGCGCCTGGCTCACCGGCACGCCGGGGGTGAAGTAGTTCTTGGAGATTTCCTTGAACGGCAGGAAACCGTGGCGGTCTTCGCCGTAGTCGACAAAACAGGCTTCCAGAGAAGGCTCGACGCGCGTGACGACAGCCTTGTAGATGTTGCCCTTGCGCTGCTCGCGCCCTTCAATTTCAATTTCGTAGTCGAGGAGTTTTTGTCCATCGACAATCGCCAGGCGGCGTTCTTCAGCCTGCGTGGCGTTGATCAGCATCCGTTTCATGGGTAGCTTTCCTTATCGTTCTTTGTCTCTCAAACCCAAAATGGGCCAACGATGCCGGAGAAGACGTTATGCGAACGTGGGGAATTGCCGGAGAGCTTTTGACGCTACCCAGGCCAACTGAAAAATCAGTCAGCCGAGTGGTCTGGGCGTAGGCGCGTGGATGGAGCGAGCAGGGGTCAAACAGGTGATTGCTATTAAATTAATAGCTACTTGCGCTCGTTTTACAGAGGCTGGAGGCTGATTTA
The DNA here is from genome assembly GCF_042659145.1 of Polaromonas aquatica. NCBI lineage: Bacteria > Pseudomonadati > Pseudomonadota > Betaproteobacteria > Burkholderiales > Comamonadaceae > Polaromonas > Polaromonas aquatica. The sequence continues at coordinate 763,646 of NZ_JBHSRS010000084.1, read as the reverse complement.
TGCCGAAAGCAGGGCTCACGAATGTCGTGAAGCGCCGCAGGCACATATAAATCAGACTGAACAGCATGGTTGTCAAAGAGCTACCTGTTAAAGGACTTGATCTCGGCTGGATCCGCATGCAGCCTTTTGTGTGTGACTTGGGCTGCACGCATGGTATTCCGTAGTTGTATTCGCAAAACGTCGACCTGTCTGCCCTGTAATCCGCTCGCCGCGAGGTGCCTGGCACTCGTCGCTTGCGGGCAATTACCGGCATGGGCATCGACCTTCCAGTGAGGCTGTTTGCAGCTTGGGATTAAGGCCTTTTTGGCCGGCTCCGGACCCGTGTGGACTAAACTCCAGACAAATCAACCACTTACAGCGCATCGCTGGTGAAACACATTATAGGGGCAGTGAACGGCTTGGCTACACCATCAAAGAAGAGACCGGACGCACGGACAGCAGTGCGGCCAGCCAAAGCCCGGGCGCCTGCCCGCGCTGCCACGAGCCTGCAACCCAGGCCCCAGGCCGTGCCCGTCGTGGAAAGCATCGCGCCGGAGGTAAAAATCCTGCCCCAGGCCACTTTGGTGACCGTGGACGAGGACTACGCTGGCCAGCGGCTGGACAATTTTTTGATACGCCAGCTCAAGGGCGTGCCCAAAACCCATGTCTACCGCATCATCCGAAGCGGCGAGGTACGGGTCAACAAGGGCAGGGCGCAGGCCGATACCCGTGTGGAGGCCGGGGACATTGTGCGGCTGCCGCCGGTACGCACCTCGGAGCGGGCCGAGCAGAAGGTGCAGGCCATGGCCCGGGAAGTGGCGCGCCACGGTGCCAGTTCCACGGTCGGCGGTTACGCGCCGGCGGCTGAATTCCCGGTACTTTTTGAAGATGATTTTGTGCTGGCCATAGACAAGCCCGCCGGTGTGGCCGTTCATGGCGGCAGCGGCGTGAGTTTTGGCGTGATCGAGCAATTGCGCATGGCCAGGCCGGAGGCTGATTTTCTGGAACTTGTGCACCGGCTGGACCGTGAAACCAGCGGCATTTTGCTGATTGCCAAGCGGCGCATGGCTTTAAAGCTGCTGCAGGAACAGTTCCGCGAGCGCGAAACCGACAAGGTTTACCTGGCCCTGGCCTGCGGTGACTGGCCGGCCAATCACCGTGTGATCGACAAGGCGCTGCATAAATACCTGCTGGAAAACGGCGAGCGCCGCGTCAAGGTGGTGGCCAACGACCATCCCGATGGCCTGCGTTCGGTCACCCTGGTCAAGGTCAGGCAAGCGATTCCGGCCAGCCCGGCAGCGCCGGCGACGCCGTTTACCCTGCTTGAAGTCACCATCAAGACCGGCCGTACCCATCAGATCCGTGTGCACCTGGCGGGTGAGGGCCACCCGATTGCAGGGGACGACAAATACGGTGACTTTGAGCTGAACAAGGCGCTGCAAAAAACGGTGGCGGGCGCGCCCGCCCTGAAGCGCATGTTTTTGCATGCCTGGAGCCTGAAGTTCAACCACCCGAAGTTGCGCAAGGTCGTTCACCTGCAGGCCGCGCTGCCGCCGGAGTTGCAGCAGTTTTTGCCGCCCGGCATGGAAGTGCTGGCGCCCGGAGTCGTGCCGTAGGTCCGTCGCACGCCAGTCTCCCGGCCCGGCGACAATAGGCGGATGCAAGCAAGAAACTTTGACCTGATTGCCTTCGACTGGGACGGCACGCTGTTTGATTCGACCAGGATCATTACCCGCTGTATCCAGGAGGCGGTGCGCGATGTGGGTGGGACCGTGCCCAGCGATGAAGCCGCCGGCTATGTGATCGGCCTGGGCCTGACGCAGGCGCTGGCCTACGCTGCGCCCGATGTGCCGCCCGAAAAATACCCGGCGCTGGGCGAGCGTTATCGCCACCACTATGCGGCGCATTACGATGACCTCAGCCTTTTCGACGGCGTGCTGCCGCTGCTGGCCAGTCTCAAGGCGCGCGGCCACCTGCTGGCCGTGGCGACCGGGAAATCGCGGCGCGGGCTTGATGAGGCCCTGGGAAGTGCCGAACTCAAAGGGGTGTTTGACGGCTCCCGCACCGCTGACGAAACAGCCGGCAAGCCCGATCCGCGCATGCTGCATGAGCTGATGGAGCAGTTCGATGTCCGGCCCGGGCGCGTGCTGATGGTGGGCGATACCACGCACGATTTGCAGATGGCGCTGAATGCCGCCTGCCCGAGCGTAGGTGTCAGCTACGGCGCACACGAGCCGGATGCCTTTGCGGTCCTGAACCCGCGTTATGTGGCAAGTTCGGTGCGTGCATTGCGTGACTGGCTGCTTGCCAACGGCTAAAGCCGGATTGCCTGTCCGTGAACGAGTTGCTGCCCCTTTGCAACAGCCGCGACCTGGTTGATGGCGGGCAGGCGGTTCCGTTTGATGTCAATTACGCTGGCCAGGCCTGCCGGGCTTTTGCCGTGCGCTTCAAGGGCCTGCCCCATGCTTACCTCAATCGCTGCACGCATGTGGCGATGGAGCTCGACTGGCAGCCCAACCGGGTTTTTGACGACAGCGGCGAGTGGCTGCTGTGCGCCAGCCACGGCGCCGCCTACCTGCCCGATACCGGCCAATGCGCGGGCGGCCCCTGCCACGGCGGCCTGGTCAAAATCACGCTATCAGAAAGCGGCGGAGTTGTTTATTGGCATTCCGCTTACAACCTCCAGCCCCTGGCCTTTTAATACCCCTCTAAACTAGCCACCATGAATGATTCAAACCGCCCGGATCCGATCGATCCATCCCTTGACCCTGCCAGCAGCGCTCATGACTTGGGTGAAAACCAGCCTGAGCCGCCCGCTGGACGGGCGCAGCAAGCTACGGAAAAGATAGCAAAAAAATCTGCTTCAGCGGATCCTTCCAGCGTCCCGGGCTGGGAGCGGGCGACGCTGGAAAAGCTCGCTTTTGCCTCCCTGAACGAGCAAAAAGCCACGCGCCGCTGGAAAACCTTTGTGCGCCTGTCCTGGCTGGCCTTTTTTGTCGCCCTGGTCTGGATGGCGCTGCACCGCGGCACGCCTGCCAGCGACGCGACGGTGCCGCACACGGCGGTGGTTGAGATCAAGGGCGAAATTGCGGCCGGTGCCGATGCCAGCGCCGAGTTTGTCAATGCCGCCCTGCGCGCCGCCTTTGAAGACGAAGGCTCCAAAGCCATCGTGCTGCTGATCAACTCGCCAGGCGGCAGCCCGGTGCAGGCCGGCATGATGAACGACGAAATCCTGCGCCTCAAGGCCAAATACAAAAAACCGGTCTATGCCGTGGTGGAGGAAAGCTGCGCTTCTGCTGCTTATTACATTGCCGTGTCGGCCGACCAGATTTTTGTCGACAAGGCCAGCATTGTGGGCAGCATTGGCGTGCTGATGGACGGCTTTGGCTTCACCGGCCTGATGGACAAGCTGGGCGTTGAGCGCCGACTGTTGACGGCGGGTGAGAACAAGGGTTTTCTGGACCCCTTCAGTGCACAGACCGAAAAGCAGCGCGCTTTTGCCCAGGCCATGCTGAACCAGATCCACCAGCAATTCATTGCGGTGGTGAAGGCCGGCCGCGGTAACCGCTTGAAGGAAACCCCTGAAATGTTCAGCGGCCTGTTCTGGACGGGCCAGCAAGCCATAGAACTGGGCCTGGCTGACCAGTTGGGCAACCTGGACTACGTTGCCCGTGAGATCGTGAAGACTGAAGAAGTCATCGACTACACGCGCCGCGACAACGTGGCCGAGCGCCTTGCCAAGAAGTTTGGTGCGGCCATGGGCGAAGGTACGGTGCGTGCCCTTAAAGCACTGCCCATGATTCGGTAGTCGCGCTTTCCCCGTTGCCTCCGGGCATTGCCGGGCACTTGTAGCGGCACAAAAAATAAACCCGCCGCACCACTTGTTGGTGCGGCGGGTTTTTCGTTTTGTTGGTCCAAGGACTTTCGCCTACAGACCTGTGGCTGTGACGTTGCAGGTGTAGGTCAGTGTCAGGGTACCACCCGGGCCCAGTGTGGGAATCAGCACGCCGGCGGGCGCTGTCGTATTTTGCAACTGGCTTACCGTCAGGCTGGGCGGGCAACTGGTGGCGGCACCTGAAGCGACACAGGTCGGCGGTGCCGTGCAGGACAAACCTGCCGCCAGCGGATCCTGCAGGCGGGCACCGTCGGCAGGGTAGTCGCCGGTGTTTTTGACCACGATGGTGTAAGTGGTGGTGCTGCCGGCCACGACGGTGTTGGTGCCGTTGTCCTTGCTGATGCTCAGGTTCACCGAGCCGACCCGGGTATTGACGGACGAGATGTTGTTCGTCGGGGTGCCATCCACAATGCCGCTGGGTGCCGTGACCACAGCAGTGTTGGTCACGCCGTCCATGTCGGTGGCATAGGTGGCGTAGCCGGTGACGGTTATGCGCAAAACGGCGCCGACTTTCAACAGGCCGGTGGTCAGTGAAATCTCGTTGCCCGCGCCGCTGGCGGTGCCGCAGGCCGTCGTTCCCGTGCCGCTGCCTTGTGTGGTGACGGCGCAAGCCCAGGTCACATTTGTGAAGTTGGTGGGTACGGTGTCGGAGACCACGGTCGCTGTTACCCGGCTGGGGCCGGAGTTGGTCACGTCAATCGCGAACTGCACGGTGCCACCGGTCGGCACGGCTGAGGTCAGCGTGCTGGCAAAGGCGTTTGTGCCTGTGCGCTGCAGTTTGCTGATCTGCAGGTCGGCGTTGAGGGGCACCAGGTCGCTGGCACAGCCGTAGTTGGGCGCATCTGTGCCGACGCACTGCCGCACGATATCGAGGTTGGCTGTGGAGGTTGTCAGCGGGGTGCTGTTCTGCGGATCGCCCGAGGCGGCCACCTTTGCCACATTCAGAAGGTCATTGGTGGCGGTGGTGGCGACAGTCACATTGATGGTGATGTTTCGCGACGCACCTGCGGCCAACTGGTAGGTTCCTGCCGTGCCTCCCGTCCCGGTGACGCTGCTCGCATTGCGGCAGTTCACGATCTGGCCGGTGTTGGCGCAGGTGAAGCCGGTTGCTGCGTAGGAGTTGAATGTGAGCCCTGCAGGCAGGACATCAATGACCTGGATGGACCCCACGGCCGCAGTGCTTCCCCCGGTGTTGCTTATCGTCAAGGTAAAGGCAAAGGCGGCTCCGGGATTGCGGGATTGCGGGTCCGGATGCGATTTGGTCATTCGGATCTTGGGTGCGCTTTGCACCGTGTTCATGTCGATGGCGCATCCTGCCGGGTTGTTGTCCGTGAGGCAGTCGGTCACGTTGGCATTGGTCAGCGTGGTGGTGACCATCCCGGTGGAGACATCACCGCCGCCGTTCACGCGTGCCTTGTTGGTCAACTGGTCACCACTGGTTGCAGCCCCGACGTTGACAGGCAAGGTAAAGGAGGATGCACCGCCCGCGGGAATCGGGATAGCCGAGGTACAGGTGGCGGTGGTGGCGCTGACGCGGGTGCATGACCAGTCTGTGCCGTTGTCGCCGCCCGGCGTGAGCGTTCCTGTGCTGAAGTTCATGGGCGAGGGCAGCACGTCCCGGATATTGATGCTGCCGCTGCTGGGCGCTGTGCCGTCATTGCGCACGATGAGCGTGTAGACGACAGAGCCGCCTGTGCTCATGAACGGCGCGCCGTCGTCCTTGCTCAGAGACAGGTTCACGTAGCGCACCTCGTCGGTTTCGGCGGCGCAACCGGTATTGAGGTCGGATGCGTTGGTGTCCGGTGCAACGGGGGCTGTGCAGGCGGCTACGCTGGCGGCTGTGGGGGCGGTCTGCTTGTTCGGGCTGGGGTCGCCACCGCCGCCTATGCGGGCCAGGTTGGTGACGGAACTGGGCGCATCTGCGGCGACCAGCACGGGGAAGGTAATGGTCGCCGAAGCGCCGGCGCCCAGCGCTGCCGTGCGTGTGCAGCTCAGCGCCGCACCGCTGGCCGTGCAGGTGAAGCTGTTCACGGTGAATGGGGATGTACCGCTGAAAGACAAACCCGTCGGCAGCACGTCCATGACGGTGATGGTTCCGGCGGTGGCGGCGCCGCCCTGGTTGGATGCCGTGAGCGTATAGCTGAAGGTTGCACCGCGCGTCACGCTGCCCAGGTTGTTCGTTTTTGTCAGGCCCAGGTTGGGTGCGAGCACCGTATCGGTATCCAGCGCGCAGCCTGCGGGGGTGTTGTTGGCCGTGCAACTCGCTGCGGAGGCAACCGGGTCGGCGGGCGTGGTCTTGTTCGGGTCACCGCCACCGCTGACCTGTGCCTTGTTGATCAGGGAACTGCCATTGGCTGCGGACACCGCCACGGTGATGGCAAAGGTACTGGAGCCGCCACCGGAGATCGAACTGGCCGAAGTGCACAGGATGTCTGTGCTGTTGGCTGCCGCGCAGGACCAGCTGGCCGCGTTCACGCCACCCAGGCTGAGTGGTCCGGGGGGGACCGAGAGGCCGGCCGGCAGCTTGTCGGCCACGGCTACGGTGCCGGAGCTCGCGCCAATGCCGCTGTTCAGGACTGTCAGGCTGTAGGAAGTAGTGCCGGGTGAGTTGAGTGAAGAGACCCCGTCGGTTTTTGTCAGAGAGAGATTGGGGTCGCATTGTGCAGCCGGCACCACGCCGGGCACGTTGGGTGCCAGAAAGGTGGTAATGCCGCCGTTGTAGCCGGAGGAGCCATAGTGCTCGTCAGGCGTCAGGTCGCTCATGGTCTTGCCCGGAACGCCGCCGTTGACATTGGCCGAGACGCTCATGCTGCTCGGCGAGAAAGCCACAAAGCCGCCGCCGCCAGCGCCACCGGGGCCGTGCCGCCCGCCCAGGCCGCCGGCCGAGCCGGCCCAGGCATTGCCGCCGTCGCCGCCGGCTGCTTCTATGGCCGCATTTCCGCCCAGGCTGGTCTGGATGATCACCGAGCCGCCGGCGCCTGCGCCACCGGCTGCGTCATTGAGGACGGCGTAGCCATGTGCGCCCCGGACATCGATGATGCCGCTGCCGGTGATGGAGCGGGCGCGAATGATCACAGCGCCGCCGCCTGAGGCGCCGGAAGAACAAATACCCTCGCCCAGTGTGCAGGCCATGGCCTGGTTTGTATAAACGTTGTTGTCGGCGGTGCCATCGTTGGTGCCGCCCGAACCGCCGCCGCCGCCAAGGAACACCCGGTTGAAGGCCAGCGTGCCGGCATAACCGGCTCCGCCCCGGCCACCCGTGTCGTACAGGGGGTCGTTCCAGGGCCGGCCGCCAATGCCGCCAGGCCCATAGTTGCCGCCGCCGCCGCCGCCGGCGTTCTCGGCGTTGCCGCCCGTGCTGCCGTCGGACCCGCCGCCACCGGCGTTGCCGGGCGCGCCGCGGGCGAAAGAACCGCCGGGATACCCCGGCGTCAGGGCAAGCACAGCCAGTGTGGCCGCCGTCGGGTTGTTGGTCGTCCTGTACCCCCAGATGCCGGTGTAGCTGGCGATGGAGTGGGGTGTTCCGGCAATGCCCTCTCCCTTGACGCCGTTATAAAGACTGGCTACGTCATACGCTGTTGGAGCGGTGGCGTAGTCAAAACGGGTACCGGTAGCCGCCGTCCCGCGCCGGCCGGCACCGCCGCGAAAACCCTTGCCTGCAAGGAAGAAGGCCCGGCCGCTTTGTCCTTCGACAGTGGCGTTGCCCAGGGTCAGCGTGTCGCGCACGTCGACGGCGGCCACGCCGCCGGCCAGGCCGTCCCATGCAGGCGCCGTGATGCCGTTGGCCGTCAGCGAGCTGTACTGCATCACGCGGATGACCTGGTAGCGCTTTTGCGGCGTGCTGGCGGTAGCCGCTGCCTGGGCATAGGAGTTGGCCAGTGGCGGGGTGAACGTGATGTTGTTGCCCGAGACGGAGGTGACCCGGACGAATTCATGCAGCCCCGAACGGCCCACGCTGGTGCTGCCTTGCCCGTTGCCCGTGCCATCGCCATAGGTGTTGTTGTTGGCGGTGGTGATTGTGGCGTCCTGCATCTGCATGACCAGCAGCAGGTCGCCGACTATGAGCCCTGTTGCTGCGCCGCGTGTATCGCGGGTGCCCAGTGTCAATGAACTGGCGCCTACAGACAGGTTGCTGCCTCCCTGGTAGTAGGTATTGACAATGCCGCTGTTGGGGCCCGTCACCAGGCTGGACGGCGGCGCACACACCTGCGCTGCGGCCGGCAATGCGGCCATCAATGCCATGGTGAGTGAAGTCAGGAATGCGGTGTTGCGTGCGGAGAGCTTGGCCCAGCGGCCCGAACGGGCCTTGGCGCAGAAGGAAAAAAACATCAGTTTGTAGTTGCTTCGAGAAAATTTCAGCCATGCCAAATGGATGGCGGGGAGATCAGTTTGCAGGCCGGGTATTGTGTACCAGCAATCGTGACAAGGCCGTGCCAGGGAGGCACAAGACCTGTCCGGCTACGCTGGTCTATGAACTAATACCGTCTTTGTGGGATATAGGCGTCAACGAGGCGTCAACGGCCCAGTGCATACACAGCGGGGGTACTGTTGTCGGGGCCGCCAGGCGATTTCTTCCACTCGCGCACGGTGGTGCTGCGCGTGTGTGCGCTGTCCAGCGTCAGGCCGCTGCTGATGCTCAGCCTGGTGTTGGCCTGCAGTGTTTGCAGCAGTGCCTGGACGAGGGCGGCGTTACGGTACGGCGTTTCGATGAAAAGCTGTGTCTGGCCGGTCTTGAGCGCCAGCGATTCGAGTTCTCGTATGCGTTGTGTCCGTCCCGCCGCGTCCTGCGGCAGGTAACCGGCGAATGCGAAGTTCTGGCCGTTCAGGCCGCTGGCCGCCAGCGCGAGCATCAGCGACATCGGGCCGGTCAGCGGTATGACCTGCATTCCCAGGTCATGGGCCGCGCGCACGACCGACGAACCGGGATCGGCAATCGCCGGCATGCCGGCTTCACTGACCAGGCCCATGTCCCGGCCCTCCATGGCCGCAATCAGCAATGGCCGTGCATCGAAGTTGCCGGTGTGATCGCCTTTTTTATGGACTTCGCGTGGCAGCTCCTGGATATGCAATGACTGCAGTGGTTGTGCCAGGGGCTGGATATCGTTGACGCGCTTTAAATAGGCGCGCGTGCTTTTGGCGTTTTCGCAGATCCAGCAGGGCAGCCGCGCTGCGACCTGGATGGTTGCCAGCGGCATCACGTCTTGTAGCGGTGCCTGCACGTCGCAACCGAAATCAAGCGGTGCGGGTACGAGGTAGAGTTTTCCTTTTGTCATCGTGTTCATGCCTTGTCTGCCCTGTCCGCCAGCAGGGCAACGCCTGCTGCCTGGATCATCCGGCAGGTCCGTATCAGCGGCAGGCCGACCAGCGCGGTGGGATCGTCGTTGCGGATGGCTTCCAGCAGGGCGATGCCCAGGCCTTCGCTCTTCGCGCTGCCCGCGCAGTCATAGGGCTGCTCGGCGCGCAGGTAGTTTTCAATTTCGTTGTCCGTCAGGTCGCGAAAAATCACCTCTACAGCGGCAAGGTCGCTTTCCTCAAAACCGCTGTCCAGGCAGACCACGGCCACTGCTGTCTGAAACACCACGGTCTGTCCGCGCATCTGGCGCAGTTGTGCTGTCGCCCGTTCATGGCTACCGGGTTTCCCCAACGGCAGGCCGTGAAGGTCGGCTACCTGGTCGGAGCCAATAACCACGGCGTGCGGGAAAGCCCGGGCAACTGCGTGGGCCTTGGCCAGGGCCAGGCGCTGGGCCAGCGCGCGGGGTGTTTCACCGGCAAGAGGCGTTTCATCCACATCCGGGGCGGCTACCTCAAACGGTATTTGCAGGCGCTGCAACAGTTCGCGGCGATAACGTGAAGTCGAGCCCAAAACCAGGGTGCGAGGGTTTTTTGTGCTGGGGGGCGTTGTGGCTGGTGGCGTGGCAAAGTTCATCACCCGATTCTCTTACACTGCACCCATGACCAGACAGCTTCAAGCCAGCCGCCTCAATATGCAGGCCTTCGCCCAGGAGGGCGTGCCCCTTGTTGAAACTACATTGCTACAAAATATGGAGCGCCTTGCGCAGGAAGCGCAGGGGCTACAACCCGATTCGGCCGTAAATTGGCAAGCCAGGGCCGAATTGCGGGCCGGCTCGGGCGCGGACGGCGACATCTGGCTGCATTTGCAGGCCAAAACATCCATTCCACTGACCTGCCAGCGCTGCATGGGCGCCGTGGAGACGCCCATCGAGGTGGAGCAGTGGTACCGCTTTGTGGCCAGCGAGGACATCGCCATGGCCGAGGATGACCAGTCCGAGGAGGACCTGCTGGTGATGGCGCCGCAGTTTGACCTGCTGGAAGTGCTCGAGGACGAGTTGCTGATGGCCTTGCCGCTGGTGCCCATGCACGAGCAATGTCCGGTTGCCCCGGTGCTGGGTGCCGGTGACATTGAGGATGTGCCGGAGCGTGCCGAAAAGCCGAACCCCTTTGCGGTTTTGGCGCAGCTCAAGAAGAAAAATTAATTCTTTGGATTTAAATTTGTGCCGGATGCGTTGGTTTTATCCATCAATCCCGCGCTGTGGCTTGCCCGGATGTGGTCCGGCAATCAGGGGCGTGGAGAAAATCGCTGATCCGGGCTATAATCAAAGGCTTCGCGTACTGATCTGGTAATGTGAGCAGCGGTGATTCCATACGGTCCCGGCTACTTATGATTGAAAAATCTGGTGCGCAATTTACCAACCCTATACCCCCTCAGGAGCGGATCATGGCCGTCCAGCAGAACAAAAAGTCACCTTCCAAGCGCGGCATGCACCGCTCGCACAACGCACTCACCGTGCCAGGTATCGCCGTGGAATCCACCACCGGTGAAACGCACCTGCGCCACCACATCAGCCCAACCGGTTTCTACCGTGGCCGCAAGGTGCTGAAAACCAAATCCGAAGCGTAATTCATCGCTTCAAGCACTGGCCCGCACTCATCCTGCGGGCCTTTCTTTTGTCCAAGCATTAATTATTCTTGACTGGCACCGGTCTCCACATGATCAGGATCGCTGTTGATGCCATGGGCGGGGACATTGGTCCTTCGGTGACCATTCCTGCAAGCCTGGCTTTCCTGGATGGGCATCCCGATGCCGCACTGGTTGTTGTAGGCCAGCCCGAGGCCTTCGAGGCGCAGCCACTATACGCCCGGCTGCAGGCGCATCCGCGCTGCCAGATCGTGGCAGCCAGCGAGGTTGTCACCATGGACGACCCCATAGAAATCGCACTCAGGCGCAAGAAAAACTCTTCCATGCGGGTGGCGGTCAACCAGGTCAAGGACGGCGTGGCGCAGGCTGCCGTATCTGCCGGTAACACCGGTGCCTTGATGGCAATCGCCCGCTATGTGCTTAAAACCCTGGATGGCATAGACCGGCCGGCCATCGCGACGCAGCTGCCCAATGCCGCAGGTGGCGCCACTACCGTATTGGACCTTGGTGCCAATGTGGACTGTACCGAGGACCATTTGCTGCAGTTTGCGGTCATGGGCTCTGCGCTGGTAGCCGCCATCACCAGCAACCCGGCGCCCAGTGTCGGACTGCTGAATATTGGCGAAGAAGCCATAAAAGGCAGTGAAACCATCAAAAAAGCCGGTGAATTGCTGCGTTCGGCCTCCAACTCCGGTGACCTTAATTTTTATGGAAATGTCGAGGGTAACGATATTTTCAAGGGCACTACGGATATCGTGGTGTGCGACGGGTTTGTTGGCAATGTGGCGCTCAAGGCCAGCGAAGGCCTGGCCAGCATGATTGGTGGGTTCATCAAGGCGGAGTTTTCGCGCAATATCTTGACGAAAATTGCCGCCATCATTGCTTATCCGGTTCTAACTGCATTTAAAAACCGCGTTGACCACAGGCGTTACAACGGTGCAGCACTGTTGGGCCTGCAAGGCCTTGTGTTCAAGAGCCACGGCTCGGCTGACGCCTTTGCTTTTGAGCGGGCGCTCAATCGGGCTTATGATGCGGCTCGTAACAACTTGCTTGAAAGGGTCCGTGAGCGCATCGCCCATGCCGCGCCTTTGCTGGTTGCCGCGCAGGCCGCACCGACAGTTGGTGCCTCTGCTGCTGCGGTGTCTGCTGACGCAGCGGCCTGAGACACGGACTCACTGACATACTTAAAAATTTAATGGCTAGCTATTCACGTATCACTGGCACCGGTAGCTATCTTCCGCCACGCCGACTGACCAATGCCGAACTTGTCGCCGAGCTGGCTGCCAAGGGTGTTGAAACCTCCGATGAATGGATTGTCGAACGCACAGGCATCCATGCCCGCCACTTCGCGGCGCCCGATGTTTCGAGCAGCGACCTGGGCGTGGAAGCCGCCAGGCGGGCCATAGAGGCAGCTGGTCTGCAACCAGCGGATATTGACCTCATCATCGTGGCAACCTCCACGCCGGACATGGTGTTTCCTTCGGCAGCCTGCATCCTGCAGAACAAGCTGGGCATTGCTGGCTGCCCGGCTTTTGACGTGCAGGCTGTGTGCAGCGGTTTTGTGTATGCTCTGACCGTGGCCGATGCCATGATCAAGACCGGCTCGGCCACCAGGGCGCTGGTCATAGGCGCGGAAGTCTTCTCGCGCATCCTCGACTTTTCCGACCGTACCACCTGTGTGCTGTTTGGCGATGGTGCGGGCGCGGTGGTGCTGGAAGCATCCGAGACCCCCGGCATTCTTGCCAGCGACCTGCATGCCGATGGCAAGCACGTCGGTATCCTGTGTGTCCCGGGCAACGTGTCGGGCGGCAAGGTAATGGGCGATGCCCTGCTCAAGATGGACGGCCAGGCCGTGTTCAAGCTGGCCGTGGGCGTGCTTGAAAGCGCTGCCCGCGCGACGCTTGCCAAGGCAAACCTGACGGATGCCGATATCGACTGGCTGATTCCGCACCAGGCCAATATCCGCATCATGCAGAGCACTGCCAAAAAGCTGAAGATGCCGCAGGAAAAGCTGATCGTCACGGTAGATCAGCACGGTAACACCTCTGCTGCCTCGATTCCGCTGGCGCTTGATGCATCCGTGCGCAGCGGCAAAATCAAAAAAGGGGACACCCTCATGCTGGAAGGCGTGGGCGGCGGTTTCACCTGGGGTGCGGTGCTTCTCAACTACTGAGATGGCAGCATGTCTACATCGGCCCGCCCCAGCATGAGGGGGGGACGTTTGAGTCTCGGGCTCAGGAGCCTGACAGATATTCTGGCCGCCATATTGCTGCTGCTGGCTTTTGCGGTGGCAGGATGGAAAGTCTGGAGCCGCTCGCCTGCAGCCCCCTTTGCCAGTGGCATGCAGGTGCTTGTGCCGCCGCGCATGGCCCCTGCTGTTCCCTCCGTAATACCCCTTGCAATGCCTCCGGCGAAGGAGCGCTCGCCTGATGGACGCTTCCTGTTTGACGCGCAGTTTGTATCGGCCATGCCGGGCCAAGCGGTGCATGCCGCATCGATGGTCGAATTGCGCGATGGCCGTTTGAGGGCTGTCTGGTTTTCCGGTTCACGGGAGGGCGCGGGGGACGTGACCATCCAGACGGCACTGATGGATGCGGCAAACCAGCATTGGGAGCCTGAACGCACGTTGTTTAACCGCCAGCAACTCGAGCGCGGACTTTGGCGTTACGTCAAGAAGCTGGGCAACCCGGTGATTGCCCGCGCGCCCGATGGTTCGCTTTTTCTCTGGATGGTGAATGTTTCTTTGGGCGGCTGGGCGGGCAGTGCCATTACATGGTCGCGCTCTGTCGACGAAGGGGTCAGCTGGAGCCTGCCCCGGCGCCTGGTGACGTCACCATTCCTGAATATCAGTACGCTGGTGAAAGGCGCGCCAGCGGCCCTGGCGGATGGACAGCTTGTTTTGCCGGTGTACCACGAGTTTGTGACCAAGTTTGGTGAGGTTTTGCGCATCAACCCGCAAGGGCAGGTGGTCGACAAAATCCGCATCCCGGGGAGCCAGACCAGCCTGCAGCCGGTGATGCTGGTGGCTGGGCCTGAGCGGGCGCAGGTCTATATGCGCGCGGGCCAGGGCGGGAAGCTGATGGCTGCCGGGACTGATGACGCAGGCCTGAGCTGGTCAAGGGCTCGCGCAACCGCCTGGCCCAATCCGGACTCCGCGCTGGCCGGGGTGGTCAGTCATACCGGCAGGCAGTGGCTGGCCCTGAACCCGACATCCGCAGGCCGTGAAACGCTGGCGGTACTGCGGGCAAACGTGGCTGGCAGTTTGGATGGTGTTTCTCCATGGATCGTGGAGGGTTCAGGTACAGCGCAAACGGGCCTTCCTCTTCCTGTAAGCGACTACGAGCGCTTGCTGGGCAAGGAGCTCAAGGCCCGGGGAGCGAGCGAAGCACAGACCCAGGCCTATGTCGCCAGCGCCAGGCGCCAGCTGTGCGGTGCCCAAACCTGCTCGCAGGAGTTCTCTTACCCCTATCTGCTGCAGACCAGTGATGGGTATATCCACTTGCTGTACACATGGCACCGCACACGCATCAAACACGTCCGGTTTGATCCCCTGCAAGCTGCCTTGACCGCCAGCCCGGCTGTGAACCATGTTTCCCCCGCTAACTGATTTTTTTGCCCTGTTGGGCATCAACCTCGTGCTGTGCGCCGGATGCCTGCGACTGCTGGGTGCGGCGGGGGTCGGCTTGAGCGGTGAAGCCCGGCCATGGGCGAAATGGACTGGCGTAGTGTTGTTTGTGCTCTTGTGGGTTCCTGTGGGTGCAGCGCAGTTGCCCATCGTGGCCTATGTACGTGGCATCAGTTCCGACCTGAGCATCACGCTGGTGGTGCTGGCTTGCCTGGGTTTGGGCCGGCGCCTGCTGGGCTTGAGCGCCATCGGGCAGCGCGAGTGCAACGCGTTGTTCGCTGTGATTGCGGTGGCCGCTATGTTTCTTTATCCGCTGGCTCTGGGCTGGGGCGACTGGGATGCCTACAGGCTGGGCTGGGGGGCGCCGGGCATGTGGGCGGCCTTGTTGATCCTGTCATTGGTGTGCTGGCTGCGGGGTTTGAGGCTGTTGCCGGTGCTGGTGGCCATGGCTTTGCTGGCATGGACGGCAGGCTTGCTGGAGTCCTCCAATCTTTGGGATTACCTCCTGGACCCGTGGCTGTCCGTTGCTGCGCTTGTGTATTGTGCGAAGGCAGCCATCCTGAAATTGCTGAAGTTGTCCGGGCGGGGTAGGCCCGGTGCAGTTTCTTAAAATGGGTGCTGTCAATTTTCAGCGCCTCTTGATGTCTTGATAACTGGAGTAATTATTTGAAATCGTTTGCTTTTGTTTTTCCCGGTCAGGGCTCTCAATCAGTGGGCATGCTGGATGCCTGGAGCGACCATCCCGTTGTTGCTCAAACGCTGGCGGAAGCCTCTGACGCGCTGGGCCAGGATGTGGCCCAATTGATAAAGGATGGCCCCAAAGAGGCGCTGGCCCTGACGACCAACACGCAGCCCGTGATGCTGGTGGCGGCAGTTGCGGCATACCGGGTGTGGATGGCCGAAACGGGTGTGGCGCCTGCGGTGGTGGCCGGGCACTCCCTGGGTGAATACTCCGCGCTGGTAGCCTCCGGCGTGTTGACGCTGGCGCAGGCAGCGCCGCTGGTGCGCTTCAGGGCGCAGGCCATGCAGGACGCGGTGCCTGTGGGCGTCGGTGCGATGGCTGCCATCCTGGGGATGGATGCTACAAAAGTGATAGCTGGTTGCGCAGAAGCTACGGCGACCTTCGGCCAAAATGCCTCTGAAATAGTGGAAGCCGTCAATTTCAACGACCCGGCACAGACCGTCATTGCTGGCAGCAAGGCGGCGGTAGACAAAGCCTGCGAAATCCTCAAGGCCAACGGCGCCAAGCGCGCCTTGCCGCTGCCGGTTTCCGCGCCTTTTCATTCCAGCCTCATGAAACCTGCTGCTGAAAAGCTGAAGGAAAAGCTGACGGGCGTGCAATTTGCCGCGCCGCAGATCCCTGTCGTCAACAATATCGATGTTGCGGTGGAGGTCGATGCCGACCGTATCCGTTCCGCGCTGTACCGCCAGGCGTTCGGTCCGGTGCGCTGGGTTGAATGCATACAGGCCATCAAGGCGAGGGGCCTGACCAACATTGTTGAGTGCGGGCCAGGCAAGGTGCTGGCAGGCATGGTCAAGCGGATTGATACTGAATTGACGGGCGCGCCCCTGTTTGACCCGGCCTCGCTGGCTGAAGCGAAGGAGATACTGGCATGAGCGAAATAAAGTTTGAAGGACAGGTTGCGCTGGTTACCGGCGCCTCGCGCGGCATAGGCGCGGCGATTGCACTGGAACTGGCCCAAAAAGGCCTGAAAGTGGTTGGTACCGCGACCAGCGACGAGGGCGCGGCCAAAATCTCGCATACCCTGGCGGCATTTCCGGGCTGCTCCGGCAGGAACCTGAATGTGAACGATGCAGCCGCGGCCGAAGCGCTGATTGACAGCATTGTGAAAGAACATGGCGGCCTGCAGGTGCTGGTCAACAATGCCGGCATCACCCGCGACATGCTGGCCATGCGCCTGAAAGACGACGACTGGGACGCGGTGCTGGACACCAACCTCAAGGCCGTGTTCCGCATGAGCCGCGCCGTGATGCGCACCATGATGAAGCAGCGTTACGGCCGGATTATCAGCATCACGTCCGTGGTTGGAGCCTCCGGCAATGCCGGGCAGTCCAATTACGCGGCGGCCAAGGCCGGTGTGGCGGGCATGACGCGGGCACTGGCGCGCGAGCTGGGTTCGCGCAATATCACGGTCAATTGTGTGGCACCGGGTTTTATCGAGACCGACATGACGGCCAGCCTGCCCGAAGAGCAGCAAAAGGCACTTCTGGGGCAAATTCCCCTCGGGCATCTTGGCAAACCCCAGGACATTGCGCATGCCGTGGCTTTTGTGGCCAGCCCGCATGCCGCTTACATTACAGGCCAGGAAATTCACGTCAACGGCGGCATGTACATGTAGCCGTGACCCCGGTCGGCTGTACCGGCCCTGTCAGTTTCACAATAGCCGTAAGTTGACAGTGGTAAAACACAGCAAATGCTAAGCAAATCGACGCCGGTTTTTATCCGTCCGGCCCGATGCGTAGGGACACAACTCTAACGCGGTAAAATCACGGATTAATTTACAACCCTCAGAGGGAACTATGAGCGATATCGAAGCACGTGTTAAGAAAATCATTGCCGAACAACTCGGCGTGGAAGAAGGTCAAGTTACCAATGAAAAAGCCTTTGTGGCCGATCTGGGCGCTGACTCGCTTGACACCGTAGAACTGGTCATGGCTCTGGAAGACGAGTTTGGCATCGAGATTCCGGACGAAGACGCCGAAAAAATCACGACCGTCCAGAACGCGATCGATTACGCCAACACCCATCAAAAGGCTTGATTGTCCGGGCCTTAGTGCCTGTGGATTTGCCATCATCAAACCTGAAAAGCCATTCACGGCCTTTTCAGGTTTTTTTCAGGATCACTGAATGAGTCGTCGTCGTGTCGTCGTGACAGGTCTGGGTTGTGTCAGCCCGGTGGGTAACAGCGCAGCTGAATCCTGGGATAACCTTGTTGCCGGGAAATCCGGCATTGACCTGGTCACGCAGTTTGATGCTGCCAGCTTCGCCTGCAGGTTTGCCGGCGAGGTCAAGGGCTTTAATATCGCGGACTACATCCCCGAAAAAGAAGCCCGTCACATGGACCGCTTCATCCACCTGGGGCTGGCGGCCGCATGCCAGGCCGTCGCTGACAGTGGCCTGCCCACAGGCGATGCGCTTGACGGCGAGATGGCGACACGCATCGGTTGCAATATCGGTTCGGGCATAGGCGGTTTGCCCATGATCGAGGACATGCATACCGAACTGGTCAATCGCGGCCCGCGCCGGATTTCCCCGTTTTTTGTGCCGGCGTCCATCATCAACATGATCTCCGGGCATGTCTCGATCAAGTTTGGATTCAAGGGACCCAACATTTCGGTTGTGACGGCCTGTACCACCGGCCTGCACGCGATCGGCCTGTCGGCGCGCATGATCGAATATGGCGACTGCGACGTGATGGTGGCCGGCGGCGCCGAGTCCTGTGTGTCGCCTTTGGGCGTAGGCGGTTTTGCCGCCGCCCGCGCCTTGTCAACACGCAATGACGATCCCAAAACGGCATCACGGCCATGGGACAAGGACCGCGACGGCTTCGTGCTGGGCGAAGGCGGCGGTGTTGTCGTGCTCGAAGAATACGAACACGCCAAGGCGCGCGGCGCGAAGATTTATGCCGAAGTCATAGGCTTCGGCATGAGTGCCGACGCGTACCACATGACGGCACCGGACATTGATGGCCCGCGCCGCTCCATGGTGATGGCACTGAAAAACGCCGGCGTCAATGCGGACGAGGTTCAGTACCTCAACGCGCACGGTACTTCCACGCCGCTGGGCGACCTGAACGAAACCAATGCCATCAAGGCTGCCTTTGGCGACCATGCAAAGAACCTGGTGGTGAGCTCCACCAAGTCGATGACCGGGCATTTGCTGGGCGGTGCCGGCGGTATTGAGTCCGTATTCACGGTGCTCGCCCTGCATCACCAGAAGATTCCGCCCACGATCAATATCTTCAACCAGGACCCCGAATGCGACCTGGATTACTGCGCGAACACGGCGCGGGATGCCAAACTTGAAATCGCGGTCAAAAACAATTTCGGATTTGGCGGCACCAATGGATCCCTGGTGTTCAAACGCGTCTGACGCGTGTTGATGTTCTGTCCTGGTCCCTGTTCCGGTCACTCAAGATACCAACCGCTTTGATCACGCACAACGCCCCGCCGGTTGTCTATCCGCTGGGGCGTTCTCGTTTTCAGGGCTGGGTGTTGGTGGCTTTGTGGTGTGCCGGCCTGCTGCTGGCATTGTTCTGGTTCTACGCGACGCGGCAACTGGACTGGCGAATGCTTCTGGCGGGAACCGCCATTGCGGTCGCGGGAGCGGCTGCCTGTATAGGCTGGAAAAATGCTCCCACCGGGCAACTTGCATGGGACGGTCAGTGCTGGCGCTGGGAAAGCCCGGGCTACCAGACCGGTATTGCAGAGCAGCAGCTTTCTGTCATTGCCGACTTCCAGCACCTGCTGCTTCTCAGGATCGAGAACCAGGCGCATGCCAGCCTGTGGCTCTGGGCAGAGCGGTCGGCCATGCCTGAGCGCTGGCTGGATTTGCGGCGGGCGGTGTATTCCCCGCAGCGCTCGCCTGCGCGCGCTGTGGCAGTATCGGGCCATGGGCAAATTGCTGATACCGCGCAAATAAACCGATGACTGCCGACGTGACACCTTCGCCGGGCGAAAAAGCCGTCGACAGCGATGCCGTGCTGGTCGAGCGCACGGTTGCGGGCGACCAGAAAGCCTTTGAGCTGCTGGTCATCAAATACCAGCGGCGCATCCAGCGCCTGATAGGGCGCATGGTCCGCGATGTGGATCTGGTGGAAGACATTGCCCAGGAGACCTTTATCCGGGCCTACCGGGCGCTGGCGCAGTTCCGGGGTGAGGCCCAGTTTTACACCTGGCTGTACCGGATTGCGGTCAATACGGCCAAAAAGTCCCTGATGGACCTCAAGCGGGACCCGACTGTTTCGGAAAATTCCTTTAAATCGGGGGACGATGATGAAACTTCCCCGCTGGAAAACGAACTAACGAGTTCCGAAACGCCGGATGCGGTGCTGGCAAGCAAGGAAATTGCGGAGATGGTCAATGCGGCCATGGAGGCTTTGCCCGAAGAGCTCCGCCAGGCGATTACCTTGCGGGAAATCGAAGGTCTGAGCTACGAAGAAATCTCGGAGGCCATGAATTGCCCCATAGGTACGGTGCGGTCCCGGATCTTCAGGGCGCGCGAGGCGATTTCGGAAAGGGTTAAACCCCTGCTGGAAAGTCAGTCGGGGAAACGTTGGTAAGTGCACCGCAATGCGACAGAACCAGACAGCCACCATGATTCTCAATCAAACCAATAAATCCCCGCAGGCCCTGGTGCCAGTGAACCGGTGACGCGAGTAAAACCATGAACACCATGAAATCCTCTACACAAACCTGCGAACTCCTTTCTGCCCTGGCCGATGGTGAACTGGGCCGTGAGGAAATCTCCGTTGTGCTCCAGTCTTGCCGGCAAGATGAGGCGGTGGTGGCCAACTGGAATGCCTATCACCTGATCGGCGATGTCTTGCGCTCGCCCGCACCGGCCAAACGGGGCGCCGACATGGCTTTTCTTGATCGCCTGAACCAGCGTATTGCGCAGGAGAAAACGCAGGCGCCGCCAGCCGCTGCCGAAGCGCCAACTGTCGGCAAACTGGCCCCTGGCCTGATTCGCCATCGCGCCCCGGCGGCCAATGACGGCAGTTTCCGCTGGAAGCTGGTCGCGGGTTTTGCCTCGATGGCAGCGGTCGCCACCATTGCCTGGAATGCCGCAGGCCAGCTGGGTTCTTCCCCTGCGCCGCAACTGGCCCAGGGGCCGTCGTCGCAACAGCAGCAGGTGATCGTGGCTTCGCCGCAGGGACCCATGGTGCGTGATGCGAGGCTGGAGGAGTTGCTGGCCGCGCACCGGGAACTGGGCAGCACGTCGGCCCTCCAGGTGCCCTCGGGCTTTTTGCGGAACGCCACTTTTGAGACGCCGCAAAACACCGGGCGTTGAGCCGTGATTAACGTGGCGAGCCTTCCATAACCATGAATTCCAAGCCTTTTAGCCTTCTGGCCGCCGTTGCATCGGCGCTGCTTGCTATGAATTACGTAGCGGCCCAGGTGCCTCCGCCGGTGCCTGCCCAGGCCTCGTCCGGTACTGCGGCGGAGGCCAAAAGCATCAACGACTGGTTGATGCGCATGCATGAGGCCTCAAAAAAGCAGGCATATATCGGGACCTATGTGGTGTCCTCCGGCGGCACCATCTCGAGCGCCAAGATCTGGCATGTTTGCGAAGGCAACCAGCAGATGGAGCGGGTTGAAACGCTGACGGGTGCACCTCGCTCCATCTTCCGGCATAACGACCGGGTCGTGACTTTCATGCCGGACCATAAAGTGGTGCGCAGCGAAAAACGCGAATCGCTGGGCCTTTTTCCCGAGCTTTTGCAGTCGACGGACAGTCGCATTGCCGATTTTTACAAGGTCAAGCGGGAAGGTGCTGATCGCGTAGCGGGCGTCGAGGCAGACATCGTGGTGCTGGTTCCCCGGGACACCATGCGTTTCGGCTACCGCGTCTGGACCGAGCAAAAAAGCGGCATGGTCGTGAAGCTGCAGACCCTGGATACCGACGGCAAGGTGCTTGAACAGGCCGCGTTTTCGGAGTTGCAACTCGACGCGCCCGTCAAGATAGACAAGCTCCTGCAGATGATGGGCAAGGTGGACGGCTACCGGGTGGAGAAACCCGTCCTGGTCAAAACTTCGGCCAGCGCCGAGGGCTGGGTACTGAAGGCCCCTGTCGCCGGCTTCACGCCCATGAGCTGCTACAAACGCCCCGCGGCTCCCTCCGCTTCCCAGGGCGGAGATGAGCCCCTGCAGTGGATTTTTTCTGATGGCCTCGCCTCGGTTTCGCTCTTTCTTGAGCCCTTTGACCGCCAGCGCCACGACAAGGAGTCCAGCATGTCCATGGGAGCGACCCAGACCATGACCAGGCAACTGGGCGCCTATTGGCTGACCGCCATGGGGGAAGTGCCCATGGCTACCCTCAAGCTCTTTGCCAATGGGCTGGAGCGGAAAAAGTAAGGCGACTCCCGCCTCCGCACCGAGTCGTTGATTTCCCGGTGGGGATGTTGTGGGCGCTGACCTGCGTCTCCATCTATAGTTCGCTTGCCTGATTACCAATATTTACGACGAGGCCGATGATGCATGAATTGAACCTGAAACCACTGCGCTCCTGTCTTGCTGCGGGACTGCTGGCGCTCGCCGCAGCGGGCGCCGTCCTGCCTGTCAGCCCTGCATGGGCCCAGGCCCGTGCCTTGCCTGACTTCACCGATCTGGTCGAGCAGGTGGGCCCTTCAGTGGTGAACATCCGGACCTCGGAGAAAGTCAAGGCCGCCGCCGCGGGCGGGGTTGACGAGCAGATGCTGGAGTTTTTCCGGCGCTTTGGCATTCCGGTTCCACCCAACCTGCCGCGTGCCCCGCGCGGAGACCGCAGCCAGCCGGACGAGGACCAGCCGCGTGGCGTGGGTTCCGGCTTCATTCTTACCGCAGACGGTTTTGTGATGACCAACGCCCACGTGGTCGAGGGCGCCGATGAAGTGATCGTCACCCTGACCGACAAACGCGAGTTCAAGGCCAAAATCATAGGGGCCGACAAACGTAGCGACGTGGCCGTCGTCAAAATCGAGGCGACCGGTTTGCCGGCCGTGAAAATCGGCGACATCAACCGCCTGAAAGTGGGCGAATGGGTCATGGCCATAGGCTCGCCGTTCGGCCTTGAGAACACCGTGACGGCCGGTATCGTGAGCGCCAAGCAGCGCGACACCGGCGATTACCTTCCCTTCATCCAGACCGATGTGGCCATCAATCCGGGCAACTCGGGTGGCCCTCTCATCAACATGCGTGGTGAAGTTGTGGGCATCAACAGCCAGATCTATTCACGCTCCGGCGGTTTCCAGGGGATTTCATTTGCTATCCCGATTGACGAGGCGGCGCGCGTGTCTGACCAGTTGCGCAGCACCGGCAAGGTCACACGCGGACGCATAGGCGTTCAGATCGAGCAGGTCAGCAAGGATGTGGCCGAATCCATTGGCCTGGGCAAGCCGCAGGGGGCGCTGGTCAGGGGTGTCGAGAGCGGTGCGCCTGCAGAAAAAGCCGGCATTGAAGCCGGCGACATCATCATCAAGTTTGATGGCAAGCAGATTGAAAAATCCAGCGACCTGCCGCGCATCGTCGGCAACGTCAAACCCGGCACCAAGGCCGTGGTGACTGTGTTCAGGCGCGGCAGCAGCAAGGACCTGTCGGTGGTCATCGCTGAAGTGGAGGCGGACAAACCGGCCCGCAAAACCTCGGCCCCTGAGGTCAAGCCACCGGTAGCCGGCCCGGCGCAAGTGTTGGGCCTTGCGGTGAGCGAGTTGTCCGAAGCGCAGAAAAAGGAGCTCAAGGTCAAGGGCGGCGTCAAGGTCGACACAGCCGAAGGCGCTGCAGCCAGGGCCGGGTTGCGGGAGGGTGATGTGATTGTGGCGGTGGCCAACTCTGAAGTGACGAGTGTCAGGGAGTTCGATGCGGCACTGGCGAAAGTGGACAAGTCCAAGCCTGTCAATGTATTGTTCCGGCGCGGTGAGTGGGCACAGTACGCACTCATTCGACCCGCACGCTGATGGCTGTTGTGCATCGTGTTTCGGACGAAGCAGTGTCCCGGACCATTTGATGAATGCGTCGCCGAAGGCAGTTGAGGCGGACCCCCATACCCAGCTTGGGTTGGGGGTTTTTCCTGACGGGACAGCTTTTTTGGGCCTTCAGAAAAATATATTTTAAAAATAAATGGGCTCAAGATTGTTAGTGATTACTGACATTTGGTCTGAGTGAGTGGCGAATTTGGTTAGAATGGGGGAAGTTTTTCGCGATGTTTTGATATATCAGGATCATTGCAAACCTCAATTCACGCCCAATTCAATGTATTCATGGCTGATCCACAGATCACCCACAAGTTGTCCAGAGTTGTTCAACTGAATTTGTGAATAAGTTGTGTATAAGATTCCTGTTGCTAGCCTGCAACGACAAAAATATGGGCATTTTGGGACTGTTGGCTTCCGGCTTTTTGCCTACAATGAAGTTTCCAACTATCGCAGTTGCCATAGATTGTTGGTTCAGGGCGCGTCGCAATCGACGCGCCCTTTTTTATGGTCCATTGCGAATGACGCGTGTCTCTTCGCAATACTTTCAAGTACTTAGGCGTTCTCGTTGATGAATCACATCAGAAATTTTTCGATCATTGCGCACATTGATCACGGCAAGTCCACGCTCGCGGATCGACTCATCCAGCGATGTGGTGGCTTGCAGGATCGCGAGATGAGTGCGCAGGTGCTTGACTCGATGGACATTGAAAAAGAGCGTGGGATAACCATCAAGGCACAGACCGCTGCGCTCAAATACAAGGCACTCGACGGCCAGGTCTATAACCTCAATTTGATCGACACACCGGGCCACGTTGACTTCTCTTATGAAGTGAGCCGTTCGCTGTCTGCATGTGAAGGCGCGCTGCTGGTGGTTGATGCAAGCCAGGGCGTTGAAGCGCAGACCGTTGCCAACTGCTACACCGCACTCGACCTCGGCGTTGAAGTTGTGCCTGTGCTCAACAAGATGGATTTGCCGCAGGCTGATCCCGAGAATGCCAAGCAGGAAATTGAAGAGGTCATCGGCATCGACGCGACCGACGCCATCCCCTGCAGTGCCAAGACCGGCATGGGCATCGATGAAATTCTTGAGGCGGTCGTTGCAAGAATTCCGCCGCCCAAGGGCAATCCGGATGCAGCGCTGCGCGCGATGATCATCGACAGCTGGTACGACGCTTATGTGGGCGTGGTCATGCTGGTGCGCGTCGTCGATGGCCGGCTCGCCAAGGGTGACCGCATCAAGCTGATGGCCAGCGAGGCGATGTACAACGCCGAGCAGTTGGGTGTCTTCACGCCGCATACCGAACCGCGGCCGGCACTTGAAACCGGCGAAGTCGGTTTTGTGATTGCTGGCATCAAGGAACTCCAGGCGGCGCGCGTGGGGGATACCGTCACCCTGATCAAGGGCGGGACGGGTGGTGCGGCTTTCACCGCGACGGAGGCGCTGCCCGGCTTCAAGGAAATCCAGCCCGCGGTGTTCGCCGGCCTGTACCCGTCGGAAGCAAGCGAGTACGAGTCGCTGCGCGACGCACTGGAAAAACTCAAACTCAACGATGCGTCACTGCACTACGAGCCTGAGGTCAGCGAGGCGCTTGGTTTCGGTTTTCGCTGCGGCTTCCTGGGTTTGCTGCATATGGAGATTGTCCAGGAGCGGCTCGAACGTGAGTTCGACCAGGATCTGATCACGACCGCGCCCAGCGTGGTCTACGAAGTGCTGCAGGCCAATGGCGATGTCATCAAGGTTGAGAATCCCTCGAAAATCCCGGATGGCGGAAAAATCAACGAGATTCGCGAACCCATAGTGACCGTGCACCTGTATATGCCGCAGGACTATGTGGGCGCCGTCATGACGCTCGCCAACCAGAAGCGCGGCATCCAGCTGAACATGGCCTACCACGGCAAGCAGGTCATGCTGACCTACGAAATGCCGCTGGGCGAGATCGTGTTGGACTTCTTTGACAAGCTCAAATCGGTGTCGCGCGGCTACGCGTCCATGGACTACGAGTTCAAGGAGTTCCGGGCCTCCGATGTGGTGAAGGTGGACATCCTGCTCAACGGCGACAAGGTGGACGCGCTGTCCATCATCGTGCACCGCAGCCAGTCGGCCTACCGCGGGCGGGCCGTGGTGGCCAAGATGCGCGAGATCATTGCCCGCCAGCAATTCGACGTGGCGATCCAGGCCGCCATAGGTGCCAATATTATTGCGCGTGAGACAATCAAGGCGCTGCGCAAGAACGTGATTGCCAAGTGCTACGGTGGCGATATTTCGCGCAAAAAGAAGCTTCTCGAAAAACAAAAAGCGGGTAAAAAACGCATGAAACAAATCGGTTCAGTGGAAGTGCCTCAAGAAGCCTTTCTTGCAATCCTGCAGGTAGAGGACTGACACATGCATCCCGGCGTCCGGTATTCCCTGCGCCCTCCATCCCGACTTAACTGAATTTCTGGAACCCCCCAAATGCGCAATTACATGAGTTCAATCACCGCCGTCGTACTGGCCGCGTTTGTCGCTTACGGCGCTGCCTGGTATTTTGGTGCGGTGGAGGGCAACTTTGCGCTGCTGCTGTTCCTGGCCACCGTGGTTACCGGCATTTATTGGCTCGCCGAACGCTTCTACTTTTTGCCGCAGCGTCGCCAGGCGGTTGCGGCGCTGGAAGAAAACGCTGCCAAACGCCAGGCCGAACTGACCAAAATGGGCATCCACAAGGTGGATGACAACACCAGCGAAGCGAAAACCCGGCTCATCATGCAGCCCTGGTGGCTGGACTGGACGGCCGGTCTGTTCCCGGTGATCCTGGTGGTGTTCCTGCTGCGCTCTTTCCTGTTCGAGCCCTTCAAGATTCCTTCGGGCTCCATGATCCCGACATTGCTGATCAACGACCTGATCCTGGTCAATAAATTCCACTACGGCGTCCGCCTGCCTGTCATCAATACCAAGATACTGGACAACCACACCCCGCAGCGCGGCGATGTCATGGTGTTTCGCTACCCACCCCAGCCCAGCCTTGATTACATCAAGCGCGTGGTGGGCGTGCCGGGTGACGAGGTGGCATACCTGAACAAGAAACTGACGATCAACGGGAAGCCCCTGAGCAAGAGCCCGCTGCCCGATTTTTTTGACGAAGACTCCATGCGTTATGCCAAGCAGTTTGAGGAAGTGACGGGCAGCAAGCATTACCGAATCCTCAATGACGACGACAGGCCGGCCTTTATTCCGGGCACCGAGGACTTTCCTTTCAAGGAAAATTGCCGTTACAGTAGCGAGGGCGTGGTTTGCAAGGTCCCTGAAGGGCAGTACTTCATGATGGGTGACAACCGCGATAATTCGCTGGACTCGCGCTACTGGGGTTTTGTGCCGGACAAGAACATCGTGGGCAAAGCCTTTTTTGTCTGGATGAACTTCGGAAATCTGAAACGTATCGGCTCTTTTGACTGATAGGGTCATTGCGGCACCTTCCACTGGTTCCGCTCACCTATCGACATGCCTTGGGATTAGCAGGAGGAACGCATGAATATGAAGCAACGTGGTATTTCGTTTATCGGTGTCTTGTTTGTTGTCGGCGTACTTGCGTTTGCCGGTGTCATTGCGGCCCAGGTATTCCCCACATTGATCGAATTCCAGGCTATCACCAAAGCGGCGAGCAAGGCCAAGGAAGGCGCTTCCGTGCCTGAAGTGCGCAGCATCTTTGACAAGGCTGCGCAGATTGACGACATCAAATCCATTTCCGGAAAAGACCTTGAGATCACGAAGGAAGGCGAAAAGACCGTCGTGGCTTTTGCGTACAACAAGGAAATCCACATCGGCGGCCCTGCGTATTTGCTCCTCAAATACACCGGTCGCTCCAAGTAAGTGAGAGCCAGTGCCGCTTTGAGCCCCAACCTGTCGGCGTTGCAAAAACGCCTGCAGCACGACTTTTCCAATCCCAGGCTGTTGCTGCAGGCGCTGACGCACCGCAGCTTTTCATCGGACCACAACGAGCGTATCGAGTTTCTGGGGGATTCCGTTCTCAACCTGGCGGTTGCCGGCCTGCTCTATGAGCAGTTAAGCGAGCTTCCTGAGGGCGACTTGTCGCGGGTACGGGCCAACCTGGTCAAGCAGGATACCTTGCACAAGCTGGCGGTTGAACTGGGCTTGCCCGACATGCTGCGCCTGGGCGAAGGCGAGGCCAAGTCGGGCGGTCAAAAACGCCCTTCGATACTGGCTGATGCACTGGAAGCTGTGATTGGCGCGGTCTATCTTGATGCGGGGTTCGATCCGGCGTCCCAATTGGTGCGGCGCCTGTTCAAAGGGGTTGAAATCAACCCCCGCATGCAGGCGATAGGCAAAGACCCTAAAACGGAATTGCAGGAATGGCTGCAAGGCCGCAAAATGAACCTGCCCATCTACAGGGTGGTCGGCACCCAGGGCGCGGCCCACAAACAGACCTTTGATGTCGAGTGTGAGATTGCGGAATACCGCCGGGCCGAGCGCGGCATAGGCGGTTCCCGGCGTGCAGGTGAACAGGCCGCCGCAGCGGCCATGCTGGCTTTTGTCAAAACACTCGACGCCTGAAGCCTGGCGCCTGACGCAGGCTGCAGTTCCAATGACTCAACTAAATGGCAGATTATGACTACCGGTAAAAAAAGCCCTCCCAAAAAGCCCGCGGATACCAGCGAGAGCGACCAGGGCGGGGCGGCGCAGGCATCCCAGCAGCAATCGCTGGATGCCATGCTGGCCAAGGCGCTGTCGGTGCGCACCAGTACCGAGCCGGCGGCCGATGCGCCACCCGCGCCACCCGTCGAGAGCCAGCGTTGCGGCCTGATCGCGATTGTCGGCAAGCCCAATGTAGGCAAGTCCACGCTGCTCAATGCGCTGGTCGGTCAAAAAATCAGCATCACCTCGCGCAAGGCGCAGACCACGCGCCACCGCATCACGGGTATGCGCACGGTCGACACCACCCAGTTTGTGTTTGTCGATACGCCCGGTTTCCAGACGCGGCACGGCAATGCGCTCAATCGCTCGCTGAACAAAACAGTGGTCGGCGCCGTCAATGACGTGGACTTGATCATTTTTGTGGTCGAGGCCGGGCAGTTCAACCTGGCAGATGCCAAGGTGCTGTCGCTCCTGCCCGAAAAAACGCCGGCCATCCTGCTGGCCAACAAGTTTGACCTGATACACCGGCGCGCCGAGATTGCACCCTGGCTGCGTTCCATGCAGGAGCGCCATAACTTTGCCGAGTTTGTGCCCATGTCGGCCAATAACGCCAAAGACGTGGAGCGGCTCTTCGGCATTTGCGAGAAATACCTGCCCATGCAGCCGTGGATGTACGGCGCGGAAGAACTGACTGACCGCAGCGACCGTTTCATGGCGGCCGAGATCATCCGCGAAAAACTCTTTCGCCTGACCGGCGACGAGCTGCCCTATACCTCGACGGTCATCATCGACAAATACGAGGAAGAGGGCAACCTGCGCAAGGTCGCCGCCACCATCGTTGTCGAGCGTGACGGCCACAAGGGCATGATCATTGGCGAAAAGGGCGAAAAACTCAAACGCATAGGCACGGAAGCCCGGCACGAACTGGAAACGCTCACCGGTGCCAAGGTGTTCCTGGAAATCTGGGTCAAGGTGCGCTCGGGTTGGGCCGATGATGAAGCCAGGGTAAAGACGTTCGGGTATGAATAAGCCCCCACGGTCGCTCACTTCGTGTAGCTTCCGAGGCCTTGCAGGCCGCGGCTCGCGAGACGCTTCGCCTCTGTCGCCCGTCCAAGCCTGCGCAGGCAGGCTTGGAGCCGCGGGCTCCAGCCCCTCGGGGGCCGCTGCGCCTGCGGACTGGCGAAGCCAGTTCCGCGGCCCCTGCTTGCATTTGGGCTACGGTTTTTTTGCCTGACGCCTCATCGTGGCTACTAAACGTATATCTGACGAACCCGCGTATGTCCTGCACCGCTACGACTGGAGCGAATCCAGCCTGATTCTTGAGGTGTTCACCCGCAGTTACGGCCGGGTTGCGCTGATCGCGCGCGGTGCAAAAAAGCCCAGCTCCAATTTCAGGCCCATTCTTTTGCCCCTGCAGCCCCTGCACATTGCCTTTGGCGGGGACGCTGAAATCCGCATGCTCAAGGGTGCGGAATGGCAGGGTGGCCATGTCATGCCTACGGGTGATGCCCTGTTGTCGGGTTATTACCTCAATGAATTGCTGATGCGTTTGCTGGCGCGGGATGACCCGCACCCGGCGCTGTTTGACGCTTACGCCGCCACCGTGCAACTGTTGGCCAGCCAGAGCATAGACACGCTCCAGGTGGCGCTGCGTGCCTTTGAGTTGCGCCTGCTTCGCGATATCGGGCTGCTGCCATCGCTGGATGCGCAGACTGGAACCCTCTCAGAGCTGGAGCCCGACACCCAGTACGTGTTGCTGGCCGAGGCTGGCCTGCGCGAAGCCCATGACGACGACCGGGCCAGCATGAGCGGTACACAATGGCAGGCTTTGCAGGAGGCGCTGGACGGCGACGCTCCCTTTTCAGACACCATGCATGCCTGTGTCAACAGCCTTCCCGAACTCAAAGCCCAGTTGCGGGTCTTGCTGCACTACCATTGCGATGTGAAGGTCCTGAAAACCCGGCAGATGATGCGGGACCTGCAGGCTTTTTAAACAGTGCTTTACCCAACCTCTGTAAAAACCATGACCGCAGACCAGCACCCCAACCATCCCAGCGCCAGGACGGCCCTGTCCGTCAATGTCAACAAGGTCGCGCTGCTTCGCAATACCCGCCATCTCGGCATCCCCGATGTAGTCAAGGCGGCCAGCCTGTGCCTGGAGGCCGGCGCCCAGGGCATCACGGTGCACCCGCGCCCTGATGAGCGTCACATCCGCCGTGACGACGTGTACGAGATTTCCGCCATGATGAAGGACTGGCCCGGCCGCGAGTTCAATATCGAGGGCAATCCTTTCCACAACCTGATGGAGTTTGCGCATGACCTGTCGGCACGCGGCCTGCCGCTGCACCAGTGCACCTTTGTCCCCGACAGCGAAGACCAGTTCACCAGCGACCATGGCTGGAGCTTCCCGCAGGATGCCGAACGCCTCAAACCGCTGATCGAACAGGTGCATGCGCGTGGCGTGCGCGTCAGCCTTTTCATGGACCCGGACGCACAGGCCATGGCCGCCGCCAAGGCCGTAGGCGCAGACCGTGTGGAGTTCTACACCGAGAGTTATGCCAGGGCCTGGCCCGGACCGGGGAAAAACAAGGCATTAAGCCGTTTTACCGAGGCCGCACGGGCAGCCGTGGCCATAGATCTGGGCGTGAATGCCGGCCATGACCTGAACCGGGACAACCTCACCGAGTTTTTGCGTGCGGTTCCCGGCGTACAGGAAGTGTCCATAGGCCATGCGCTGGTTGCCGACGCACTGGAACTGGGCTACGAGGCCACGGTGAAAGACTATTTGCGCTGCATCGATGAAGCGTTTACCCGCGCGTGAGTATGCCCTGTCCATCTTTTTTGGCGGACGGCCAACGGCCGCAGCGTCGGGCCGCCCCAAGCAAGGCCAGCCCTCTCGGGGGGCATCCTTCGACAAGCTCAGGACGAACGGGGTCCATCGGCGCAAAGCGTGGGGGCCATCTCCGATGATTTACGGCATCGGGACAGATATTTGCGACGTACGGCGTATTCGCGCCAGCCTGGAGCGTCACGGCGAGCGTTTTGCCCGCAAGATCCTGAGCGACGGTGAGCTTGTCACCTGGAAAGTCCGCTCCGCCCGCTGGCCGGACCGCGGTGTCAGCTACCTGGCCACGCGGTTTTCGGCCAAGGAAGCCTTCAGCAAAGCCATAGGCATGGGCATGCGCATGCCCATGACCTGGCGTTCCTGCGAAATCGCCAAGGCAGCCAGCGGCAAACCCGAAATCGTGCTGCACGGCGCGCTCAAGGCCTGGTTTGAAGAACGCAAGCTCAGCGCCCATGTCACTGTGACCGATGAAACCGATTACGCCGCCAGTTTTGTGGTTGTAGAGAAAAATACACTCTAGCCACCGCCCATGCTGCGCAAGCAGCTATTAATTTAATAGTATTTCAAACCCTGTCTTCTTATGACCCAGCACGCTCCCCTCATCATCGACATCGCAGGCCTGGCCCTGAGCAAGGCCGACCGCAAGCGCCTCAAGCACCCGCTTGTCGGCGGCATCATCCTGTTTGGCCGCAACTGGCAGGACCGCCGGCAGCTTGCCGAGCTGTGCGACCAGATCAAAAGCATACGCAAGGACCTGCTGGTCTGCGTTGACCACGAAGGTGGCCGCGTGCAGCGTTTTCGCAATGACGGCTTCACCCACCTGCCGCCCATGCGTGCGCTGGGAGAGCTGTGGATCAAAGACCAGCTTGCAGCTACCAATGCGGCCACCGCCTGCGGTTATGTGCTGGCTTCCGAGTTGCGCAGCTGCGGTGTGGATTTCAGCTTTACGCCGGTGCTGGATCTTGATTACGGCGAAAGCAGCGTCATCGGCGATCGTGCTTTTGGCCGCGACCCGCGTGTGGTCACCCTGCTCGCCAAAAGCCTGATGCACGGCCTGCTGCAGGCCGGCATGGCCAATTGCGGCAAACATTTCCCCGGCCACGGCTTTGTAAAGGCCGACTCGCACACGGCCATCCCGGTTGACAAACGCAGCCTCAAGGCCATCCTGGCCGACGATGCTGCGCCTTATGAATGGCTCAACACCACGCTGACCAGCGTGATGCCGGCGCACGTGATTTACCCCAAGGTGGATGCGCGCCCGGCCGGTTTTTCAGAAAAATGGCTGACCTTTATCCTGCGCGGTCAGCTTGGTTTTGGCGGTGCGATTTTCAGCGACGACCTGAGCATGGCCGGTGCGCGCCTGATAGACGGCGAGCAGGTCAGCTACACCCAGGCCGCCGTGACCGCGCTGAATGCCGGCTGCGACATGGTGCTGCTGTGCAACCAGTCGGTGGGCGATGGCAAGCCGGTGGATGAGTTGCTGGACGGCATGGCCGAGGCGTTGCTCAAAGGCCGTTGGGAGGCGCTGGAGTCCAGCGAGATGCGCCGGCTGGAGCTGCTGCCAGCAAGGCCCGCCCACGGCTGGGACGACCTGATGCTGCAACCGGCCTACATGCATGCGATGGGGCTGATTCCCTGAACTTTTGCCAGCATGAAGGGCTGTTGATTTGCTATTGATTTAATAGCTGGTTGCGCGCATATCTATTGGGCCTCGGGTCATTTTGATGCTCAAAAACACGGTTTTGAGGTAAAAAATGACTTTTGGAAGCCTGCGGGTGGCCTTCAGATCACCCGTACGCGAATCACATGCGCCACCGCCTCAATGGCGGCCACCACATGGTCGCCGGGCGAGGTCTCGACGTCGATGATGTTGAAGGCCAGCTCGCCGCGGCTTTTGTTCATCATGTCTATGACGTTCACCTTTTTTTCCGCCAGCACCGACAGTACGTCGCCAAGGACACCTGAGACGTTGTCATTGGAAAAGGTGATGCGGGTGGTGCCTGCCGTGCGGCCCATGTTGACATTGGGGAAATTCACCGAATTCACGATGT
Organism: Polaromonas aquatica; assembly: GCF_042659145.1. Taxonomy (NCBI): domain Bacteria; kingdom Pseudomonadati; phylum Pseudomonadota; class Betaproteobacteria; order Burkholderiales; family Comamonadaceae; genus Polaromonas; species Polaromonas aquatica. The sequence goes on along the minus strand of NZ_JBHSRS010000084.1, from coordinate 730,994 downwards.
TGCCGTTTTCCAGGTAATCCATGAGCTGGTTGGCGGCCATCACGGCGCAGTTTTCTTCAGACTCCTCGGTGCTGGCGCCTATGTGCGGCGTGGCAATGACTTTTGCGTGGCCGAGCAGGGCGGGTTCGGGGAAGTCGCAGACGTATTTGCCGAGTTTGCCCTTGTCCAGGCTGCGTTTGACGGCCGCCGAATCGACGATGGTTTCGCGGGCGAAGTTGAGCAGCACGGCGCCGGTCTTGACCAGGCCCAGCGCATCGTCGTTGATCAAATGGTGCGTGGCGTCCATGGCCGGTACGTGCAGCGAGATGTAGTCGGCACGGGTCAGCAGGGATTGCAGGTTTTCCATGCGGCTGACTTCGCTGGACAGACGCCATGCAGCATCGATGGACAGCGCCGGGTCAAAGCCCACCACCTTCATGCCCATGGCCAGGGCCATGTCGGCGACCATGGAGCCAATGGCGCCCAGGCCCACAATGCCCAGGGTCTTGCCCTTGATCTCACCGCCGGCAAACCGGGTCTTTTCCTTTTCCAGCAGGGCGGCCATCTCTGCCGCATCGCTCATGGCCGTCAATGAGTTCACATAGGCCATGCCCGGCAGGATGCCGCGCGTGGCCAGCAGCATGCCGGCCATCACCAGTTCCTTCACAGCATTGGCATTGGCGCCCGGTGTATTGAACACCACGATGCCCTGCTTGCTGTACTGCGCAACCGGCACGTTGTTGACCCCGGCCCCCGCGCGCGCGGCGGCCAAAAGGGATTTGGGCACTTCCACATCCTGCAGTTTCTGGCTGCGCAATAAAAATGCATCGGGTTGCCCGATGTCACTGCCCACTTCATATGCCTGGCGCGGAAAACGATCCAGTCCCTTGACAGAAATCTGGTTGTAGGTTCTGACCTTGTACATATTCAGCGACTCCTGGCGGGTAACTGGGTACGACGCCCTGGCAAGAGCGCCGCAGAAGGCAGGGTAACAGGCTGCGTCTAGGCGCGAACCTGTTCGTAGGCCCAGGTCAGCCAGGGCATCAGCGCCTGCAGGTCGGCCTTCTCTACCGTTGCACCGCACCAGATGCGCAGTCCGGCAGGTGCGTCCTTGTAGGCGCCTATGTCGTAGGCCACGCCTTCGGTTTCCAGTAGTTTGGCCATCTTCTTGACCTGTTCTTCCGTCAGCTTCAGGCTCAGGCAGACGCTGGTGTTGGAGCGGGTGGCCTTGTCCTTCGCCAGGAAGGAAATCCAGTCGTTGGCGGCGCAGAAGTCTTCTATGACCTTCAGGTTGGCTTCGCTGCGGGCGATGGTGCCCTTGACGCCGCCAACGCTTTCCGCCCATTGCAGCGCGTCCAGATAGTCCGCCACGCACAGCATGGACGGGGTGTTGATGGTTTCGCCCTTGAACAGGCCTTCGGAGATCTTGCCGCCGGACTTCATGCGGAACACCTTGGGCATGGGCCAGGGCGGGTTATAGGCCTCCAGCCGTTCAACAGCGCGCGGGCTCAGGATCAGCATGCCGTGGCCGCCTTCACCGCCCAGCACTTTTTGCCATGAATAGGTGACCACGTCGAGCTTGTCCCAGGGCATGTCCATGGCAAACACGGACGAGGTGGCATCGCACAGGGTCAGGCCGGCGCGGTTCGCGGGAATCCAGTCGCCGTTGGGCACCTTGACGCCGGAGGTTGTGCCGTTCCACACAAACACCACGTCGTTGTCAAAATTGACTTTGGAGAAGTCGGTGATGTCACCATAGCCGGCATGGAGCACATTGGTATTGGGCAGCTTGAGCTGCTTGACGATATCGGTCACCCAGCCGGCGCTGAAGGATTCCCACTCCAGAACGTCCACGCCGCGCGGGCCCAGCAGTGACCACATGGCCATTTCTATCGCGCCGGTGTCGGAGCCGGGGACAACAGCCACCCGGTAGCCTTCGGGAAGGCCGAGGATGCGCGCGGTCTCGGAGCAGGCCAGACCCAGCGCCTTTTTACCCAGCGCGGAGCGGTGCGAACGGCCCAGCACGTCGAGCTGCAGCTTGCTCACGTCATAGCCGGGGCGCTTGGCACAGGGGCCTGAAGAGAAATTGGGGACTTTGGGTTTGACAGACGGTTGCATGGCTATCTCTGTTGGGGGACAAAAGAAACTGGAATGACGCGGCAGGGGGCCGGTCAAAATCATTGTAGCAACCGGTTTTTGGGGTGCTAACGTGGGGCTTGTGGGGTCGCCCGGGCGCGGGTTCAGGTCCTGGCCGGCCAGTCGAGTTTGCCCGCCGCATCCACATGGGTCAGGTAGACGCGCAGGTCAAACTCGTACTGGTGGTAGCGCGGCTCCATGTGGGTGCAGAGCTGGTAGAAGGCCTTGTCGTGTGCCTTTTCCTTGATGTGGGCCAGCTCGTGCACCGTGATCATCCTCAGGAACTCCTCGGGCACTTCCCTGAACAGCGTAGCCACGCGGATCTCGCGTTTGGCTTTCAGTTTGTTGCCCTGCACCCTGGATACGGTGGTGTGGGTGCCCAGCGCATTGGCGATGACGTGGAGTTTGCTGTCGAATGCGATTTTGGACAGCGGCTCCGAACTGCGCAGGAACTTGTCCTTGAGCGCCATGACGTAGTCGTAAAGCGCCTTGTCGGTCCGCACGCCGTGACCATGCGGGTACTTTTTGAGCAGCATGTCGCCCAGCCTGTCCTCTGCCTGCAGCTGCTGCACCTGTGCCTTGAGGCTTTCCGGATAGCCTGTGAGGTATTTCATGGTGATGTCGGGCATGCCTGCAGTGTTCTTGCGGGTGAATTGGCTACTATCAAATTAATAGCTGCTTGCGCCCATTCCACGGTGGCCAAAGCCATAAAAGGCTTCGAAAACCGGAAAAAATACGTCCAGAAGGCGCTTCAAGCTTCCCTGCGCAACGCCGGGAACAGGATCACGTCGCGGATGCTGGGGCTGTCGGTCAACAACATCATCAGGCGGTCTATGCCCACGCCGCAGCCGCCGGTGGGCGGCATGCCGTATTCCAGCGCGCGTATGAAGTCGTGGTCATAAAACATGGCTTCGTCGTCGCCGCTGTCCTTGGCTTCGACCTGGGCGTTAAAGCGCGCGGCCTGCTCTTCGGCGTCGTTCAGTTCGCTGAAGCCGTTGCCGAATTCGCGGCCGGTGATGTAGAGCTCAAAACGCTCGGTGACTTCGGGCCGGCTGTCGTTGGCACGCGCCAGCGGCGAGATTTCGGTCGGGTGTTCCATGATGAAGGTCGGCTGCCAGAGCTTTTCTTCCACCAGTTCCTCAAAGTACAGCACCTGCAGGCTGGCCAGCGAACGGCTGGACAGGCGGTCCTTTTCCTCGTTCATGCCGAGTTTCTTGAGGGCGTTGGTCAGCCAGACGGTGTCGTCCACGTGGTCACCGGCCTCGGTGTGCTTGAGGATGGCTTCGCGAATCGTCAGGCGTTCAAAAGGCTTGCCCAGGTCAACCTCCTTGCCGCCGTAGCTGAGTTGCAGCGAGCCGCAGACCTTTTGCGCCACATCACGGATCAGCGATTCGGTGAAGCTCATCAGGTCGGAGTAGTTCCACCACGCCGCGTAGAACTCCATCATGGTGAACTCAGGGTTGTGGCGCACGCTGATACCTTCGTTGCGATAGCTGCGGTTGATCTCGAACACGCGCTCGAAACCGCCAACGATCAGGCGCTTGAGGTAGAGCTCGGGCGCAATGCGCAGGAACATTTCCTGGTCCAGCGCGTTATGGTGCGTCTTGAAGGGCTTGGCATTGGCGCCGCCCGGAATGGGGTGCAGCATGGGCGTTTCGACTTCCAGGAAGTCGTTGGCCACCATGAACTCGCGAATGCCGCTGACGGCCTTGCTGCGCGCCATGAAGCGTTTGCGCGCGGCCTCGTCCATGATCAGGTCCACATAACGCTGGCGGTACTTGACCTCCTGGTCGGCCATGCCGTGGAACTTGTCGGGCAGGGGGCGCAGGCTTTTGGTCACCAGGCGCAGGCTGCTGGCGTGGATAGACAGCTCGCCGGTCTTGGTCCTGAACAGCGTGCCGGTGGCGGCCACGATGTCACCCAGGTCCCAGTGCTTGAAGGCGCTGTGGACGGCTTCGCCCACACCTTCGTTGTTGATGTAAAGCTGGATGCGGCCGCCGGAGGGGCCAAAGGATGCGTCCTGCAGGGTGGCAAAACTGGCTTTGCCCATCACGCGTTTGAGCATCATGCGGCCGGCAACGCTGACCTTGATCCCCAGTGGCTCCAGCTCTTCATTGGTCTTGTCGCCGTATTCGGCGAACAGGGCTGCCGCACGGTGCTCCGGCTTGACGTCGTTGGGGAAGGCAATGCCCGCGCTGCGCAAGGCCTTTAGCTTTTCGCGGCGCTCGATGATGAGCTGGTTTTCATCTTGCGGGGCGGGGCTGGTAGCGGGCGCGTTCGTGGTCATGGGCTTGGATTCTTATGCTCGGATGGGTTGATCGAAAAGTCACACGTAAGGGCATTGCCCACAGCCTGCGGGGGCGACGGCAGATGCCTGCAATCCGGCCGGGTCAGCTTGGCCGGAATGTGACTTAAGCGCATTCAAAGCCCTGATTTTAGTTTTTTACGGGAGCGCTTTGGCTTTTATGTGTGTGGAGCCTTGTTTTAAGGCCGGATAATCCGGGTCATATGTATTTGCGCGCTGGCGTCTTTTCCCTGGGTTTATTGCTGCTTAGCCGCGTGCTGGGGCTGCTTCGGGAGTCCGTGCAGGCCGCAGCGTTTGGCTCCAGCGGCATGGGTGACGTGGTGATTGTCATGTTTACCCTGCCAGATTTGCTGGTGGGCATTTTTCTCAGCGGCGCTCTGGCTTACGTGCTGCTACCCCATTGGGCCCAGCAAGGTGCTGCCGAACAGAACGCCAGCCAGAAAAAGGTGGCGAAAACCCTGATCGCGGCCGGCGTAGTGCTGGGTTTGGCGATCTGGCTGCTACAGGACTTTCTGGCGCAGGCACTGGCACCAGGCCTGAAGGGTGACATGAAGGCGCTGGGTGCCTCGTCCCTGGTCTGGAGCGCTGTTGTATTGCCGCTGGCCATGCTGGCAGCCCTGTGGACCACACGATTGCAACACGAGCGTGACTTTATTGGCATGTATGCCGGCAATTTGCTGTTCAATTTTGTGCTGGTGGCTGCCCTGCTGCTGGTTGCGGCGGGGGCCATGGGGGCAGGAGCTACGGCCGGCCTGGGCCTGTTTCTGGTGTTGGCCATGCTTGCGCGCCTGGGCTGGCTTGGCTGGCGCCTGCGAAGGGATTTGGTGCCGGTAGCGGGCCCAATTAAAGGGGCCGGAGGGATGGAGTTACCCAAGGCCAGCGTCTGGATCTGGGCGGGACTGTCTTCTGGCTTGCTGTTGCTGCTGCCTCTGGTGGGGCGCAGCATTGCGTCGCAAGGCGGCGAGGGCGCGCTGGCGAGTTTTAACTACGCCTGGAAGCTCGTCGAACTGCCGCTGGTACTGGCGGTGCAACTGGTCGCCAGCCTGGCGTTTCCGGCCATCACCCGCACCGAGACCGGCACCCCGGAGCGAGAGAGGGCGCTGCAACTGGCTTTTTCGCTGGCCTGGGCGCTGGCTTGTGCTGCCGTGGCTGTAGTTGCGACGTTTTCCCTGCCGCTGGCCGGGCTGTTGTTCGGCTGGGGGCGTATGGGAGCAGACAAGCTCGAAATCATCGCCCAGTGGAGCGCGATCGGGGTCTGGTCCCTGTTGCCGCAGGCCCTGATTGCCGTGTTGCTGACCGTGATGGCCATTTCGCAACGCATGCATGTGGCGGTCTGGGCCTATGTCGCAGGTTTGCTGGCACTGCTCATGCTGGGCTGGGCCGGTGCCGGTGAGCATGATGGGGCGGCAAAAGGGGCTGCAGTCATGTGGATGCTGGACGCCGTGCTGGCGGCTGTGGCCCTGGTGCTGCTGGTGGCTGAACGCAAAAGCCTCCGGCGGACTTTTCCGTGGCTGGCCTGCCTTGTGCCCTTGCTGGCATCGCTCTTGCTCATCTCGTTGAAACCCCTGTTTGCTGCCCTGAGCCTGCAATTAATTATGATTCTGTGTTGTGTTTATGGTTTGCTGGTCGTGGGCAGTGCCGTGTTGGCAAGTCCGCTGTTGCGGGGCTTGCTGTTTGAGCGGCTTGGGCGAGGGGCGTTCCCCGTCAATTCTTGAGCGCCGTGCAAGCAAGCCGTCACCAGACTTTATTCTCTCGCCATGATTGACTTACTGACCATTACGAATGATCCGGAACTGGCTGCACGCTGTGACCAGATGGAGGGCATGCGGGTATTTGTTGATCTGGAGCGCAACGGCAAGGCCGAGCGACAGGCCGGAAGGAATACTTTCATCAGCACTCATCAGGTTGATGATGTGGGGCGTGTAAAAGCTGTCCTCAAGCGCTCCCGTTTGATGGTTCGTGTCAATCCCTACCAACTAGACAACCCCGGGGCTATCAGGGCGGAAATTGAAGAAGTTTTGGCGCAGGGCGCTGATCTACTTATGCTTCCCATGTTCACTGGCGCGTGGCAACTGCAGTCCTTTTCCGAAATGGTTGATGGCCGTGCGCCTATCGTGCCGTTGCTTGAAACAGCCGGAGCACTTGAGTCACTGTATGAGTGGCTGGATATGCCTGGGCTTTATGAAGTGTTTATTGGCTTAAATGACCTGCATTTGTCGCTGGGTTGCAACTTCATGTTTGAGCCGCTGCTTCAGGGGCATGTTGACCGCGTAGCGACCGCAGCAAAGGAGCGCGGCTTGAGGATGGGTTTTGGTGGTGTTGCCCGGATTGATGAAGGCTTGCTTCCGGGCCGGGACGTACTGGGTGAGCATGTGCGATTGGGATCTCGCGCAGTTATTTTGTCGCGCACGTTTAATCGTCCGGATGGCGAGCAATCGTTTGAAGAGGCTGTCAACGCGCTTAGAAAAACTGAGGCGGAATTGATGCTGCGCACGGCAAGCCAGGCCGAGAGCGACCGCGTGCGTGTAGCTGGCTTGATCGGTGTTCTTGCACAAGGCATGAAAGCTGTCGCATGAAGCGTTTCATGGATATCACGCTGTCGTTGGTGGCGCTTGTTGTGCTATCACCTTTGCTGCTGCTGGTGGCCATGATGGTTTTTCTGGAAAGTGGTTTCCCGGTTTTTTTCCGCCAGACGCGGCTTGGACTAGGTGGGCGGGAATTCAATATGCTGAAGTTTCGGAGCATGCGCCGGAATGCTGCGTTAACCGGCCCATATTTCACGCAGGCAAACGACACACGTATTACGAGGGTGGGCTGGTTTATTCGCCGCACCAGCATTGACGAGTTGCCGCAACTCATCAACGTACTGCGCGGTGATATGAGCCTTGTAGGACCTCGGCCTGATGTGCCGGACCAGCGCTCACTGTACACCCCCGAAGACTGGGTGCGCCGTTGCAGCGTGCGCCCGGGGATCACGGGTCTGGCCCAAGTGAGGGGCCGATCGCTGGCGTCGTTCGAGCAACGGTTGTCGTTTGATCTTCAGTACGTTCGGGATGTGTCGTTGTGGCACGATATCCGGATCCTGTGGTGGACCGCACAACAGTTGGGTCGAAGGCACGCCAACTGAGGGCAATTGCCGTTTCGTTGCGGTGTTTGGCTCAAGACCCCGCCATATAATCAAAAATCGCTACCGCCCATCCCTGAATGGTGCTTAACAAGCTGAAAAAAAGACGTGAATCAAAGACAACACGAATTTATGCTGGAGCAAAAGCCTGTTGGGTATAACGTCCACACCGGTTCGGACGTTCAGTCCATGCTGGAGGTGATGGGGCTTCACTCCATCGAGCAGTTGTTTGAGGATGTGCCGGCCAAGGTGAGGTTGCGCCGTGAGCTTGATATTCCACCAGCCTTGAGCGAGTGGGATCTCATGCGTGATGTCCGTGCCATGGCTGACATGAACAGTACGGTTTTGTCGCATGCCAGTTTTCTAGGTGGCGGTGCTTACGAGCATTACATTCCCTCGGTGGTGGATGCCATCGTTTCACGAGGCGAATTCCTTACCGCCTACACGCCGTACCAGCCCGAGATGAGCCAGGGATTGTTGCAGGCGCTGTTCGAGTTTCAGCTGCTGGTCGGGCGTTTGCTGGGCCAGGAGTGCGTGAACTGTTCCGTCTACGACGGCGCTACGGCGTTGGCCGAAGCGTGCTGGATGATGTGCTCCGCTTCCGGCAAGCGTCGCGTGATTGTGGCTCAGGCCATTTGGCCTGAATACCAAGAGGTACTGTCCACTTACCTTGAGCCGCGTGGCGTGACAATTGACTATGTAGCTCAGCATCCGGTGACGGGGCTTGCCTGTCCGGCTGCAGTTTCAGTGCTGGTGGCTGGTGGAGATATTGCCGGCGTGGTGCTGCAAAGCCCGAATGCGCTGGGCGTTATTGAAGATGTGGCGGTGATGGCCGAGATTTGCAAAATTCATCAGGCCCTGCTTTGTGTTTGCGTCAATCCGCTACTTTGCGGATGGCTCGAGGCTCCCGGGAAATTGGGCGCTGACATTGTGGTTTGTGAAGGCCAGCCTTTGGGCCTGCCTTTGAGTGCCGGTGGACCTTATGTCGGCATCATTGCCTGTGCCAAACCGCTCGAACGCTATCTGCCCGGACGGCTGGTCGGGCGTGTGCATGACCTCAATGGCAAGCTCGGCTACGCGCTTGTCAAGGAAGATCGTGAGCAGCATGTGGCGCGCGACAAGGCCACCAGCCACATTTGTTCCAACCAGGCGCTTAATGCCATCCGTGTGGCGATTTACCTGGCTTGCCTGGGCGAGGCCAACTTCATGCGTATCGCCCAGGCCAATGCTGCAAACGCAGCGCTGCTGTGTGATTTGCTGACGGCGTTGCCTGGTGTCAGGCTGTTGCGCACAGGAGTACATTTCAATGAATTTGCGCTGGAGCTGCCCATGGATGCCATGCAGTTCAGTTTACGGATGCGCAAACTTGGAATTTTTGCGGGCGTACCGGTAGCAAGGTCGCTGGCAGGACATGAGCGTGGCTTGCTGGTGGCAGTCACCGAGACAAAAAATCGTGCCGATATCGAGGCTTATGCACGGCATGCCGGTGCCTGCCTGGATGCATCCTGAAATGGCTGCGACTTCTCCTTCGCAAACGATTACTGACCTGCATCGTGCAGGGGCAGCAAGTGATGTCTTTTCTGGCTCCCGCGTCACGTCGCCTATCCCGTCGCCGCCCGCGTTTGTACGGCAGCGTCTCGCGATCGGTCTGCCCGAAGTCAGTGAAGTCGATGTGGTGCGCCACTTCACCCGACTGAGCCAGGAGTCTCACGGCGTGGACAACGGTCCCTATCCGCTGGGTTCGTGCACCATGAAGTACAACCCCAAGCGCAATGACGCGCTGGCTGCGCTTCCCGGTTTTGCCTGTGCCCATCCTTTGCAGGATGCCGACACCCTTGGCGGCGTGTGGGAAATGTACGTGCGGCTTCAGGGCATGATCTGCGAAATCACCGGCATGGATGCCTGTTGCCTGGCGCCTGCAGCGGGTGCGCATGGTGAGCTGGCGGGACTGCTGGTGATCCGCGCCCACTTTGATCGCCAGAACAATCGCCGTCCCGTGGTTCTGGTGCCCGATTCCGCGCATGGCACCAACCCGGCTTCCGCGGCCATGGCGGGTTTTGAATGCCGTATCGTGCCTTCGGACCTCAAGGGCCGTGTTGACCTGGTTGCGTTGCGTGAAATGCTGACACCCGATGTGGCGGCCTTCATGCTGACCAATCCGTCCACACTGGGGCTTTTTGAAGATCAGATCGTGGAAATTGCCGATGCGGTACACGCCAACGGTTCCCTGCTTTACTACGATGGCGCAAACCTGAATGCATTGATGGGCATAGTGCGACCGGGCGACATGGGCTTTGATGTGGTGCACGTCAATGTGCACAAGACCTTTTCCACGCCTCATGGTGGTGGCGGGCCGGGTGCCGGGCCTGTGGCCGTCAAGGCTGCGCTGGCGCCTTACCTGCCCAGCCCGATTGCGGTCAGGCGTGATGGCGTGGCGCAGCGCGACGACGACAGGCCGTTGTCCATCGGAAAAATGAAGAGTTTTCACGGGCATGTTGCGGTTCTGTTGCGTGCCTATGGCTATTTACGGACCATGGGGGCCGCGGGTTTGCGGCAGGCTTCGGAAAATGCCGTACTCAACGCCAACTACTTGCAGCGCAGGCTTAGCCACATGTTGCCTCCGGTGTATGCGCAGTTCTGCAAACACGAAACCCTGCTGTCGGGAGAAAGGCTCAATACCTCGGCCCGCCAGTTTGCCAAACGCCTGATTGATTACGGCATACACCCGCCTACGCTGGTGGGTGCGGGCTGCGTGTATTTTCCCGGCGACCTGAAATCAGCCATGCTGATTGAGCCGACAGAGACCGAGACCAAAGCCAGCCTGGATTACCAGGTGGAGATATTTCAGCGCGTCTTTGACGAGGATGCCACTGACGAGGCGTTGGTTGAAAGCGCCCCGTTAAGCCGCAAGATTGCACGAATCGATTTGAAGAATTAAGGATTTGCCATGTGTGGAATAGCTGGCGTTGTCAACGCCAAGGGTACGACCAAAGACGATGTCTGGAAGATGATCGACTGCATCAAGTACCGCGGTGTGGACGAACAAGGCGTTGAAGAACTCGGCCGTGCCGTTCTGGGCCATGCACGGCTTGCAGTCGTTGATCCGGAAAACGGCATGCAGCCCATGTCTAGCACCGACGGCAAGGTGTGGGTGGTTTTTAACGGCGAAATTTTCAACTTCATCGAGTTGCGTGAACAGCTCAAGGCCAAGGGCTATAAGTTCAAGTCGCGCTGCGACACCGAGGTATTGGTACATCTGTGGTGCGAAAAGGGCGAGAGAATGCTGGACGACCTGGTCGGCATGTTTGCTTTTTTTGTCTGGGACCAGCGCACCGAGACCGGTATGCTGGCGCGCGACCGCCAGGGCATCAAACCATGTTTTTATGCAGCGTATGAAGGGGGTCTTGCGTTTGCCAGTGAGATGAAGGCCATCCTGGCTTTGCCGAAATTTGAGCGCAAGGTCAATGAGTCGGCGCTGGGCAACGTGTTCACGTTCAACTACTGCCCCCCGCCTGAAACCTGTTTTCAGGGTATACGTCACCTGCCGCCAGGCACCTTCATGCGGTACGGCGCGGGCAAGTTCTCGGAGCCGGTGCGTTACTGGAGCTGGCCGCTTGACGGCCCGCGTGTCGATGCAAGCCAGGAGGATCTGGAAAAAGCACTCGATGAAGCCATCAGGCTACAGATGCGTTTCGACGTGGATGGCGGGCTGTTTTTGTCGGGTGGTGTTGATTCATCGGTGATCGCCAATCGCCTGGTGCCGCAGTGGAACCGCCCGCAGCTTGACGCGATTGGCTTGCGTATCGAGGACAAGGGCTTTTCCGAGTACGCCTATGCCCAGCGTGTGGCATCCGACCTCAGCATCAGACTGGATCCGCTTGACATCACGCCTGCTGACATTCCCGAGATTGCACAAACCGTGGTTCGCCATGCCGAGCAGCCGCATGGCGATTTTTCATTTTTCCTGTTTTTCCTGCTCTCGCGCGAAGCGCACAAGCGCGGAAAAATCGTGATGTTTACCGGTGATGGACCGGATGAGGTGATGCTCGGTTTCCGCCATAACGAGCAGTTCTTCTCCGAAATGACGCGTACGAATTTTCCGATGCGCAATTACTTCGACCTTATCAGCTACAGCACCGAAAAGGATCGCCAGCGCATGATGAGCCCTGAATTTTTCCCGCACACCCAGGGCGCGCTCGACAAGTTTATGGAAATCATTGCGCCCTTCGGTGACCTTGAGCCGGCCGAGCAGGTCGCTGCTTATGAGCTCAACTCGCTGATGCCGGGCAATAATTCGGTCAAGGGCGATCGCATGGGTGCCTGCTGGTCCATCGAGGGCCGCGCACCTTTCCTCGATCATCGCGTCAGCGAAATGTTTGCGCGCCTGCCGATCACCTCGAAGTTCCGTGACGGCATTGGCAAACATTTTCTCAAGCAGGCCGCCGCAAATTATTTTGACCACGACTTTGTGTTCCGCCCAAAAACCATGCCTACCTTGCCGATAGGCGAATGGATCAAGGGGCCTCTTTACACCTGGGCGCGGGACGTGCTGAACCTGCCTGACGGTGGCCGCTTTGACCGCAAGGAACTGCACGTGATGCTTGAGGAGCATCGTAGCGGCCTGCACAACCACACCAAGCCATTGCGCACCCTGCTGATGACCAAACTCTGGTTGCAGGAATTCTTCCCACAACAGAAATAACAGGTGGAGACTCTGCATGATGGCCGACTTTGACTACTACCTTGCCCAGTTCGTTGACATCCATGGCAGGCCCAAAGCCAAGCTTGTGCCAGCCAGGCACAAGGAAATGATTTTTGGTGCGGGCGCGGGCTTTGCGGGCTTCGCGATCGCGGGTATGGGCATGGGCCCGCACGGCCAGGAGTTCATGGCCATTGGAGATCGCGATGCGATCCGTCCCGTGCCGTGGATGCCGTCCACCGCCTCGGTGACCTGCGAGGGGTATGTGGGCGGCAAGCCGCATCCGCTGGATTCGCGTGTCATTGCCAAAAAGGCGTTGACGGCATTTCAAGAAACTACTGGCCTTGAATTTTTCTCCGGGCTTGAGCCGGAATTCTTTCTGCTCAAGAAAAACGACGCGGGCTCTTACGAAGTCGCAACGGACTCCGAATCGCTGGACAAGCCTTGCTACGATTTTCGGCACCTGTCGTCGGTTTCGTCTTTCCTGATGGAGTTGCGCGCGGCGCTGGCAGGCGCGGACATTGACGTCTACCAGATCGACCATGAAGACGCCAATGGCCAGTTCGAAATGAACTTCACTTACGCAGATGGGTTGCGTACGGCGGATAACCTGACTTACTTCAAGATGGCGGCCCAGGCTATCGCCCAAAAGCATGGAATGTTGTGCTCGTTTATGCCCAAGCCTTTTATTGAGCGCTCGGGCAGCGGCTTGCACATGCACATGTCGGCGGGGAAAAAAATCGGGGATAACGCTTTTGAGGACAAGACTGATCCGCGTGGCATGGACCTGAGTCCGATGGCTTATCACTTCCTTGGAGGTCTACTGGCGCATGCGCCGGGCTTGACTGCGATCGCTGCTCCCTGCGTTAATTCCTATAAGCGGCTGGTATCGCGCGGTTCGCGTTCTGGTGCGACCTGGGCGCCGATCAACATCGCCTGGGGCGATAACAATCGCACGGCGTTCGTCCGTATACCTGGTGGCCGGCTGGAGTTGCGGGTGCCCGATGCTTCCGCCAACCCGTACCTGCTGACGGCGGCCATTGTGTATGCGGGGCTGGACGGCATCAGGCGCAAACTCGATCCGGGCCAGCCCTGCAATGACAATCTCTACCAGTTAAGCCTGAGCGACTTGAGCGCGCGTGGCATAAAGCGGCTCCCTGCATCCTTGCCGGACGCGCTGGACGCGCTGGAGGCGGACGAAGCCCTGTGCGCCGGTCTGGGCGATGCCTTTGTAAATGAGTTTATCCAGGTCAAGCGAACGGAATGCGATGAGCTGCTGCTCCAGGTGTCCCCGGCGGAATTTCGGCGTTACGTCGACTTTTTCTGAACAAGCCATGCGCCCTTGCCGCGTGGCTAGCCCGCTGCGCCTGGTGAGCCAGCCATGAAAACGGTTTTGTTTGTTACGTATGGCAGCGGCCACGTTCGCATGGTGTTGCCAGTCGCCCGCGCATTGGCACTTGGCGGTCAGGCCAAGCCGGTGGTGCTTGCGCTGACAACGGCGGCGCCTGCGGTCCGTGCGGCCGGCGTGGAAGTGCTGCAATTCAAGGACTTCATTACTTCCGCGGATGAGCTTGCCGTAGGACACGGAAAGCGGCTTTTGGCCGACATGCCTGGGCCGGTGGCTGATCCGGAAGAAACCATCGCTTACCTGGGACTAAGTTATGCGGAGCTGGTACAGGACGTCGGCCTCACGGAAGCTGCCCGCCTTTATCAGCGCGATGGCCGGCAGGCCTTCTTGCCCCTTCGCACCTTGCGGCGCATTGTTGGGCAGGTGGCACCGTCACTGGTCGTGGCGACGAACTCTCCCAGAGCCGAGCGCGCTTCAATCATGGCTGCGCGGGCATTGGGCCTGCCTTCCGCATGCCTCGTGGATCTTTTTTGCCTGGATGAGGTGTGGGTAAGCGCTTCAGACTACGCGGACAAGGTTTGCGTACTCAATGATTCTGTCAAGCGGTTTTTGGTTTCTGCAGGCCGTGCAGAGGAGCAGGTGGTGGTCACCGGCAACCCGGCCTTTGACACTTTGAGTGACCCTTCGCATGTCGGGCAGGGCCGGCAACTTCGGCATGACCGGCAATGGGGCAACAAACATGTTTTGCTCTGGCCAACGCAGGTGGAGCCGGCTTACCACCCCTTTAACGGCTTGCCTGGAGATGTTGATTTGCCACGGCGTGCGCTCGAGAAGGTTGTTGAGTGGGTCTTGTCGCGCGATGATTGCATCCTGTGCATACGGCCACGCGCAGGAGAGGCTTTGCCCATGGTTTCGGGTGACCCTCGCATCGTGCTGACCGGCCAGGAGGTCAGCCTGCCGGTGCTTTTGCAGGCAGTGGACATGGTGGTCACCCTGAATTCCACGGTCGGACTGGAAGGCCACCTTGCAGGCACAGGGCTGTTGCAGGTTCTGGGCTCGGTATTTGATAAGGCCATGCCCCTGAAAGCCTACGGGATCGCGGACGAAGCGGTTGACGTCGCTGGCATTCCCGCCGCGCTTGATCGCTGCCAGCATCGGCCCCGTAGGCCACCAGGGACGATCCAGCCCAGGGCGGCAGACAAAGTCCTGGAGGTCGTTTGCGGATTCCTATAATCTGGTTATGCCTTTGCGGCCCAGCTGCGGCCAGCCAGTCAACCCCTAGTCCGGACCCTCATGTCACTTATTAAAAATCCAGCCACAGTCGATTTGGATGCCTTTGCCGACAATGACGACGAGGCGCAGGTCAAATATGGCTTGCCCCGCTACGTGCACTTCTGCAAGCAGTGTGTTATTTCAAACCAGCGCCCCAATTCTGCGGTTGAGTACGAACATACCAAGGCCAGCAAAAAGGCGACTATCGCATTTGATCGGGAAGGCGTGTGCGACGCGTGCCTGTTTGCCGAACAAAAACACAACACGATCGACTGGAAGATGCGTGAAGACCAGTTGGCAGCCCTGTGCGACAAATACCGCAGCAAGTCCGGCTATGACTGCCTCGTCCCGGGCTCGGGCGGCAAGGACAGTTTTTACGCATCGCATATCCTGAAGACGCGTTTCAACATGCACCCCCTGACGGTGACATGGGCTCCCCATGTGTATACGGAGTGGGGATGGAAGAACTTCCAGTCGTGGCTGCACGCGGGTTTTGACAACTACCTGATGACGCCTAATGGACGCGTGCACAGGTTGTTGACCCGTCTTGCAGTTGACAATCTCTTTCACCCGTTTCAGGCGTTCATGTTTGGCCAGAAATCCCTGGCGCCCAAGATGGCCATACTGCATGACATCCCTTTTGTCATTTATGGTGAAAATGAGGCGGAATACGGCAACCCCATCGGGGATACAAATAGCGCCAAACGCGATTGGTCCTATTTCACGTCTTCAGACAAATCCCAGATCCACCTTGGTGGAACGCCTATCAACAGTCTGTACAACGACTTCGGGCTTGAAGAGCAGGACTTGTTGCCTTATCTTCCGGCTGATCCGGCGCTGATCGAAAAAAAGAAAATCGAGGTTCACTATCTCGGGTACTACCTGAAATGGCATCCGCAGAG
Source organism: Polaromonas aquatica (assembly GCF_042659145.1). Taxonomy (NCBI): domain Bacteria; kingdom Pseudomonadati; phylum Pseudomonadota; class Betaproteobacteria; order Burkholderiales; family Comamonadaceae; genus Polaromonas; species Polaromonas aquatica. The sequence continues at coordinate 715,229 of NZ_JBHSRS010000084.1, read as the reverse complement.
CTGTTATTACTATGCGGTTGAACACGGTGGCTTCGAGGCATCACCGGAGCGGACTCCTGGCACCTACAGCAAATACAACAGCATCGACGACCGTATTGACGACTTTCATTACTACACGACGTTCACGAAGTTTGGCATCGGTCGCGCGACCTATGATGCGGCCCAGGAAATCCGCTCCGGGGACATCAATCGTGACGAAGGGGTGGCGCTTGTCAAGCGTTATGACGGTGAGTTTCCCGAGCGGTTCGCTGAGGAGATATTCCGTTACCTGAGCATTCCTGCAAAGGAGTTCCCGGTGGCGAGCAAAATGTTCGAGAGCCCCGTCATGGACAGGAATTACTTCATGCGATTGGCAGACAGCTTCAGGTCTCCTCACCTGTGGACGCGCGAGGCGGACCAGTGGAAGCTTCGCCACCGCGTGTTCGACAAGGTCTGACTGAACAAGCCATGGCAGGTTTGCGCATCATTCCAAGGCTGGATGTCAAGGGGGCCAACCTCATCAAGGGTATTCGCCTTGAAGGTTTGCGCGTGGTCGGGGACCCGCACGAGTTTGCGCTGCGCTATTACGCGCAGGGAGCTGATGAAATCATTTTCATGGATATCGTGGCCAGCCTTTACCAGCGCAACAACCTGACGGACATCATTCGGCGCGCGGCCGACCAGATATATATACCGATCACGGTAGGTGGAGGTATCCGTTCGCTGGATGACGTGCATGCGATGCTGCGTTCGGGGGCGGACAAGGTCGCGATCAATACAGCGGCGATTGCCCGGCCTGAGCTTATTTCCGAGGTGTCCAGCCGCTACGGCTCGCAGTGCATGGTGCTTTCAGTGGAGGCCAAGCGCACCGGACCGCAAAAATGGGAGGCGTATACCGACAATGGTCGCGAACATACCGGACTTGATGTTGTTGAGTGGGTTGAACGCGCCGTCAGGCTTGGGGCCGGTGAAGTCCTGCTGACTGCCGTTGATCAGGAAGGTACGCGCAAGGGCCTGGATATTGAATTGATGCGTGCGGTTAATTCCCGGGTCAATGTACCGGTGATTGCCAGCGGCGGGTTCGGTGATCCTGCAGATTTGAAGCGGGCCAGCGATGTGGGTACTTCTGCGATTGCAATCGCAGACGCACTTCACTGGCAGCGGACAACGGTCGGCGAGATCAAATTGCGGGCCAGGCAGTTCGGGCTGGAGGTCCGCCTGTGAGCGCCGTGCAGCGCCGGCCGGTGACTGTCATCGACTACGGCATAGGCAATCTTCTTAACGTCGTGAGGGCCTTGCAGCACTGTGGTGCTGACGTAAGCGTGGTGGACAGCGCCCTGCAGGTGTCTGAACTGCCGGAGAGGCTGGTGCTTCCGGGTGTTGGGGCTTTTGCCGATGGGATGGCGGAACTCAAAGCCCGTGGGTTTGATGATCTCGTCAAACGCTATGCGCAGACTGAGCGTCCCTTCTTGGGAATCTGCGTGGGTGCCCAGATGCTTTTTGATGTGGGTGAGGAGTTCGGCGACCACGCCGGGCTTGGCCTTATTCCCGGACGGGTGATGCCGGTGGCGTCGACCGGCTTGACCGGAAAAGCGCACCGGATTCCGCATATCGGGTGGAGCGCCCTGGAACAACCCGCAGCCCGCAGCTCATGGAAAAACACTATCCTGAGCGAGGTCGCACCAGGTGAGCCCATGTATTTTGTTCATTCATTTTCGCCTGTCCCGGAAAGCGAAGAGCACAGGCTTGCCGACACCTATTACAACGGTTTGCGAATTTGTGCGGCGGTTTCTCGTGGTTCCATTTATGGCTGCCAGTTTCATCCGGAACGGAGTGCCAGCCATGGCTTGAGCATCCTGTCCTCATTTCTGGAGCTGTGATGCCGATGCGCGTGCTTGTCACCGGACGTGGATCGATAGCACAGCGGCATGTACGGCATTTGCGCGAACTGGTGCCGGCCGTGGAACTGGCGGTTATTTCCAGCACCGGCGAAATGGACGCCACTTTTTTGCCGTGTGCCTCCTTCAGTGAGATGCAAACCGGCCTGGCCTGGAAGCCAGACGCCGTGGTGATCGCCAGTATTTCCAGCAAGCATGCCCAGGAACTGGAGCTTTGCCTGCAATTGGGAATTCCTTGCCTTATTGAAAAACCCCTGGTGGTCAGCCGGGACCAATTGGTCAGCCTTCAGCAACTGGCGCAAAAAAAAATGCGGCCATCAGCTCTGGTGGTGGGTTGTAACCTGCGCTATTTGCCTGCACTGAGAAAACTCCATGATGAACTCTGGCGTGCCGCGCCTTATCGCGTTCTAAGGGCTCATCTGGAGGTAGGGCAGGATTTGTCGCAGTGGCGGCCTTCGCGGGACCTTGAAACATCGTACAGCGCGATTTCTTCCTTGGGTGGCGGCGTTATATTTGACCTTGTTCATGAGATCGACATGGCGCAGTGGTTGCTTGGCCCTTTGCAGGTGCATGGCGCTGTCGGTGGCCACCTCAGTCCGCTGCCCATCCAGTCGGATGATGTGCATGTGGCATTGTTGAAAACAGTGTGCGGTGCTCCGGTCGTCGTCAGCCTTGACTATGTGTCTCAGCAGGCCGTTCGCAAGTACACAATTGTCACCACCGATGGAACTTTTGAGGTGGATATTATCGGGAAAAACATCACCCTGCTTGATCGGCAGGGCCGCTGTGTCATTACGGACATTGCGGATGACTTTGATGTAAAACGAACCTATCAGCTGCAAATGATGGATTGGCTCGCTGCGATTGCTGATCCAGCGCATGAGGTAGTCCTGTCGTTTGCCGAGGCTGTAGCGACGGCCGATCTGATGCTTGGGATGCAGGAGGCGGTGTCATGAATATCATCACCATCTGCGCCCGTGGGGGATCTGCCGGGGTGCCGGGTAAAAACATCCGCCCTCTATGCGGCAAACCCCTGATTGCCTGGACAATCGAGCAGGCTTTCGAGTCGAAAATAGCCGACCATGTTTTTGTCTCTACAGACAGTGAGGAGATCGCTAAGGTGGCCCGCAGTTTGGGCGCGCAAGTGCCTTTTTCGCGTCCTGCAGAGCTCGCCACCTCTACAGCCGGCAAGTTACCGGTCATCCAGCACTTGGTGGAATGGGTCGAAAAAAATGTCGCCCCGGTTAATAGCATCATTGATCTCGACCCAACATCGCCATTGCGTGATACTGCAGATATCCAGGCATGTTTTGCAATGCTTGATACTGAAACCGACGTCGTCATTACAGGCTATGAGGCTGACAAAAATCCCTACTTCAACATGGTCGAACTCAAGACAAACGGATTTTTCGAGCGCGTTTGCCCGCCGGGCAATGAGGTGTTGGGCAGGCAGTCTGCGCCCAAGGTTTACGCGATGAACGCGTCCATTTATGCATGGCACCGCAGAACGCTGTCCCCATCCCTGTGGGGATCGCCCAGAATCAGGCTGCATGTGATGCCGCGTGAACGCTCCATCGACATTGACCACCCCATCGATTTTGATCTGGTGGAGTTGCTGATGCAAAAGAAAGGTCTCGCATGATCGATAAGGGCGATGCGTTTGCGCTGGACGGTAAGGTGGTGGTGCTGACCGGAGCCGCCGGCATCATAGGCACGCAGGTCGTCAAAGCATTCCTGGAGGCCAACGCCCGTGTGTTTGCCATAGACCGCGATGCAGCTTTACTTGAGGAAAGGCTGGGGCCGATGCATGATTCCCTGATCACCTGCGTAGCCGATGTTGCCGGGCGCGATTCCTTGAGCCAAGCCCATGCACTGCTGGTATCGCGATGGGGCGAACCTGACGCGCTGCTGAATAATGCAGCGACGAAGTCCGAGAATTTCTTTGAACCTTTTGAGACCTTCCCGGTGGACGAATGGAACGAAGTGATGTCCGTTAATTTGACTGGTGCCATGCTGTGCGCGCAGGTGTTTGGCAGTCCTATGGCCGAGCGCGGGCGCGGCAGCATCGTGAATACGCTGTCCATCTACGGTATCGTTGCTCCCGATCAGCGCATTTATGAGGGGTCTGAATACTTGGGCCGCGCCATCAACACCCCGGCCATTTATGCGGCCAGCAAGGCGGGCCTTTGGGGTCTCACTAAATACCTTGCAGCCTATTGGGGCCATAAGGGTGTGCGTGTAAATGCTGTTACGCCGGGTGGTGTTTTTAGCGGGCAAAACGATACGTTTGTTGAAAATTACTCACGCCGTACACCGCTCGGGCGCATGGCCCAGACCGACGACATGGTCAATGCCATGCGTTACCTGACCAGCGATGCCGCGAAATATGTGACAGGTCATAACCTGGTCGTGGATGGCGGGTGGACGGCATGGTGAACGCGGGGCGGGTCTTTGTGATCGCTGAAGCCGGTGTAAACCACAATGGGGACCTTGCATTGGCGCTGCAGCTCTGTGATGCTGCAAAGAACGCTGGCGCCGATGCTGTGAAGTTCCAGACCTTTCGGGCAGAAGACCTGGTTGTGCGCGGAGCGCCCACAGCCCAGTACCAGGCACGCCAAACCGGGGATAACGACCAGTTTTTAATGCTTGAGCGTCTGGAGCTGTCTGAAGCACAGCATCAACAGATCAAGACGCATTGCGATTCGATAGGCATTGAGTTTTTCTCCACGCCATTTTCGGTGAATGCCGTGGAAATGCTGGTTCAGCTCGGCGTCAGGCGTTTGAAACTGTCCTCAGGGGAACTCACGCATCGTGCGCTTGTCGAGCACGCTGCTGCTACCCAATTGCCTTTGCTGATGTCTACAGGCATGGGTACGATGGAAGAAATCAGGGAGGCCGTTGGTTGGGTGAGGTCAGCCCGCGGGAGTGTGCATGATGTGGTGGTGTTGCACTGCACGTCGGCGTATCCGGCACCGGACGACACGTTGAACCTGCGAGCCATTCTGAGCATGGCGCGCGACCTGGAACTGGCTGTTGGCTACTCCGACCATAGCCTGGGCATTGAAGCTCCGCTGGCAGCGGTTGCGCTGGGCGCCAGTGTGATTGAAAAGCATTTGACACTGGATCGGCAACTACCCGGGCCTGATCATGCTGCGTCTCTTGAACCGGATGAGTTTGCGCGTATGGTGCAGGGCATCCGGCGGGTTAGCGCTATGCTTGGCAATGGCATCAAGACGCCCCTGCCCGAGGAGCTTGGTACGGCCCTTGTTGCCCGGCGCAGCATTGTTGCTGCACGTGATATTGCGGCAGGCGAGATTCTTGCCACTGATATGCTTATTTGCCGCCGACCGGCGACGGGCATTGCACCACGTGATCTGCAGCAGCTTATTGGAAGGCGTGCTGGTGTTTCAATTGCGGCAGGCTCTGCATTGCAGTGGGATCAACTTGTTGATCGACTGGTGGATTAAGAGAAATGGGCGCTTCGGTCCGAAAGATCATTTACCTCAGTGGTACGCGCGCTGACTTCGGCTTGATGAAGTCCACACTTCAGCGACTTGCCCCACTGGCCGATTTGAGCGTAGCTGTGACTGGCATGCATCTGGAACCCCGATTTGGCCGTACCGTGGATGAGATTCGGGCGGCCGGCTTACGTATCTGCGGTGAGGTTCCGGTAGATGTTAAAACCCGCACTCCACAGAGCATGTCTGCGGGCATTGGTCAATGCCTTCAAGGTGTAACTATGCTTTTGCAGCGTGAGCAACCTGACATCCTTGTCGTTCTGGGCGATCGTGGGGAAATGCTGGCTGGTGCTATTGCAGCTTTGCATCTTGGCATTGTGTGTGTGCATATTCATGGGGGTGAGCGCTCAGGTACGGTCGATGAGCCCGTGCGGCATGCCATCAGCAAGCTTGTCAGCTACCATTTTGTGGCAACAGAAGAGTCAAGCGAACGATTGATTCGCATGGGGGAATCTCCTGACCGGATTCACATAACTGGTGCTCCCGGATTGGATGGCATTGCCGATGATGCGCATCTTTTTGCTAAAAACTACAGAGCAGTCTTGGAGTTGCCGGCAGATGAGCTGTTTCTTCTTGCGATTTTCCACCCCGTTGTCCAGCAGGCTGAAGATGCTTATGAACAAACGGTTCAATTGCTCAAGGCGCTGCAGAAAGTAGCGTTGCCAGTGGTATGGTCGGAGCCTAATGCAGATGCTGGTTCGCGTGAGATTCTTCGCGCACTGGTCGATATACCCTTGCCTGCAGGTTCTCATCGCGCCAGGCATTTTCAGCGCCCCTTGTTTTGTGCTGCCATGAAGCACTGTGCCGTTATGGTGGGTAATTCATCTGCCGGCATTATTGAGGCGGCATCTTTTGGAACACCTGTTGTCAATGTTGGCGATCGTCAGCGTTTTCGCGAGAGAAACAGCAATGTGCAGGATGTCGCAGTCGAGGTTGCGCATATCCATGCTGCAATCCAGCAAGCGTTACGTCATGGGAAATGGCCATGTAACAATAAGTATGGAGATGGTTTTGCGGGGCCGCGTATTGTGGAGTGCCTGATGGCCTTGTCTCTTGATCGGACTGTTCTTGAGAAAATCAATACCTATTGACTGAAATTTCCATGCCATACCAACATGAGTTTGCGTAAACCATTGCCTGCAGCCAATGTTGTGCTTCTATTGTTTGGCGCGGGTGGGCATGGCCGGGTGGTCGCAGATGCCGCGCTCCTGGGCGGTCGCTGGGCTCGCATTGTTGCTTCTGACCGCAATCCGGCAGTTTGTCACGGTGAGCTTTTGCCGGGAATTCAATTGCTTGACGCACAAATTGCGAAATCCCTGGAGCAGGTCATGCACATTGCCATTGGCGGAAATCTTGCTCGAGAGCGGGAGGCTGGGCTGTGGGGGGATAAACGCCTGGTCTCGATCATCCATCCTTTGGCGCTGGTATCACAGTTCAGTCATATTTCCGATGGCTGTTTCGTGGCCGGGGGCGCTGTCATAGGTCCCGGCGCCAGCATTGGCATTGGTTCCATCGTTAACCACGGCTCGGTAGTTGACCATGATGTGAAGGTCGGGGCCTTTTCACACATAGCACCCAATGCGACTTTGGGTGGGGACGTCAAAGTGGGGCGGCGAGTCCTGGTTGGGGCCGGTGCCGTAGTATTGCCTTCCATGGCGATTGCCGACGATGTGACTGTGGGGGCGGGGGCTGTAGTTACAACCCATCTCCCGGAACCCGGTACCTATACGGGTGTACCCGCAAGGAAAATTCAATGAGTCCGAACAAGCTTGCGGCACTTTCCATAATGCCGGCTTTTACGCTGCGTGAGGCGCTGTTGCGCATGGATCAGACGGCACGGGGCATTTTGCTGGTACTTCGTGACGACGGGATACTCGTTCGCACTGTGACAGACGGTGATTTGCGGCGAGCTATCCTGAACCATGCCAGCGATGCATCCCCTGTCGGGGAACTGCCAGACGTCAAGCCCGTAACGGCCAATCAAGACGCCAATGCCGCGGGGATTTTGCAGTTGATGGACCAGCATCAGATTGACCATATACCAATACTAGATTCACGAGGCAAACCCGTGGACGTGATCTTTCGCCGAGAGCTGTCACAGCGGATCTGGCTCTCTTCGCCGCATCTTGGTGAGGAGGAGACCATGTTTGTTGACGAGGCATTCAAGACCAACTGGATTGCCCCGTTGGGACCTCATGTGGATGCATTTGAACGGGAGTTGGCTAGCCATATCGGTGTTGCCCATGCTGCCGCAGTGAGTTCGGGAACGGCAGCCATTCATCTGGGGCTTGTGCTGCTGGGAGTTAAATCTGGCGATACGGTTTTCTGTTCTTCGCTGACTTTTGTGGGAAGTTGTAACCCCATTCTTTATTGTGGTGCGCGTCCTGTTTTTATTGATGCTGAACCACAGACCTGGAATATGTCGCCCGCTGCGCTCGAACGGGCATTTGAGTGGGCAAAGCGTGAAAACCGGATGCCTGCCTGCGTGATTCTGGTTAACCTGTATGGCCAGAGTGCTGACATGGATTCTCTGTTGCCTATCTGCGAACGCTATGGTGTACCTGTACTCGAGGACGCAGCCGAGTCGCTTGGTGCCCATTACAAAGGCAGGAGCAGCGGAAGCTTTGGCAGGATCGCTGTGTACTCGTTCAATGGCAACAAGATCATTACTACTTCAGGCGGAGGCATGCTGGTGGCTGACGATCCTGATCTTGTCGCAAAGGCTCGCAAACTCTCGACACAGGCCCGTGAACCTGCACCTCATTACGAACACACAGAGCTTGGATTCAACTATCGCATGAGTAATGTGCTGGCTGGAATTGGGCGAGGTCAGCTGCGGGTGCTCAAGCAGCGCGTTGCACAGAGACGACGCGTGTTTGAGCGTTATGTGGAGGCTTTGGCGGACCTGCGGGAAGTGCAATGGATGCCGGAACCCGATGGCTTTCAGTCGACACGCTGGCTCACATGTTTTACTTTGGGCGGGTCTGATGCCAACGTGAGGTGCCATCGGGTCATGAAGGCTCTGGAGCGTCACTTGATCGAAGCCAGACCAGTATGGAAACCAATGCATTTGCAGCCCCTGTTTATGGGGGCACCGTATTTTTCCCATGATCCCGAGATGGACGTTTCGGCCAACCTCTTTCAATCCGGCATATGCCTGCCTTCTGGCTCCAATCTGAGTGAAGAGCAGCAAGACCGAGTGATTGCTCATTTGCGCCACACCTTGTTAATGGCAGAGGATTGCAGTGCGCTTGCGTAAAGAAGTTTTGCCGCTCTGGTTGATCGACCTGCTGCTTATTGGTCTGGCGTGGTGGACCGCTTTCTGGCTGCGCTTCAACTTCGACATTCCTGATGAGTTTGAAACACTGGCCTGGCTTGGTATTCCGTGGACTGTTGCCAGCTTTGCTGCTGGTCTGGGTATTGCTCATGTTGACCGCCAAGTCTGGAGGTATATAGGTTTGCCTGAGTTGCGGCAGTTGGGCTGGGGGGTTTTTCTTGGTGGCCTCTTTTCCGCCGCCATTGTTTTGATGATGCGGTATCCCAGTTTTCCACGTTCCGTGTTGCTGCTGCACCCGCTCATCGGTCTGGTGTTTTTGGGGGCTGTACGAGCTGGGTGGAGGACCTTTGCAGAGCAGACGCGGCCGCCAGATGGATCGAGGCCGTTGCTGATTGTCGGCTCGTTACAGGATGCCGCGGATGCGCTGCGTGCGCTGAAAGGATCCAGCCAGTGGCGTTGTGTCGGTATTGTTTCACCGCTGGCGACTGAACGCGGAACCTATCTTAATCAGATTCCTGTACTTGGTTTGTCCGGGGCGGCGGTTGAGATTGCCAAATCTGTTGGCGCTTCCACCGCATTGATCGCCAGTCCTCCGGGCTCGGATGAGCGACGCGATGTCCTGCTCCAGTCCAGCCGGGCCGGTTTGACGTTACTGACAATGCCGCGACCTGACGAGTGGCTGCGAACTGACGGGACCAGTCCGCGAAAAATCGAGCTTGAGGATTTGCTAGGGCGCCAGGCTGTAGAGCTTGATATGCGTGGTCTGGCCGGACTTTTTTCAGGCCAGACCGCCTTTGTGTCCGGTGCAGGAGGCTCCATCGGTTCCGAACTTTGTCGTCAGATCGCACGGTTGGGTGTCACCCGCCTGGTGTGCGTTGATGCATCTGAAATTGCGATCTACAAGCTGGAGCAGGAGTTGCGCGAGACGCATCCGCAAATGCAGGGCTTTTATTACACTGCCAATATACGTGAGAAAGAACGTTTGCTGGCGATTGCCATGCAATACAAGCCGTCCGTTTTCTTTCATGCGGCAGCCTACAAACATGTCCCGTTGATGGAGTCGCACAACGAAATTGAAGCGATTCGCACCAATATCCTGGGGACTCTTCACGCCGCCCGGGTGGCAGGAGCTTGCGGCGCTCAAAAATTTGTCCAGATATCGACCGACAAGGCGGTGAACCCGACCAACATCATGGGCGCTACCAAACGCATGGCCGAACTGGTTGTGCAAAGTGTTGCGCTGGAATTTACGGCTACCGAGTTTGTGTCGGTGCGCTTTGGCAATGTATTGGGTTCGAGTGGGTCGGTTGTACCTCTGTTCACCGAGCAGATAGCCAGAGGTGGGCCAATTACCGTCACCCATCCTGATATCGTGCGCTATTTCATGACCATCCCTGAGGCCGCCCGGTTGGTATTGCAGGCCGGATTGATGGGAAAAAGTGGGCAGATTTATGTTCTGGATATGGGTGATCCGGTCAAGATCGCCGATCTGGCGCGCATGATGATTCGCCTGTCAGGCAAGAGTGAGCAGGAAATTCCCTTGTCGTTTACCGGTCTTCGGCCTGGTGAGAAGCTGTTTGAAGAGTTGATGGCTGACGATGAAACCACTGAGCCGACACCTCATCCGAAGTTGCGCGTTGCAAAAACGTCAGGGCAGCAGGCTGTAGGTATCCAGGGCGTGATCGACTGGATTGAGAATGTCGGCCCTTTGCCGTCGAGCAATGATGTCAGGGCCTGGCTGCGGGGCCATGTGCCGGAATATAAATCCCAAGCCTAGGATTATTGAGAACAGTTTGTTCTCTACAGCGCAATCCCGGTGCGCTCGAGAATATCGCTGATCAGCTCCAGCCGTACCAGCGGGTTGTCCAGTTCCATCAGGCGCTGCTTGAGCTCCAGCGGCATCGGTAGCAGTTCGCACCAGCGATTGGCAACCCAGCCGCAGTCGTCCAGTCGATAGGGGGCTGTCAGGGGCATCTGCTCGTTCGGCACTTCGCGCTGCTGCAAGCTCTTGATCAGTTTGCCCAGTGCATTGGCGCTGGCTTGCAGGTCATCGGGTACCTTGATGCTTATATCGTCGTCCAGCCGGGTAACGTCGGCGATCCACAAACCGTGCCTGAGTTTTTCGCGGTTCGAGATCCTGAAGCGTTGGGCTCCCGCGCAACGGATGGTCATCAAACCGGGCTGGGGCACTGAAAATTCTGTAATGGTTGCAAGGGTGCCGACCATATTGAAGTCTTCATGGGCAAACCCGTCACCGCCAGGCTTGCCGGGTTCTGCTTTTCGCACTTCTGAGCCCTGGGTCAGGGATACAACACCAAAAGGAGCCCCATTTTTTTGGCACTTTCCTATCATGTCCAGGTAGCGAACTTCAAAAATCCGCAGGGGCAGCAATCCGCCTGGATAAAGAACCGTGCCCAAGGGAAACAGGGGGAGCGAGAACAGGGTGAGGGCGTCAGACATCGAAGCATGCCTAGGATAAATATGCTGACATCATCCCACGATCCGGGAGTCCCCTGCTTTTGCCTTGTCTTGTGTTTTCCCGCATTGGCGATGGTCGGGGAAGCAATGTGAAAATAAGGGAAAAGTAGCCAAATCCCTTAATTGGCGAGCGCGGCTAGCTATCAATTAAGTAGCGGAAATATGCCTTGCGCCGCCAGGCCAGGCTCACGCCACAGCGTCAGCAGGTTGCTTGAGCAACATCGCCAGCGAGCTTGCAATGGTTTTGCGCAGTTCGCGGCGGTCGCAGATGAAGTCGACAGCGCCCTTGGTTTGCAAAAACTCCGCGCGCTGGAAACCTTCGGGCAATGTGACCCGGACTGTGGATTCAATGACCCGGGGTCCTGCAAACCCGATCAGCGCCTTGGGTTCGGCCACGACAATATCGCCAACAAAAGCAAAACCGGCACTCACGCCTCCCATGGTGGGGTCCGTCAGCACACTGATGTAAGGCAGGCCTTTTTTAGCCAGGCGGGTCAGGGCTGCATTGGTCTTGGCCATCTGCATCAGGCTGAGCAGGCCTTCCTGCATGCGTGCGCCACCTGTGGCGGTAAAGCAGATGAAGGGGACTTTTTGCTCGATAGCAGCGTGCACGCCGCGCACAAAACGTTCACCAACGACGCTGCCCATGCTGCCGCCCATGAAGTCGAATTCAAAACAGCAGGCAACCACACCAATGCTGTGCACGGCGCCACCCATGACGACCAGTGCATCGGTTTCGCCGGTGTTTTCCAGTGCCTCTTTCAGGCGTTCGGGGTACTTGCGGCTGTCCTTGAACTTGAGGGCATCGACCGGCAGGACTTCCTGGCCCAGTTCGTAACGGCCTTCGGCATCGAGAAAGGCGTCCAGCCGGGCGCGGGCGCCTATGCGATGGTGGTGGCTGCACTGCGGGCAGACATTCTGGTTTTTCTCCAGGTCGGTCTTGTAGAGCACGGCTTCGCAGCTGGGGCACTTGATCCACAGGCCCTCGGGCACGCTACGGCGCTCGGTGGGGTCAGTGGGCGTGATTTTGGGTGGGAGGAGTTTTTCTAGCCAAGACATGGATTCGGGTCCTTGTTGATCCGCTGCTGCCGGGGTCAATGGCCTTCTGGCGGGGCTGCGGATATCGGATGATGGTGTCATAACCGGCGTATCAAACAACGGTAACCGGGAGAACAGGCATCATTATGCTCTGTGTTCCCGGCACGGATTTCAGTCCAGCGCGCGGCGGATTTCTGCCAGAAAATCCTGGGCAACTTCTGCGACTTTCTCTTTCGGCTGGTTCTCAATCAGCTGGATGATCTTGCTGCCGATCACGACGGCGTCAGCCACCTTGCCGATGGCCCTGGCGGTGGCCGCATCGCGGATGCCAAAACCCACGCCTACAGGCACGCTCACATGCTGGCGGATACGTGGCAGCATGGCCTCCACGCCGCCTACATCCAGCGTGCCGGCACCGGTCACGCCCTTGAGCGAGACGTAGTAGACATAACCGCTGGCGACCCCGGCAATCTGCTCCATGCGGGCGTCGGTACTGGTGGGGGCCAGCAAAAAGATCAGGTCCATGTTGTGGGTACGCAGCCTTGCAGCAAACTCCACGCACTCCTCGGGCGGGTAGTCGACGATCAGCATCCCGTCGACGCCGGCCTGGGCCGCATCGCGGATGAAGGCGTCCTTGCCGTGCCTGATGTCATAACGCTCCACCGGGTTGGCATAACCCATCAGGACAACCGGCGTGCTGCTGTTTTTGCTGCGGAAGATGCGAACCATCTCCAGAACCTGCAGTGTGCCCACGCCCTGGGCCAGGGCTTTTTCGCCGGCCTGCTGGATCACCGGGCCGTCGGCGCTCGGGTCCGAGAAGGGGACGCCCAGCTCAATCACGTCGGCGCCGCCGGCCACCATGCCGTGCATCAGCTCGGGTGTGATGTCGGCAAACGGAAAGCCTGCCGTGACATAAGGAATCAGGGCTTTGCGGCCCTGGGTTTTCAGTGCGGAAAAGGTCGATGCAATGCGGCTCATGAGGTTTCCTTGCTGCCGCCCTTGACCGCCAGCCCGCGCATGGAGGGCCGGTCGTAAAAGTCGGCACCTGACAGGTCGGCCACCGTGCCTATGTCCTTGTCGCCCCGGCCCGAGAGATTGACCAGCAGGCTCTGGTCCTTGCGCATGCTGCGTGCCATCTTCATGGCACAGGCCACAGCGTGGCTGGACTCCAGCGCGGGGATGATGCCCTCGGTGCGGCACAGGTAGTGGAAGGCTTCGAGTGCTTCGCTGTCGGTGATGCCTACATATTCGGCACGGCCAATATCCTTCAAAAATGCATGCTCCGGGCCCACGCCAGGGTAATCGAGGCCGGCGCTGACGCTGTGCGTCTCGGTGACCTGGCCATCCTCGTTTTGCAGCACATAGGTGCGGTTGCCGTGCAGCACGCCGGGCAGGCCGCGCTGCAGCGAGGCCGAATGCTTGCCGCTATCCAGCCCTTCGCCGGCGGCTTCCACACCTATCAGGCGGGTGTTTTCATAAGGGATGTAGGGATGAAAAATCCCCATGGCATTGCTGCCGCCGCCCACGCAGGCAATCACGGCGTCGGGCTGCTGCTGGCCTATGAATTCCGGCATCTGTGCCAGGCACTCGGTGCCTATCACGCTCTGAAAATCGCGCACCATCATGGGGTAGGGATGCGGGCCGGCCACCGTGCCTATGATGTAGAAGGTGTTGTCCACGTTGGCAACCCAGTCGCGCATGGCTTCGTTGAGCGCATCTTTCAGCGTCTTGCTGCCGCTTTCGACCGGTACCACGGTGGCGCCCAGCAGGTTCATGCGGTAGACATTGGGGCTTTGACGCTTGACGTCTTCGCTGCCCATGTAGACCACACATTCCAGGCCGTAGCGGGCGCAGATCGTGGCGGTGGCCACGCCGTGCTGGCCGGCGCCGGTTTCTGCAATCACGCGTGGTTTGCCCATGCGTTTTGCCAACATCGCCTGGCCTATGGTGTTGTTGATCTTGTGCGCGCCGGTGTGGTTGAGGTCTTCGCGCTTGAGGTAAATCTGTGCGCCGCCCTGCTCGCGGCTCATGCGCGCGGCGTGGTAGATCGGGGACGGGCGGCCTACAAAATGCTTGAGCTCGGAATGGAATTCGGCGAGGAATTCCGGGTCGTTCTGGTATTTGGCGTAGGCGTCTTTCAGCTCGTTGATCGCGTGGGTCAGCGTCTCTGAAACAAAACTGCCGCCGTAAATCCCGAAGTGACCGCTAGTGTCAGGTTGGTGATAGTCGTACATGATTCTTCGCAAGTTGTTCATCGGCAGCGCGGACGGCTGCGACAAATTGGTTGATTTTGTCGGCGCTTTTGATTCCCCTGGAAATCTCGACGCCTGAGCTCACATCAACGGCCAGCGTTTTACAGCGCGGCCTGACTTGCAAAATGCCATCGGTCACGTTTGCAGGCGTCAACCCACCAGACAAAACGAGGTGAGCGTTGACGCTTGGAGGAAGAAGTGACCAATTGAATGTTTTTCCGCCGCCGCCATAACCCTCGACATGGGCGTCGAGCAGGATGGCCTGGGCAGCCTTGAAGTCTTCTGCGTATTTTACGAGATCAAAGCGGGCAGTTCTCGCAGAAACCTGCTCATCCAGGGGGATACGGGCGGCTCGTATGAACGGCCGGCCGGCCAGCAGGCAGGTTTCAGGAGTTTCATCACCATGAAATTGCAGCAAGGCCGAGGGTAGATGAGCGCAGGCAGCTATTATTTTTGTAGCGGATGCGTTGACGAAAAGCAGCACCGGAGTGACAAAGGGCGGCAGGCGGCGGGCCAGTTCGGCGGCGCGTTCCGCGCTGACATGGCGCGGGCTGGCTTCGTACATGACAAAACCGATGGCATCGACACCAGCCGCAACCGCTGCATCCACGTCCTCCTCGCGCGTGAGGCCGCAGATCTTGATGCGGGTGCGGATAGGGGTATTTTGCGTTTTCATGCCGGGGTCTCCACGGCGCGAAGCGACACCTGCTGCCTATGATCGTGGCGCTGCACGGTCCAGGAACACCGCGGAACCGGCTTTGCCGGGCTGCTGGTGTTGCCCCCTTGAGGGGGGAGGCGACCCACACAGAGTGGGGGAGCAACGGGGGGGAGTGTCATGGAAGCCAATCATAAGATGTCGTGCGCACCGGCAAGCCGTAATGGTCTTCGTAGACCGGCCCCAGAAAATACAGGCCGTCGGGGGGAAAGGTGGGGGCGGCGGCCTGCCGGCTGCGCGCGGCCACAACCTCGGCCAGCCAGTCGGGCGTATGGCTGCCCTGGCCAATGGCCACCAGGCAGCCCATGATGTTGCGGATCATGTGGTGTAAAAAAGCATTGGCTTCAAATTCGAAGCGCCAATACCTTGCCCCCGGCTCCCCGCTACAGGTGATGTCAATCCGGCGGATTGTTTTGACGGGGGATTTGGCCTGGCATTGGGCGGCGCGGAAGGAACTGAAGTCGTGTTCGCCGATCAGGTGCTCAATGGCCTGCTGCATGACAGCGCCGTCCAACGGGCGGTAGACCCAGCCGACGCGGCCCGCTTCGACGCTGGGGCGCACTGGGGACTCCAGCACCACATAGGCATAACGGCGCGCAATGGCGCTGCCGCGGCAATGGAATTCGTCGGGCACCTGCCGCGCCCACTGCACGGCAATGTCGCGAGGAAGGAAGGCGTTGGTGCCGCGCACCCAGGAGGCGGTGTCACGCACCAGCAGGGTGTCAAAGTGCACTACCTGCATCAGGCCGTGCACGCCTGCATCGGTGCGGCCAGCGCACAGGGTGCGCACAGGCTGAGCGGCGAATTTGCCAAGTGCCAGCTCCAGTTTGTCCTGGATTGTGTTGCCCGAGAGCTGGCTTTGCCAGCCTTCATAGCCGCTGCCGCTGTAGGTGATGCCGAGGGCTATCCTCACGGGTGTCTCATGGGCAATTCCTGTCGGTGGCCAGCGAACAACGCCAGGCGTTCAACTGGCGTTCACGACAGCGCGTTGATAAACGCCTGCGCTTTGCTTTTGAGTGAGCCGGTGGAATGGGCCGCGACTTCCTCTGCCAGCGAGCGCGCTCCGTCCATATCGCCCAGCGCACGAAACTCTTCGGCCAGCGCAAACTTGGTTTCCAGCGGGTCGCCCGAGGCCGCGGTCGGTGCCGACAACGCGGGGCTTTCGGTCGTCGGACCGTTCAGGTCAAGAGACAGGGAGCCGAGGTCGAACTCCAGCATGCCGCTGTCCGGTGCGGAAGCCACAGGAGCTGGCGCCGGTGCCGGTTTGACTGCGACAGGTGCGTCGGCTGTAAAGCTCAGGCCGCTGGCGGACAGGGCCATGTCACCCGCGTTTGCATCAAAACCATTGGCGGAGGGGGGCTTAGCCGTGGGTTTGACCGCAGGTTCGGTGGAGAAGTCCATGTCCAGACCTTCAAAAACAGGGTCCTGATGGGCATTCATGGCCAGCGTCGGCTCGGCCCGGTAGCCAGCAGGGGCCGTGGCTACGGCTGGAGGCGGCGGTGCTGCTGCGACCGGTTCATCTCCCAGGGAGAAATCCAGGTCTAGGTCAAAGTCGACCGAAGCCGCCGGGGCTTCGGCCTCAGGCTCGATCATTTGCGGAATGGTGCTGGCACCGAATGCAGCAGCGGCAGCGGCTTGCTGCGCTTCGGTTGCATTGCCGCGAGTGGCTACCTGTGGTTGCCCGCCTGGCTGGTACATCGGATTGGCCGGGTCCAGTTCGCGGCCCATCTCGCCGATGTAAGCCCATTCGGGGCCCTCGCCGCGCGTCAGGTTAAAGGCCTCAATAGCCACCACCTCAAAAGCTTTGGCATCGCGGCGTTTGGCGTAGATTTCCATCAGCTTCGCATGAATGGCCACCCGCGTCGGGCTGGTGCGCATGGCTTCCTTGAGGATTTCCTCTGCCTGCAGGTCACGTCCGTAGGCCAGGTAGACATCGGCTTCTGCAACTGGGTCAACATCGCCAGCAGCATCAAGCTGGCTGGGCGAGTAGACCAGTGAGGAGCCTGTTGCGCCGCCTTCGCTGGTGTCAATGCGCTGGCCGCCACTGGCGCCAAAGAAGGAGTCAGGCTGCAAGCGGCTTTCCAGGAAAGAGCTGTCGACCTGCACGGCATTGTTGCGCTTTTTGTAGCGGTAATAACCAAAGCCACCCAAAAGCAGCAGCAAGCCTGCAAAAGCCGGCAATACAAGCGGGTTTTCGGTCAATTCGTCAATCAGGCCTGGTTCCGGCGGCGGTGGGGGGATTACCACCGGTTTTTTGGCCACCACGGCGGCAACTGGCGTGCTCGCTGCAGTAGCGGCCGCCATTGCCTGTGATGCTGCGGCGACGGGCGCACTGGCACTTGCGGCTGGCGCAGCAGATGCAGGGGCCAGGGCTGCTGCCGTGGCCGTAGCGCTGGCTGCGGCCGTCGTGGGCGTCGTACCTGCAGCTGTTGAGGTGACTGGCGGCGCCGACAGTGCGGCAGGGGCGCTGGCAGCAGCCAGGGCTGGCGTGCCTGTGCTTATAGCCTTTGAAGCACTCGCGGGAATGGATGCGGGTGCGGCCGCAGACGCCGCAGTTGCCGGGGTAGCGGGAAGTGCCCCCGGCTTGGTTACGGCAACGCCGGCAGCACTGGCTGCAGCTGCCGCACCGGTGGCAACTCCTGCAGGTGCCCCTGCAAGCTTGTTCAGGTCGCTGATATTTTTGGACAGCTCGGCCACACGGTCCGAAGCGGCCTTGGCCTGGCGGTCTTTGGCAATCTGGTCTTCGGCCGCAGGCTTGCCTTGCACCGCGCCTTTGGACAGGGTCAATTTGTCGGGTGTTGCCGTGGTGGGTGCGCGGTCTTCGACTTTTGCCTGCACCTTGCCGCCGGCCTGCCGGTTGGCGCTGCCAACCTGGGTCGTCGGCACGCCTTCGGCCAGCTTTCGGCGGAACTCGTTGAAGTCCCTGGCCTGCGCAACGACGGTCCGGGAGGCTTCACCGGCGGAGATGGCGCCAGCCTCGTCCGCGCCGGGAAGGTCCAGTACGGCGCCGGACTTCAGCCGATTGATATTGCCGCCAATGAACGCGTCCGGGTTGCTTCTGAGCAAGGCCACCAGCATCTGATCAAGCGAAACGCTGGCAGGTTTGTTCTGGGCAGCGATTTTTCCGGCGGTATCGCCCTGTTTTACGGCAACTTGCTGGCCGCTGGCAGGTGCTTTGGGTGCGGGGCTGGCCTTGGCCGGCGGCGCTGCCCTGGCTACGGGCGCAGGGCGTATGGCCGATGGTGCCCGTTCAGCCGGTGGCGGGGAATAGGGAGCTCTTTCCGTAAGCGCAGTTGCCGGAGCCGCCGGAGCAGCGGGACGGGACAGAATGGGCGCTACAGGTGCTATCGGGGCTGCGGCCATGCCGGACTGGCGCAGGTTTGGCGGGTCAAACAGCATGGTGTAGTCACGCACGATGCGGCCTGAAGACCAGCTGGCTTCCAGGATCAGGTCCACAAACGGCTCTGTTATCGGCCGGCTGCTGCTCAGGCGCAGGTAGGAGCGGCCATCCGCGCGTTTTTGCAGGCTGACCTGCACGCCAACTACTGCGGGGGTGTATTCCAGTCCGGCGGCTTTGAAGGCTTCCGCATTGGCCACACCGGCCTTGAGGCTGCCAGCCTCATCGGCGCTGATCTCGGAAATATCGATTTCCGCCTTCAGGGGCTCACCCAGTGCGGATTGGACGGTCATGCGGCCCAGGCCCAGGGCTTGGGCGTCAAGGCTTGTGAGGCTACCCAGCAGTGCAATGGCACTCGCCAAGGCACCCACACGCCAACGAAGACGATGATTCATGGGGTTTTGAGCCTCCGGTGCTCGGTTTGCTTGTAACTTTATTCTGCTTAAGCGCACAAAAACCTCGATGCGAATTTTCGAAAAACAACCTTAACATCAAGGCATTACGCTGACAAGCTAAGACACCACTTAAGTTTTGACACAGCGGTTTAGGGTCAACTTACAAGTTTCGATTGTTGTCTGACGACAACGCCGTGTCGCAATTACTTACGAGCGGCACAGTAGTGGGTGGCCGCTAACTTTCGATGGCGGCGCCCCACTTGAAAGCCCTCAGGCCTGCAGAAGAATGCGCAGCATGCGGCGCAGGGGTTCGGCCGCACCCCACAGCAACTGGTCGCCGACGGTAAAGGCGCCCAGATAGTCGGGGCCCATGGCCAGCTTGCGCAGCCGGCCGACCGGGATCTGCATGGTACCGGTCACGGCCACGGGCGTGAGGTCCTTGATGGAGGCTTCGCGCGTGTTCGGCACAACCTTGACCCAGTCATTGTCGGCCGCGATCATGGCTTCGATGTCGGCCAGTGGCACGTCTTTCTTGAGCTTGAAAGTCAGCGCCTGGCTGTGGCAACGCATGGCGCCTATGCGCACGCAGAAACCGTCCACCGGCGTTTCGGCAGTGCCGAAGCTGGCGCCCTGGCCCAGGATCTTGTTGGTTTCGGCGCCACCTTTCCATTCTTCCTTGCTCATGCCGTTGCCCAGGTCCTTGTCGATCCAGGGGATCAGCGAGCCGCCCAGCGGCACGCCGAAGTTGGCGGTTTCACTGGCTGACAGCGATTGCTGCTTGGCCAGGATACGGCGGTCGATTTCAAGGATGGCGGATTTCGGGTCGTCCAGCAAGGCCTTGACTTCGCCGTTGAGCGTGCCGAACTGGGTCAGCAGTTCGCGCATGTGCTGGGCGCCGCCGCCGGAAGCGGCCTGGTAAGTCATGCTGGTCATCCACTCGACCAGGCCGGCCTTGTACAGTGCGCCCACGCCCATCAGCATGCAACTGACAGTGCAATTGCCGCCCACCCAGTTGTTGCCGCCCTTGGCCATGGCATTCTGGATGACCGGCAGATTCACCGGGTCCAGGATGATGACGGCATCGTCGTTCATGCGCAGGGTGGAAGCCGCGTCAATCCAGTGGCCTGTCCAGCCGGCGGCGCGCAGCTTGGGGAACACTTCCGAGGTGTAATCGCCGCCCTGCGCGGTGATGATGATGTCGCACTTCTTCAGGGCCTTGATGTCAAAGGCGTCCTTGAGGGTTTTCTCGTTCCTGGCCTGCGCCGGGGCTTTGCCGCCGGCATTCGAGGTGGAGAAAAAGACCGGTTCGATCAGCTCGAAGTCGCCTTCGGCCTGCATGCGGTCGATCAGCACCGAGCCGACCATGCCGCGCCAGCCGACGAGTCCTGTGAGATTGCCTTTGAGTTTCATGGGATTACCCTTCAAAAAGTACTAAAAAATAGGCTTTTTGGCCCGGCTCATCGAGCCAGCAGGGCACGACGAACCGGGCTGTATCAGCCTTTAATGGTTGTCGTCTTGGTGGTCTGGGCAAAAACCGGCGCAACACTTCCCGCGCGCAAGGCGGCGGGGAAGTAGGTGGGGGCGGGGTTTTGACGCATAGCTGGCTATTGTAGCCAGGCTTGCCCTGGCGCGGGGCTGGCAGCAGCTGCAAACCACCGGAACCCCGGCGATTTGCAGCGAAAAAACGTCAGCCCAGTGCTTTTACGACGGCATCGCCCATCTGTGCCGTGCCGACTTTGGTCGTGCCTTCGCTGTAGATGTCGGGCGTGCGCAGGCCCTGCGTCAACACGGCATCCACGGCTTTTTCAATACGTGCGGCGGCTTCGGGCTGGTTCAGGCTGAAGCGCAGCATCATGGCCGCGCTCAAAATCGTCGCCAGCGGATTGGCCACGCCTTTGCCGGCAATGTCGGGCGCGCTGCCGTGGCTGGGTTCGTACAGCCCCTGGTTTTTGTCGTTCAGGCTGGCCGAGGGCAGCATGCCTATGGAGCCGGTCAGCATGGCGGCGGCGTCGGAGAGGATGTCTCCGAACATGTTGCCGGTGACGACCACGTCGAACTTCTTGGGCGCCTTGACCAGTTGCATGGCGGCGTTGTCCACGTACATGTGGTCCAGTGCGACGTCAGGGTACTGTGTGCCGATCTCGGTGACGACGTCTTTCCAGAGCTGGAAGGTCTCCAGCACATTGGCCTTGTCCACGCTGGTGACACGTTTGCCGCGCTTGCGGGCCGCCTGGAACGCGACATGGGCGATGCGCTCGATTTCCGGGCGTGAATAACGCATGGTGTCGAAGGCTTCTTCGGCGCCCGGGAAGTGCCCGTCCGGAGAAACCCGGCGGCCGCGCGGCTGGCCGAAGTAGATGTCGCCGGTCAGTTCACGGATGATCAGGATGTCCAGGCCGGACACCAGCTCGCGCTTCAGGCTGGAGGCATCCACCAGTTGCGGGTAGCAGATGGCGGGACGGAAGTTGGCAAACAGGCCGAGGTTTTTGCGCAAGCCCAAAATGGCTTGCTCGGGACGCAAGGGACGGTCCAGCTTGTCGTATTTCCAGTCGCCGACGGCGCCAAACAGGATGGCGTCGGATTCCTTGGCCAGTTTGAGCGTGCTTTCGGGCAGCGGGTGGCCGTGGGCTTCGTAGGCGGCGCCGCCTACCAGCGCCGTTTCGGTTTCGAATTTCAGGTCCAGAACCTGCAGGACCTTGACGGCCTCGGCGACGATTTCGGTGCCTATGCCGTCACCGGGGAGAATTGCGATTTTCATGGTTACTATCTTTTTTATAGCTGGCTGCGCGCATATCCAGGCGGCTGTAGCGCAGTTTTATTGATAAATGGCGCCCGCTCAGCCTGCCACGGTGTGGTTCAGCCAGGGTTTGCTTGCCAGGCGTTCGGCTTCAAAGGCCTTGATCTTGTCGCTTTGGCGCAAGGTCAGGCCGATGTCGTCCAGGCCGTTGAGCAGGCAGTATTTGCGGAAAGCCTGCACGTCGAAGGGCAGCTCTTCCCCTTGCGGCTTGACAATAACCTGGCGCTCCAGGTCCACCGTGAGCTGGTAGCCGGGGAAGGCCAGCGCTTCGTCAAACAGCTGCGCCACCTGTGCCTCGGTCAGCACGATGGGCAAGAGACCGTTCTTGAAACTGTTGTTGAAAAAGATGTCGGCGTAGCTGGGTGCAATGATGGCGCGAAAGCCGTATTGGTCCAGCGCCCAGGGCGCATGTTCGCGCGAGGAGCCGCAGCCGAAGTTCTTGCGTGCCAGCAACACCGAGGCGCCCTTGTAACGCGGCTGGTTCAGCACAAAGTCCGGATTCGGCTTGCGGCTGGCCGGGTCCTGGCCGGGAAAACCGGCATCCAGGTAGCGCCAGGCGTCAAACAGGTTGGGACCAAAGCCGGTCTTGCGGATGGATTTGAGGAACTGCTTGGGAATGATCGCGTCGGTGTCGACGTTCTCGCGGTCCATGGGGGCGACCAGGCCCTTGTGTACGGTGAATTTCTGCATGGTGATTTCCTCAGGCGAATTTTCTGATGTCTACGAAATGGCCGTGAATCGCCGCAGCGGCGGCCATCGCGGGGCTGACGAGGTGGGTGCGGCCACCGGCGCCTTGCCGGCCTTCGAAGTTGCGGTTGCTGGTGGAGGCGCAACGCTCGCCCGGCTCCAGCCGGTCGGCGTTCATGGCCAGGCACATCGAGCAGCCGGGTTCGCGCCACTCAAAACCCGCGGCGACAAAAATCTTGTCCAGGCCTTCGCGTTCGGCCTGTTCCTTGACGAGGCCTGAGCCCGGCACCACCATGGCCAGCTTGACGTTCCTGGCGACCTTCTGGCCTATCTTTTTGACAATGGCAGCCGCTTCGCGCATGTCTTCAATCCGGCTGTTGGTGCAGGAGCCGATGAACACCTTGTCGACATAAATATCGTCCAGCGCCTTGCCGGGCTGCAGGCCCATGTACTCGAGTGCGCGTTCAATTGCGCCGCGCTTGTTGGCGTCTTTTTCCTTGTCTGGGTCCGGCGTTTTGCCGGTAATGGGCAGCACCATTTCAGGGGAGGTGCCCCAGGTCACTTGCGGCACGATCTGGCTGGCGTCGAGCTCGACCACAGCGTCAAACCTGGCATCCGCGTCGGATTGCAGGGTGTTCCAGTACTTGACGGCCATATCCCACTCGACGCCCGTGGGTGCCAGCAGCCGGCCCTTGATGTAGTCGATGGTTTTCTGGTCCACAGCCACCAGGCCGGCACGTGCGCCGCCTTCGATGGCCATGTTGCAGACCGTCATGCGGCCTTCCATGCTCAGGCCGCGAATGGCCGAGCCGGCGAATTCAATGGTGTAACCGGTGCCGCCCGCGGTACCGATCTTGCCGATGATGGCCAGCACGATGTCCTTGGCGGTACAGCCCTTGGGCAGCGTGCCTTCGACCTTGACGAGCATGTTTTTGGCTTTTTTGGCCAGCAGGGTTTGCGTCGCCATGACGTGCTCGACCTCGCTGGTGCCGATGCCGTGCGCCAGCGCGCCGAAGGCGCCGTGGGTGGATGTGTGCGAGTCGCCGCAAACCACCGTCATGCCGGGCAGGGTGGCGCCGTTCTCGGGGCCGATCACATGGACTATGCCCTGGCGTTTGGAGAGGAAGGGGAAGAAGGCCGCTGCGCCGAATTCCTTGATGTTGGCATCGAGCGTGGTGATCTGCTCCTTGCTGACTAGGTCGGTGATGCCGTCGTAGCCCAGCTCCCAGCCGGTGGTGGGCGTGTTGTGGTCGGCGGTGGCCACTATGGAGCTGATGCGCCAGACCTTGCGGCCGGCCTCGCGCAGGCCTTCGTAGGCTTGCGGGCTGGTGACCTCATGTACCAGGTGGCGGTCAATATAAAGAATCGAGGTGCCGTCTTCTTCGGTGTGAACAACGTGCTCGTCCCAGATCTTGTCGTAAAGGGTGCGTCCCATGGTTTTCCTTCGTGGTTTCTATGTGGTTTTGGGTTTGATTTTAGGGGGCTGCGGTTGCAGTAAGGTGCTCAACCAGCAGTCTGCCGGTCACCGGCAGGGTTGAAAAATCGCGGGCCACCAGCTCGATCCGGCGGGTCGCCCAGGCATCCAGCAGCGTGACCGCTTCAAGTTCGCCGACACCGTGCATGAGCTCAAAGGCGCGCTGCGGCATCACGCCCAGGCCCAGGCCGTTGTGGATCATGCGGCACATGGCGTCCAGCCCGGTGACGTGGATGCGCAGTTTGATGGTGCGTCCCGTTGCGGCGGCGGCCTGCCGCATGGCCAGGTAAATCGAGCTGTTGGAATGCAGGCCGACCTGGTCGTAGTCCAGCGCTGCTTCAAAATTAATAGCGCCTTGCGCTGCCAGCGCGTGGCCTGTGGGCACAATCAGCACCAGTTTGTCGGTGCGGTAAGGCAGCGTCTGCAATTCACCCGTGCCGTCGGCGGTGTTGCAGATGCCAAGGTCGGCGGCGCCTTCCTGCACGGCGCGGACCACTTCGGTGCTCAGGTGTTCTTCGAGGTCTATCTTGATCTCTGCATGCTGGCGTATGAAGGCGCCCAGGTCTTCAGGCAGGAACTGCACGATGGCCGAGATACTGGCGTGCACGCGCACATGGCCGCGCACGCCGTCCGAGTATTCGCTGAGCTCGCCCTGCATTTTTTCAAGGCTGAAAAGCACCGAGCGCGCATGGTGCAGCAGGCTTTCGCCCGCCGGGGTCAGGTCCACGCCGCGGGTGTGGCGGTAGAGCAGGGGGGTGTCCAGCGTGGCTTCGAGGTCGGAAAGGCGCTTGCTGACGGCGGAGGCCGCAATGAATTCGCGCTCGGCCGCCTTGCCTATGCTGCCCAGCTCGCAGACGGCCACAAAGAGCTGAAGCGAGGTCAGGTCTATGCGGCGGGCGAAATTGCGTTCTGAGCTTTTGATGGACATGGGGCGTAAGGTCATCGCATTTGGCGACGATGAATCGCTATTTTGCCGGTATGTTCTTGGTCTTGCCATCGCAATACACGATGACTGGCTTGCCGAAATGGGTGTTTTTGGCCGGAAACACCAAAATATCAAGGGTTTTATGCCCCTGGCCCCCGTCTAATGCGCGCCACCAGCTATCAAAAATATAGCGTCCGGTGACTGCGCGTGGCTTCTTGCCCGTCCCGCAGGTGGGGCCATACGTAAAAAAGCCCGCCGATGTTGCCATCAGGCGGGCTTTGCGCAAAGGCGTAGCGGATTAACGCTGGGCCAGCGGCTTGACCTCACGGGTGGTGGAGCCGGTAAAGAGCTGGCGTGGACGGCCGATCTTGTACTCTGGATCACCGATCATTTCGTTCAGCTGGGCAATCCAGCCGACGGTGCGGGCCAGCGCGAACACTGCGGTGAACAGCGGCACGGGGATGCCGATGGCGCGCTGCACGATGCCGGAGTAGAAGTCGACGTTCGGGTAGAGCTTGCGCGAAACGAAGTAATCGTCTTCCAGGGCAATCTTTTCCAGGGCCATGGCCAGCTTGAACAGCGGATCGTTTTCCAGGCCCATTTCCTTGAGCACTTCCTTGCAGGTTTCCTGCATGAGCTTGGCGCGCGGATCGTAGTTCTTGTAAACGCGGTGACCAAAACCCATCAGCTTGACGCCGGAGCTCTTGTCCTTGACCTGCTTGATGAACTCACCGATTTTTTCGACGCCGCCCTGCTTCTGGATGTCGCCCAGCATGTTGAGAGCTGCTTCGTTGGCGCCGCCGTGGGCCGGACCCCAGAGGCAGGCCACACCGGCTGCAATTGCTGCAAACGGGTTGGTGCCGGACGAGCCGCACAGGCGCACCGTGGAGGTGGATGCGTTTTGCTCGTGGTCTGCGTGCAGGATGAAGATGCGGTCCAGGGCGCGTTCGAGCACCGGGTTGACCTTGTACTCTTCGCAAGGCGTGGCAAACATCATGTGCAGGAAGTTGCCGGCGTAGCTCAGGTCGTTCTTGGGGTACATGTAGGGCTGGCCCACGGTGTACTTGTAAGCCATGGCGACCAGGGTCGGCATCTTGGCAATCAGGCGGATCGCCGAGATGTCGCGGTGCTCCGGATTGTTGATGTCGGTGCTGTCGTGATAGAAGGCCGACAGGGCGCCGACCAGGCCGGTCATGATGGCCATCGGGTGCGCGTCACGGCGGAAACCGCGCAGGAAGAATTGCATCTGCTCGTTGACCATGGTGTGGTTGGTCACGCGGCTGACGAATTCCTTCTTCTCGGCGGCGTTGGGCAACTCGCCCTGCAGCAGCAGGTGACAGGTTTCCATGTAGTCGCAGTTGGTGGCCAGCTGCTCGATGGGGTAACCGCGGTACAGCAATTCGCCCTTGTCGCCGTCGATGTAGGTGATGGCGGACTGGCACGACGCGGTTGACAGGAAACCCGGGTCATAGGTGAACATGCCGGTCTGGGCATACAGCTTGCGAATGTCCACTACATCCGGACCTACGTTGCCCTGGTACACAGGCAAATCGATGCTCGGGCTGCCGTTGCTGAAGGACAGGGTGGCTTTGTTGTCGGCTAGCTTCATTTCATGCTTCTTTCTAATCAAATCAAACGAGGGCAGTCACGGCACCACTTGCGGCAGGACGTAACAGGTTTAAAACTTCAAGAGCTTCGGAAGTGGATGCACATGCCTGCGAATCGGCATCGGACAGCTGATCCGGATTTTTACGTTTTAGCAAAAGATCCAGCAAATCATTGTCAGACAAGTCCATCAGATTGCTCAGGCCTTTGGCCTGTCTGATGGTCAATGTGGCTTCGTGGCGGATAAAGAATTTTTCGATAAGCAGGTCATTTTCCAGCAGGCCGCGACGACACCGCCATTTGAGCTTGCTCAGGGCTCGCTCATCAATCAGTGTGTCGGTAGCGTCCATACTCTATTCAGGCAACGGTGCTGTGTCAGACGGTTCGCAGGACCATCATTTCCTTGATCTTGCCAATGGCCTTTGTCGGGTTCAGGCCCTTGGGGCAGACGTCGACGCAGTTCATGATGGTGTGGCAGCGGAACAGGCGGTACGGGTCTTCAAGGTTGTCGAGGCGGTCGGCGGTGGCTTCGTCGCGGCTGTCGGCGATGAAGCGGTAAGCCTGCAGCAAACCGGCCGGGCCGACAAACTTGTCCGGGTTCCACCAGAAGCTGGGGCAGCTGGTCGAGCAGCTGGCGCACAAAATGCACTCGTACAGGCCGTTGAGCTCATCGCGCTCTTCGGGGCTTTGCAGGCGTTCTTTTTCGGGCGGCAGGTTGTCGTTGATCAGGTAAGGCTTGATCGAGTTGTACTGCTTGAAGAACTGCGTCATGTCGACGATCAGGTCGCGCACCACAGGCAGGCCTGGCAGCGGCTTGAGCACGATGGTGCCCTTGAGCGTGTTCATGTTGGTCAGGCAGGCCAGGCCATTCTTGCCATTGATGTTCATGGCGTCGGAGCCGCACACGCCTTCGCGGCACGAGCGGCGAAAGCTGATGCTCGGGTCCTGTGCCTTGAGTTTCATCAGCGCGTCCAGCAGCATGCGCTCATGACCGTCGAGTTCCACCTCGATCGTCTGCATGTAAGGCTTGGCGTCGGTGTCCGGGTCGTAGCGGTAAATCTGGAAAGTACGTTTGGTCATGGGGTTCTCGCTTCTTTTGGGGTCGCAGGGCCGTGTTTTTAGAACGTACGCGTCTTGAGCGGCACGGACTCGACGGTCAGGGGCTTCATCTGCACAGGCTTGTAGGCCAGGCGGCTGCCTTCGCTGTACCAGAGCGTGTGTTTGTGCCAGTCGGTGTCATTGCGGCCGTTCGGGTGCTCCGGGGTATCGCCGTAGTCGTCCACCGAGTGTGCGCCGCGGCTTTCCTTGCGGGCAGCTGCTGAAACGATGGTGGCCTGCGCCACTTCCATCAGGTTTTCAACTTCCAGGGCTTCAATGCGCGCCGTGTTGAAAATCTTCGACTTGTCTTTCAGGCCGATATTGGCGACACGCGCACGCATGGCCGCGATCTTGGCCACGCCTTCGTCCATGATGGCCTGGGTGCGGAACACGCCGGCGTGCTGCTGCATGGCAGCGCGGATGTCGTTGGCCACATCCTGGGCGTATTCACCGTCGGTTGCGTTGTCCAGGCGGGCGATGCGGGCCAGGGTCTGGTCTGCAGCGTTGGCCGGTAGCGGCTTGTGCGTGGGGTTGGATTTGTTGAACTCAACGATGTGGTTGCCGGCAGCCTTGCCGAAGACCAGCAAATCGAGCAGCGAGTTGGTGCCCAGACGGTTGGCGCCGTGCACGCTCACGCAAGAGCATTCGCCCACGGCATACAGGCCGTTGACGATCTGGCTGTGGTTGTTGGCGTCTTGCGTTACCACCTGGCCGTGGATGTTGGTCGGAATGCCGCCCATCTGGTAATGGATGGTGGGCACGACAGGAATCGGTTCCTTGGTGATGTCGACGTTGGCGAAGTTGTGGCCGATCTCGAACACCGAAGGCAGGCGCTTCATGATGGCGTCCACACCCAGATGGGTCATGTCCAGCAGGATGTAGTCCTTGTTGGGGCCGCAGCCGCGGCCTTCCTTGATTTCCTGGTCCATGGAGCGCGAGACGAAGTCGCGCGGCGCCAGGTCTTTCAGCGTGGGCGCATAGCGTTCCATGAAACGCTCGCCGTTGCTGTTGCGCAAGATGGCGCCTTCGCCGCGGCAGCCTTCGGTCAGCAGCACGCCGGCGCCGGCCACGCCGGTCGGGTGGAACTGCCAGAACTCCATGTCTTCCAGCGGGATGCCGGCGCGCGCCGCCATGCCCAGGCCGTCGCCGGTGTTGATAAAGGCGTTGGTTGAAGCGGCAAAGATGCGGCCGGCGCCGCCGGTGGCCAGCAGCGTGGTCTTGGCTTCAAAAATATGCACGTCGCCGGTTTCCATTTCGAGGGCGGTCACGCCCACGACATCACCGGCCGAATCACGGATCAGGTCCAGCGCCATCCACTCGACGAAGAAGCTGGTTTTTTCCTTGACGTTTTGCTGGTACAGCGTGTGCAGCATGGCGTGGCCGGTGCGGTCGGCTGCGGCGCAGGCGCGTTGCACGGGCTTTTCGCCGTAGTTGGCGGTGTGGCCGCCGAAGGGGCGCTGGTAAATCGTGCCGTCGGGGTTGCGGTCAAACGGCATGCCCATGTGCTCGAGGTCGTACACAACCTTGGGCGCTTCGCGGCACATGTATTCGATCGCGTCCTGGTCGCCGAGCCAGTCGGAGCCCTTGACGGTGTCGTAGAAGTGGTAGTGCCAGTTGTCTTCGCTCATGTTGCCGAGCGAGGCGCCGATGCCGCCCTGGGCTGCCACGGTGTGGGAACGGGTCGGGAACACCTTGGAGAGCACGGCCACATTCAGGCCGGCGCGGGCCAGTTGCAGCGAGGCGCGCATGCCGGAGCCGCCGGCACCGACGATGACGACGTCAAATTTGCGCTTGGGGAGTTTGGATGTTGCGGTCATGGTTTTTGTGTGGGATTTTTGTTGTCGTGGGAGCTATGGCCGGATCAGACGCGCCACAAAACCTGGATGGCCCAGCCGGCGCAGCCGACAAGCCAGACAATCGTGAAGACATTCAATACAAGCTTGATGGAGGCCGGCTTGACGTAGTCCATCCAGATGTCCCGCATGCCAACCCACACATGCCAGAGCAGGGCGACGATGACGGTGAAGGTCAATACCTTCATCCACTGCGCGGAGAAGATTCCGGCCCAGAGGTCGTAGCCGATAGGGCCTTTGCTGAAAATGATCTGGGCCAGCACCAGCACGGTGAAAAGTGCCATCAGCGCTGCGGTAACGCGTTGGGCGAGCCAGTCGCGCAGACCGTAGTGAGCGCCGACAACGATGCGTTTGGAGCCGTAATTAACTGCCATTTTTATTTGCTCCTTCTTATCAGTACAGGCCGAACAGCTTGGCGGCCAGCACCAGCGTCAGCAGGATGCTCACAACCAGCGTGAAAACAGCGGAAGACTTGCCGAACTCCTTGCTGACGGCGGCGTGGCTTATGTCCATCCACAAATGGCGCAGGCCGGCGATGAAGTGGTGCAGGAAAGCCCAGATCAGGGCCAGTGCTACCAGCTTCCAGATGACGCCGGGCAGGTAAAGCATGCCGACGTTAAAAGCCGATTTGAATTTGGCAAAGGAGATTTCGGAGGAAATCGAGGTGTCGAACATCCAGATGATGAAGGGCATCAGGAGAAACATGATGGCCCCGCTTGCACGATGCAGGATGGAAACCCAGGCCGCAGGGGCCATGCGATAAGTGGTCAGATCCTTGAATGCGTTGATGTTGCGGAACTCTGGCCGCTTCTTCGCTACGGTTGTCGCTGATTCGGACATACTTGGCTTTCTATATTTTGAGTAACTGCGTTGTAACCGGCAAAACCCGCTCAACCCCGGATTCTATTGCAATGCAACATGGGTCTGCGCGCGGCTGGGCGATGACTGAAAGTTTTTGTCGGATAAGGGGCCCGGACACTGGGGAATCAGCGTTCGCAACACCCGCGTGGAATGCCCGTGCGACCTGCAATATGTGCTCACAAGATGGCCTGGTCTTGATGCGTTGCGAATGCGATCAGTTCAGGGTGTTGTGGTAATGGTGTGTGTCGGTGCGGTAGTAACCGCGGCGCAACTCCATGGGAACGTCCTGGTAGGTGTATGCGATGCGCTCCACGCTAAGCAGTGGTGTGCCGCGCTCTACTTTCAGGAGCAGTTCCCGCCCGTCAATGGCTGGTTCTGCGCGTATTTTTTCCTCGGCCCTGACCATGCGGACATTAAATTCAGTTTCAAACAGCGCATACATGGGGCCGTGGTAATTTGCCAGGCGCTCGGCGGTCAGGCCCTTGAAGGGCGCGGCGGGTAGCCAGAGGTCTTCCAGGATGGTGGGTGTGCCGGCAAAACTCAGCACGCGCCGCACCTGCAGCACCGAGTCGCCGGTCCGCAATGCCAGTGCCCGTGCAATGTCCGCGCTGGCGCGCAGGCGGCGGCAGTCGACGATCTCGCGCTGGGCCGGGCCTTCGCTGCCCGGTGTGCCGCTGTCGGGCACCAGCTTGAGGAAGCGGAACTGCACATGCTGCTCGGCGTGGGTGGCCACAAACGTGCCCTTGCCCTGGCGTCGCACCACCAGGTTGTCGGTAGCGAGCTCGTCGATCGCCTTGCGCACGGTGCCCTGGCTGACACGGTAGCGCGCGGCCAGGTCCATTTCGGACGGGATGGCTTCACCAGGCTTCCATTCGCCGGACTGCAGGCTTTGCAGGATCAGGCCCTTGATCTGCTGATACAAGGGGCTGAATGCTGGCGTTGCCCCTGCAAAATCATCGGCAGAAAGCGCTGGGGAGGAGGGGGGAATGGCGGCCATGCGTGCAAAGGTGGGGTAGCCGCCATCATATCTTATATAAGACATAAGACAAATTGACGGGGTCTGCTTTTCAGGCGTAAAATCCCGCGCTGAACCGGCACTCCGATGGACCTGTGCACCTGCGTCAAACACCGCATTTCACACAGCTATCCATCCCACCCGATCGAGCAGATATCCAATCTCACTTAACCAACCTGAAAGTTCTCAATCATGAGCAAAAAACCCGTCCGTGTTGCAGTTACCGGTGCAGCAGGCCAAATCGGTTACGCATTGTTGTTCCGCATTGCCTCCGGCGAAATGCTGGGCAAGGACCAGCCTGTGATTTTGCAACTGCTCGAAGTCCCGGTTGAAGGCCCGCAAAAAGCGCTCAAGGGCGTGATGATGGAACTCGACGACTGCGCTTTCCCGCTGCTGGTCGGCATGGAAGCCCATAGCGACCCGATGACCGCCTTCAAGGATGCCGACTATGCCCTGCTGGTCGGCTCGCGCCCCCGCGGCCCAGGCATGGAACGTGCCGAACTGCTGGCCGTCAACGGCGCCATCTTCACGGCACAGGGCAAGGCGCTGAACGCCGTTGCCAGCCGCAACGTCAAGGTGCTGGTCGTCGGCAACCCAGCCAACACCAATGCCTACATCGCCATGAAGTCGGCTCCTGACCTGCCACGCAAGAACTTCACCGCCATGCTGCGCCTGGACCACAACCGCGCCGCCAGCCAGATCGCTGCCAAGACCGGCAAGGCCGTGGCCGACATCGAAAAACTCACGGTCTGGGGCAACCACTCGCCCACGATGTACGCCGACTACCGTTTCGCCACCATCAAGGGCGAAAGCGTCGCCAAGATGATCAACGACCAGGAATGGAACGCCAACGTGTTCCTGCCTACCGTTGGCAAGCGTGGCGCCGCCATCATCGAAGCCCGTGGCCTGTCCTCGGCTGCTTCTGCTGCCAACGCCGCCATTGACCACATGCGCGACTGGGCTCTGGGCACCAACGGCAAGTGGGTCACCATGGGTATTCCGTCGGATGGCCAGTACGGCATTCCAAAGGACATGATGTTCGGTTTCCCCGTCACCTGCGAAAACGGCGAATACAAGCTGGTCGAAGGCCTTGAAATCGACGCCTTCAGCCAGGAGCGCATCAACAAGACGCAGGAAGAGCTGCAAGGCGAGCAGGACGGCGTCAAACATCTTCTTTAAATCAAGTCATTGCTAGTCAAGACCTTGTACCCAACGTGCTTATGAGCGACTGGAATCCTTCGCTCTACAGCCGTTTTGAAGATGAGCGGACCCGGCCTGCGCGTGAGCTGCTGGCCCGGGTGCCGCTTGAAAATGCCAGGCATGTGGTTGACCTGGGTTGCGGCCCGGGCAACTCCACCGAACTGCTGGCGCAACGTTTCCCGAAAGCCGACGTGGTCGGTACCGACAACTCCCCCTCCATGCTGGACAGTGCCAGAAAGCGTTTGCCCGGCGTGCAGTTCGAGCTGAGCGATATTTCCCAATGGGCACCGGCGCAAGCCCCTGACCTGATTTATGCGAATGCGGCATTGCAATGGGTGCCGCAGCACGAGACACTGATCCCCAAGCTGTTTGCCGCGCTCGCGCCCGGCGGTGTCCTCGCCATCCAGATGCCGGACAACCGCAGCGAGCCCACGCACCGTTCCATGCGGGATGTGGCAGGGCAAGCGCCATGGGCTGGGGCCATTGGGGAAGCTGCTTCACTGCGCACCGCCATCCTGCAATTGCAGGACTACTACGACCTGCTCGCGCCGCAGGCGTTCCAGATCGATGTCTGGCACACGATTTACCAGCATCCCATGGCCTCACCCGCCGCGATTGTGGAGTGGGTCAGCGCGACCGGGCTCAAGCCTTTTGTGGAGCCCTTGAATGCTGAATTGCGGGCCAGTTACCTTGCCGAGTACGAAAAGCGTATCGCCGCTGCCTATCAGCCGCGCGCCGACGGCAAGCTGCTGCTGGCCTTCCCTCGCATGTTCATAGTGGCACAACGCAAATCATGAGTACACCTGTTCACCCACGCGAGGCACTTCTTGGTGCGCAGGCCGCATCCGTCGTTTTGCCTGTCTGCGACCACTACAGCGGCGTTGAAGCACGCATGCGCAAGAGTCTGCAGTTGCAGGCCGAGATGACGGAAGAGTTCGGCGCCTGCGTTTTTGACGTGACGCTTGATTGCGAAGACGGCGCCCCCGTGGGTGGCGAAGCCGACCATGCGGCGATGGTGGTGGCGCTGGCGGCGCTTGCCGGCGACAAGGCCCGTGTCGCGGTTCGTGTGCATGCTGTGGACCACCCGGCTTTCGAGGCGGACATGTCGCTGATTGCCGGCAAGCTGTCGCGCCACCTGTGCCACATCATGGTGCCCAAGGTGGAGTCGGTGGCCGACGTCATTCGGGCCGAAAAGGCGCTGCTGGACGCATCGGCGGACAATTTGCCCCTGCATGTGCTGGTGGAGTCGCCACTCGCTGTTCGCAACGCTTTTGATATCGCAGCCCACCCGCGAGTGCAGTCCATAAGCTTTGGCCTGATGGACTTTGTCTCCGCACATGGCGGGGCGATTCCTGCCGACGGCATGAGCGGCAAGGGCCAGTTCACGCATCCGCTGGTTGTTCGTGCCAAGCTCGAGATAGCTTCTGCCTGCCATGCGCATGGCAAGGTTCCATCGCATTGTGTGGTCACCGAGTTCAATGACGCCGTCGCCATGGCCAGTGCCGCCAGGCAGGCTGCCAGCGAATTTGGCTACACCCGCATGTGGAGCATTCACCCCAGCCAGATTCGCCCGATTCTGGAGGCGTTTTCGCCGAGCGAGGATGAGGTCGATGGTGCTTCAAAAATCATGGCTGCTGCCGCCCTTGCTGATTGGGCCCCCATCAGTTTTGACGGCAAGCTGCATGACCGCGCCAGCTACCGCTACTTCTGGCAGGTGCTGGAGCGCGCGCACCAGACCGGGCGCGCGCTGCCGCCTGATGCGCAAGCCTATTTCACCTCGGCAGCCGGCTGAGTCCTGTTTCGCAGTTGTACCCCACGTTTGACCCATCCCATATTGAAAGCCGCATGAAAAATCACATCGCAGCAAGCCATGCCATCACACTGGCCGCCACCATTTTTCTTCTGACCGCGACGTTGCCTGGCGTGGCGGTGGCGCAAGCAACAGGCGGGGCTGACAAGCCGGCCACAACTTCCGGCGCCAAGCCCGCGGCAAAAGCTGCCGCCAAAAAGAAGGAGGCGCCAAGTGCAAGCCGCATCCAGCTTAAAAGCGCCGCCAAAAATGTGGCAGCCGGCATTGAAGCAGCCGAAGCTGCCTTGACGCCTGAGGAGCTGGCCATTTCCGAACGTGTGTACATCGGCCAGCTGCCCTGTGAGCTGGGCGCAACGGTCACGCTGGTGGCCGATGCGAAGGCGCCGGGCTACTTCGACGTGCACGGCAAAAACTTCAAGTACCGCATGTTCCCGGTGCCCACGACGACCAATACAGTGCGCCTGGAAGACCGCAAGGCCGGCGCGGTATGGTTGCAGATGGGCAACAAGTCCATGCTCATGAGCCAGAAGCTGGGAACGCGCCTTGCCGACGAGTGCATGAGCCCGGCACAGATGGCCGTGGCTGAAGCCATCAAGCTGAACCCGCCTGTCAGCGTGCTGGATGCGCCCAAGCCTGTGGCGAGTGCCGCCGCACCCGCCTCATCTGCCGCCAAATAGATTCAACACAATTTTTAACCCCACGATTTAGACCACAGGAGAAGCCCGCATGTCATCCGACACCGCATCGAATTTTTTGCAAACCTACCGCAACCACGTCGCCGAACGCGCCGTGCTGGGTATTCCACCGCTGCCGCTGTCGGCCAGGCAAACCGGT
Organism: Polaromonas aquatica; assembly: GCF_042659145.1. Lineage (NCBI taxonomy): Bacteria > Pseudomonadati > Pseudomonadota > Betaproteobacteria > Burkholderiales > Comamonadaceae > Polaromonas > Polaromonas aquatica. Next base: position 680,123 of record NZ_JBHSRS010000084.1, on the reverse strand, counting down.
GAAGTGATCGAGCTGCTGAAAAACCCGCCCAAAGGCGAAGAAGCCTTTCTGGTCGAGCTGATCACGCACCGCGTGCCGGCCGGTGTCGATGACGCCGCCAAGGTCAAGGCCAGTTACCTGGCGGCTGTCGCGCACGGCACCGAAAGGTGCGCGCTGATCTCACGCGAACACGCCACGCAACTGCTGGGCACCATGCTGGGCGGCTACAACATCAGCCCCATGATTGCATTGCTCGACGATGCACAGGACAGCGTCGCCACGCAAGCGGCCGCCGGCCTGAAGAACACCTTGTTGATGTTCGACCAGTTCCATGACGTCAAGGAAAAAGCCGACAAGGGCAATACCTACGCCAGGGCTGTGTTGCAAAGCTGGGCTGATGCCGAGTGGTTCACCAGCCGTCCCGAGGTGCCAGAGTCCATCAAGCTGACGATTTTCAAAGTCGCTGGCGAGATCAACACCGATGACCTGTCGCCCGCACCCGACGCCTGGAGCCGCCCCGACATTCCGTTGCACGCGCTGGCCATGCACAAGAATGCACGCCCCGGCATCACGCCTGAAGAAGACGGCAAACGCGGCCCCATCAAGTTCATCGAAGAACTCAAGGCCAAGGGCAACCTGGTGGCCTACGTCGGCGACGTGGTGGGTACCGGTTCCTCGCGCAAGTCCGCCACCAACTCGGTGCTGTGGTTCACCGGCGAAGACATTCCGTTTGTGCCGAACAAGCGCTTCGGCGGCGTTTGCCTGGGTTCGAAAATCGCCCCGATTTTCTACAACACCATGGAAGACTCGGGCGCGCTGCCTATCGAACTCGACGTGAGCCAGATGGCCATGGGCGACGTGATCGAGCTGCGCCCTTACGATGGCAAGGCCCTGAAAGACGGCAAGGTGATTGCCGAGTTCAAGCTCAAGAGCGATGTGCTGTTTGACGAAGTGCGCGCCGGTGGCCGCATTCCGCTGATCGTTGGCCGCGGCCTGACCGCCAAGGCTCGTTTTGCGCTGGGCCTGCCGCTGTCGACCCAGTTCCGTTTGCCGCAAGACCCGGTCAACAATGGCCGTGGGTTCACCCTGGCGCAAAAAATGGTCGGCCGTGCAGTCGGCCTGCCGGAAGGCCAGGGCGTGCGCCCTGGTACCTATTGCGAACCCAAGATGACCTCGGTCGGCTCGCAGGACACCACCGGCCCGATGACACGCGACGAGCTGAAAGACCTGGCTTGCCTGGGCTTCTCCGCCGACCTGGTGATGCAATCCTTCTGCCACACGGCGGCTTATCCCAAGCCTGTGGACGTGAAGATGCACCACGAGTTGCCCGACTTCATGAGCGACCGCGGCGGCATCCCGCTGCGTCCGGGCGACGGCATCATCCACAGCTGGCTCAACCGCATGCTGTTGCCTGACACCGTCGGTACCGGCGGCGACAGCCACACACGTTTCCCCATCGGCATCAGCTTTCCGGCCGGTTCCGGCCTGGTGGCTTTCGGCGCCGCCACCGGTGTGATGCCGCTGGACATGCCTGAATCCGTGTTGGTGCGTTTCAAGGGCGAGATGCAGCCTGGCATCACCTTGCGTGACCTGGTCAATGCGATTCCGCTGTACGCCATCAAGGCAGGTCTGCTGACCGTGGCCAAGCAGGGCAAGAAAAACATTTTCTCCGGCCGTATCCTGGAGATTGAAGGTCTGCCAGACCTGAAGGTCGAACAGGCGTTTGAGCTGAGCGATGCCTCGGCCGAGCGTTCCGCCGGCGGCTGCACGGTGCACCTGAACAAGGAACCCATCATCGAGTACATCAACAGCAACATCACGATGTTGAAGTGGATGATCGCCACGGGTTACTCGGACGTGCGCACCATCAAGCGCCGTATCGCCGCCATGGAAGCCTGGCTGGCTGATCCGCAATTGCTCAAGGGTGATGCGGATGCGGAGTACGCCGCCGTGATCGAGATCGACCTGGCCGACATCCACGAGCCTATCGTGGCCTGCCCGAACGATCCGGACGATGTGAAAACCCTGTCCGATGTGGCCGGTGCCAAGATCGACGAAGTCTTCATCGGTTCGTGCATGACCAACATCGGCCATTTCCGTGCAGCCTCCAAGCTGCTCGAGAACAAGCGCGACATCCCGGTCAAGCTCTGGATGGCGCCACCGACCAAGATGGATGCCAAGCAACTGACGGAAGAAGGCCACTACGGTGTGCTGGGTTCGGCCGGCGCCCGCATGGAAATGCCCGGCTGCAGCCTGTGCATGGGCAACCAGGCACAGGTGAAAGAGGGCGCGACGGTGTTCTCGACCTCGACACGCAACTTCCCGAACCGCCTGGGCAAAAACTCCAACGTTTACCTGGGTTCTGCCGAACTGGCGGCGATCTGCTCCAAGCTGGGCCGCATCCCGACCAGGGCCGAATACATGGCCGACATGGGCGTGTTGACCGCTGCCAGCGACACCGTGTACCAGTACCTGAACTTTGACCAGGTCAAGGACTACACGGACTTGGCTGACACGGTGAAGGACGGCGTGCCGGCCTGAGCATTACCGGAATTGCCTTGAGCTTCTGAAGGCCTTGCAGCGAAAGCTGCGAGGCCTTTTTTATTGCATTTGGCATAAATCTCCGTAACTGGAATTGCATCTGGCACAAGCTGCTGCAAATTGGTTCTATTGCAAATAAATAAACCGTTCATTTGGATGCGATTGTTACAATTGCGACGCAAAAATATTTTTGCTTTTAACAATCCATAGAACTCAATGAACAAATTATTCGCGACTCTGTTGTCGACCGTCGTCTTGTGTGCAGCGACTTCCGTCATGGCTGCCGATGACTACAACGCACCACCAGCGGGCGACAAACAGTATGCAGCCTGCATCACGTCGTCGAACAAGAACTACGAAGGCGGCAACGAAAAGAGCCCGGTCAAAGGCCAGACCAAAGCCCAGGCTTTTTGCACCTGCCTGTGGAACGAAACGCCTGACGACTTCAAGGGCAGCCTGGCCAAGTTCGCTGAAACCGCCAAGGGCAAAGCCATCAACAAGACTTGCGAAAAGCACTCCGACTGGGGTAACTGATTCGCTGCGGGCATGCATGCCCGCCTGGCGGATGGCCCCTGTTGTATCGCCTGATAGCCATACACATCAAAAAACCCTGCAGCCTTGTGTTGCGGGGCTTTTTTTATTTGCGGCAGGCGGGGGCATCCGGCAGCGGGATGGGGGGCGTACTTGCTCCTGTTTGGCGTGGGCGATGCGCCTGAAGTGTTTACCTCTGGCGTAATTGCCGATGTGAGCTGCCATTCATGACACTCAGTGCATCCCTTCGAGAAGCGCGAAGAGACAGCCAGGAGAAAGCCATGTCATTCATCAACACAACACTCAAGCCGGGCCACGCTGCCGCCGGGCCCGCTGCTTCCCGCATGCACTGGGCCACGCCGCTGGTCATGCTCAGCGGTACTTTCATGGTGGTGCTGGACTTTTTTATCGTCAATGTGGCGCTTCCTTCGATTCAGCAGGAGCTGCATGCCGGCTCCGGTGCCCTGCAGATGGTGGTGGCCGGTTACGGCCTGGCCAACGCCGCCGGGCTGATCACTGGCGGCAGGCTGGGCGACCTGTATGGCCGCCGCCGCATGTTTGCGCTGGGGCTGGCCTTGTTTACGCTGGCTTCGGCCCTGTGCGGCCTGGCGCCCAATGCGGGTGTGCTGGTGGCGGCCCGCATCATGCAGGGCATGGCCGGCGCCCTGCTGCAGCCGCAGGTGCTGGCCATGCTGGGGCTTGTGTACACCGGCACGCAACGTGCGAAGGCATTTGCGGCCTACGGCCTTGCACTGGGCCTTGGCGCCGTGGGCGGGCAATTGCTTGGCGGGTTGCTGATCCAGGCGGACATCGCCGGAATGGGCTGGCGCAGCTGCTTTCTGATCAATGTGCCGGTGGGACTGGCGGCGCTGGCGCTCACGCCTCGATTTATTCCGGCGTTAAAGGCCTCAGGCGAGAGTCGCCTTGACCTGGTGGGCATGTGTCTTGTAGCCACAGGCCTTGTGGCGGTGATATGGCCCCTGGTTGAAGGCCGCGAGCAGGGCTGGCCGTTGTGGAGCGTTCTGTGCCTGGCGGGCGCCGCGCCTGTGCTGCTGGTTTTTGGTTTGCACCAGCAGCGGCTGGCCGCGCGTGGCGGTTCGCCGCTGCTTGCCCCCGCATTGTTTGCCGAGCCGGCGTTTGTGACTGGGCTGCTGACCAGCCTGTTTTTTTACGCCGGCAATGCCTCGTTTTATTTTGTGCTGGCGGTGTACATGCAGCAGGGCCTGGGGCTGTCGGCCCTGGACTCCGGCCTGGTCTTCTCGTCGCTGGCACTGGGCTTTTTGGGCACCTCGCTGGCTGCGCCCATGCTGGCGCGCTGGCTGGGCCGGCAATCGATCGCCATCGGTGCGCTGCTGCTGGCTGCCGGCCACCTGATGCAGTACGCGGTGGTCACGGCAGGCATCCTCCACGGCCTGGTGTGGCGGATGGCGCCGGTGCTGTTTATCGAAGGTGCGGGCATAGGCATGGTCATGGCGCCCATGGTGTCCACGGTGCTGGCGGGTTTGTCGCCCCGGCATGCCGGCGTGGCATCGGGCGTGCTGGCGACGGTGCAGCAGGTCGGCAATTCCTTGGGCGTGGCGTTGATCGGGTTGCTGTTTTATGGCCGGCTGGGGCGCGGCGGTGCGGCGGGTAGCGCAGAGGCCTATGCCGGTGCCCTGGGCAACAGCCTGCTGTATTTGCTGGTGCTGGCCGTGCTGGTGGCTTTGCTGTTCCAGAAACTGCCGAAAACCCGTCCTGTGAGCCAGAAATAATGATGAATAGTGCCCGTAGCCACCGTGCAGTAAGCGCAGCCAGCTATCAAAAATATAGCGATTTGTCTGTCAGGCCGGAGCCATCGACGCCTGCATGGCCTGCAGTGCCTGCCGCGTGAAGTCGTCTGCGGGGAAGAAGGTTTCCATGGCCAGCTCTTGCAGGGTGACATCGACCGGCGTGCCGAAGATGGTGGTGGTGCTGATAAAGCTCAGCACGCCAGTTGGCGTCCTGAACTTGAAGGGCATGACGACGCCCGCGTGTTCGCCTTTCAGGTGCGGGCTGGCGGTGCTTTCAGGCGCCGGGTAGGCCTTCAGTTCTTCGAGTAAATCCACCAGCACCGGATCGGATGTGGCGGCGATCTGCTGGCGCAGGCGTTCAAAAAGATGGCTGCGCCACTGCACCAGGTTGACGATATTGCCGGCAATGCCCAGCGGGTGCAGGCTCAGGCGCAGCACGTTGACCGGCCCTTGCAACAGGGATGCATCGGCCCCGGCCATCAGCTGCGGCACCATGCGGTTGGCTGCGACCAGGTTCCAGTGCCGGTCGATTGCCAGCGCAGGGTAGGGCTCATGGCTTTTGAGCAAAAGCTCGACGGCCTGCCGCGCGGCATCCAGCGCCGGATCGTCCAGCGGCCGCTCGCGGTACATGGGGGCATAGCCGGCCGCCACCAGCAGGGCGTTGCGTTCGCGCAGCGGAATGTCCAGCCGTTCGGACAGGCGCAGCACCATCTCGCGGCTGGGCACGGAGCGGCCGGTTTCCACAAAACTCAGGTGCCGGGTTGAAATCTCGGCCTCGGTTGCCAGGTCGAGCTGGCTCAGTCGGCGGTGCTGGCGCCAGTGGCGCAGGTGGTCGCCAAAAGGTTGCGGTATGCCGCGCTGGGCAGGGCGGCCGGGATGGTGGTGGGGGCTTGCGCTCATGGCGACATCGTAAAGCCACGAAGGGCGGCTTTCCATTACCTCCCGCGTCATGGCTTTGTGATGCGGGTGCGGGAATGATTCACCCATGCCGCACTGATTTGATGGCCGGGTGCGGCGGCTGATCCGGTTTCAGGCTGTCCCCATTCCAAGGAGATTTTTATGTCGTCCAGTTCACTCATGTCGTCCCCCAGTTTCCTGCGCAATGTGCTGCGCATTGATGCGCTGTCCTGTGTTGCCTGCGGCTTGCTGCAGGTCGCCTTGTCCGGCCAGATGGCACGCCTGCTGAATTTGCCTGAGCCGCTGCTGGCGTATACCGGCGAGTTCCTGCTGGTGTATGCGGCGGTGGTGGCCTTTATTTCCACACGCAGCCCGTTGCCGCGCTCGCTGGTCTGGGCGCTGGTGCTTGGCAACCTGGGCTGGGCGGCCGCCTGTGCAGGTCTGCTCTTCAGCGGCCAGGTGGCGCCTACCATGCTGGGCACGGCTTATGTTGTGGTCCAGGCGTTGACGGTTGCGGTGCTGGCCGAACTGCAGTTCTTTGGGCTGCGGCGCACAGCTCCCCAGCCTGCCTGGTGAGGGGCGCTGAACAGGAACTGAAGGCGAAAATAACGCACGCCGGACTTGGGTATGCTGGTGTGGGCTCGCCGGGCGGCCCCGCGCCTGCCAGAATGGGGGCTGCTGGTTCAATAACAGGAGTTCGCCATGGCTGTATCGCCCACCACGTCCCCCACACCCGCCCGCGCTGGTAAACACGCTTTCGCGCCCACCCTAAAGTCCTTCAAGACGGCCTCCGGCAAGGCCGGCAAGTTCTACTCGCTGCCGGCGCTGGCCAAACAATTCCCGAATGTGTCGCGCCTGCCGGTGTCCATGCGCATCGTGCTGGAGTCGGTGCTGCGCAATTGCGACGGCAAAAGGGTGACGGCGGAACACGTGGCCGAGCTTGCCAACTGGAAGCCGAATGCGGCCCGCACACAGGAAATCCCGTTTGTGGTCTCGCGCGTGGTGCTGCAGGACTTTACCGGCGTGCCGTTGCTGGCCGACCTGGCCGCCATGCGCAGCGTGGCGCTCAAGCTGGGCAAGAACCCCAAGCTGATCGAGCCGCTGGTGCCGGTGGACCTGGTGGTGGACCATTCCATCATGGTGGACCACTACGGCAAGAAAAATTCGCTGGACCTGAACATGAAGCTTGAATTCAAGCGCAACAACGAGCGCTACGAATTCATGAAATGGGGCATGCAGGCCTTTGATACCTTCGGCGTGGTACCGCCGGGCTTTGGCATCGTGCACCAGGTTAACCTTGAATACCTGGCACGCGGCGTGCACAAAACGGCTGCCGATGTGTATTACCCCGACTCGCTGGTAGGCACCGACAGCCACACCACCATGATCAACGGCATTGGTGTGGTCGCCTGGGGTTGCGGTGGCATCGAGGCAGAAGCAGCGATGCTGGGCCAGCCGGTTTACTTTTTAACGCCTGACGTGGTGGGTTTTGAGTTGACAGGCAGCCTGCGTGAAGGCGTGACCGCGACCGATCTGGTGCTGCGCGTGACCGAGCAGTTGCGCCGTGAAAAAGTCGTCGGCAAGTTTGTCGAGTTTTTCGGCGAAGGCACACGCACGCTGGCCCTGCCTGACCGCGCCACCATTGGCAACATGGCGCCCGAGTACGGCGCCACCATGGGTTTTTTCCCGGTCGATGAAAAAACCATTGACTACTTCAAGGGCACAGGCCGCACCAAGGCCGAGATCGAAGCTTTTGAAGCCTACTTCAAGGCGCAGGGCCTGTTTGGCGTGGCCAAGGCCGGCGAGATTGACTATTCGCAAGTGGTCAAGCTGGATCTTGGCGATGTCACGCCCAGCCTGGCCGGCCCCAAGCGGCCCCAGGACCGTATTGAACTCGGTGACGTGGCAACGCAGTTCGCCTCGCTGTTCAGCAAGCCGATTGCTGAAAACGGCTTTAACCAGCCCGCCGCCGTGCTGGCCACGCGGCATTTGCTGCGGCACACCGACCATGGCAGGGCTGACACGCTGCCCGGTGCGCCGCCCACGCCCTCGGGCGCGCCGCGCTCGGTGGTCGAGATGGAGGGCAACCGCCCCACGCTGGCAACCGCGCACTCCGATGTCCTGTTACCCGAGCCCAAACCGACCGGCGTGAGCATTGGCAACGGCGATGTGCTGATCGCCGCCATTACCAGCTGTACCAACACCTCCAACCCCAGCGTGTTGCTGGCGGCCGGCCTGCTGGCCAAAAAGGCGGTGGAGGCGGGACTGAAAGTACAGCCGCACATCAAGACCTCGCTGGCACCCGGCTCGCGCATAGTGACCGAGTACCTGACTGAAACCGGCTTGCTGCCCTACCTGGAAAAGCTCGGCTTCGCGCTGGCCGGTTACGGCTGCACCACCTGCATAGGCAACGCCGGCGATCTGACGCCCGAGATCAACGAAGCGATCAACAAGAGCGACCTGGTTTGCGCCGCCGTGCTGTCAGGCAACCGCAACTTTGAAGCGCGCATCCACCCCAACCTGAAGGCCAACTTCCTGGCCAGCCCGCCGCTGGTGGTGGCCTATGCGATTGCCGGCACGGTGATGCGCGACCTGATGACCGAGCCGGTAGGCAAGGGCAAGGGCGGCAAGGATGTCTACCTGGGCGACATCTGGCCGACCAGCGACGAGATCTACAAGCTCATGAAGTACGCCATGAACGGCAAGGCCTTCCGCGAGAACTACGCCAAGGTCAAGACCGAGCCCGGCAAGCTGTGGGAAAAGATCAAGGGCGTGACGGGCACGGCCTATACCTGGCCGAAAAGCACCTACATTGCCGAACCACCGTTCTTTGCCGACTTTGCAATGGCTCCGGGGAAAGAAGGCAGCGTGTCGGTCAAGGGCGCACGCATCATGGCGTTGTTTGGTGACTCCATCACCACCGACCACATTTCACCGGCAGGCTCCATCAAGGCCAGCTCGCCGGCGGGCCTGTGGCTGCAGGCGCATGGCGTGCAAAAGGCCGACTTCAACAGCTACGGCGCGCGGCGCGGCAACCATGACGTGATGATGCGCGGCACTTTTGCCAATGTGCGCATCAAGAACCTGATGATCCCGGCCGGCAAGGACGGCTCGCGCGAGGAGGGCGGTGTGACCCTGTACCACCCGCACGACCGCACGCCCGACAGCGTGATCCAGAAAATGCCGATCTACGACGCCGCCATGAAGTACATGGAAGAAGGCACGCCCACGGTGATTTTTGCCGGTGAGGAATACGGCACCGGCTCGTCGCGCGACTGGGCTGCCAAAGGCACGCAACTGCTGGGCATCAAGGCCGTGGTGGCGCGCAGCTTTGAGCGCATACACCGCAGCAACCTGGTGGGCATGGGCGTGCTGCCGCTGCAGTTCAAGCCGGGTGAATCCTGGCAGACACTGAAGCTCAGCGGCTCCGAGTTTATTGACGTGATCCCGCACCCCGAGCTCAAGCCGCAAAGCGATGCCAAGCTGGTGATCACACGCGCTGACGGCACGCGCCAGGAAGTCACCGTGATCCTGCGTGTGGACACGCCCATCGAGGTGGATTACTACCGCAACGGCGGCATCCTGCCTTACGTTCTCAGGCAGCTACTGGCTGAATGACGGTCCTTGTTGCAGGCGGCGGCATAGGCGGGCTTGCCGCTGCGCTTGCGGCATCGCGCGCAGGTTGGGACGTCCGCCTGTTTGAACGTGCACCGGCCTTTAGCGAGGTTGGCGCAGGCATACAGCTGGGTCCCAACGTCGTCAAGGTGTTGCACGGCTGGGGGCTGGCGGATGCGCTTGCCGGGGTCGCGGCTTTTCCCGAACGCCTGCAGGTGCGCAGTGCCGTTTCCGGCGCAACGCTGGGTGAGTTGCGTCTTGGCGCCGTGATGGCCGGGCGTTACGGCGCGCCCTATGCCACGGTACACCGCGCCGACCTGCATGGCCTGCTGCTGCATGCGGTGCAACAAACCGGGGCCAGGCTGCATCTGGACCGCGCGCTAAAGGGTTTCAGCCAGACGCCGCAGGCCATCACGGTGCAGACCGGGCAGGGGCCGGACATTGAAGGCGATGTGCTTGTCGGTGCCGATGGTTTGTGGAGCACCATACGCGGGCAGTTGCTGGGGGACGGCCCGCCGCGGCGTACCGGCCACCTGGCGTACCGTGCCCTGGTACAGCAAGCGGTATTACCGGAGTCGCTCCGGTCGCAAAACGTCACGGCCTGGCTGGGTCCGCGCATGCATATCGTGCAGTACCCGGTGCGCCGGGGCGAATGGCTCAATGTGGTGGCCATCGTTCAGGGCGACATGGGCCTGGAGGCAGATGGTTGGGACCATAGCGCCAACGCGGCGGATCTGGCCGCTTCCTGCGCCGGCAGTTGCCCGGCATTGCAGGACCTGATTGCCGCGGTGGATGCCTGGCGGCTCTGGGCCCTGTGCGACCGCCCACCCATGCAGGGGGCGTACCAGCATGCCGTGGGGCGCGTGGCCCTGCTCGGTGATGCCGCGCACCCGATGCGGCCCTACCTGGCGCAGGGGGCCGGCATGGCGATTGAAGACGCGGCCGAGCTGGGCCATGTGCTGGCCCTGGCGCTGGACCCGGCTTTTGATGTGCCCACGGTGTTGCAGCGCTACGCCCTGAACCGCTGGCAACGCAACGCCAGGGTGCAGGCCCGGGCCCTGCGCAACGGCGAGATATTCCATGCCGAGGGCCTGCTGCGCTGGGGCCGTGATGCTTCGCTCAAGCTGCTGGGCGAGAAGATACTGGACATGCCCTGGCTGTATGCTGCAACGCCAAAGGCCTCCTGATTTGCTATAAAAACAATAGCTGGTTGCGCGCATCTGACGGCGGCTGCGGCTACTTCTTTCTATAAATTTGCCTATAAATCGGTGCGCAGCTTCCAGATTTCGGGAAACAGCACCACATCCAGCATCTTGCGCAGGTAACTCACACCGCCGGTACCGCCCGTGCCGCGCTTGAAGCCGATCACACGCTCCACCGTGGTGACATGGCGAAAACGCCAGAGCCTGAAGGCGTCTTCCAGGTCTGTCAGTTCCTCGCCCAACTGGTACAGGTCCCAGTGCTGTTTGGGGTCGCGATAGGCGACCAGCCAGGCCTGCTCCACGGCATCGCTCTCGACATAAGCCTGTGTCCAGTCGCGCTCGGTATGGCTGGCCGGAATGGGCAGGCCGCGCCGCGCCAGCAGGCGCAAGGCCTCGTCGTAAAGCGAGGGCGCTTCAAACGCCGCCTGCACCTGCGCCAGCAAATCGGGCCGGTGTGCATGCGGTTTGAGCATCGCAGCATTCTTGTTGCCCAGCGCAAACTCGACGCAGCGGTACTGGGCACTTTGAAAGCCGCTGGAGTTGGCGAGGTAAGGGCGTATGGCGCTGTACTCGGGCGGCGTCATGGTGGCCAGCACATCCCAGGCGTGTACCAGTTGCTCCATGATGCGGCTCACGCGTGCGAGTTTTTTGAAGGCGTCGCCGAGTTCATCTGCTGCAATGTTGGCGATGGCGGCATGCAGCTCATGCAGCATCAGTTTCATCCAGAGCTCGCTGGTCTGGTGCTGGACGATAAAAAGCATCTCGTCGTGCGCGGGCGAGAGCGGTTTTTGCGCGCTCAGGATTTCATCAAGGTGCAGGTAGTCGCCGTAGCTCATGGACTGGCTGAAGTCGAGTTGCGCCTTTTCATCGCGCACGATATCGGCAGGTGCCTTGTTTTTCATGAGAGGTCTTTCTTGAGAAGGCGCGAAGCGCGCTGCCCGCCGGGCCGCCCCAAGGGCAGACGGCCCCCTCGGGGGGCAGCGTAGTACGCGAAGCGACAAGCGTGGGGGCGATTCATTTCAGGTCACCGCATTTTTTTGATTGAATTCAGGTCTTTGCCATTCACCGCTGTCCAGCACTTGTTTGAGATGCTCGACAGCGTTCCACACATCTTCAAAGCCGATATACAGCGGCGTGAAGCCGAAGCGCAGGATGTCGAGGTGCTTGCCCGCATCGCCGTCGCCAGCACGAAAGTCGCCAATCACGCCGCGCGCAATCAGCGCTAGCACGATGGCGTAGGCGCCTTCGGTTTTGGTAAGGCACACCTGTGAGCCGCGCTGTGCGTGTTCACGTGGCGTCGCAAGACCCAGGCCGTGGCCGGCGCAACGTTCTTCCACCAGCGTGATGAACAGGTCGGTCAATGCAAGCGATTTGCGGCGCAGTGCCTGCATGCCGCCCAGCGCCTGCGCGGCCAGCACGGTATCCAGGCCGCATTCCAGCGCTGTCAGGCTCAGGATGGGTTGTGTGCCGCACAGGTAGCGCGTGATGCCGGGCGCGGGGCGGTAGTCGGGTGTGAATTCGAAAGGTGCGGCATGGCCCCACCAGCCCGACAGCGGTTGCCAGAAACGGTCCGCGTGTTTGGGGTTGACCCAGACAAAGGCCGGCGCACCGGGGCCGCCGTTAAGGTATTTGTAGCCGCAGCCGACGGAGAAATCGGCTTGTGCGCCGTTCAGGTCCACAGGTACCGCACCCGCGCTGTGCGCCAGGTCCCACACGGTCAAGATGCCCGCCGCATGCGCTGCGCGGGTCACGGCTTGCATGTCGTGCATGGCGCCGGTGCGGTAGTTCACATGGGTCAACATCAGCACTGCAACCTCGGCCGTCAAGGCTGCCGCTATTTCTTCGGGCTCCACCAGCAGCAACCGCATCCCGCGCTCCCTGCAAAGCCCTTCTGCGATGTAAAGGTCGGTGGGGAAATTGCTGCGCTCGCTGACCAGCACCTTGCGCCGCGGCGCGTCAACGGCTGCGATATGCAGTGCGGCGTTCAATACCTTGTAGAGGTTGATCGAGGTACTGTCAGTCGCCACCACTTCGCCGGGGTTTGCGCCAATCAGCTGCGCAATCTTGTCGCCCAGGCGTTGCGGCAGGTCAAACCAGCCGGCTTCGTTCCAGGAACGTATCAGGCCCTGGCCCCACTCTTGTGTCACCGCTTGCGCCACGCGTGCGGCTGCTGTGTTGGGTAACGCGCCCAGCGAGTTGCCGTCGAGGTAAATCACACCTTCAGGTAATGTGAACTGGTAGCGCAGTTCGCGCAACGGGTCTTGCTTGTCGAGGACGTGGCAGTCTTGCAGTGTGGTCATGGGATTTTTTTTCAGGGGAGTTCACGCAGGATGGCGCGCACGGGTGACGCGTCTGCCCGCATCAGCTTGAGCGGTAGCGCAATCAGTTCGTAGTCGCCTTCGAGTACGTCGTCGAGCACCAGGTTTTCCAGTACCCGCAGGCCATGTGCCAGCAATTGGTGGTGGCTGGGCAGGTCCTGGCTGGCGGCGGGGTCCACGCTGGGTGTGTCTATGCCTATGAGTGCTATTTTTTTGGTAGCTAGCAGCGCAAGTGTTTCGGGGGCTATGGCCGTAAAAGATGCCCAGGACTGGCTCGCGGTACGTGCCGTGCGCAGCAGCACGCGTGCGGGCAAACCGTCAAACGCATGGGCGATATGTTCGGGCAATACCAGCGGGCCGCAGTCCATGCAGTGGATCACGCGGCACGGGCCGAGGTAGGGCGCCAGGTCCAGCTCGCCCGAACTGGCGCCGCCGTCGGCATAGTGCATGGGCGCATCGGCGTGTGCGCCGGTATGCGGCGACAGGGTGATGCTGTTCACGTTGACCGGGCAGCCCGGCGCCAGCGAGAAATGCAGCCGCTGCGAATAAGCCGTGTCGCCGGGGAAAACGGCAGCCTGCTCGTCCACCGGGGGTGAGATGTCCCAGATTTTCAGCGGCCTGGCGGGGGTGCGAGCTGTCATGCTGCAAAGGTAGCACCGCTGAAAATACCGTGGTGTCGGTTATTTCCAACAGCCCCTGAAAATACCTTAAACCTGAAATATTGGATGCGCTGGCCGTGATCCGGTGCTGGGCCGGGCGGGTGCAGCGGGCATGGGGAGGCTGGGGCACAATCCAGATTTTCAGTGTTGATCCGTAGCTTTCCTAAAGAGAGAAAAAGGCATCCATGACATCCAGTGACAAAACCAATCCCAAAGTCGCACTTGTTACCGGCGCGGGCACCGGCATAGGCAGGGCGGTCGCGCTGGCTTTTTTGCGCGAGGGTTACAGCGTGGTGCTGGCCGGCCGGCGCATTGAGCCCTTGAATGAGGTCGCCAAAGAGTCTGGTTCGGATCGCGCCTTGCCCGTTTCCACTGATGTAGGCAGCCCCGAATCCGTCACGGCGCTGTTCGAAAAAATCAGGGAAAAATTTGGCCGCATTGATGTGCTGTTCAACAACGCCGGCGTCAGCGGCATAGGCACAGGTTTTGAAGACATCGCCTTTGACCATTGGCAGAACATCGTCAACATCAACCTGACGGGTTCATTCCTGTGCGCGCAGGGGGCTTTCAAACTGATGAAGGAGCAGTTGCCGCAAGGCGGCCGCATCATCAACAACGGCTCGATTTCCGCGCATGCGCCGCGGCCCAACTCGGCACCCTACACCTCGACCAAACATGCCATCACGGGCCTGACCAAATCCATCTCGCTGGACGGCCGCAAGTACAACATTGCCTGCGGGCAGATCGACATCGGCAATGCCCTGACCGAACTGTCCGCGCGCATGGCCAAGGGCGTGCCGCAGGCCAACGGCGAGATTGCCGTCGAGCCCATGATGGACGCAAAGGAAGTGGCCGATGCCGTGGTGCACATGGCGGCCTTGCCGCTGTCAACCAATGTGCAGTTCATGACCATCATGGCGACGAAGATGCCATTTGTGGGACGGGGTTGACGGCATGTTCAGTACCGCGAATCTTTCTGACGCCAACCTTGATGCAAAGGTGTGCGACCTGCAGTTGCGCAACTTTGGCGGGCGCGATTATTTTTTCGGTCCCTGCTTTCCGCTGCGGGTAGAGCAGGACCACAGGCCTGTCGACGAGATGGTCAGTACGCCGGGTGAAGGCCGTGTGCTGGTGGTGGACAGTGGTGGCTCCCTGCGCATCGGGGTTTTTGGTGACCGGCTGGCCGCCATCGCCGTGCGCAACGGCTGGGCGGGTGTGATCGTTCACGGTGCGATACGCGACACCGTCAAGCTCAAGACGCTTGACCTGGGTGTCAAGGCGCTGGGTGTGACTGCGCTCAGGAGTCGTGAACCCAAAGCCTCTGTGAAAGGTGAACCGGTTGAGTTCGGCGATGCGCGCTTTGAAGCCGGCGACTGGATTTACTGCGACCAGGATGCCGTCCTGGTCAGCAAGGTGAAGCTGGACCTGAAAACCGGTTAGGGCCGGCTTTTACTCCACCACGATCTTCAGTTCCTTGACCAGTTGCTGGTTGCGGGCATAGGTGTCACGCGCCAGTCTGGCAGCATCGGCAGAGCTGCCGCCTGTGATCTGTACACCCATGGTGCGCAGGCGCTCCTTGAAGTCCGGCGTCGCGAGGATGGCGTTGATCTCGGTGTTCAGGCGCTGGATGACCGGGGCCGGTGTGCCGGCAGGCGCCAGTATCTGGAAGAACACCGCTGTTTCAACACCGGCAATGCCGGACTCCGTCATGGTGGGCAGGCTGGGAATCAGCTCGGAGCGCTGCTTTTCAACCAGTCCAACCGGCACCAGCTTGCCGGCCGCGATATGCGGTGCGGCACCGGCCAGGGCCACGATCGACAGCGGCAATTCGCCGGCCAGCACGGCATTGACTGCGGGCAGCACACCGCGGTAAGGCACATGGTTCAGTTGGGTACCGCTGGAGCGTTTGAGCATTTCGCCAGCGATGTTCATGGGTGAACCTGTACCCGGGCTGCCGTAACTCGTGGGGCCGTTCTTTTTCAGGAAGGCCAGCAGTTCCTGTGGGGTTTTTACATTGATGGACGGGCTGGCCACGATGAGCACGGGTGCGTTGCCCGCCGTGAGTATGGGCGTGAAGTCCTTGATGACATCAAAGTTGGCACCACCCGCCTTGGGCGTGAGTATGGGCGCCATATAGACGTCGCTGGGCACAATCACGATGGTGTGGCCGTCCGGTGCCGAGCGGGCCACGCTGGATGCACCGACGAGTCCGCTGGCGCCGGGGCGGTTATCCACCACCACGGGCTGGCCCAGCTTTGCCGGTAATTTCTCGGACAGCATGCGTGCAATCAGGTCGTTGCTTGAGCCGGGCGCGACGGGCACCACAAATGTGATGGCCTTGGTCGGGCTCCAGGCTTGTGCCAGCGCGAGGGCCGGCGACAGTGCGACAAAAGTGCCTGCGACGAGGTTTTTGAAAAATGGGGTCATCAGTCTTGTCTCCTTTTTGTTAACGGCAGCTGTATGCGCCGGCTTGCTAAAGCGTGATGTTGATGTTCTTGCTCTGCGTGAATGCCAGCAGTTCCTCAATCGATTCCTCGCGGCCTATGCCGGATTGTTTGTATCCGCCATAACCTGTTCCCATGAAGTGCGGTCCGGCATTGTTCACCCAGATAAAACCCGACTGCACGCGTGAAGCGGTGCGGTGTGCCTTGGCCAGGTCTTTCGTGAAGATGGCAGCCGTCAGGCCATATTCCACACGGTTCACCTGCTCAAGCATGGCCTCTTCATCGTTCCATTTGATCACCGACAGCACCGGTCCGAAAACTTCTTCGTTTGCAATTCTCATATCCTGCGACACGCCGGTAAAAACGGTGGGCTCCACATAGAAGCCGCCCTGCAGTTCAGGTTCGGAAGGGACTTTTCCGCCACAGGCCAGCGTCGCGCCCTCTTTGATGCCGAGGTCGATATAGCCGAGGATTTTTTGTTGCTGCGCATGCGAGACGATGGCGCCCATGGTGGTGGCCGGGTCGGTCGGGATGCCGGGTTTGTAATGGCCGATTTTTTTCAGCAGGCCGGCCACCACCTCGTCATGGATGGATTCGTGCAGGAAGAGGCGCGAGGTCGAGCCGCATGACTGGCCGCACCAGGTGAAGTTCATGCCGGCCACCGCTCCGGTGATGGCACGTTCGATATCCGCGTCCGGGTAAACAATACAGGGGTTTTTTCCGCCCAGTTCAAGCGACACATGCTTGAGCCTGTCCGCGGCAGATTTTGCGACGGCGCGGCCGGTCGGCACGCTGCCTATCAGCGAGACATAGGGCACGTCCGGGTGGGCCGCCAGGGCGCTGCCGCATTCCGTGCCGCCGCTCATGATGCTCAGCACGCCGGGCGGGAGGATGCCGTCTATCAGCTCCATGAAGCGATAGGCCGACAGCGGCGCCTGGTAGGGCGGCTTCATGATGACGGTGTTGCCCGCGGCCAGCGGCGCTGCGCTTTTGGCTGCGGTAAACATCAGCGGGTGGTTGTAGGCCACGATACGGCCCACAACGCCAAAGGGCTCGCGTACCGAGAGGTTCACAACGCCGTCGCCCATGGGCATGGTGTCGCCTTTGAGTTCTGTCACCAGCCCGGCAAAGAAGTCGAACTGGGCTGCTGCAGCGAGCACGTCACGCGTCATTTCGGCCACCGGGTTGCCGCAGTTGATGGCGTCGAGCATGGCCAGCTCCGTGGCGTTGGCGCGCAGTATGGCGGCGACTTTGCGCAGCATGGCCGCCCTGTCGGCTGGTTTGGTTCGGCTCCACTGCGGGAAGGCCTGGTGGGCTGCGGCCACGGCTGCGTTGATATCCGCCGTATTGGCCTCTGCGCATGGGCCCAGCGATTCACCGGTGCCGGGATTCACGGTGTCCAGGTAGCCGCCTTGTGGTTTGTGCCAGGCGCCTGCGTAATAAAGGTCGCGGTTTTTGGGAAGGGGGAAGGGCGCTGCTGCGGGTTTGCGGGCTGCTGGGGTGATGCGTTGCTGAAGTTGCTGTTCCATGTTCCGGCTTTCTGTGATGTGCGCCAGATGTTAGGGACGGCAGCTCAGGCAGGCAAATGGATAAGGCGCATTTGGGGAATGGACGCCATGAATTGGCAATGCATGAAAGTGGCTGGCAAAACGTCGCGACCGTGCCTGCCACCTGGCCTGGTCAGAGTGATATCAGCCGCGCATGGGCAGGGCTTCGCCGGCGCGGTAACTTTGTGCGCAGAGGTTGCGAAACCACTGGTTGGCCGGGTCGCGGTGCATGCGCGTGTGCCACTGCATGCACAGGTCTATTTTTGGCAACTCGAAGGGCAAGGGAACAATGCGTACATTGGCCAGCCGGGTCATGGACAGCGCCGGGCCTACCGGTGCGGTCAGGACCAGGTCGCAGGCTGCGACGGTGGATGCCAGCCCGCCCCAGTAGGGCACAGACAGGCCGATTTTCCGCTTGATGCCCTTGGATGAAAACTGCGCGACCAGCAACTGGTCGAGTATGGAATGAATGGAGACAGCCGGATGGTAGGCGATGTGCGTGGCGGCTATGTACTCGGCCTCCGTCAGTGTTTCGCCTATCGTGGGGTGGTCCTTGCTGACCACGCAGGTCCAGGTTTCGGTGAACAGCGACTGGCGATGGAAGTCAGCACCCAGGTCCGGCAGGAAACCCATGGCCAGGTCCAGTTCACCATCGACCATGGCCTGTTTGGCTTCGCGCAGGGGCGGCGCAACGGTTTCAAGGGAAATGCCGGGTGCCTGTTGCCGCAGCTGCGACACCATCAGCGGCATGTGCACCAGCTGCGCGATATCGCTCAGCAGCAGCTTGAAACTGCGGTTGGCGGTAGAGGGTTTGAAGACGCGGGTGCGCTGCAATGTGTCGCGCAATTGCTCCAGTGTGCCGCGTATGGGCAGCTCCAGCTCCATGGCCAGCGGGGACGGCTCCATGCCCTTGGGCGTACGCACAAACAGCGGGTCGCCCAGTGCGTCGCGCAGCCGTTTTAACGAGTTGCTGGCGGCGGACTGGGACAGGCCGACCCGTTCCCCGGCGAGCGTCACGCTGCGTGTGCGCATCAGTGCATCGAACACAAGCAGGAGATTCAGGTCCAGCGAATTGAGGTTCATGGATGCGCTGGCGTGGGACTGCTTTGAGCGCGTGTCAGTCCAGCCGGCCGAGCAAAAGGTACTCCATCAGTGCCTTTTGCACATGCATCCGGTTCTCGGCCTCATCCCACACAACCGACTGCGGTCCGTCGATCACGTCGGCCTCGACTTCCTCACCGCGATGCGCGGGCAGGCAGTGCATGAACAATGCGTCGGGCCTGGCGGCCTTCATCATGTCGGTGTCCACGCACCAGTCGGCAAAGGCCTTCTTGCGCGCTTCGTTTTCGGCTTCGTAACCCATGCTGGTCCACACGTCGGTGGTCACCAGGTCGGCGCCGGCGCAGGCCTGCATCGGGTCCTTGAAGACCTTGTAGCTCTCGGCCGAGCGTATGCCTGCAATCGACTGGTCCACCTCGTAGCCGCCCGGTGTGCTCAGGTGCACCTTGAAGCCCAGGATTTCGCTGGCCTGCAGCCAGGTGTTGGCCATGTTGTTGCCGTCGCCTACCCAGGCTACCGTCTTGCCCTTGATGGAGCCGCGGTGCTCTATGTAGGTGAAGATGTCTGCCAGGATCTGGCAGGGGTGGAATTCATTCGTCAGGCCGTTGATGACGGGCACGCGCGAATGCTCTGCAAAACGGTCTATCTTGCTTTGCTCAAAGGTGCGGATCATCACCAGGTCCACCATACGGCTGATGACCTTGGCGCTGTCTTCAATCGGCTCGGCGCGGCCCAGCTGGCTGTTGTCCGTGGTGAGGTTGACCACGGTCCCGCCCAGCTGGTACATGCCGGCCTCAAAGCTCACGCGCGTGCGCGTGGAGGCTTTCTCGAAAATCATGACCATGGTGCGGTCAATCAGCGGCTGGTGTTTTTCGTAGGCCTTGAATTTCTTCTTGATGAGGGCGGTGCGCTCAAACAGGTAGGCGTACTCGGTCGCGTCGAGGTCGCTGAACTGCAGGTAGTGTTTGATCTGGTTGCTGCTGCTGGCGGTCATGGTTATGCTTTTTCCTTGAGCAGTTGCTTGATCAGCGGGACCAGGATGGCGACCGCTTCATCGGCTTCGGCTGTGGTCATGATGAGCGAGGGCACCATGCGGATCACGGTGTCGGCGGTGACGCTCAGGAGCAGGCCGTTTTCGGCGGCACGGCCCAGCAGTTCACCGCAGGGCACGGTCAATTCAATGCCCAGCATCAGGCCGCGGCCGCGGATTTCCTTGACCCCGGCCACGCCGGCCAGTTCGCGTGCCAGTGCTGCGCGCAGGTGGTCGCCGACCTTGACGGCGTTGGCCAGCAGGCCTTCTTCTTCCATGAGGCGTATGGTTTCAACCCCGGCGCGCATGGCCAGCGGATTGCCGCCAAAGGTGGTGCCATGGTTGCCGGGCTGGAAGATATGGGCGGCCTTGGGGCCGGCCACCACGGCTCCAATCGGCACGCCGGAACCCAGCCCCTTGGCCAGCGGCATCACGTCGGGCTTGATGCCCGACCACTGGTGTGCAAACCATTTGCCGGTGCGGCCCATGCCGCACTGCACTTCGTCAATCATCAGCAGCCAGTCGCGCTTGTCGCAGAGCGCACGCACCTCGCGCAGGTACTCGTCCTTCATGCTGTGGATGCCGCCTTCGCCCTGGATGGCTTCAAAAAACACAGCGACGACGTTGGGGTTGCCGGTGGTGGCCGCCTCCAGCGCCTTGATGTCATTGAGCGGCACACGGATAAAACCCTCGACCAGCGGGCCAAAACCGGCCTGCACCTTGGGGTTGCCCGTGGCGCTCAGTGTGGCGATGCTGCGGCCGTGGAAGGCATGTTCATAGACCACGATCTCGGGCCGCTCGATGCCCTTGTCATGGCCGAACTTGCGCGCCAGCTTCAGGGCAGCTTCATTGGCTTCCAGGCCGGTAGAGCAGAAAAACACGTTTTCAAGGCCGGACAACTCGACCAGTTTGGTGGCCAGTGTTTCCTGCAGCGGCACATGGTAGTAGTTGGAGCTGTGGATGATCTTGCTGATCTGGTCCTGCAGCGCGGGCACCAGTTTGGGGTGGTTGTGCCCCAGTGTGTTGACGGCAATGCCGCCCAGGGCATCCAGGTAGCGCTTGCCGTTGACGTCCCAGACTCGGCAGCCCTGGCCGTGCGACAGCGCTATCGGCAGGCGGCCATAGGTGTTCATCACATGAGGGGAGGCGGCTTCGATGTGCTTGGGAAGGGCTGCAGTCATTAAAAACTCCGGGGCATTGCGGGCTACTGTTGGAAATGGGAAGCCCGCTACAAAATGTTGCGGGCTGAAATGATTTTAGGCGCAGACCTTGCTGCCATTTGTGACGATACTGCATCACTGCGATGCAGGGCCGTTTTATGAAACCAGCTGTTGTAAACCCGGACCTGAGTCTTATATAAGATAGAATACTTGTGCGGTGCAGCATGGGGTCATATCCAACTCCGTGGCACGCCAAAAACCCTCCACCCGATGGTCTCAAACTCCGCCAAAGAAGTCTTTATTCAGGGCATTACCCATGATGGCAGAACCTTCCGGCCCAGCGACTGGGCCGACAGGTTGTGCGGCGTCATGAGCCAGTTTCGCCCCGGCGGTCCGCAGCCCGGCAGCCACCTGACCTACTCGCCCTGGTGTGTGCCCATGCTTATCAATGGCGTGAAATGCGTGGTGGTCAATGCCGAACTGCGCGATGCCGAGCCCATGGCCTGGGATTTTGCGATCAACTTCGCCAAAGACAACGACCTGCAGATGGCCGAAGCCTGTCTTCTTCCCGATAAGCCATAAAGCTACTGCGCGTGTGCGATGCGGCGTTGCGCGGTGCTCGCAATCCTCATGTACCTGAAGTACATTCCGGTTGCTGTGCTCCGGGCGCCTTGCCTCACACCCTGCTCGCTACGCTTTCTGACTCATCGTTAGTGTTGCCAATACGAAGAACGAAGGCAGAAACAAAAAAGCCGTCTTTCGACGGCTTTTTGCTTCACTTGCAGCGCACCCTGCAAAACGGCGGACTGTCTGTTTAAAACAGTCCGGGCGGTTTTGCCTAATCGCTTAGGCGGCCTTTGCGGGGGCCAGTGCCAAGGCTTTCACCTTGGCGGACAGACGGCTTTTATCGCGTGCTGCCTTGTTCTTGTGGAAGATGCCCTTGTCGGCAACCGTGTCCACAATGCTTTGGGCCTTGGCGAAGAGGTCTTTGGCCTTGTCTTTGTCGCCAGCGGCAACGGCTTTTTCGACGTTCTTCACCGCGGTGCGGTATTTGGAGCGCAGCGAGGTGTTCGCGGCGTTGAGTTTGACGTCCTGGCGGACGCGTTTACGGCCTGATGCAAGGCGTGGGTTCTTTTTCTTGGGTTTGGCGGTTGCCATAAATAGTTTCCTTTAATCCTGGGAGGAGTCTGCGGATGTTGCGAGCGAAGCCCATGATTATACAACGCCCCCCACGGTCGTGCACTTCGTGTCACTTCCTGCCCCCCGAGGGGGCCGCCCGCCTGTGGCCCGGCGAAGCAGCCGGTTCCACGGCTTGAGCTTGAATCTCTCCGTTGAGCGCAGTGCCCTTTCCCGCCTTCCTTCCTCACCGGACAACCATGGGTGGCAAGCCCTCTTCGCAAGCAGGGGCCGCGGGACTGGCTTTGCCAGACCGCAGGCGCAGCGGCCCCCTCGGGGGGCAGAGAGCTACACGAAGTGAGCGAACGTGGGGGCCATTACACTCTCCCGGTGTCACTTTTCAAAGCCGCCTCCACCGTTTCACTGCTCACCCTGGTTTCCCGCATCACCGGCCTGGTGCGTGAGCTGCTGATCGCATCGACTTTTGGCGCCAGCGCCATGACCGACGCTTTCAACGTGGCATTTCGCATACCCAACCTGTTTCGCCGCCTGTTTGCCGAGGGGGCTTTCAGCCAAGCCTTTGTACCGGTGCTGGCGGCGAGCAAGGCCAAACACGGCGAGGAGCAGACAAAACTGCTGATAGACCGGGTTGCCACCTTGCTCGCCTGGGCGCTGCTGCTGACCTGCGTGGCGGGTGTGGCCGCCGCGCCTGTGCTGGTCTGGGTCATGGCCAGCGGGCTGAAGCAGGAGCCGCGCGGTTTTGAGGCGGCCGTGTTCATGACGCGCTGGATGTTTCCGTATATCGGCTTCATGTCGCTGGTGGCACTGTCGTCGGGCGTACTCAACACCTGGCGGCGTTTTGCGGTGCCTGCGGCGACGCCTGTGCTGCTCAACCTGTCCATGATTGCGGCGGCCTGGCTGGGCGCGCCCTGGCTCAAGGCGCACGGCATTGAGCCGGTTTACGCCCTGGGCGGCGGCGTGATGCTGGGCGGCATCCTGCAACTGGCGGTGCAGGTGCCGGCGCTGCTGCGCCTGGGCATGCTCCCGAAAATCGGCTTGAGCTGGACCTTGGTCAAGGAAGCATGGACCGATCCCGCGACCAAAAATATCGCAAAACTGATGGTGCCGGCCTTGCTGGGTGTGAGCGTTGCGCAGATTTCGCTGCTGATCAACACGCAGATTGCCTCGCACCTGGCTCCCGGCAGTGTCAGCTGGCTCAGTTACGCAGACCGCTTGATGGAGTTCCCTACCGCCATGCTGGGCGTGGCCATAGGCGTGGTGCTGATGCCGCAACTGGCGGCGGCCAAGGCGGCAAATGACGCTGACAGGTATTCGGCCATGCTGGACTGGGGCCTGCGCATCGTGGTGCTGCTGGCTGTGCCTTGCGCAGTGGCCTTGCTGACCTTTGCCCAGCCGCTGGTGGCCACGCTTTACCACTACGGGGCTTTTACCGACAAGGATGTGCAGCAGACCACCACGGCGCTGATGGGTTATGGCGCGGGCCTGCTTGGCCTGGTGGCCATCAAGGTGCTGGCGCCGGGCTTTTACGCCAGCCAGGACATCAAGACGCCGGTGCGCATTGCGGTGCTGGTGCTGGTCCTGACGCAGTTGCTCAACGTGGCGCTGGTCCCGGTGCTGCAGCAGGCCGGGCTGGCGCTGGCCATAGGCATAGGCGCCTTGATCAATGCGCTGCTGCTGCTGTTTGGTCTGGTGCGGCGCGGCAGTTACAGGCCCGCGCCCGGCTGGGGTGTATTCGCCTGCCAGGTGATTGGCGCCAGCGCGCTGCTGGCCGTGTTTTTGCTGTGGGCTGACGGCAGCGTGAACTGGCTGGGCCTCAAAGCTGCGTATTTACAACGGATTGGCCTGCTGGTTGGCGTTCTGTGCGCATCAGCAGCTATATATTTCATAGCGCTCAGGGTATCAGGGCTCAAGCTGCGCCAGCTGATGCGGCGTTGAGCGGCGTTGGCCTGCCGGGGCGCACCGGGCGCTTGTGGCAGGGTGCACACGGTTTGCCATGTCCGGGGCCGTAATTTGTGAGAAAGTAGGGCCATGGAATTAAATCTGGACGTTCCGTCCCCCCTGCAATATTTCTCCAGCCTGGTCCAAAGCGATGAGCATTTCCCCCTGCTGGAGGCTGCCATCAGCCTGGCCCAGGACGAATACCCTGACCTGGACGTGCAGCAGGTGCTGGGCGATGTGGACCAGTTGCTGGCCCGCCTCAAGCGCCGCCTGCCGGCTGATGCGTCCTCCCTGCAGAAGTTGCGCCTGCTGAACCAGTTTTTCTTTCACGACCTGAATTTTGGCGGCAACGTCAATGACTATTACGACCCCGACAACAGCTACCTCAACGCGGTGCTGAAAACCCGGCGTGGCATCCCTATCACGCTGGCCGTGTTGTGGCTGGAGCTGGCCGGCGGGCTGGGACTGAACGCGCGTGGTGTGGCTTTCCCCGGGCATTTCATGGTCAAGATCAACCTGCCCAAGGGCCAGGTGGTGATAGACCCGTTTACCGGCCAGTCCCTGAGCCGCGAGGAATTGTCGGAGCGGCTGGAGCCCTTCAAGCAAAAAAGCAGCCTGGACGACGAATTTGAAATGCCCATAGGGCTGTACCTGCAGTCGGCGCCGCCCCGCGAGATCATCAGCCGCATGCTGCGCAACCTCAAGGAAATCCACAAAACGCAAGAGGACTGGCAGCGTCTGATTGCCGTCGAAGATCGCCTGATCGTGCTGCAGCCCGACGCCTGGCCCGAGTACCGCGACCGTGGCCTGGCCTGGGCGGTTCAGGGTCAGCCCGCGCGTGCCGTGCCTGATCTTGAGAAATACCTGGCTCAGGCCGAGGACGCGCAGGACCTGGATGCGGTGGCGCTGCGGCTGGCGCAATTGCGCGACCAGGCCAGCTGAACCCGGCGAACGCAACCAGGGCGCTAGTGCGGCGCGCGCTTTAAAAATTGCGGAATCTGCAGGCCATCCGTTGAATTCACATTTCGTGTCATCGCGGGTTTTCCGCTGGACACAACGGGTGCACTGCTGAGCCTGCCTGCCCCCAGCACTGACAAACGCCCGCCATGCACCATGGACTCCTGCGCGGGCATGAGGCTGCTGGGCAGGGACCTTCCCAGGCGCGAGCTGTCTGGCTGCGCCGGACGAAATGTACCGGGTAATGCCGGTGCCGGCGTGACCGCCCGGGGCACCGCCTGCACGGGCCTTGCCGCGGGAGCGCTGGGCGCGGCCAGGCTGCCTGCCCCTGCAGTCAGGGAATCGTTGGCGGCCTGCGGCGGATAGAGCTGCGGCTCCAGCCATCCGAGTATGGACTCCCACTGCAGCAGGTCGGTGGCGGCAATTTGGGGCGGCAGGTCGAAAATGGTCATGCCGCGCTCCAGGCTTTTGACATACAGCTGGGTCTCGCGCAAGGCCCCCAGGAAGGGAATGCCAAGGCCTTCAAACCATTCCTGGAGGTTTTTTGCGGCATGGGTGCGGCCATCGATGCGCATGCCGACGGTCACCAGGCGGCAGCGGCCGCTGGCGACACGCGGCAGTGTCATGAGTTCTGCGTGGCAGGCTTCGGCCGATTCGCGGTCAAACATGGAATTGCAGACCGGCATGACGATGGCATCGGCGAA
The DNA here is from genome assembly GCF_042659145.1 of Polaromonas aquatica. Taxonomy (NCBI): domain Bacteria; kingdom Pseudomonadati; phylum Pseudomonadota; class Betaproteobacteria; order Burkholderiales; family Comamonadaceae; genus Polaromonas; species Polaromonas aquatica. The sequence goes on along the minus strand of NZ_JBHSRS010000084.1, from coordinate 654,636 downwards.
CATCACCACCCGTGCCAGCTCAAAACCGTGCATGCCGCCGGGGGTGTCGAGCACCACGTGCGTAATGCCAGTGGGCACGCGCAACATGTTTTTTTGGTCAACAGCCCAGGGTGCGATGACGGGCAGGCCGGGGTCGCGGCGCTTGAGCCAGGCCCGTGCGGACTGCTGCCGGTCCACGTCGCCGAGCATGACGGAACTGCCGCGGCGGGCCGCCCACGCCGCGATATGCGCGGCCAGCGTGCTTTTGCCACTACCCCCTTTACGGTTGACGACTGCAATGACTGGCATGGGTGCTCCATGAGCAATACAAAGGCACAGTTTGATACAAATACGATCAAATGTCCAGTTGGCCCAGTCAGGGCGCGCGCGGGCAGCTAGTATTTTTGTAGCAGAAGGACCCGAATCGGGGCCTTCAATGCATCGCGCGGTGTTTAGCCGACGACGACGGCGGCACCATCCGCACGCGTTGCAATCACGCCGATCTCGTAGACCTGCTCGCCTGCATCGCGCAGTGTTTTTGCCGTGGCTTGCGCACTGGCGGCGTCCACCACCACGACCATGCCTATGCCGTTGTTGAAGGTGCGGTTCATCTCGAAGTCGTCGATGCCGGCCGTCTTCTGCAGCCAGGCAAACAGCTCGGTTTGTGGCCAACTGCCCTTTTTAAGGTGTGCCGCCGTGCCTTCGGGCAGCACGCGCGGGATGTTTTCCAGCAAGCCGCCGCCGGTGATGTGGGCCAGCGCCTTGATCGGATGTGCAGCCAGCGCGGCCAGCACATTCTTGACGTACAGCCGTGTCGGCTCCATCAGGGCTTCCCGGAACGGCTTGCCGTCGAGTTTTGCGGGGGCATCGCTGCCAGCGCGCTCAATACATTTGCGTACCAGGCTGAAACCGTTGGAATGCACGCCGCTGCTGGCCAGGCCCAGCACGACATCGCCGGCCTTGACTTCCTTGCCGGTCAGGATTTTTGATTTTTCGACTGCGCCGACGGCAAAACCGGCCAGGTCGTACTCACCGTCCGGGTACATGCCCGGCATTTCGGCGGTTTCGCCGCCAATCAGGGCGCAGCCGCTCAGTTCGCAGCCTTTGGCGATGCCGCCGACCACGGCTGCGGCCGTGTCCACGTCCAGCTTGCCGCAGGCGAAATAATCAAGGAAAAACAGCGGTTCGGCACCTTGCACCAGCACGTCGTTGACGCTCATGGCCACCAGGTCAATGCCCACGGTGTCGTGCATATTCCATTCAAAAGCCAGGCGCAGCTTGGTGCCCACGCCGTCGGTGCCGCTGACCAGCACCGGCTCCTTGTAGCGTTTGGGCACTTCAAACAGCGCGCCAAAGCCGCCAATGCCCGCCAGCACACCCTCGCGCATGGTCTTTTTGGCCAGTGGCTTGATGCGTTCAACCAAGGCATCGCCCGCGTCAATGTCAACGCCGGCGTCTTTGTAGGAGAGGGGGGAATTCGTCATGGTGGGGTCTTGATGCGGCGGATAGGGGCTGGGGTGGCGGGCATGGGCGGTTTGCCGACTTTGGCAGCGCTACAAGCCCGATAGAATCAGGTGATGATTCTAAAGGCTCTGTGGAATGCCACTTTTCGGCACGCTTTGCGCCTTCAATAGTCCATCCGGGCAAGCTCAACCCAAGGCTTTATGCAATTCACCAACACCCAAAAACGTGCGTCCGCCTGGTGCCTGATTGCGGCGCTGCTCGTTTTGGCGCTGTGGCAGCTCGGCCCGGTACTGACGCCCTTTGTGGTGGCCGCCGTGCTGGCTTATGCGCTGACGCCACTGGTCAACCGGATAGACGGCTGGGGCAGGGGCCGCATGCCGCGCGTGTTTGCGGTGATCCTGGTTGAACTGCTTTTCCTGGTGACCGCGCTTGGCATCGTGCTGATGATAGTGCCCATCGTGGCCAAGGAAGTACCGCTGATGCGCGAGCAGGTGCCCTTGCTGGTGGACCGCCTCAGCACCGGCCTGACGCCCTGGCTGGCGCAGTTCGGCATCAACGTGTCGCTGGACGTCGCAAGCATCAAGGCCGTTGTGCTCAAGTACCTCAATGCCAATTACGAAGAGGCCTTCGGGTCATTGCTGTCGTCGCTCAAGCTGGGCGGAAGCGTCGCCCTGACCGTGATCGGCAACGCGGTGCTGATTCCCGTGGCGCTGTTTTACCTGCTGATGGACTGGGACAAGTTTGTCGGCCGCCTGCTGGAGCTGGTGCCCTCGCCCATGCGGACGTCTTTTGACAGTTTTACGAAAGAAGCGGATTCCGTGCTCGGCCAGTACCTGCGCGGGCAACTGCTGGTGATGCTGGCGATGGCCACGTTTTATGCCGTCGGGCTGGCGCTTTTCGGGCTGGACCTGGCCCTGCCCATAGGCATTTTTACGGGGCTGGCCATGTTCATCCCCTACCTCGGCTTCGGCATAGGCCTGTTGCTGGCGATACTCGCCGGTTTGCTGCAGTTTGCCTCGCTCAAGGCGCTGGTCATGGTGGCGGTGGTGTACGGCATTGGCCAGGTGGTTGAGAGCCTGTTCCTGACGCCGCGGCTGGTTGGTGAACGCATAGGCCTGCATCCGCTGATGGTTATTTTTGCCTTGCTGGCCTTTGGCCAGGTGTTTGGTTTTGTCGGCGTGCTGGTTGCGTTGCCTGCCAGTGCCGTCTTGCTGGTGGGCATACGCCGCCTCAAGGCCAGCTACATGGCCAGCAAGCTTTACAAAGGCTGATGGGCACCATGACGGGCATGAAACAGATTGCGCTGGATATCGGGCTTGCCTCGGTGCCGTCGTTCGCCAATTTTTTTGCCGGCCCCAACGAGGCGGCGCTCAGGCACCTCGAGTTGTGGGCCGGCAACACGCTGCGTTCGCCGGTGCCGGCCTACTTGTGGGGCGAGCCGGGCAGCGGCAAAACCCATTTGCTCAAGGCTGTCAGCGAAACCCTGCGCGAGCAGGGCGCGCGTGCCGGCTGGCTGGATGCCTCGGTGCTGGAGCCGCCTGAATTTGACGATGCCTGGGCAGCGGTGATTCTGGACGAGTGCCATCTCTACACAGCCGTGCAGCAGCAGGCGGCGTTCAACTGGTTCGTCAATGCCCTGAGTTCTGCCGACGGGCAGCCGCGCTGGGTGCTGGCCGCCGGCAACCTGCCGCCGGCCGACCTGGCGCTGCGCGAGGACTTGCGCACGCGGCTGGGCTGGGGCCATGTGTTTGAGCTGCACGCGCTGACCGAACCCGAGCGGCGCGCCGTGCTGCGGCGTGAGGCCGATGCGCGCGGGGTGTTTCTAAGCGACGAAGCCATGGACTTCATGCTGACGCGCTTTTCCCGCGACCTGAGCAGCCTCATGCAGCTGCTGGACCAGCTTGACGGCTATGCGCTGCAAACCCAGCGTGCCATCACGATCCCGCTGATCAAGGCCATGCTGGAAAACGAATAAATGTGACTGTATGACCGTGCCTAAAAAGATTGCCTTATTTGACCTTGACCATACGCTGATCCCCATAGATTCGGACTACGAGTGGGGTGAGTTCACCATCAGCCTGGGCTGGTGTGATGCCACCGAGTTCAAACGCCGCAACACCGAGTTTTTTGAACAGTACCGCGCCGGAACGCTCGACATCCATGACTATGTGCGTTTTGCCACGCAGGCCATCCGGGAGCAGGGTGCTACCAAATCGATAGCTGGTCATGCCCGTTTCATGGAGGCTGTGGTGCAAAAGAACATCAAGGAGCAGGCCCTGGAGCTGGTCCAGGGTCATCAGCGTGCTGGTGATGAGCTTGTGATCGTCACCGCCACCAACGAATTTGTAACCCGACCGATTGCCGACGCATTCGGTGTGAAGGAGCTGATTGCGGTGGAGCTGGAGCGCGATGCGCAAGGCTGGGTGACGGGGGAAATCAAGGGCACGCCTTCAGCCCGTGAAGGCAAGGTCACCCGCGTTGAACAATGGCTGGCTGACCGCGGCTTGGGCTGGAACGACGTGGAAACCACCTTCTATACCGACTCCATGAACGACCTGGCGCTGCTTGAAAAAGCAAGCCACCCGGTAGCCACCAATCCGGACGCACGCCTGCGGGCGCTGGCCGCAGATCGCGGATGGCGCATACTTGACCTGTTTTAATCATTTGGGTAGAGCCCGTCCCGCTGCAGACGGCGGTGGCTCCCCAAAATTCGCGACCTCATGATCAAAAAATTTATCGACAAGCTGTTTGGCAAGGCTCCAGGCCCGGAATCCGCCGCCAAACGGGTCAAAAAATCCCCCTTCGGCACGCGCCACGACATCCCTGTCAAAGAGCATGGCATCAACACCAAACTGGTCGACGAGAGGGCCTGGGATGTCGTCCATACGCTGAAAGAAGCCGGTTTTCAGGCCTATATCGTGGGCGGTGCGGTGCGCGACCTGCTGGTCGGCCTGCGTCCCAAGGACTTTGACGTGGCCACCGATGCCACGCCCGAGCAGGTCAAGCAGCTGTTTCGCCGCGCCTTCATCATCGGCCGGCGTTTTCGCATCGTCCATGTCATTTATGGCCGTGGCCGCGAGCATGAGGTGATTGAGGTATCCACCTTCCGCGCACATCTGGACAGCAGCCAGGCCGAGCAGGTGGGTGGCAACGAACGCACCAGCAAGAGCGAGCTGGCCGGCATGAAACACGCCGTGGATGCGTCCGGCCGGGTGCTGCGCGACAACGTCTGGGGCCCGATGGAGGAAGACGCCGCTCGCCGCGATTTCACCATCAATGCCATGTACTACGACCCTGAAACGCAGATCGTGGTCGACTATCACAACGGCATCAAGGATGCGAAGAAAAAAATCATACGCATGATCGGTGACCCGGCCGTGCGTTACCGCGAAGACCCGGTGCGCATCATCCGCGCCGTGCGCTTTGCCGCCAAGCTCAGCGCGTTGGGTTTCAGGTTTGAAGACAAGACCGTTGCGCCGCTGCGCGAAATGAAGGGCCTGCTGGCCGACGTGCCGCAGTCGCGCCTGTTTGACGAAATGCTCAAGCTGCTGCAAACCGGCCACGCGCTGGCCAGCATCGAGCAGCTCAAGGCACTCGGCCTGGGCACGGGCATTTACCCGCTGCTGGACGTGGTGGTCGAGGCGGCCGATCAGCCTTTCCTGAACCTCGCCCTGAGCGACACCGACCGCCGCGTCGGCGAGGGCAAGCCTGTCGCGCCCAGCTTTTTGCTGTCCTGCGTGTTGTGGTCGGATGTGCGTGACGGCTGGGCACGGCGATTGAAGCGCGGCGAGCACACCATGCCCGCGCTGCAGGATGCGATTGACGATGCCTTCAACGCCAAAATCGGCGATGTGTCGGGCCGCGGCAAGCTGGGCACCGACATGCGCGAAATCTGGACCATGCAGCCGCGGTTTGAAAAACGCGTTGGCAGCTCGCCCTATTCGCTGCTGGAGCAGCCGCGCTTTCGTGCCGGCTTCGACTTTTTGCGCCTGCGTGCGCAAACCGGCGAGGTGGATACCGAACTGGCCGAGTGGTGGGAAAAGTTCAGCACGGCTTATGACGATGAACGCCACGCCATGATCGAGGCCGTGAGGCAGGCACAACTGCAAAAACCGCAGCAACCCCGCACGCGTGTGAAGCGGCAGGACGGCGATGCGGGCAGCCCCGCTGCCGGCAAGTCCTCAGTCGGCGCGGATGCCGGCCAGCCGGCGGAGACGTTTGCAGAACAAGGCGACATGGCGCCGGCCAAAAAACGCCGCCGCCGCCGCAAGCCTGCGAACCGTGTCAACCCCGGTGCCGCCGAAGGCAGCAGCGACCAGCCATCGCCGGACGCCGCCTCCAGTTCCTGAGCCGTGAGCGCCGCCCGTTCCGTGCAGGCCTGGATTGCTTTGGGCGCCAATCTCGGTGATGCCGCTGCGGCGCTCGGGCAGGCGGTAAAGGCCATTGATGGCCTGCCGCTCACGCAGGTTTTCAAGGTTTCCAGCCTGTATAAAACTGCTCCGCTGGATACCGACTCGGGTGCTGAAGCGAACGCGCCCGGCGATGATTACATCAATGCCGTGCTCGGGGTGGAAACGGGCCTGACTGCGCCTTCATTGCTTGAGCATCTGCAACAAATAGAACAGGCCGCCGGCCGTGAAAGGCCGTACCGCAACGCACCGCGCACACTGGACCTGGACCTGCTGCTGTACGGCAGCGCCAGCATCGATTCACCGCGCCTGACAGTGCCGCATCCGCGCATGCTGCAGCGGGCATTTGTATTGGTGCCGCTGGCGGAAATCGCGCCTGATCTGGTGAGCGCCGAGCAACTGCAGGCCGTTGCGCACCAGGCTATCAAAAGGTTTGGTGAGCTGAAAAGCTAAGGCGCCAGGCGCTCACGCAGCCAGCTGGCATCAGCCTGCAAGGTGTAGCGCAAACGGTCATGCAAACGGCTCTTGCGGCCCTGCCAGAACTGCCAGTTATCCGGCTTGAGCCGGTAGCCGCCCCAGTGCGGCGGGCGCGGCGGCTGCAGCAAAAATTTCGCGCCGAATTTGGCCGCATTGGCCACCAGCACACCACGGCCGGCAATCACTTCGCTTTGCGGGCTGGCCCAGGCGCCTATGCGTGAGTCCAGTGGCCGGCTGCTGAAATAGGCATCGCTTTCTTCTGCGGATACTTTTTCGACCATGCCTTCAATGCGTACCGTGCGCTCCAGCTCGACCCAGTGAAACTGCAGCGCTGCATAGGGGTTGCCGGCGAGCTCCGTGCCCTTGCGGCTGTTGTAGTTGGTGTACCAGACGATGCCGCGCTCGTCATAGCCCTTGATCAACACCACGCGTGTCGATGGGCGCAGGTCACTGGAGACCGTGGCCAGCGTCATGGCGTTCGGCTCGGGAACCTTCGCGGCAAGGGCTTCCTTGAGCCACAGGTCGAATTGTTTCATCGGGTCGGCCTGCGAGGCTTCTTCGTTGAATTCGGCGCGTTCGTAGCTTTTGCGAAGGTCGGCGATGGAGGGGTTGGAATCTGACATCATTCAAGTATAAGGATTGCTCTTTCCATTTTTGCCAAGCCTGCCTTGGCGACTTCCCTGTCCAACTGCCGTCCCATGATGCCTTCTCTTCCCGTTGTGATTGTTCTTGCCGCCGGCCGTGGTGAGCGTTTTGCGGCTTCGGGCGGCACCGTGCACAAGCTCCAGGCCTTGCTGGCAGGCAAACCTGTCGTCGAACATGTGCTGGATGCCGTGCGCGCCAGCGGCCTGCCTTGCCATGTGGTGGTTGCAGACGCTTCGCGCCCCGGCATGGGGGACTCGATTGCGGCCGGCGTGCGGGCCACTGCCGATGCGCCGGGCTGGCTGATCCTGCCGGCCGACCTGCCGTTGGTTCGCAGCCAGACCTTGCTCGCCATCGCACTGGCACCGCCCGCCGCTGTGACGGTTCCGCTGTACAGAGGCCAGCGCGGCCACCCGGTGCGTTTTGGCCTGGCGTGCGCTCGGGAATTGATGGAATTAAAGGGAAATCAGGGCGCAGCCGAGGTAGTACGTGCGCAGTCAGCTATCAATTCGGTAGCGTTTCTGGAGCTTGATGATGCCGGCATCGTGACCGACATTGATACCCTCGATGACCTGCGCCGGGCGGAAATGCTGCTTGCCACGCGCTGATTTTGGGAAGTAAAAACGTGAGCCCAAGAGGCATTGAGCAACTGTTGAGGTCTTACTCAAGCCGGGGCCGCGGAACCGGCTTTGCCGGGCCGTAGGCGCAGCGCCCCCTCGGGGCAGAGAGCTACGCGAAGCGAGCGAGTGTGGGGGCTCTAGCTTTTTATGACCGCGCAGGCCAGCCGCGGCCCGGCGTTGCCGGTGGGCTGGGTTTTGTAGTCGTCCGGGTCACGGTGAACGATCAGCCCGCGGCCCACGATGTCGGTGCTGCCGCTGCCCACTGCAATGGTTCTTGACTCAAAACTGATTGTCGCCACGCCGTTTGCATCGGCCTTGAGGCTGGGGATGTCACCGGCATGGTGCGCCATGTCGGCATGGTTGCCGTGCGGCTGGCCGCCTGGGTTGAAATGCCCGCCGGTGCTCATGCCGTCGCCGCTGGAACAGTCACCTTTTTCATGCACGTGAAAACCGTGCTCTGCATTGGGCTTGAGGCCGCGTACCTCGCCGGAGACCATCACCTTGTCGCCGTTCTGGACAAAGTTGACCGTGCCGCTGACGCTGCTGCCGGTGGTGCCTTGCAACTGCGCCACGGCGCGCGGGCCGCCCATGCTGGAGGCGCAGGCGCTGAGCACAAGGGCCGCAGCCAGCGGCGCCAGACGGTATTTCATCATGATGGGGTCTCCTTGCTGTTGGTATTGGGAACTGGAGCGCCCACTTTAGGCCGTACCGCCCAGACTGGCAAGCACAGGCCCCAAACCGGTTCAGCGCCTGACCAGCGCCAGCAGCTTGCCCAGCGCGTGGTCATGGATACCCAGTTCGCGCAATTTGTCGTAAGTCAGTTGGGCATACTCACGTGTCGTGCCATAGCGGCCGCAGGAGTCTGAAAAAATCTGCCTGTAGGCTTCCTCGCTGAGCACGCCGGTATGGTTGGGGCTGCGTTTGGACAGTGTGAAGGCCAATGCCCGTACCACGCCCATTTCAGTCTGGCAGCGCAGCCATTTGGGGTCATACACGCCGTTGGGCATTTCCCTGTCCCACAGGGCGGGCAGGGCGGCAGCGACACGTTCCCGCGGTATACGAAACGCCACCCCCTTGCAACTGCCGCCGTGCAGTAGCCCGAACACCAGGCCCGGGCATTCGGGCGTGCCGCGGTTCACCCGGCTCCACATTTTCAGGGCGCGGTGGTAGCCGTAAATGGTGGAAAAACGTTTTTCAGCGAACTCAAACTCAGGCCGCCAGATCAGCGAGGCGTAACCAAAAATCCACAGGTCGCTTTTCCCGCCCCACTCGCGCCTCACCACTTCGAGCATATGCGCCGGGTCGCGGGGGTTTTGCGGGCTGGGCGCCGGTCGGGGTTGGACTGTATTTGCCACAGTCACACTTTACAATGCGCAGAGTTTTTTTAAAGGGAATAAGCGATGTCTCAGGATGATGACGGCCAGCAAGGCCTGGTGTTGACGATTGTTTTTGGCCTGATTGCCCTGGTGGTCGCACTGGTGATCGGTGTGGGCATTTACCAGAGCGGCAAGGACATTGCCCCTGCGACGGCCCTGGCCGCCAGCGCTCCGGCCGTGGTGCCAGTGGCTGCCACGGCCCAGGCGGACACAGCGAATGCCGCCAATGCTGCCCAGGCCGCCTCTGATGCGGCCAGTATCAAGGTCGAGAACGGCGTCGTGAAGTTTTATTTTGCGACCGGCAAGGCTGACCTGGCTGCGGGTGCTGGTGATGCCCTGGCCGATGTGGTCCAGGGTGCCAAGGCCGGCCGCAAGCTGGTGATCTCCGGTTTTCATGATGCGACCGGCGATGCCGCCAAAAATGCGGAACTGGCCAAGCAACGTGCCCTGGCCGTGCGCGACGCCCTCAAGGCTGCCGGCGTGACGGAGCAGCAGATCGAACTTAAAAAGCCCGAGCAGTTGACGGCCAGCGGCAGCAATGCCGAAGCCCGGCGTGTGGAAGTCACGTTGCAGTAATCCTGCCTGAAGCCGGCCAGCACCGCCTTTTTTTGCAGGTGGTTTTAGCCGGGTTCTGGTAACCCTTTGGTAACCAGGACTACAGCCAAAGCGGCGCCCAACAGTTACTATGGGGTTGGTAATTAAGTTACACAACCGGAAGTAGCACCGCATGGCCGCCCATCCCATAGTTCTTCACCCGACCGTCTCCAGCGTCACCGCCCGCATTGCCGGGCGCAGCCGCCCCACGCGCAGCGCTTACCTGCAGCAACTGCATGCTGCTGCCGCACGTGACCGTGGTACTGATCGCATGGGTTGTGCCAACCTGGCGCATGCCGTGGCTGGCATGCCGCTGGACGACCGCTTCAAGGTCGTCACCGAGCGCGCACCCAATATAGCCATCGTCACAGCCTATAACGACATGCTGTCGGCGCACACGCCGCTGAAAACCTACCCGGACCTCATCAAGGACGAGGTGCGCAAGTTAGGCGCCACTGCCCAGGTGGCAGGCGGCGTGCCCGCCATGTGCGACGGCGTGACACAGGGCACCAGCGGCATGGAACTCAGCCTGTTCAGCCGCGATGTGATCGCCATGGCCACCGCCGTGGCGCTCTCGCACGACATGTTCGATGCGGCACTGATGCTCGGTGTGTGCGACAAGATCGTGCCCGGCCTGCTGATAGGCGCACTGCATTTCGGGCATTTGCCAACGGTGTTTGTGCCGGCCGGCCCCATGCCCTCGGGTTTGCCCAACAAGGAAAAAGCCCGCATACGCGAGCAGGCCGCGCAGGGGCTGGTGGGGCGTGAGGGCTTGCTCGACGCCGAACTCAAGAGTTACCACAGCCCGGGTACCTGCACCTTTTACGGCACGGCCAACAGCAACCAGATGCTGCTCGAAGCCATGGGCCTGCACGTGCCCGGCACGGCGTTTGTAGCGCCCGGCGGCACACTGCGCGATGAACTGACGCGCGAAGCCGCGCGTACCGTGCTGGGCATCATCAAGGCCAAACGCTTTGCCCCTATCGGCCTGATTGTTGATGAGCGCGCCATCGTCAATGCCATGGTGGCCCTGCTGGCCACGGGTGGCTCCACCAACCACCTGATCCACTGGGTGGCGGTGGCGCATTCAGCCGGTATCGTGATTGACTGGAATGACTTTTCCGACCTGTCCGATGTCGTGCCGACCCTGGCGCATGTCTACCCTAACGGCAGTGCCGACGTGAACCAGTTCCAGGCGGCGGGCGGCACCGGGCTCATCATTCGCGAACTGCTGGACGCTGGCCTGATGCATGAGGACGTGCTGACCGTGCGGGACGGGGGCATCCGTGAATACACGCGGGAGCCTTCACTGCTTGAATCCTCCTTGGCATGGCATGACGCCGATGCATCCAAAGACGAGTCGATTGTCCGTCCGGTTGCCAGTCCGTTCAGTGCCACGGGCGGGCTCAAGCTGCTGCAGGGCAACCTGGGCCGCAGCGTGATCAAGGTCTCGGCCGTGCCAGACGACCGGCATGTGATTGAAGGGCCTGCCCGTGTGTTCGATTCGCAGGAGGCTTTGCACGCGGCATTCAACAACAGCGAACTGGACCGGGATGTGGTGTGTGTGGTGCGCTGGCAGGGGCCGCAGGCCAACGGCATGCCCGAGCTGCACAAACTCACGCCGCCGCTGGCCGTGCTGCAGGGCAAGGGCTACAGGGTGGCGCTGGTGACCGACGGCCGCATGAGCGGTGCGTCGGGCAAGGTGCCTGCGGCCATCCATGTCTCCCCGGAGGCGGCTGCCGGTGGGCCACTGGCCAAGGTGCGCGACGGTGATGTGATCCGCGTCGATGCGCTCACGGGCCTGCTGCAGGTACTGGTGGGCGACGCTGAATGGGCAGCGCGGCAAACCGATGTGATGCCTGATGGCCTGCGTGCCGGCAACGCCATCGGCATGGGGCGGCAATTGTTTACCGGCATGCGTCGCCATGCCCTGACGGCTGAAGAAGGAGCTTTGTCGTGGATGTAAATCTTGACGTGAGCGGCAGGCTGACGGCCTTGCAACTGATGCTGGACTCGCCGGTGATTCCGGTCATTGTGCTGGACGATACAAACCAGGCCGTGCCGCTGGCCAGGGCCCTGCTGGCCGGCGGCATACGCATGCTGGAGGTCACCTTGCGCACACCGCAGGCACTGGCCTGCATTGAAGCGATCGCACGCGGTGTGCCGGAAGTGGTAGTTGGCGCAGGCACGGTGCGCAGCGCTGCCGACGCACAGGCTTGCGCCATGGCCGGTGCGCGTTTTGCCGTCAGCCCCGGCTACACGCATTCCGTGGGCCAGGCCTGCCGTGACGCCGGGCTGGCCCTGCTGCCCGGTGTGGCCACCGGTAGCGAGATCATGGCCGCGCAGGAAGATGGCCTGACGGAGCTGAAGTTTTTCCCGGCGATGCAGGCCGGAGGCCCGGCCATGCTCAAGGCATGGAACGGGCCGTTCGGAGATGTGCGGTTTTGCCCCACCGGCGGCGTGACCGTCGCCAATGCGCCGGAGTTTCTGACGCTGCCCAATGTGCTGTGTGTGGGCGGTTCCTGGCTCACGCCTGCGGACACGCTGGCACGCGGAAACTGGTCACACGTGACCGCGCTGGCTTTCCAGGCCTGCCGGCTGGCGCGGCAGGCTGTTTGAGCGCTGTAAAGGCATAAAAACCACTCTTTTTCAGGTGAAAAGTGCCTGTGGCCGCCGTGTAGTGCGCGCAATCAGCTATCAAAAACGTAGCATCCGCGCGCTGACTCTGGCCACTGTCCGTACCAGCTTTGACCGGGCTGGCCGTTACCTGGTTGTGCGAGTTTTAGTCGGAGCATGCTCCCAGGGCCTTGTCAGCCAAGGCCTGCGCCAGCACCTGGGTTGGATCAATCAGCTGAACCTGCGGGTGTTTTTCGAGCTCTCGCAGGGCCAGGGGGATTTCCGTGCAACCCAGGACAAGTACGTCCAGGGCGTGCCTGTCGATCAGCGCGCTGGCCACTTCCTGAAACTGCCGGTTCGCGAGCTTCAGGTCGCCGGCCTTGACTCCCTTGTAGATTCCGTGCATCAGGGCGCTGCGTTCCGCTTCAAGCGGGATGTGGCACACCAGCCCGGTGTCGGCCAGTGCTTTTTGGTAAATGCCGCTGCTGTAGGTCCCCTCGGTTGCAAGCAGTCCGGCGCGAACTGTCCCGCCTGCGCTCAAAACAAGCGCGACTTCCTGCGCAATGTGCAGAACGTCGATACGGGGAAAACGTTCCTGGATGGCGGTGTGCCAGGCATGCGCCGTGTTGCAGGCAATCGCCAGATGGCGCACGCCGAGCGCGGCCAGGCGGCCGACGGCCTGCAGCATGGGCTCAAGTGGTTGATGCGTGCCGGGGCTCGTATCCTGTAGCGCGTGCGTGCGGTCGGGAATCGGCAACTGTGCCAGCCAGTGCTCGGGAAAAGCCTGGTCGTTCACCGTGTGTCCGTCATGCTGCAGCCGGGCTGCGCACGCATCGACGAACAATCGCAGGAAGTCGGCGCCGGCTGCGGGTCCCATGCCGCCCAGAATGCCGACCACCGCGGTTTGCCGTCTCACGGTGCATGCCCCTTTCGCCGCAGCACCCGGCCTGCGCGGGAGCCTGTCATGTGACCTTCCTCGCAGGTCAATTCTCCATTGACGTAGACGGCCTTGATGCCGTCCGGCGGCAGCTCGGGTTGCCGGTAGGTGGCCCGGTCCAGGACGCTGTCGGCATCGAATGTCACGAGGTCGGCATGAAAGCCGGGGGCGACCAGGCCGCGGCGGTCCAGGCCGAAGCGGCGTGCGCTCAGGCCGGTCATCTTGTGCACGGCCTGCTCAAGGGTCAGCAATTTTTGCTGGCGTACGTAGCGGCCCAGCACGCGCGGGAAGGTACCCCACAGCCGCGGATGTGGATGTGTGTCATGGGCGAGTCCATCCGAACCCACCATGGTCAACGGGTGGCTGAGGATGTTGCTGACGTCGGCTTCGCTCATGGCGAAGTAGATGGCGCCGGCTGGTGCAAGTGCCCGTGCGGTCTGCTCCGGTTCTTCATTGCGCTGGGCCGCGAGTTCAAACAGGGAGCGGCCTGCAGCTTCAGGCTGCGACCGGGACCAAGCCACCATGACGTCACGCGACTGGCTGATCCGCGAAGGCAAAAGCATGGTCGAGGATGCGTCGTACGGGTAGCAGTCCATGCACACACTTTGCTCAAGCGCGGCCTTTTCCACCAGGGCCAAAGTCTCGACTGAACGGCCGTGGTTTTGTTTGCCCACCAGCTTGTGGTGTGACAGGACCAGCGGCACCTGCAGTGCGCGCGCTATGGAAAACGCTTCCCGCAGGGCTGCGTCGATGTTGTTGCCTTCGTCGCGGATATGCATGGTGATCAAGGCGCGTGACGCCGTGAGCGGCCGTGCGAGTTCCATCACTTCCTCGGCCGTGGCGGCGCTGGCGGTCGGGTAATACAGGCCGGTGGAAAGTCCCCAGGCGCCCGCACGCAGTGAGTTGTCAAGCGCAAGCTGCATGGCCAGGGTTTCACTGGCCGTGGCTGGCCTGTCCAGGTCCGCCATGTGGGCGACTCGCAGGGTCGAATGCCCGACCAGGCATGCCGCGTTGAGAAGCGGCCGGGCATTTTCCACGGCGCTCAGGTACGCGTCGAACGATGCAAAACGATAGGCAGCAGGGTCAAGGACGTCCAGCGGCGGGGGTGGCCGGTCACATACCAGCGGTGCAAGGCTAACGCCGCAGTTACCGGTTATGACGGTAGTGACGCCCTGCAGGGCTTTGGGGTGGGGGCGGTCATCCGGTTGCAGCAACAGCTGGTCGTCATGGGTGTGAACGTCGATAAAGCCCGGCGAAGTGACCAGGCCGCGCGCGTCGAAGCGACGGTGCGCTGGCGTTCCCGCCAGGTCGCCCACTTCGGTGATGCGCCCCGCGTACACGCCGATGTCCGCACGCTTTCTTTGCGAGCCGGTGCCGTCGACCACATCGCCACCTGCGATGACAAGATCAAGCATGGGCCTAGTCCACCTGGGCGCCTGAGCGCTGCACAATGTCGCTCCACATGCGGGTTTCGCGCAGGGCGCGATCGAACAGGCGTTCGGGCGGGCCCATGGCGGTTTCAAAGGCGAGGGCGTTGAATTTCTCGTTGAGTGAGGGCGTGCCAAGAGCCTTGTTGATCTCTGCGTTGAGCCGGAAAACGATGTCCCGCGGTGTGCCGATCGGGGCAACGATGCCGCCCCAGCTGGTTGTTTCATAGCCGGGCACGCCGGCCTCGGCAATCGTTGGTACGTTGGGAAAGAGCCGGCTGCGCGATCGGCCCGATACACCCAGTATGCGGACACGGCCGCTCTGGATGTGCGGCGCAATCGAGCCGATGTTGTCGAACATGACATCGATCTGGCCGCCTATCAGGTCCTGGATGGCCTGGGGGCTTCCGCGGTAGGGCACGTGGACCATGAAGGTGTTGGTCATGCTCTTGAAAAGCTCGGTGCCCAGGTGACCTGTCGTGCCGGTGCCGGCCGAGCCCGCTGTAAGCTTGCCTGGCCTGGCTTTGGCCAAAGCGATCAGGTCCTTGACTGTGTTGACCGGGAGATCATTGCGCACCACCAGCGCACTTTGCGTGTAGCCCATGATTGCAATGGGTACCAGTTGCTTATCGGGGTCGTAGGGCAGTTTCTTGTAGAGTGATTTATTGATGGCGAGTGTGTTCACATTGCCGTAACCCAGGGTGTACCCGTCAGCTGGCGAACGTACGAGTTCCTGCATGCCGATGTTGCCGCCGGCTCCAGGTTTGTTGTCGATGACAAAGGGTTGCCCGAGCAACCTGCCAAGTTCGCTGGTGAGAATCCGGCAAAGAATATCGGGAGAGCCGCCTGCCTGGGAGGGAACAATCAGGCGGATGGGTTTGTCGGGCCAGGCTGCGCGGGCCAGCATAGGCGTGGCCAGCAGGGCTGCCCCTGCCGTGTGCAGGATTCGGCGGCGGGATATATCTGTTTTACTCATGATGATGTCTTTCCTGATCGCCTCACACAAGGCGGCCTGGGCGAATAATGCATCAGGCAGATGCTGCCTTCAAACGATTCTTTTTATTGGATATCATGCGGTTTTCTCATGATGATTTATGAGCCGCATACCTTCCACGACGTCCCTGCTGTGTTTTGAAGTCAGTGCCCGTCTTGGCTCTTTCACGCGTGCCGGCAAGGAACTGCACCTCACCCAGGGTGCGGTAAGCCGGCAGGTGATCGGGCTGGAGGAGCGCCTGGGTACCAGGCTCTTCCTGCGCAAACAAAATGCGCTCACGCTGGCGCTGACAGATGCCGGGCGCCGTTACCTGGATGTCATTGCGCCGCTGCTCCAGCAGCTCGAACGCGCCACTGTCAATGCGATGGCGCACCAGGACAGCGGCGGAGCGCTCAATTTGTCGGTGGGTGCATCGCTGGGAAGCTATTGGCTGATTCCACGCCTGTCGGCGTTTACCCGCGAGCACCCGGAGATTGTCCTGAACATCGCCACGCGCGTGGGGCCGGCGGATTTCAGTTCGCCGGGCATCGATGCCTCACTGGAGTTTGGCGACGGCAAGCGGCCGGGGATGGCGTCTGATTTTGTGATGCCGCTGGAACTTCAGCCCTACGCCTCGCCAGGCTGGATTCGGAAATTCGGCGCCAAACTGGGCGCGCAGACGCCCAAGATGGCATTGATCCATCACTCTACCGGGCCTGAAGCCTGGACGGAGTGGTTCCGCCACGCCGGCATCAGCGCCGACCCGGGCCGTGAAGGGCCGCTCTACGATTTGATGTGGATGGCCATGAACGCTGCGGCGAGCGATCTGGGCGCGGTATTGTTGCCGCCCTATATGTCGAGCGAAGCGGTGGCCACGCAGCGGCTGAAGAGGCTGTCGCCGCTGAAGTGGCGCTCAGCCAAGGGCTACTACCTTGTCTATCCTCACGCCCATAGAGAACAACGTGCCCTGCAGACATTTCGCGCATGGTTGCTTGAGCAGGTGTGATCCATTCGTTTCGTTGCCGGCCTGTTGCAAGGTCTTCCAATGCAGATGCCCAATGTCTGCACCGGGCCGGTTTCCTGGGCAAGCATGCAGGCAGTCATCAAAAAGGCAGCAAACAGGTTTAAGGGTTGCGTCAGCGCAGTCCGCCACCTGCACCGGATTCGGCGCGCTGGATCAACTCGATCTTGTAGCCGATTGATCTAATTTCCATATTTTCATAAATCATTATGAATCAACAAGTTACGTGCATTGTAATATCGGAAAAATGCCTCAACATGCCTGATAAATGATGAAAGACGCCAAAAAATGGCGGCTGAAACTCAATCAGACTGTACGATGATCCATCTTGTTCAAGTCTTGGAGATCGTTTCATGGCAAAACCCCGACTCAAGCCATCTGGGAAATGGGAAATAGGGCTGAGGCACCCATTACTCCCGAACGGACGCAAATATTTTACCTTTGACACGGAGGCTGAAGCCATTGGCTACGGACAGCAGTGGAAGCTGATGAAGCATGCGGATATCCCCCCGCCGGCAGAGCTGACCACCCCGACATCCCCGGGCGAGGGTGTGCGCTTGTTGCGCATTCTTGGCGAGTGGTCGGACAGCGGTTTCGCAGCGCCTACGCAAATCCTCACCCTCAAGACGCTGACGCACGAGGTGGGGTCGATACGATTTTCAGAGGCTAACTACAAGTGGCTGACCGGCTATCTCCGCTTCCTGAAGGTGGAAAAGAATCTGTCACCCACGTCTATCAAACACCGCATCCAGGCTCTAAGCCGCGCCATCGACGAGTATTTGCGCCATAACCTGAACGTGAAGATCAGCAACCCAGTGAAGCTGCTCCCCAAGGGCTACTCGACCTATTCCGAGGTCGATGCCAAGATGGTGGTGGCCAAGGGCGGCGAGGTGAAGGTGAATGAGGCACGCGATAGGCGCCTGCTGCCAGGGGAACACGAGAAGATTGTTGCGGTGTTGTCGGGTTATGAGCGACCGGATCGCGAGCGCGGCCTGGAACTCAAGGGCGGTGATGCATTGTTGACCTTGTATCTGTTGATCCTGAATACCGGTCTGCGGCTGAGGGAGGCCTACACGCTTACCAGTGGCCAGGTTGACATGGAGAACAAGGTGATTCGAGTCAAGGAAACAAAACAGTGGCGGGGAAAGATTTCTTTCCGGGATGTGCCCATGCGCCCCGAGGTGTATAGGGCGCTGTCTTCCTACTTTGCGAGCCGGCCCCCTTTTGAACGCGGCACGCCGATATTTCCGTTCCTGGCGGAAGAGGGGGTAGAGGAGGGGAAGAAGGGCTTGACGCGTGCCAGCCAGCGGCTGTCGTTCCGTTTTAGGATCGCTTTCGAGTACATGGACATTGAAGGTCTGCATGAGCACGACCTGAGACACGAGGCGACGTGCCGATGGCTGGAGCTGAAAGACGTAGACGGACGCGATATGTTTCGCTTGGAAGAGTTGAACAAAATTATGGGATGGAAACCTGGTTCGGTGATGGCCCAGCGGTACGCCAGTTTCAGGGGAGTAGACCTTGCACAAAGGCTTTGGTCGGTATCGGAAGCGGCGGGGGTATCTGCCGCCGTGGCCTGATCGGTGTATTCAGGTTCGGGACCGTCTTTCTGGCATTGAGGTCCTGGCGCCGCTCCTCAGCCTCCTTCCGGGCGCGATCCGCGATGTAGGCCAGCAGGTCGGCCTTCACATAAATCCAGCCGCGGCCGAATTTCATCCCCGGTAGCTCGCCGCTACGGGTCAGTTCCTCTATCCGTTGTTCGGTGCAGTGCAGGAGTTCGGCGCACTGTTCGGCGTTGATCGTTTCGTCAGTCATGCTGCGCCGCCTTGCCGATAGTGTTTGTGGCTATCGCGCGCGTCGAAAGCCATGAAGCGGTTGCCTTTCCATAGTTCGGTCATGTTCTCGTGGCATGCGGATTCTTCGCTGTACCAAATGACACCGGCGAATCGCTTGACCAGTACCCACTGGCTGGGATTGCTCATGGTGGCCTCCATGTAGGACCATCGTGCTGAGTGGTCGTGTACGACACGGGGACATTGTCCTAGCCATGCCCCTTGCGCAAAACCTGCGTGGGCGCGGTTGGGCGTAGTGGGGCGTGTAAAGGCTGCGCGGACAACCGTATTGGACACATCAGTCGGTCAGCTAGCCACTCCATCGCTCTCTTGTTGCGGTGCTTTTCGTTGCTGGATCTTCATTTGTCTTACCGTAGTTGTGGCCACTTGATATGGCCCCGTGCATGGATACAACCGGTGGTACCCAGTGTCGATGGCCGCCAACAAGGCGACAGGATGACTCTTAGGTGCGTGCGGAGAAAGTCTAGGCTGCCATCGCAGCTATGCTCAGTCAAAATGCTAATTTGAAGGGATAGGAATGAACCATGAACTGTTGGAGGATTCCGCATGGCGTGGCCCTCTCATGCTTGCGATGCAGCGCGCCATCTTGGCCGAATTCAATTCGACGGATTGGCATGAGCTTGGCTACCTAACAGGGTTCCATGACTACATCCGTGGGCACGCACGGCTGCTCCGAAGCCTGGGATTCGGGGATGACGACTACGGTAGCTGTGTCTTCCAGGTGCTTGAGCATTTTGCGAGCAACGACATTCGAGCCTTGGTTGCCGTCATTGACCACCTCAAGGTTCGCCCGAATCTTGAACGGGAACAACCAGCCAAGCTGATTGAACTGGGCTACCAGGCGGGGCATGTTCCTGCTGTGCTGCCAACCGTCTCTGCATCAGAGGTCGTGCGCCGCGCTCTAGCAGATGCCGACCACTTGCTTCTCACATCTGGGGCTCCAAGTGCGATCGATCGCCTTCATACAGCCATGCATGGGTATCTGAAGTCGGCTTGCCAGGACGGTGCGATCGCGGTCCCAGAAAGTGCAACTCTCACCCAGGCGTACAAGGCGCTTCGTGCTCAACACCCTGCGTTGCAATCGTTGGGTGAGCATGACAGTGAGATCGGGAGAATATTGGGATCATTTGCATCTGTACTCGATGCACTTAACACCCTCCGTAACCATGGAAGTGTCGCCCACCCCAACGAGAATATTGTTGAGCGGGCTGAGGGCGAATTGGTTGTCAATGCCGTCCGAACGATCTTTCACTATTTGAGCCAGAAGATTCGTTCGTAAGAGTAGCCTGCCAGCCCATTCAAGCTAGGCCTGCCGATTGAACGTGACTTGTCATTCAGCGCCGAGAAGCCTTTGAGTACCGCGATACACGCGAAGCGCGACTGGCTGGACGGATTGATGCCTAACAAAGTAAATGAGACGTTATAGGGCACCTAGATCTACGTACATCACCAGAGTGCTTTCAGGCGAAGAAGATTGGTCTATTTCATTAGAACTCGGGCAAGTTTTCGAGGTTATCCCGTTCGGTGCTGTTTTTGTTGGTTGTCAGGTAGATGTCGTCAATGAGGTGCACTTGCGCACCTGTCTTCCATTTCCCCTCAGGGGTTTTCGTCCTTGTCTGGAATGTCACTTTGCCGAGGCGAATGAGATCGGCGACGAACGCACGCGGCACAGTTCGGTTCGGCCCGATTTCTCCGGGCTTTTCTTCTTTTACACGAACGAATTCGATATGGCTGCGTTCTTGGTTGTACCTGACAGCCGTGATGCAAAAATCTGTCATTTCCCTACCTTATTATGTGAATGGCGAGTGCCGTTGGAGAAGTGAGGGTGTTTGAGTGGATTTCAATAGCTCCAAATCCTGAAAAAGAGCGTCCCCGGCCGTGAATCACGGCCTGGGACGCTGTTGTGCTTTGCGGCGAGCCGCCTGGAGCGTCTCGCCCCATTCGGGTTCCCATCGTTCCCTCGCTCCGCTCGGCTGACGCCTCCAGCCCGGCTTTCAGATCCGGGCCTGCGCCCTTCGCTGGCCGCGCAGAGATGAATAGCAAACTGATGTTGCTCTACTGGCGCATCGACCAGCGCATCCACACGCAAGTCTTGGAGGGGCGAGGAGGCGGGTGGAACATGGGCGAAAGTTCTGCTCAGGCTGGCGGTGCAGTTGACGAAGGAGTACGGTGGCAGTTTCTCATTCAAGAACCTGCGCCGCATGGTGCAATTCGCCGTCATCTTCCAAGATGAGCTGATTGTCGTATCACTGATACGACAATTGAGTGGGACTCACTTCATCGTGCTTATTCCGCTGGAAGACCCGCTCCAGCGGGACTACTGCGCACAGATCGCCAGTGCTGAACGTTGGAGCGCGTGGACGGTGCGCGAGTACGTCGAATCGTCATGGCTCTTCATCCAGCACTTCTGATCAAGAAGTATGCTTCGACATCAAGGGCCAATCTTCCGGCACCAGCGCTGGCGGTTTGGTCCAGGGCTGCTCAACCAAGGAATCTTGGAACCACTGGTCCCGAAGATTGGCATGTTCTGTCACGATGAGTTGGAAACCAGGGACATCCTTCTTCGTGAAATTCAGCAGTAACTCGAACAGTCGGCGGACCGCTGCTAAGTCGGCGTCCGCCTCCGTTTTCTGGACAGTTCCATCCGCTTCTTGGTAGACCTTTTCCGAAGGGAAATAGACTTGGGTTGGCTGGTCGATAAGCAAGAATTGAGGAATCGGGCAGTTATTCCTTGAGGCGAAAAGATGCAGTGCCAATAACGCCGAGAGGTGGTAGGCCAGATGATTTTCGCCACCGCCCGTACGGCTCATGGGAACCGGACGATCCGGGCGATCAAAAACGATGGTGAGATGGTTGAGATCAAGCCGTGCGGGGAAGGCGCTGAACTCCGCCTCGAAGGTCTGGATGTACCGTGACACCTGTGCCGAGATGTTGTTCAGAATCGAAGTTAGTCGTTCGTGGCTGTCGTCAGCACCGACTTTCTTCTCCAGTTCATCAACCTTGAACTTCAGGCGCCGATGCTCTGCTTCGCGTGACGCCAACTCCGCATTGGGAATGAGATTTTCCAGGAACAAACTGATGCGGCCAACAACCCGTGCCGCCGCATTGTTGCGCGTCCCCATTTGTGCGATAACTTCGTTGGCCGCGATCGCAGCAGACAACTCCGCCTCCTTGTTCTTTATCGCGTCCACGACCTCGCGCACCTTGTCATCCTGCTCGGCAAGGTACGCCTCCAATTTGGGGCGTTGACCCGCGACAATGCTCATTTCTTCGTCGAGTGTTGCCAGTTCTTTGAGGAGCACTTGTGCAATGGGGGACTCCAGAGCCAGATTTGCTTCGCAAAATGGCCACTGCCATTCACCGGTCTCAGGGTTCTTGGGAAGCGCCTTGATGGACGCGAGTCGATCTTTTTGCTCCAGCGCTTCACTTTCAAAACCACCAGCCCGCCTGGAGAACTGGCGGGCAGCATCAACCCTGGATTGGACCTCTCGCCGATCCTTGCGTAGTTGGCTAATCTCTTCTTCGAGCCGAGATATTCTTTGACCGTCGTCGTCGGGAACCGTGGCCGGCTTCCATTGCAGGGTAGTACGCAAGGCGTCGATCACGCCATCCGGCCCAGCCTGTTGATTCTCCAGCGCAATGATGCCAACCGTCTTGGCTTCCGAGAAAAGGCCAATTCCCTTCTGCTGGGATGTATCGATGGCGTCCCGAGCCTGTTCGAGGAGCTTGGCGTTGAGTTTCAGCTCTCGCTGCGCCGCGCGCAGTTTGGCTTCCAGCTCGTACCGGTCATTGGAAGAAATGCCAAGAAGGATCGGCAATGTGTCGCGGATCGCCTGTGGCTGAAACGCTTCATTCTGACGATAGAAAAGTTGATCCTTGTTGGCAACGATGCCTTGCTTCTGGAATAAGTAGTAGTACGAGTGCTTGACGTTCGCGTCATAGCTTTCCCGGCTGTGCTCTATCGCAACATCGGTACGGTTCTCCGGGATGCCGAGCAGCCGCGACAGCAGCGCAACCACCGCATCGTCGTCGGTGTTGGCCGCCAATTCCTTAAAGTCAGGGGCTGCCAGTTGACTCCCCCTTCGCTGCATGGCGGTACTGCAGCTTGTGCCGCCAGCGGTTGGTGTGGGTTTTGCGATTAGTACCTGTTCCTGGGCGAACTGATAGATCACAGCGAACCACGCCACCTTGTCCCGAATGATGCCTTCCGGGACATTGAAGGTTGAACGCCCCATACAGTACTCAATGATCTCGGAGAGCGCTGATTTCCCAGTGGAGGAACGACCGGTGATGACGTTCAGGCCATCCACCTTGAACTGAAGATCCCGGCGTTGCCCGTCGTGACTGTAGATATGAATCGATTTGATTTTCATGGGCGAATTCCAAAGGTCGTGTACACCGTCACGCGGTCTGCGATGCGGGCAAATTCTTTTCCAACAATGCGTGCGACGCGCTGGCAGGCGATGGATTCATCGGTCCCTGTCACAGATTTCCGAACGCGATTCGGCACGGTCTTCAACCGGCCATCGTGCGACACGACAAAACATCCTCGTTCCATCAGCACGCCGAAAGCTTCGAGCGCAAATGGCAACAGGTCGCTGGCGCGGTCGGCGAAGCCAACCAGCAATTGAGGGTTTTTTTCGACGATTTTCAGAAGATAGCTGCGAGAACTGCCCGCGATCACTTCGCGAGAGTCTTTCTGCAAACACAGCGGTAACACCAGCAGCGCAAGAGAGAACGGCATGCCGTCCGGGTTCTCCTCCTCATAGCCTTGCAATGCCCTGAATAGCACCAGGCCGCAGAATGCGGGATTGAAAAGATTCATAACTTCGAATGGCCGTTGATCCCATCTTTTCATTCCGCCGCCCCCAACAATTGGCCGACACGGCTAAGGAAACGAGGGTGCCAATAAATCCTGGGAAGCGGTCGGTTGTTCGCAAGAATATGAAATCCGCCACGCACAACATAGGGTTCGGTCACACGCTCCCGAATGCGAAGAGTGCTGCTGTTGCCACTTTCTAGGTCAGCCCATTGATACAGCGCTTTGCCTGCTTCCAAAAGAACTGAATCGGCACTTTCCGTATCAAGTTCCTCGAAGACCACATCTCGGTAGCGGCTCCACTCATCAACAAGGCGGTCTTCATACTCCTCCATTTCTCCCGAAACCAGAAGGTTTTGGCGAGCCCAGGAGGACCGTTGCTCGAACGCTCGGTAGTAATCCAGGATGGCGTTGCGAATGCGGTTCGAGGCAATGCCAATTTCTCGCAGTTGCACAACGAAAAGTCGCGGGTCGTTGTCTGCATCGATTTCTCCAGCGGGAACCTTCCCTCTGAATGTGATTGGGAGGTTGTCGGACTTGTACTCCTCCGAAAATGCGGAAAGCTTGTCCGAAATCTCGTAGCCGACGATGGCGTCTGCGCGCTTGCCGACTAATAGGTTGACGATGGTGTCATTCCACCAACCTTCGAGACGCTCGAAGATGGCGTCTCGGTTTTCGCGCCGGATGCTGCGCATGTGCTGGTCTTTGATGATTGAAGGCACATCCTCAATGCGCGGTCCGCCATCAAATATCACGATGCGCGAAAGAAAATCATCCTTTTCATCATCGTTGAGTTTATGGAACTCGACGGCGATTTCACCAATGAGCTTCGATTCTGACTTGGCAAGAGCATCGGCGGCAAGCTGAGACAACGACACGGCATCTTCATCTTCTGCCGGCGGTTCAGGCAGGAAGCGTCGCAAGAACGAGGTATTTGAAACAGTGCCCGTCGAAAACAGGAAGAAGCGGAGACTCGCCTCGCTGCGCCCATCACGGTTATAGCGGGCCAGCCAGATTCGGACCGACTTCCAGAAGTCCGTCGACAGATCCGTCAGACGATCACCGACTCCCTTGTGCTTGAGCGAGGCAAGTGTTTTGACGCCATCCTTATCGATGAAGTCAAGATCATCGTCTTTTTCAATTAAAACCGATGTGCTCTCCGGCAACTGCAAGAGCCTAAGCAGTGCGAAGCGAGGCTGATAGATGTATCCCAGCCCCTGCTCTCCGGCGGAATACTGGTCGGTGGAAGCCTCTCCCATGCTCTAGCCCCTATGTCGATTGTTCTTCGAACGAGCAGTCAGACGTGACATGAAGGGATTCAAGCTTGCACCAATTTTGATTGGCTTGCGTCGGTCGCATCCCCCTGATGCCAAAGTCATTTCTGCTCACTTTTTATTAATGGTAACAAAACGATTCCTTTGATGGGGGTTATTAGGTAGTCGGGAGGGGCCCTTGGACAAGGTTGTTGCATATGACAACAGTCTGTGCATCCCGGCGTACCGCCGTCGGGCTCGCGGGCGTTGCCCCACGCCTCGTACCGAGTCGCGGCCATGCGGCTTTGATCCCTGACGCCTCCGGCCTCTACTTCGTTCTTGGCCTGCGCGCTGCGCTTGCCAATGCGTGCCTTCGTTGAAGGTGGGTTGGGTGGTCTTGCTGTGTCCCTTTACCGTACCACGGCGTGCTCGCCGTCAAGGGCTACGCGCCTCTGGCGCTTGCGGCCCGTGGCCGTCTGTGACCCCTGACTGCTTGCGCTGCGCCGTGCTGGCGTCGGTTCCGGGTAATTCCGCCCGAGTAACCGGAGAGCAATCATGAACGACAAATCACACGTTTCGCTGGAACAACACGCCTGCCTGGTCTGCGGCATCGCCTATGACACCGGCAGCATTCTGCTCGACAAGCGCCTGCGAGCAAGTCTGGAGCGCCACACGACGACAGGCTGGGGCCTGTGCGCCGAACACCAGAAGCTGTCCGATGACGGCTTTGTCGCACTGGTCGAATGCGACCCACAGCGCAGTGGCAAGGCTTCAGGCGCTGATCGTTTGAAACCGGGACAAGCCTATCGAACAGGCCGACTGGCTCACCTGAAACGCGACGTGTTCGCCGCCATGTTCAACGTACCGATCACAGCCGATCAGGCCTGCGTCTTCGTCGAGCCCGGCGTGATTGAGCAGCTTCAGACGATGGTGGCACCGGCGTCAGATTGATCGCTTGATGTAAGCATCCAGTGCGCCGTTCCCGCTGACTACGGGGACGGTGTTTTTTTGCTGCATCTGATGTCGATTCCTGTGGCCCTGCGGAACTGCCCGCTGCGCTTGCCCTCTAGGGGATCGGCTGGTCAGCCCATCCCCGCCGCACTCCGTTTGGCGCCCCTGCAATGCAGCCGAACAGGCGTTGCCTGATCGGCCAGTTCTTCATGCTCATTTCGCGCGATGCGCTTGGCCCACCTCCAACCAGGCGTGTCCCTGTTGGCAGGCACACGCAGGGGCGCTCGCCGCGCGGCGTGGGTCCGTCGCATCCCTGTTGATCTTTGGCCGTAGGTCGCTCATCCGTCTTATCCCTCCTTCATCACTGATCCCGCGACCGTAGCCCGCGGTGCCTGGTCGTCAAGGCGCGCAGGGCCGTGTCCTC
This sequence comes from Polaromonas aquatica, assembly GCF_042659145.1. Classification (NCBI taxonomy): domain Bacteria; kingdom Pseudomonadati; phylum Pseudomonadota; class Betaproteobacteria; order Burkholderiales; family Comamonadaceae; genus Polaromonas; species Polaromonas aquatica. Next base: position 628,801 of record NZ_JBHSRS010000084.1, on the reverse strand, counting down.
GCCTGCGGCTGCGGGCCGCACCACCCCTGCGCTTGTTCCTTGACAGCCAGTCCCCGCTGGCCCGGTTCTTCGCGGGCGATGAACTCAGGAAAGACGGCGACGCATGACGGTTATGGCGACCCGCCCAGGTCATTGCGCCGAACCCACCGAAGCCACACCGGGCTCCGAATCTTGGAATCCGGTTGGTTTTGGAAACCACAGGAGGGCAGTGCATGCAGACACCAACAACGTGAATCGACATCGAAGTCTTGTTTCTTATTTCTCTTTGTTATTAACGTCCCTCCAGGGACAGGAGCTATCACCATGAATACCGCTACCCTTGAAGAAACGCAGGCCTTGCAGGCTGCCATGCCTGCACAGGACATGCGCCTTGTGCCGTTGACGCAATTGCGTTCGCGTCCCTCCATGCGCAACGTGCGCAAGAGCCGACGCGCCTCCATTCCCGAATTGGCCGCCAGCATCCTGCGCGTGGGCCTGCTGCAAAACCTCACCGTCGTGGTTTCCGTCGACGGCCAGCACTACGAAGTCGTGGCGGGTGGGCGTCGTCTGGCGGCGCTCAAGCTGCTGGCAAAGCGCCGACGCATCGCCAAGGACTATCAAGTGCCTTGCCTGCTGGTGGCCGATGCATCGGCCCGCACGGCCAGCCTGACAGAAAACGTGCAGCGCGAAGCCATGCACCCGGCTGACCAGTTCGAAGCTTTCGCGTCACTGGTGGCCGAGGGGCGACCGGTCGAAGACATTGCGGCGGATTTCGGGGTCACGCCCTTGGTGGTGCAGCGGCGTTTGAAACTGGCCAATGTCTCGCCGCGTCTTCTGGAGGATTACCGCTCTGATGCCGTCACACTGGACCAGTTGATGGCGCTGGCGATCACCGATGACCACGCTGCACAGGAAGCGGCGTTCTATGACGCCCCGCAATGGCAACGCAGCCCTCAGGCCTTGCGGGAGCATTTGACCCATGAGGAGATCGATGCCAGCCGCGATGCGCTGGCGCGTCTGGTGGGTATCGAGGCCTACGAGGTGGCGGGCGGCGGTGTGCGGCGTGATCTGTTCTCGGACGCACAGCAAGGCGTTTACCTGACGGATTCGGCCTTGCTGGATACCCTCGCGCGGGACAAGCTTGCCGCCGTGGCGGATTCCATTCGCTTGGAGGGCTGGAACTGGGTGGAAGTGGCACCGCGCGCCACCCATGCGGAATTGCACGCATTCCAGCGTGCCCGGCGCACGCGCCGCGACCCGAATAAGTCTGAGGCCAAGCGCATTGCCAAGCTGGAAGCCAGGCAGCACGAACTGCAGGACCGGCTGGACGATGAAGATTCCGATCTGCCGGATGAAGAGGTGCAGGCACTGCATGAGGAAATCGACCGGCTCGGCAACGACCTGGAGGCCATCGAGCAGGGCTTGACCGTCTATGCGCCGGATACGCTGGCGCTGGGCGGGGCCGTGGTATCGGTCGATCACATGGGCGGCGTGGTGGTGCATCGCGGGCTGCTGCGGGAGGAACAGGCCAAGGCAATGCGGGCGCAGGAGCGGCAGGAGGCGGGAGAAATGGACGGCGGCGCGGAAGAGGGCGCGGAACAGCCTGTCAAGTCCGGTATTTCGGAGAAGCTGGCGAAGCGCCTGAGTGCGCACCGCACGGCAGCCTTGCAGGCTGAGGTGGCACGCCATCCCCATATTGCACTGGTGGCCGTGGTGCACCGGCTGGCGCTGCGGGTGGTGCTTGATGCCTACCGTTCGGAGGGATCGCCGGTCAACATCAGCGCGTCACCACAGGATGGGCTGGACGCCCATGCACCGGACGTGGCGCAATCGCGTGCCGCCATCGGCATCCGGGAAGTCCGGCAGGCTTGGGCGGACCGCCTGCCCCAAGACCCGGATGCGCTGTTTACCGAACTGCTGGCCTTCCCCCAGTCTGAGCTGTTGTCGCTGCTGGCGGTGTGTGTGGCTGCGACGGTCGGTGCTGTGACTGGGCGGGAGGGTGACACACCTGCCGTTTTGCTGGCGCAGGCGGTGGGCCTGGATATGCACGACTGGTGGACGCCCACCGTTGTGGGCTACTTTGAACACGTCTCCAAGGCCAAGACGCTGGAAGCGGTGCAGGTGTTCGCGCCGGAGCAGGTCAGCCGGCTGGCCAAGCTCAAGAAGGTAGAACTTGCCAACGAGGCCGAGCGACTGGTGGCTGGGACGGGATGGTTGCCGGCGATGTTCAGGGGCGCGGAAGAACCTGACACCGAGGTGCAGGCCGTGTCGGCGGTTGAAGCAGAGGCCACCGCTGCGGATGCAGATCACGAGCAAGAGCCCGCGCTGGCGTAAGCACGAAGCCCTGGTCCTTTGGATTGGGGCTTGAACCCCAACAGCGCGGCGCGCGCGGCACACCTGCCGCGCGCGTTTTGACTTCCTGCAGCCACCACACCCAACACCCCTTCAGCGTTGCCCCAGTGGGCAATCGCGGTGAACAGCGGTATCAAGCCCAGCTACGCTGGAGAACGCCAGAGTGGGTTGGTCGTGCGGCTCACCCGCACGAGGATCGAAAGCTGTTCCGGTCATCCCGTTTTGTGCGGATGTTCGGAACGGATTCACTTCGACAACCTTTCAAAAAAATACCCATGAATCACCAAGGCGTTAGTGAAATATCCTTTGAAGAAACCTATTGCGTGCCGCCCGAGCAGACGGCACGGGCATTGTTTTCCAGGCTTCCGCACGGAAGCGATTACGCGGAGCGACTGATTGAATGTCTGGCGACCGGGTACCTGGTCGCAGTCATTGAGTCCATCTGCATCCGCGAGATGCAGCAGCATGTAGACGCCGCCACCGAAGTGGTGGTGGGCCGGACGATCCAGTTGGAGCACAAGGGGCCGATCCCGCCGGGATCGTCGCTGAAGCTGCGCGGGTGGGTGGAACGGCTGGGCGAACGAAGTGCAACGTTTTGCGTTCAAGTTTCCGATGACCACGAAGTCGTTTGTGAGAGCTCGGTCACGTTGGTCGCGGCACAGCGGGCGCCGATGGAATCTCGAATCGCTGTGAAGCTTGGTGCACTTGGGGTCAGCCCTGCTGGGGACTCGCCTGGCGGTGCGCGCGGCAGGTGTGCCGCGCGCGTTGTGACTTCCAGCAGCCAGGAGGCTGAAACGTCCTGAACACGCCCCACCGCTGGGCGAGGCATCAGAGCGGGACTGCCTTTGCTGCGCCAAGTTATGCAATGTCGCACCGTCCTCAATCGTCGGGCAGATCGCCATGGACGATGTCCGGTCACCGACAGGCCATCCACCGTGCCCGAACTGACCACGCCGAGACCGATCCAGCCAGCACTGATGCGGTGGGGTATTCATCCTTGTTGCTGGGAAACTAACCTGAACTGCGTCTGGGTACGTGCCGGGATACGTCTTTGCGGTGAAGTTGTCTGGGCCATGCGTCCTTGAGGGTCAGGATCGCACCCACAGCGGCCTTGTATTTGTCGTGAATCCTGGCGCGGGCACGGCTTCGCCTCGGGCTTATTCGCTGCAACCGTCCGGCCCAAACAATTTCCCCGGCACGGTGTGCCTTCCTCGCGAAACAAATTCTTTGGGCTTACCGGTCCTCCACTGCGTTGCGGCCGCCTTGCGGTGCAGCGCGCCCGGACCCGCGCCTGTCGGATCACGCCAAGGCCGCAATGGTTGCGACCTGGTTAACTTCTAAAGGACTTCATCATGGCCAACATCGGCAATTTCACCGCACAAGGCAACAGCTTCTCCGGTACGGTTCGCACCCTGACGCTGAACGTCAAAGTCAAAATCATTCCCAACGACAAGCAAGGCGAGAACGCCCCAGACTACCGCATCGTCGCTGGCAACTACGAGATCGGTGCGGCGTGGAAGAAAATCAGCAAGGCGGACCGGCCTTACCTGTCGGCGACCCTGGATGATCCGTCGTTCCCGGCGACCATCTATGCCCGACTGGTTGAAGCCGAGGACGGCACGCACAACCTGATCTGGTCGCGCAGCAAGGGCGACTGAGCGTCGCCCCGACGCCCCGCCTTGCGGCGGGGCGTTTTACGAATCCCGACAAATTAGTGGTCCGCCGGATGTTGCGGGCCTTTTTTACGTGCAACCTCCTTTGCTGATTGACGGGTTTGCGGATGTGTGGCTTTACGCAGTCAAGTCAATCCGGATTCGTGCATGGACGCAAAGTCGCTATTACGGATATACGGTTTTGTGGGTTTACGCAGATGCGTGAAAGTGGTTTTGTGTTTCTGAGGTTTTAAGTAAAGACGCATTACCGGTTTGACGGATTTACTGGCGTCCCCCGGCGATGCCGGGTCGGGCTGTCGTGCTGTGCATCGAGCCACCGATGGCGTCTCGCCCCTTCGGGCTCCCATCCCTGACGCCTGCGCGCTTCGCTTGCTTGGTTCGATACGTATCACACTGGAGCGGAGGGGCTGGCTTGCTGTTCCCTTCAACGTACCACGGCGTTCTCGCTGTCAAGGTCTGCGCGCGCGTTGCGCACTGGCGTCCTGCGGCCGTCTGCGAACCCTGACAGCTGCGCTGCACCGTGCTTCTCCCGGTCTCGGGCAATTCCGCCCTGATTCCTTCCAAGGAGAAGACCATGTCAAATCTCATTACCGACGCGCAACGCGCTCAGTTGCTGGCCAACGGCCGACAATCCCTCGCTGACGAGGGTTTCGATCCATCACCGGTGGTCAAGCTGTTCACACCTGATGCGGGTGCAACCTGGCTACTGACCGAGATTGATCCAGACGATGCCGACCATGCATTCGGACTGTGCGACCTGGGGCTCGGCTTTCCCGAGCTAGGCTATGTGAGCCTGGCTGAACTCGCTACCCTGCGCGGCCGTCTTGGACTGCCGGCAGAGCGGGATCTGCACTTCAAGGCAGACAAAACTATCAGCGCTTATGCGCGCGAAGCCCGGATGTCGGGCCGCATCGTGGCGTAGGCGCCACCGGCATCAACCGTCGTTCGGCGGTTGATGCCATTCCATCGGAAGCCTGGCTTCCGTTTCCAACATCAGTTCACCGGCGCTGCGGCCCAGCGCCCGGGCGATCTTGAATACCAGGGCTAGTGTGGGCATATGCTCGCCACGCTCGATCTTGCCCATGTGCGAGCGTTCGATTCCTGCCAAATGCGCCAGCGTTTCCTGGGCGATACCGTCTTCGGTTCTCACGGCCCGAACCGCTGCCCCGAACGCTTGCGCAGGCGCGGCTTCAAAGGTCGTCGCCCCTGTCGGTCTTCCTCGCTGGATCACACGCTTCTGCATGGGCAGGAGCGTCGTTGTTTAGAACAATTTAAACCACGTTATATTTAACTCATTTGCTCTGAATCCAAACCTCCATTAAAGTGGGAGGGCGCAGGGCGGTTTTAAAACAATAAATTTCAAAAACGATTCTTTGGATGCGCCATGACCTACCTTACTGAGACACAGCGCACGCAAATGCTGGCCAATGGCGCCGCGCGTGCGCGTGGCGAAATCATCGATCCCTATCCCATCGTCAAGCTCCATACTCTGGACGCTGGTGCCGTATGGCTGCTGGTGAGTCTGGATGCGGGCGGTGATCAGGCCTATGGACTGTGCGATGCGGGGACCGGGTTTCCAGAGCTGGGCACGGTGAGCCTTTCCGCATTGGACGGCGTACGCGGTCCACGCGGCCTGCGCGTCGTGGCTGATTCCCACTTCAAACCGCGTCAGTCGCTGTCGGCCTACGCAGCCGAGGCGATGCGGGACGGATCGGTCAACGACTGACTATTGCGGTAAGCGCATCCATCGAATTTGATGCGCGCAATGTGTAACGGATCGCGTAACAATTTCCAATGGAATTTGTGGCATCCTCCCCAAAACACAAAAAGGGAGTTATTGCCATGACGAGTCATCATCATCCAGCCGATAGTTCTGCGCCCTGGCGCGCTGTGGCTGCGTACCTCTACACGCTGGACCTCGACGGCCCCTCGCTCGCATGGGAATACCTACGGCGCCATTCTGGCTATCAGGCCGATTGGCTCGGTCGGCAACGCCACGCCTCAGTGCTCCGCTGGGGGTTGCAAAGTAGCCGAAAACCCGGGGTTCGATGCGCGCAGGGCACACCCGCGCTGGTCGGTAGCGGCTGACGCGCTGCTGCAAGTACGCGCCGTCCGCGAGCACGATGTAAGCGACCCGCCCGTCTTCAGCCTCTGGAAGATTCCCGGGCGCAAGCGCGTGGTACATACGGGCGAACAACTGAGCTTTACCGCAGAGCATGGACAGCATCGCCTACGGGCGTTGCTGTCTACTGCGCTGGCGGACGGTTCGGCCTACGGCTTGGCCGTGCCGCTTGATACTCACCTGCGCACGCGATTGAGCGGGTACCAGATGCAGGCCAACGCCATCCAAGGGAAATGGCCTTCTGTTGACGCCAGAAGAATTACTCGCGCTTCCTTGCTGCACCTGCACGCCCTGCAGGCGCTTGATGCATCGCAGGCGGGCGCTCAACATCGCGATATTGCCGTGGCTCTGTTCGGCGCTGATGCCGTGCGCATGCGCTGGACGGCGGATGGCGAACTTCGCGCGCAGGTTCGCCACCTTCTGACCCGTGCCGAGGGCTTCATGCGTGGTGGCTATCTGGCCTTGGCTGGCGTGCGCCAGCAGCACATTGATGTCCCCTGCAGTGCCCCCGGAGACGAACCCGCGCGCTGAATATCTCCCTTCGCAGTTGTCCCCTGTTTCCCGAGACTCCCTCCATCTGGCGGCATTTCGCTGCCAGGCGATGACCGTCGATGGAGTCCTTCATGGCAACTGCGAATTCCCTGCCTTTGCGTCCCTTACCTGGGGCTGCGCAGCCGTCTGCTGCAGTACCCGGCAACCCCGAGTTCCTGACCAATGACGAGGCCGCAGCCTTTCTGCGCCTCTCGCCGCGCACGCTGGAGAAGCAGCGCGTTCTCGGCGGTGGCCCGCGTTATCGGAAGTTCGGTGCGCGTGTGCTGTACGCGGTGGGCGATCTGCGTACCTGGGCCGACGGCCGTGCTTACGGCATGACCTCTGATCCGGGCAGCCCGCAGCGGGCCTCGGTGCGTTGAGTTGGCTTTGATTCAGTGTCAGATGCACGAACAGGATCGTGGCCATGGTCAAGCCCTTGAGTGAACGCGACCAGCTCATGCTGTTCCGCGCACTGCCGGGCGGTGACATGGCCCCGCGTGATGCGCAGGACCTGATGGCCTACCCGTTCTTCTCGTTGGCCAAGTCTCGCAGGGTGGTTCCGATACGCTTTGAGGCCGGTGGGGTGAGCTTGACGGTCGAAGGTGTACCAGAGCATGGCATCGCGACCATCTGGGACGCCGACGTGTTGATTTGGGCGGCCAGTCACATCGTGCAGGCGCGGGATCAGGGCCTGCGTACCTCGCGCCTGATGGCCGCGACGCCGCACGAAATCCTGACCTTCGTGCAGCGTGGCACCGGCTTCAAGGACTACCTGATGCTCAAGGCGGCTTTGGACCGGCTGCAGTCCACCACGGTGGCCACCTCCATCCGCCAGTCTGCGGGGCGGCGCATGCACCGCTTCTCCTGGATTAACGAGTGGAAGGAACTGCCCGGCGCCCATGGCCGGGCCTACGGTATTGAGCTGATCCTGGCGGACTGGTTCTATGCCGGTGTGATGGAGGATGCCTTGGTCCTGACCCTGGACCCGGCCTATTTCAAACTCACGGGTGGCTTCGAGCGCTGGCTGTACCGCCTGGTGCGCAAGCATGGGGGCCGACAAGTGGACGGCTGGCGTTTCGACCTGCGCCACCTGCATCTCAAGTCGGGCAGCTTGCAGCGGTATGCGGACTTCGCCGTTCAGTTGCGGCGCCTGGTGCACCGCCAGTCACTGCCGGGCTACTGGCTCTCCATTGAGCACGTGGGCAGCACGGACTGGCTCCGGTTCCGCTGCTGGTCGCATCTGTCCCAGCCCGACTTATCCACAGGCACGGGTGACAAGTCGGTGGACAAGCTGTGTCCGGACTCGGGAATCACCCGCACGCCATTCGGGGAATCGCCCGCAAACGACACGGGTAATCACACGTGCGCATCGACCGCCAGCCCATGCCCAGCAACGGTTTCGGACCTCCTTAACTCTTCTAACTAAAGACATAACTATGGATAAAAGAGGAAATGTCGCTGCTCAAAAAATGAGCAGCGCTGAATCCGAAGGCATCGAATACCGTTTGTCAGAGGGAGTCAAGCCACCCGGCAAGGTGATCGCACTGCTCAACCAAAAAGGCGGGGCCGGCAAGACCACGCTGGCCACACACCTTGCAGGCGAGTTCGCCATGCAAGGACAGCGCGTGACGCTTCTGGATGCCGATCCGCAGGGGTCTGCGCTGGACTGGGCGCAACGGCGGGCACAAAGCGGGCAGGATCGCTTGTACGGCGTGTTTGGCCTGGCGCGAGACTCCTTGCACCAGGAAGCTCCCCTAATCGCCTTGCAGGCGGATTTCGTCGTGATTGATGGTCCACCCAGGGTCGCAGCACTCGCACGCTCCGCGTTGCTGGCCGCGGACCTGGTGCTGATCCCGGTGCAGCCCAGCGCCTACGACGTCTGGGCCAGCCAAGAGATGGTGCAGCTCATTGCCGAAGCGCGGGTGTTCAGGCCGCAGCTTCGCGCAGCCTTCGTGATCAACCGGCGTGTGGTGGGTACGGTGATCGGGCGTGAGTCGCGTGCGGCGCTCGCCGATCAACCGTTTCCGGCGTTGCAGGCGGAAGTCTCACAGCGCATCGTGTTTGCCGACAGCGTGGCTGCGGGCCGGCTGGCGTTTGAAGTGGCTCCGAGCTGCGCAGCCGCGCGCGAGATCGCGGCGCTGGCGCAGGCGGTACGGGAGATGCTGTTATGAGCAAGCCACAAGTATCCAATTCGCAGCGACGGGCACCGATTGGCCGCAGGCCCGGTGCCGATCCAGCATCGGCCTGGGTGCAGCAGGTCGATGCGGTGATGGCAGCCGCAAAAGCATCGGTCTACACGGCACGGCTCACCATCGATGTCACACCCGCAATGCGTGGACGCATCAAGGTTGTGGCGTTTCAGCGTGGCATTACGGCCGTTGAGATGTTGCGCGAGATGCTGGAGCGTGAGTTTCCTGAGGCGACGCCATGATGCAGCCGAGCATGCAAGTAGTGGGGCAGGTGACGCGGCCCGAGTTGCAAACGCGCAGAACCGTACCCATGCAGGTTTCCCTTGCCTTCGTGGAACGGCGGGTGAACGTGTGGCTGCGCTTTGGTTGGCCTGTCCGCGAGACCGTTCTGAACCGCTGGCGGCGCGTCGCGGTGTTTGAGCCTGGCGCGGTCTGCTGTCGTGTGAAGTGGATTGCCAATGACTACGGCACCACGCTCTGGCAGTTGATGGTGTTGCAGGCACCCACGCAGTTTGACGGCGCACGGCGTATTGCGGGCGTGGTTCCAGGCGCGCGCGTCCTGCTGCGTGCCGACGGCGAACAGCAAGTCAATGCAGTGCTTGCCGTGGTTGACGCCATGGAACGCCTGGGCATCGATCCATGTGCCGTGGCCGTGACGTACTGGAGTGGGGTCGGCAACCCGCTTGCTGCACACCAGCCGTTGCCCGAGTACACACTCGAACGGCATGCTGCGCACATTGCGCGTGGAGCGCTGCAATGAGGCGGGCCGTCGTGATTCTCTGCATGGACATCGGCCTGGCGGCGCTGCTTATGCCGTTGGCCGTGCCGCACCGGGCGCAGATCGTCTACAACCCCAGCGACAGCGTGCCGCGTGGCTGGTACCGCATTGGGCCTGCCGACGCGCTGCAGGTTGGGAACATCGTGCTGGCCCGACTTCCGGCACCTGCCACTGCGTTGGCGGCGCAGCGCGGCTACCTGCCAGCGGGTGTTCCCTTGCTCAAGCGCGTTGGTGCCATGGCACCGCAACGGGTGTGCATCGATGGCATGTCGGTACGCATTGACGATGTGGTTGTGGTCGCCGTGATGCGTGCCGATGGGCATGGTCGTCCGCTGTCTGACTGGTCGCAGTGCAGACACCTGGTGCGCGGTGAACTGTTTCTCTTAAGCAATACCAATCCGGCGTCGTTCGATAGCCGTTACTTCGGCCCCATCCGTGCGTCGGACGTGATTGGCAGTGCGCAGCCACTGTGGACCTGGAGTGCGCCATGATGGTGTTGTCCATGGTGCGGATGTTTTGTCGCCAGCGTGCAGTGATCGTTGCGTTGGCGCCGCCCATTGGGCTATTCGGCGCACCCCGTGTGCGGTTGGCGCGGCGTCTGAGCTGGGCACCTTGGGGACCGGGGAAGACAGAGGGCAAGATAAAAGGGCCGGCACGTGCCGAGCCGCTAAGCCAGTCTGCACGTGGGTTGGGCGCGGCACGGCGGCTTGCAGCCTGTGTGTCGCCAAAGAACGCAAACCCGCAGAGCATCAGGGTTGGCGGCGTGCCGCTTTGGATGCGATTCGCTGCATTACGCTGGAGCTTGTGCCGTGGCATCTCGTGACGATGACCGTTTCAAGGTCAAACCAGGAGCACCCAAAGGCGGTGCCGGTGCAGGTAACGGACAGCGTTCGCAGCGATTTGTATCGCAGGTGCTGAAGCAGGTTTCCAAGGCGGGGGCGATTGCTTCCGGCGTGCGTGGTGCGCGGCCTGCATCGACTTTCGGACGAGGGCGCGTCGCAGCGGGCAGGGCGGGCCAAACGCTGACGGTGACTACCCGGCGCGTGGTGATCAAGTCCCGCTATGTCGTGCTGAAGAAGGCAGGGGCCAAATCTGTTTCAACGCATCTGCGCTACATCGAACGCGATGGCGTGACACGCGACGGGCAACCCGGCCAGGCCTATGGATCTGAGACCGACACGGTCGACCTCAAGGCCTTCGAGGAACGCGGTAAGGGCGACCGGCACCAGTTCCGCTTCATCGTTTCGGTGGAGGATGCCGGGGAACTGGAAGACCTTCGCGGTTACACGCGCGAGTTCATGCAGCGCATGGCCACCGACCTGGAAACCCGGCTGGACTGGGTGGCCGTTGACCACTGGGATACCGACAACCCGCATACCCATATCGTGTTGCGTGGGCGGGCAGGGGAGGGTAAAGGAAAGGGTCAGGACCTGGTGATTGCACCGGACTACATGGCGCACGGCATGCGCATGCGTGCCAGCGAGCTGGCGACCGAATGGCTGGGGCCGCGTACCGAGCTGGAGATCCGGCAGGGTTTGTTGCGGGAGGTAGAGCAGGAGCGGCTGACGAGCCTGGACCGGGCGCTGTTGCGGCAGGCCTCCGTGGATGTTGTGGACCTGACGCAGGAACCCAAGGACCGACAGCGCCAGACCCTTCTCCGTGCCCGGCTGCAGCGACTTGAGACGATGGAGCTGGCCGAGCGAATCAACGCGAATCGCTGGAAATTGCCCCCAAACATGGAACAGACGTTGATCGGCATGGGCGAGCGCGGCGACATCCTGCGCGCTATGCAAAAAGCTTTGAAGGGGCAGCAGCGGGAGTTGGTGTTGGAAACGGAACTGGCAACCCCTGTCATCGGCCGTATAGCGGCCAAGGGCCTGGCCGACGAACTGAATGACCGGGGCTATTTGGTGGTGGATGGCATTGATGGCCGTGCGCACTACGTCCGCTTGCCGGTCAGCGCTGACCTGACCGCACTGCCGGTGGGAGGCATTGTGGAAGTGAAGGCCGCTGGAGGAGAACGAGCAGTGGACCGCAACATTGCAGGTGTTGTGCGCGAAGGTCTGTACCGTAGCGCTGACCATCTTGTGCAGCTTCGACAGGAAGGTGCAACAGACCCACAAACTGCGGTCGATGTTCACGTGCGTCGGCTCGAAGCACTGCGCCGGGCTGGCATCGTGGAGCGGGTGACTGATGGCGTTTGGCACGTACCGCCTGACTTCTTGTCGCGAGCACAGGCACATGATGCGCAGAAGACTGCAGGAGTCACCATTGAGTTGCGCTCGCACCTATCGATTGAACAGCAAGTGCGCGCCCAGGGCGCGACGTGGCTGGACCATCAAATGGTGGGGGAGGCCAGAGATCTGCCGCCAAAGGGCTTTGGTGCTCAGGTGCACGATGCCTTGCAGGACCGAATGGGTTTTCTGGTCGAGCAGGGCTTGGCCGAGAGGCGCGGTTCGCATGTGTTTTTGGCGCGCAACCTGCTTTCCACCCTGCGAGACCGGGAGCTGACCGAGGTGGGCAAGGTGATTCAGAAGGAGGCCGGGCTAATTCATCGTCCGTTGCGCGATGGCGCGCGCATAAATGGCGTTTTCCGCCGTTCTGTTCAGCTTGCCAGCGGGCGCTTCGCGATGTTAGATGACGGCGTGGGATTCAGTCTGGTGCCGTGGCGGCCAGTGGTGGAGCCGCGACTGGGACAGCAAGCGTCGGCTATCGTGCGTGGTCAGTCGGTGACTTGGCAGCTAGCGCGGCAACGGGGGCTCGCAATATGAGTATGGTGCAACACTTTCGCAGCATTCCACAGTTCAGCGTTGTCATCGGAGATACTGGGACCGCTGCGGAGTTCCATGCGAGCCTGACATGACGATATCAAACCCTACAGAAGTTCAAGTATCGGCCAGACGAATAGTGACGGCCGAAGTAGCGATCATTTCCATTAGGATGTCTCGGGCGAAAGTCTCAGCGTAGTCGTTTCGCGCCACTGCGGTGTCAACTGCGCCCTTGATGTCTCTCGCTATAACCGCCTCCACCTGCCGGATATGGAGGTCGCAAATCTGTTCAACATTGTGACGGGTTGGATGAAAATACAGGAAGCGGCGTGCCAAGGTCTGCAGCTTCGAATAAAACTCGGCAGCATAACTGTTGCGAGAGGCTTCGCCAAGAACACGCGTCAATGCGAAATGCAGGCGCATATACATGCGCATGTCCTTCGACTTCTTCAAGTTTTCAAGCTCTCGTGCAATCTGCTGGAGTGACGCCAGTTCCTTTGCATTGGCCCACTGCGCGGCTTGCGCGACGATCAGCCGTTCGATCTCACGCCGCGCCTGAATGACCTTAAGCTGCCCCTGGTAATCAACATCGGAAATGAAGACGCCCTGGCGTGGCGCAATACGTACCAGACCTTGGTACGCCAGCTTCTGCAGAGCCTCGCGCGTGGGCGTGCGCCCCAGACCGATGGTTTCGGCCAGCGCGATTTCAGACCATTGACTGCCCGGCGGCAGGCCGCCAATAACAATCAACTCCTCCAGCGCGCAGTAGGCTTTCTCGTTCTGAGTAACCGTCGTTCGGGCGAACAGGGTGTCGGATTCTTCATTGGGCATGGGTGGGCAGGGCGATGGCGGCGAAAGTTTCGCGAAGTACATCTTTTAACACTTTTCCAGTTGGATTTTTGGGCAGCTGCGGTACGAATACATAGTGTTTCGGCCGCTTGAAACGAGCGATGCTGGCGATGCACAGCGCATTGAGCGCCGCCTCGTCTACCGACGCGTCCGCATGTCGGACCACGAAAGCGGTGACCGATTCGCCCCACTCGGTGTCCGGCACGCCGATCACCGACACCTCTTCCACCGCGAGGTGGCGCAGCAGTACCTCTTCGACCTCGCGTGGGTAGATGTTGGTGCCCCCGCTAATGATCACGTCCTTGGACCGGTCCTTGAGGTGCAGTAGGCCCCGCGCGTCCACCAGACCCACGTCGCCGGTGCGCAAGGCGCCGTTGGGCAACGTCTGGGCGGTGGCTTTGGGGTTGTCCCAGTATCCGAGCATCACGGTCGGGCTACGTACGGTGACTTCACCCGTGGCGCCCGGAGGGACGGGTTGACCGTCTCCGTCGAGGATGTCGATATCTACCGTCGTCTGCGGGTAGCCCACCGAGGCCAGCATTTCGTCGTCGCCGGTTGTGACCGCAGCGGCTATGTGGTCCGCACCAATTGCGCTGATAGTCATTGGCGTCTCGCCTTGACCATACACCTGCGCGATGCGAGGGCCGAAGCAGGCGACGGCGGCCTTGATGTCCTCCACGTAGAAGGGCGCGCCTCCAGTGAGGATGCAGCGCAGGCCAGGGCAGCATTCATTTCTGGCCGCGAGCTGCAGCGTTTTGGCATGCTGCACCATGCGCCCCACGATGGTCGGTGCAGCGAAGAGACTTGCGCGCCGGTAGTGGTTCAGCAGGCCGAATAGTTCGGGTTCGTCAAGACCTCCGCTCGGTGCCACTACCTGCAAGCCGCCGCGCAGGAAATAGGGAATGCTGTAAATACCGCCGCCGTGTGACATCGGCGCAACATGCAGCAGCACATCGTCCTCGTCAATCGCCAGTACGTCGGCGGAGAAATTCAGCGCCATCATTGCCAGATTAGCATGGCTGAGCATGACACCCTTGGGCCGCCCCGTAGTCCCGCTGGTGTAGAAAAGCCAGGCCACTTCGTCGTCGCCGTCACGCACAGGATCGACCGCCATCGCGGGGCCGGCAAGTGCGCTACGCCAGGACTCGCCGCATACGTCCACGAGCTGCAGTCCTGGAATCAATTTGACCGTGGCACACAAGGACTCGTGCAGTTCACCATGCGACAGGCATACACGCGAGCCGGAGTTTTCAAGCACGTAGGCGATCTCGATCGGATGCAGCTTGTTGTTGACCGGCACCGCGCACAGCCGTGCGTGCCAGATGGCGAGCAGCGCCTCAGCGTACTCGGTGCAGTTCTTCATGGCCAGTGTCACGCGGTCTCCTGGCTCAAGCTTCAGGTCTTCGCGCAGCCAGCGCGCAAGGGCGCGCACACGCAGGTCCAGTTCGGCGTAGCTGAGGGCGGCGGCGGATCCTAGCGCCAGCGCGGGCCGGTCTCCGAACATGTGCACGCTGCGTTGGAATAGTCGACTCAAATGCATGGAGTTTTTCCTGTGGTGTTCTTTGGGGCTCAGCGGCCCAAGATCGTGATGCAGGTCACTGCTTCCTCAACGCCGTTGAAGCCGCCCCCGTTCTCGGCAATGGCGAAGCGCGCGCCCTCAACCTGCCGCGCGCCAGCTTCGCCGCGCAGTTGCGTGACCATTTCATGCACCTGCGCCAGTCCAGTCGCGCCGATCGGGTGCCCGCGCGAGAGCAAGCCTCCGTTGACGTTAATCGGAATACGGCCGCCGAGTGTGGTGACGCCGGCCTCGGCCATCGGGCCACCCTCGCCGAAGGCACAGAAGCCCAGAGCCTCGGTTTGCTGGATCTCGGCGAAGGCCGTGGCGTCGTGGACTTCAGCCAGCGACATATCCTGCGGCCCGACACCGGCTTTCTCATAGGCTTCGAGTGCGGCTAAGTGGCACAGGTGTTGGTCATAACGGTCGACCTGGCGTTCTGTGGCGGTGCGAAGCACGCTGGCGTAGACGCGTATCGCGCGCTCACGTCGCAAGTGTCGCAGACGGTTCAGGCCCGCTTCGTTGCAGACGATGGCGGCGGAAGCACCGTCGCCGATAGGTGCGCACATTGGCAGCGTCAATGGCCACGAAACGGCGCGAGCCGCCAGCACCTCGTCGACGGTCAGCGGGTACTGGAACTGGGCCTTGGGGTTGCGCGTGGAATGCACATGGTTCTTGGCTGCCACGGCGGCGATCTGCCGTTGCGTGGTGCCGAAGGTCTGCATGTGCAGGCGCGCTAGGCTGGCATAGATGTCCATGAACACGCTGCGCCGTCCCGGCTCCACATAGTCGGCGGGCGGTCGCACGCCCGGTGCGAGTTCACGCAGAGCCTGGGCCTGCTCCTTCGCGGTATGCACGTCCCAAGCGCCATCGAACACTGCAAAGCTCTTTTCTTTGTCCGCCGAAAACAGTTTGTCCACGCCCACCACGAGGCAGATATCGCCGCCGCCTGCAGCCACGTACCATTGCGCCGCGTTGAGCGCCGTGCTGGAGCTGGCGCAAGCGTTCTCCACGTTGGTCACCGGAATGCCCGTTATGCCTATGGCCTTGAGTGCGATTTCACCAGCCACCATGTGCTGGCCTTCGATGGCACCCTGGCCGGCGGTGGCGAAGTAGGCGGCCTGCAGATCGTGCGCCTCGCAGCCAGCATCTTGCAGGGCCTCGGTGACGGCCTCGCGGACCAGGTCCTTGACGCTTTTATCCGGCTGCTTGTCAAACCGGGTTATGCCAACGCCGGCGATATGGATGTTTTGATGGCTCATGCTGCTGCTCCTAATGTGATGATGGATTCGACCTGCTCGCGCTGGGCGAGAAGTTCTTCAGTGCTGCCCGACCAGGCGACGCTGCCGTGGTCCAGCACGTACTGGCGCTGTGCCAGGCGCATGGGCACCCTGAGGTTTTGTTCGACCAGCACGATGCCGGTGCCCTGTCGGTGCACTTCGGCAAAGACGCCAATCAGTTGGCCGACGATGACTGGCGCCAGGCCTTCGGTGGGCTCGTCAAGCAACAACACGCGCGGGTTACCTAGCAGGGCGCGCGCGATTGCCAGCATCTGCTGTTCCCCGCCCGAAAGCTGGTCTCCACCGAAGGCGATCCGTTCTTGCAGGCGCGGGAAGATCTCCAGCACGCGCGGCATGGTCCAGTAGCCGGGCCGGTGTGCCAGCGCGCCGATGCGCAGGTTCTCCTGCACCGAGAGGTTGGGGAAGATGCGGCGCGTGTCGGGCACCAGAGCCACGCCCAAACGGCTAATGCGCTCCACGGAATCGCGCGAGGCATCCTGCCCGTCGATCATGCGCCGCCCGTGCATCAGAGGCAGCAGGCCGGCCAAGGTCTTCAACAGGGTCGATTTTCCCGCACCGTTGCGGCCCACGATGGCGACGATCTCATCAGTGCCTGCGTGCAGCGTCACTTCACTCAGCGCCAGCGCATGGCCATACTGCACGCTGGCCTGTTCAAGCGCGATCATGCCTCCACCTCTTCATCGCCCAAATACACAGAGCGCACCAGGGCGTTGTCGCGAATATCCGCAGGCGTTCCATCGGCGATCACGCGGCCCGCGGCCATAACCACGATGCGCTGCGACAGGCGCATCACCACATCCATATTGTGTTCAATCAGCAGCACGGTGCGGCCCACTGAGGCGACCTCGATGAGGTTTGTCGAGCTTTCGATCTCGTGGTGGCCCACGCCGGCGAGCGGCTCGTCAAGCAACAGGATGCGCGGGCCGGGCATCAGGGTGACGCCGAGTTCCAGGGCGCGTTGCAGGCCGTATGACAGCGTGCCGGCCACGGTGTCTCGGTGCGCGGTCAGGCCCGTGAGGTCGAGCATGGCGTCGATGCCCTGGGCCAACCGGCGGTCGTAGCGCGGCGCAAGCCAGAACGGCAGAAAGCGTCCATGGCCGATTTGCGCGGCAATGCGCAGGTTTTCCAGCACGGTCATGTCAGGAAAGATCTTGGTGATCTGGAAGCTGCGCCCGATGCCGCAACGCGCACGCTGGTGTGGCGACATGCTGGTGATGTCCACGCCTTCGCAGACGATGCTCCCGCTGTGACGCATCAGGCGCCCGGCCAGCACGTTGAGAAGAGTTGTTTTGCCCGCACCGTTAGGACCGATTAGACCGTACACGCCACCGCGGTGGAAGTTGTAGCTCACGCCGTCGACAGCCTTGAGCGCGCCGAACTGCACGCCCACGTCTGCGCAACACAATGCGATGTTACTCATGCCTTACGCTCCTGGGGTGGAATGGCGTGCGCTACTTGCACGATGGGCTTTGCTCTACAGGGCCGAACCATGCGAAGTCGATGCTGGATTTCGCCTAGCACACCGCGCGGGCAGTAGATCGTAGCCAGGATGAAAATCAAGCCTAGGATGCCGTACCAATACTGCGTCTTGCCGCTTAGCCACTCCTTGAGCACCTCGAACAGCAGCACACCGGCCACCGGGCCCCACAGCGTGCCAGCGCCGCCGAGCAGAGTCATAATGATTACATCGCCCGAGGTCGTCCAGTGCAGCATCTGCGGATTTACATACATCAGCAGCGAGGCCAGCAGTGCGCCGGCCAGCCCACTGATGCCGCCCGAGACCACGAAGGTGATCTGGCGCACACGCTGCACGTCGTAGCCGAGCTGCTCACAACGGATTTCGTTCTGCTGGATGCCAGACACCACGCGTCCAAAAGGAGAGGCCCGCAATACTGCCACACCCAGTAGCACCAGAAGGAAGATCGCGGCCACATAGCCGTAGAAGTTCAGCGAATTGAAGAAGTCAATGCCTGCCAAGGACGGGCGGTCCACGCCCGGCAAGCCGTCGGCGCCGCCGGTGAAGGAGCGCAGCTTGCTATCGGCCAAGATGTAGAGCAACTGCGACAGCGCCAGTGTGACCAGCGCGAAGAAGATACCCGAGACACGAAGCGCGAAGAAGCTGATGAGCCAGGCGCTTGCTGCCCCCAGCACTATTGCCGATAAAATCGCGGCCGAAAACGGCAGGCCAAGACGCTGAGTGGCAATGGCTAGCGCATAGCCGCCAATGCCCAGGAAACTCGCATGCCCGAACGACACCATGCCGAGGGCGCCGAACACCAAGTCGAAGCCCACAGCGAAGATGGACCAGATCATCACCAGCGTGGCCAGGTTGAGCAGGAAGTCGTCGTGCGTAACCAGCGGCAGTACCACGATCAGCGCGCATACCAGCGCGCCGACCCAGCGATCGAAGCGAGAATGATTCATGCGGCCCTCACATGGTGGCGGGGGCTGTGGATGGTATGCATGCAATTGAGTGCGCTCGCGTGCCAGACCATCCTCGAAATGAAATCGATGAGCTTATTACACATGGGAGATCTCCAATAGTGCCTGTAGAAACGAGGGATGAAATCAGTGGCCGCTCATGGCGACGGTTCACTAACAAGGTGAATGGGGGCTATCAGGCGGAAAGACGTCGATGATCTTCATCATGTAGAGTGGCTGCGGCGTGGTACCTTTTACTGCCACACCCCACAATCCGGAATGGCTCGAATGGTGGTCGCAGGCACCCATCACTTTCTTGCCGCTGATTGAATAATCGCGTGTGCTCGCCGCGAATGCATCGATCCACTTTTCTTTGTCCCATACCCCTGTTTTTTCGACCACGTCGAGCCACCAGGTCATTCCATCGAATGCCTCGCCCGCTGCGCTGGAAGGATATTCATTGAACTTCTTGCGAAAGGCTTCGACGAAACTCTTGTTCGCCGCGTTGTCCAGCGAGAAGTGCGAGCGCACGCCGGAGTAAACGCCGACGACGCCCGGTCCCACTGCCGTAGCCAGAGCGTCGTCTATCAGCCCCGGGCCGAAGACAACACGGTTGCGGCCCAGATTCACGGTGGCTGCCTGCTTGAGCAGCGTGACCGAGTCCGAACCGGAGGTGAAAATGGCCACACCATCGGCATCCGAGTTGGCAATGTTGTTAATGATGCTGGCGTAGTCGCGATTGCCGAGTGGGGCGAAATCTGCGCCGACGATTTTTACGCCCGATTTTTCCGCTTCGCGCCGGTACCACTCCCAGCCGTCGCGCGTTGCACCGTAGTCGGCGATGACTCCATAGACGCGGGTGAGTTTTCGTGCCTTGGTGAAGTTGAAAGCCATGCGCGTTTCCAGGCCGAAGTTGTTCCCGGTGCGGAAGGTATAGCGCGAGCCATTGGGCTGGGTGATTTTGTCGTCGGCCGATGTCGTGACCAAATGCGGGACCTTGCGCTGCTTGGCCAGGTTCATAATCGCCAGCGACGAGGTGGAGCTGACGGCGCCGAAGATCATGTCCACGCCCCCCCAATAAGCTTGGCGGTTTTCTGCACCGCTGGCTGGGGCTTAGTTTCGTCGTCCTCCCAGAGCACCTCGATGGGCTTGCCGAGCACCTTGCCACCACGCTGTTCGATGGCGAGGGTCACACCCTTTTGCATATCAACCCCGTAGATGCCGTAGGTACCCGACAGCGACACCACGCCGCCGATTTTAAATTGGTCAGGCTCGGCGCGGGCCATGCCGGACAGACATGCACTCAAGGCAAGTACGGCAACTACATTGCGTTGCAGGCAGGATTTTGAGTCGTTCATGAAGGTCTCCTTTGTTGTCGATGCTTCGATACTGGACACGGCGCGCTTCACGCAAACTTCGCCGTCAAGCCACCATCTACAACGATTTCCGCGGCTGAGACGTATTTGGAGTCATCGCTGGCAAGCCAGAGCGCCGCATGCGCCACGTCCCATGCGTCACCCATACGGCCCATTGGACATTGCTTGCTGCGCTTATCCAGCATTGCCTCCTTGCTGCCGACGCCGTAACCTGCCTTCAGATGCTCGGCGACCATTGGCGTATGCATCAGTCCGGGCAGGATCACGTTTGAGCGGATGTTCTGCGCCGCATACTGAAGCGCAACGCTGCGCGACAGCCCCAATGTCGCAGCCTTGGTCGTGCTGTAGGACACATAAGCCACGCCGCTGTCGCGGATACCTGCGACCGATCCGATATTGACAATGCTGCCGCTGCCCTGATGCAGCATATGTGGAACGACATACTTGCACATCAGGAACATGGAGGTGACGTTCACCGCCCAGGCCTTTTGCCAATCCTCAAGCGGACAGTCGACTACACCGCCGAGATTCGCGATGCCCACGTTGTTTACCAAAACGTCGATGCGGCCATAGCGGGCAACGCATTCCGACACGACTGCGGCGACCTGGGTGTCGTCAGCAACATCACATTGCATGACCGCCATGTCAGCGCCTTCACTGGTTGCGAGGTCCCGCGTCTCTTCTGCCGAAGCCTGCTGGATGTCACAGCCGAAGACACTCGCGCCCTCGCGGGCAAAAAGTACCGACATCGCCTTGCCATTGCCCCAGCCTGGGCCGCTCGAACCACAGCCTGTTATCAAGGCCACCTTGCCTTTAAGACGTTCGCCCATCTGTTTATTTCCTTGTATTAAGTTAAGTTAAGTCAGTCCACAGCCGCATGCTTCATGCGGCCCTCACAGGTCGGGAAAACAGCCCCTGCGGGCGAGTCAGCAGCGTGGCGATTAGCAATGTGAATGTCATCACGTCCACCCAGCTCGGCGCGAAGGTGTAGCCCAGTGCGCGTACCATACCGATCAGGAGTGACGCCGCCACCGCACCGCGGATATTGCCCAGGCCGCCAAGGATGACCACGATGAAGCAGTCAATGATCGTGTTAGTGGCCATGCCCAGCTCCACCGGGAACAGCGGCGCGGCTATGGCTCCAGCCAGACCGGCCAGTGCAGCGCCCAGCGCGAATACGGCGGTTCGCACGGCTGAGGCCGGGAGGCCAAGTAGACGCACCATCTCATCGTCGCTGCTGGCGGCGCGCACTAGCATGCCAAAGGTGCTGCGCTCAAGCAACAGGAAGAGTCCTGTGCACACTATCGAACCCAGGGCGATCACGAACAAACGGTATACGGGAACAGTGCTGCCGGAGATTTGTAGCGTGCCGGACAGCGCAAGAGGTATGGAGACTTCCTGATAGCCGAGGCCCCAGGTAAACTTGACTAGTTCGCTAATAACCAGAATGAAACCGAAAGTCAGAATGAGCTGATAGAAATGCGGGCGCTGGTAAATTGGCCGTAGCGCCAAGCGCTCTATCAGCGCACCAGCGGCGCCCGTCAGCAGCGTTGCCAACACCACGCCGGCTGTGAACGAGCCGGTACGCCGGCCGATGTCGAATGCAAGGTACGCGCCCAGCATGTACAGAGCACCGTGGGCGAAGTTGATGACGCCTAACATACCGAAGATAAGCGTGAGACCAGATGCCAGCAGGAACAACAGCATTCCCAAGCTAAGACCGATGATGAGTGAGGACATGGGCGGTATTTTGTGAAGAACGAAGGGCCTGGAATGCGCGGGCTCCCATTGGAGCCCGCGCGGTGGCGTTCAGCGCTGGCAGGCCTCGAACATCTCGTTTGGCGGAAACACCTTGACGATGTTCATCACATAGGCCGGCTGCGGTGGTTTTCCGCGCGCCACCACACCCCACAGGCCGTCTTGCATAGCCTGATGGTCGCAGGCTCGCATGGTCTTGCGGCCTTCCACAGAGTTTTCGCGTACGCTATTCTCAAACGCGGTGATCCACTTTTCTTTATCCCAGGAGCCGGTCTTGTCCACCACGTCGAGCCACCACGACATGCCGTCAAAGGCCTCGCCTGCCGCACTGGAAGGAAATTCGTTGTATTTCTCCCGGTAGACCTGAACAAAGGCCTTATTGACCGGGTTGTCCGTTGAGAAGTGGTAACGGACGCCCGACTGCACTCCAATGGAGGTGGGTCCCACGGCTGCCGCCATGGATTCGTCGGCGATTACCGGGCCAAAGATAGCGCGCGTAGCACCCAGGTTCACCTGTCCTGCTTGCTTGGTCAATGTGATGACGTCCGAGCCTGTCATGAACAAAGCCACACCGTCTGCATTGGAGCGCGCGATTTTGTCCACGATGGATGAGAAATCGCGGTTACCCAGCGGTGGAAAATCGTCACCGACGATTTCAACGCCGGCTTTTTCGGCCTCCTTGCGGTACCACTCCCAGCTATCACGCGTGGCTTGGTAGTCGGCCGTCACCCCATAGATTCGCTTGAGCTTTTTGTCCTTGGTAAAGGATAGCGCCATGCGCTGCTCCATGCCTAGCGTGTTGGAGGTCCGGAATGTGTAACGCGAGCCGCCAGGCAAAGTGATCTTGTCGTCTGCCGACATGGTTACCAAGTGTGGCACCTTGCGTTGTTTGGTGATATTCATCATTGCGATGGTGGAGGCTGAACTGACTGCGCCGAAGATCATTTGCACATCGTCTGAGATGAGTCGAGTGGTCTTTTGCACGGCTGGCTGAGGTTTGGTCTCGTCATCCTCCCAGATCACTTGAATAGGCTTGCCCAGCACCTTGCCGCCACGCTGCTCAATGGCAACTTCCACACCCTTACGCATATCCTCGCCGAAGATGCCATAGGTCCCCGAAAGAGACACCACACCGCCGATCTTGAATACGGTGGGTTCTGCCAAGCTGCTCGTGTGCGCAATGCACAAGCCGAGCGCCGCAAGGCCGACAAAAACCTTTCGTTGAATAGCTGAATGTTTCATATGTCTCCTATTGTTGATACGTTACGATAACGTTGTGATATGTTACGAGTAAATTTTAAATATGTTACTGGGGTTTATACGTAGACGGTTTTCAAAATGACGGAATGGGACTGTGAATGTGAAAAAGTCTGAGGTCACCCCCTTTTGATTTAGGGTGGCTGTCGACACCCGTACTTCACGAACACGTGATTTGCTGCGGCCCCTTGCGGCTCCGGAAGGTACGTATGTCTTCAATCTTTGGTTCAGTATTCCCGCTGGCGTTCGCTGGGCTACGCCTCAATGAGTGTGAAGTGATGCGACTTGATTCCAAACTCGGGCGACGATGCCGCTGTGGCATGTGAACAGGTGCGAGTGAAGATGTGAATGAGGTGGTAAATGCCGACCGGTATCCTCTTTGGGCAAATCATGGTAGTGCTGGGCGTCCCGCTATGCGGCGTGTGGACCGCAACCCAATGGATAGCGGCAGTACTGGGTTACCAGTCGCGGCTCGGACTGCCGTGGTTCGACCTGTTCGGCACCCCGATCTATCACCCATGGAGTCTGTTCGAGTGGTGGTACTTCTTCGATGCCTATGCGCCCGATGTCTTCTTGCGTGGCGGCATCATCGCGGCATCGAGCGGATTGCTCGCCACGGGGGCTGCCATTGCAATGGCAGTCTGGCGGTCACGCCTTGCAAAGCGCGTCACGACCTACGGTTCAGCACGATGGGCAGATCCTGAAGAGGTTCGTGCGGCGGGCCTGACGCAACCGGCTGGCGTGTTCCTCGGTCGGCTGCGGACCAAAGAGGGCGACTACCTGCGCCACGAAGGCCCGGAACACGTGATGGCCTTCGCACCCACTCGCTCTGGCAAAGGCGTCGGCCTGGTTGTGCCGACGCTGCTGTCCTGGCCCGGCTCCGCCGTCGTCCACGACATCAAGGGTGAGAACTGGGCCCTGACGGCAGGATGGCGCTCACGTTTCTCGCACTGTCTGCTGTTCAACCCCACCGATGCGCGCTCAGCCGCATACAACCCGCTGCTCGAAGTCCGGCGCGGCATGCACGAGGTGCGCGACGTGCAGAACATTGCTGACATCCTGGTGGACCCCGAAGGCGCGCTGGAGCGGCGCAACCACTGGGAGAAGACTTCGTATGCCCTGCTGGTCGGTGCCATCCTCCATGTGCTCTACGCCGGTGACGATAAAACCCTGCGCGGCGTCGCCAACTTCCTGTCCGACCCAGCCAATCCATTCGAGATCACGCTGCATCGGATGATGACGACACGGCACCTGGGCGACGTTACCCATCCTGTCGTCGCTTCAGCCGCCCGCGAAGTGCTTAACAAGAGTGACAACGAGCGTTCCGGCGTTCTCTCAACTGCCATGAGCTTTCTGGGCCTGTACCGCGACCCTACGGTGGCTGAAGTCACCTCGCGCTGCGACTGGCGCATCGCCGACCTGATTTCTGCCGTGCACCCGGTATCGCTGTACCTGGTGGTGCCGCCGTCGGACATCAGTCGCACAAAGCCGTTGATTCGATTGATCCTGAACCAGATTGGCCGACGACTGACCGAATCGCTGGACGGCTCGGACGGCATTGCCCGGAAGCACAAGCTGCTGTTGATGCTCGATGAGTTCCCGGCCTTGGGGCGTCTGGACTTCTTTGAGTCGGCTCTGGCCTTCATGGCCGGCTACGGTCTGCGAGCCTTCCTGATTGCGCAATCCTTGAACCAGATCGACAAGGCCTACGGCCAGAACCATTCGATCCTGGACAACTGCCATGTGCGCATTGCGTTCGCGACCAATGATGAACGCACCGCCAAGCGGATCTCCGAAGCGCTGGGCACTGCCACCGAGCTTCGGGCGCAGCGCAACTATGCAGGTCACCGGCTGGCGCCGTGGCTGGGGCACTTGATGGTCTCGCGGCAGGAAACCGCGCGCCCCCTGTTGACACCGGGCGAGGTGATGCAGTTGCCACCCGATGAAGAAGTCGTGATGGTGTCGGGCCATCCACCGATCAAGGCCGCCAAACTGCGCTACTACCAGGACCGGAATTTCATGGGGCGGATGCTGGCGCCGCCGGTGCTGGCGCTGGACGGGTATGCAGACAAACCTACCCCGCGGTCAGACGACTGGAGTGGATTGGCGATTCCTGCCATGTCGGAGGCCTTGACCGCAAACCCGTCAGGTGGCTTTGCCGACGAGGGAGGCCATCAGCTCAAGCCGGAGTTGGACCTTGCGTTGGATGCCCAGCCCTTAGTGGACGTCGACGACCTGCTGGTGTTCGATGACGAGGACGACATGCCACTGCAGCCGCACAGCCTGAAGCGGGAGAGGCGGGATGAGCGGGATATAGGGGATACAGACCAGAGAATGCAGCGCACTGCGCGACTCGCAGCACTGGACCCGGATGACGGGATTGCACTATGAGCCGGACCCGTCTCAATATTTTCATTGAGCCCGATCACGCGAAGCGGCTGGACCAGCTCGCCGTGAACAAGGGCGTGTCGAAGTCGGCAGTGATTGCGGCGGCGCTGGCGTCGTTCCTTTCACCCGATGCAGCCGACCAGCGCGAGGCGGCCATGGGCAAGCGGCTGGACCGTCTCTCGCGCCAGTTTGACCGGCTGGAGCGGGACCAAAGCATCCTGATCGAAACAGTAGCGCTTTACATCCGCTATTTTTTGACGGTCTCGCTACCCGTGCCCGACGGCCAGCAGGACGCCGCCCGTGCGCAGGGCCGTGCCCGCTACGCCCAGTTTGTCGAACAACTCGCACGCCACATTCAGCGCGGGCGAAGCCTGGTCCGCGAAGTCCATGAAGAGGTCACTCCAGATGACGGGACTTCGCAGGCCACTACACCAGAACACAAGGAAGGGGAGATAAGCAATGATTCGCAAGCCTGATAAGGACGGAGAGGGCGGTGGCAGCGCCGCCGTCTCCCTGGAGCGCCGCATACGGATGCTGCGCACGGCCATGGGGCCGGAGATTGCTGCGGCACTGGAAGACCCGGAAGTCGTGGAAGTGCTGTTGAACCCGGACGGTACCCTGTGGCTGGACCGACTGGGCTCTGGCCGTGCCCCGACCGGAACGACGCTACCACCAGCGGTGGCAGAGCGGATCATCCGCCTAGTGGCGGCGCACGTGCGGGCCGAGGTGAATGCCGGGGCGCCCATTCTGTCGGCCGAGCTGCCCGAGACCGGGGAGCGTTTCCTGGGTGTTCTGCCACCGGTGGTGCGTGCGCCCTCGTTTGCCATCCGCAAGCGGGCGCTGCGCATCATGACGCTGAACCACTACGTGGCCGATGGCATCCTGACCGAGGCGCAAGCCGGGTTTCTTCGTGCCGCCGTGCGCGAGCGGCTCAACATCGTCGTATGTGGTGGCACCAGTACCGGCAAGACCACGCTGGCCAATGCGCTGCTGGACGAGATTGCCGACACCGGCGACCGGGTCATGATCCTCGAAGACACGGTGGAGTTGCAGTGCCGATCCGATGACCACGTGTGCATGCGCACCGAGCCGGGTGTCAGCACCATGGCCGACCTGGTGCGCGCCACGCTGCGACTGCGTCCCGACCGGGTGATCGTCGGCGAAGTACGGGGTGGCGAGGCGCTGGACCTGATCAAGATCTGGGGTACCGGCCATCCCGGTGGCATTGCCACCGTGCACGCTGGTTCGGCCCATGGAGCCTTGGTTCGCCTGGAGCAACTGATCCAGGAAGTCTCTGTCACGGTGCCTCGCGCACTGATCGCCGAGGCGGTCAACGTCATCGTCTTCATCGCCGGGCGAGGTCGGCATAGGCGCGTGCAGGAGATTGCACGGGTCATCGGCTTTGACAGCCACGGCTACCAGCTCAGTACCGATCTGATGCCTGCATTTCCATCCATTTCACCCGCCACCAACTTACCAACCACCGGAGAACCGTCATGACGACTTCACGCATTTACGTAAAACCAGTCCTCCAGGCCGCCGCCATTGGCGCGCTATTACTGGCCGTTACCTTGCCTGCCTTTGCGGCCGGCTCGAACATGCCATGGGAAGCACCATTGCAGTCCATCCTCGAATCGGTCCAGGGGCCGGTGGCGCGCATCGTGGCGGTGATCATCATCATTACCACGGGCCTGACGCTGGCGTTTGGCGACAGCAGCGGGGGTTTTCGCAAGCTGGTGCAGATCGTGTTCGGGCTGTCGATCGCCTTTGCCGCATCCTCGTTCTTCCTGACCTTCTTCAGCTTCTCGGGTGGAGCGGTGCTGGCGTGAACGCTGCCAGTACCACCATGGCCAACGCGCCGGGTTTTGCCAGTGGTTTTGAGATTCCGCTGCACCGGTCCCTGACCGAACCCATCCTGCTGGGTGGTGCGCCGCGCACCGTAGCGATTGCCAACGGCACGCTGGCTGCTGCGGTCGGGCTGGGCCTGCAGCTTTGGCTGCCGGGTATCGCGCTGTGGATCATCGGCCACTCGCTGGCGGTCTGGGGTGCCCGCCTGGACCCGCAGTTCATGCAGGTCTTCGCACGGCACATCAAGCACCGCGTGCTGCTGGACGTGTGAGGTAAGCCATGGAGAACACCGCATGATGCACCTCGCCGAATACCGCAAGCGCCCGGCCTTGCTGGCCGACTGGTTGCCTTGGGCCGGGCTGGTGGCACCGGGGGTCGTGCTGAACAAGGACGGCTCATTCCAGCGCACGGCCCGGTTTCGGGGGCCGGACCTGGACAGTGCCACGCTGGGGGAGCTGGTCGCGACCTCTGCGCGACTCAATAACGCTTTGCGTCGGCTGGGGTCTGGCTGGGCCTTGTTCGTGGAGGCTGAGCGGCGCGAAGCGGCGGACTATCCCGAGTCCTCTTTCCCGGAGCCGCTGTCCTGGCTGGTGGATGAAGAACGCCGGGCGGCTTTCGAAGAGGCTGGTAGTCACTTCGAGAGTCGCTACCACCTGTCCCTGCTGTATCTGCCGCCCGAGGAGTCCCAGGCGCGTGCCGCCAAACTGCTGTACGAGAACACCAAGGTTGAAGGCGTGGATTGGCGCGAGCGGCTGGAAGGCTTCGTGTCGGAGACCGAACGCTTCTTTGGCCTGCTCGAAGGGGTGATGCCTGAGATTGCCTGGCTGAACGACGGCCAGACCTTGACCTACCTGCATGGCTGCGTGTCCGCGCGCCGGCATCCGGTGGCAGTACCCGAGGTGCCTATGCACCTGGATGCGCTGTTGGCGGACGAACCACTGACGGGCGGGCTGGCACCCATGCTGGGGAATCAGCACCTGCGTGTGCTGTCGGTGCGCGGCTTCCCGACCTCGACCTGGCCGGGGCTGCTGGATGACTTGAACCGATTGGGTTTTGCCTACCGCTGGAGCACGCGTTTCCTGTGCCTGGATAAGGCTGAAGCTGAGCGTGAGTTGGTGCGCCTGCGTCGCCAGTGGTTTTCCAAGCGCAAGAACATCGTCGCACTACTGCGCGAGACCCTCTTCCAGCACGAAAGCCCATTGGTTGATTCCGATGCCTCGAACAAGGCGAGCGATGCCGATGCTGCCCTGCAGGAACTGGGGAGCGACCAGGTGTCGTTCGGCTATGTGACTGCGACCGTGACGGTACTGGATGCGGATGCCACGGCCGCTGACGAGAAGTTGCGTGCCGTGGAGCGAACCATTCAGAGCCGGGGCTTCGTGACGATCCCCGAGACCTTGAATGCGGTGGATGCCTGGCTGTCGTCGATTCCGGGACATGCGTATGCCAACGTGCGCCAGCCCATTGTTTCGAGTTTGAACCTGGCCCACATGATGCCGGTGTCTGCGGTCTGGGCCGGGCAGGAGCGCAATGCGCACCTGGATGGGCCACCCCTGATCGTGACCCGCACCGATGGTGCAACCCCGTTCCGATTGGTCACGCACATTGGCGATGTGGGCAATACGCTGGTGGTGGGTCCCATCGGTATGGGCAAGTCGGTCTTGCTGGCTACCCTGGCTATGCAATTCCGTCGTTATGCAGGTTCGCGCATTCTGGCCTTTGACATGGGGCGCTCCATACGGGCCACCATTCTCGGGGTGGGCGGCGAGCACTATGACCTGGGTTTTGATGGAGAAGCGGACAACACCATCGCCTTTCAGCCGCTGGCGCGCATCGACCAGGATGGTTACCGCGCCTGGGCTGCCGAATGGATAGCGGGGCGCTTGATTCACGAAGGCGTAGCCGTCGGTCCGGCCGAGAAGGATGCGGTCTGGTCGGCCCTGAACAGCCTGGCCAGCGCGCCGGTCAACCAACGCACCATGACGGGCTTGTCGGTGCTGCTGCAGTCCAACGTCTTGCGCCAGGCCCTGCAGCCCTATGTGCTGGGTGGCGCGCACGGCAAGCTGCTGGATGCGGATGCAGACCGATTGGGTTCCGCCGACGTGCAGGGTTTCGAGATGGAGGAACTGATGCACAGCAAGGCGGCAATGCTGGCCGTGCTGGGCTACCTGTTCGCGCGCTTCGAGGAACGCTTCGACGGGGCGCCGACGCTCTTGATTCTGGACGAAGCCTGGTTGTTTCTGGACGATCCGGTGTTTGCTTCGCGCATCCGCCAGTGGTTGAAGACCTTGCGCAAGAAGAATGTGTCGGTGATCTTTGCCACGCAGTCGCTGGCGGACATCAAGGAGTCGGCCATTGCCCCGGCCATTATTGAGAGCTGCGCCAGTCGCATTTTCTTGCCAAATCCTCAGGCGACTGAACCGCAGATTCGCGTCATCTACGAAGGCTTTGGCCTCAACAGCCGACAGATTGACATCGTCGCCCAGTCGCAGCCCAAACGGGATTACTACTACCAGTCGCGCCTGGGCAACCGGGTCTTTGACTTGGGACTCGGGCCGGTGGCGCTGGCGTTTGCCGCTGCTGCCAAGCCCGAGGACCAGCGCGCCATGGATGCGGTGTCGGCATCCGTCCCGCCCGCGGACTTTGCAGCTGCCTGGCTGCGCCATCGCGGCCTGGACTGGGCTGCGGACCTGATTCCGTCGTTTCCGTCCCCTTCCTCAACCACGCAGGAGAAATCGCCATGAACCGCCAATCTTTCCTCAAGCCCCGCATGGCTGCCCTGGCCGTCGCCAGCGCGCTCGCCCTTGGTATCGCGCCGCCGGCGCACGCGCTTTTTGGCGTCGGCGACATCGTGTTCGATCCAACGAACCTAGTGCAGAACATCATGACGGCCGCCCATACGCTGGAGCAGATCAACAACCAGATCCGGCAGTTGCAGAACGAGGCGCTGATGCTGATGAACCAAGCCAAGAACCTGACGGGTTTGAACTTCAGCGCGCTGGCCCAACTGCGTGCGGCGTTGGCCGCGACGAACCAGTTGATCCAGCAGGCGCAGGGCCTGGCCTTCAACGTGTCGCAGATGGAAGCGGAATTCACCCGTCTGTACCCGAATGCCTATTCCGCATCCACGTCCGGCAGTCAGATGGCGCTGGATGCGCGCCAGCGCTGGCGCAACTCGCTGGAGGCGCTGCGTACTGCAACCAAGGTGCAGTCGCAGGCGGTGCAGAACTTTGCATCCGACGAACAAACCTTGACGGACCTGGTGAACCGCAGCCAGTCCGCTGTCGGTGCCTTGCAGGCCATGCAGGCAACCAACCAGTTGCTGGCCCTGCAGTCGCGCCAAACCATCCAGGCGCAGCAGCTACAGATCACGCAGGACCGGGCCACCGCGCTGGAGCAGGCGCGGCAGGTGGCGGTGCAGGAACGCGCGCGCGAGGTGCGGCGGCGGTTTCAGGGGGAGGGTACGCCCTACACCCCGTACACGGTCAACTTCTACAGCAACTGAGGGGGTCGCCATGAAACAGCTTTTGGTCATTGCGCTTGCGGTGTCAATATCGTTGATCGCGGCTTGCGGCAAGTCGGTGCCGACCGACACGGTCGAATCACTGGTTGCGAATCTCGAGCGTCTGAAGGAACTGAGAGCCCAGTGCAAGGCTGACCATGTCAAGGTGGGGGATGCTGTCTGCGCTGCGGTGTCCGAGGCCACGCGGCGTCGCTTCATGGGTGGTGGCAAATCGCCGTATGCAAGCGATCCCGTGCCAACTCCGACTGCGACGCCACCGGCCAGAGCTAAGAGTGAACCGTCATGAACGATTTGTCGGTCATCGACCGCTTTCTGGACGTCTTCTCGCGCTACATCGATTCGGGCTTTGGCCTGCTGCATGGCGAGGTGGCCTTCCTGACGGCCACACTGGTCGGGATCGACATGACGCTGGCCGGTCTGTTCTGGGCGATGAGTCATGCCAGTGGGGGTGGCGACGACGTGATCGCCAAGCTGGTCAAGAAGGTGCTGTACGTCGGGGCCTTTGCCTTCATCATCGGCAACTTCAACAACCTGGCGGGCATCGTGTTCCGCTCCTTTGCGGGACTCGGACTGGTGGCGTCCGGTTCCAGCATGACCCAGGCGCAGTTGTTGCAGCCGGGGCGGCTGGCGCAAGCCGGTGTGGATGCGGGTCGGCCCATCATGGCGCAGATCAGCGACCTGACGGGCTTTCCGGAGGTGTTCGCCAATCTGGACGTCATCAGCGTGCTGTTCCTGGCCTGGCTGGTGGTGATCGTGAGTTTCTTCGTGCTGGCGGTTCAGCTCTTTGTGACGCTGATCGAATTCAAGCTAACGACGCTGGCGGGCTTTGTGCTGGTGCCCTTTGCCTTGTGGAACAAGACGGCGTTCCTGGCCGAGCGGGTGCTGGGCAACGTGGTGTCGTCCGGGATCAAGGTGCTGGTATTGGCCGTGATTGTCGGTATTGGTTCGGGTTTGTTTGCGGAGTTCCAGATGCCACCGGGGACCGAGCCCTCCATTGACCATGCGCTGGTCATCATGCTGGCATCGCTCACGCTGCTGGGGTTGGGGATTTTTGGCCCCGGTATTGCGACTGGTCTGGTATCGGGGGCGCCGCAGTTGGGTGCGGGTGCGGCAGCAGGAACCGCGCTCGGTGCCGCAGGTCTTGCCGTGGCGGGTGGTGCGGCGATTGCCTCAGGCGGTGCGGCCGTAGCCGCAGGTGCGCGCATGGTGCCGGGTGCGGCACGCGCGGCCGTTGGCGGAGGTGCCAGCGCTGTCCGTTCGGCGAGCGCGATGGCCGGTGGAGCGAAGTCAGCCTACCAGGCCGGTGCCGCCGCATCCGGCGGTGGCGGTGTGCGCGCTGCGGGTGCGGGCCTTGCCAACGTGGCGAAGAGCGGTGCGAGCGCGGTTGGCCAGCGTGTTGCGGCAGGGGCCAAGGCCGTCAAGGATCGTGTCGCATCGGCGGCTGCCGGGGAGGCTGAGCCGGTTTTAGCCGCAGGCGCCGGCACTGCCGCGAATGCAACGACGTCCGACACACCACCCCCTGCACCCGCCTGGGCGAAACGCCTGCAACGCAACCAGCGTTTGTCGCATGGCATTTCTACTGCTGCGCACACCCTGCGCTCCGGTGACCACGGCGGGGGCGGAGCCAGTCCGAGCCTGCGCGACGACTCCAACCATTGAGGAAATCTACATGCTGTTCAAACGACCCCAGGTGCGCTACTCGGACACGCCCGAACCCGTCACCCCGTACCAGGCTGCAGCGCAGGTCTGGGACAACCGCATTGGCAATGCCCGCGTACAGGCCAAGAATTGGCGGCTGATGGCCTTTGGCTGCTTGTCCCTGGCTTTGCTGATGGCGGGTGGATTGGTCTGGCGATCCGCACAGTCCATCGTGACACCCTATGTCGTCGAGGTGGACAGCGCGGGTCAGGTGCGGGCAGTTGGTGAAGCTGCCACGCCGTACAAACCAAATGATGCGCAGATTGCCTACCACCTGGCGCGCTTTCTGACCGACGTGCGCTCGCTGTCGATCGATCCCATCGTGGTACGGCAGAACTGGCTGGAAGCTTATGAATACACCACGGACAAGGGTGCGGCCACGCTGAATGAGTACGCGCGGGCCAATGATCCTTTTGCGCGCATCGGGCAGAACTCTGTCTCAGTGGAAGTCACCAGCGTTGTGCGGGCCAGTGAATCCTCGTTCCAGATGCGCTGGATCGAGCGCAGCTATGCAAATGGCGCGCCTTCGGGCATCGAACGCTGGACAGCAGTGGTTTCAGTGGTGCTGCAGCCGCCTCGCACGGAAGAGCGCTTGCGCCGCAATCCACTGGGCATCTACGTCAACGGCCTGTCCTGGAGCCGTGAACTCGAAGCGACACAAGGAGTAAAACCATGAAGACACGAATCCGTAGTTACGCTTTGCCGTTGGTGATGGTCGCCGCCTTGGTGACCGTCACCGGCTGTGCCACGCACGGCAAGCCGCCGCCAACGATCACACTGGATGAACCCGTTGCTGCGCAGCTGTTGCCGGACGCACCCAAACCTATTGAGGTGGTGACGCTGTCTGAACCACTGCCACTGCCGGCGCAGTTGAAGCCGCTATCGGCAGAAGCGGAGACGAAGGTCGCACCGGAATCCATCGACGAAAAGGTCCGTGTCGCACGCGCCAATCTGGAGGCACGCGTGGCACCGAGTCGGGAGGGCTACGTCAATGCCATCCAGGTCTGGCCGTATGCCGATGGCGCGTTGTACCAGGTCTATACGAGTCCAGGCCGGGTCACCGTCGTCGCGCTGCAAGAGGGCGAAGAGCTGGTGACGGTATCGGCGGGCGACACGGTGCGCTGGATTGTGGGGGACACGGCCAGCGGCGCAGGCACCAGCTTGCGCGTGACCGTTCTCGTAAAACCCACCCGCACCGGTCTGAAGACCAACCTAGTCATCACCACGAACCGGCGCATGTACCTGCTGGAGCTGTCTTCGACGCCGCAGGCCTGGATGGCTTCGGTGTCCTGGGACTATCCTAAGGACCGGATGCTGGCCTTGCAGAAGCAGGCGCAGCAGGCTCAAGCTGCAGCGCCGGTGGATTCCGGCTTGTCGCTGGAGCAGATCAGGTTCCGCTATGCCATCACGGGTGACAGTCCGCCCTGGAAGCCGCTGCGCGCCTTTGATGACGGGCAGCGGGTGTACATCCAGTTTCCTGGGGGCATTGCACAGGGTGAATTGCCGCCACTGTTCGTGATTGGGCCGCAGGGCGATGGACAGCTCGTGAATTACCGTTTCCGTTCGCCGTACTACGTGGTGGACCGGTTGTTCGGTGCCGCCGAGCTGCGGCTGGGGGCAGACAAGGCCCAGGTGGTGCGGATTGAGCGCACCGATGGGGTTGCCAGTACGGCACGGAGGAACTGAGCATGAGTACGCCCGCCACACCGCAGGCTGACACGCCATTGCCTCCGAAGGTTGATCCGGACAGCATGACTTTGCGTGCTCCGCCGCGTCCGGTGGTGAGGCTGAACCGGCGCATGCTGGCGTTCGGTGCAGGCACGCTGGCCGCTGCCGTATTCGGGGGCGCCTTGTGGTCGCTGCAGTCGCAGAAACGCGAGCGAAACCCAGCCACGGAGTTGGTCAACGTGGATAGGGTCTCGCGGGCCGAGAGTTTGGACCAGTTGCCCAAGGATTACTCGAAGATACCGTCTCCGGCCAAATCCGCTATACCGGTTTTAGGTGAACCGCTACCGGGTGATCTGGGGCCTGCCATCGTCAGTGCGGAACGCCAGCGCCAAGCCAATGTATCGGCGGCATACAACGATCCAGCGCATGCAGATCGTTTGACACAGCTGCGTGATGCGGAGGAGGCGGCACGCTCTGCGGTGTTCTTCCGCAGCAGTGGCAATGGCACCAAGTCGGCAGCCACTGTGAGCACGGCTGCTGCTGGCAGTCCATCCGTATCAGTGTCTGGCAATCAGCCATTCAATCCGATGGGGCCGGTTACTGCCACTGGGCAGTCCGCCGACCCGACCGCTGCGCAGAACCGGCAGGATCAAAAGACAGCCTTTGTTGCGAATGCGGGCGACACGGCTACGCGTAATCTTGCCAGCCTGCAGATGACCATCTCGCCTTATCAAGTGATGGCGGGGACTGTCATTGCGGCAGCGCTGGTGACAGGCATCAACTCAGACTTGCCGGGGCAGGTTATCGCCAATGTGACGGAGGCGGTGTACGACACGGTGACGGGGCGCTATCTGTTGATTCCGCAAGGCTCGCGCTTGATTGGGCGTTATGACAGCCAGGTGGCTTTCGGTCAGCGCCGGGTGCTGCTGGTGTGGACACGGCTGATCCTGCCCGATACCTCGTCAATTGCGCTGGACCGCTTGCCTGGAATTGATCCGGCGGGCTATGCCGGGCTGGAGGATGGTGTTGATTGGCATTGGGATCGGATTCTTGCCGGTGCGGCGCTGTCCACGCTGTTGGGTGTTGGGGCTGAGCTGGCGGCGCCGGACCGTACCGGTACTGATGGCAAGGTGATCATTGCAGTGCGCCAGGGTGCGCAGGATACCTTCAACCAGGTGGGGCAGGAGATCACCAAGCGGAATGTGAGTATTCAACCGACGCTGACGATTCGGCCTGGGTTTCCGATGCGGGTGATGGTGAGTAAGGATTTGATTTTGCGGCCATACCAGCCGCTGTTTTTTGTGAGAGGGGTGCCGCAATGAGCACGAACGTTGGCAAACTGCGGCTGGGGCCGTTGCCCAACACCGAAACTGTGAAGCTGACCATTGCCGTGACTGCTGCGCTTAAGGTTAATCTGGAGCGCTATGCCGCGTTGCACGCGCAGACTTACGGTGAGCCGGTGGATGCTGTCACGCTGATTCCGCATATGCTGGAATCGTTCATGAAGAGGGATCGGGGATTCAAGACAATGAACGCAAAGGTGTTGGGATCGCGTACGGGAGACACCGGTTAACCAACACAGAACTTAAGCAGATCGGAAATCGCATAGTCGAATGAATGGAACCGTATGGCTCCCACCCCGTATCATAGAGTTAAGAGCAAGCGCAGTACGCAGGACGCAGACGTGGGAGATCGATGCCGCATGGCCGCGATTCGACTGGAAGCGCTGGCGAAAAGCGCGAGCCCGGAGGCAGGGCGCCGAAAGCAGTGCCCAGTCAATTGAGAAACCCGGGTGCCAATACTGTTGTCCATAACACCCATACGTTTGTTATTAGGCATACAAACAAGCTAGAATGCTAGGTTGATATGGCTGATGCTTTTTCCTACACTTTCCCGGCGATCAGAGGGGTGCAGGCGGGACGGGAATTCTATGTCTCGATGTGCCCTCTGCGTTTGTTGCGCAAGCTCTTTGTCTTTGATGATGAAGAGCTTGTGCCGGAGTTGCGTGCTCAACGAACACTCAACAAGGCTCGTGTTCCAGAGATCGCGCGTTACATCGTAGACAACCAAGACAGCTATACCTTCTCCGCCATCACGGTTTCAGTTGATGGCGACCTGAAGTTCGAGTCCGTGGGCGGTGATGGGTCAGCGAGCTATCGCATGGGTAGCTTAACAGTGTCCATGACTTCGAAATTCGTCGTCAATGATGGGCAACACCGACGGGCCGCTATCGTTCAAGCTCTGGATAATGCGCCAGAGCTTGGCGACGAAACCATTGCGGTCGTGTTCTTTATGGACCGAGGGTTGAAGCGGTGCCAGCAGATGTTCGCCGACCTCAATCGGCATGCCGTCAAGCCTTCTGCTTCACTGGGTGTGCTCTATGACCATCGCAGTGCGACGGCCAATGTGGCGCGTCATCTGTCGTTGACTTCCAAAGTCTTCAAAGGGCTCATTGAGTCTGAACGGTCTTCCCTGTCTCCCAGATCCCGCAGCCTCTTCACGCTGAGCGCTCTTCACTTCGCCACAACCGAGCTACTGACGGAGAGTGAACTGGAAGACTTTCACGCGGCCTCTGTCAAGTGTTTGGCGTTCTGGGAGATGATCGGAGAGCAGATTCCCGAGTGGACTTATGTTCGCGAGTCACGCATCACCTCTGGTGATGTCCGCCGTGACTTCATTCATTCCCATGCCATCGTGCTCCAGGCGTTGGGACGCGCCGGTCGATCACTGCAGCAACTGCCAGCGGCGGAGCGCGCTCAACGTGTGAAGCGGCTGCGAACCGTGGATTGGTTGCGGAGCAATGCGGCCACCTGGGAAGGGCGCGCCATGGTCGGTGGCAGCATGGCAAAGTCAGGGCAAAACATTACCCTGACCTGCAATGAAATCAAAAGAGTGCTTGGCCTGGATTTGACGCCGGAAGAAACTGTGGCGGAAGAGGCTTGGGCTGCGGCGCGTGCGCCGAAGCGCGCTCGTACAAAGAGAACAGCATGACCATGACAGCAGATCAGATTGTGGCGGAGATTCAGACCCTGTTCCGTTCTGACTCTATGCCGTGGATTGTGGGCTACAGCGGCGGTAAGGACTCGACCGCTAGCCTGCAATTGGTGTGGACGGCGTTAGCGGGTTTGCCGCCGGAAGAGCGCACCAAGATGGTCTATGTGATCAGCACCGATACTTTGGTTGAGAACCCAGTCATTGCGGCGTGGGTGCAAACATCTCTGTTGCGTATCGACGTGGCAGCTAAGCAGCAAGGTCTGAATATCAAGGCAGAACGATTGACCCCTGCCGTGGGTAACCGTTTCTGGGTGAATCTAATCGGAAAGGGCTATCCGGCACCTCGGCCCAAATTTCGCTGGTGCACTGATCGGCTAAAAATCAGCACCTCGACGGAGTTCATTCAGAAGCTATCAGAGTCACAAGGGGAAGCGATCCTTGTATTGGGACAGCGACGTGGTGAGAGCCAGGCCCGTGACAAGGTCATGGATCAGTACAAGGGCAGCACAAGAGATCGTTTGAGCAAGAACAAGGACCCTAAGCTGTCGAGAGTCTGGGTCTATCCCCCCATTGAGAGTTGGACCAGTGATGATGTTTGGGAGTACCTAATCACTACGCCCAACCCCTGGGGCCTCGACAACCAGGAGCTTTTCGGCATTTATCGAGGCGCGACACCTGATGCGGAATGCCCCATCGTGGTGGACACCTCGACATCGAGCTGCGGTGATAGTCGATTCGGCTGCTACGTCTGTACGATGGTCACGCAGGACAAGTCCATGCAAGCCATGATTCAGAACGATGATCAGAAGCAATGGATGCAGCCCATCCTTGACTTCCGCAACAAGAACCTTGCGGTTGAGGACCGCGATGAGCGTGATTTTCGGCGTCTGAACGGGCGTCTGACCTTGTTCCGGGACCAGTTGGTGCATGGGCCCTATACACAGCAGCGTCGCGAATTTTTGCTCAAGGAGCTCTTGCAGACGCAGAAGTTGGTGCAGGAATCTGACCACAAGCAGGGTACCCAACTGATTGAGCTGATCTCTGTTGCAGAGTTGGAAGAAATTCGCCGCATTTGGGTTGAAGAGAAGGGCGAGATTGAGGACCTGGTTCCTAAGGTATACGCTGATGTGCTGGGAGTCGCTTATCCCGGGCGAGACATGGAGCAAGTCCCGCTTGATCGGGGTGACCTGACAATCCTGCGGCAGGTTTCCACTGAAGTTGAATCGGAAACGGAAGCTGCGCAGGAGTTGTACAAACTCACTCGCAGTCTGCTTGCGTTGCAGTTTCAGTCCATTGAATCTCATAAGCGGTCCAAGCATTTGGATAAGCTCGAAGGTGTATTGCGCCAATACGCCTTCCGCAATGAACAAGAAGCCCTGGAGTTTGCAAAGTCCAGCGCGTCAAGTGAATCGGAACCGGATGGCGATGCCTCCGATGGCACGACCATGATTGCATGATGTATGGCAGGAATAACAATCAAAGCTCTGTCCGTTGAAAACCTAGGACCTTTTCGAGAACGCCAAACCATCGATTTGTCAGTCAAGACAGGGAAGCCTGTTGTCCTGATCAAGGCGCTCAACGGTAGCGGAAAAACAACCCTGCTCACCGCACTGCAGGTGGGTTTGTATGGTCAGAAGGCACTTGCCGACCTCAAGCGATCAGAGTACGAGCAACTGATTCTCGGGTTGAAGCGGCGCGATACCCTCGGCAACTCGATTGTGGAGATCGCCGTTGAGGTGGAGATCGGCGCTGCTCGTCGGCAACTGCTTGTGCGCCGCGAGTGGTCGGTGCGTGGCGAGACCTTGAATGAGCAGATTTCGGTTTCGGAGGATGGCAGCATAGACCTTGATTTTTCGCAAGGTTGGGACGAGTTCATCGGCTCTATCCTTCCAGCGGAGCTGGTTCAGCTATTCCTCTTCGATGGCGAAAAGATCGAAGCTCTGGCCAATCCGGATCGACTGCCAGAGCTGCTGAAGCGTGCCACTGAAGTCTTTCTTGGCATCGGCGGTATCGACGCACTGTCAAACGACCTGAAGGCCCTTGAGCGCCGAGCGGTCCTCAAGAACAAAGGAAGCTCTGAGGCGTTCGATGCGGCCCGCGCCAACCTGTTGAATTGGCAGGCACAGCTTGAAGAGTTGGAGCGCAAGGTAGAAACCCTGACACAAGAGAAGGCCTCAGCTCAGAACTTGGCTGATCAAGCCGACATCGCCTTGAACCGCTTCAATGCTGAGGCGCAGCGCAAGGGCTTGGTCGCGTACGAGCAAGCTGCGGAGATCCGCAGCACTGTGGTTCACGCCCGCAAAGCCGTTGAGACCTCGCGCGCTGATCTGATCGATGCGATGTCAGACCCCGTGCTTCCGATCGCCTGGGCCGCTTCACTGTGGTCGCAGTACAAGCAGGCCTGGGAGCAAGACCAAAAGGTCAAGCTCTCCAAGCTCTTGGGGCAAGAGTTCAAGAAGCGCGATCAGCGCATCTTGGCCGCCCTGGAAAAGGGCCTTCCCAAGGGCAGTACGGTTGCTCTGCGACAGGCTCTCGATGCGGATCTGAAATCCTACACAGCCACTCGTGGCCCGAGTGCGCCCCGCATGCTTGATGCTGATCCGCGTGATACCGAACGCCAGCTTGAGCTCGCCCGTTCACGGGTGGGACGGCAACTGGAGCAGATCCAGGACTCGCAAACCCAGGTGGACAGGGCCGAGCAGCGCATCGGCCAGATTCCCGCTGAGGAGCAGGTCTCGGGCATCTTGGTTCAGCTTCAGGAGCGGAGCAAGACCGCGTC
Source organism: Polaromonas aquatica (assembly GCF_042659145.1). Taxonomy (NCBI): domain Bacteria; kingdom Pseudomonadati; phylum Pseudomonadota; class Betaproteobacteria; order Burkholderiales; family Comamonadaceae; genus Polaromonas; species Polaromonas aquatica. The sequence continues at coordinate 588,994 of NZ_JBHSRS010000084.1, read as the reverse complement.
ATTGGCCGCAGTTCGCCTGTCCCAGGTTGTTCAGCAACTGGAGGACGTCCAGAGCAATATAACGCACGTAAGTATGCGTTTGAAGGCCGCTCAAGATCGCCTCGGTGCCGAGTTCCGTGATCGATCGATGGAGGCTAAGAGCCTTGATGCCTCCGCAAGAGCTCGTAAGGCACTGGTGCTGTTCAAAGATCGTTTGCTGGCTTCAAAGGCGCAGTGGTTGTCCAGCATGATTACCACCGAGTTTCAGAAGCTGCTTCGCAAGCGCAACCTCATGACCTCTGTTGTGGTGGATCCTCAAACTTATCGGGTCAGCATTCTCGACAGCAAGCAGCAGGAACTACCGATGGATCGCCTGTCCGCTGGTGAGCGGCAACTGCTTGCAACGTCCGTGCTCAGTGCCTTGATCAAGGAGAGGAAGGGACGATTCCCTGTGGTGGTGGACACTCCGTTGGCTCGCTTGGATCAGCAGCATCGGTCTGCATTGATCAAAGGCTTTTTCGCCACGGTCTCACACCAGGTGGTGGTGCTTTCTACCGACCAAGAGGTTGAAGGGCCGGCGTACACAGCCCTTCAACCTTTCAATAGCCAAGAATACGAACTCAGCTACGACGACAGCACCGGATGCACGACCGCTCGCCGGGTGCACGGCGCAGGGATGCACTGATGGAACGAATCAAGCTCAGCGCCTCCGCGCGCAATCAACTGGCCACACTGAAGCGCCGTACGGGCATCGAGCACAACAATGCGATCTGCCGCCATGCCCTCTGCATGTCACTGGCCAACCCTTCAGTGCCTCCAGAGGAAAATTTTTCCTTCGCGGGAGGCTTGGAGATTGACTGGCGCACCTTCACGGGGGGGCAAGAAGCTCTTTACACAAACCTGCTGGTCGTTCGGCTGCAGTCTGAGGGCAAACGGGTTTCTGAAGAGGCGATCAGGCAAACCTTCCTCTTGCATGTGCATCGAGGCCTTTCATACCTAGTTAGCAGAAGAGAGGATGACCTGTTAATCGAGCTAAGTCTTTCCGTGTCTATGCAAAAGGCATTGGCCTAAAATGCCTCAATCTCAGAGAAGCCGGGAAAGTATCGATAGTTCTGCCAGAGAGATTCCGCATCTTTGGGTGTAAATATTTTTTCGTTTAGCTTGGATTGATCGGGTCTAATTTCCATCAAATGCCGTATCTCTTTTATTGTTAGATTGGGCATAGTGATGTCAAAAGGCTCGTCACCATTTCTTGAAAAATACAAGTCATCCAATCTACAGTTGCCAATGTATTTTTCATCCCCTTCATTGAAGAACAAGAAAGCTACCGTAGCCATCGGGGCGCCATCTGCATAGGTAAAGAATAGTCTTTGCTCGAACTTCATCTTTAATGCACTGTTTTCTTCACTTAGATTTCTATCCTTCAGAATTGCACCGATTTCGTCTCTAATGCAATTTTTAAGAAAAATGGCATTATTTCGGCTGGATTTCCACCCTCTGAGATCGAGGTTTGCAGGGATATTCTTTTTGTTTACCTGCTTAATCAAGGCATCTTTAAGGCCATCTATGTCGCCATCCACGAATTCAGGAGGCTGACAATTAAATGAAACAGAAAATACGCTGCCCGAGGAAATTCCTTCGGCAACAATAGCTGCATCTTGCAGCATAAACGGTTCAAACGCACCGTCATAGTCGAGCCAATAGATTGTTTTCTTGGCTGATTGAGCTAACTTTGGCAGAACCTCGGAAGAGTGCCCCCACTCCATGCGAATATTTGAGTAGGGCTTATTAAATTCATATCTGGCTCTGTTATTTGTGTCTGCCTCGATGCTTATCATTTCTGATATATTTAGGTGTCGATGGAAGATAATAAAATCAGAAAAATACTTCGATCCAAAACCTATATATCGATAGTCCTCTATTCGACCGAAATGTGAGAGTCTCAAAAAGAAGTCTCTCATCATTTTTCGTTCAACATTTTTAGCGGGCCGAACGGAGTAGTTGATTTTTCTACCAGAGTTACTCATCTTTGCACTCATACGTATAGAAATAATCGAAGGTCTGTTCTCCAACCTCTTTCATTGTGTTTGCCGACAGTGCTGCTCTTGCTAATTCGTAACGTTCAAGTGGCACGCGGTATTGGATATGGGCTACTTTTGCTTCATCGGCGGGAATCAATTTCTCCGGCCTCATAAAGACATCCATGGTTGCAGATTCAAGAATCCGAACTGACTTAGCGGAAGTAAGCGATGCTGCTAGAGGCATCTCTTTCAGAGTGCCTTCATTGAATGCTGTAGTTTCTTGTGCAAGCTCTCTCAAAAAGGTCAGAACAGGCTTCATGGCGACGCTCATGTGATATAGCGCCGCCTTGTAAATTTTTTGATCTTCATCGACGCCGGTGGGAGTGTCTGAATTTCTGTGTGTGAGGCGGAGATACTCGCCCACAGTATTGGGCAAGCGGATTTCATCTTAATTGAATTGTTTGGTAAACCGGTCGTCGTAGAGAATCGCAAACTGGTTCATGGCTTCCTTCCAATCTCTGCCTGCCCGGTCCCAATCAGCCGTGATGTTTCGCAGTGCCAGCCAGATCAGCTTTGTGGCCGCATCGTCCGTTGGGAAGTGCCCCCGCGTCTTGATGATCTTGCGTAGTCTGGCGTTCACACTCTCAATGGCATTGGTCGTGTAGATCACGCGCCGGATGTGAGCCGGGAAGGCGAAGAAGGGAATCACCTTGTCCCAGGCACGCCTCCATGACGCCACAACGGTGGGGAACTTCTGGCCCCATGACCCCTGTTCAAACGCATCCAGTTCACTCAAGGCGGCTTCGGCACTGGGTGCTGTGTAGATCGGCTTGATGGCCGCTGCCAGCGCCTTGCGGTCCTTCCATGACGCGTAGTCCAGGCTGTTGCGAATCAGGTGCACGATGCAGGTCTGTAGGGTGGTGGCAGGGAACACAGCACCCAGGGCCTCGGCCATGCCCTTGAGGCCATCGGTGACTGCGATCAGGATGTCGTTGACACCGCGCGTCTTGAGGTCGTTGAACACCTTCATCCAGAACTTCGCGCCCTCGGTGCTCTCTATCCACAGGCCCAGGATGTCGCGTGTGCCATCGGGGCGTACGCCCAACGCCAGGTAGATGGCCTTGTTGCGCACCACCGCGTCTTCGCGAATCTTCACCCGCAGTGCGTCAAAGAAGACCACGGGGTACATGGGCTCCAAGGCACGTGCCTGCCAGGCCGTCACCTCGGACATCACCGCGTCCGTGACCGAACTGATCAGGTCTGGTGAGACTTCTGTGCCGTACTGCTCGGCCAGAAAGCCTTGAATCTCGCGTACCGTCATGCCACGCGCGTACATGGCCACGATCTTGTCGTCAAAGCCGGTGAAGCGGCGTTCGTGCTTGGGGATGAGCAGAGGCTCAAAGCTGCCTGTGCGGTCACGTGGGACCTCAATACGCAGGGGGCCATCCTCGGTCAGCACGGTCTTGGCTGAGGCGCCATTGCGGTGGTTCTTGGCATCAAGGGGCTTGTCTGCACCAGAGGCATAGCCCAAGTGGTGGGTGAGTTCGGCGCCCAGCGCGCGCTCAATCAACGCCTTCTTGAACGCCATCGAGGCGGCATTTACCGCCTCTGCGCTCATGGGGCCATTCACGAACTGGTCAATGAGTTCTTTGGGGATAGTTGGCAGCGCCTGCGCTGCTTTGGTCTTGCGTGTCTTGCTTGGCATTCATGTTCCTTGGTGACATGTTATGCCTCACACACAAAATTTCTGACAGGCTCACGCCGGTTTTTGTGGTTGTCCAAGGAAGCTTGCTTGAGTCCTCGGAGGAGAACTCTACAAGCCCTCTAAAGTACGCAAAGTCAGCATGATATTTTGGAATGGTGCTTAGCCATCAAGTATCTCTCGACCAAATGCTTCGAACGCCACCGGCGTCATTTTTTTGAGTTCTTGAAGCATTTTTTGCTTGAAGGTGCCCAAGTATCTTTTGTGGTTCTCCCATAGATCTCTTTCGATTGAAGACAAACGGCTGAAATCCGACTTTCCGACTGATCTTTGTGAGGGCGATTTTTTCCGAGAGTTACGCTGCCTGCTTTGTGATCTGCCTGCAGTCTGTATATCTGGCTGATCTAGCGGATAGTATGTGTTGTCGCCTTGTAACCTGAAGTGCTTGGTTGGCGATGCAGTAGGAAAGTCGACCCCCGCGCAATGCCGCCTGATTTGCATCAAGACAACATGGTGCGGATCCTTTGCCTGAAATTGGTAGAGCCCTTGCGCAACTATCTCGTCGTATGCTTCGCGCGAACTGAGCGCTCGTCCTGCTCCGCGCATAACCTCTTTGAGGGCTTCAACAATGGTCATGGATTCTCCTTCCGCCTATCTTGGATAGATCAGGCCGTTATTGCTTTCATCATTTTTTGGTACTGGGACACTTGCTGGGCAATTTTGACGAGCATCGGCTCCAGATGCTCCTGCTGAGACACCAGCGTATCCACCTTCAGTTCTTGTAGAGCCTTCAGCAAAGAGGTTAACGTATCGATCGGGGTGCGCTGTGTCTTGTGTTGCAAGAACTCCGCCTCAATTAGGCGAATGGGGCGCGCTTCCTCAGGTGCGTTCACGTCCAGTTGTTTGGAAAAATTGGTGCTGGCCTTCCCGTCATAGGTGGCCATCTGGTTCCAGAGGCGCACGCTTTCGGCCTTGTAGAAGACGTTTTCGTTGTCCTCTTCCTTGCCCGCGCGTGGTTTCGAAAACGCCCATTGGAAGAGCGCCTCTTCTGACTCCTTGGGTAGCCTCATGCTTTCCCGGGTAACGCCAAACTGCTCCTTCGGGTAAGGGTTCTGCAGGATTAGCTCAAAGAAGTAGTGATCTTCATCCGAGAGTTTCTCGCCCTCGGGTAGGCGATCCTCGTAGTCGCGTTTGAAATGCGTGAATGCAGAAGCTGCTTGAATGTTCCGACGCGCCTTGGTTGCTCCAAGCGAGACCATCTCCGCCACCGCGTTAACCAAATCGTCTTCCAGGCGCAGTGCACCTTTGGCGCCGTGCCGCTCCCGAAACAGGCGCTCGTACAGCGACAGGATATACAGGTTGGTGGCGTACGGCTTCCACTCCCTAGCGTGGCTGATGTGACGGACGCCGAGGAGACGAGGCAGGATGGCTTGCAGTTGCTCGACCGATTTCGCGAGCACTGGAAACACGCGCAGCTGCGAGGTCTGAGCACGAATGGTTTCCAATCGATCGACCGTTTCCTGCTGTACACGTAATTCTTCCTGGAAACGGGATGGATTTTTCTTGAGACGCTCAAGCTTCTTGACCTCAGCATCCAAACGTTCGCCTCGAAGGGTCCGCAAAGCAACTGTCCGGGTGTTGCCTTCGACGACAACATAGTGTCCGGGTCGCTTCGGGTGCTCCCAGACGATGATTGAGTCAATCGGAACCCAGCCATGCGCCATGATGGAGTCACGCAGTGTGGCTACCTCATATACATCGGAGACGCGGCGTTCAAGGTCCTGCTGCAAGCTCAGGTCGAACAACGCCGCATCATCGTGGTAGCCAGGCGGGTTCTCGGGCGCAATACGGGGATTGTTCGGATCAAGATAGATGGAGTCGAACGGAACGAGCTTGGAATCTTGCAGATCGCTGATGGGGGTAGCGTTGTCAGGCATGTGGATGCTCCTTAAATGATTGAAACGGTTGTGTCTTTGTTGAGGGTGAGCATGCGACCGTGCCGCGCAGCTGGGTCAAGCAAGAACTCAATGCGGTGATGCAGGCGGGCGGGGAGGGGTGTTGTACCGGCGCTCATCAAGTAGGCAGCGAGGGTGCCGAATTGGGCTCGCGGTTCTACTTGAGTCAGTTCCAATCGAAGTGCATCCAGCATTCCGAGCAGGGATTTGGACTCGACCTCATTCAGCAGGTGAGCTTCTGAACCGGCTAACGGCAGCGGCACCTTGATCGCCACTGCCGCATATAGAGGCGCGCGAAGGTACTGAGCCTCGATCTCTTGAGCGTTGTGGCAGTCTTTGAGAAATGCCGCCAGCGCTTGGGGAATTGCAGGTCGAAAGTGGAGGGTGATGTACTTGAGCCAGCTGGTTGCACTGTTTGTCTTGTACGGGCGTTTTCCTACAGCATCGATGGCAGAGGGACCATGAACCTCGCGCTTGGCAAAGTAAGCGGCGGTCAGCAAGTGAGACATTTCCAGCCAGCGACTGCCAGGCGTGAGGTCCTTGATCAAGCCGAACTTTGAGCCTTCACTGATTAGGAAGTCCGACGGATCAGACAGGTCCGCACCGCGCGCGCAAAACTCGTTGAAGATGCCGCGAAGTGTGTGTGACGTCTCCGGGGTCTCGGCCAAGATGCCCCATTTGGCATCCTGCTCAAAACGATCAAACTCGCCAAAGTGCGGGAGCCCATAGAGGAATAGGCGATAGGTTTCGCCTGGCACGACCGAATTGAGCCTCAACCTGATGCGGTTGGCTTGCTTGGTTTCCACGCAGTGCTTGCTCAGGATGTCTTCGACTTTGGCCAGCAATTCCGCATGACTCCCATAGTCGATATCGATCAACTGAGGCCTAAGGAAGTCGTCAATCTCTTGGTACAGCCATCGTTGATCGAAGTGATATGCCAGCCCATCGTTTCGTGCCTGGACCACATAGGCGGCTCGTTTGTCCGGGGAATAACGCACGCACCGTCCGGCTGCCTGCATGAGCCGGATCACACTGCTCGTTGGGTAGGTCAGCACGACAGCGTTGATGGCTGGGTCGTCAAACCCCTCCAACAGGAGCTGGGCCGACACCAGCACAGCGCGTGGCTTGTTGGCAAAGCGCGCTAGAAAATCTTCGTTGTCGATGGCGAGTGAGTTGCCGCTGCCGTGGACAAAACCGAGATCCTCTGCCGTCAGCGGATGGTCGTTGGGGAGTCTTGCGGCCAGGGCTGCATAGAACTCTTCGACTCGATCAACGCGTGGTGCCAGCACCAAGACCTTGGTGAAATCTGCGGCCGTGCGGTCAATGATGAAGTCCACCAGGTCGTCGAGCGAATCTGGCGACCAGTCAAAGTTGTCGACCGGAAAATCAACAAACTTTGGCGTGAGGATTGCGCGTCGCTCAGCCAGCTCCCGGTACGTGATCGTGAAGGCAATTTCGTCGATGCCGATGGGAAGGCGGTCGCCTCGATTCGGCGTGGCTGTGAGCAGCAATACCGGAGCCATCCATGGGTTTGCAAAGACTGGCTGATAGGACGGGGCGGCAGCATGATGAGCCTCGTCAACGACGATCAGGGCAGGGCGGTTGGAGGCGCCATCGAGTAGCGGGCTCAAATCACCCACCATCACAAACTTGATCCGGTTGCCCAGCTCGGAAAGGGTTTCGCCTTGGTCAGCAGATGCAGAGGCAATCAGCTTCTGCAATTCGCGATGTGCTTGCTCGCGTAGGTTGCGACGGTGAGTTACCCAGTAGACCGGTGCTTTGTGGTCTGCAGCACGATCCAGCATCGCAAGCACGATGCGCAGTGCCGTTCGTGTTTTGCCAGCGCCGGTGGGCAAGATCAGGCCGATACGCCCGCCTGGCCGCCTGTTGAGTGCATCCAAGCAGCGACTGACCGCAATGTCTTGGTAGCTCCAGTCAGGTGCGGCGCCGTCGGTTTCGAGCCGCGGCGCAAGGCTTTGGCTGGAAGTCGCCGAGGCTTCCCCAGCGCCTTGGGCGCCAACCAGTTGCTGCGCGAGAGCGGGCGGGATGCTCAGACGCTCTGCGATTTCGGTCGCTGTCAATGTCGAGAACGCTGCCAGCCTTGAAGTTTCCGCAGAGAGTTCGTGCATCGCAGCGGCGGCACGGTTGGTTGTGGTGCCATCTGCGGCCAACATCGCATCGCAAGCTTGATCAATCAAGGCAACGGAAGCCTCGTTGAGGGCCCTGGATGCATCCATGGAAAGCAGCGCATGTATACGGTTGGCGTGGAGGCGCCCGTCCAGTCCTGTGGACTGGGCTGCGTCGTTCAACGCCTTTGTCAGCGATGCAACGTTTCCACTCGCCAGCAGAAGTGGGATCACTTTGCCGGTGATGAGTGTCTGAACAGGTTCACTGTTGATGCTGAGGCGTGCCATGGATACTCCTTGGCTTAAATTCTATAACAATGGAATTAGTTATGTCAATGCCAAAATAATGGAATGCAAGGCAGAGGTGAAAACGGCCTCGCATTGACTGGGCACTCTCAAGTTGCAATATTGCCAATATTCTTTCACTTTTACCCATCAAGTGGCGTTCCATTTGCGCTGGAAGTTACTGTAGACGCGCTGACTATATAGTGCAAATATTTTGGCATTTATAAAGTCTTTGCGGCAAAATACCTGCACTATGGCTAAGAAGATTGCGCCACTCCTCCCGTCTGTTGACAAGCTGCTTCAGCAGTTCGGGGAGCGCCTGCGTCTTGCGAGGCTGAGAAGGCGTCTTCCTGCAAAGCAAGTGGCTGAGCGTGCCGGGATGTCGCCGATGACATTGCGCAGCCTTGAGCGCGGCGGCTCTGGCGTGACCATGGGCGCCTACCTCGCGGTCATGCAAGTGCTTGGGATTGAGAGAGATCTTGATTTCTTGGCCAAGGCCGATCCCGTTGGTCGAGAGCTGCAGGACTCGCGGCTACGTCCAGCAGCAAATGTGACACGGCGGATTGCTGGATCGCCGAAGGGGCGATCAACGCGCTCGTCACCGAGCGAGAGAGGTGCATCCCAACAGGATGAGCCGATTCCATTGGCTCAGACAAAACCAGATCTGTCCTCTAGGCCCAATCCAGCTGTCAGTGCAGAAGAGGAGAGCTGGATCAAGAGTGGCGACTTCGCCAGTGCCGATGTGCTGTCTAGCCTCATCGCCAAGGCAGCGACTCCTGCGAAGAAGGAGCGCTGATCCCATGCGCACGAACATTGCCGTTTATGCGGATTGGGTGGGACTCGCAGAGCCGACACGGCTTGGATGGCTGTATGCCCGACGTGGAGCGGGACGTGAGGTGTTCGAGTTCGCCTTTGAATCTTCCGCATTGGCCCACAGCGGCTTTCTGGGCATACACCTGGATCCGCGGTTGGGGCATTTTGAAGGGCGTCAGCACCCACCACAAGGGCAAGAGATTTTTGGTGTTTTCGCCGATTCGAGCCCCGATCGTTGGGGGCGGGTGTTGATGCGGCGGCGTCTTGAGAGAGCGCAGCGCGCTGGCACAGTAGACAAGTCTGTCCGTTTGTACGAATCGGACTATTTGCTGGGTGTGCATGACACCTATCGCTCAGGTGCGCTGCGCTTCAAGTTGGACGATCAGGGTGAATTTCTGGACAACCAGCACGGAACAGCCGCGCCACCGTTCGTCAAACTGCGCGAACTGGAAGCGGCCAGCTTGGCGTTGGAGCGTGACGATGACAACACATCGGTTGCTGCTGACGAGTGGCTGCGCATGTTGATTGCACCTGGTGGCTCTCTTGGTGGTGCGCGTCCAAAGGCAAGCGTTGTCGATCCGCAAGGTCAGCTGTGGATTGCGAAGTTCCCCAGCGTGCGTGATGAACATGACGTCGGGGCGTGGGAACTGGTTGTTCAGACCCTGGCGAAGAGTTGCGGCCTACGGGTTCCCACCAGCCTGGGGCGTAGGTTTGCGAGTGAGCATCACACTTTTCTGGTGAAGCGCTTTGATCGAACGTTGGAGGGGAGGCTGCACTTCGCCTCTGCGATGACGCTGACAGGACACGTCGATGGCGAAGACGCGTCGACTGGAGTGAGCTATTTGGAGATCGCGCGGGTGCTGATCGAGCATGGTTGCCAGGTGGCCGATGACTTGCGCGAGTTGTGGACCAGGATCGTGTTTAACATGATGGTGTCCAACACCGACGATCACCTGCGCAATCACGGCTTCATTCTGGTTCCGGGCAAGGGCTGGCGCCTGTCCGAGGCCTACGACATGAATCCTCTCCCGAACTCGCATGGGTTGAAGCTCAATGTGGGTCAGACGGACAACGCGCTTGATCTTGATCTGGCTAGATCGGTTGCTGGCTTCTTCCGAGTCCCCGCTAAGCTGGCGGACGAGATCATCTTGAGGTGCAAGGAAGTCGTGAGGCAATGGCCAACAATCGCCCAGAGTTTGAGAATTTCTGATCGAGAACAACAACGGATGGCCGACGCGTTCAAACTCGCAGACTGATTGGTCGCTCGGAGCTTTTTTCCCTATGAAAACCACATCTCCCAAATCGATAGAGATTTTGAAACACCGCCTTGCCAGTGACCTGGAAGAGCGCAAATGGCAGTTCAAGAAGCTCGAGCTCCAGTACCTGGAAGCGGGGCAGCATCTCAGGTCTTTAAATCAGCTCATGTGGCAGGTTCCGAGCATGGTGATCGCAATCACTGGCGGGCTTTGGTATGGATCCACCACGGTCGATGAGCTTCAAGCTCGCGCCGTGGTCTTGTACTTTGCTGCTGTGTTCAGTCTGCTGACCATTGTGATCATTTGGCGCCTCCGCAGGCTGATTCAAATGCACATAGGCAGGCAGAGCCGGTTTTCTCCTGATAACGAGGATGCGCCGCGAGAAAAGTACGTAGTGATTGGTTGTTGGATTGCAGCGCTTTTAGGTTCTGCAATCGTCAGCACGCTTGGTGCTTTGAATCCATCGTACCTGTCAAAGAAGCAGGAACCCCCTAAGGAAGCAAAGTGCTGTGTTTCGCAAATCGAGGTGGTCACAAACCCTGTGCAGCCTCCGGCCTGCTCTGCCAAGCCCCCCTTCAAACGGCAATCAACCGCTTCGAGCAAGCCATGCGCCAAGTAGCCTGGTCTGCATACGATGACGCCAGCGAGAGCTTCTTTCAGACCTATGAAAGCCTTCGGTTCTCGTCAACCCACCGGTCATTCTTGCGATTTCTTCCAGCGTCAGGGGCAAGGTGCCTGGATGTCGGTGCAGGGTCGGGCAGGGATGCGTCTGCCCTTGCAGCACGAGGCTATCAAGTTACTGCGGTCGAACCGAGTCGTGGTCTTCGAGCCCTGGCTATGGCCAAGCATCGCCAAGTCAACATCAGGTGGATCGACGATGCTTTGCCGAACCTTGACAAGGTCAAGGCTCTGGGAGAGGCATACGACTTCGTTCTGCTTAGTGCCGTCTGGATGCACATCGAGCCAAAGGATAGACAGCTGTCGCTGCAAACGCTTAGGCAACTGCTTGGATCACACGGGAGCATCGCGCTAACCTTAAGAATCGGAGACGCGCCCCCCAACAGGCCCATGTACCCGATCAACGTTGACGAATTCATTGCACAGGCGGCCTCTGTCGGGCTCAAGGCGGTGTACCAGAGCCGAAAGTCCGTGGACTCTCTGAAGCGCGAGAAGGTTCGATGGATCAAGCTTGTGCTTCAGTCGCAGACTGAACCGCCTCGGTTGGCCACCGTCGAGCCAAGCGATGGTGCACCACTGGCCTCAAGGACGGAGTGAGCATGGATGTCCTGTTCTTCCTGAAGGAACGCACGTGAATCGCCACGGGTTTCCTGGACACCCGTGAGCAGTTGGGAATGGCGTTGTTCGAACTCGACCGGCGAAGTTCCACCGGCAGCGCCGTTGCGCGGAGACTGGGTCACAACCTTGGGGCGAAATTAGCGCTTTAGTGGCTCAGTTTTCAAACGAAATCAACAAGCAGTGCCGTGAGACGGGACTGCTGTCACGCTGCCCGAGAGTGCGATACGCAACTGCCCCTGATTTCCGGCCGACGCGGCCCGTACGCTGTCACTCGCCTGAGTCAGCGCGGCGAACACACGCGGTACGTGCTCCACGAAGACCTGACCTGTACGGGTCAGGTGCGTGCTCCGTGTGTTGCGGTCGAAGAGACGGACCCCCAGCTCTTCTTCCAACTCCTTGATCGCCCTTGAAAGTGGCGATTGCTCAATGTGTAGCTTCTCAGCGGCTCTGGCGAAATGCAGCTCCTGAGCGACTGCCAAGAAGCACCGAAGGTGCCTCAGTTCCATTGTTTTCCCTGAATATTTCCATTCTCGACTCGATGACTATTGTTTTTAGATCGCAGCGACCAGTTCCGGCACCGCTGTGAACAGGTCGGCCTCCAGGCCGTAGTCGGCCACGCTGAAGATCGGCGCCTCGGGGTCCTTGTTGATCGCCACGATCACCTTGGAATCCTTCATGCCAGCCAGGTGCTGGATGGCCCCTGAGATGCCGGCGGCGATGTACAGCTGCGGCGCCACGATCTTGCCGGTCTGGCCCACCTGCAGGTCGTTCGGGGCGTAGCCCGCGTCCACCGCAGCGCGCGAGGCGCCGATGGCCGCACCCAGCTTGTCGGCCAGCGGCGTCATCACTTCGTTGAACTTCTCGCTGCTGCCCAGCGCACGGCCGCCGCTGACGATGATCTTGGCCGCCGTCAGTTCGGGGCGGTCGTTCTTGGCGATCTCGCTGCCCAGGTAGGCGCTCTTGCCATTACCTGTTGCGGCGGTCACGGTTTCCACGGTGGCGCTGCCGCCCTGGACTACGGCGTCAAAGCCCGTGGCGCGCACGGTGATGACTTTGGTGGCGTCGCTGCTCTGCACGGTGGCAATCGCGTTGCCGGCGTAGATCGGGCGCTCGAAGGTGTCGGCGCTGATGACCTTGGTGATGTCGCTGATCTGCGCGACGTCGAGATTGGCGGCCACCCGCGGGGCGACGTTCTTGCCGCCTGCCGTGGCCGGTAACAGGATGTGGCTATAGCCGCTGGCAATCGCCAGAACCTGGGCGGCGATGTTCTCGGCTAGGCCGTGGGCGAAGCCTTCGCCGTCGGCGTGGATGACTTTGCTAACGCCTTGCACCTCAGAGGCAGCCATTGCAGCAGGCATCGAGCGGTATCCTGCGACTAGAACGTGGACCTCACCACTGCCAAAAAAGCTGATCTCTGCTCCAGCCTTGATCGTGTTGAGCGTGGAACTTTTGAGTGACGAACTATCATGTTCGGCGATCACCAGTACGGTCATATCAAATCACCTTCGCTTCGTTTTTCAACTTATTGACCAGTGCGGTGACATCGGGGACCTTCACACCGGCACCGCGCTTGGCCGGCTCTGCGACCTTGATCGTCTTCAGGCGCGGCGTCACATCGACACCCAGTTCTTCGGGCTTGACCGTCTCCAGCGGCTTCTTCTTGGCCTTCATGATGTTGGGCAGCGTCACGTAGCGCGGCTCGTTCAGGCGCAGGTCGGTGGTGACCACCGCCGGCAGGCTCACTTCCAGCGTCTCCAGGCCACCGTCGATTTCGCGCGTGACCTTGGCCTTGTCGCCAGCCACTTCAACTTTGGAAGCAAACGTGGCCTGCGGCAGGTCAGCCAGCGCGGCGAGCATCTGGCCGGTCTGGTTGGCGTCGTCGTCGATGGCCTGTTTGCCCAGGATGATCAGGCTAGGTTGTTCCTTGTCCACCAGGGCCTTGAGCAGCTTGGCCACGGCCAGGGGCTGCAGCTCCACGTCGGTCTCGACCAGGATGGCGCGGTCGGCGCCGATGGCCATGGCCGTGCGCAGCGTTTCCTGGCACTGCGCCACGCCGCAGGAGACGGCGATCACTTCGTTGGCCACGCCCTTTTCCTTCAGGCGCACGGCTTCTTCCACCGCGATTTCGTCAAAGGGGTTCATGCTCATCTTGACGTTGGCGATGTCCACGCCCGTGCCGTCGCTCTTGACTCGCACCTTGACGTTGTAGTCCACGACTCGCTTAACAGATACAAGGATTTTCATATGAGAGTTTCCTGTTTATTTGCAACTCAAAGACAAGGCTTGGAACTCGCGCACTAGACGTAGCGTGCGAGACGTGCACGCCTAGCTGCAGGTCCTTTGTGTAGTAGTCGTTTTGATCGTTAACCGTCTAGACGTTTTTCCGATCAACCAGAAGAGGGGCGTCGACAGTCAGATCGTCCGCGGATATCCATTCGACGGCATCCAGCTTCAGGCGAGTGTGCTGTTTGAAGCAGTCCAGCAGTTCCTTCTCGATCTCTGCCGCCGCTGCGCCCGGCTGCAGCACGCCGCGCAGAGTGATCGTCTCGCGGTGCCCTCGATTGGTGACCACCACCTGGGCGCGTAGTACCCGTGGCAGTTGCATCAGCAGTGTTTCAATGTTGCGCGGATAAATGAAGATCTCGCGGGCCTTCACTGCCTGTCCGACCCGGCCTTTGAGCAGGCTGATCCGTCTGACGAAGCCGTCGGTCGATGCGGCGATTCCTTCCGCCACATCGCCCGTACCAAACCGGACGAGAGGCCAGCCCCGGTCCAGGGTGGTGACCACGACCTCACCGGTTTCGCCCAGTGGCAAGGGAATGCCCGATTGCGGGTCGCAGATCTGAACCAGCCTTCGAGGCTGCACGGTGTAGCCATCCAGCTCCGCTTCTTCGTAGCCGATGAGTCCGAAGTCGCCGGTTGCGTATGCCGAGAAGGTCTTGATGCCGTAGCGGCTCTCAAGCTCGCGCCGCTTGCCCATCCAGTCACCCATTTCCCCGCCGAGCAGCACCGACCTGAGCTTCCAGGCGGCCGGCAGCGCATGGCCCAGCTGCTCCAGTGTGTGGATCAGCGTGATGAAGAAGGCGGTAGAGGCGCAAACGCAGGTGATGCCCAGCTCCAGTATCAGCTGGGCCTGCTGCTCGGCGCCGCCGGGGCCGCATGGAATAACGGTGGCGCCCGTGGCCGCGATGCCCTGGTCCAGCAGGACGCCGGCGGGCACCAGGTGATACGACCAGGTGTTCAGCACCCGGTCCTGGGGACCGAGACCAGCCCGCCAGAAGCAGTGAGCGAAGCCGTGGCCGTCCTGATCGTCATTCAGCCGTGGTTCGTAGATGGGGCCCGGTGACACGAAGATGTGCCGGATCGCCGCCTCGTTGGCGGCCAGGAAACCGCCGAAGGGCGGCGCCTTGCGCTGGCAGTCCAGCAGCGCGTCCTTGCTGGTGACGGGTAGGCGCGCCAGGTCGGCCGCGCTACGGATGTCTTGCGGCGTCAGGCCCGCACGCTCATAGATGTCGCGGATGGCGGGCGCCCGGTCGTAGGCGTACTGCTGAGCTGCGCGCAGTGCGTCAAGCCGGTCCACCGGCAGGGGATGCGTCATGATGGGCCCCTTCGCTTACTGGCCAGTGAAGCGGGGCGAGCGCTTCTCCTGGAACGCCAGCAAGCCTTCGCGCTGGTCGGCGCTATGCGAGTGCACCTCGGAGGCGAGAAGCTCTAGCCGCAACGCGGTCTCGATGGGTTGCTGCAGGCCGTCATCGACCAGTGTCTTCATGCGCCGCAGGCCCAGCGGGCTCTTGATGGCGATTTTGTCCACCAAGGCCTGGGTGGCCGCCTCCAGTTCAGCGGCGTCCACCACCTGGTTGACCAGGCCGGCCGCCACCAGTTCTTCGGCGGTGAAAAAGTCACCGGTGAAAAGCAGGTACTTGGCGCGTGCGGGCCCGATGGCTCGAGGCAGGCGAACCGAACTCCCTCCGCCCGGCAGCAAGCCGTAGTTGGCATGGGCATCGCCGATCTTGACGCCGCGAGCAGCAAGCACCAGGTCGCAGCAGAGCACCAACTCCAGACCTCCGGCGAGGGCCAACCCGTTGAGAGCGGCGATCACCGGCTTGGGAAAGCTATCCAACCGATTCATCGTCGCCAAGACAAGGTCGAGAAAGCGGCGCGGGCCGTCTGCGTCCGATTGCGCTTGGACGAACTTGAGATCGGCCCCCGCACAGAAAGCCCGGCCCGTGCCGGTGAGAACGACCGCCCGCACCTCCGGGTTCTTCTCGGCTTCGTGCAGGGCGTGATCGATGCCGCCGAGCAGTTCCGGCGTGAGGGCGTTCATCGCCTCCGGCCGATTCAGGCGGATCCACTGGGCCCCTTGGCGAACTTCTACGACAACAGCGGGGGGTGGCATTGCTTCTCTTTTCATGGGTTGGCTTTTCACTAGCGGACTCTGCGATTCAACCGTGGTTTAGTAAATCAGGATTCAATATACTGCAAAGTATATGCATTTACTATACAGTAAAACGCGGTCAACTGGAAGAGCACATGAAACAACAGACGTCATCGCTTGGATCTCCTCTGAAGGGGGTCAGCGTCGTGGAATTCGAGGGCATTGGACCGGGGCCATTGGCCGGCTTGCTGCTCATGCAGCTGGGGGCGGAGGTCACCGTGGTGGCACGCCCAGGACCGGGCCAGTTGCCCAAGGACATGACGTCGCGCGAGGATGGTTTGCTGTCTCGCGGCAAGCGCCGAATGGTCCTGAACCTGAAACAGGAAGACGACCGCGCCCGGGCGCTTGAAATCGTTGCGGCCAGTGACGGATTGATCGAAGGCAACCGTCCGGGCGTCATGGAGCGCCTGGGCCTCGGACCGGATGTCTGTGGGCAACTGAACCCGCGTCTCGTGTACAGGCGCATGACCGGTTGGGGTCAGGACGGGCCGCTGGCGCAGGTCGCCGGTCACGATATGAACTATGTGGCGCTTACCGGCCTGATGTCGCTGACGGAGCGTCCTGGCCACCCGCCCATGCTGCCTCCCACTGTGTTGGGCGATGCGGCGGGTGCGCTGGGTTTCGCGCTGGGTATGGTGTCGGGGTTGCTCCGGCCAGGGACAGTGGGCAGGGCTGCGTGGTGGATGGCGCCATCGTGGACGTGCTCGCGATGTTGTCCCCGCTGGTGCAAATCATCAGCGCCTCCGGCGGTTTTGATCTGGGTGTGCCCAGTGTATTCCACGACTCGCCCTTCTACGACCGGTACATATGCGCAGACGGTCGTTACATCACCGTGGGGGCCATCGAGCCCCAGTTCTACGCTCTGCTCCTGCAGCGCCTGGGTCTGACCGATGTCGTGTTGTCCGATCAGATGAACCGGTCTACATGGCCGGCGCTGAAAGCGCGAATGACAGCTCTTTTTGCATCGCGCCGCAGTGCCCATTGGACGCAAATTCTGGAAGGTACGGATGCCTGCTATGCGCCGGTTTTGAACCTGACCGAGGCAGCCGCACACCCCCACAACGTGGCGCGTGGTTTGTACCGCGTGATGCCGAGTGGCGAAATCGAGACGGCGAGGGGCTTGCGCTTCCTTGCACTGACCGATCAAGCCGCCGACGCCTGATCTGACGTCGGGTTTTCCCTAATGTTTCGGAACATATTTTACTCTATAGTAAAACAACTTTATTGGCAGTAACTTGGCGTCGATGTGATGCCTTCTCATAAGCCCGTTTAGAGGAGAAATGCATGGAAGAAATCTATGTCATCGGCGTAGGAATGACCCCGTTTGGTCGGCATCTGGACAAGGACATCAAGCAGCTGACGCGCGAAGCGACCGAGGCGGCGCTGGTGGATGCCGGGATCCGGCAAGAGGACCTGCAAGCGGCCTTTTTCGGCAACACATCCCAAGGTCACATGGAGGGCCAGCACATGATCCGCGGGCAGATTGCATTGCGCGCCATGGGGGTCGGTCGCATTCCCGTGGTCAACATCGAAAACGCCTGCGCCAGCGGATCGTCAGCGTTCGTGTTGGCGTGCAACCATGTTCGTGCGGGCGCGGGCGATGTGGCCTTGGCTATAGGCGCGGAGAAGATGTTCACCTCGGACAAGCCGAAGATGTTCTCGGTCTTCGACAGCGCCTGGGATCTGTCGCGGGCCGCCGACATCCGCGAAGAGCTGATGAGGCTCGGGCGCGATGTGGCGGTTCCGGAAGGCTCGACCTCTCCCCGGCCCTACAGCGTGTTCATGGATGTGTACGCGGCCTTTGCGCGCTCCCACATGCGCACTTTCGGAACTACGCAACGGCAGCTGGCGGCCGTCTCGGCCAAGAACCACGCGCATTCGGTCCACAACCCACTGGCGCAATACCAAGTGTCGTACAGCATTGACGACGTGCTGATTGCGCCACCGATCACCTACCCGCTGACCTTGCCGATGTGCTCGCCTGTGTCGGACGGCGCCGCCGCGGTCATCGTGTGCAACCGGTCTGCGCTCAAGCGGTTGAACATCGGCGCGAGCCGGGCGATCCGGGTGCTGGCCGCTGTGGTTCAAAGTGGCTCCGAGCGCAGTGAGGACGACGTTGCAAGCCATTGCACGGCGCTGGCCGCGCGGCGGGCGTATGAGTTGGCCGGCGTTGGGCCGGACGACATCTCCGTGGCCGAAGTCCACGACGCCACGGCCATGGGGGAAATCATCCAGTCTGAAAACCTGGGCTTCTGCGAGTTCGGCCAGGGGGGTGTGATCGCCGAGCGGGGCGAAACCCGCATCGGTGGGCGCATTCCCATCAACCCGTCGGGAGGCCTGGAGTCGAAGGGGCATCCGGTTGGTGCGACAGGCTTGGCGCAAGTGCACGAGCTGGTGAGCCAGCTTCGCGGGGAAGCCGGCGCGCGGCAAGTCGAAGGCGCCCGCATCGCATTGGCCGAAAACGGCGGCGGCCTTGAGGGCATCGAGGAAGCTGTTGCCTGCATCTCCATCCTGGCGCGCTGAGCGCCTCACCGAAAGAAGAGACAAGCATGGACATCAAGAACACGGTTGCGCTGGTGACTGGCGCGGGCTCGGGGCTAGGCCTTGCAACCTGCAAGGCCCTGCTCGATGCGGGCGCCAAGGTGGTGGCGGTCGACCTGGATGAAGACCGCCTGATGCGCGAGATGGCCCCGTTGGGCGACAGCGTGCGTGCGCTGAAAACGGATGTGGCCGACGACGCCAGTGTGAAGGCCGCCGTGGAGTTCGCAGTCCACACGTTTGGGGCGTTGCATGTGGCGGTGAACTGCGCGGGCATCCTCGGACCCTGCAAGACCTTGTCCAAGGGCGAGCTGTTTCCGCTGGACCTCTGGAACCGCGTGATCGGTGTCAACTTGACTGGCACCTTCAACGTCATCCGGCACGCCGCCCTGGCCATGTCGCAGAACGACGCGAACGCGGATGGCGAACGTGGCGTGATCATCAATACATCGTCGGGCGCGGCCTGGCAGGGGCAGATAGGCCAGGCCGCCTACAGCGCCAGCAAGGCGGCAGTGATGGGCCTGACCCTTCCGGTGGCCCGGGACTTAGCCCCGCATGGAGTGCGCGTGGTCGCGCTCGCGCCGGGCCTGTTCGAGACCGGCATGTCGGCCAGCATGCCGACCAAGGTGGCACAGAACATCGTCGAGAAAGTCATCTTGTTCCCGAATCGGATGGGGCAGGCGCCGGAGTTCTCGGCGCTGGTCCGGCATGTGGTGGAGAACGCCTATCTGAACGCCACCACGCTGAGCATCGATGGCGGGGCACGGCTCTGACGGTATCGGACATGGAAGCCCAAACAGAACACCACCACGAGACCCCACAACGGTCCGAACAAGGAGACTCGATGGACATGATCCCACCCGTCAAGGGGTACGCGTCATGACGGCAATCACCAGTGTCAACCCGGACGGTGTAGTGCTCTCAGCCCGCAACCTGTTGCTGCAGTTCGGTGGAATTGTCGCGCTCAACGATGTGTCCATCGAGGTGCGCAAGGACGAGCTGCTGGCCATCATAGGTCCGAATGGCGCGGGGAAGTCCTCGCTCATGAATTGCCTGAGTGGATTTTACCGTCCCAAGAAAGGCGACATCACGCTAGGGGGGCTGAGCGTTCGCAACATGGCGGTCCACGAAGTCGCGAGCCAAGGTCTGGCCAGGACCTTTCAGGGCACGCACATTTTCTCCGGCATGACGGTGGTCGAGAACCTGATGGTGGGCCGCCACATGCACATGCGCTCGAACCTGGCACAGTCGTTCCTCTACTTCGGTGCCGCCAGGCGCGAAGAGGTTGTCCATCGGGAAGTGGTGGAGGAAATTATCGAGTTCCTGGAGATCGAGGCCATCCGCCATACACCGGTGGGAAGCCTCGGCTACGGACTTCGCAAACGCGTGGACTTGGGCCGGGCGCTGGCCCAGGACCCCCTGATCCTGTTGATGGACGAGCCCATGGCCGGCATGAACGCGGAAGAAAAGGAAGACCTCGCGCGTTTCATTCTGGACGTGCGCGAAGCCAAACGGATTCCGGTCGTGCTGGTGGAGCACGACATGGGCGTGGTAATGGATCTGGCAGACCGCATTGCGGTGCTGGACTTCGGTCGCAAGATCGCTGAGGGAACCCCCAAGGAGATCCAAGCCAATCCGGCCGTCATGAAGGCATATCTCGGGGAGGGTGGGCAATGATGCTCAAGATCGAAACGCTGCCGCAACTGTTGCAACGCCACGCGGACTCCACACCCGAGCGGTTGTCTCAGCGTCACAAGCAGCGCGGCATCTGGCGTGAATATACCTTTGCGGAGGTGGAGCGCAATGTGCTGGAGCTGGCACTGGGCCTGCACCACATGGGCGTGCAGCGCGGTGCGACGGTGGCGATCATTGGCGAGAACGAGCCGCAGCACTATTGGGCGGAGTTCGCGGCGCACGCGCTGGGCTGCAAAGTGGTCTCCTTGTATCCGGATCTGACGGCGGACGAAGTGCAGTATTTGCTGGAGGACAGCGAGACCGTCTGCCTCTTCGCCCAAGACCAGGAACAGGTGGATAAGGCCCTGGACGTCAAGGGCAAGCTGGCGCTGCTTCGCCATGTCGTGTACTGGGATGACACGGGCATGTGGTCCTACAACGACCCGATCCTCAACACCTTCAAGTCGGTGCAGCAGCAAGGGCTTGAACGGGATGCGCAGGACCCTCGGCTGTACCGTTCGTTGGTGGCGAAGGGCTCGCCCGATGATGTGGCGGTGCTGTCCTACACCTCGGGGACCACGGGCAAACCCAAGGGAGTGGTGCTCACGCACCGCTTCCTGATCGACAACGCGCAGCGCCTGATCCATGCCACCGATGCAAAACCGGGCATGGAGTATCTGAGCTACATCGCGCCTGCCTGGGCCACCGAGCAAATCAACGGGATCTCGGCGGGCCTGGGGTTGCCCATGGTGGTCAACTTCCCGGAAAGCCCCGAGCAGGTGCTGGCCAACATCCGCGAGCTCGCCGTCGAGGCCATGACCTTCGCCCCGCGTCAATGGGAAAGCATGGCCTCCTCGGTGCAGGCCCACATGTTGGACGCTGGGCCCCTGCGGCGTGCCGTCTACGAATGGGGTATGAAGGTGGGGCACGCCTTCAACGTCGGCCGCCTGGATGGCAAGCCGATCGACTGGCTGGATCGCCTGCAGTTTCCCTTGGCCGATGCTCTGGTTCTGCGGCCATTGCGTGACCAGTTGGGTCTGACCCGGCTGCGCATTGCCAGTTGCGGTGGTGCCACCATGGCGCCCGATGTGTTTCGCATGTTCCATGCCATGGGCGTGCCCTTGCGGAACATCTATGGCTCCACCGAAACCGGCTTGCTCACGTGCCACCAGAGTGATCGCTTCGACCTGGAGACCGTGGGACACTGGATGCGGGCGCACCCGGAGGCCGGTGCTCCCCTCGAATGGCGGGTGAGTCCGGACGGCGAACTCCAGATCCGGGGTGGAAGCCCTTTTCTGGGCTACTACCGACGGGAAGGCTCGATCGAGTCGAAGGTCAAGGACGGCTGGTTCTACACAGGTGACGCAGTGACCAAGACCGCCCGTGGTGAGCTGGTTTTCCTCGAACGGCTGTCGGACTTGAAGCGACTTCGCAGTGGCGACACCTTTCCACCCCAGTTCGTCGAGACGCGTTTGCGGTTCAGCCCTTTCATCAAGGACATCATGACCGTGGGCGATGAGGGGCGCGACTTCGTGGCCGCACTCATCAACATCGATATGGCCGTCCTGTCGCGCTGGGCCGAGGACAAGCGAATCGGTTTCTCGACCTTCACCGATCTTTCGCAGCGTCCCGAAATCGCGGTCTTGATCAGCCAGGAAATTGCGCGGGTCAACCAGTTTCTGCCACCCCATGCACGAGTGCAGCGGTTCGCCAACTTTCCCAAGGAACTGGATCCCGACGAGGGCGAGCTGACGCGTTCGCGCAAGCTGCGGCGCGAGTTCCTGGAGGAGCGTTACGGCGTCTTGATCCAGGGCTTGTACGACGGTTCCCGGGAAGTACAAATCGACATACCTGTGACCTACCAGGACGGGCGTCGAAGCAACTTCAACGCGCAGGTATTCATTCACGATGCCGACGGATTCAGTTTGAACACGTCGACCCAACCCCATCGAAGGAGACACGCATGAGCGATTTTCTGAACTACCTAGTCAACGGTGCGTTGTCCGGTCTTCTCTATGCCCTCATCGCGATGGGCTTCGTGGTGATCTACCGCGCATCCAAGGTGTTCAACTTTGCACAGGGCGAGCTCGTGGTCTTCGGTGGCTACATGGTGTGGTGGACCGTCATTCAGATGGGTATGCCGGTGTGGATCGGTTTGCCGGTGGCCTTCGCCAGCGCGGCGATCTTCGGCTTGATGATCGAGCGCATATTTTTCGCGCGCCTCGTGGGCGAGTCGGTGTTCTCGATGGTGATGGTGACGATCGGCCTGTTGATCTTGATTCGAGGAATCGTGCTGGTGCTATTTGGTCCTCAGGTCCGCGCGTTCCCGATCATCTTTCCGCTGGAACCCGTCATCCTCGGGGATATGGTGATCTCCCGCTCGCTCCTGTATGGCGGCAGCCTGACCATCGTCATTGGCCTTGGCCTTTCTTGGTTCTTCAACCGGACCCGCGTGGGCTTGACGATGACGGCAGTGGCCGAAGACCACCAGGTGGCGATGTCCATGGGAATTTCGGTGCAGCGCTCCATCGCATTCGCTTGGATGCTGGGAGCCGTGCTCTCGACGCTGGGAGCCATGGTGCACCTGAGCGGTCGGTCGATCAACATGATGAGTTCCGACATCGGTCTGGCGGCGCTGCCAGTGGCCTTGCTCGCCGGCTTGGAATCGCTTGCCGGACTGCTGCTGGCCGGCCTGCTGGTCGGTGTCATCCAGGGGCTGGCGTCTGCCTACCTCGATCCGTTGGTGGGCGGGGCACTGGGCTCTGTCTTTCCTTTCATCATCATGCTTTTGATGTTGTTGATCCGTCCCACCGGCATGTTCGGTTGGAAAACCATTGAAAGGGTATGAGCATGGATCCCGCAGGTGTTTTTGCAACGTCCTTTGCCCAAGACCAGGCGCTGGTCCGCACGCGAAGCCAGGCCGTGACGCTGGGCTTGTTCGTTCTGTTCATGTTCGCTCTGCCGTGGATCGCCGACGCCCGCTCGGTGGCGGTGATGACCTCGATGCTGATCACCGCCGTGGTGGTGACCGGGTTGCAGATCAACACCGGTCTTGCCGGTCAGATCAACCTGGGCCAAGCGGCGTTCATGGGCGCGGGCGCGTACGCCACGGCGCTGCTCGCGACGAAGGGCAGTATGCCGCTCTGGATCGCGCTGCCGATCGGTGGTGTGTGCGCCGCTGCGTTCGGTCTGGTGTTTGGACTGGCTGCGGTCCGGATCAAGGGTTTCTATCTGGCGCTCACGACGATTGCGGCACAAATCCTGTTCCATTTCATGGTGCTGAACCTACCCGCTGCCTGGATGGGTGGCTCCAACGGCATCACGGTCGAACCGGCGCGGCTGTTCGGCTGGGTGCTCGACACCGATGCAGGCGTCTACTACCTGTGTCTGGTGGTCGCCTGCATCATGATCGCGGGTGCCTATGGCGTGGCGCGCAGCCGCCATGGCCGGATCTTTGCGGCCGTTCGGGATGACGACGTCGCCTCCGGAATGATGGGTATCAACGTGGTGCGGACCAAGGCATTGGCTTTCCTTCTGGGCGCCTTCTACGCGGGCATCGGCGGCGGTTTGTGGGCGTACTACGTGCGCTTCGTCTCGATCGATCAGTTCACCCTGATCCACTCCATCTGGTTCATCGCCATGGTCATCGTGGGCGGCATGGGATCGGTGACCGGCGCGCTGATTGGCGTATTCGTCATCCGGTTCGCTCAGGAATTCTTCACCAGCGTGGGTCCTTCCCTGGTTGAGAACTTCTCGTTCCTGAGTGGCGACTTGGTCTTCGCCGCGCTGAACATTTTTCTGGGCGGCATCATCGCTGGCTTTCTGATCTTTGAGCCGCGTGGATTGATGCACCGGTGGAACATTCTCAAACGTTCCTACCGGATGTGGCCTTACCCCTACTGATGCCGAAATTCGCGGCCGTCTGTTTCGCTGGAGGACGGTTGATTCGTGTTGGACAGCGTGATCAAAACCAGGAGACTTGTGTGAATACAAACAAAGAATGTCTGTCGGCCTTCGCCCGTTTGGCGCGATGCAGTGCTTTGGCCGCCGGTGTGTTCGGTCTGGCGGGCGCTGCCCAGGCACAGACCACCTACAATATCGCTGGCCTCGCGGACTTTACCGGTCCGTTTGCCGACGTCATGAAAGACATGACGGGTTGCCGCAAAGGCGTTCTCGACTGGTGGAGCGATGAGGTGGGCAAGGCGCAAGGCGTGGCACTTCGCGTCAAGGAATACGACACGCGCTACGACGTGGCGCAGGTGGCCAGTTTGTGGCCCGGCATCAAGTCGGAACTGGACCCCGTGGCCATTCTGGGTATCGGCGGCTCGGATGCTGCGGCCCTGCAGCAGCGATTACCCAATGATAAGGTGCCTCAGGTCCTTGCGACCGCCGGTTATGGCTTCGCGTGGAAGAGCGACAGCTGGGTGTTCAACGCCCGGGCCACCTATCCGCACGAGGCGGCGGCTTTCTACACCTGGTTGCAGAAGAAATCGGGCTCCAACGCACCCATCAAGGTAGGTGTGATCTCTTCCGAAGTTTCCCCGGCTTATGTGGATATCCACAAGGGCATCGAGAAGTTCGCGAAAGACAACCCCAAGATCCTGGAGGTCGTGGAGACGGTCTACACCGAAGCCCAACCAACCGACCTGACCCAGCAAGTGAACCGGTTGATTCGCAAGGGCGCGAACGTGCTTCAAGTCTTCAACAACACGGCCTCCGTCGTGGCGACTCGTCGAGCCCTGCAAAGCCTTGGAAAGACCAACATCCCGATCGTCATGTCGGCCCACAACGGGTTGATTTCGTCGGGCAAGGCCTTGGGCGGTCTAGAGCAGATGGAAGGCAACTACGAGGTCTACGGGATGGCCATGCCCACGGAAGATCCGACCACGGCGCGGGCATTCTTCGAGAAGCTGCGCACCAAGTACAAGGCACAGGTCAGCTACACCTCAGCCTGCATCATGGGCATGAGCCAAGGCCTTATCGTGGCCAGAGCCTTCGAGCAGGCGGTCAAGATCAAGGGTATCAAAGACGTCAAGGGGGAAGACGTCCGGGCGGCGCTGCTGTCGACGCCGATGTCGAGCGAACGCAGCTTCGGTGTGCTGCCCAACATCCAATATAGCAAGGACGCGCCGTTCCCCACCGAAGGCATGGCCGTCAACATCGGTACTGTTGAAAAGGGCCATTACAAGCTCCTTGAGCAAAGCGTCCCCGTGCCTCTGCTGAGCAAGTGGTAACTGCAACCCGGCGTGGATTCGGTTCGTTCGGGATCCACGCCAATCCAACCGGAGACACTTGTGCTTGAACTGAACAACGTTGAGGTGTTGTACAGCGATGTCATTCTCGCTGTAAAAGGCATTTCAGCCAAAGTGCCTGCTGGGCAGTGCGTGACCTTGCTGGGCGCGAACGGTGCTGGAAAGAGCACCACGCTGAAGGCCATTTCGAACCTGATCAAGACCGAAGATGGTCGCGTGACGGCAGGCGCCATCACCTTTGATGGTGTCGACATCGCGGGGGGAAATCCGGCCGCCCAGGTCCAGAGGGGGCTGGTACACGTCATGGAAGGTCGCAAAGTTCTGCGCCACATGACAGTGGAACAAAACCTGGTGGTCGGCGGGCACATGGGCAATGGGCGCGATGCCAAGGAACTGCTTGACGAGGTGTATGGCCGTATCAAGCGGCTCGCCGCATTGCGCAACCGTACCGCGGGCTATCTGTCCGGGGGTGAGCAGCAGTTGCTGGTGATCGGGCGTGCCCTTATGGCCAGACCGAAGCTGGTCATGATCGATGAACCCTCGCTCGGCTTGGCGCCCCTTATGGTGGAAGAGGTCTATGGGTTGCTGTCTGAACTTAAGGCCAGTGGCCTGACACTGCTGATCGTCGAGCAGAACACGCGCGTCGCGCTGGAGCTGGCCGACTACGGATACGTGATGGAAAGCGGCCGGGTCGTGCTCGAAGGCCCATCTGTCAGCCTCAAGAGCAACGAGGACGTGCGCGAGTTCTATCTGGGTCTGACGGTGGACGGTGAGCGCAAGAGCTTCAGGGACATGAAACATTACCGCCGCCGAAAGCGGTGGCTAGGCTGATGGGCACGTGCCCCGCAGGATCGACAACATTCAAGGATGAGCGATGACGAACGTTTCCAATGCATTTTTGAGCGAACAGGAAGTGATGATCCGGGAGTCGGCCCGGCGCGTGGCCAGCGAAGTTGTGGCCCGCACTGCGGCGGAACGTGACCGCAGCAGCGCCTGGCCCTACGATGAAATCCGCGCAGTGGCCGAGGTTGGCTTCATGGGGATGCTGGCGCCACAGGCCTATGGCGGCGCCGGGTTGTCGTTCGTGGAGTACTGTCTGGCGATTGAGGAGTTCGCCGCAGCGGACGGTGGTTTTGCCACCCTGATGCATGTGCACAACTCGTCCGCGCACGTGCTCCGATCGTTTGGCACCGAGGAGCAGATGCAGTTGTACCTGCCCGAGTTGGCCAACGCCCAACGCATTGGGGCCTTCCTGTTGTCGGAGCCGCATGCCGGGTCCGACACTGCGGCCATCCGCACCACGGCCAAACGCGATGGCGACAGCTATGTGCTCAATGGCAGCAAACAATGGATATCCAACGGCAGCGAGGCCGGCTTTGCCCTGGTGGTAGCCGCCACGGGAGCGCCGGGCGCTCGCGACCGCTTCAGCTTGTTCATCGCGGACCCGAAGGACCCGGGTTATCAATGCCTTCGAGTCGAAAACAAGCTGGGCCAGCACACGGCGCACACCGCCCAGATTCAGCTGGACAATCTGCGTGTGCCGGCGAAGAACATGATCGGCGAGGAAGGGCGCGGCTATGGCAAAGCGCTCTCGTTGCTGTCCGACGGCCGCATTGCGATCGCGGCGCTGTCCATCGGCATTGCCCGCGCAGCCTTGGAGGCTGCGATCCGGTATGCGAAGGAGCGCGAGGCTTACGGAAAACCGATCGCCGAGTTGCAGGCCGTCAGCTTCGACCTGGCGGACATGGCCATGCAGGTCGACGTGGCTCGCCAGTTCATGCTGTACGCGGCGCGCTTGACGGATGCGAAGCTCCCGTCTATCAAGGAAGCCGCGATGGCCAAGCTATTTGCCAGTGAAATGGCGGAGAAGGTCTGTTCGGCTGCGCTGCAGGTGCATGGTGGCTATGGCTACGTGAACGATTTCCCTGTCGAGCGATACTACCGCGATGTGAGAGTGACGAAGATCTACGAGGGCACCAGCCACATTCAACGGTTGATCATTGCACGTCAGATACTGACGAGTTGACATGCGTGCGGGCTTGGTGCTTGCGATTTGTCTGTCCGATATCATTGAAACCATGCCTTTTTCGGGGCGAATGCATAGAGGACACAGTAAGAATGAGCACGAAAGTCGACGCCAAACCGAAGCCGAAGCCGAAGCCGAAACCCCGTGGCCCGGCCGTCAAACGCCCGGCCAAGAGTGTGAAGTGGAACAACGCGGTCGGCGGCGCTGATGAGCAATACCAGCTGAAGAAGCAGGCGGTCATTGCGGAGGCGTCACGCACGTTCGGCCGCCATGGATACAAGAATGTGTCCTTGGACGAGATTGCCGCTGCGCTCAACGTCACGAAGCCCGCGCTCTATTACTACTTCAAGAACAAGCAGGAACTGATCTACGAGTGCCACGAGCTGTCGATGGGGCTTGGGGACCAAGTCCTCAAAGACGCTATTGCCTCGGAATCAACGGGGTACGGACGCATCACGACCTTCATCAAGAACTACATCTCGCTGCTGACTGACGAAATGGGAGCGCCTGCGATCCTTCACGATTTTTCGGCGATGACGCCGGCGGACCAGACGAAGATCACCGCGAGGCGCCGCAAGTTCGATCTGGAACTGCGCAAAGTGTTTGAGGATGGCATTCGGGACGGGTCCATCGCACAATGCGATGCCAAGCTGGCCGTGTTCTGGTTCATGGGGGCTGTCGGCGGGATTTCCCAGTGGTTCCACGCAGAAGGCCGTCTGCGCGGCGATGAGGTCGCCGACATCTTCATTGGATTGCTGGCCCACGGCATTCGTCCGGTTGCCGTCGGAAAGACGGATACGAGGGCGAAGTCGGCCGACAAGTAGGGGGCCTCTTGACAAAATCCGAATCTCTTGGTGGATATGAGAATTTTCATGTAAAAATTTTCTTTCAAGATTCATGCCGCTAAGACATCCTGATCACTCATGCTCGGCCCGTCGTTCAAAGCTGGTCGTCCGACAATGCCAATGTGCTGGACGCGGCGGTGACCACGATGTTGCGCAAAGGTGAAGCCTCTACCAGAATGTGCGTCGCATAGCGTCGAGCTATGATGCGCTAGTGTTCTGTCCCGTAAATAACTGGCATTAGTTTTGCATGTCATTGCGGTATCTTTGGAACGGAGATACCGCGATGAGAACAGGCAGACCGAAAGTCGATTTGGTGTTGTCGGACGAGGAGCGCTCGCAACTGCAGTCCTTTGCGCGTAGCCGCTCGCTGCCCGCATCCTTGAGCAATCGAGCGCGCATTGTTCTGAGCAGTGCCGATGGCGAGCCCAACAACTTGATCGCAGAGCGCTTGGATTTGACCAAGGCTACGGTGGGCAAGTGGCGATCACGACTCATCGATCGACGCATCCCTGGTCTGTGCGACGATGTGCGCCCAGGCAAGCCGCGCTCGATTGACGATGAACGTGTGGCGCAAATGATCAAGACCACGTTGCACACCAAGCCGGCCAATGGTTCCACGCACTGGAGCGTGCGCACGGTGGGCCGCCCAGACGGGCATCTCCAAGAGCAGTGTGGCGCGCTACTTCCAACTCTTTGGCCTGCAGCCGCACCGCACCGAGGGCTTCAAGCTCTCCAACGACCCGTTCTTCATCGAGAAGCTGCGCGACGTCGTCGGCCTGTACCTGAGCCCGCCGGACAACGCGCTGGTCATCTGTGTCGATGAGAAGAGCCAGTGCCAGGCGCTGGAGCGCACGCAGCCGATGCTGCCTATGGGGTTTGGTTACGTTGAGGGTGTCACCCATGACTACAAGCGGCATGGAACGACCACGTTGTTCGCAGCGCTAAACGTGTTCAACGGTGCCGTGCTGGCTAGTTGCAAGCCACGGCATCGACATCGGGAGTTCTTGTCGTTCCTTCGCGAGATCGACAAGTCTGTGCCACACGAACTGGACGTTCACTGCATCGTCGACAACTACGCCACCCACAGCCATCCGAAGATCAAGGTCTGGCTGGCAGCGCGCCCGCGCTGGCACATGCACTTCATACCGACCTACAGCTCATGGCTCAACCAGGTCGAGCGATTCTTCGCGCTCATCACCGACAAGGCGATCCGCCGCGGCTCGTTCACCAGCGTCAAGCAACTCGTGCAGCGCATCGATCACTTCGTCGCCGCGCACAACGCAAATTGCCAGCCTTTCAAGTGGACTGCTACTGCCGATTCGATCCTAGAGAAGTTGCACCGACTTTGCTCACGTATCAGCGGGACAGGACACTAGGCTCAGATGAGGCTCGCGTTGCCCGAACCCACCGATAGTTGCGCCGTGGAGGCTTCGGCCATACGTGCCAGCAACCAGCCTCCGATCACAATGCCAGTTAGCTTCAGGAAATGCACCGCACCTGCCTCGCAGTCCTGAGATTACGCTTTGCCGTGAGCGAGCAACCAGTCGGCGCTTTCCTCCAAGGTCCGATTTACTTTCATCAAGGCGTTATCACTTTGCGCGAGTTGTGGGTCACGCGTATCAACCTTGAAGAAGCTGCATGCGCATCAGCGCGGAGCCATACGAATGGCACCATCCACTCGGATGGACTCAGCGTTCATATAACCGCAAGTGGCGAGAAACTCGACGGCCTGCGCAAATTCGTCGGGTTCACCCAGGCGCTTCGGAAACGGCACAGACGCCGCCAGCGCCTGTCTGACGTTGTCGGGCAGGCCTTGCAGCAACGGCGTGCCAAAGAGCCCGGGCAAGATGGTGTTGACCCGGATCCCTTCGTCCATCAGGTCGCGTGCGACAGGCAAGGTCATGCCCACAATGGCCGCCTTGCTCGCCGAGTAGCTGGCCTGGCCGATCTGGCCGTCCTGCGCGGCTGCCGAAGCGGTGCTGACGATGACGCCGCGGTCGCCGTCGGACAGCGCGTCGAGTGCCATCATGCCCGCCGCCGACTTGGCAATGCAACGAAAAGTGCCCACCAGGTTGATCTGGATGATGCGGTTGAAGCGATCCGCAGATGCCGCGCGAATCTCGCCAGTCTTCTTGTCGCGGCTGGCAGTCTTGGCGGCGTCGGCAGTGCCTGCGCAGTTGACCAGAATGCGTTCCTGCCCGATGGCTGCGCGGGCTTTGGCGAAGGCTGCGTCCACCTGCTCCTCTGACGTCACGTCCACCTTGCAGTACACGCCGCCGAGTTCGCTTGCCAACGCCTGACCGATGGTTTCGTTCATGTCGAAGATGGCGACTTTGACGCCATGGCTGGCCAAACGCCTGGCCGCAGCAGCCCCCAGACCGGAGGCGCCCCCAGTGATGACGGCAGAAATGTTGGAATTCAGGTGCATGGCTTTTCCTCGATGGATCACAGATAGGCGCTATTGGCCGGTGAAGCTGGGCGCGCGCTTGCCCAAAAATGCCGCTTGCCCTTCCAGGTTGTCGGCTGAACGCAAGGCGATGAAGAAATTGCGCTTTTCATGCTCCAGACCCTGCGCAAGCGGGGTTTCAAAACTGGACAGGGCCGCATCTTTCGCCAGCGCCACGGCTAGCGGCGAATTGGCCGCAATCCGACTGGCCATCGCCAATGCCGTTGGCAGGGCCTGGCCGTCAGCCGTCACTTCGGCGACGATGCCTGCCGCGCAGGCTTTGCGGGCGTCGATGAAATCGCCGGTCAGAAGCAGGGACATGGCCTTGGATTTGCCGATGGAACGGATCAGGCGCTGGGTGCCCCCGGCACCCGGAATGGCGCCTAGCTTGACCTCCGGCACGCCGAACTTGGCTGACTCGCCAGCGATCACGATGTCGCAGGCCAGCGCCAGCTCCGTGCCGCCGCCCAGCGCGAGCTTTTCCACCGCCGCGATGACTGGCTTGGGGAAGCTCCCGAGTTCGGACCAGAAGCTGCCGCCCACCGCCGCGCGTTCGCCCAGCAGCGGCTCGGCGCGCAGAGCGTCGAAGGTCGTGATGTCGGCGCCGGCGCAGAACACGCCCTCGGCACCGGTGATGATGACCGCTCGCACGGCATCGTCGTCGCGCAGTTGCGCAAGCTGCGCGCGTAGGCCGTCGAATACCGCACGGTTTAAGCTGTTCTTCGCGTGCGGGCGGTTGATGGTCAAGGTGACGATGGCACTTTCACGGACGACAAGCACTTCGCTGGCTTCGGTCATGGTGGTCAAGCTCATGCAAGCCGCTCGATGATGGTGGTATTTGCCGTGCCCGAGGCCTCGCAGATGGTTTGCAGACCATAGCGGCCTCCCCGGCGCTCCAGCTCGCACAACAGGTCGGTGAGCATGCGCGCGCCGGTGGAGCCCAGCGGATGGCCGATCGCCACCGAGCCGCCATTGACGTTGAGGCGGTCGTCAGGGATGCCAAATTCCTGCTGGAACATCAGCGGCACGCCGCCGAAGGCCTCGTTGACTTCAAACAGGTCGATGTCGGCCAGGCTCAGGCTCGACTCTTTCAGTGCCTTGCGGGTGGCGTCGAGCACCGCAGTGAACTGGATCACCGGATCGGCGGCGGCCACGGCGGTGCTGACGAAGCGCGCGCGCGGCTTCAGGCCATGCTGCTTGGCATAGGCGCGGCTGGCGATCAGCAGCGCGGCGGCGCCATCGCTGATCTGCGACGAGTTGGCGGCCGTGGTGGCGCCGTCGGCAGCAAAAATCGGCTTGAGCGTGGCCATCTTCTCGGGGTTGGGGTCGGCGCGTATGCCCTCGTCGGCGGTGACGAGCGGGCTGTCCGGGTCGGCCGGGTCCTCGGTCAGCCGCACCAGTTGATCCTTGACGCGACCGGCCTGCGAGGCCTCGGTGGCACGCCGATGGCTGCGCACGGCGAAGGCATCCAGTGCTTCGCGTGTGAGGCCGAAGCGCTTGTTCATCAACTCCGATGAAGCTCCTTGCGGCAGCAGCGGGTTGTCCTGGTAGCGCGCCAGCTCGCGCGGGCTGTACTGCGAGCCCAGCGGCGCGCCGGGCTTGAACGACGGCGGCATGGGGGCCTGCGACATCGACTCCACCCCGGCGCCGATGACCAGTTGGTAGGCGCCCGCCCGGATGCCGTGCACGGCAAAGCCCACCGCCTGCTGGCCGGAGCCGCATTGCCGATCGACCGTCACCGCAGGGACGGATTCGGGCAGCCCCGCCGCCAGCACGGCATGCCGGCCCAGGTTGCCGTGCTGCTGATCCCATTGCAGCACGCAGCCGACGATCACGTCGTCCAAGTCCGTCGGATCGATGCCGGAGCGCTCGACCAGTTGGCGCAGTGTTTCGGCCAGCAGATCGACGGGGTGCCATTTCTGCAGGCGCCCGCCGCGCTTGCCCACGGGGGTGCGCAGCGCACCGACGATGACGGGTTCTTGGTCATTCATGTTGTTCTCCTGTAGCAATAGGTTGGCTCACTCGACATAGCGACCCGCATGCTCCGCGCGAATGCGCTTCTTATCGAGCTTGCCGACGCTGGTCTTGGGGATGGCCTCGACGAACAGGACCAGATCCGGCAACTGCCACTTGGCGAAGGTGCTGGTCAGGTGTTCCTGCAGTTGTTCCTGGGTCGCCTGCTGGCCGGGCTTCAACACCACTAGGGCCAGCGGTCGTTCCTGCCACTTCGCATGGGGAATGCCGACCACTGCGGCGTCGCGCACAGCCGGGTGGCCCATGAGCAGGTTTTCCATGTCAATAGAAGATATCCATTCACCGCCGCTCTTGATCACGTCCTTGATGCGATCGGTGACCTTGAGGTAGCCGTTCCCGTCCACCGTGCCGACATCGCCCGAGCGCCACCAGCCGCCCTCCAGGAAGCGATCGCCGGAATCGGGCATGTCGTGGTAACTGGTCGTGATCCAGGGGCCGCGCAGGCAAATCTCGCCTGCCGACTGTCCGTCATGCGGCAGGTCCTGGTCGCCGGCGTCGAGGATGCGGATGTCAACCCCGGTCAGGACCAGGCCCTGCTTGCGCTTGAGGTTCCACCGCTCGTCCTGGGTCAGGTGCTTCTTGAGCGTGGGCTTGAGGCGGTTGACGGTCACCAGCGTCGTGGCTTCGGTGGCGCCGTAGGCGTGCACCACCTCGGCGCCCGTGGTTTCGTGGAAACCGATCATCATCGACAGCGGCGGCTCGCTCGCGCCGGACAGCATGCGCATGCGGCTGAAGTCCGGCTTGACCGGCAGCGTCTCGATGTACTGCAGCATGGGCTGGAAGATGGCCGGTGCGCCGTTGGTGATCGTCACGCCCTCGGCAATCATGGCGTCAACCAGCGGCATGGTGTCCTCGGCGGCGTAGCGGCCCGGCAGCACGATCTTGTCAGCCAGCAGCGTGGCGGCCTGTGGCAGGCCCCAACACTGCCCGTGAAACATGGGCGTGATGAGCATGACGCAGTCGTCCAGCGTCATGCCCATGTTGGTGGCCATGGCCGTGGAGTGCAGGTAGATGCCGCGGTGCGAGTAGTACACGCCCTTGGGTTTGCCCGTGGTGCCGGTGGTGTAGCAAGCGCTGTAGGCCGAGGTTTCGTCGATCTCGGGCCAGTCGATCTTCGTGTCGGCGGTGGCCAGCAGGTCTTCGTAGTGCCGTAGCGGTTTCAGCATGGTCTTGATCTGGTCCAGCGGCTTGTCGGTCATGACGATCCAGCCCTTGATCTGGGGCGAATTCGCTGCGACGGATTCGGCAATGGGCAGCAATGACTCGTCCACGCAAACGTAGGACACCTTGCTGTGACCGACCACATAGCCCAGGTCCTCTGCGCCCAAGCGCAGGTTCATCTGCAGCATGACCGCGCCCAGGCCGGGGATGGACCAGTACAGCTCGAAGTGGCGCCGACTGTTCCAATCCAGGATACCGACCCGGTCGCCCGGCGCAACGCCGAGCGCGCGCAGTGCATTGGCGCTTCGGCAGACGCGCGCGTAGCAATCGGCATAGGTGTAACGGTCCCAGCCCCCATCGGGCGTGCGGTAGACGATCTCCTGGTCTGGGTGGGTGCGCGCGGCGTGCCGGATCAGCGTCGTGGTGTTGAGCTGGCGCTCGTTGCCCGTGGTGGACGGGCAACCGCGGACGGGCTTGGCAGGGTGGGTGGTGTTGGTCATTTTCTTGTCTCCTGAGTGGTTGCGTTGAGTGCCTGGAATCGTGGGGCCGTGGCCGCTTCGATGGCGCCGGAGGGGGTGGATTGGTAGATGCCCCTTGCCGTGTTGTGCGGATGTCGCACCGCCTCGGCCAGGCTAAGCACGGGCGCAAAGCAGGCGTCGCTGCCTTCGAGCAGTTCGCTCCAGTGCGCCTGGGGTAGGCTGCGGATTAGGGCCGCGATGCGTTGCTTCAGCGCTGGCCACGTCGCCGTGTCGTACTGGTCGGCAGGGTCCACGTCCGTGAGGCCCAGCTTCGAGAGCAGCAGCGCATGGAATGTGGGCTCCACCGCCGCGAGGCTGATGAAGCCGCCGTCGGCGCAGGCGTACACGTCATAGAACGGCGAATCGTGAAACGGGCTCGGTTGCGCGCCGTCGATCTGCCCATTGGCGCGAATCCAGTGCACCAGCGTGCCCAGCATGGCCACGATGTCAACGATGGCCGCGTCCACGACCCGGCCGCGGCCGGTGGCGCGTGCATCGACCAGCGCGCAGGCGACACCGAAGGCCAAGCCCAGCGCCCCGGCCGCATCCCCCAGCACCGTGGGCGGCACGATAGGCGCCTGTCCCTTGCGCGCCGACAGCGACAACAGGCCCGTCAACGCGACGTAGTTCAGGTCGTGGCCGGCAGACTGGGCGAGCGGGCCGTCCTGGCCCCAGCCCGTCATCCGGCCATAGACCAGCCTGGGATTGCGCGCCGCGCATTCGGCAGGGCCGAACCCCAGCCGTTCCATCACACCTGGGCGATAGCCCTCGATTAGGACGTCGGCCTGGGCGATCTGATCCAGGGCGCGCACCTTGCCGTCGGGTGATTTCAGGTCGATGACCTCGACCGTCTTGCCGCGGCGCAGTGGATTCTCAGCCGCCCCGCCCAGCCGCTGCGCAGCAGCGGCCTGCTCGGCCCGTGTCAGCGCGACCACCTCGGCGCCCATGTCGGCCAGCATTCTGGCGGCCAGCGGACCCGGTCCGATGCCCTCGAACTCCACCACGCGGATGCCGTGCAGCGGCGTCCGCAGAGCGTGCGGCGCGTTCACAGCTTCCTCGCGATCAGTTCCTTCATGACCTCGTTCGCGCCGCCGTAGATCTTCTGCACGCGCGAGGCGGAGTACATGCGCGCGATCGGGTACTCGGCCATGAAGCCATAGCCACCGAACAACTGTAGGCACTCGTCGGTCACGCGGCACTGCTGCTCGGTGCACCACCACTTGGCCATGTACGCGGCTTCGTCGTCAAGCGTTCCGTCCAGCAGCCGTTGGATGCAATCGTTGACGAAGGTGCGCACCACGTGGGCGATGGTGGCCACTTCGGCCAGCTTGTGGCGCGTGGTCTGCATGTCGAACAGCGGCGCGCCGAAGATCTTGCGCTCCTTCGTGTACGCCAGCGTGAGTTCTAGGGCCCGGTCGATGACGGCTGCCGCCGGCACGGCGATGGACATGCGTTCGTAGGGCAACTGGCCCATCAGCTGCTTGAAACCATGCCCTTCGACGCCTCCCAACAACTGGTCGACCGGTACGCGAACCCCATCGAAGAAGAGTTCGGCCGTGTCCGACGCCGGCATACCGATCTTCTCGAGCAGGCGGCCCACGCGAAACCCGGGTAAGTTCTCGGTCTCCACCACGATCATCGACAGTCCCCGGCTGCCCGCTTCGCCGGTGCGTGCGACCACGATCAGAAGGTTGCAGGTAAAGCCGTTCGTGATGAAGGTTTTGGCGCCGTCGATCACGTAGTGGTAGCCGTCGAGGCGAGCGCGCGTGGCGATGGCCTTGAGGTCCGTGCCGCAGCCGGGCTCGGTCATCGCGATGCCGACCAGCATCTCTCCGCTACTGAGCTTGGGCAGCCAACGCTGCTTTTGCGCCTCGGTGCCGTAGTCCATAATGTAGTGAGAGGCGATGCTGTGCACCGTGACGTTGTTCGGCATTTCGGCCTTGGTCAGCTCGTCCTGCACCACCAGCTGATAGGCGAGGCTGGCCCCAACGCCGCCATAGGTCTCGGGCATTTCTGGCAGCAAGAAGCCCATTTCACCGAGGGGCCGCCAGGTTTCGCGCGGGATATAGCCTTGCTCGCGCCAGCCTGGCAGCTTGGGAGCCATCTCGGCGCCGATGTAGCGGCGAACCTGCTCGCGAAAGGTCTCGATGTCGCTGTCCATCCAGGGATGTCGGTGCAATTGCGGAAGCACGTCAGAACACTCCTCGAATGGCGGCCAGACCGCAGAAGAGCTGCAATGCCCGGGTACAGCCTAGGTCGTTGTCCTGCAATTCTCCAGACATGCGACGCCGGAGCTCGCCGGCACCAAGCTTGGCAAATTGAATCATGTGCTTGTCTCCTTTTTTGGTATGGCCCGAAACGTCTTTATCATGTCGAACTGAACGATTCGGGCGTGCTCAGAACCCTCGCAAGATCGTAGTAGTCAGCCTCTTAAGTGACGATGGCAAATGACCTCGATAAACTGACAAACGACATCTATTTCTTGGTGCAGAAGAAGCTGCGCCCCTAAACCATCGTGAGACCCGTTGTCACTGTTCCTATCTTTGCCGTGCATGGGCTACTGGACGGTGCGCGCGACAAGGGGTTGGCCACCGAGTCCTGGATCAGCAGCGTCCTGGGGCGGGCTGGCATCGTCGAGTCATTGCTGCACCTGACGCAGTCGCGCGTGACCGTCAATCAATACATCGCGCTTTTCAGTGCCGTGAAGGACAGCCTGGACGACGAATGCTTAGGCTACCTGCGTGGCAGGCCGTTACGCTGCGGCAGTTTCGCTCTAGTGGCTCGTTCCACACTCGGGACACGAACGCTGGCAGCAGCTTTGCACCGCGTGAGCGAATCCTTCGCCCTACTACAAGATGATGTGCTTCTTGTGCCTGTCACCGATGGCTCGCTGTTTGGTGTCACCCTAGAGTCGAGAGGCGGTCCAGGTGAGCACGCCGACTTTCTACATGGCCTCTTGCTGCGCGTCTTCTGGCGCCTTCTTGTGTGGCTGCATGGTGGCCGGTTGGTACCTAAAGGTTTTGACTTCCCTTTCGAGCAGCCTGCCCATGCCGAAGACTATGCTCGAATCTTCTCCGGTAGCTTGCGTTTCGGGCAGAGGTGCCCCGCTGTCTGGTTCGACTCCACCGCATCCGCGCAGCCGATGCGCCGTGACGCGGTCGCGCTGCAGTCTTTTCTGCGCGCCGCACCGGGCAATCTGGTGGGCTATCGTCTGAACGAGCGCGCATACAGCGCAAGGGTACGCGCACTATTGCAGCAGGTGTGCCCGGAATGGCCCGATTTGGCTGCCGCTGCACAGTGCCTGCACATGTCGGTCAGCGCCCTTCAGCGTCATCTGGCCATGGAGGGGCAATCGTTCCAGATGGTGAAGGATGAGTTGAGGCGCGACATGGCAATCGTTCGGTTGGCAAGCACCAACGCACCACTGAGTATCATTGCCGCAGAGTTAGGATTCACCGACAGCACCGCATTCCAGCGGGCCTTTAAATCGTGGACGGGTAGTGCCCCCGGCGCCTATCGATCACATTCCCGCAGCGCATAGTTCTATTGCGCGCAACTGGAAGAGATTCATCAAGGCCATAAATGAACTTTTCGGCATGATGTCGACATATGAATCAACTTGCGAAGCTGGCTTCTAGACTAGTCGTCCCTGAGAAACTCACATTTCAGACGGTCCGCAGTTTGAGTGCAGCGGTTTGTTCACGTGTCGCACTTAAGAGTTGCCCGATCATGATGCCCAATTGGGCGCAAAGAAGCCGCAGCTTCTTGAGGATCTTGCGCATGTTGTGCCCGGCACCGCACAGCAGCGCATTGATCGCATCACCGTCAACGCCCTTGAGGAAGTTTCTGGCCAGACGGCCGTCTGATTTCATGTGCCCAATCACCGGCTCCACCGCATTCCTTCGTTTGAGCTTTCGATGGATTGCCGCTGTCACCCCACGCTTGGCACCGGCGATCCAGATTTTCAATGTGCCAGTGTTGCAGCCATGACCCCGGTAGCCTCTGTCCGTGTAGGCCTCTTTGGGCTGGATGCCCGTGACGCGCTCAGCCTGCTCAATGCACGCCTGCAGCGTGTGCCCGTCATACGGATTGCCCGGCAGTGACTTGGCACCGATCACAAAGCTTTCTTTACTGGTTGAGACGATACCGACCTTCACACCAAACTCGTACTTTTTGTGCGCCTTGCCTTTGGCGATGCATTCAACCTCCGGGGCGTGCACGCTGTACAGCTTGGGCGGATCACCCTCGCTGCGCTTTCTGGGCTGACTGTGGATACGCCGCGCCACCTGCAGCAGCCGGGCAAAGCTGGTTTGCGGTGCGCCGTTGCCCTCGGTCTTGCGCTCGATGTCGCGGATCACCCGGCCCAGGTAGGTGCGCAGCTTTCTGCTCTGGGCTTTGGCTCGGTTCAACTGGCGGGCATGAGCGTAGCGCTGGGAGCGCACGAAGGCTGCCTTGCCAACGCGCTCGTAGCTTTGGCGCAACTCAATGCCACCCTTCCTGGCACGCCTGACCAGAGCCACGCGCGCCTTGTGCAGCAGTCGGGCATCGGTGGGAAACGCAACTGCTTTGTCTTGCACGGTGGTGTCCACGTTGACCACGGCCAGTGAGGTCTTCGCTACCGTGCGCGTCGCCAGGCCTGCAATCACGGTCAGGCCGAGGATGAACTCGCAACCAGCTTCGCCAATCCTCTTGCGAAAGCCGGTCATCAGGCTCGGATCAATGGGAAAGTCGTGGCAGAAGTACTGCTCGCCGCAAAAGTGCTGCCAGTACGGGTTCTCCACCCAGACGGCCACGACTTCTTCGTCGGACAGGTTGCTGGTGTGCTTCAACAGTTGCAGGCCCACCATCAGCCGCAGGGGGTGGCCGGGGCGACCAATGCCGGTGGCGTACAGCCCGCCGAAGCGGGCCCCGCAGGACTTCCAGTCGATGTTCTGCGCGAGCTTGACCAGCGGGTGACGCAGGTCGATGAGATTGACCAGTTCTTGGCGGAACAGGTCCACTTCAGTTGAATGTCGGGTCTCGCGAAGTGCCATGAGTTTGCAAGGTTTGAAGCTTTAATGGCCTCAATTCTTGCAATATCTATGCCGCTCTACCACCCCGCTAACCCTCATCAATACTGGAGTTAGGGGGTTTCTCAGGGACGACTAGACTATGTTCGGCCATGACAAGTTCGAGTGGCCTCAGTTCAGTGAGTAGCCACGCTGCTGTCCAATTTCCCACGAAACCACGCCACCGCGCACTCTCGCGGCGATTTGCTGCCCTAGCCAATGCTTGATCACCGGCTTCCACGGCACTAGGCATGAACCCAAGCCGTCGTCCAGCATCGTATAGCGCCCGCTGGTGTGTATGACGGAACGCCGGTAGATGCCTGCAACGCGCTGTCCGTCCGTGACGGGTCGATGCACCAGCCGGTTGCGGCCGCAATGTCCTTGGCGATCTGCGCCAGTTCCCGATTGCGTAGTGTGCCCAACAGGTTCCGGGCGAGGATCACTCGCTGCCCGCGTCGCTCGGCCAGCCCCTGCTCGGCGAGGAAGTCGGCGCGCTGTTGCATGGTGTTCTTGACCTCGCCGCCAAAGCCCAGGTCGCCCAACCCCTTGTTGCCGCCGATCAATGGAGCGAAAGTTGGTATCCAAGGCTCCGTGCCATAACCGGACAAACAAATGCCAGCTTGTGCAGGCTTTTGTTGCTCATCTGCTACGCGCTGCGCAGCGGATCACTGTTTTTGGCGTCTGAATGGCGTCCGTCGTCGTAAGTCATTGATTTATATTGTATTAATTCGATCTTGTAGCCGTCCGGGTCGGTGACAAACGCAATCACCGTGGTGCCGCCCTTCACTGGGCCGGCCTCGCGTGTGACGTTGCCGCCGGCTGCCTTGATCTTGTCGCAGGCTGCGTAGGCGTCGGGTACGCCGAGCGCGATGTGGCCGTAGGCCGTTCCCATCTCATAGCTCTCGGTGCCCCAGTTGTAGGTCAGCTCGATCTCGGCTTGCGCCGGATTGCCTTCATAACCCACAAACGCCAGGCTGTATTTGTATTCCGGGTTTTCCGACCTGCGCAGCAGCTGCATGCCGAGTACCTGGGTGTAGAAGTCGATGGAGCGCTGGAGATTGCCAACGCGCAGCATGGTGTGGAGTAGTCGCATGAGGGGATTATCCTGCGGGCGGCCGGAATTTGCAGGCAGCCTGCAACAGGCGGTTTGGATTTGTAAAACCCGGTGATACCATCGGTTCGGCTTCCGGCCCATGCTCCCTCCTCTTAACAGAGTTCATTTGCACAATGCCCTGCAGTGTCTGACCAGAACGACTCCGAACACGCTGCCCGCCTGCGCCGGGATGCTCTTTTTTCCGGTGCCTCGGGCAAACCGCTGGCCCGGCTTGTCGGTTCCCTGCGCACGGTGGAGTTTGCTGCAGGCGAAGTGCTTTGTGCCAGGAACGCAGCGGCCAAATTTCTTTACCTGATCGAGTCGGGCGAGTTGCAACTGGCAACGCCTGCCGGGCGTGTCGTGGCATTGACGGACCAGCGCTGCGGTGAAGAAGCGGCCAGCGACATGGCCAGCTATCTGTGTGACGTGACTGCCATCACGCCGGGCAGGGCGATTCAGATTCCACGCGAGGCCCTGGCGGAACTTGCCGCTGCCGATCCTTCCCTGCGTTCCCGTGCGCTGCTGGGTTTGATGGGTTATGTGGGCGGGGAGCCCTTCCTCAAACCGGCTGCCTCAAAGAGAAAACCGCTATTGCCCCTTTCGCCGAGGGAAATCGCAGGCTGGACCAGCGTTGTCATTGTGCCGCCGGCGATTTATTTTCTTGCAGGCATGGCGGGGCTGGTGGTTGAGGCTGCGCTGTTCCTGGCCATCCTGTCGGGCACGGTGCTGATGTGGCTGTTTACCCTGGCGGATGAATTCATTCCGCCGCTGATCGCCATCGTTGCGGTTTTGATTGTGGGCCTGGTGCCGCCGGATGTGGCCCTGGCGGGTTTTTCATCCAGAACCCTGACCACGCTATTGGGCGTGTACGCCCTGGCTGCGGTCATTGCTTCTTCCGGCCTGAGTTACCGCTTCATGCTGTGGCTGCTGATACGCCTGCCGGACACGCCGTTCTGGCACCAGGCTGCCTTGCTGCTGTCCGGCTACATCCTTTCGCCCATCATGCCTTCCGGCAATGCCCGGCTGTCCCTGGTTTTGCCGTTTTACAAGGACATGGTTGAAGGCCTCAACCTGCCGGCCCAAAGCCGGGCGGCAACGGCATTGATGGCCGCCGCCTTTTCCGGGACGGTGCTTTTTTCACCCATGTTCCTGACCAGCAAGTCGTCCAACCTGATGGTGTTTGGCATGTTGCCGACCCAGCTGCAGAACCAGTTCCAGGGCGCCTTCTGGTTTGTGGCGGCAGGTGTTGCCGCGCTGACGGTGACCGCTGCGCACCTGCTGGTCACGCGCCTGTATTTTGGGGCGCCCACTGCCGGCGCGCCCTTGCCCAAGCCGCGGCTGGCGCGCCAACTGGCGTTGCTGGGCCCCATGACCGGCGCGGAGAAAGCCGCCCTGATCGGTTTTTTGTTTTTTCTGGTGGGTGCGACCACTGCCAGCTTGCACCAGATTTCCCCGGCGTGGATCGCGGCATTTTTGCTGGTTGGCCTGCTCTTGCTGGGGCTGCTGAGCAAACAGGATTTCCAGCAAAAAATTGACTGGCCAATGATCTTCTTTTTGC
Organism: Polaromonas aquatica; assembly: GCF_042659145.1. Taxonomy (NCBI): domain Bacteria; kingdom Pseudomonadati; phylum Pseudomonadota; class Betaproteobacteria; order Burkholderiales; family Comamonadaceae; genus Polaromonas; species Polaromonas aquatica. The sequence continues at coordinate 546,933 of NZ_JBHSRS010000084.1, read as the reverse complement.
TGAGCCTTGACGGCCTGAGCCGGGCCATCACTTACCTGGGGCTGGATACGGCACTTGCCCAGGGCGTAGGGAGCGCGTTTGACTTTGTCGGTGGGCGCATGGCAGTTTTCATTCCCGTTGCGCTGGCGGTCACGTTGATGCTGCGCCTGGTGTTGCCGGTTACCGCCGGCATGGTGGTGGCTGCGGTTGTGCTTGTCCCGATCGCCCAGGCCCAATTCATCAACCCGTGGGTGGTGGTGTTTTTGACGGCGATGTTCAGTGACATCTGGTTCATGCCGTACCAGAGTTCCCAGTACCTGCAGGTGCTGGGCAGCGGTCTTGGCCAGTACTGCAGGCGCGCGGAGTTCCTGCTTTACAACCACTGGATGAACCTGGCGCGCATCCTTGCCGCCTACCTTTCAATCCCTTACTGGGAATGGCTGGGCCTCGTATGAAAAAAGGCAAGGCGGCCATACTGACGGGCACTTTCCTGGTGGTTGCGCTCTTGCTGCTGGGCGGTTTCAATCTTTCCAAACCCCGCATCCTGGTGCTGCACAGTTCTGACCGCAATTCATCGACCGCCAAAAAAATGGATGAGGGCATACAGCGGGTTCTGGACAAAAACAGGCAACCTGTCTCGGTGCGCCGGCATTACCTGGGCATAGACAGCCTGCCGGACGACGACCACAGGGAAGATGCCGGCAAGGAAGGCCAGAGGGCCGTGTGGCAGTTTGACCCGGATGTGATCCTGGCGGTTGACGATGAAGCGCAGGAATACGTGGCGCGCCGCTATGTATCCAGGGCCCGCCCCAAGGTGGTTTTCACCGCGATTGACCGTGAACCCCAGTTCTATGGCTATGCCGGTGCGGCGAATGTGACCGGGATTGTGGAGGTCCTGCCCCTGGATGCCATTCGTGAAACCCTGCTGCAGGCCCGCAAGGGCTTGCCCGCGCGACTGGCGGTTATCAGCAATACCGGCACGACAGGCGCCGGCCAGCTCAGGCAGATCCAGGCCTTCAACTGGGCACCGCACAGCGTGGTGGAAGTCCACACGCTGGATGATTTTGCTTCGTGGCAGGCCGCCATCCAGGGCATGGCCGGCAAGGCCGACGCGCTGCTGGTGCTGTCGTATGACGGTCTGACGGTGAGGCCAAAAACACGTGAGTCCGCGGCCCCGGCCACGGTCATTCGATGGATTGAGGCCAATGCCCAGCCGCTGCCCATCGGTATCCGTGTCGACTATGTCGAGCAGGGCGGCGGCCTGAGTGTTGCCCCTTCTTCGAGGGCCATGGGCGAGGCGGCTGCGACGACGACGCTGGCCTGGCTGAAAGCCAAACCTGGATCACCGCCGCCGCCCATCGTTGAGGGCAGCCACTACAGCGTCGCGATTCGTGATGCCGCGCTGCGGGCCCGCAATGTGCGTTTGCCCTCGATTTATATAGAGGCAGCGCGCCTCAACCAGCTCTATTACCCCTGATTTTTAATTCAAAATGACCCAGGCCGGCGTGCAGCTTGCGCCACCAGCTATGAAAAATATAGCGATATGGTGCGCGGCCCGCGGCCCGCGGCCCGCAGCACGCCAGCTGGTTCAGATAACGTTTGCGCTACGGAGCTGGCCGATGTCCGTCGCACTCAAGCCCAGTGCCGCCAGCAACTGGTCGGTGTGCTGGCCGAGCCGCGGTGGTGCTTCGTCAGGGCCCAGAGCGAGCTGATTCCATTTGAAACCTATGGACGGAACCGACATGCTGTGGCCGGTCACCGGGTCCTGGACCTGCTGCTGCACTTCCCTATGCGCCACATGCGCCTCATTCATGGTTTCCATCACGGTCCGCACCTTGGCTGCCGGCACGTGCGCTGCCGCCAGCAACTCTTCCCATTCAAGCGCCGTGCGCTGCTGCAGGGCCGATGCAAGAAGCCGGCGGAAGGCATCTGCATTCGCGGCGCGGCTGGCAGTCGTGGAGAAACTGTCGTCGTCCAGCAGCGCGTCCAGCCCCAGTACGCGGCACAGGCGCACGACCTGTTGTTCCTGGTTGCCGGTCATGGACAGCAGGCCCTCGCGGGTCTCGAAAATGCCGGACGCCGGGCTTCCGCTGGCTGCGGTGTTGCCGTTGGGCTGGGGTGTGATCCCGCCATTCACCAGGGTGGAGACCGTGGACGCCATGGCCACGATCGCGGCATCCAGCATGGCGACATCCACCATTTGCGATTGGCCGGTGCGGTCGCGTTCGCGCAGCGCTGCCATCACCGCAAAAGCGCCATACATGCCGGCGAGGTAATCGAACAGCGGCGGGCCAATCCGGTTGGGCACACTTTCCCTGGTGCCTGTCAGCATGGTGATGCCGGAGATGGCCTGGATGACGTGGTCGTACGCAGGCCGGCGGCTCATGGGGCCGTCCTGTCCATAGCCCGAGAGCGCGCAATACACAATGTCCTTGCGCTGCCCGCGTGCCATCTCGTAGCCCAGGCCCAGCCGGTCCGCCACGCCTGGTGAAAAGTTCTCCACCAGGATGTCCGAGCTTTCAATCAGCCTCAGGGCAATCTCGCGCCCCTGGTCTGACTGAAGGTCCAGTGTGATCGATTTTTTGCCGGCATTCTGTGCGACGAACTGCGCCGAAAATTCAGGTATGTTTGTGATCGGCGAACCGTTGCGGGCCCAGTCGCCCTGTCCGGGGCGCTCTATCTTGATCACTTCTGCGCCCAGCAGCCCGAGCTGGTAGGTGCAGTAGGGGCCGGCAAGGACGGTGGTGAGGTCCAGTATGCGTATGCTCTGAAGCGGTGCTGGCTTGCCTGGGTGGTTTTTGGTCAATGTCATTTCAGTCAACTTTCAGTCCCAGTTGCTTGACCAGCTTGTCCATCCGCTCGTAGTCGGTGGCGACGGTTTTTGCGAAGGTCTCGGGAGAGCCGCCCACGGCATCCAGGCCGTTGCCCAGCAGCTTTTCCTGTACGTCGGGCTGCCTCAGGATGTCATCGACATCCTTGTTGATCTTGTCCACGATGGCTTTGGGTGTTCCTGCCGGGGCGAAGATGCCCAGCCATGGAACGACGGCCTGGTATTTTGGAAACAGCTCGGTAATCGTCGGCACGTCGGGCAGTTGCGCCAGCCGTTTTGACGAGCCTGCGGCGATGGGGATCAGCCTTTTCGCCTTGACCTGCGGAAGAAGGACCGACAGGGCTTCCTGCTGGATCTGGATGCGGCCACCCAGCACGTCCGTGAGCACGGCGCCTGCCGCCTTGTAGGGAACATGCTGCGCAACCAGGCCGGTTTGCGCTTTCAGTGTTTCCATGTTCAGGTGCGGGACCGTGCCGTTGCCTGCGGTGCCATAGTTCAGGGCCGTGGGGTTGGCCTTGCTGTAGGCGATCAGCGCTGTCAGCGAGTTGATTTTCAGCTCGGGGTTGACGACCATGACCATGGTTGGGTAGGCCACGTTGACAACAGGCACGAAGTCCTTCCTGACGTCATAACCCAGGTTGCCATAAACGTGCGGGTTGATGGCCATGGCGGCCATGGCAGAGAACAGCAGGGTGTAACCGTCAGCAGGCGTTTTGACCGCGATCTGCGCGCCCAGGCTGCCGCCCTGGCCGGGCCGGTTGTCGACCGTGACGGGCTGGCCCCACTTGTCCGAAAGCCTTTCTGCAACCACCCGCGCCAGCAGGTCCGTGACATTGCCGGCGGCATAACTCACAACCATGCGGACCGGCTTGTTGGGGTAGGTTGATTGGGCCTGCGCCTGCAGGCTGAATGCGCCCAGCAAGGCCAGGCACAGCGCCGTGCGGCGTGTGCTGGATTGGGGGCCTGGAACAATACGTTTCATTGCTGTCTCCTTCGTGGTTTGAATCGTGGCACGGTGCATGTCTCTGGCGTTGCCAGACCTGATTGTGGTTTCAGCATTAATCTCTGTAAACTATTGATTTTGAATAGAGTCATTCGAAATCATGATGACCAACATGCCTGCTTCAGCGCCAATTCCGGGCAGTTTTTCGAGTGCCAGGGTGGACCGGCTGCGTATCCGTCACCTGAAGCTGCTGGACCTGATCTCTGCCACGGGGACCCTGACTGCCGCTGCAGACGCCTTGCGCATCAGCCAGCCAAGCGCGACAAAAATGCTGCAGGAACTGGAGACCGCTTTCGGTTGCAGGCTCATGGAGCGCACCACGCGGGGCGGCGTCCTGTCACCCGCGGGTGAACGCGCGCTGGAGCGTTTGAGAATTGCCCTTGGGGCGCTTGATGCAGCGGGGCAGGCATTTGCGGAGCAGCCTGAAATGCCGCTGGTCCGCATAGGCATGCTGCCCTTGGCCGGCGTTGCGCTGATTCCCCGCCTGGTTGCCGAGCTGGCAGCTAGCGGGCAACTGCCCCGGCTCTGGTTTCAGGAGGGCTCGGTTTCCGAGGTGCTGGACAGGCTGCGGGCCGGCGAGATTGACTGTGTCATTGGCCGGATTGACACCGAGAGCGCGCGGAAAAATCTTGATGTGTTCGAGATAGACCCGCTGGCCGACGAGAATCTTGAAATCGCCTGCGCACAAAACCACCCGCTGGCCCGCGCACGCAAGCTTGCCCTGTCAAGGCTGCTTGGGCAGCCGTGGATTCTTCCGCTGCGGGCCACCTATACGCGGCAGATGTTTGAGGCGGCTTTTGTCGGCATAGGCCTGCTGCCCCCGCGTCCCCACATTGAAAGCTCGTCCTTTCACACCAATCTTGCGACGGTGGCTGCAAGCAATTTCCTCACAATCGCGCCCAAGAGTGCCGTGAGCTACTACGCGACGGCGGGCAAGGTCCGGAAACTAAGCCTGGCTGAGCCGTTCCCTATCAACCACCTTGTGTTTATCACGCTCAAGGGGGCGGCGAAACTGCCCGCGGTCGGCTTGATACAGGCTGCGATACGGCGGCATGCCGGGTGAAATCAGCCTAGCCTTGTTTGGGCAATTCAAACACCAGGCAAGTCGTTGTTGCATGCGCATACAGCTTGCCGTCCGGCCCGACGATGCGGCCTTCGGCGGTGGCCAGTTGCCTGCCGCAGTGAATCACCATACCTATGGCGCGCAGCGGCCCGCTCTTGTGTGATGCGGCCCGCACAATGTTGACGCTCAATTCCGCCGTGGTGTAGCCGCGGCCCGCAGGCATCATGGTGTGCACGGCGCAGCCGACTGCGGAATCCAGCAGCGTGGCGTACCAGCCGCCGTGCACGCTGCCCAGCGGGTTGTAGTGCTTGAGCTGCGGTGTGCCCTGGAAGGTTGCCTTGCCGGGCTCTACTTCTATCAGTGAAAAGTCCAGCGTTTCGGCAATGTGCGGGTAGGGAATCCCGCCGGCCAGCATGGCCTGCATGATCTCCAGGCCAGTCTTGCCGGCGACCTGCTCGGGCCGCGCCAGGCCGGGTTTGCCGCCGCCGGCCGTCATGCGGGCCCGTACCGCGGTGCTTTGCTCCAGCCATTGAGTCAATGTGTCCTGTGGGGTCATTTGGCAAACTCCTGTCGAATTATGTTTGTATATACAATGATTGTAGCTACAATTTAATCATGGCAAAAAAACCTGATCCGTCAATTCTGGTCCAGTTGAAAGCGCAAGGGTGTACCAACCTGCGGTTGCGCCAGCTCATGCGCAGGGTGGCCAGGCATTACGACATCGAAATGGCAAAGGCCGGGCTCAAGACAACGCAGTATTCGTTGCTGACCTATGTGTTGAAGCTGGGCCCCTTGCGCCCGGGTGAGCTGGCCAAAGGCATGAAAATCAGCGCCTCCACCCTGACGCGCAACCTCAAACCACTGACCGACGCGGGCTGGCTGGAGCTTGCCGCCGGCTCCGATGCACGCAGCCGCAGTGTGGCCATCACCCCTGCAGGCCGCGCCAAACGCGAAGAGGCACGCCACCGCTGGAAGGCGGCGCAGGAAGGCCTGAACGAGATGCTGGGTGTCGAGCGCGTGCTGGCGCTGCATGTGCTGATCAATGAATCCCTCGAACTGTTGTCCCCCCTTGAGCCTGAAGATGGAGCCGATGATGAATAAACCCCAAGCACCTGCCCAGGCAGGCATGGCGATCTGGCTGGTATTGCTGGCCGCCGCCGGCGCTTTTGCACTGACCATGGGGGTGCGGCAGACCATGGGCCTGTTTTTGTCTGCACTGAATACCTCGACCGCGCTGGGCATAGGCAGCATCAGCCTGGCTTTTGCGTTTGGCCAGCTCTGGTGGGGGCTGACGCAGCCTTTTGCCGGCGCCGTGGCTGACCGCATAGGCACCGGGCGTGTGATCTTCCTGGGCGTGGTGCTGGTTGCGATTGGCACCATCATCACGCCGCTCATGACCAGCACGGCCGGCCTGATCTTTGCCATAGGCGTGCTGGCTGCAGGCGGCGCCGGCATGGCTGGCCCATCGGTGCTGATGGCCGCCAGCACACGCCTCGTTCCCGCCGAAAAACGCGGCCTGGCCACAGGCATCGTCAATGCGGGCGGCTCGTTCGGCCAGTTCGCCATGGCGCCGATTGCGATAGGCCTGACTGCCGCCCTTGGCTGGGCCAGCGCGATGCAATGGCTGGGTGTGCTGGTGCTGCTGGCTTTGCCGGCGGTGTTTGTGCTCAAGGGCAATTCGAAGGCACTGGCCGCCCAGGCCGCGGCAAGTTCGGGCACGAAAGCGCTCAGCGCCCGCCAGGCGATAGGCCAGGCGCTTGCCACGCCCAGCTACCGCTACCTGAGCCTGGGTTTCCTGGTGTGCGGATTTCACGTTGCCTTTTTGGCCACGCACCTGCCGGGTGTGGTGGCTGCCTGCGGCTTGCCGCCCGAGATAGGCGGCTGGGCGCTGGCGATGATTGGGCTGTTCAATATCGTCGGCAGCCTGGCGATGGGTTGGGCCGTGGGCCGCTGGCGCATGAAGTCGCTGCTAGCCTTGCTTTATGCAACACGCGGCCTGGCTGTGCTGTTGTTTCTGCTGGCGCCCAAAACACCGGCAGTGATGCTGATTTTTGCAGCAGTCATGGGCGTGACTTTTCTGTCAACAGTGCCGCCCACGGCCGGGCTGGTGGCCAAGATGTTTGGTACCACCAACATGGCCATGCTGTTCGGTATCGTCATGCTGGCGCACCAGGTCGGCGGTTTCTTTGGTGCCTTCCTCGGGGGTTATGTGTTCCAGGCGACCGGCAGCTATGACTGGGTCTGGTACATAGACATCGTACTGGCCGTCGGCGCCGCGCTGGTGAACCTGCCCATTCGCGAGGCCCTGCTGCCGCGTCAAACGAGGGCGGCCATATGAGACAGCTCAAGGCGCAAAGCGTGGCCGCCGGCATTTTCAAGCCGGGGCCGCGGATCTGGCTTTGCCAGTCCGCAGGCGCAGCGGCCCCCTCGGGGGGCAGGGCGCTACACGAAGTGAGCAACCGTGGGGGTTGATATGGACGCGCGCACTCGCCTCTTGCTTGAAGCGCCGATTGGCCGCACGCTGTTGCGCCTGGCTGCGCCCAACATCCTCGTGATGGTGGCGCAGGCTTCCGTTGGCCTGATAGAGACTTATTTTGTCGGCAAGCTTGGCACCGATGCACTGGCCGGCATGGCGCTGGTGTTTCCCATCGTGATGCTGATGCAGATGACCTCCGCTGGTGCGATGGGCGGTGGCATTGCCTCATCGGTTGCACGTGCGCTGGGGGCAGGGCGTCGCGACGATGCAGATGCGCTGGTCCTGCATGCCATGGTGATTGCATTGGCTTTCGGATTGGCGTTTTCGCTGGTGCTTTTGCTGGGTGGCCGCTGGCTTTATACGCAGATGGGTGGCAGCGGCGCTTCACTTGAAGCGGCGACCACGTACTCGCACTGGGTGTTTGCCGGCGCGATCCTGGTCTGGCTGTTCAATTCACTGGCGGCCGTGATACGCGGCACCGGCAACATGACGGTGCCGGCCAATGTAACCGTGGCGGGTGTTGTTGTGGTGGTGCCGTTGTCTCCCTTGCTGATCTTCGGCTGGGGACCGGTGCCGGCGCTTGGCATTGCCGGCGGTGCCATCGCGCTGTTGCTGTATTACCTGTTCGGCACGCTGGTGCTTGCGGCCTATTTGTGGTCGGATCACAGCCTGCTCAAACCATCGTTCACGCAGGTCAAATTGCGTTGGCCGCTGTTCCGCGACATCCTGCGTATTGGCTTGTTGGGCTCGATTTCCACTGTGGCGACCAACCTGTCCATAGCTGTGGCGACTTCGCTTGCCGGTGGTTTCGGTCCTGCCGCCATTGCCGGTTACGGCACGGCCTCCCGGCTGGAGTATTTGCTGGTGCCGCTGGTGTTCGGCCTGGGCGCGCCTTTGGTGGCCATGGTCGGCACCTGCATGGGTGCGGGCCAGCATGAACGTGCCTTGCGCGCGACCTGGATAGGTGCGGCCATGGCTTTCACACTGACCGAAGCGATAGGGCTGGCGGCCGCGATTTTCCCCTACGCCTGGCTGTCGCTGTTTGGCAGCGACCCGGCCATGATAGGGGCCGGCACGCTTTACCTGCGCTCGGTCGGCCCGCTGTATGGCTTTTTTGGCGTCGGGCTGGTGCTGTACTTCGCCTCGCAGGGGGCCGGGCGTTTGTTGTGGCCTGTTGCCGGCAACATTGCCAGGCTGGCAGTGGCTGCCGCAGGTGGCTGGCTTGCCATACGTTGGGGCGGCGGGCTGGCGCAGGTGTTCATGGCGCAGGGAACTGCGCTGCTGGTCTACGGTGTTGTGATCGCAGCTGCCATTGCAGGCGGCGCTTGGTTTGGCCGGGTTGGATGGCCGTGCCGCACGGCCACGCTGTTGCGCCGTATCCAGCCGGGCGTCATCGGCTGATTGTTGGCGGCTTGAATGCCGCGCGTGCTGCCAGCGCGGCTTTACGGCTGGCGCAGCCTTCAAAGTGGTCGTTGACAAGACCCATGGCCTGCATGAAGGCATACATGGTGGTGGGACCGACAAAACTCCAGCCGCGTTTTTTCAGGTCTTTGGACAGGGCGGCAGATGCCGGCGAGCTGGGCATGGCCTTCACAACCTCATGCGTGATGTGTTTTGGCCGCTCCGCAGCTTTGGGCTCCATCTGCCAGACAAAGGCGCCCAGCGAGCCGAACTCGCGGCGCAGCTCAATGACGCGCTGGGCGTTGTTGATGGTCGAGGCGATCTTGCCTGCGTGCCGGACTATGCCGGCATCGGCCAGCAGGCGTTTGACGTCGTGCTGGTCAAAGCAGGCGACCTGCTCGGCCTCAAAGTTGGCAAAGGCGCTGCGGAAGTTTTCACGCTTGTTCAGTATCGTCAGCCAGCTCAGGCCTGCCTGAAAACCCTCTAGGCAGATTTTTTCAAACAGCCTGCGTTCGTCCGCCACGGGGAAGCCCCATTCGCTGTCGTGGTAGTTGCGGTAAAGCGGTGTGGCCTGGCACCAGGCGCAACGTGCGGTGTGGCTGTCGTCCGCGAAAAGCCCTGAGGGCAGGGGTGTCGTGTCGGCGGGCATATGGCGTCGGGGAGCTTTCAGGTTGGCACGGTGTAATTCAGTGTCATGCGGCCGCCGTCCACCACGACGATCTCGCCGGTGATGTAGCTGGCTGCATCGCTGGCCAGGTAGGCCACGGTGTCTGCGATCTCGGAAGGCTCGCCCAGCCTTTTCATGGGGGTCCGGCTCATGATGCGGGCTTTGGCCTCGTCGCTGGTCAGCACGGCTTTGGCCGCCAGCTCGGTGGCGATGGTGCCGGGCGCAACGGCGTTCACGCGTATGCCCCTGTCGGCCAGCGCCAGTGCCATCACCCGTGTGAGCTGGTTGATGCCGCCCTTGCTGACGTTGTAGCTGGCGATTGTCGGAATGGTGAGCACGCCGTTGACCGAACTCATGTTGATGATGCTGCCTTTGCAGGCGGCGCCCGCTTTGGCCATTTCACGCGCCACAGCCTGGCCGACGAGGAAGGCGCCCTTGAGGTTGACACGCAGCACAGCATCAAAGTCGGCTTCGCTGATCTCCAGGAAATCGGCGGCCTTGAAGATGCCGGCATTGTTGACCAGAACGTCAAGGCGGCCATGGGCTGCCACGGTGCTGTTCACCAGCGCATCCACCTGGGCCTTGTCGCCGACGTCGCAATGCACATACAGGCCGCCCACTTCGGCTGCCAGTGCTGCGCCGCGTGCATCGTCAATGTCTGCAATGACGACTTTGGCCTTCTCGCGTGCAAAGCGGCGAATGCAGGCCTCACCTATGCCTTGCGCACCGCCGGTGACGATGCAGACGCGGTCCATGAGTCCAAAGGAAATGGCGGCTTGGGTTGGGGCAGTCATGCCGCTATGGTAACTGCGGCAGCTTTCAGGTGCAGCAGGCATGGGCGCATCGCAGCGCTTGCCTGTTTGCTATAAAAAGAATAGCTGGTCGCGCACGGCTACAGGCGGCTAGAGGCCTAGAAGACCTGATTTATCTCGCCGGAAAGCAGAATGTGGCACCCTGTGGCGGTTGACTGCAGCGTGTTCACCAGCGCGTGCGCAACCTGGCCGGCTTCCACCGAACGGTAGTTGGCGGGGAGCAGGGGGTTGATCCATTTGAAGGCCGAGAGCGCCAGCTTTTCGCCCAGGCGCTGGGCCTGCTTTAAAGATGCGCGGTCGCCTGCGAGGAGTGAGGGACGCGCAATGACCACGGTTGCAAAACCGAGGCTGCTGACTGCCGCTTCCATTTCGCCCTTGACGCGGCTGTAGAAGACGCTGGAGTGGCTGTCGGCGCCCATGGCGCTGACAACGCCCAGACGACTTGCACCGGCGGCGCGGCCTGCCTTTGCGATGGCGACTACGGCGTCAAAATCCACGGCCCGGAAAGCTTCGCGGCTACCGGCCACCTTGATGGTGGTGCCCAGTGCTATGAAAACATCATCGACCGGAGGGGCCGTGAATGCCCCGGGATGGTTGGTGATGTGCGACACCAGCTTGAGGTGCTGCACATCCGGCGCGCGACGGCCCACGCAGTGAACCGCCGAATAAGCCTTATCGGCCAGTAAACGAGCCAGGACCGCCCGGCCGACGAGGCCCGTTGCCCCGGCCACCAGCGCCACCCGAGCCGCCGCCACCACCGGAGCGTCCGCCGCGGAAGTTGCCGCGGTTGCCGCCCGTAGGTTGTCCGGAAGACGGGAAGCCTGAAGAGGCGTGGCTGGCAGGCTGGTGGTTGTCGAAGTCATTATGTGGCTCGTTTCGTGACTCGTTGCGCGGTGCGCGCGGCTGCTCATCGCGCGGGCGGGCTGCCTGCGCATTCCTTGGCTGCCCGTAGCCCGAGTTCTGGCGTGGCTGGCCCGGGTTGGGCGTGCGCGGGCCACGGCCGAAATTGCCGCCGCCGTTGCCACCACCGTTACCGCTGTTGCCACCGCCATTGCCGCCACCGGCCGGGCCACGGCCGCGTCCACCGCCGCCGCCGCCATTGCCGTTGCTGGCACCACGTGCAGGCTGCGAGCCCTTGGTGTCACGGATGCGTTGCATCATTTCAGTGCGGGCGGCCTTGGCGGCAGCCTGCATCACGTCGCGGCTTGGTGGTTTGCCCAGGCCGCCCCAGATGGTCTGGCGGCCCATGGCCAGCGGCTCGGCTTTTTCGCCGGGCTCGGCTTCAAAGCCTGGCACGACCACTTTGTCAATGTTCTGCTTGGTGAAGCGCTCGATGTCCTGCATGAAACCTTCTTCATCCAGGCACACCAGGCTGACGGCTTCGCCGCTGTTGCCGGCGCGGCCGGTGCGGCCGATGCGGTGCACATAGTCTTCGCTGACATTGGGGATCTCGTAGTTCACCACGTGCGGCAACTCATCAATGTCGATGCCGCGGGCTGCGATGTCGGTCGCCACCAGCGCGCGGATGGCTCCGCTCTTGAAGTCCTGCAGCGCCTGCGTACGGGCGGTCTGGCTCTTGTTGCCATGCAGTGCCATGGCCGGGATGCCGTTTTTGGTCAGGTGTTCGGCGACATTGTTGGCGCCGAACTTGGTGCGGGTGAACACCAGCACCTGGCTCCAGTTGTGCTCGTTGATGATGTGCGTGAGCAGGGCTTTTTTCTTGCCGCGGCCGACCGGGTGAATGGTCTGCGTGATGCGCTGCACAGTGGTGTTGCGCGGCGTGACCTGGATGTGGGCCGGGTCGCGCAGCAGGCCGTTCGCCAGTTCGCGGATTTCATCGCTGAAGGTTGCGCTGAACAGCAGGGACTGCTTTTGTTTGGGCACCAGCGCCAGCACTTTTTTGATGTCATGGATGAAGCCCATGTCCAGCATGCGGTCGGCTTCGTCCAGCACCAGGATCTGCACCTGGCTCAGGTCCAGCGTGCCCTGGCTTGCATGGTCCAGCAGGCGGCCGGGCGTGGCCACCAGGATGTCCACGCCGCGGCGCAGTTTTTCAATTTGTGCGCCCATGCCAACACCGCCGAACATCACCATCGATGTCAGGTCCAGGTATTTGCCGTAGGTGCGCACGCTTTCCTCAACCTGTGCCGCCAGCTCGCGCGTTGGTGTCATGATCAGCGCGCGCACGGCGTTGACGCCGCGGCGGTTGGTCAGGCGCGGCTCGGTGGACAGGCGTTGCAGCAGGGGCAGCGTGAACGCCGCGGTCTTGCCGGTGCCGGTCTGGGCGCCGCCCAACAGGTCGCCGCCCGCAAGCACGGCCGGGATGGCCTGGGCCTGGATGGGCGTGGGGGTGTCGTAGCCCTGCTCAAGCACGGCCTTAAGAATGGCCGGGGCCAGATTCAATTCTTCAAATGTCATGGTTTTGCACCGCTTGGGTGCTAGTGATCGGCCTGTTGGGTGCTCTTTGTTTGGAGGCAACCCGCCAGTGATAGGCAGATGGGGTCAAAAAGTCGGGCTGAAAGTATCACGTAGCTACTTTGGAAGTAAGCCCGGGATGTGCCCAAATTGTTGCGGGTAACTGGAGCCAGCAACCCCGCTATTGTCTCACGGAACGATAATAGAGGGTTAACGGCAGAAATGGCAGCGGAAAACTGCCCTGTTTTCACAATGCCGCACTTGTCCTGTTTTCCTTTTTTAGAGATCAATCCAGATGGCCCAGTACGTATTTACCATGAACAGGGTCGGCAAAATCGTGCCGCCCAAACGTCAAATTCTCAAAGACGTGTCCCTCAGCTTTTTCCCCGGCGCCAAGATCGGCGTGCTGGGCACCAATGGGTCGGGCAAGTCCACCTTGCTCAAGATCATGGCCGGCCTGGACACCGAAATCGAGGGCGAAGCCACGCCTATGCCGGGCCTGAACATCGGCTACCTGCCGCAGGAACCCAAGCTCGACCCCACCCATACGGTGCGCGAGAGTGTGGAGGCCGGCATGGGCGCGGTGTTTGCCGCCAAGGCCCAGCTGGAAGCGGTGTACGTCGCCTACGGCGAGCCCGATGCCGACTTTGACGCACTGGCCGCTGAACAGGCCCGCCTGGAAGCCATCATCGCCACTGCCGGCACGGACTCTGAGCACCAGCTCGAGATCGCTGCTGACGCGCTGCGCCTGCCGCCCTGGGATGCCGTGATCGGCGTGCTGTCGGGCGGCGAAAAACGCCGCGTAGCGCTGTGCAGCCTGCTGCTGTCCAAACCCGACATGCTGCTGCTTGACGAACCCACCAATCACCTGGACGCCGAATCGGTGGACTGGCTTGAGCAGTTCCTGCAGCGTTACTCGGGCACCGTGGTCGCCATCACCCATGACCGCTATTTCCTGGACAACGCCGCCGAGTGGATTCTGGAGCTGGACCGCGGCCACGGCATCCCCTGGAAGGGCAACTACAGCACCTGGCTGGAGCAAAAGGGCGAACGCCTGGCGCAGGAGCAAAAGGGCGAGGAAGCCCGCGCCAAGGCCCTGAAGAAAGAGCTGGAATGGTCACGCCAGAATCCCAAGGCCCGTCAGGCCAAGAGCAAGTCGCGCCTGGCCCGCTTCGAGGAACTGTCGGATTTCGAATACCAGAAACGCGTTGAAACCAACGAGATTTTCATCCCTGTGGCCGACCGCCTGGGCAATGAAGTCATCGAATTCAAGGGCGTGAGCAAATCCTTTGGCGACCGCCTGCTGATCGACAACCTGAGCTTCCAGGTGCCCGCAGGCGCTATCGTCGGCATCATCGGCCCCAACGGCGCGGGTAAATCCACGCTGTTCAAGCTGATTGCAGGCAAGGAACAGCCGGACAGCGGCGAAGTCGCCATCGGCAAGACGGCCAAGATGGCTTTCGTGGACCAGCACCGGGACGACCTGTCCAACGAAAAAACCGTGTGGGAAGACATCTCCGGCGGCCTCGATTTGCTGACTGTCGGCAAGTTCACCATGCCCAGCCGTGCCTATGCGGGCCGTTTCAACTTCAACGGTGCCGACCAGCAAAAACGCGTGGGCATGTTGTCCGGCGGTGAGCGCGGTCGCCTGCATCTGGCGAAGACACTGATTGCCGGCGGCAACGTGCTGATGCTCGATGAACCGTCAAACGACCTCGACGTGGAAACCCTGCGCGCGCTGGAAGACGCTTTGCTCGAATTTGCAGGCTCCGTGCTGGTGATCAGCCATGACCGCTGGTTCCTGGACCGTATCGCCACCCACATCCTGGCGGCCGAAGGCGACAGCCAGTGGACCTTCTTCAACGGCAACTACCAGGAATACGAAGCCGACAAGAAGAAGCGCCTGGGCGAAGAGGGTGCCAAGCCCAAGCGTGTGCGTTTCAAAGCGCTGAAATAATGCCCCCACGGTCGCTCACTACGTGTAGCTCCCTGCCCCCCGAGGGGGCCGCTGCGCCTGCGGTCTGGCGGAGCCAGTCCCGCGGCCCCTGCTTGAATGGGGAACTGGTACGGGGAGATGTGCTGTGGGCGTGACGGACGACGTTGTTCTTGCGACTACGCGGCACTGGCTTGAGAAGGCCGTGATCGGGCTCAACCTGTGCCCGTTTGCGAAAGCGGTGTACGTGAAGAACCAGGTCCGTCTGGTGGTCAGCAAGGCGCGCCATGCTGACGACCTGCTTGAGGAACTTGACCGGGAGCTGGACCTGCTGGTGGCTACGCCTGCTGAAGAGATCGACACCACGCTGCTGATTCATCCGACGCTGTTTGAAGACTTTCTGGACTTCAATGATTTCCTTGAAATAGCCGAAGGTGTGGTCGACGAACACGGGCTGGAAGGCGTGGTGCAGCTTGCCAGCTTTCACCCGCAGTTCCAGTTCGATGGCACGGAGCCTGACGACATCAGCAACTACACCAACCGCGCGCCGTTTGCCATCCTGCATTTGCTGCGCGAGGACAGTGTGGAGCGTGCGGTAGAGGCCTTTCCCGAGGCCGAGACAATCTTTGAACAGAACATTGCCACGCTGGAGAAGCTGGGCCACTCCGGCTGGAAGGCCCTGGGACTGTCATGACTCCGGGAGGCGGGCCGCCGCGGCGGCCTGCGAATCATTTTGCGGAACAGCCAGGTGGGGATCAGTCTTCGCTGCCTATGAAGCGGTAGGCGGCAGCACCCAGCAGTGCGCCGCCAATGGGCGCAAGCCAGAACAACCACAACTGGGCGACCGCCCAGTCGCCCACAAAAAGCGCGACGCCGGTGCTTCGTGCCGGATTCACGGAAGTGTTGGTCACCGGAATGCTGATCAGGTGGATCAGGGTCAGGCAAAGCCCGATCGCGACAGGGGCCAGGCCTGCAGGTGCACGCTTGTCGGTGGCGCCCAGAATGACGATGAGGAAGAACATCGTCATCACGACCTCGGTGACCAGAGCGGCCATCAGGGAGTAGCCGCCGGGGGAGTGGGTGCCATAGCCATTCGAGGCGAAGCCCTTGGTGACATCAAACCCCGGGGCACCGCTGGCAATCACGTACAGCACGGCAGCGGCAGCAATCGCCCCCAGCACCTGGGCCACGATGTAGGGCAGCAGCTTGCTCGCGGGGAAGCGGCCGCCGGCCCACAAGCCGACCGAGACCGCAGGGTTCAAATGGCAGCCTGAAATATGGCCAATCGCAAACGCCATGGTGAGAACGGTGAGGCCGAAGGCCAGCGCGACACCGGCAAACCCGATGCCCAGTCCCGGAAATGCTGCGGCGAGAACCGCACTGCCGCAGCCGCCAAGCACAAGCCAAAACGTACCAAAAAATTCTGCACCGTACTGTTTCATAAGGATTTCCCTCCGGGTTTGTTTGTGAGAAAAAGGTCAGGGGATGAACAAGGCACCTGCCTGTGTGCATCATTTCGGATTAAGGCTTTGTACTTCATATAAGCCATGGAGATCTTACGGTTCCAGCCTTGATCGTGTGCGGAGATTGTTGGCATATTCACGAATTTTCTGGCCTATGGAGTACGGGTTTTCCCGGCGCCCGTTCAGGGCTGTTGAAGCGATGCACGGCCTTCGATAGCCGGCAAGGCTATGGCCAGGCGATGTTTGTTCACAACAAATTCCCATGGCCGTCACCCGGGATTTTTATGGCGCCAGGTAACCAGGTGTAAGGTTTTGGGGGCGAGGGTGATGCGGTTTTCTATTGGAGGGTGCACTGTTTCATTGCTATTTGGCATGTAAGAAATGGTTACTGGACGCGCCGTCGAAGTAGATGAACATTGATGTTGCGGCGCGCTTGTGGTGAGTGGTGCCGGTGAAGTGCATCAATCGTGCTGCTGGCCGCTATCATCTGGACTTCCCCTCTGCTTCAGTCTTTTTCGCTCCCTGGCCTGAAAGTGCAATCCCAAAACCATGACCATGAGCAAGTCCCCGCAAGCCCTTACCGCCGCTTACCAAGCCTGTCTTAACGAAGCATTCCGGCAGTGCCCGCTGTTGATTTCGCGTTGGTGCAGCAAGCTGGTGGATGCTCTGTATGAGCGCTCGATGTTTGTTTCTGAAAGCTCGGAAAAACGCCAGCTCCAGGATGCCATTTCGGCACTCAAGAAGAACCAGTCGGTGATTGAGCAGGGTTTTGCGACTGTGCTGACCAATGCGATTGCCGATGACACAAAACCTGCTGTCGCCAAAAAAGCGGACAAGACCAGCCGTTCATTTTCATCCCTGAGTTTTGACGACCTTGAGTTGATGGGGGACAACCAGGTCCAGGAAACCGTCGACAGCGCACGCCTGCTGCAAATCGTTTCACTGGCTTGTGAAGCCGGGCTGGCCGGGCTGTCCGCGCGCCTGAGCACGGCCCAGGGTTTCAGTTCGGTCAAGGCCGACAAGAATCCCCTGCGACCCGAAATTTTCTGCCAGGCCTTGATGAAGCAACTGCAGGATCTCCCCGCGGACAACCTGGCGCGTTCGCGCTGGTTGATGCATGGCGCCCAGCTCATGGGCAGGGAGTTGCAGTCGCTGTATGTCCTGCTGAGCGACCAACTGACAGAGCAGGGGATCGCGCCGGCCGCTTATGGCGTGATCCCTTCGCATGCAGATAAAACGGCCAGGCCAGCCGGCCCGTCAGGTCCGTGGCATGACCAGGCGGGGTTGATGGATGCGCCTGGCGCCCCTGCTTCTGGATATTATGGTCACAGCGGCTTCGTTCCCGTTGGCCGCGCACCAGGCGCTGCGCAAGCCAGATCCGGCAATGACGCATTGCTGACGCTGGACCACCTGCACCGCCTGCTGGTGGGCGATTACGACGAATCCTTCAAGGAGAGCCTCCTGCCGTCGGGCTTTGAGCAGATGGCGCAACAGGAGTTTTCGCATACCGTGCCGGCTGCCATGGATGTCCTGGCCGAACTCAAGGAAAAGGGCATTGCCTCGAGCCGGGCGAAAAGGGCTCGCGTGGCGCCGCCTTTGCCGCTGGCGCAGATGCGGGCGCAACTCAAGACCGAGGCCAAGAGCCTGGGCCAGTCGCTGGCCATCGAGGTGGTTGGGCTGATGATCGAGCAGATGGCCAGCGATCCACGGTTGTTGGCGCCGGTGCGGCAGATCATTGCAGATGCAGAGCCGGCTTTTTTGCGGCTGGGCGTGAATGACCCCCGCTTTTTCAGTGACAAGAACCACCCCGCCAGGCGCCTGCTTGAAGTGATCACGGCCAAAAGCCTGGCGTACTCCAGCGAAAACGCGGCAGGTTTTGCCGGGTTCATGCAGGACCTGCAGGATATCGCGCCTCTTTTGACGGAGGAGCATGCCAGCGATGCCCAGCATTTCGCCACGCTGCTGAAAACTTTTGAAACCAGCCAGGCCCTGCGCAGTTCGGGAAACAATGAATCACAAAGCCTGGCCGTGCAGGCCCTGCTGCAGGCGGAGCAGCGCAACCTGCTGGCCGAAAAGATAGCTGCGGAAATCCGCGCGCGCCCGGATTTTGTCAGCGGCAACCGTGTGGTCACGGCTTTCCTGACCGGCCCATGGGCGCAGGTGATGGCGCGGGAGCGCCTGTCCGGCGAGCACGGCGGGCCCGAAACCAAAAAGGCCGAGTTCAGCCTGACATTGGGTGAGATGCTCTGGAGCCTGGATCCTGCCCAGACCTCGCGCCATCGCAAGCGGCTGGTCAAGATCATTCCCGGCATGCTGGAAGGAATACGCGCGGGGCTGCTATCGATCGACTACCCGCTGGCAGATTCCAAACAGTTTTTTGACGAGCTCATGCAGGTGCACCAGGCGGCATTGAAGGCCGAGCCCGCGCCTGTCGATTCCAGGTCCAGAAGCCGGCAAGACCTTGACGAGGCGTTTGACGCCAATGATGAAACCACACGCAAAAAACCGTGGCTCGCCCCGAAGGAAGCCCAGAACTCCGGGTTCATGGATGATCTTCCTGCCACTACCAAACCCGGTTTTGAAGCTACCAGGCCCGAGGAGAGAGAGCCTGCTGCGACCGCCGCCCCTGTCCGGCCAGAGCCAGGCGAAGGCGTGGAGTTGCGCCTGGGCGCCTGGGTGGAGTTGCTCCATGACACGCAGTGGCTGCGTGCGCAGCTGACCTGGATCAGCCCTTACAACACCCTGTACATGTTTACCAGCGAAGGCGGCCGCACGCACTCCATGACCGGCCCGCTGCTGCAGTATTTGCTGCTGCAGGAACTGGTCAAGGTCATCAGCCAGCAGGGTGTGCTCGACGGCGCGCTGGACAATGTGGCCCGCACAGCCATGCGCAACAGCGTGAGTGGCGCGGACGGCAGCAGCAGGCTGTAGCACCGCTCAAGGCCGGCAAAACGGTAAGGCTGGCGCGCCGCTTTCAGTCCGTGGCAGTTTCTGCGCGCAGCAGCTTTTTCCTGACCAGGTGGATGTTGTTGCGCAATGCGTATAACTCATCGGTATAGGACAGCGGCACGCTGACTTTCTCGACCCGGCTGTCAAGCTGGTTGAGCTCACGCAGCAGTGCGCCGCAGTCCTCGGTTTCACTGCGCACCTCTATGCTGCGCAGCTGGCCGTACCACCTGAAAATGCGCGAGCGCACCCGGAAGGCATACAGCGGCGGCACGATGCGCGACAGCGGCAGCAGCACGGCGATGATGATGCCCATGACCAGCCACATGCGCTCGATCAGGTTGGCCACCCAGAACGGCAGGTAGCGCTGCAGCAGCGGGGAGTCGTTCTTGATGGCGCGTTCGGCTTCCTTGGCAATCGGCAACTCGTTGTTTTCAATATTCGGGTACTCGCGGGCGTGCTTGAACCAGCCCGCCTTGCCATGAATCTGGTTGCCCGCCTGCGCAAACAGCTGCAGCAACGCCGGGTGGGTGGTGGTGCGGGTAATCAGCGCAGTGGTCGGCGCCACCAGCCGCACGTCTTCGGGCGGCACATTGCCGGCCAGGTCCACCATGCCGCGCGGCAAACGCACCGGGCTCAAAAATGAAAACCGGCGCGAGTAGGCTTCACTCTGCGCGAAGTTCATGAGCTTGACACCCGGTGTCTGCAGCAGCATTTGCACCATCAGCGATTCGGGGGCCGAGGCAAACACAATCGCGTCCAGCTCGCCGCCCAGGAACGCCACCGTGGCCGGTGTTTGCGCCAGCCTGGACAGCCGCAGGCTGGCCGGGTCAATGTGGTTGCTTTCGAACAACCTGTTCATGAGGCGGGGCACGCCGCTGCCGGGGGTTCCCACGTTGATGCGCAGGCCCTGCAACTGGGTCAGGGCTGACAGGGTGCCGGTCGGGGTTGCCTGGCGGGCGGACTCTTCGCGGTAAAAAAGCCACACGGGCTCTACAAACAGGCTGCCCAGCGATGCCAGCTTTTCCTCGTCTTCTTCGCTGTAATCGTTGCTGCCGCCCTGCACAAAACCCAGGTCCACCTTGCCTTCCCGCAAGAGCTTCAGGTTGGCAGCCGAACCTTCGGACGGGTGCAGCACCACTTCAATGCCCTCGGCGGCCAGCGCCTTGGCGTAGCGTTTGCCAAATTCGTCATAAGCACTTTGTGCCGGGCCGGTGGCCAGGGTCACGCGTTTGGGCGGGTTCGGGTCCAGCCACCAGTAAGCCAGTGCCAGCAGCGTGACGGCCAGCAGGATAAAGGGACCGGCGGAGACCACCAGATCACGCAGCGACAGCAAGGTGTAGCGTATGGTTTTGGGCATGCGCAACCATAGCATGGTCACGCCTGTGAGGCTCCGGTTAACTGTTTCTGAATTTATAGGAAAAAGGCTTGCAGCCCTTTAAAAATGAGCGCAAGCAGCTATAGAAGATATAGCGAAAGAAGGGTGCCCAGAAGTCCTGCAGCAAGGGGCCATTTTTATGCCGTGCCGATCTGGTGCCCCTTGCACGTTTCACTTCTTGCCGGCGGGCGCGGGTTCTTTCCCCAGCTCATCCAGAATCGGGCAGTCCGGCCGCTGGTTGCCCTGGCAGCAGTGGACCAGGTGTTCCAGCGTGTGTTTCATGGCCTGCATCTCGGCCATGCGCTGGTTCAGGTCGTCCACATGTTTGATGGCAATGCGCCGCACGTCGGCGCTGGAGCGGCGCCGGTTTTGCCAGAGCTTGAGCAGGTCGGCAATCTCCGCCATGCTGAAACCCAGGTCACGCGAGCGTTTAATAAAGCGCAGGGTGTGCACTTCCTTGTCGCTGTACTGGCGGTAGCCCGAGTCCGTGCGGTGCACGCTGGGTAACAGGCCTAAGGACTCGTAGTGGCGCACCATCTTGGCGGAAACCTCCGACTGGCGCGCGGCTTCGCCAATATTGAAAGGGCCGGCCGGGAGTGGGTTCATGGTCATGTGTTGCTTCCTTTCCAGCGGCGCAGCATCAGGGCGTTGCTCACCACACTGACGCTGCTGAATGCCATGGCGGCGCCGGCGATCACCGGATTGAGCAGGCCGAAAGCCGCCAGCGGGATGCCGACCACGTTGTAAACAAAAGCCCAGAACAGGTTCTGGCGAATCTTGGCGTAGGTGCGGCGCGAGATATCTATGGCGTCGGCCACCAGGGCCGGGTTGCCGCGCATCAGGGTCACGCCGGCCGCATGCATGGCCACGTCGGTGCCGGTGGACATGGCGATGCCCACATCGGCCGCTGCCAGCGCCGGTGCATCGTTGATGCCGTCACCCACCATCGCGACGGCCAGGCCGCCGGCCTTGAGTTCGGCGATGATCCTGGCCTTGTCTTCGGGCAGGACTTCGAAGCGGATGTCATCCAGGCCCAGTTGCCGGCCCACCATCTCGGCGCTGCCGCGGTTGTCGCCGGTTACAAGCACGGCGCGTACACCTTGTTCGTGCAATTTGGCGACAGCCAGTGCGGCCGTGGTTTTGAGCGTGTCGCCAAAAGCCAGCAGGCCCAGCAACACGGGCTGACCGGTCACGTCAGCCACCCAGGACACGGTGCGTCCCTGCGCCTGCAACTCGCTGGCCCGGGCCGTCAGCATGCCCAGGTCTACCTTCAACTCCTCCATGAAACGGGTGCTGCCCAGACGCAACTCACGCTGGCCGACCACGGCCGCCATACCGCGGCCCGCAATCGCCCGGACCTCGGTGGCCGGCATGGGCTGCAGGCCTTCACGGCTGGCGGCCTCCAGCACGGCACGGGCCAGCGGGTGTTCGCTGCCGGCCTGAATCGAAGCGCTGGCGATCAAAAATGCCGCGTGGTCACCGTTCACGGTGTCGGCCGCCACCAGCTCGGGTTTGCCTTCGGTCAAGGTGCCGGTTTTGTCGAAAGCCACGATCTTGATCTTGTGGGCGACTTCCAGCGCTTCCGCGTCCTTGATCAGAATGCCGTGCCGCGCGGCCACGCCGGTACCCGCCATCACCGCCGTCGGCGTGGCCAGGCCCAGGGCACAGGGGCAGGCAATGACCAGCACCGCCACCGCATTGAGAATGGCGGTTTCCCAGTTGCCGGTGCCCAGGCCCCAGCCCAGCAAGGTGAGCAGCGCGATGCCAATCACCACCGGCACAAACACTTCGCTGACCCGGTCCACCAGGCGCTGGATGGGCGCCTTCTTGGCCTGGGCCGACTCCACCAGCCTGACGATGCGGGCCAGGGTGGATTCCGCGCCTATGGCCGTGGTTTCCACCACCAGCAGGCCTTCGGCATTGACCGAGCCGCCGGTGACCTTGTCCCCCGCGTGTTTGGCAACCGGCAGGCTCTCGCCGGTGATCAGGGACTCGTCGATCTGGCTGGAGCCTTCGATCACCACGCCGTCCACCGCTACCCGTTCGCCGGGCCGGATCACCACCTTGTCGCCTTTGAGCACCTGGCTGATCGGCAGCTCGATGTCCTGGCCGTCGCGCCGTACCCGTGCGGTCTCAGGCCGCAAGGCGTTCAGCGCACGTATGGCTTCGGTGGTCTGGCGTTTGGCCCGGGTTTCCAGCCATTTTCCGAGCAGCACCAGGGTGATCACGACGGCCGAGGCCTCGAAGTAAAGGTGTGGCATGCCGTGATCGCGATGGGCCCACAAGAGGTAGACACTCAGTCCATAACCGGCAGAGGTGCCCAGCGCAACCAGCAAGTCCATGTTGCCGGCCCGCGCCTTGAGCGCTTTCCAGCCAGAGCGGTAAAAACGGGCGCCCAGCCAGAACTGCACCGGGGTGGCCAGGGCCAGTTGCAGCCAGCCGGGCAACATCCACCCGGAACCCCACAACAGGCCGAACATGGGCAGGACCAGCGGCACGGACAGCGCAGCCGCCACCGCGACTGGCCACCAGTCGTTGGCGGGTTTTGTGCTGGCGGTGGTGCTGGAGCCATCCTGCGTCACGGGGCTGGCGCTGTAGCCAGCTTTGTCGACCGCAGCGATCAGGGCCGCGAGGTTGTTATCCCGGCCGACAAACCTGACCTCGGCGGTTTCGGTCGCCAGGTTCACTTCGGCCGAGGCCACGCCGGGTACTTGCTTGAGGGCTTTTTCAACGCGGGACACGCAGGACGCGCAAGTCATGCCGTCCACCTTCAGTTGTACCGACTGCTCACGCACCGAATAACCGGCTTTGTCGACAGCCGCGCGCAACACCTGCAGCGTGACTTGTTTGTCGGCCTTGACACTGGCCATCTCGGTGGCCAGGTTGACGCTGGCTTCGCCCACGCCGGGGACGGCGGTCAACGCTTTTTCTACCCGTGACACGCAGGAGGCACAGGTCATGCCTTCTACTGGCAAAGTCCAGTCGGTTTGTTGCAAGGGGGTTGCTATCGGCAGGGCTGCGGTGTTCATGGGGCTCCTCGGGTGTTGTGCCGTTTGACCGGCGATGAGGCAAGTGTCAAGCTTCCCATAATGGTAAGGTCAAGGGGCTTGAGATCAATCCCCCGGGTGTCATGTGGGTATGGCGCGACAGGCTTTGACCTTACCATGGGGGCAAGGTTTAGAGTCAGGTTTTCCATCTTTCCAGGAGTACCCATGATTGAATTTGAATTGCAAGACATGACCTGCGGCCACTGCGCCGGCATGGTGAACCGCACCGTCAAGCTGGTCGATCCAGAGGCCAAAGTCGAGGTGGATGTGGCCAGTAAAAAGGTCAAGATTGAGTCCAGCGAGGACCGCGCGGCCTTTGTCGAGGCGTTGACGGAGGCGGGTTACCCGCCTGCTGCGTAAGCGGCATTTGTCCCCAACACCCACCCGGCCTGATGTTGGCCTGGTGGGTTTTTTTGCGTCTTATTGGGCCAATTGGATATCGGTGACCACAAAGGCCGGGCCGGCCTTCTCGGCGCGGAAACGAATCTTGTCACCGGCCTTGACCTTGTCCAGCAAAGCCGGGTCCTTGACCTGGAACACCATGCTCATGGGTGGCATGTCGAGGTTTTTGAGTTCACCGTGTTTGATGCTGATTTTTTTGGCGTCCTTGTCCACTTTGCGGACTTCGCCTTCGCTCAGCTCGGCAGCGGGCTGCGCAACTTCTTTGCCGGGCTCGCTGGCCGGCGTGTGCATGTGTGCAGTGGTTTGCGCGTGGGCCGCGCCGGCCAGCAGGGCGGCCAGCAGCAACAGGGTGTGGCGTGATGTCATGTGTTCTTCCTTTCAGGATTTGGCAGGTGTTTTGGTGGGGTAGTCTTGAAAGACGCGGGTGTCGCCGTTTTTCAGCACCAAGAGCACTTTGTAGGGGTCCTGGCGGCCACCGTAGATGGGCCCATCCATGCCCGGCGAGCCGACCGGCATGCCGGGCACGGTCAGTCCCAGGGCTTGCGGCCGTTCTTTCAGCAGCCGTTGGATATCGCGGGCGGGCACATGGCCTTCGACCAGGTATTTGCCATCGACCAGGGCGGTGTGGCAGGAGCCCAGTTTTTCCGGCAGGCCCAGGCGTTTTCTGACCGCGGCATTGCCGCTGTCGTGTACAAGCACCTGGAAGCCGTTGTCCTCCATGTGTTTGACCCAGTCGGCGCAACAGCCGCAGTCCGGGTCTTTCCAGACCTCGACCTGCGGCCGGGTTTGCGCCATCAGCGCGGGTGTGAGGGTGCAGGCGCCGGCCAGGCCGGCGAGGGTTTGAAGCAGGTAGCGTCTTTTCATCTTTTGCTTTCTTGAGATTAAGGGTTTGCAGTCACGCTGATTTTTCCGACCATGCCGGCCTGGTAGTGGCCGGCGATCAGGCAGGCAAAGTCAAATTCGCCGGGCCGGTTGAAGGTCCAGACCAGCTCGCCGGACTTGCCGGCGGCGACGTGGGCCATATAGGGTTCGTCATGCGCCATGCCGGGAAACTTGACCATCATGGCGGCATGTTTGTCGAGCTCGTCCTTGGTGCCAATCACCATTTCGTGCAGGATGTTGCCTTGGTTGCGGATCACAAAACGCACGGTCTCGCCTTGTTTGAAGACCAGCTTGTCCGGCGTGAAACGCATGTTGTCGTCCATCGTCAGGGTCACGGTGCGTGTCGCCGACTTGGCGTCGCCCGCCACGCCCCAGGCTTTTTGTTCGGGCGCGCCGGCCGCGGCTTTGGGCCCGGCATGGCCTTCATGGGAAAAAGTGCTTGTGGCCCCCGCCAGCAGGGCGCAAGCAGCTACGAATTTGAGAGCGTTTTGAGTGTTCATGGGATTCCTTGGGTCAATAAAGTCAGTGGCCGGCATGGCCTTGGGGTTTACGGATCTGCACTTCGATGTCTTTGGCCGGCCTGTTGCGCAGCGGCATGGACTTGCCGCCCTCGGCCGCAAAACGTGCAGGATTGGGCAGGCTGCCAGTCCATTCATAGGCCACTTCACCGGCCGGATGCTGGTACCAGCCCGGGTCTTTGTAGTCGCCGGGTTTCTGGTTTTTGCGCACCTTGAGCACGGAGAACATGCCGCCCATTTCGACCGAGCCGAAAGGCCCGGCGCCCGTCATCATGGGCAGGGTGTTGTCGGGTAGCGGCATTTCCATCTCGGCCATGTCAGCCATGCCGCGTTCACCCATCACCATGTAGTCGGGCAGCAACTTGCTGATCTCGCCGGCAACTTTGCGGTGGTCCACCCCAATCATGGTGGGCACCTCGTGGCCCATGGCGTTCATGGTGTGGTGGCTCTTGTGGCAATGAAAAGCCCAGTCGCCTTCTTCGTCGGCCAGGAACTCGATCTGCCGCATCTGGCCCACCGCGACATCGGTTGTGACTTCCGGCCAGCGGCTGGTTTTGGGCGTCGGGCCACCGTCTGTGCCGGTGACAGTGAACTCATGCCCGTGGATATGAATCGGGTGGTTGCTCATGGTCAGGTTGCCGACGCGGATACGCACCTTGTCGTTTTTGCGCACCACCAGCGGATCGATGCCGGGGAAGAGCCGGCTGTTCCAGCTCCACAGATTGAAGTCCAGCATGGTCATGATCTTGGGTGTGTAGGCGCCGGGGTCGATGTCGTAGGCATTGAGCAGAAACACAAAGTCGCGGTCCACCTCGTCGATCAGCGGGTGTTGGGTTTTGGGGTGCGTGATCCAGAAACCCATCATGCCCATGGCCATCTGTGTCATCTCGTCGGCATGTGGGTGGTACATAAAGGTGCCGGGCCGGCGCGCCACAAATTCGTAGACAAAGGTTTTGCCCGCCGGAATGGCCGGTTGGGTCAGGCCCGAGACACCGTCCATGCCGTTGGGCAGACGCTGACCATGCCAGTGCACGCTGGTGTGTTCGGGCAGCTTGTTGGTGACAAAAATACGCACGCGGTCGCCTTCCACGACTTCGATGGTCGGGCCGGGCGACTGACCGTTGTAACCCCAGAGGTGGGCCTTGAAGCCGGGCGCCATTTCGCGCACCACCGGTTCGGCCACCAGGTGGAACTCCTTCACGCCCTGGTTCATACGCCAGGGCAGGGTCCAGCCGTTGAGCGTCACCACCGGCTTGTAGGGCCGGCCGGTGTTGGGCAGCAGCGGCGCCATGGTGTCGGGGCTGGTCTGCAACACGGGTTCGGGCAGGGCGGCCATGGTCACCTTGCTGACCGAGGCGGCGGCCACGGCGCCGGTCAAGGCACCGGCACCCGCCAAAAAGTTTCTTCTGTTCGTCATAAGTAGTCCGTTGAATGAGGTGATGCCGCGGCTCAGTGCGCAGCGGCGGCAGCAGCACTGCCTGCAGAGGAAGACAGGGCGGCTGTCGCGGCCGGTCGGCCGGTCAGCGAGGCGGCGAGTGCGGCGTCGGCCAGCCAGAACTGCTGGCTGGCGTTGATCGCCGCCATCACGCTGCTGATCTGGTCACGGGTGTCGGCCAGGAGTTCGAAGACACCGATGAACATGCCGTTGTAACGCAGCATGTTTTCTTCGGCCATGGTTTTGCGCAGCGGCACAATTTCATCGCGGTACAGCGCGGCCACGTCGTACGCCGTGCGGTAGGCCGAATAACTTTCACGAAGTTGCGATGAGGCATTGCGCACCGTGTTGTCATAACGGTTGGCCGCCGCCAGCGATTGCGCATTCATCGCGTCGCGCTGCACATTGCCCCAATCGAAGAGGGGCAGGCGGATGTCGAGTTCAAACCCTTTGCGCGCGGTGCTGGTGCCTTTGCTGTTGTCAAACACCGTGTCCCGGCGAATGCCCAATTCCACATCGACCAGGCTGGTGAGCAGGTTCAGCCCCTGGGATTTGCCGGCGATGTCGAGCTGGTTGCGCGCGAGCTGCACATCCAGCCGTTGCTCGGTGGCGCTGGTATTCACCACCGCCGCAGGCCGCGCTTCTTTGGGCAGGTCGGGCAGGCGTTCTGGCAGTTTCAGCTGCGTTGCCTGGCTGTCGCTCAAGCCCAGTTGCCGCACCAGCTCTTCCCGCGTGGCCGTGGCCGCGTGTTGCGCCAACGCCAGTTGGGCGCTTGCATCGGCATAAAAACTTTGCTGGCGGGCGCGTTGCAGTCTGGTGAAGTTGCCCACCTGCTGCATGCGCCGCGCCAGTTCCGCGCTGGCCTGCGCCGTGCGGTTGACCTGGTTCGCATAGTGCAGGTTTTGTTGCGCGGCCACGGCGCGTACCCAGGCCTGGCGCACCTGGGTGACTTGCTCCACCACATTGGCGCTGAGCTGCACCTTGGCCTGCGCCACCTGGCCGCGCGAAATGGCCTGGCGCTGTGGCAGCGTCAACAAATCCAGCAGCCCAAACGACAAGAGTCGGCCCAGTTCCAGTTCGTCACCGGCGCGTATCCGTTCAAAACTGAAGATGGGGTTGGCGATGCGGCCGGTCTGCCTGGCCTGCGCCAGGTCGGCCCAGCTTTGGGCCAGCAGGGCTTGTACGGCCGGGCTGTTGGCCAGGGCGAGCTGAACGGCGTCGTCCATGCGCAATGGTTCTGCCAGCAACTCGCTGCTGAGTTTGCGGCGCGCTTCCTGCTGCTCGGCCGTGCGGCTGAGTTCCAGCTTGCCCTGGGTGAAGCTCTTGCGCTGGCTGTTGGTGTCGTTGATAGCCTCGTCCATCCCGACCGAAGCGCAGCCGGCCAGCACCAGACAGGCCGTGGCCAGGGCGGTGTATCGCGCTATTTGTTTCATGGGTGCGCCGCTCATGGTTTGGCGTGTCCGGCGTGCGGATCGGCTTGAGGTGCGGCAGCGGGTGACGCGGCGGCTCGGCCTTCCTTGGCGTAGGCGCGCCAGCCGCCGTTGCGGTCCACCTGTTCGTTGGCGGCTTTCCAGGGTGCGGTTTTTTGGTCGGTGTAGGGCTGGTAGTTCTCCAGCGCGGAACGAAAGGGCGCCGGCGCAGCCTGGGCTGGTGTGTTGGCCGGCGGTGGTGCTGCCGGTGTCTGGGCCTGGGCGATGCTGGCCCACACAGGCAAAAGCACAAGCAGCCCGACCAGCGGTTTTGAAATAAAACGGATGTCCACAAAAGTCTCCTGAAATACAAGCGGGCGATTGAAAAAATCGCGGTGATCCGGGCAGGGCGGCGTGGGCCGCGCGTGCCGGAGGCTGGTACAGACCCAATACGGGCCTGGGCTTCAGGAAATCGGTGGTTTTTGGCCCAGTGCAGCAGGTGCACTGGTGAATTGCGCTGCCATGGCGCGGGGCTGCGTCGGGGCATTGAACGAGGTGTTCAGGCCCAGCGCCACGGGCGACAGCGCAACGGTGTGGCAAGCCTGGCAGGCTTCGCAGGTATTGCAATGGCCGTCATGTGCATTGCCGGACTGGGCTGACTGGTCATCGGCCTGCTCCGCACAGTCATGCAGGGCCTGCGCCGGTGCATGGGATGCCATTTCATGACCGGAATGGCTTGCAGCCACCGGTTCATGCGCGTGACCAGCTATAACTTCCATAGCGGATTGCTGGTGCTGCAAGGGGGCTGTTGCCATGCTGGTGGCCATCGCATCACCGAGCCAGCCGCGCAGGGGCAGCAGGACAATCAGGAGGGCGAGCAGCAAATGACGCATGGGCTAATGATAGTGGGTGGCAGGGAAAGTTCAATAACAAGGGGAATTTGTTTGTTGCATTTGAAGTTTTTTTAAAGCAGAACTACCATTGGAAACCATAAAGTAGCTTTAAGGTTAAGCATGGCTTCACTCCATCCGAAAACACCTGGTGCC
Source organism: Polaromonas aquatica (assembly GCF_042659145.1). Taxonomy (NCBI): domain Bacteria; kingdom Pseudomonadati; phylum Pseudomonadota; class Betaproteobacteria; order Burkholderiales; family Comamonadaceae; genus Polaromonas; species Polaromonas aquatica. The sequence continues at coordinate 517,828 of NZ_JBHSRS010000084.1, read as the reverse complement.
TACCAGATTGGCGAAGCCGCCGCCCTGAGCGGCGTGTCCAGCGCGAACATCCGTTTTTATGAAAAGGAAAAGCTTCTCAGTCCCCAGGGACGGGGCGACAACAGCTATCGGTTTTATAGCAATGGCGATATACACCAGCTGCGCTTCATCCGGCTCTGCCGAGCGCTGGACATGTCGCTGGACGAGGTGCGCACCTTGCTGGGGCTGGACCTGAACATCAAGGCTGACTGCGCCACGGCGCGTGTTGCGCTGGACGGGCACCTGGGCCATGTGCGGGCACGGCTGAAGGAGTTGCGGGCGCTTGAAAAAGACCTGAAAGCCCTGCGCGACCGCTGCGACGGCACGGATGCACATTGCCACATCATCGAGGCGCTGCACGAGCAGGCCGACAGCCTGCCCCTGCCGCCTGTTCAGCCGGCGGCCCCGGCCCGCAAACGTCACGTCTGAGGGCGGCGTTTCTTTTTAACCGGGCTTCAGGTTTTTCTGGAGCTGAAGCTGCGCCTTGTCCAGCCACATCTGCAGGCTGTCCAGCAAGTCCTTGTGGCTGAATGAGCAGCTTTCATCGGTGAACAGCGCGCTTGACTCCAGCCGGTCCAGTAAATTCAGCAGGACTTCGTTGAAGCGTTCAGGCAAGGCCTGGGCCAGCACTTGCTGGCTGCGGGCCAGGTTCGAGAACGCGACCACGCCCAGTGTGCCGGCACTTACTTGCTGCAAAGCGGTTTGCAGGTCCTGGTGTTGTGATTCAGGTGTCATATGGTGTCCTGTGATATCAGCTTGGATTGGGGACGGCGGGACATGCCGCCGGTGCACGGTCGAATACAAGGGTCAGGATGGCCAGCAGGCCAAAAGGTGCGCCCACCCATCCGAGATGGGCAAAGCCTACGCTGTCAATCAGTGCGCCGCTGATGACCGCGCCAAGCGCCGTGCCGATATAAAGCATGGAACCGTTCAGGCTGAGCAGCAAGGGCGCCTGCGCAGGAGACAGGCTGGCCAGCCGGCTTTGCTGCGGCGCCATCAGGCCAAAACCTGCGATACCCCAGGCCACCAGGGTTGCCAGCGTCGCAGGCACATTGCCCGCCGTCAGGGGCAAGAGGCACATCGTGGAGGTCAGCACCGCCAGCTGTACGAGTATGGTTTTAAGCGCGCCAAAACGGTCATTGGCCCAGCCGCCCACCAGCGTGCCGGCCACGCCGGCCAGGCCGAACACGGCCAGGGTCACGGACAGTTGTGTCGAGCTCATGGGGTTCAGTGTCAGCAGCACCGGACCCACATAGGCGAACACGCTGAAGATGGCGATAAAAAACAGCAGCGTGCGCAGCCACACGCGCAGCACGGCGCCTTGCCGCGCCGCAGCCCTGAAGCCCGCAAAGCTGCTGCCCGCGCTGGCCATGCTGGCGGGGATCAGCCAGCTCGCGGCCAGCAGCACGGCAAGGCTTGCGCCCGCAGACAGCCACACCGGCACGCGCCAGCCGTACTCAAGGCCCAGCCATGCACCCATGGGCAGGCCCACCGCATAGCTGATGCTCATGCCCAAAAAAGTAATCGACAGCGCCCGGCCGCGCAGCGCCGGCGGCACCATGCTCACCGCCAGTGCCGATGCGGCGGCCGAGAACATGGCGCCCGCACCCATCAGCACGCGGCCCAGCAGCAGGGTGGTCAGGTCGGGCGCCAGTGCCGACACCAGGCCGCCCAGCGTAAAAAACCCCAGGGCAAGCTGGATGGCGCGCTTCCTGGACCACTTTGCCGTCAGGATGATCAGCACGGGCGCGAGCACGGCAGTGGCCACGGCATAGGCCGTCATGACCTGGCCGGCTGCTGCAACGCTGATGCCCAGCGCCGCGCCTACGGGCTGCAAAATGCCGCCCAGTACAAAGGCACTGCTGCCGATCACGAGGTTGCACAGTGCGAAGAAATAAAGGATGCGGGGCATGGTGTGGGCAGGCGGGGAGTGAAAATCGCCTGGACAAGGCAAAAATACATGTCAAATAGCTGTCTGGCCCCCGGTGAATGGGCGCAGCCAGCTATCAAAAAAGAAGCGCGCCTGCTGGCTTTATCAGCCCCGGCGGGCCGGGCGGTTTTGGCAGAAAGGCGTGCGCCTCCTGCATTGTGCCGGGAAGGGCGTGATGTTGCTGGCCTGAGGTGACCGCGCGCCTGGCGCCCGGTTTTCCGGCCTGGTCGCAGTCTAGTCGTTCAGCGAGGACAAAAACTGTTTGAGTTCAGGCGTTTGCGGATTGCCGAATACTTCCGCGGGCGGCCCCATCTCGTGCACACGGCCCTGGTGCATGAAGATCACGCGGTCCGAGACCTTGCGGGCAAAACTCATTTCATGCGTCACCATCAGCAGCGTCATGCCCTCGTCGGCCAGGCTCTCGACCACGCGCAGCACTTCACCGACCAGTTCGGGGTCCAGCGCCGAGGTGATCTCGTCGCACAGCAGCACGGCCGGCTCCATGGCCAGCGCGCGGGCAATCGCCACACGCTGCTGCTGGCCGCCCGAGAGTTGCTCGGGCATGGCATCGAACTTTTCGGCCAGACCAACGCGGGTCAATAGAAGCCGCGCCTGCGCGGCGGCAGCCTGCGGATCGGTTTTTTTCACCAGCGAAGGCGCCAGCATGATGTTTTTGCCGACCGTCAAATGCGGGAATAAATTGAAGCTCTGGAAGATCATGCCCACGCGCTGGCGCAGTTCGCGCATGGCCATGGCGCTTTCATGCAGCAGGGGTTTGCCGTCGACCGTGAGTGCACCTTCCTGGAAAACCTCCAGGCCGTTGATGCAGCGCAGCAGCGTGCTTTTGCCCGAGCCGCTTTTGCCTATGATGGCGATGACCTCGCCCGGCCTGACCTGCAGGTCTATACCCTTGAGCACTTCGTTGGCGCCGTAGGATTTGCGCAGGGCGGTGATTTGCACGATGGAGCGCGCAGGCGCCTCGCCGGAAGTGGCGGTTTGTTCAGCGACGGCTTGCATTGATTTTCCTTTCCAGGACTTTGGCGTACAGGCTGATGGGGAAACACAGCGCAAAGTACAAAAGGGCTATACAGCTGTAAACCACAAAGGGCTTGAAGGTGGCATTGGTGATCATGGTGCCGGCTTTGGTCAGCTCGATAAAACCGATGACGGACGCGAGCGCCGTGCCCTTGACCACCTGCACCAGGAAGCCGACCGTGGGCGGCAGCGCGATCTTGACGGCTTGCGGCAACACCACGTGCTGCAACTGCTCGCGAAAGCTGAGCGCCAGGCTTTGCCCTGCCTCCCATTGCCCTTGGGGAATCGCCGCCACGCAGCCGCGCCAGATTTCAGTCAGGTAGGCGCTGGTGTAAAGCGTGAGCGCCACGGATGCGGCGACCCAGGCGGATGTCTTGACGCCAAACAGCGCCAGGCCAAAGTAGGCCAGGAACAGCTGCATCAGCAGCGGCGTGCCCTGGAATAACTGCACGTAGCCGCCGACCAGCCGGCCCATGCCCCTGGCTTTTGAGAGCCGCGCAACCAGCAGCAGCAAGGCCACCAGCCCACCGCCGATAAAGGCAATCAGCGACAACACCACGGTCCAGCGCGCGGCCAGCAACAGGTTGCGGAAGATGTCCCAGACGGTGAAGTCAACCATGATCAGGCCTCGCGCCGGGCCGCCCCAAGCGGGCCTGCGCCCCCCCAAGGGGCAGTGAGTTACACGTAGTGAGTGAGGGTGGGGGCTGCATGGTCACCTCCCGAATAAAAAGCGCGGACCAAGCCAGTTGAGTAGCTGCCGTACACCAATAGCCAGCGCCAGGTAAACCAGCGTCGCGACGATATACGCTTCAAAGGCGCGGAAGTTGCGGCTCTGTATCAGGTTGGCGGCGTAACTGAGTTCCTCTGTCGAGATCTGGCCGCACACGGCCGAGCCCAGCATCACGATGATGATCTGGCTCACCAGCGAGGGCCACACCTTGCGCAGGGCGGGCGGCAGCACCACCCGCACAAAGGTCTGCATGCGGTTGAGCGCAAGGCTCATGGCGGCCTCAATCTGCCCCTTGGGTGTGGCATCAATGCCGGCGCGAATGATCTCCGTCGCGTAGGCACTGAGGTTGATCACCATGGCGATGATGGAGGCAAGTTCGGGCGAGAGTTTGATGCCCGCCGCAGGCAGCCCGAAGAACACAAAGAACAGCTGCACGATGAAGGGCGTGTTGCGTATCAACTCAACATAGGTGCCCACCACCGCCTTGAGCCAGACTGAGCCGTGCGAGCGGGCCCAGGCAAATGCCACGCCAACCACCACGCCGATCACGGCCGAAATAACCGTCAGGCCCACAGTCCAGGCCACGCCTTTGGCAAGCAAAGGCCACTGGCTTAGCACAGCGATGAAATCAAGTTCAACACGCATCTAGTGGCACCTCGAAAAAAAAATGGGGGTTTCCCCGTCCGAAGCCAGTGCTGTCGCGGAACTGGCTCTGCCAGGCCGCAGACAGCGTCCCCTGCAAGGGGAGAGGGGGCTACGCGCAGCGAGCCCCAACAGGGGTGTGCATTTATTGCGGCAGGTCTCCTGCCGGGCGGCCCAGCCATTTGACGGCCATCCTGTCGAGGTCGCCGGCTTTTTTGCCGGCGGCAATGATCTCGTTGACCTTCAGGCGCAGCTTGTCTTCGCCCTTGGCCACGCCGATAAAGTTGGGCGAGTCCTTGAGCAGCAGCTTGTATTCGGTGTTCAGTTGCGGGTTCTTGGCCATCATGTTGCCGGCAACGGAAGCGCCGGTGGCAATCAGCTGCACCTGGCCTGCGACGAAGGAGGAGACGGTAGCGTTGTTGTCTTCAAAACGCTTGACGTCCGTGCCTGCCGGGGCGAGTTTGCTCAACTCCTGGTCTTCGATGGCGCCGCGCGTCACGCCCACGCTTTTGCCCGCCAGGTCGGCAAAACTCTTGATGCTCATGGACTTTGGCGCAAAGACGGCCTGGAAGAACGGTGAGTAGGCCGCGGTGAAGTCGATGACCTTTTCACGCTCGGCATTTTTGCCCAGGGTGGAGATCACCAGGTCGGCTTTGCGTGTTTGCAGGTAGGGCACGCGGTTGGCGCTGCTGACGGGGGTGAGCTCAATCTCCACGCCGAGTTTGGCCGCAATGTAGTTGGCCATGTCGATGTCCAGGCCCTGCGGCTTGAGGTCGGTGCCGACAAAACCGTAGGGCGGGAAGTCGGTGGGGATGGCGATGGTGATTTTTTTCGCCTTCATGACCTCGTCAAGTGCGGACTGTGCCTGCGCGCCGGCGGCGAGCAGCAGGGCCGCCGCAGCGATGCCAAGGGAAAAGAAACGTTTTGTGTGTGTCGATGGTTTCATAACAAGGCTCCGAGGTAAGTTGAGGGTTCATCAAGGGGTTTGGCCGCACCCCGGCGGGTTTTGGCTGAGCTTGTATGCAAGTCTTGTGCCGTTTTGACTGCGGGTGGCGACAGGGGGCTCAGGGCGTTGCGCAGCTGCGCCAGCGGATCGCCGCTGGCCGGGTGCAGCTTGAGCGTGGCCTGGACGCTGCCGATATGGGCCTGCATGAGTTTTTCGGCCAGCACCAGGTCGCCCTTTTCGAGGGCCTGGACTATCCTGACGTGTTCATTGCAGGACTGCGCCGCGTCGTGCGAGGACTGGTAGAGCATGGCGATCAGCGTGGTGCGCGCGGTGAAGTCGCGCAGCGTGTCGGCCAGCAGGCTGTTGCCCAGGCATTCGGCCAGGCACACATGAAAGTCGCCGAGCAGAAAGCTGCGCAGGCCGACGTCGCTGCCCCTGATGGCGGCCTTCTCCTGGCTGAGGTGGCTTTTGAGCTGCCTGACGGCGGCCTTGCTGACTTCGGGTGTGCAGCGTATCAGGCCCATTTCGATCACGCGCCGCGCCTCGAAGGCTTCACGCGCTTCCTCCTGCGACGGCTCAATGACGTACCAGCCGCGCCGGCTGCTGACGGTGACGATGCCGCGGGCTGCCAGCTGGTTTAGGGCTTCGCGCACGATGGTGCGGCTGCAGTCAAACAGCATGGCCAGTTGCTGCTCGCCCAGGCGTGAACCGGGGGCAAGCTTTTGCGCCATCACGGCTTCGATGATGCGTTTGCTGATGTCGGATGCGGTGGCCATGCACAAGGCAGTGCAACTCCCGTGCCACCGATTTTCAGCAGGAAATCCCCGGAGTCAGCCTGGTTGCCAGGCTGGTATACAAGTTATGGGCACCAGTCTGGCGTTTATGTGCTGGAACATGCACCAGGTTTGGGTGTGCGGCGCCCTCAGTCCAGTTTGGCGCCCGATGCCTTGACGGCCGCTGCCCAGCGCGGCATCTCCGCTGCCAGGAACTGGGCAAACTCATCGCTGCCCATGAAGGCCGGGTCGGCGCCCTGGGTCACCATGCGGTTGCGGATGTCCGGGTTGGCCATGACCTGCTTGAAGGCATCGCTCAGTTTGGCGGTTACGTCTTTGGGCAGGCCGGCAGGTGCCAGGAAACCATAAAAACCGACCACTTCAAAACCCTTGACGCCTGATTCAATCACGGTGGGCACATCCGGCAGGGCCGGGTTGCGTTCCTTGCTGGTGACGGCCAGGGCGCGTACCTTGCCCTGCTTGTGATAGTTGGCTGCCTGCGGGATCGACTCGCCCATGAACTGCACCTGGCCGCCCATCAGGTCGGTAAACGCCGGGGCGCTGCCGCGGTAAGGGATGTGCACCATGAACAGCCCGGTGGCGTTCTTGAACATCTCGGGCACCAGGTGGCTGATGCCGCCGTTGCCGGCCGAGCCGTAGTTGATCTGGCCCGGCCGCTCGCGGGCGTAGCTGATGAATTCCTTCAGTGTCCTGACCGGCAGCTTGGGGTTGACCAGCAGGGCCAGCGGCTGCATGGCGGTGCGGGCAATGGGCGTGAAGTCCTTGAGCGTGGCATAGGGCAGCTTGCTGTACAGCGCCGGGTTGATGACCATCACGCCGGTGTTGGCCAGCATCAGCGTGTAGCCATCGGGTGCCGCTTTCATCACGTCCTGAGCTCCCACTGTGCCGCCGGCGCCGGACTTGTAGTCAATGATGATGGGCTGGCCCAGCACCGCCTGCAGTCTGTCGGTGAGCAGGCGGGCGTGCTGGTCCAGCGGGCCGCCGGCCGGAAAGCCGATCACGACCCTTATCGGCTTTTCGGGAAAGGCGGCAAATGCGCTGGCGCTGGCCGCGAGCAGGCAGGCGCCCAGCAAAGCCTGGCGGGAATGTGTGCGGAAGCTTGAAAGGGCATTGAAAAAACGCATGGTGTTTCTTTGTAAAGACGGCTGGTGGCAATGCTTCATGATAGTGATTGCAGGTCGCTGAGGCGACACTGTTTTATCAGGTGCTTCCCCAATGCAGGGCACGCGCGCTGCGGTTACGCTGGAGGCGCCCAACCCACCGGAGTTCTTCCTTGCCCCAGCCTACAACTACCCGCCAGAACCTGCACTACAAAGTCTGGCCCAAGCGGCTGCCGCGCAGCATCTCGCCGCCGGCCACTTCCCTGTGGCACAACCTGGCGGTCAGTGCGCTGCGTTTTCCCGACAAACCCGCGCTGGTGTTTTTTGACAAGGTGTTGAGTTATGCGCAGGTCATGCAGCAGGCCGAGCGCCTGGCCGCCACCCTGCATGCGCAGGGCGTCAAAAAGGGTGATCGCGTGGCGCTCTACATGCAGAACTGCCCGCAATGGGTGATCGCGCACTTTGCCATCCTGCGGGCCAACGCCGTGGTGGTGCCGGTCAATCCCATGAACCGCGCCGAAGAGCTCAAGCACTACATCACCGACCCCGACACCAAAGTTGCCATTGCGGCGGCTGATCTGGCGCCCGAACTGGCCCGGGCCAGTTCGCAGCTTGAACCCGCGCAGCGCCTGACGACCCTGATCGTGTCGCACTACAGCGATGCGTTTGATATCGCTGCGGCCGGCGACGCAATGCCCGAGGCCTGGCGCGACTGGCTGGGAGCTCGCCATGATTTGCAGGTGTTGGATGGCGGCAGGGTCATGGCCTGGCAGGATGCGCTGTCGTTCACCACCGATAGCTTGCCCGCGCACAGCGTGGGGCCGCAAGACCTGGCCGTGCTGCCCTACACCAGCGGCACCACCGGCTTTCCCAAGGGTTGCATGCACACGCACGCCAGCATCATGCATAACGCCGTGGCCGGCTCGCTGTGGGGCAACAGCACGTTTGAAAATGTTGTCTTGTCGGTGGTGCCCATGTTCCACATCACCGGCATGGTTTCGGTGATGCATACGGCCATCTACGGCGGCGCCACGCTGGTCATCATGCCGCGCTGGGACCGTGAACTGGCCGGGCGGCTGATCTCGCGCTGGCGCGTGACGCACTGGGCCAACATCCCGACCATGGTGATAGACCTGATGGCCAGCCCCAACTTTCCCGCCGGGCCGGTGCAGGCAAAAGACGGTACGCCTGCTGCGGCAACTTCGAGTTTTGACCTGAGCAGTCTGGTCTACATAGGCGGCGGCGGTGCGGCCATGCCGCAGGCCGTGGCCCAGCGCCTGTGGGAGCAATACGGCTTGCGTTACGCCGAAGGTTACGGCCTGACAGAAACGGCAGCACCATCGCACAGCAATCCGCCGGATGCGACCAAACAGCAATGCCTTGGCGTACCCTTTCTCAGCTGCGATTCCCGCGTGATAGACCCGCTGACGCTGGAGGAAGTGCCGCAGGGCGAGCAGGGCGAAATCATCATGAGCGGACCGCAAATATTCCAGGGCTACTGGAAGCGCCCGGACGCGACCGCCGAAGCCTTCATGGAGCTGGACGGCAAGCGGTTTTTCCGCTCCGGTGACCTGGGGCATGTGGATGAAGAGGGCTACTTTTTCCTCACCGACCGGCTCAAGCGCATGATCAACGCGTCGGGCTTCAAGGTCTGGCCTGCGGAAGTGGAGGCGCTGATGTTCAAGAACCCGGCGATCCAGGAGGCCTGCATCATCGCTACGCATGACGCCTACCGCGGTGAAAGCGTCAAGGCCGTGGTGGTGTTGCGCGCTGCCGCCAAAGGCAAGACCACCGAGGAAGACATCATCAACTGGTGCAAGGACAATATGGCGGCCTACAAATACCCGCGTGTGGTGCAGTTTGTCGATGCACTGCCGAAAAGCGGCTCGGGCAAGGTGATGTGGCGCACCCTGCAGGAGGCGGAGGCCGCAAAAACCTGAATTTGGCCTCCTCAGGCCCAATTTCTGGATGAAAAGTGCCCCTGGCCACCGTCTTTGGCGCGCAACGTGCTATTAAAAAGAGAGTGATCGCCGGCTCGTCCGTGGACCCGCGCGGCACTGATGTATCGTGCGTGACTTGGTAATCAACAAGGTCGCGCCAAATGGCGCGGCCTGCAAGCATGGCAAAACCTTCTTCTTCGCTCTCCACACCACATTACGGCAAGCCGCTGGCCGGCTGGCGCCTGCGCTGGTACACGATTATTTTCGAGGCCGACACCCGCGCCGGGCGTGTGTTCGACCTGTCGCTTATCGCCCTGATCCTGCTCAGCATTGCCGTGGTCATGGCCGACAGCGTGCAGGCGATCCATCAGTCCCATGGGCCCATGCTGAACGGCGCCGAGTGGCTGTTTACCGTGCTGTTTACCGCCGAATACATTGCGCGCCTGCTGTGTGTGCGCAAGCCGCTGCAATATGCCACCAGCTTTTTCGGCATCATCGACCTGGTTGCCGTGTTGCCGACCTACCTGGCGCTGTTTTTCCCCGAGCTGCATGCGCTCATTGATGTGCGGGTGTTGCGCCTGCTTCGGGTGTTCCGGGTGTTCAAGCTCGCCGCTTATGTGGCCGAGTACCAGTTTCTGGGTCGCGCGCTGGCCGCCAGCGGCCGGAAAATCCTGGTGTTTTTGTCGGCCGTGCTGATGGTGGTGCTGGTCATGGGCACGGTGATGTATGTGGTCGAGGGCCAGACCAACGGTTTCACCAGCATTCCCACTTCGGTCTACTGGGCCATCAGCACGGTGACGACGGTAGGTTTTGGCGACATCACGCCCAAGACCGATCTGGGACGGCTGATTGCGTCTTTCATGATGCTGATGGGCTGGGGCATTCTGGCGGTGCCCACCGGTATCGTGACGGCGGAGATGGCGGCGCAGCGGCAGATGCAGGTCTCGCAGGCGCCGACCACACGCACCTGCCATGAATGCCTGAGCGAAGGCCATGGCCCGGGCGCTGATTTTTGCTCCAGCTGCGGCGCACGGCTGCCGCCTTACCAGCAGCACGCCGACACGGCATCCTGAAGTTTTAGTCGCCTGCCGTCAACCGGCGCGGCGTGATTTCGACGGAGCCAACTGCGGTGCTCATCCACACCGTGCCGTCCTGCACCGTCACCTGCAGCTGCATGCTGCGTTCGGCCAGTTTGGCCAGCGCCTGGCTTTCGGCGGCTTCGATCTGCCAGACAACCAGGTTGGATGCACGGGTCAGTTTGGTCTCGATATTTTTCCACCAGACGGGCGTGCTGCTGGCAAAGCTGTAAACACTGACCTTTTCTGCCCGGCCCGCGGCCTTCATCAGGCGCTTGTCGTCGGGCTGGCCCACGTCTATCCAGTGCAGGATCTGCTCTGTGTAGTCCTTGTGCCAGAGCGCGGGTTCGTCCACGTCCCAGAGGTCTTTGGCGAAGTCGAGCTTGCCCTTGTTGTCGTCGGCGGGCACATTGAGCGCGAAGGCCAGCAGGCGGATCATCATGCGTTCGTCGGCCTCGGACGGGTGACGGGCAATGATGACGTTATGGTCGGCATAGACGTTGCGGTCCATGTCTGATAGCTGGAGTTGGGCTTTGTAGATGGTGGCTTTTAATGCCATGGAATCTGCTTCTTTATATTGACGGGATGTAAGCCTGTATTTGAACAGAGCCGACAACGTAGCCCTTCCAGAGCGGGATCGGGCCAGTCTGGCTATAGTTTGCGCATGCTCAGCCTCTCTGTTCTCGACCAGTCGGTTGCCGTTTCCGGCCGCACTGAAGACGCCTCCATCCGCGAAACCCTGGCTTTGGCCCAACATTGCGAGGCGCTGGGTTATCACCGCTTCTGGCTCAGCGAGCACCACAGCCATCCCGGCATTGTCGGTAGCGCGCCAGAGGTTCTGATGGCGGCGATTGCCGTGACCACGCAGCGCATACGCATCGGCAGCGCGGGTGTGATGCTGCCGCATTATTCGGCGCTGAAAGTGGCCGAGCAGTTTCGCGTACTTGAAGCACTGGCACCGGGGCGCATTGACCTGGGCGTGGGACGCGCACCGGGCTCGGACATGCGCACGGCACGGCTTTTGAGGGCCGACCCGCACCAGGCAGCGGAACACTTTCCGATACAGGTTCGCGAACTGCAGGCCTGGGTATCCGGTGCCGAGCTGCCAGAGGGCCACCCGGGGCGCGGCGTGACGGCCAACCCGACCGGCCCGACCACCCCCGAGCTGTGGATGCTGGGCAGTTCCGACTATGGTGCACAACTGGCGGCGCATTATGGCTTGCCCTATGCGTTTGCCTATTTCATTACCGACGGGCAGGGGGCCGACCAGGCACTGGATCTGTACCGCCGCATGTACCGGCCCAGTGCCACGCATCCCAAGCCGCAGGCCACTGTTTGTGTATGGGCGCTGGCGGCGGATACCGAAGCAGGGGCCTGGCACCATTTCTCCGGCCGTGAGCGCTGGAAGATCGACCGGAACAAAGGCGCGCTGGGGCCGCTGCTTTCTCCGGCAGAAGTTGCCTTGCGCCCCTACAGCGCGGCCGAGCAGTTCGAGTCCGACAAACTCCGGCGTACAGCGCTGGTGGGCAGCGGCAGGCAGGTGGCGGACAAGCTGCGCGCGCTGGCCGATACGCTGGAGGTCGAAGAACTGGTTGTGATTACCTGGGCGCACGATCCTGCTGCCCGCAGGCGTTCCTACGAATTGCTGGCCAAAGAGTTTTTCTGATGCTGCGCGCCGGGCTGTCGTGGTGAACCTGGATAGTGAGCCGGTAGAGACGGGGCTTCCGGTCCGACAAGAGTGTGTGAAATTCAAAACCTGGCCAGAAACACCGGCCGGGAAATGCATTGTTGCGACAACTGCTACTTACGAATCTGACATCGTCCTACACGGTGTATCACGCAGGGGTGTCGACAATGGACTTCTCATAAGGAGTCCATCATGGATGCCAGCCAACAAAACACCGATCTTTCGAATTCCCAACCCGGCGTTGCGCAACGCCTGCAGCACAGCAAGGCTCTTGTAGCCATTGTGGCGGTGCTGGGCGTCACCGTCATGGCGCTTGCCGCAGCATTGGTGGTCAATCGCTCTGAGGCACAACCTGGCGTACAGCCCGGCAGCATGGCTGCCATGGCACCTGCTGCCGTGCCACCCGCCGCCAGCAATGCCGGTGGCGAACCGGCCGCCAAAGTGGCTGCCGAGGCCCACAAACCTGTATCCAGCAGCCCAAGCAAACACGCGACACCCCCGGCGGTCGTTGCGCGTGCCAATGTATGTGCCGATTGCGGCACGGTCGAGGCCGTGACGGCTGTGCAGCGCCAGGGGCAGGTTAACGGGGTTGCAGTCGGCAACACCACCATCGGCCTGGGAACTGTTGCGGGCGGCGTTCTGGGCGGTCTTCTGGGCCATCAGGTGGGCAATGGCAACGGCAGGACGGCCGCGACCGTTCTCGGTGTTGCCGGCGGTGCCTTTGCGGGGAATGCCGTCGAGAAGAATATGAAGAAGGTCACTGTGTATGACGTGCGTGTCCGCATGAACGATGGCTCCACGCGCAACCTTGATATCTCCAGCGCTGTCCCGGTCGGCTCCAAGGTGATCGTTGAGGGGAAAAACCTGCGCATGGCTACGGCTGCGGGCTGATGCCACGGATTTTAAAAACCACAAACTTATTTGATTGATAGTGAGAACACTTTGAAGACAACAACTCTTAAATCGCTGCTGGCAGTGAACCTGTGTGCCTTTTCCGCCTTTTTTGGTGGCGCAGCCCTTGCCGCCACGCCGTATGCAAATGCAACGGTTGAGGGCGCGCTGACGCCCGGCGTGTACGGCCGCATCGAAATCGGCACGGCACCGCCACCGCCGCTCATTTACGCGCAGCCGGTGATCATCCAGCGCCCGCCGGTACTGGTGCAACAAGCACCTCTTTACCTGCATGTGCCCCCCGGACACGCAAAAAAATGGTCCAAGCACTGCGACCGGTACAACGCCTGCGGCCAGCCGGTTTATTTCGTCAAGGTGAGGGGTGATGACGACTATGAGCGCCGCGGGCAAAAGGGGCGGCACGAGGAACGTGGACACGGAAAGGGGCATGGCCATGGTCACGACAAGGACCGTCATGACCATTGACCGGCACGCTGCGCTGAAATAAGTTGCCTGCGGGCCATCGCGTTCCCGGCATTCGTGTGGATAGCGCGTAGCATTGGGGCTGGCACTTCAGTTCAGGAAAGAATCTCATGAAAGCAGTTTGGAATGGCGCAGTGATTGCGCAAAGCGATGACACTGTCGTCCTTGAGGGAAACCATTATTTCCCCGCGAGTTCGTTGAACCGCGATTACGTCACCTTCAGCAACCACCACACCATGTGTGCGTGGAAAGGCGAAGCGAGTTATTACTCGCTGCTGGTCAACGGAGAAATGAATACCGATGCGGCCTGGTACTACCCCAATCCCAAGCGCGAAGCTGAAGAAATAAAGGACCATGTCGCCTTCTGGAAGGGCGTGAAGATCGAGGCCTGAGCCTCGTTCCATTTCAGCGCGATATGCCCTGGTCTCAGCGCCGCGGCTACGCCTGACGGGGGCGGGTTTACCCTCTGTTTTTTGACCTGCTTTCGGCTGGTCAGGCATTCAAGTGATACGTATACTTATTAATAATTGGCTGCGGCCATTATTGACAAGGAAACTTCATGACGCCTCCCAAACCCGATCCCGCGCTGCTTGAAAAACTGGCCATAGCCAACCGTATTCTTTACGACCAGAACGTCGTTGACGGTTTTGGCCACGTGAGTGTGCGCCACGACAAATCGCCTGAGCATTTCCTGTTGTCCTGCAACCGGGCGCCGGGACTGGTCAGCCCCGAGGACATCCTGACGTATGACCTCAACGGCGACCTCGCCGTGGCGTCCGACAAGCGCTCCTACCTTGAGCGTTTCATACACAGCGAGATCTACAGGGCCCGGCCCGACGTGATGTCGGTGGTCCACAGCCACTCGCAGAGCGTGATCCCGTTTGGCGCCACGGGCCAGCGTTTGCGGCCGATTTTCCATATGAGCGGCTTTCTGGGCAGCGGCTCCGCGCTGTTCGAAATCCGCGATGCCGGCGGCAACACCGACCTGCTGATCCGCGACACCGGTCTGGGCAAGGCGCTGGCCCAATCGCTGGGCAAGCACAACTGCGTGCTGATGCGCGGCCATGGTTCAACCACCGTTGCACCGTCGCTTGAATTGGCGGTGTACCGCGCTATCTATGCAGAGGTCAATGCCAAGCTGCAGATACAGGCAGCGGCGCTGGGCCCCGTCAATTTCCTCAATGAAGAAGAGGCGGCACTGGCTGCCGCGAGCACGGAGGGGCAGGTTGTACGTGCCTGGGATTTGTGGCGCGGGCGTATCGGTTCCATCGCTTAAAAAATACTGGAAACAAAAAATGAAACTTCGCACTTTTCTGGGCCTGCTGGGCCTGGCTGCCTCCGCGCAGCTTGCCGCGCCTGTGGCGTGGGCCGACACCTATCCGTCACGCGCGGTCAGGATCATTGTTCCTTACGGTACCGGCGGTGGCTCGGACATCCTGGCCCGGCAGATTGGCGCGCGGCTGCAAACCATCTGGGGGCAGGGCGTTGCGGTGGACAACCGGGCCGGCGCATCCGGCAATATCGGCACCGAGGCAGTTGTCCGCTCGCCCGCGGACGGCTACACCCTGCTGTTGCAAAACAGCACCATGGTGGTGAACCCGGCGGTGGCCGGCAAGCTCAATTACGACCCTGAAAAAGACCTGACGCCCATCATGCTGCTGGGCCTGACACCGATTGCCCTTGCGGCGCACCAGAGCACGAATATCAAAAACCTGAAGGATCTGGTGGAGTACTCCAAAGCCAATCCAACGGCGTTGAACTACGGCTCCTGCGGTGTCGGGACTCCCCAGCATTTCGTGATGGAACTGGTCAAGCAGAAGTCGGGCGTGAAAGCCACCAATGTCGGCTACAAGGGCTGCGCGCCGGCCTTGACCGATGTGGTGGGCGGCCAGGTGCAGCTGGCCATCCTCAGCGCCAACCTGATCGCCCCGCATATCAAGACCGGCAAGCTTTACGGCATAGGCGTGTCGACCGCATCGCGCTACCAGTTGATGCCGCAGGTGCCGACGTTTGAAGAGCAGGGATTGAAGCCGCTGGACTTTTCGATCTGGTATGCGCTGATGGGCCCGGCCAAAATGCCGCCCGAAGTGGTCGCCCGCATTTATGCCGATGTGCAAAAAGTGCTGGCCGAGCCGGCGATCAAGGAAAACCTCTCAGGTGCCGGTGTGGAGCCGCTAAGCGGCAACGGCGCAGAGCTGAGCAAACTCATCAAGGTTGACCTGGCACGTTATGCCCAATTGGCCAAGTCGGCCAACATCAAGGCCGAGTGAGCCCCACCCCAGGGCCATCAAAAGCATCCGAAGGGCACCTTGGCGTCTTGTCCGATAGCTTTTTGGCGCCTGATGGCTTACAAACGGGGTATGGCTTGCCCCGCCTTTCTCCTTTTCGCGTGAAGCGGCTGGTGCGGCTGTAGCAGAATCGCCTTGGCGGGTTGTTTCTGGAAATCTGTTGCCACCTGAGAAAAGGAGATTCCATCATGTTCGAGCACATTCTTGTTCCCGTAGACGGATCAAGCACATCCAGCAAGGCCATTGAAAAAGCCGCTGCTCTCGCAAAAGCCTTTAAAAGCGAGGTGATCGTGGTCAGCGTGATTGACACCTATGCCTTTACCGGCGTGGGTACCGAATTTGCTTACGGACAGGCCGAATACCTCAGCGCCGCCACGGCCGAGGCCAACCTCGCGATCAACGCCGCCAGGAAATTTCTTGAAGCCGATGGCACGGTGGTGCGCGCATCGGTGGTCGAGGGGCAGGCGGTCTACAAAAGCATCCTCGAGTCGGCCGAATCCGCCGGTGCCGACCTGATCGTGATGGGATCGCACGGCCGCCGGGGGCTGGAAAAACTCGTCCTGGGAAGTGTTGCGGCACAGGTCCTGTCGCATACGCACCTGCCCGTCATGATTGTTCGGGAATAACGGAGGTTTTATGGAGTTGCTCAAGCACGACCTGGCCCATGAGTTCCCCCAGCATCTGGAGAAGATGCGCGAACTCAGGGCAACAGATGCCCATTTTGCGCGGCTCTTCGCCGAGTATGACGAAGACAATCGGGCGGTGACCCAATACGAACAGGGGCACGCCGCGCTCGGCGACGAAGCGCTGGAATTGCTCAAAAAGAAGCGGCTCAAGACCAAGGACGAGATCTACAGGCGACTCCAGCGGGATTGATTTCCCGAGTGATACCGCGCTTTTCACGGCACTGACATATTGCTCCCGTAGGCTTGCGGCTTAACCTGTTTGCCGACCTGCTTGGGAGAGCGCCTTGGATTCAAGTGACGAAGAATTGATGCGGCGTATCCGCAACGACCTGATCGACAGCTACGATGAAGAGCTGGAGATGGAACTTGAAGATCGCACGGTGGCCGAGCTGACCGGCGAAGAAACCCAGGGCCACAGCGCGCAGGACAAGGAGCGCCGCCGCCAGTACTTTCGCGAGTTGTTCCGCCTGCAGGGCGAACTGGTCAAGCTGCAGGACTGGGTGGTCGGCACCGGCCACAAGGTGGTAATCCTGTTTGAGGGCCGGGACGCCGCCGGCAAGGGCGGGGTGATCAAGCGCATTACCCAGCGGCTTAACCCGCGCATCTGCCGCGTCGCAGCACTGCCTGCGCCAAACGACCGCGAACGCACCCAATGGTATTTCCAGCGTTACGTCTCGCACCTGCCGGCGGCCGGCGAGATCGTGCTGTTTGACCGCAGCTGGTACAACCGCGCCGGGGTGGAGCGGGTCATGGGGTTTTGTACCGACGAACAGTACGAAGAATTTTTTCGTACCGTGCCCGAGTTTGAAAAGATGCTGGTGAGCTCCGGCATACAGCTCATCAAGTACTGGTTCTCCATCTCTGATGAAGAACAGCACCTGCGTTTTCTGGGTCGTATCCACGACTCGCTCAAGCAATGGAAACTCAGTCCCATGGACCTGGAGTCAAGGCGCCGCTGGGAGGAGTACACAAAGGCCAAGGAAATCATGCTGGAGCGCACGCATATTCCCGAGGCGCCGTGGTGGGTGGTGCAGGCGGTGGACAAGAAAAAGGCCAGGCTCAACTGCATCCATCACCTGCTGGGGCAGATGCCCTACGCTGAAACCGAGCACCCCGCCATCGTGCTGCCCGAGCGTGTCAGGCACGAAGATTACGTGCGGCACCCGGTACCGCAGGACATTGTGGTACCCGAGATTTACTAGGGTTTGCCTGCTTCCGCGCAACTCAAGTTGTTTGCAGCTATCTTGTATTCATGCGCCTTTGCGGCGTTTGAAACTCACGGCATGCAAAGCCGAAGTCGTAAACACGGTTGGCCCTTGCTGCAGGTGCAAGTAATGACTGCCCACCATTTCCGTAGCCTAAGGAACACCGGTAACAAAGCCTCGTCGCGGACCTACGGTTATCTCGAACGCAAACGCCCGAGGGCGGGTTCAACCGGTTTATGCAACAAGTTGGCTGAATCGTTCGGCAGGTGTTTACGATTTTAATTACCCGGAAAATTTCCTTTGCAGCACACGCAGTGGCAAGAGTAGGTGCGATGGAGCGCTGCGCCGGGGCGGGTTGTCCCAAGCAAGCTTAGCCCCATTTAGTGGTAGAAGGAGCTGTGCGTTGCCGAAGGCTCACGCAGTGACAAGCGAGGGGGCTTTATTTACTCGCGCACATCGGCCACGGGTTGTGCACCAAAGTCGGGCCGGGCCAGAAATGCCAGCACACGGGCTGCCGCCGCATCGGGTGAGGTCAGTGACCCGCTGCTTTTGAGGTTCACAAAACCGGCCCGGTCCGGAAAGGCTGCATTGTCTGCAGCGCGAAGCTGGTCCTGCATGGCTGTATCGATCACGCCGGGTGCCAGCGCGCAGACCTCTGCGCCATTCGGCTTCAGGGCCTCTTCCAGCGCCAGGCAGCGCGTGAAATGGTCCATTCCCGCTTTGGCTGCGCAGTAGGCAACCTGGGATGCCATGGCCTTGCGTCCCAGGCCCGATGAAATATTGAGTACCTTGCGCTTGCCGTTCCAGCTGGCAGTCGCGTGCAGGAATGCGGACGTCAGCTGCATGGGTGCTTCCAGCCCGACGCGCAACGCACGCGCAAGCTCATCGGGGGCTGCTTCGCTGAGCGGGACAATCGGTGGAATCACACCGGCGTTGTTGATGAGGCTGGCGCTTTCCCATGGGCCGCTGTTGCCGGCCAGCCAGGCCTCAAGCCGTTTGCAAAGGGCTGCGCCGTCGGCCAGGTCATGTGTCCATTGCACAAGCGTGGCGCCCGCGGCCGCTGCTTCCTTGACCAGTGCCTCTTGCGACGTGCGCGAAATGCACAGCAGGGTGTCGCCGCTTTTGAGCAACTGGCGGGCCATGGACAGTCCCATGCCGCGCGATGCGCCGGTAAGGATGGTGAGATGGGGAGCTGTTTTTGAGGTCATGCGCCCGATGGTAGCGCCAGTGCCATTTGTGTGCTGTGTATTTGTGCTTTGCTAAAAGCCGGGCTCGCAGGCAAAACGCATGGCCCGGCCTTTTTCAGGATGGCTAAAGGCAAGCATGGCCGCATGCAGCAACAGGCGTGGTGCCCTGGCCTGCACTTCTGCAGGCGCATACAGCTGGTCGCCAAGAATCGGGTGGCCCAGTGCCTGCAGATGCACGCGCAGCTGGTGTGAGCGGCCGGTGACAGGCTCAAGCTCAACCCGTGTGCTGTTCGCGGCATTGCCAGAACCCACGCTACGCCAGCGCGTCTGGCTGGGTTTGCCGTGCTCCCTGTCGATGATGCGCAGTGGCCGGCGCGGCCAGTCCACGGCGATCGGCAAGTCAATCAGCGCCCATTCACCCGGGTTTTGCGGCGCGGGCTGGTTCTCATGCATGAGGCCATCCACGACTGCCACGTAACGCTTGTGCACTTCACGGTTTTCAAACAGGCGACTCAGCGCGCGCTGCATCTCGGCGCCCCGCGCCATCAGCATCAAGCCCGATGTGGCCATGTCCAGCCGGTGCACCACCAGTGCGTCGGGGTGGTGTTGTTGCACGCGTCGGCTCAGGCAGTCCTGTTTGTCTTCGCCGCGCCCCGGCACGGAAAGCAGCCCGGCCGGTTTGTTGAACACCAGCAGGCTGTCGTCGGCGTACACCGTTTCAATGCCTTCACCTGCGGCATGACCTGCGAGGTAATTGTTTTGTGGAGGTGCGGTCTGCATGATTGGAGCCATCAGCAAGTGTTGACTAAAGGAGAAAAATCATGAGTGATGCAGGTGCCATTTCCATTGCATGCGGTTTGATGATTGGTTTGGGGGCGATTGGCGCATGCCTGGGCCTGGGCGTGATGGGCGGGCGTTATCTTGAAGGTGCCGTGCGTCAGCCTGAAATGATGGAGCCGCTGCAGGTCAAGATGTTTCTGCTGGCCGGCCTGATCGACGCGAACTTCCTGATTGGCGTGGGCGTGGCCATGATGCTGATATTTGCCAACCCGCTGGGTGGTTGACGGCAGGCCTGGACTCAGTCCGGTTTCCTGGGTGGCGGAAAGTTATGCACCGGCGGACTGTTGCGCCTGACCTCCCGCCGCATGAAGAGATAGAGGCTTTCAACCTTCTCGCGCGCCCACGGTGTCTTGCGCAGAAACTTCAGGCTGGAGGCCACGCTGGGCTCGCTGGTAAAACAGCGGATATTGATGCGCTGGCCAAGGTCTTCCCAGCCATAGTGTTCAGACAATGCCGTGACCATGGCCTCCAGTGTGACCCCATGCAGGGGGTTGCCCGCTTGTCCGGCCGCGGCGGGCGGCCTGTCTGCCTGCATCAGGCCGGCTTGTTTTTCAACTTGCCTTTGGGCATGACCTGGGTGACGACCGTCGCCCGGACTGCGTCAGGTGACACCGTCTTCGGTGGTGAGGTGTCCTTTTTTGGCTTTTTGACCATTTTGTTGTTGTGCGTCTGTCCTTTTGCCATGGGGTTCTCCTGTGATTGATATGCCAATTATCAATGCAACTTGATACGCGGGCGGTGCGTGCGGTCAATCATTTCCGACAGGGTGATCAGGGCGGTTTTCTTGAAGCCGCCCAACGCCAGCTGGTGCTGCTTGTGCAGTGCCCAGTACATCAGCTTGGCAAGCTGGCCTTCGACAAAAAAGCTGCCCTTGGTCAGGCTGCCCATCAGGCTGCCGACCGACGAGTACTCGGCCAGCGAGACCAGCGAGCCCTGGTCGGTAAACACAAAGGGCGCTACCGCTTTGCCTTCAATGAGTTTTGGCAGCGCACGTGTCAGGTACATGGCCTGCTGGTAAGCCGCCTGGGCGCGCGGCGGCACCCAGGTGCCGTCGGGCTGCTGGCAGGCGGCGCAGTCGCCGAAGGCATAAATGCTGGCATCGCGTGTGGTCTGCAGGTTGCCGTTCACCACCAGCTGGTTGAGTTTGCTGGTCTCCAGCGGGTTTTGCCCGTCTGGGTTGGCGCCCAGGGTTTTCAGGAAGTCGGCAGCCTTCACTCCCGCGGCCCAAACGGTGATGCTTGATGAAATGACCTTGCCGCTGGCCATCTTCAGGCTGTCCGCCGTGACTTCAACCACGCGTTCGTTGGTATGCACCTCAATCGCCAGCTTGCGCAGCTCGCGCAATGCCGATTCGCTCAGGCGTTCCGGCAACTGGGCCAGCAGGCGCGGTGCGGCTTCCACCAGTACGATCTGCAAATCCTTTTCAGGGTGGATATGGTCAAAGCCGTAGTTGCCGAGCACGCGCGCGGCGGCATGCAGCTCGGCCGCCAGTTCCACACCCGTGGCACCGCCGCCCACGATCGCCACCGTCAGGCGGCCGCTGCCCGCCGTGCGCGGCACGGTTTGCGCGCGTATGCAGGCGTTGATCAGGCGGTCATTGAAATGTTTGGCTGCCTGCGGGCTGTCCAGCTTGATGGTGTGTTCGGCCGCGCCCGGCGTTCCAAAGTCGTTGGTCTGGCTGCCCACGGCAATCACCAGCGTATCGTAGGCAAGCTCCTGCGCCGGCGTGATCTCGCGGCCGGCTTCGTCATGGCTGGCGGCCAGATGCACTGTTTTCTGGGTGCGGTCTATGCCGGTCAGGCTGCCGAGCCGGAACTTGAAATGGTTCCAGCGCGCCTGCGCCAGGTATTCGATTTCTTCTGCGTGCGTATCAAAGCTGCCGGCGGCCAGCTGGTGCAGCAGGGGTTTCCAGACATGGGTGCGGGCGGCGTCCACCAGCGTGATCTCGGCCAGCCCTTTTTTACCCAGGCGCTTGCCCAACTGGGTGGCGAGTGCCAGGCCCCCGGCGCCTCCACCGACGATAACGATACGTTGCATAAATGGGATTCCTCCGTGGACTGGTGCCACCCGTGTTGTTATGCCTTCCATGTTAACTGCCTGGGCGGATCGGCCTCTTTGGCCCGTGGGCCTCCCAGTTGGCCTGAAAAATGCGATTTTCAGCATGAAAACCGGCTCTGGCCCTGAAGGAACAAGCGCAACCAGCTATCAAATAAGGAGCGCTTTCGGCAGTGACCCAGGCAAGACCGGCAGGGGCGGAAAGCGGCTGTTAAGCTTCCTCCCCGATGTCAAGCCATACCTTTAAAGAACTTCTCCAGCAGCGCGCCTTCATCCGTATGTGGTGTGCCCGTTTATTCGGCACCATGGGAACCCAGATGCTGATGGTGGCCATAGGCTGGCACATGTATGACCTGACGGGCAGTGCCTGGGACCTGGGGCTGGTCGGCCTGTACCAGTTTTTGCCTGCACTGCTGCTGACGCTGGTGGCCGGCCATGTGGCGGACCGGGTGCATCGGGGGCGCATCATCGCCGGCTGCTTCTTTACGCAGGCTGCGGTGGCGCTGATCCTGATTGCCGCCACCCAGGGCTGGGGGGCCACGGCTTCTGCGCACTGGGCTTCGCGCGAGTTGTTGCTGGGCCTGTCGGTGTTGCTGGGTGTGGCGCGGGCCTTCCAGATGCCAGCGCAGCAATCCCTGATGCCCATGCTGGTGCCGCCTGCCATGCTGCCGCGCGCCATGGCTTTCAGCTCGGGCGGCAACCAGGCGGCCGTGATCGTCGGGCCGGCGCTGGGCGGGGTGATTTTTGTGGCCGGGGCTTCGGCGGTGTATGCCAGTTGCGCGGCCCTGTTTGTCACGGGCTCGGTGCTGATTTCGCTGGTGCGCTACAAACACACGCCACCGCCGCGCGAGCCGGTGTCCATGCGCACGCTGCTGGCCGGTGCGCGGTTTGTGTGGTTCCACAAGGCATTGCTGGGCGCGGTGTCGCTGGACCTGTTTGCCGTGCTGCTTGGCGGCGCCATCGCATTGCTGCCGATGTTTGCCAAAGACATCCTGCATGTGGGCCCCTGGGGCCTGGGTTTGCTGCGTTCGGCGCCGGCGGCCGGTGCCGTGCTGACGGCCGTAGTGCTGACGCGCTGGCCGCTGGCGCGCCGCGTCGGGCATACCATGCTGGCGGCGGTGGCGCTTTACGGCGTGTGCATGATGGTGTTTGGCCTGTCCACCAGTTTTTTACTGTCGCTGTTGGCGCTGGCTGTTTCCGGCGGGGCCGACATGGTGAGTGTGGTGGTGCGCCAGACCCTGGTGCAGATTGAAACGCCGGATGACATGCGCGGCCGTGTCAGCGCCATCAATTCGGTCTTTATAGGTGCGTCCAATCAGTTGGGTGAGTTCGAGTCCGGTGCCACCGCCGCCTTGCTGGGGCCGGTCGGCTCCGTGGTGCTTGGTGGCGTGGGCACCGTGCTGGTGGCCGTGGCCTGGCTCAGGCTGTTTCCCTCGCTGGCCAGGCGCGACTCACTGACGGCGCCGGCACGCGAGTCCTGAAGCGGTGGTTCCGGGCGCCGTCTAGCGCCCCGAGCTGGCGCGTATGCGGTTGACTTCCAGCGGGGACACGGCACTGGCCTGGTTGCCCCAGGCGCCGCGTATGTGCGTGAGCACCGCCGCCACATCGGTGTCATTGAGCACCAGCACAAACGGCGGCATGCCGAAGGGGCGCGGGTTGCCGGCAGTGGCCGGCGCGTAACCGCCGTTCAATACGATCTGCACCAGGTTGACCGTCTGGGGCATGAGCACGGCGCGGTTACCCGCAAGCGCCGGGTAGGCATTGGGAACGCCCTGGCCCTTGTCGCCGTGGCATTGCGCGCAGTTCTGTTCATACAGTTTGGCGCCCAGCGCCGCCACGCTGCCCGGTGCGACTGCATCTGCAGCCGACGGCGAGCCTGCCATGAGGGCGATTTCGGGCTCCTTTGGCGAACCCGGGGCGGACGTGCCCGGCAGCTCCTTTAAGAACTGGGCCATGGCGTTCAGGTCTTCGCTGTTCAGGTACTGCGTGCTGCCCTGCACGACCTCGGCCATGGGGCCGTTGACGGAGCCGCGTTTCGAGACGCCGTTTTTGAGCAGGTTGACGATTTCCTGGCGGTCCCAGTCGCCCACGCCGGCTTCGTGCGGCGACACCAGCGAGGGGGCATACCAGTTCTGGATCGGAATCAGGCCGCCCGAAAGGTCCAGCCCTTCGGTTGCGCCCATGACATTGCGGGCGGTATGGCAGGCTGTGCAGTGGCCCAGGCCGTTGACGAGGTAGGCGCCGCGGTTCCACTCCGCATTGCGGCTGGTATCCGGCTTGTATACGCCGGGGCTGAAATACAGCGCGCGCCATACCGCCAGTGCCGCCTGCGACTGGTAAGGGAAACGCAGGGCATGTGCCTTGTTGGGCTGCGCTACGGCAGGCAGGCTTTTGAGATAGGCAAACAGCGCATCCGAGTCTTCACGCGTGACCTGGGTGTAGCTGGGGTAGGGGAACGCCGGGTAGAGCAGGCGGCCGCTCTTGGAGCGGCCGTTGTGCATGGCGCGCCAGAAGTGCGCCGGCGACCAGGTGCCCAGGCCGGTTTTTTCATCAGGCGTGAGGTTGGATGTGAAAACGGCGCCAAAAGGCGTGTCTATGCTGCGCCCGCCGGCATACGGCTCGCCGCCGCGCGCAGTGTGGCAGGTCATGCAGTTGCCGGCGCGGGCCAGGTAGGCGCCGCGCGCTATCAGGCTATCGCTGGCGGCAGCAGCGGCGACCGGCGCGCTCACATCAATCTCGTCCCGGCTGTTCAGCACCCACACCAGTGCGGCCGCGCCGGCCAGCACGACCCCGGCGCCCAGCGTGAATTTGATGAGTCGTTTCATGGCGTGGCCCTTACCGGCGCACTGCCGCAGGTGATGGCTGTTGCACCCGCCGCCAGTGGGGGCAGGGACGTTGCGGGTTTTGTGTTTGCCGGCAGGGGTTGCGCCGCGAGCCAGCTGCCCACCGCGTTGATGTCTTCCAGGCTCAGGCGTGCCACCACGTCTTTCATGCAGTCGGGCGCGTGGGCCTTGCGCTGCCCGGCTTTCCAGGCGCCGAGCTGGGCATTGAGGTAGTCACGCGGCAGCCCCAGCAGGCCGGGGATGTTGGGCGCCACGCCGGTCATGGCCTGTCCGTGGCACTGCACGCAGGCTGGCACCTGGCGCGCCGCGTCGCCCTGCATGACCAGGCGCTCACCCTGGCGCAGCACGCCGGCAGATGCGGTGGTGGCCATGGGGGCGGGGTAGGGCACTTCGAGTTGCGAAAAATACTGCGCAATCTCCATCAGGTAGGTATCGGTCAGCGGGTCCACCAATTGCGTCATCAGGCCATAGTGGCGCCTGCCTTCGCGAAAATTGATCAGCTGGTTGTAGAGGTAGCCGGCGGGTTTGCCCGCCAGGCGCGGGTAGTAACCGTCAGGCGCCGCACGGCCTTGCGGGCCGTGGCAGGCGGTGCAGGCCATGGCCCGCTGGGCAATGGTGTCTTCAAACGGCGCGGTCGCAGCCGCAGCAGGCGCCAGCAGGCCAAGCAGTCCGCCGGCAATGACACAGGGCGCCGCCAGCCAGCGCGTAAAAAGGGAAATCTTCAACATGAACGAATCATGCCTCAGAGCGGCGCCTGATGTAAGCATCAGATGGCTTATAAAAAACCATATCAGATGAAAAAATAGAAAAAATTACAATATCAGATGAGATGGGGGGTAAGGGTTTCTTTTTGGCTGCGACAGCAAGAACAAGGCAGGCGGATTGATGAAACGTTATGAACAACTGGTTGAGCTGCTGGCGGGGGACATCCGCAATGGGCATTTCGGCCCCGGCACGCGGTTGCCGTCCATACGCAGCCTCACGGCGCAGCACGGCATCAATGCGTCAACGGCCTTCAAGGCTTATTACCGGCTGGAAGAAAAAGGCCTGGTGCGCGCCCGTCCGCGCTCGGGTTATTACGTCACGGCTTCCGCCATGCAGCCGCTTGCGGCGGCCGGGGCAGGCCAGCCGATCAAGGCGACCCGGACGGCGGCACGCGTGGCGCCCAGGCTGGATGTGAGCGAGCTGGTGTTCGAGGTGCTTGCCGCGGTGCAGGACCCGGACATCGTGCCCTTGGGCTCGGCCTTTGCCGCGCCCGCGCTGTTCCCGCTGCAAAGCCTGGGCAAGTCGCTGGCGCGAGCGGCGCGGCAGATCCACCTGCGCGGCGCCACGGCGCATCTGTCGCAGGGCGACCCGGTGCTGCGTCAGCAGATCGCCCTGCGTTACCTGGGTATGGGCATGCCGCAAGCTGCGGATGAACTCATAGTCACCAACGGCGCGCTGGAAGGGCTTAACCTGTGCCTGGCCGCCGTGGCCCGGCCGGGTGACCTGATTGCCATTGAGTCGCCCGGCTTTTATGCCGGCCTGCAGGCGCTGGAGCGTCTGAAGATGAAAGCGCTGGAAATCCCGGTGCACCCACGGGACGGGCTGGACCTGGCTGCGCTGGCGGACGCGCTCAAGCGCCATCCGGTCAAGGCCTGCTGGTTCATGACCTCGTTCCAGAACCCCACGGGTGCAAGCCTGCCTGAGGAAAAGAAAAAGGCACTGGTCGCGTTGCTGGCCCGCCATGACATCCCGCTGGTTGAAGACGACGTGTACGGCGAACTGCACTTTGGCAACCGCGCGCCGCTGCCGGCCAAGGCCTTTGACCGCAAGGGCCTGGTGATGCACTGTAGTTCGTTCAGCAAAACGCTGGCGCCCGGCTACCGTGTAGGCTGGGTCTCGCCCGGTCGCTTTGGCGAGCAGATCGAAAGGCTCAAGCTGATGACCACACTGTCAGCCAGCCTGCCGGCGCAGCTGGCCGTGGCCGACTACCTGCAGCATGGCGGTTACGACAAACACCTGCGCCGGCTGCGCCATGCGATGGAGACGCAACTGGCCTGCATGCTGGCGGCCATTGCGCGTTATTTCCCGGTGGGCGTGCGTGTCTCGCATCCGGCGGGGAGTTATTTTGTGTGGCTGGAGTTTGACGAGGGTTTTGACGCGCTGGCCTTGCACCAGGCGGCGCTGGAGCACGGCATCAGCGTGGCGCCGGGCCCGGTGTTTTCAGCACGGCGCAATTTCAGGCACTGCCTGCGCCTGAATTACGGCCACCCCTGGGATGCGCGGTTTGAGGCAGCCATGCAGACGCTGGGCCAGTTGGTGGGCCAGCAGGGGCCATACGCCTCGTAATCCGGTAATCACGCGTCGCCAACAAGCTCTGAAATTCCCTGAGCAGGTATTCAGAACGCAGAACGACCGGTCCCATCTGTTCAATGTATTCTTGCCCGAACCTGTCGGACAAGCCGCGAATCTGCTCGCTTTTGCAGGGCATCCCTGTAATTTTGGTGCCGAACTGCGAATGTTCGTCTCATTGTGTATCAGGCCTTGCCTAAGCCAGTTTTGGAAGGTAAAAGTGAAACCTTGCTCAAAAGTAAAAAGGAGATGGCCCATGCCTGTCGAACTTTTGAAGACCATCGTGAACAGGCCGTTGCCGCTCACCATTACCGATCCGCACGACATCGACAAACTGCGGGTATTGAGGGCAGCCGGCTACGTAAGTGTGCTGCTTCCGTCGCCGGAAGGGGGACAGAGGTTTGCGCGAGTGCTTCATATCACGCAAGAAGGTCGCGATGCCGTGTCTGAATTCCAGAAACCCGGATCGCACCTGGTCACCAACCCTGCATACTGAGCAGTGCGTCCCTGTGTATCGTTTTGCAGCGTCGATCGATGATCCGCGCCACAGTTACCCGTCCCTGACGGCGGGTTTGGATTTACGGGTCTCCCCCCGGCTAAATTTGCGCCCTATGCAATAGCTGGTGGTCGCTTTCGAGCGGGCGACTTATCTTCTTTCCTTGCTGACCTCGTTCCCGATCACACCGCCCACCGCCGCGCCACCGATAGTTCCCAGCGCACTGCCACCGGTTAGAACCGAGCCGGCGACACCGCCGACGCCGGCGCCGATGGCGGTATTTCTTTCCTGTGTCGTCATACCGCCACAGCCCGCCAGGCTGACAATTGCAAGTGCGCAAAGTGCGCTTTGTTTGATTCCATTCATTTTCAATCTCCTTAAAAGGTCGGGGTGATGGTTGTTGAAGAGTGAGGGGCGCATCGTCCTCGTCCCGGTTGGGCTGCTCTGCAGTTACGCCAACGCCTGCCAATCTTCCTTATGTTCTCCTTCAGATGCAGTGACTGAAGTTTCCAGAACATCTGTGAGTGCACCCACACGCTTAAGGCACCCATGTAATCATGGTAGACACGGGGAAAAGCTTTTACATCGGAGACTCTCCCGGCCTGGCGTAGGAGGTTGCTTATGCTGGGCGAGGCTACCGGCGCATCACGCCAGATGATTGAAGGCCTGCAATCCAGTTGGGTGGACATGACTGCCGAGCGGGCCAGCATGATCCTCGGTGCTGACAGTGCACTGCCGCTTGAGCAGCACCATCAGGCACTGAAACGCTTTACCCGGCAACTTTTGGGACTGGAAACCGCTCTTTTACGGCCGACGCCCAAACCTCCTCCTTGGGTGTGGGGAGGGCGTGCCGATTGCCGTAAGCCTGTTTTTTTCCAAAACAGGCTTTGACCCTTGTGTAATGCGCGTAAGTAGCTATTAAAAGCATAGCAAATTCAGGCTGTGCCAGGCGCTGTTGTCCGCGAACGTCCAGCCTCAAGTCCGCTTTCGGGTGTCGGCAACCAGGTCCAGGTAGGTCGTGCAGGCCAGGTCTGTTGCCGCGCGTTGCAAAGGCGTGAGGATGCGCTGCGACGGGGTGACTAGCACCAGGTGCGTCAACAGCTCGGGTGCCGTGATGCGCTGGGCGACCAGCCCGGGGGAAGGGGGCTGGTCGATGAGGGGGAAGCGCGTGGCGATCGTGTAGCCCACGCCCTGGGCGACCAGCTGAAAAACCGTCTGCATGATATCGACTTCCAGCACCAGGTTGAGCGAGATGCCAAGGCGTGCGGCTTCAAGCTCGACCGGGCCGCGTATGGCATGCAGGCGGGACGGCATGATGAGCGGCAGGCCGTCCAGTTCACGGAAATCGACCGACGCTTTTTTGCGGCCTACAGCTTTGGGGCCCACCAGGTACAGCGCTTCGTCGCTCAGCGGCGTCATCGTCAGGCTGGGTGTGGGCGGAGGATTGTGGAAGATGGCGAAGTCCAGCCTTGAAGCCTTGATCTGGTCCAGCAGCGTAGCCGACAGGTGGTTGACGATGGACAGGTGGGCGTTGGGCAATTCCTCCCTGAAACGGCGTACATAGTGCGGAATCATGAAGCTGCCCACGCTGGGCGTGAGCCCGCACACCACCGTGCCTGAAAGCCGCCTGTCGCCGACGTGCAAAACCTGGAGGGCGGCATCGGCTGCATGCAGCACGCCGCGCGCCTGCTCCAGAAAACGCGCACCTGCCGCTGTCAGCAAGACCCCGCGTCCGTTCCTGTGAAACAGGCTGGCCTTCACGTCTACTTCCAGCGCACGGATCTGCCGGCTGAGCGTCGGCTGTGCGATGCCGAGCAATTCGGCCGCCTTGACAAAACTGCCGAGGTCGGAGACGTGCACAAAGTAATTGAGTTGCTTGAGATCCATGATTTTCCGGATATGCAGTAACGACATATCAGAAGACGCGGTATCGTCATTGTATAAGTCCATGAAGCTGCCTATTCTTCGCAACATCAATAAAACGGGATACATGAACGAAGGACGTTCATGCGCCTCACCGCCAACGAATGGGTTAAATGAAACTGCCACTGACCGTCGCCTGCTGGGACTACGACCGCACCCGCCTCCTGTTTGACGGGCAGGTTGCCATTGAGGGTTGCGAAACCAATATGCTGTGCCTGCCGGTAGAGGAAACGTTTTTCCGGGCGCTGCGCTCCACCGAGTTCGATGTGGCCGAGCTGTCCCTGAGCAGCTACACCATGATGCGTTCGCGCGGCAGCTGCCCTTACATTGCGATTCCGGTTTTCCTGTCGCGCATGTTTCGCCATTCCGCCATTTATGTGCGGGCCGACAGCCCCTTGCGCACGCCCGAAGACCTGCGCGGCAGGACGGTGGGTGTCCCTGAATACCAGTTGACGGCGCCGGTCTGGGTGCGCGGGATCCTGCAGGACGAATACGGTGTGCAGCCGCACGAGCTGCGGTGGCGCACCGGCGGTGTGGAAACGCCGGGCAGGCACGAGAAGGTGAGTTTTGCAGCCCCTCCGGGCGTGCAGGTCGAATCCATCCCCGCCACCGACACACTGGACCAGCAATTGCTGGATGGCCGCATTGACGCCTTGATTGCTCCGCGCGCCCCCGCTTCATTTGTGCAGGGCAAGTCCGTGCGCCTGTTCAACAACCTGCGTGAAACCGAACGTGCCTATTACGCCAAAACCGGCATCTTCCCCATCATGCACGTGGTTGGCATACGCGCTGCACTGGTAGAGCAGCAGCCCTGGCTGGCGGCGAGTGTTTACAAGGCTTTTAACCAGGCCAAAGACCATGCACTGCGGGAGTTGTCCGAAGTCGGGGCATTGAAGACCTCGTTGCCGTGGCTGACCAGCGAGTACGACGACACGGTTGCAGCCATGGGCCGCGATTTCTGGCAATACGGCGTGCAGTCCAACAAAGCCGCGCTTGACGCGTTTTTGCGATACCACCACCAGCAGGGGCTTTCCTCCCGGCTGATGCAGGCGGGCGAGCTGTTTGCTCCCTCGACTGAAGAGCAGTTTGTGATTTAAAAAAGTTGAATTGGAAAAGGAGACAGACCCGTGAACATCCAGTTAAGAAAAACCATGCTCGGCGCAGCCGCCCTCGTTGCGGGTGTGTTGTGCAGCACGGCATCGCAGGCCCAGGGCGACCGCACCATCAAGCTGATCGTGCCCTTCCCGCCGGGCGGCGGCACCGATGTACTCGCACGCGTGCTCAGCCGTCGCCTTGAATCCGACCTGGGCGAGACCGTCATTGTCGAGAACAGGCCCGGCGCCGGCGGCAACATCGCGCACGACTATGTGGCTGCCGCAGCAGCGGACGGTAAAACGCTGTTGTTCACGACGAATAGCCTGGTCATCAACCCGCTGATATACAGCAACGTGAAGTTCAACCCGCTCAAGAGCTACACACCGGTGATCGCGCTGGCGCATTCGCCCGTGGTCATCGTCAGCAAGCTCAATGCGCCCTACAGCACCTTGCCGGAGATGCTCGCATACGCCAGGGCAAACCCCGGGAAACTTTCGTACGCTTCCTGCGGCAATGGCGGCATCCACCACCTCGCAGGCGAGCAGCTCAAGGCCATGGCCGGCATCAGCATGGTGCACATTCCCTACCGCGGCTGCGGCGGCGCCATGACAGACCTCGCAGGCGGCCAGGTCGACATCAGCGTGAACAGCCTGACGGCAGTAGCTGCCTTTCTGAACAGCGGCAAGGTCAAGGGCCTGGCCATCACCAATTCGCAGCGTTCCGCTCTGGTGCCGGCCTTGCCCACGGTGGCGTCTTTCGGCATGAAGGGCTACAGCTTTGACGGCTGGTACGCGGTGCTCGCGCCGGCGGGCACGCCCGATGCGGCGGTGCAGCGCCTCAATGCATCGCTGAACAAGGCGCTGACCAATGACGAAGTGAAAAAGACGCTGTTGGCGGGTTTCCTGGAGCCGCTGGGTGGCCCGCCCTCGGCATTGACCAGCCTGATGACAAGGGAGATGGCCGACAGCGCGCCCATCGTCAAGTCCGCAAAGATCACTGCCGAGTGATTCAACGTACACGAAAGGGGTAAATCAGGATGTGGATCCAGAACGCCTGGTACGTCGCAGCCTTCAGCCGCGACCTTGAACATGCCCTGTTGCCGCGAACCATGCTCGGCAAGGCCGTGCTGCTGTACAGGGGCCGTGACGGCAAACCCGTGGCCATGGCCGACAAGTGCCCGCACCGCGGGGTGCCGCTGTCGCTGGGCAAGCTGGTCGACGGGATGGTGCGCTGCACTTACCATGGCCTGCGCATTGACAGCGACGGCCAATGCAGGCACATCCCCTGCCAGACGCTGATCCCGGCGCAGGCGC
The DNA here is from genome assembly GCF_042659145.1 of Polaromonas aquatica. NCBI lineage: Bacteria > Pseudomonadati > Pseudomonadota > Betaproteobacteria > Burkholderiales > Comamonadaceae > Polaromonas > Polaromonas aquatica. Next base: position 486,291 of record NZ_JBHSRS010000084.1, on the reverse strand, counting down.
GCGTGACCACATACCCGGTGGCTGAAAAATACGGGTTCACCTGGGTCTGGATGGGGGAGGCGGCGCTGGCCGACGCGGCGCTGATACCCGATGTGCACTGGATGGACGATCCGGACTGGACCGCTTGCGGCGGCTACCACCACGTGGGCGCCGATTACCAGTTGATGAACGACAACCTGCTCGACCTGTCGCACGAGTCTTACCTGCATGACAAAACCATAGGCAATGAAGCGGTGGCTGAAGCGCCGGTCAAGACCACGGTCAATGCAGACGCAGTACGTGTGCACCGCGACATCCTCAACTGCGAGCCGCCACCGTTTTACGTCAAGGCCACGGGTTTTACCGATCGCATCAACCGCTGGCACACCACCATCTTCACGCCGCCTTCCTTCAACCTGATTGAAAACGGCTCCTACCCCGCCACGGCTGGCAGGGACCAGGCACTGGAGCGCCGTGTGATCCACCTCACCACGCCGGAGACGGCGACCAGCTGTCACTATTTCTGGGGTGTCGCACGCGCCTACCAGCGTGACGACACGGTACTGACCGAATTTATCCGGCAGCAGTCCAGCAACACCTTTGACGAAGACAAGGCCATGCTGGAAGCGCAGCAGCGCTCATTGGGCGATGCGGCCGGCTCGGCTTTCCCGGTAGCGCTGTGTACGGATGTGGGGCCCATCCAGGCGCGCAAGCTGATTCAAAAACGTCTGGCTGGTGAACATGCTGCTTCCGTTTGAATGGTGTCGGCGCGGGACGTAAAAAATATAGCTAACCAGGACCTAACCCGGTCCTGGCTGTCCATGCCACGACCTGCTCGCACACCCAATTCGCATCGTCATGCGGCAGGTCATGGCCTGCCCATGGGTGTTGCCGGTGTGTTGCCTGCCAGGCGCCTGCCAGGCGTGCGGAGCAGGTCGGGTGCACGAGGTGATCGGCTGCGGACGACAGTACAAGCGTGGCGCAGGGCGGTGCGGCAGATGCGCATGAAAAACCGGCTGCAGCCCAAAGCTGGCGTGCAGCATTGGCCGCAGTGACCGGTGCGCTTTTGCGGATACGCCGCCATGCCGCCAGGTCTTCGTCCCGTGAAGTGACGTTGTTGCAGGTCAGCTGGTGTATGACCCGCTCGGCATGGTCGGGGTCTTGCCAGCGCGTGGCCAGCAGTGCCAATTGAGGCCAGTTGCCGGGCCGCAGGCGCTGCGTCACGCTGCTGAACGGGCGCATGCTGGTGTTGATGAGCACCAGCCTTTCAATTTCATCGGGGTAGCGTTGTGCCCAGTCAGCGGCGACCATGCCGCCCAGCGACATGGCCAGCACCTTGCAAGGTGTTTGCAGTCCCTTGAGGCGTAGCTGCTGACGCAAAAATTCCACCATGCCGCACACGCTGCCGGGCGAGGTCCGGGCGTAAAACTCGCCATTGCCCGGCAGGTCCAGCGCCAGCACTTCCTCATGGCCAAGCTGCTGCGTCAACTGGCCGGCAAAACCACCCCAATGCCGCGCCTCGCGCGTGAGCCCCCTCAGAAGCAGCCAGCTCACAACACCCGCCTTGGCCGCCAGTAGGCGGTGGCCAGTTGCTGCAGCTGGACGCGGCGATCGGTGGCCGGTAACCAGCGCGGGGCGGCGAAGGCTGCTCGGGTCAGGAAGTCCAGCAGGTCGGCATGGCGGCGCAGCACACGCTTGATGCGGTGTGCCTTGATCGGGTTGAAGATGCCGTGCCGTGAAAACAGCTGGCGCGGGTTCTTGCGTATCCACAGCCAGGAGCCGAGCTCCAGAGTCATCGGTAAAAACACATTACCGGCAGGCGCGTGGTCATAAGCGTGGTCCCACAGGTCGCCGTGCAACAGGTACTGGTTGCTTTGCGGCTCAAAGCTGTAGGCATGGTGCGGGTGCGATTGCTCCAGCATGGTCTTGAGCGCAAACATCTCCGGCAGGTGCGCCATCAGGCGGCGTGTTTTGGCATAGGGGAACCAGATGCTGTCGTCAAAACCGTAACCCGAATGGCAGTCGAGCGCCAGGCTGAAGGGCCGGCTCGCCAGTTGCTCGCGTACCAGTTGCAGCAGTGCTGCGCTTTCGGCCTGCATGGGCGCACCCGGCTGGCCGCAATACCAGGGCAGCCATCGCGTCAGGGTTTGCCCGCCGGCCAGAAAAGGCACACGGCTCTCTGCCCGTTGCGGCGCATTGCGCATCAGGTCCACGCCATCCGGGTTGGCGCGTGTGTGTGCCCACATGCCGCCGGGGTTGACGATGGGCATGAACACCAGCCGGACTTTTTCAAGCTGCCGGTGCAGCAACTCGTCCCACTCCAGCCTGAACAGCAACGCCCGCATGTAATGCAGTATGACCTGCGTGCCTATGCGTTCCAGCCCGTGGATGCCGCCAAAAAAACCTACGGCGGGCGCCAGCGGGTTGCTGGAGCCTATGCCGGCCGTGAACACAGGAAAGGCCAGCGGCAGGGCCTTGCTGCCGGCACGCACCTCGCACACGGTCTGGATTTCAAAATGGCTGCTGCCCGCCAGCAGTATGGCCTTGAGGTCTTCGTGCTCGACAAAGGTGTTATACAGGTCGGCGGCAGGGGCGAGATGGGCAGGCAGGAGGTGCGCGGCAAGGGGCATGTCCCATCCTTGCATGTTCTTGTGACGGTTTGATTGCAGCAGGCGTTTGTGGATTCGCGTTGACAGGCATACAAATTGCTCTGTGTGGTCGGCGGCGTGCTACGCCCGCAACGCGACAGCCTTCCTCCCAAACCTGAAAGCGACCCATGCCCTTTACCCGCTCTACCTTCCTGGCGCTTTGCGCCGCGTCCTGCCTGACCTGGACCGTGCCATCCCTGGCGCAGGACACCTATCCCAGCCACCCGGTCAAGGTTGTCGTCGCGCTGCCGGCGGGCGGCAGCGTGGACATGGTTGCGCGGCTGGTGAGCCAGCAACTGGCAGCCGACCTGGGCCAGCCCTTCGTGGTGGATAACAGGGCCGGCGCATCCGGCCAGATCGGCGTTCCCGTTGTGGCGCGGGCAGCGCCGGACGGCTACACCCTCATGGCGTCTCCGGCGTCTTTCCTGACGACAAACAAGAGTATCTTCAAGACGCTGCCCTACAACCCCGAAACCGACTTTGTGCCCGTGGTCAAGCTTGTCAACCAGGCCATGGTGCTGGTGGTGCGCGACAAGTCAAAGTACGGCACACCGGCTGAAATATTGGCGGCGGCAAAGGCCAATCCCGGCAGGCTGACCTACGCATCCTCGGGCGACGGAAGCCCGCAGCACCTGGCAGGTCTCATGTTTGAAAGCCAGACCGGCGTCCGCATGTTGCACATACCGTACAAGGGCGGTGCGCCTGCGATCACGGACCTGATGGGCGGCGTTGTGGACATGGCCTTCGCCCCGCTCCCCGAGGCCCTTCCGCATATCAGGGCAGGCAAGCTGCACCCGGTGGGCGTGCTGAGCGACAAGCGTGCCATTTCGGCGCCGGAAATCCCGACACTGCGTGAAGGCGGCGTCAATAACGTCATCCTGTCGGCGTGGATAGGGCTGCTGGCACCCGCCAAAACGCCCCAGCCCATCCTGGACCGGCTCAGCAAATCCGTGAAGACAATGTTCCGGGGCGAGGCCAGGGCCAGGCTGATCGAAGTGGGAATGGAGCCGGCAGCCGATGAGGCCAAACCTCTGGCGCAGGTCATCTCGGAGGATATCCGCCTGCATGCCGAACTGGTGAAAGCTGCCGGCCTGGTGCCGCAATAGAACTGATTCGCCCGAAGCCGGACGCGAAGCGCGACGTATGCGTGATGCCGCTCAAACAGGTCGAAGGTGCTGGCATGCACGACAACAAACGCTTTCCCGATCCGGCCGGTCCCGAGGCATCGCTGCAGATGCTGGCGGCCGGCGATGTGGATACGTTTTTCAGCCGCCACCTTGGGCATATCGGAAGTGAGGGTGCCGAACTGCTGCCCATGGCTGCGCGCTGGAGGCCGACAGTACAGGGTGAGTAAGGCCAGGGCAGCGGGACGAATCGGCTGTATGTGGCGCCAGAGCGCCAGTCAGAACGGTAACTCGATCACCACATCTGAAACGGGGTAAGCCACGCAGGGCAGGATGTAACCCTCACGCTTTTCATCCAGGCTCAGGCCCGGCCATTCAATGCGGTAGCTCACTTGCCCGCTGGTAAGCAGGCAGATACAGGTGCGGCAGGTGCCGTTGCGGCAGGAGCTGTCCATCCTCAAGTCATCAAGGTTTGCCTGCTCTGCGGCCTGCAACAGCGGCAGTGAAGCGGGGGCCTCAAACGTGTGGCCGGAGGGTTCGACGCGGGCGCTGAAAACCCGTCCATCGGGGTTTTCCGGTGTTGCTTCGGTACTCAAGATACGCAGGCGCTGGGGGAGGGCATGGCCTGAATGCTACAGCGTCCGGAGTGCGCCCATAACCATGACGCATGGGCGGCTGGAGTGGCCGTTTTCGATTTGCGCGACAATTCCGGTCCCCCCGAATATTTATGTCACCGATTTTCCGGTGATTTGTTACAAGCGATTTTCTAATGTCCAGCTACTCCGTTCGTCCCGCCTCCGCCCGTGATGCCAAAGCCATTGCCGAAATTCACGTTGCCACCTGGCAAGCCGCCTACAAGGACCTGATGCCGGAGGACTACCTGAAAACGATGACCGTCGAAAAGCGCCAGGCCTATTGGCGCGAAGCCATTGAATACAGCGAACCCCAGCTGCTCGTGGCCACCGATGCCGACAAGGTGGTCGGTTTTGTGGGTTTTGACCGCTCGCGCGACGCAGGCACCAAATCCACTGTTGGCGAAATCTGGGCCTTGTATGTTGCGCCTGCCCATTGGGGCAAGGGCGCCGGTGTGGCCCTGTGGGACGGCGCCCGCGACGGGCTGAAGGAAGAAGGCTGCACGCAGGTGACCGCCTGGTCGCTGCTGCGCAACGAGCGCGCACTGGGCTTTTTTGAGCACGCAGCAGGCTTCAAGCGTGAAATGCCGTCGCTCAAGACGGTCGCTTTTGGCAACATCAAACTCGAAGAGATACGCCTGAAGCGCACGGTCGACTGAAACACCGGCGCCGGCCTGCCGTTCACGACGGCAGGTTCACCACACGCTCTTCGTCCGGAATCAGCGGTGATCCCTCGTCCGGGGTCACGGGCAGTTCCAGTCCATCATCTTCCTCGGCATCTTCTTCTGATACGGGTTTCGGGGTTCTGCTCATGACGGCCTCATTAAGTTTTCCATGAAAACCCCATCATGCGGATGCCTGTTGCCAGGCAGGCGAAGGCGTAAAGAGCGTTGTGTTGTCAGTCTTGGCTTACAGCAATCTGGCATGAAGCCAGTCGAAAGGTTTCAACTTGAACGCTCTCTTGTCCTACAGGCAGTCCGTGTAGCTGCGCACAGGCCGCTGCGCAAGCTTTTCCTAAAGTCAGGCATGGGCCGGGTGAACCCGTCCGGCGTGTGTTTGCGCTTTTTAAGGAGTCCTCATGGAGAAGATTGTTCATCCCACCGTTTCAGGTGATGAGTCAGCAGCCAATGCCATCCAGCGCCGGGTGGATGCCACCGGTGCTGCATTGCACAACAGCATTGACAAGGTTGCCGAACCGGCGCGGCATGCGGTTGACCGTGTGGCGGGCGGCGCGCATGAGGCGGTCGACAAACTTGCCAATACCGCCAACCGCTTTTCAGGCCAGACACACCGGCTGACCGAAGCGCCCGCCAGGGCACTGGAGACTTCCAAATCCTGGGTCCAGGAGCGTCCGCTGGAAGCTGTAGGCGTTGCCCTGGCCCTTGGTTTTATCCTTGGCCGGCTGAGCGCGCGTTGACAAAGCTGTTGGTCAAAGCCGCTGCCAAAAAACCGCCTTCGGGCGGTTTTTTACGTACGGGCACAATGCAGAATCGGAATGCTTTCTGACACCCGGTTAACTCCGCAACACTTGAGAGAACCTTATGGCCAGTAGCCTGCTTGCGCTGATTGACGACATCGCCACCATCCTGGATGACGTAGCCGTGCTGTCCAAGGTAGCGGCCAAAAAAACCGCTGGGGTATTGGGCGATGACCTGGCGTTGAATGCCCAGCAGGTCTCCGGCGTCAAGGCCGAGCGGGAACTGCCTGTGGTCTGGGCCGTGGCCAGGGGCTCGTTTGTCAACAAGCTCATCCTGGTGCCCGCCGCCCTGGCCATCAGCGCCTTTGCGCCCTGGGCCGTCACACCGCTGCTGATGGTTGGCGGCGCATTTTTGTGCTTTGAGGGTTTCGAAAAACTGGCCCACAAGTTTTTGCACAGCAAGCCCGAGCAGGCTGCGCAGCATGAAGAGCTGGTGACCGCGCTGGCCGACCCGGCGGTAGACCTGGTGGCCGTTGAAAAGGGCAAGATCAAGGGTGCCATCCGCACCGACTTTATTTTGTCGGCCGAGATCATCGCGATTACCCTGGGCACCGTGCAGAGCAGCCCATTCATCACGCAACTGGCCGTGCTCAGCTCCATAGCCATCGTCATGACGGTAGGTGTGTATGGCCTGGTGGCAGGCATCGTCAAGCTTGATGATGCCGGGCTTTACCTCAGCCAGCGCGCAGGCGCCAGCGCTGTACGCGGCATGCAACGCAGCCTGGGCCGAGGCCTTCTGATGGCTGCGCCGTGGCTGATGAAAAGCCTGTCGGTCGCGGGCACGATAGCCATGTTCCTGGTAGGCGGTGGCATCATCACGCATGGTGTGGCGCCGCTGCACCATTTCATCGAACAACTGGCCGCAAGGGCTGGTGGCTGGCTGGTCGCGATCACGCCGCTGCTGATGGACGCAGTGGTGGGTTTGATCACCGGAGCTGTTGTGCTGGCTGTGGTCAGCCTTGTTAAAAGGTTCTGGCCAGCCAGAACAGTTTCGGCAGCCTGAGCTGGATGGCGCGGCGATTGCTATCAAATATGTAGCTGGTTGCGCGTATCCCTATTGGGGTACAGGCACTTTTTATTGATGGCAATGGCTTGTTCAGCGGTTTTGGGGCCAAAAACGATGCCTTCGGACCTGAAAACGGTCTGTGGGGCTCAAAAATGGCTCATTTTGAGTATTAAAAGTGCTTGAGGCCGAATAGCTGCGCGCGCAGGTAGCTATTGAATTGATAGTGGTAAATGCATGTCTTGAGTCGGCAAGAGCCGGCGGATTTTGGTCTCAACTTCAATGACCGGCTGGATATAGTGCGTGTAACGAATCCGCTGAAAAATACAGAGCGTTGGTCCGAGGCCCAACGTGCAAGCTGCTCATAGGGGATTTCGATGTCCCGATTGGATTGCACTCCCATTCGTATGCCGCAGGTTTTGTCGCACACATTAAGTTAGGATTCTTTACTCGCTTCATCCCGACTGATCAGCCCGCCAGAAAAATGCCTCCACGCATGCAAATTCAACGAAACCAACCCGACGTGAGGGCGACGGTGTGCCAATCACAGGCACTCTTCTTGGCGTTACGAATTCGGAGCCTTGAAGCAGTTACTGATCAACTATTTGCCGCCGAATATGATCCCGACGCAGGTGATGCCGCCTTGTTTTGGGCACTCCCTGAGTACGATCTGTTTCACGATGCGGCGTATGCGTGTGGCTTCGTGTGCAACGACTTGGCGCCAGACTATCCCGTGGATGAAGCCAACACTCGACCATTTAGCAAGTTGTCGCGCGAGCCTTTTGATGGTCTTCGTCACTATGTCCACACTATGCTAAGGGCCGAGCGAAGCAACAGGGCGGACGGCTATTTCAGCCCTGTATGCAGTGCGATTCAGAGTGGCGCTCTAGGCTTGGTGGCGCAGCGCCTAACATCGGACGACTCGCTGTACGCCAATGATGCGCAACAATGATTCGTAGCTAACTCATCTGTTCCCGTCTTCCACGATTGCCAATCAAAATTGACTCATGACTGACATAAGTTCACAAATCGTCTATGTACTGACGAACCCAGCGATGCCCGGTCTTGTCAAGATTGGTATGACAACTCAACTTGAGGTTGAGGAACGAATGAAGCAGCTCTATGGCACGGGCGTCCCCGTACCATTTGATTGCGCATTTGCTTGCCAAGTGAAGGACGCAAACGAAGTTGAGAAAGCATTGCACTTCGCCTTTGGTACTGGGCGGATCAATCCCAATCGAGAGTTCTTCAAGATTGAACCCGAACGTGTCATAGCGATTCTCAAGCTGCTGAAAGTCGAAGACATCACGAGCCAAGTCGAGCAAACGATGGAGTCCGACGTGACTCCTGCCGATAAACAGTCAGCTCAGAATCTGAAAGATGCGCGCCGCCCAAGAATGGACTTCCATGAGCTAAGCATCCCTAACGGCTCGATTTTGATCTCAAAAGACGGCCAATCGGAAGCAACCGTTGTTGGCGAAAAGAAGGTGATCTTCAATGGTGCAATCTGCTCTTTGACTGCGGCAACACGAAAGGTCCTCGGTCTACCTGATGATTACGCGTTGCAGCCATCGCCGCACTGGACGTTCAACGGCAAGACGTTGAAGGAAATCTACGAAGATTTTCACAGCGCCGCCGAAGAAGCCTAACCACCTAAGCCGCCTCAAGCACCTGCGAAGCAACAGCCGTTTCAACAACAGCCGTCCCCGGCACAGCAGGCGCCGCCCAGCCCTTGCACATGGCCTCCGGCAAGGAGCTTTTGCGCTGTATCAGGTCGTGTTTTGAGAACAGTTCGGCAATCCAGTCCACAAACACGCGCACCTTGTTGCTCAGGTGGCGGTTCGGTGGGTAGACCACAAAAATCGGTTTGGCTTCCGTGCACCAGCCGGAAAACAGCGGCTCAAGTGCGCCGCTGCTGATGTGGTGCTGCACCAGGAAGGTGGCCGTATGCAGCACGCCCAGGGCTGCCAAGGCGGCTGCGACGCCTGCGTTTGAATCATTGACGGACAGCTGGTGCTTGCCGTGGATTTCCACCGAGCCGGTGTCGCTGTACATGGTGAATGAATACAGCTTGCCGTCGCGCGGGGATGCGTAACGGATCATCTTGTGCGACTCTTCCAGCTCGGCCGGGTGCTGCGGCGTGCCGTGGCGCTTGAGGTAGGCGGGGGACGCGCAGGTCATCATGTAGAACTCGCCGATGCGGCGCGCCACAAGTGACTGGTCGGTGATCTCGCCGCCGCGTATGACGCAGTCCACGTTCTCGGCAATGATGTCAATGGGCCGGTCGCTCACGCCCAGCTCAAGCTGGATGTCGGGGTAACGCGCATAAAACTCCGGCAAGGCAGGGATGATGATGGACATGCCCAGCGAGGACGGGATGTCCACCTTCAGCTTGCCGCGCGGGCTGGCTTTTGCGCGTGACATGCTGGATTCCAGTTCCTGCACCTCGCCGAGCAGGCGGCTGGCCTGCTCGTAATAGGCGGCGCCGTCCACTGTGACGGTGACCTTGCGCGTGGTGCGGTTGAGCAGTTTGGTGTCGAGTTCTTTTTCCAGGTCCTGGATCAGCCGGGTCACCGAGGGTTTGGGCACGCCCATGGAGTCGGCTGCCTTGGTAAAGGTGCCGGCTTCCACGACGCGCACAAAGGCCTGCATTGCGGAAAATTTGTCCATGGGGAATCCTGTGAGGTGGGGTGTGGGGGGGCCTGTCAAAGGCCAAGCCTCTGGCTGCGAGCCGGCAGGCCGGAGGGCTGAAGCAACTGGTTGGCGATTGTTGCGCTCATGGAAAGTTCGCGTGGCGCGCGGGAAATATCCATAAATACATCCGGGGTTTGCGAGAAATGTGTTGACCCTGCAACGGTGGGAATGTCGAGACTTCGATCCTCAATTGATTCAGGAGTTCTCATGGCGTTCGGTACCCAGCTATTGCGGGATTGCGAGCATTCCGCAGGTTTTGTCACTTTCATGACTGATTGTTGCAATGGTGAAATAAAGTATAAACAAAACGGCTATTTATTGTCTGGGCGCCCGGGCCTACATTCTGCTGCATCGCAACAAATTGGAGCCGCCTGGCGGCTTGACAAGATGCACAGCCAGCAAAATTCCCTTTCCAGTTCCACGCCGGGTCGGGATTGGCTTGAAAAACAGATAGAAATCACGCCGGGGAAGCCACTGGATGTGCGGCTTTACGGCCAGCGCAGCACGCTTGCCGCTTCGGGGGCCGTCCCGCTGGTGCTGCATTTCCATGCTGGTGCCTTTGTGTCGGGCTCGCTGGAGGCTGGTGCCTGCATCCCGCGCCTGCTGGCAGCTGCCGGGGCGGTGGTTGTGTCGCTCGACTACCCGCTGGCTCCGAACAATCCTTTCCCGCAGGCGGTCGAGGCCGGTTATGCCGCGCTGGCCTGGGCCTGGAAGGCCAGGCACAAGCTGGCCGGCAAGGGTGCGCCGGTTTTTGTGGCGGGCGAAGAGGCCGGCGGCAACCTGGCTGCTGCGGTGGCCCTGATGGCGCGTGACCAGCAGGCGCCTGCTCTGGCTGGGCAAATCCTGCTGTCGCCCATGCTGGACCCGTGCATGGCAACGGCGTCCCTGCGCTGTGCGGATGCCGGCCCGGTCGGTTGCATGTGGGCCGACGGCTGGCACCAATACCTGTCGCGCCTGGCAGAGGCCAGCCACCCCTATGCCGCGCCGGGCACTGCATTGCGGCTGTCCGGCCTGCCGCCCACCCTGCTGCTGACGGCGCAGGACGATCCGCTGCGTGACGAATCCCTGGCCTATGCCGAGCGCTTGCGCCATGCCGGGCGGCTGGTGCATGCCGCCGTGTTGCCGGGCCCGACGGGCTGGCCAGTCAGCTACCTGCAGGCTGCCGGCCAGGAGGTGGCCTGGGCGGCTGCCGTTCAGCAGCAGTTCAGCGATTTTTTCAATAGTTTGATCGGCGGTGCGGCGGCGGGCGAGTCCGCGCACAGGCCCTTGTCTTCAACTTCCGTGTCAGTTTCATAAATCCATTTATCGAGGGAATTCACCATGCAAACCATTCAACTTCATACCCCGAAACGCCGCCTGCTGGCAGTGGTGCTGGCGGTGCTCGCCGTGACCGGCATTTCAGCCACGGTCTTTGGCGTTTCCAGTTCACGGGCCCAGCCCGGCGCAGCGGCGGAGCCGCCAGCAACGCCAGTGTCCGTTGCCACGGTGTTGCAAAGCGATGTGGCGGCCTGGGACGAGTTCTCGGGCCGGCTCGAGGCGGTAGAGCGGGTTGATATCCGCCCGCGCGTGGCCGGCACCATCCAGGCGGTGCACTTTCGCGAGGGCGCGCTGGTGAAAAAGGGTGAGCTGCTGCTGACGATTGACCCGGCGCCTTACGCCGCCGATGTGGAGCGGGCCGATGCCCAGGTAGCCGCCGCGCAGGCCCGGGTGGCGCAGGCCAAAGGCGAGCACGAGCGTTCGCAGCGGCTGTGGAGCGAGCAGGCGATTTCAAAACGCGAATTCGATGAACGTATCAATGGCCAGCGTGAAGCCGATGCCAACCTGCGTGCCGCGCAGGCCGGGCTGCAGACCGCGCAGTTAAGCCTGGGCTACACCCAGGTCCGCGCACCGATGGCCGGCCGTGTCGGCAAGCTCGAAGTGACCGTGGGCAACCTGGTCGCGGCCGGCCCGGGTGCACCTGTGCTCACCACGCTGGTCTCGGTCAGCCCGATTTACGCGAGCTTTGATGCGGACGAGCAGGTGGTGACCCGGGCGCTGAAAGAAGTCAACGCCACAGGCGGGCGCAAGCTGGAACTGATCCCGGTGCAGATGGGCACCGCCGCCAGCACCGACACGCCGTTTGAAGGCCGGCTGCAACTGGTCGACAACCAGGTCGATGCCAGGAGCGGCACGGTGCGCGCCCGCGCCGTGTTCGACAACAAGGACGGCCAGTTGATGCCCGGCCAGTTTGCCCGCATACGCATGGGCCAGGCCACCAAGGGCAGCGCGCTGCTGATCAATGAGCGCGCCGTCGGCACCGACCAGAACAAAAAGTTTGTGCTGGTGGTGGGCGCCGACAACAAGGCGGCTTACCGCGAGATCACGCTGGGTGCATCGGCCAACGGCCTGCGGGTTGTCAAGACCGGGCTGGCGGCGAATGAGCGCATTGTCGTCAACGGCCTGCAGCGCGTGCGTCCCGGCGCGCTGGTGGCGCCGCAGCCGGTCGAGATGTCGGCCAAAGCCGAGCTTTCAGGCGGCGACAAGGCCGTCAAGGTTGCGCAGAAGTAATAACTGGCTGCCACTCAGTTCGCCCAGGGTCTGCTCATCCGTTCGCCCTGAGCCTGTCGAAGGGTCTGCCTTCCTTCGACTTCGCTCAGGACAGGCGGCTTCGACAGGCTCAGCCCGAACGGCAGGGACCTCAGCCCGAACGGTTGTGTTGAACAGGGTATCGCCCTTAAACAAGAAGAATTGCCATGAACCTTTCCAAGTTTTTTATTGACCGGCCCATTTTTGCCGGCGTGTTGTCGCTGCTGATGCTGATCGCCGGCCTGGTGGCCTTGCGCGGTTTGCCGATTTCCGAATACCCGGAAGTCGCGCCGCCCACCATCGTGGTGCGTGCCCAGTACCCGGGCGCCAACCCCAAGGTGATTGCCGAGACGGTGGCCACGCCGCTGGAGGAATCCATCAACGGTGTCGAAGGCATGCTCTACATGAACAGCCAGGCCACCACTGACGGCGTGATGACGCTGGCCGTGACCTTCAAGTTGGGTACAGACCCCGACAAGGCGCAGCAGATGGTGCAGAACCGCGTCTCGCAGGCCGAGCCGCGCCTGCCCGAGGAAGTGCGCCGGCTCGGCGTGACCACGGTCAAGAGCGCGCCCAACATCACCATGGTGGTGCACCTGGTGTCGCCGAACGACCGCTACGACATCAACTACCTGCGCAACTACGCGGTGCTGAACGTCAAGGACAGGCTTGCGCGCATCCAGGGTGTGGGCCAGGTTCAGATCTTCGGCGGCGGCGACTATTCCATGCGCGTCTGGCTGGACCCGCAGAAGGTGGCGCAGCGCGGCCTCTCGGCCAGCGACGTGGTGGCTGCCATCCGCGGGCAGAACGTGCAGGCCGCGGCCGGCGTGATAGGCGCATCGCCGGGGCTGGACGGTGTGGACATGCAGCTCTCGATCAACGCACAGGGCCGGCTGCAGAATGAGGAGGAGTTCGGCGACATCATCGTCAAGACCGGTGCCGACGGCGCCATCACGCGGCTGCGCGACATTGCGCGGCTGGAACTGGGCGCTGCCGACTATGCCTTGCGCTCGCTGCTCAACAACAAGCAGGCTGTCGGCATGGGCGTGTTCCAGGCGCCTGGTTCCAACTCGCTGGAGATATCGGCCGAGGTGCGCAAGACCATGGACGAACTGGCGAAGAACATGCCCGAAGGCGTGGAGTACCGTATCGCCTACGACCCGACGCAGTTTGTGCGCGCCTCCATCAAGTCGGTGATACACACGCTGCTCGAAGCCATCGCGCTGGTGGTGCTGGTGGTGATCCTGTTCCTGCAAACCTGGCGCGCCTCCATCATTCCGTTGCTGGCGGTGCCGGTGTCGGTGGTCGGCACGTTTGCGGTGCTGCATTTGCTGGGCTTTTCGATCAACGCGCTCAGCCTGTTCGGGCTGGTGCTGGCGATTGGCATTGTGGTGGACGATGCCATCGTGGTGGTCGAGAACGTGGAGCGCAACATCGAGGCCGGGCTCACGCCGCGTGAAGCGACTTACCGCGCCATGCGCGAGGTGTCCGGCCCCATCATTGCGATTGCGCTGGTGCTGGTGGCCGTGTTTGTGCCGCTGGCTTTTATCAGCGGTTTGACCGGGCAGTTCTACCGCCAGTTTGCGGTGACGATTGCGATTTCCACTGTGATCTCGGCCATCAATTCACTGACACTTTCGCCAGCGCTGGCGGCCTTGCTGCTCAAGGGCCACGATGCGCCAAAAGACGCACTGACGCGCGGCATGGACAAGGTGTTCGGCCGTTTCTTCGCCGGCTTCAACCGCCTGTTCGGCCGTGGCTCCGAGGCCTACAGCTCAGGTGTGAAAGGGGCGATTTCGCGCAAGACCATGATGCTGGCCGTTTACCTGGTGCTGGTGGCCGCGACGGTGGGTGTCTTCAAACTCGTGCCCAGCGGTTTTGTGCCGGCGCAGGACAAGCAGTACCTGATCGGTTTTGCCCAGTTGCCCGACGGCGCCACCCTGGACCGCACCGACGACGTGATCCAGCGCATGGGCGAGATCATGAAAAAGAACCCGAACGTGGAAGACGCGATTGCCTTCCCCGGCCTGTCTGTCAACGGGTTTACCAACAGCTCCAACTCGGGCATTGTGTTTGCCACGCTCAAGCCTTTTGACGAGCGCAAGCGTGCCGACCAGAGCGGCGGTGCTGTGGCGGGGCAGTTGAACCAGGCTTTCGGCAGCATTCAGGATGCCTTCATCGTGATGTTTCCACCGCCGCCGGTAGAGGGCCTGGGCACTACGGGCGGCTTCAAGTTGCAACTGGAGGACCGCGCTTCGCTGGGTTATGACGCCATGGACGGGGCCGTGAAAGCCTTTATGGGAAAGGTCTCGCAGGCGCCGGAGATCACCGGCGTCTTCACCAGCTGGCAGGTCAACGTGCCGCAGCTGTATGCCGACATTGACCGCACCAAGGCGCGCCAGCTGAATGTTCCGGTGACCGACATCTTCGACACCATGCAGATTTACCTCGGCAGCCTGTATGCGAACGACTTCAACAAGTTCGGCCGCACCTACAGCGTGCGGGTGCAGGCCGATGCAGCCTACCGTGCGCGGGCTGAAGATGTGGGCCTGCTGAAGGTGCGTTCGAGCACCGGCGAGATGGTGCCGCTGTCGGCGCTGATGAAGGTCAATTCGAGTTTTGGCCCGGAGCGCGCCATGCGCTACAACGGTTATCTTTCGGCCGACGTCAGCGGCGGCCCGGCGCCGGGTTATTCCTCGGGCCAGGCACAGGCAGCCATTGAGCGCATTGCGGCAGAGACCCTGCCCAAGGGCATTGGCTATGAGTGGACCGAGCTGACCTACCAGGAAATCCTGGCCGGCAATTCTGCGGTGCTGGTGTTCCCGCTGGCCATCCTGCTGGTGTTTCTGGTACTGGCCGCGCAGTATGAAAGCCTGACCTTGCCGATTGCCATCATCCTGATCGTGCCCATGGGCCTGCTTGCCGCGATGACCGGCGTGTGGATCACCGGGGGCGACAACAACGTCTTCACCCAGATCGGCTTGATGGTGCTGGTGGGGCTGTCGGCAAAAAACGCCATCCTGATCGTGGAGTTTGCACGTGAGCTGGAGTTTGCCGGGCGCACGCCGGTGCAGGCCGCGATTGAAGCCAGCCGCCTGCGCCTGCGCCCCATCCTGATGACCTCGCTGGCTTTTGTCATGGGTGTGTTGCCGCTGGTGCTGTCCACCGGCGCAGGGGCCGAGATGCGCTCGGCCATGGGTGTGGCGGTGTTCGCCGGGATGATTGGTGTGACGGCCTTCGGCCTGTTCCTCACGCCGGTGTTTTATGTCGCGCTGCGCCGCATGGCGGGCAACCGTCCGCTCAAGCTGCACGGTGAAGTGCCGCACCTGGAGGCTTTTGCCAGCGCCCACGGCGCAGGTGCAGGTGCAGGTGCAGGTGCAGGTGCAGGTGCCCAGCCGCAACCCGCTGCGCCCCGCGGCCAGCATGAATAATAAATAACTGAAAAAAAGCAAGGAGTTCATCATGAACAAGACAACTTCAAATTTGCGCACCGCGCTGGCACCGCTGGTGCTGGCACTGCTGCTCGCCGGCTGCGCCACCAGCGCGGTTGTTGACCCGGCCAGCCTGCCAGCCGCGCCAGCCGCGTTCAAGGAGAACGCAGCGGCAGTGACGTCGACACCGGTGGCCCCGCAGGTTCAAGGCCTGTGGTGGAAGGTGTTTGCCGATCCGGTGCTTGATGGCCTGATCGAAAAAGCCAACGGCAACAACAGCAGCGTGCAGGTGGCTGCGGGCCGGCTGGCGCAGGCCCGCGCCATTGCAGGCCAGACGGATGCAAACCGCTTTCCGCAACTGGGCGTGGGCGCGGGCGCAACACGGCAGAAAAATTCAACAACAAACAACGTCGCGCAAACCGTGGTGAGCGCGGGGGCCAACCTGTCGTATGAAGTCGATTTGTTCGGCAGGCTCTCTGGTGCATCGAATGCGGCGTCGCTTGATGCTGCATCACGCGAAGCCTTGCTGCGCAGCACACAGCTGCTGGTACAGGCCGATGTGGCGCAAACCTACCTCAGCCTGCGCGCCATGGACAGCGAGCGTACCCTGGTGCGCGACACCCTGCAGGCTTACCGCAACACCTTGCGTTTGACCGAGGTTCGTTTCAGGGAGGGCGATGTCGCCGAGCTGGATGTGGCCCGTGTGCGCAGCGAGGCGGCCTCGACGGAGTCTGAAGCCCTGGCGCTGGACCAGCGCCGTGCCGTGCTTGAGCACGCACTGGCCGTGCTGGTGGGCGAGGTCGCTTCAAACTTTGAAGTCGCACCCGCCGCCTGGGCTACCGCCTTGCCGGTGATTCCCGCAGGCGTGCCCAGCACGGTGCTGACGCGCAGGCCGGACATATCCGCGGCACAGAGCACCATGCAGGCCGCGCAGGCCCGTGTTGGCGTGGCAAAGGCCGCGTGGTTCCCGACCTTTTCATTGACGGCCAACGGCGGTTACGCCGCGCCCGATATCAAGGACCTGTTCAAGCTCTCCACCCAGGCCTGGGGCGTGGGCGCCTTGTTGTCATTGCCCGTCTTTGACGGCGGGCGCCGCGAGGCGGGCGTGCAGGGTGCGAATGCGGACCTCAGCATTGCCCTGGCCAACTACCGCGAGCAGGTGCTGGTCGCCTTCCGTGACGTCGAAGACCAGCTCTCGGCACTGCGCCTGCTGGCAGACCAGTCCGAAGCGCAGTCGCGTTCCGTCGCCTCCAGCAGCCGTGCCACGCTGTTGTCCGATTCGCGCTACCGCAATGGTTTTGTCAGCCAGCTCGAACTGCTGGACGCGCAGCGCAGCGAGTTGCGCAACCGCCGCCAGGCTTTGCAGGTGAAAACCGCGCAGTACCTGGCGACTGTTGGGCTGATACGCGCGTTGGGTGGCGGCTGGAGTGTCTGACTTGAACACCCCTATCGGCGTTCACTGCGTGTAACGCCTTTTCCCCTTGCAGGGGACGGCGCCTGTGGGCCGGCGAAGCCGGACCCCGGCCCCTGCTGAGAAAGAGGGATGTACCCCTGTTGAGGCCCACCTCGTGTCGCCTAATCTTCCTCCTGCAACAGACGGCGCCTGCGGCCTGGCGGAGCCAGATCCGCGGCGCCTGCTTGAAAATATGATGGATGGATTGCTATTTAATTCATAGCTGGTTGCGCTCATCTATATTGCGCTACAGGCACTTTTTGCATAAAAGTTTCCTGGAAATATGGCTGGCTCAGGCCCCGCCGCGGCGGTAGGCTCCGGGGGCGCTTCCGGTCCAGCTCTTGAATGCGCGCTGGAAGGCTGCGCTGTCGGCAAAGCCCAACTCACAGGCCAGCGCTGCCAGCGGTACGGTGCTGGTGTTCAGGCGGGTGATGGCTGCGTCGCGGCGCAGCGCATCTTTCAGCGCCTGGAAGGATGTGCCTTCACTGGCCAGGCGCCTTTGTAATGTGGACGTCGCCATGTGCATGGCTTCGGCCGTGGCCGCAAGGTCGGGCCATGCGGGCTGGGTTTTTTGCAGGTGGCTGCGAACGCGCAGGCTGATCTCTGCGTCGTGGCGCCGCGGCAGGATGATGTTGGCCTGCGCCTCCATAAGGAAGACGCGCAACGCGGCCTCATCCCGGCGCACAGGGCCTTTCATCCAGGTTGCCTCAAACCAGAAGGCTGATTGCCGCTGGCCAAAAAGCAGGGGGGCCGGGAACACCCGGCCATAGCTGCCGGCATAGGGCGGACTCATGAACGAGAAGTCAAAGCGGGTGGCGGACAGCTTGCTGGCTGCCAGCCAGGCCAGCAGCCGCCAGAAGATGCGCAGCAGCAACTCATGCATAAACGTCTGGTGTGCCGCCGCCGGATTCGTGAAGCGCAGGGCCAGGCCGGCCTCCGCGCCGTCGCGCACCAGCTCGACCACCACGTCATCCTGCAGCAGCTGGAAGGTCCGCGTGATGCGCCGTATGGCCATTTCCAGGTTCGGTGCACCCAGCGCCGAGCGGGCTATCAGTGCGTAGCTGCCGCGCCTGAGGGCGCGTGAGAAAAAAGCGATGCCTTCGTCGTCCAGGCCGTCGATCATCAGCCGGAACAGCATCACATACTGGGCCGCGGTCACCCGGGCACCGGTTTGATCGAGCAGCTCGGGAGCGATTTCCGCACCGGCCAGGAAGGACTCGCAGGACTGGCCGCGGGCCTGTACCCCGGACAGCATGCCGCGCACAAAGCTGATAGGGATCGTGACCGGCGTGTGCTGCATCAGGCGGGAAGCAATCGTGGGTTGAGGTCTTTTGCCATGTGATCGACGTAATGCGCCATTGTGGGCCGGCCCGCCCACTTTTACGATGAGCGGCATCAACAACAGGCCTGCGCGATTCATGGGCCGAACGGAGACAACAATGTACCTGACTCAAGCCTTGCACCGCGCGGTGCAGCAACACCCCCAGCGCATTGCAGTGCGTTTCGGCCAGCGCCAGCGCACTTTCCTTGAGTTTGCCGACCGTGTGGCGCGCTTCGCGGGGGCGCTGCAAAAGCTGGGCATGCAGACCGGGGACCGCGTCGCCATGCTGGCGCTCAACTCTGACCGTTACCTTGAATACCAGATGGCCGTGCCCTGGGGCGGCGGGGTGCTGAACCCGTGCAACATCCGCTGGTCGGCAGCCGAAATCCTGTATTCGCTGGAGGACTCGGGCTCGACAATTCTGCTGGTGGATGAGACCTTCCGTCCCCTGGTCGAAAAAATTCGCCAGGACTGCAGCAGCTTGCGTGAAGTGATTTACTGCAGCGACGGCGAGGTGCCGGCCGGCATGCTGGGTTACGAGGCGCTGCTGGCCGGGGCCGGGCCGGTGGCCGATGCCCTGCGCCGCGACGAAGACCTCGCCGGCATTTTTTATACAGGCGGTACCACCGGCTTCCCCAAGGGTGTAATGCTGAGCCATACCAATATGTGCAGCTCGGGCCTGGCATTGCATGCAGAACGGCTGGCCACACCGGGCGGCACCTACATGCATGCGGCGCCCATGTTTCATCTGGCCGATATGGGGATCTCGGCGCCGCACTGGCTTGAGGGCAATACGCATTCGATCATCCCGGCTTTCAACCCGGAACTCGTGCTCGACACCCTGGAGCGCGACCGCGTCACCCATCTGCTGCTGGTGCCGACCATGATCCAGATGCTGGTTGACCACCCGGCAATCAAAAAACCGCGCGACCTCAGCGCCTTGCAAACCATTGTTTACGGCGCCTCGCCGATTTCCGAGGCGCTGGTAGAGCGGGCGATGGCCGCGCTGCCTGGCGTAGGTTTTGTGCAGGCTTACGGCATGACCGAGCTCTCGCCGCTGGCCACCGTCAACCCGGCCTGGTACCACACGCCGGAAGCGCGCAAGCTCGGCAAGCTGCGCTCTGCCGGACGGGCCAGCTACATCACACAGGTCAGGATTGTGGACTCCGCAGGCCAGGAAGTGCCGCGCGGTACGGTGGGCGAGGTCGTGGTGTGCGGCCCCAATGTAATGCAGGGCTACTGGAACAAGCCCGAGCTGACGGCGGCTGCGGTGCGCAATGGCTGGATGCACACCGGCGACGGTGCGTACATGGACGAGGACGGTTTTATCTTCATTGCCGACCGGCTCAAGGACATGATCATCACGGGCGGCGAGAACGTCTACTCGGTCGAGGTCGAAAACGCGCTGGCCCAGCATGCCGCGGTAGCGGCCTGCGCGGTGATTGGCGTGCCCAGCGACGAGTGGGGCGAGGCCGTGCATGCCGTGGTGGTACGCAAGCCGGGGCAAGACCTGTCGGTGGACGCCCTGATTGCTCATTGCAAATCGCTGATCGCCGGCTACAAATGCCCGCGCAGCGTGGATTTTGTCGATGCCTTGCCGTTGTCGGGCGCCGGCAAGGTGCTCAAGACCAAACTGCGCGAGCCCTTCTGGGAGGGCCGCGAACGCAAGGTAGCTTGAGACGGCAGGAATAAACCTGCTGCGCAACGCTATCCCGCATCTGTGGTCCTCAACGCGAGCTCGGGCTGCTCGCGACGGTTTCTTCACGCCTTCTCTGAGTCGTTTTTTTTCAAGTCAACACAGGAGTTTTCATGAGTCGCGATGTTTTTGTCAGCGGGGTCGGCATGATCCCCTTTACCAAGCCCGGCGTGGGTGAGCCCTATCAGCAGATGGCCGCCAGGGCAACGCGCCAGGCACTGGCCGATGCCGGCATTGGCTACGATCTGGTGCAGCAGGCTTATGTCGGTTATGTGTACGGCGACTCGACCGCCGGACAGTCTGCGCTTTATGAGGTGGGCATGAGCGGCATCCCCATCGTCAACGTCAACAACAACTGCTCCACCGGCTCGACTGCGCTGTTCCTGGCGCGCCAGGCGGTGGCCAGCGGTGCCGCAGATTGTGTGCTGGCGCTCGGTTTCGAGCAGATGAGCCCGGGGGCCCTGGGCTCCGTATTCAAGGACCGGCCCAGCCCCTTTGACCGTTTCGACAAGGCAACCGAGGAGCTGGTCGGGCATGGCGAGATTCCGCTGGCGCTGCGCTATTTCGGCGGCGCGGGCCTGGCCCACATGCAGCAGTACGGCACAAAGCTGTCCACCTTTGCAAAGATTCGCGCCAAGGCCAGTCGCCATGCTGCGAACAATCCGCTGGCCCTGTTCCGCACCGTGGTCACCGAAGAAGAGGTGCTGAACACACCGGTGATGTGGCCAGGCGTGATGACGCGCCTGATGGCCTGCCCGCCGACCTGCGGCGCAGCGGCGGCCATCGTCTGTTCGGAAGAATTTGCGACACGCCACGGCCTGAAGCGCAATGTACGCATCAAGGCGCAGGCCATGACCACGGACGGTCCCGCCACCTTCGAGGCACGCGACATGCGTGAGGTGGTCGGCTTCAGCATGGCCAAAGCCGCAGCAGACCAGGTTTACGAAGCCGCGGGCATAGCCCCGCAGGATGTTGATGTGGTCGAACTGCACGACTGTTTTGCCCACAACGAGCTGATCAGCTACGAAGCACTCGGCCTGTGCCCTCCGGGCGGCGCCGAGAAGTTCATTGTCGACGGCGACAACAGCTATGGCGGCAAGGTGGTCACCAATCCTTCCGGCGGCTTGCTGAGCAAAGGCCATCCGTTGGGTGCTACCGGTCTGGCGCAGTGTTACGAACTCACGCACCAGTTGCGCGGCACGGCCGAAAAGCGCCAGGTCGAGGGTGCGCGGCTGGCGCTGCAGCACAACCTGGGCCTGGGCGGCGCCTGTGTCGTCACCCTGTACGAACGTGTTTGAAAGGGAATCCCGTGATTGACAAGAAATGGATAGGCCATGAGTTGCCTGCGTCGGTGTTGCCGATTGAGCGCAGCCGGCTGCAGTTCTTTGCCAAGGCAATAGGCGAGACCGATCCGGTCTACACCGATGCGGCCGCCGCCCGTGATGCAGGCTATCCGGACCTGCCGGCGCCGCCTACATTTTTGTTCGCCGCCGAGCTGGATTCGGGCGCGGCGTTCCGCCTGATCGAAGAGCTGCAGATACCGATAGCCAAGCTGCTGCATGGCGAGCAGGGTTTCAGTTACCACAGGCCGGCCTGCGTCGGTGACACCGTGACCGTGCGCTCCAAGGTCACGGACATCTATGACAAAAAAAACGGTGCCCTTGAGTTCGTCGTCAAGACCTCACGCGCCACCAACCAGCGGGACGAACTGGTGGCCGAGCTGCGTTCGGTCCTGGTCTGCCGCAACTGACAGGACAGCACCATGAAAAAACCAGACTACGGCACTGTCAAGGTCGGCGATGAATTGCCGGCGCTGCAACTGCCGACCGTGGACCGCACGGCGCTGGCCCTGTTTGCCGGCGCCTCGGGCGACCACAACCCCATCCACATAGACACCGATGTGGCGCGCCGCGCGGGCATGCCGGACGTGTTTGCGCAGGGCATGCTGGGCATGGCCTGGCTGGGCCGGCTGCTGACCGGCTGGGCGCCGCAGAGCCGGTTGCGCCGCTTTGACGTGCGTTTCCAGGGCATCACGCACCTGGGCAACACCATGCACTGCAGCGGCCGTGTGGTCGAGAAGCTGAACCATGAGGGCGAGCGCTGCTTGCGCATAGAGCTGCAAAGCGCCAACCAGTTCGGGCAAGCCAAGATTGTTGGTGAAGCTCTCGTCGCATTTCCATAAACACTTTCAGGAGAAATTACCCATGACAAAAAAACTCGAAGGCAAGGTCGCCCTCATCACAGGTTCGGGCCGCGGCATCGGCCGCTCGATCGCGCTCAAGCTGGCCAGCGAAGGCGCGCGCATCGTCGTCAACGACCTTGACGCCGCGCCTGCACAGGAAACCGTGCAGGCCATCCGCGATGCCGGCGACCAGGCGGTAGCCTGCGTCGGCAATGTCACCGCGCCGGACTTCGCAGAGCGTTTTATCGGAACCGCCATCAGCGAATACAAGGGCCTGGACATCATCGTCAACAACGCCGGCTACACCTGGGACAACGTGATCCAGAAAATGAGCGACGAGCAGTGGTACGCCATCATCGACTGTCACCTGACCGCGCCGTTTCGCATCCTGCGCGCGGCGCAGCCGGTGATTCGCGCCCTCGGCAAGGCAGAAACGGAGGCCGGCCGGCGTGTGATGCGCAAGGTGGTCAACATCTCGTCCGTGGCTGGCCTGTTCGGCAATGCCGGCCAGACCAATTATTCGACCGCCAAGGCCGGAATCGTCGGTATGACACAGACGCTGGCCAAGGAATGGGGGCGCATGAACGTCACGGTCAACGCTGTCGCCTACGGACTTATCAAAACCCGTCTGACCGGCAACGCCAACGAAGGTGCCACCGCCAATGTCGATGGTCGCGAGATCAAGATCGGTGTCAATCCAGGGCTGATGGCAGCGATGGAGAGCGGCATTCCGCTGGGCCGCGGCGGCACACCCGAGGAGGCGGCCGGTGCGGTGTACCTGCTGTGCATTCCCGAGTCCGACTATGTAAGCGGCCAGACGCTGATGTGCAGCGGCGGCCTGACCGGGATCTGAGCGATGACTGCGACTGTGCAATGCACGCTGAGTGACGGCGTGGCGACGATCACGCTGAACCGGCCCAAAACGCTCAATGCGCTGGGGCCTGAAATGATGGCGGCGATCCTGGCGCAAATACGTGAGTGCGTGGCCGACGATCGCACCCGTGCCATTGTGCTGGCCGGTGCCGGCCGGGCCTTTTCGGGCGGTGGCGACATCGGGTGGTTTGGCAACGTGCTGGCCGGTGGGCCGGCCCATGCGAGCGCAGCTATAGGCGCGGCGATGCAGGAGGTGGGTAACCCGCTTGTGCGTGCCATCGCCGAATGCCCGCTGCCGGTGGTCTCGGCGGTGAACGGGCCCTGCGCGGGCGGGGCCGTCGGCCTGGCCCTGGCTGCCGATGTTGTACTCGCGGCTCGTTCGGCGTACTTCCTGATACCTCAGGTCTCAGTGCTCGGTGTGGTGCCCGATCTGGGCGCTACCTGGGTCCTGCCCCGGTTGCTTGGCCGCAGCCGCGCGCGCGGCATGGCGCTGCTTGGTGAACGCATAGACGCGACGCAGGCCGAGCAATGGGGGTTGATCTGGCGCTGCGTCGATGACGCCGACCTGGCCGAACAGGCACAGGCCCTCGCGCAACGTTTGGGCCGTCTTTCGACCGCAGCCGTGCGCGACACCCGGCGTCTGCTGGACGCTGCCTCCAGCAACGATCTGGCCCGGCAACTCGACGAAGAGCGTGCCGCGCAAGTTGTGCATGCGGGCACAGAGGCATTCAACGCCGCCTGTACGCGCTTTCTGGCCCGCGCGCCGCGCGGCTGAAACGAAAAACCGAAACAGACCGAAAGGAAACCATGCTGCCCCAACTGCTACGCCATCCCTGGATGGACGAAGACATAGACGCTTTTCGCGAACAGGTGCGTCGCTACATTGCCGGCGAGATGTCGCCGCATCTGGACGGCTGGCGCCGCCAGGGTTTTATTCCGGGCGAGGTCTGGGCACCGTTTGGTGCGATGGGCTTTCTGCTGCCCGAGATGGCAGAGGCCTACGGCGGCGCCGGTGCCACTCTGGCCTACCAGCTGGTGGTGCAGGATGAACTGGCCAGGGCCGAGATACCTGCCAGCACGGGCGTGCATTCGATCGCTTCACATTACATCCTGGCCTACGGGACCGAGGCGCAGAAACAGCGCTGGCTGCCCAGGCTGGTCAGTGGCGAGATGCTGGCGGCCATCGCCATGACCGAGCCCGGCTGCGGTTCGGACCTGAAAGCCATCAGTACCAAGGCGCGGCGCGACGGCGATCACTATGTCATTGACGGCGCCAAGACCTTCATCACCAACGGCTCCACCTGCAAGCTGCTGGTGCTGGTCGCGCGTACCGGCGAGCCCGGCAGCCGCGGCCTGTCGCTGATCGTGCTGGAAACCGAGGGCCTGGAGGGTTTCAAGGTCGGCCGCCGCCTCGAAAAAATCGGGTTGCATGCATCCGATACTGCCGAGCTGTCGTTTGACGGCGTGCGCGTGCCGGCCGACCAGTTGCTGGGCCGCAAGGAGGGCGAAGCCTTCAAGCAGCTGATGGGCCAGTTGCCTTACGAACGCCTGCTGATCGCCGTGCCTGCCGCGGCGGTGATAGAGCGTGCACTGGAGATGACGCTGGAGCACACCCAGCAGCGCAAGGCCTTCGGCCAGACGCTGTTCGACTTCCAGAACACGCGCTTCAAACTCGCCGAGGTGGCGACCACGGCCCACATCGTGCGCAGCTTTGTCAACGACTGCATACAACGCCTGCTGGACGGCAAGCTGGACGACGAAGCCGCCTACATGGCCAAGTGGTGGTGCACCGAGCAGCAATGCAAGGCAGTCGATGAATGCCTGCAACTGTTTGGCGGCTACGGCTACATGGCCGAGTATCCGATTGCGCGTCTTTACACCGATGCCCGCGTGCAAAAAATCTACGGCGGTGCCAACGAGGTCATGAAAGACCTGATTGCACGAAAGCTCGAGTCATGAAGGCACCCCTGACAGGCGTTCGCATCGTTGAATTCGAAGGCATAGGTCCCGGCCCATTGGCCGGCCGCATGCTGGCCGATATGGGCGCGGATGTGACCGTCATCGCCCGGCCGCAAAAGGGCGCTGTGACAGAACAGCTGGGCGGGGCGGGCGACAACCCGCTGCGCCGCGGCAAGACCGTTGTGCTGCTGGACCTCAAGAATGCAGCCGCGCTTGCCGAAGCGATGACGCTTGTGGAAGGTGCCGACGCATTGATTGAAGGCAACCGCCCCGGCGTGATGGAGCGGCTGGGTCTGGGGCCCGCCGACTGCGGTGCGCGCAACCCAAAGCTGGTTTACGGCCGCATGACCGGCTGGGGGCAAAGCGGGCCGCTGGCCCAGGCCGCGGGGCACGATTTGAACTATGTCGCGCTGACCGGCCTGCTGTCGCTGTCGGCGCATCGCGGCGAGCGGCCCATCGTGCCGCCTACCGTGGTGGGGGATGCCGGCGGCGCGCTGGGCCTGGCGTTTGGTATCGCCTGTGCTCTGCTGGAGGCGCGCAGCAGCGGCCGTGGCCGCGTGGTGGACGGCGCTATCGTTGATGTGCTGGCCATGCTGGGCGGCATCGCGCAGTGGGTGCGCAGCAGCGGGCAGATTGACGGGCCGCAGCCAAGCCCGTTCCACGATTCGCCTTTTTATGATGTGTACGCCTGTGCCGACGGTGGCTTTATCACGCTGGGCGCGCTGGAGCCGCAGTTCTACGCGCTGCTGCTGGACAAGCTGGGCCTGAGCGATGTGGACCCGGCCAGGCAGTACGACAAGACCATGTGGCCAGTGCTGAAAACCCGCTTCATCGCGCTGTTTGCCAGCCAGCCGCGTGCCCACTGGTGTGCGCTGCTGGAAGGCAGCGATGTGTGTTTTGCCCCGGTGCTGGGCATCGCGGAGGCCGCAGTGCATCCGCACAATGCGGCGCGCGGCATTTACAGTATGGCTGAGGATGGCGCTGTGAATGTGGCGGGCGCACCGCGTTTTCTGCCGCTTTTACCCGGTTGACCGGATAAACCTGCCGGTCAGGGCTGGTTGTGCAACAGGCCACGACACAAATTGCTATCCATTTGATAGCTGGTTGCGCCCGATTTATGGCGGCCATGGGCACTTTTCTTCATAAAATGGGGGTAAAGCGGTTTTGAAGGGTCTTTGAGGGGCCTTTTGGGCGGCTGGCGTCGCCCCTTTGCGTCCATCTGTTAAAACAGCTGGACTCCTTCCCTTCTCCCTTCTGTTTGTCCTGAATGTCCATTCCCTCTCCTGCTCCTGCTGTTTCCGTTTCCACCACCGCACAAGCCATAGTGGGCTCGCCGCCCATGATTCACTGGACGGAGGCGGGCGAGGCCCGCTCGGCGCGCTGGCGCTCCGAGCGCGGTGCTGCGCCTCCCAAACGGGTGGTGATCGCCGACGACAGCATGGCAGCCGACACGGCCTACCGCCTGGCCTGCGAAGGCACGGGTCTGCTCTGGCGTGGTGACTTCCAGAACGCGCGCCTGCTGTTGCAGGCCATGGCGCGCCGTGTCGACAAGCCGGCCAAACCAAAACGCACCAAACGTCACAAGGCGGGTGAATCAGAAGCGGTGGCCGAAGCACCCGCGCCGGTTTTTCCGGAAGCCTTTCACCTGCACCGCCAGGCACAGGCGCAACGTGCCCGTGTGCTGGGCATGGTGCTGATCCCGTTTGATGCGGACTACAGCATTCCCTTGCGTCGTGCGCCGGATGCAAAAAAAGCCTGCGCAGAAGCCTGGGGGCCAGCTTCTGCAGCCCCCACGCTTGTCGCTGCGCGTACTGCGCTGCCCCCCGAGGGGGCTGTTCCGCCTAAGGGCGGCCTGTCGGCGGAACGATCCGCAAATAGCGCTTGTGTTGCATCGCTGCGTGAACTGATGGGTTTTATAAGCGCCCATGAATGGCGCCGCAAGGGTGTGGCCATTCCTGCGCTGGGTGAGGACGGGCCGCACAACCGCGTGCATCCGCATTACGGCGTTTTCTCGCCGGTGCGTGGCGAATACATAGACCTCGTGGCGCAGGCGCCCGTGCCCGATGGCATCGCTGACCTGGTTGCTTTTGACATAGGCACCGGCACCGGCGTGCTGGCCGCGGTGCTGGCCCTGCGCAGCGGCGTGCAGCGCGTGGTGGCCACCGACCAGGACCCGCGTGCGCTGGCCTGCGCGCGCGACAACCTCAAGCGCCTGGGTTTTCCGCAGGTCGAGGTGCGTGAGGCCAACCTGTTCCCCGAGGGCAAGGCCAACATCATCGCCTGCAACCCGCCGTGGCTGCCGGCACGCCCCGGCTCGCCTCTCGAACACGCGGTGTATGACGAAGACAGCCGGATGCTGCTCGGCTTCCTGAATGGCCTGGCCGCGCACCTTGAACCCAAGGGCGAAGGCTGGCTGATCCTGTCGGACATTGCCGAGCACCTGGGCCTGCGCACGCGCGAGTGGTTGTTGGCGGTCATTGAGGCTGCGGGGCTCAAGGTGGTGGGCCGACTTGACGCGCAGCCGCATCATCCCAAGGTTTCCGATGTGACGGACGCGCTGCATGCGGCGCGGGCAGCGGAAGTTACGTCGCTCTGGCGCCTGGCCGCCAAATAGGGCTCCGGTGGCATGACGGTTGAACGCGCGACTATCTTGCTGGCTCCGATGGAAGGCCTGCTGGACTTTGTCCTGCGCGACATCCTGACGCGCGTGGGCGGCATTGACCGCTGTGTGTCGGAGTTCATCCGCATCACCGACCAGTTGCTGCCCGAGCGCGTCTTCACCCGCATCGTGCCCGAGCTGCACAATGGCGGCCGTACTTTTGCCGGTGTACCGGTGCGTGCGCAACTGCTGGGCTCGGACCCGGTATGCCTTGCAGAAAATGCTGCACGCCTCGCCGCGCTTGGGCCTGCCGGCATTGACCTCAACTTCGGCTGCCCGGCCAATGTCGTCAACCGCCATGGCGGCGGGGCGGCTTTGCTCAATGAGCCGGAGACCATTCTGGCCATCGTCACGGCAGTGCGCCGCGCCGTGCCGGCGCACATGCCGGTGTCGGCGAAGATGCGCCTCGGCTACAGCGATGATTCGCGCGCCCTTGAATGTGCGCTGGCCATTGCGGACGGCGGCGCCGATGAGATGGTTGTGCATGCGCGCACCAAGGCACAGGCCTACAGGCCGCCCGCCTACTGGGAGCGCATTGGAGACATTCGTGCGGTGGTGGATATCCCAGTGGTGGCCAATGGCGAGATATGGACGGTGGAAGATGCGCAGCGCTGCCGTGAGGTGTCGGGTTGCGACATGCTGATGATCGGCCGCGGCGCGGTGACAGACCCGGGCCTGGGCCTGGCGATCAAGGCTTCGATGCGTGATCCTGCGGCCGCATCGATGCAGGCAGGCATCAACTGGCCCATGCTGGTGCCCTTGCTGGCCGATTTTTGGCACATCGTCTGCACCCGGCTGGACAAGAAGTCCCGCGCCGGACGCCTCAAACAGTGGCTCAATTTCCTGCGCCGGCGTTTCCCTGAGGCCGAAACTGCCTACCAGGCCCTGAAGACCATCAATGACACCGATCTGATTGATGAATGGTTGTCCGGCCTGATGCGTGAGCGGCCTTTCATGCACCCGTGTCCTGGCTCCGGGCATACCGAAACTTCTCGTTTGCTTAATTCTTTTGTGTGCGAAAGCGTATAGCCTGAGCCCGAAAAGGGCCAATGCCGGCTTGCCTCATCGCGGGTTACTGGTCCGGACGCCAGCGGCGAGGCCGTAAAACGGCCAAAATGCTTGTTGCGCCATCTTGATTTGAAGGAATTCCCGTTGCCACTACCGCCGCCCCAACCCAGAAAACATCTGCACCACCGCAAGGTTTCGTATAACGGGTACCTGCGTGAAGACGGCCTTTGGGATATCGAAGCCCAAATGACGGACACCAAGGCCTATGCCATGGTGTCGCCGGAAAAGGGCGACATGTCCCCGGGAACGCCGATTCACGACATGCATATCCGCGCCACGGTGGACGACACCATGACCATCCGGGATATCTTCGCCGCGATGGACAGCAGGCCGTTTTCCGAGTGTGTGCAGGCACAGGACCCGATGCAAAAAATGGTCGGTGTCACCATGGGGCCGGGCTGGCGGCACGCCATTGAAAAGGCGCTGGGCGGCATCCGGGGCTGTACCCACCTGCGCGAATTGCTGTTCAACATGGCGACGGCGGCCTACCAGACCATTCCGGTTTACCAGGCGCGCCAGCAGGACAAACCCCGCATGCCGTCAACTGCCGATGGGCAGCCGCCGTTTCACCTGGGCAAGTGCATGACCTGGGACTTCAACGGGCCTGTGGTGTTGCGCCACTACCCCACGTATGCAGGCTGGCAGCCGCTGGTCAAGGCCAAAAGCGCCGGCAACGAATAAGCGGGGCGACCGATGATGGTCGCCTTGTCTTCAGTCCGGAGCGGATCCGGCGAAAATTCCCGATTCCGCGAAATTTCCCCCTTAACGAAAGAATCCATGAGCAGCGCCCCTTCCTCGATCTACACCACCTCCATTCCAGTCTTCAAACAAATGCTGGGCGGGCTCAGCGACGTTTTGCGCAAGGCCGAAGCGCATGCCACTGAGAAAAAGATAGACCCGAACGCACTGCTGCAGGCACGCCTGTTCCCCGACATGTTCCCGCTGCTGCGCCAGGTGCAGGTAGCGTCCGACTTTGCCAAGAGCGTGTCGGCACGGCTGGCGGGTGTAGAGGTCCCGAAGCTGGAAGATAACGAACAGACCTTTGCCGACCTGCAGGCCCGCATCACGACAGTGCTGGGTTTTATCGAAGGGCTGGATACGGCGAAGTTTGACGAAGCCGCCACGCGCGAGATCGTCACCCAGGCCGGCACGCCGAAAGAAAAGCGTTTTACCGGCCAGTCGTATCTGCTCAACTACGGCCTGCCGCATTTCTTCTTCCACACCACCACGGCCTATGCCATCCTGCGCCACAACGGTGTGGAAGTGGGCAAGAAGGATTACATCGGTACGTATTGACCGCTAGCCGGTGCGGCCGTAAAGCAGCCGCCGGCCACTGTCGGGAACGTGGCGTTGGCGTCACGCCATGCGGCTGCGGCTTTCAACGACCACGCAGCCGGTGATAAGCCACGATTTGTTTTTTTGCCGCTGCAGGCTGTATACCGCCAGCCAGGAATTGCCGTCGGCGTCCAGTATCTGCACGCGCTGAAAAGCTTCATCGTCCTTGCCTTCGGTCCGGAGAAAAACGACCGAGGCCGGCCGGTAGACCATGGGGTACTCCTTGCGCACCAGGGCGATAAAACCCGTAGCCGAGCCGACAGACTTGCGCACATTGGGGGCGGCATAGGAAAAAGCTTTTTTTGCATCGTCCTTTGCCAGTGCCGCCAGTTGCGCGTCGACCACGGCGTGCACACTTTTTTCATCGGCGCTTGAGAACGCCTCCGCAAGGACGGGCAGCGAAAACGCCTGAAGTACAAAAAACAATACAGCCTGCCAGATGAAAAGCGCAAGCTGCCGCCCGGCCCTTGCCGGTTGCCAGCTGGTTCTGGCCAATGGGGGTAGGAAACAGTTGTTCATAAAAAATACCTCCCGGGAATCCATTCAACCAGATTTAAGCGAAATGCACCACTGCCCTTGCCGGCATCTGTATTGAAAGTACGCAGGCGGCATGCGTCTGGATGCGCCGCAGCATTTCTTTCGGGCTGCGCACTTCATTGGGCCTGCCTGCTTCAGCCTATTTGTACTGTGGTTGCCGTCGTAAAGCGGTAGTCGGGAATCTCCAGATTCGTCGGGGCCGGCACGTTTTTTACGACCCGGCCGGCGAGGTCGAAGCGCGAGCCGTGGCAGGGGCACAGAAAGCCGCCCGGGGCGTGCAGTTCGGCGTTGAGTGCGCCGTCGTCAAGGTGCAGGACCGGCGAGCAGCCGAGGTGTGTGCAGATGCCCACAGCGACCAGCAGCTCAGGGCGTTCGGAGCGTGTTGCGTTGACGCAGGACGCCGGCTGCTCCGAACGTTTCGACAAGGGATCGGCCAATGCCGGGTTGGGTTGCTGCAGTGCGTGCACCATCTCGTCGCTGCGGCGCATCAGCCAGACCGGTTTGCCGCGCCAGGCCACCGTGCGCAACTCGCCGACGGCCAGTGTCGAGATGTCGCTGAGCACCGGGCCGCCTTGCGCCAGCTCCCGCGCCGACGGCTCCAGACTGGCGATAAACGGATAGGCAGCGGCGAGCAGGCCGACGCCGCCCAGAACGCCGGTGGCAGCCAGCAAGACCTTGCGCCGCTCCGCATCAGGCATGCTGCCGTGGTCTATCTCGTCTATGAGTTCATGGACAGTGTTCATGGCAGGCTTTCTTTATGGTCCTGCGACCTGTGGGTTGCGCCGTGTCAGGTGATCGCAAAAGCCAGCACCACGGCGACGAGTGCCAGCAGTCCCAGTCCCGTGATGAACACCAGCTCGGCGCGGGCCTCGAATTTGTTCGCAAAGCGCTGTGTGCGCATGGACATGAACGACAGCAGGGCACTGGCCAGAAACACCAGGGCGTCCACCGCCAGGACCTTGTCCACAAGCATGTGCAGCTCGCTGCCGGGACCCAGATGCCCGATAGACAGCACCGTCATGCACACACCTATCATCGTGGCCGAGGCCGGCAGGATGTGCGCGGAGAGCCCGTTCTGCAGTAGTTTTTCCGTCCTGTCCGTGGTTTTTTCCGCAGGCTGTGTATCCGGTGTTGTCACGTGTCGGTTCTCCTTTTGGGGAGGCATGGCACCCCGGCTCCTGCCTGCGTGCCTGGCCGGGTGTTGTGGGGCTTCCTGGGGAAGAAGGGTGCGAGGCCATGAAGCCATTCTTGGGCGACCAGCTTAGGCCGACCTTAAGGCTTGAGGCCTGCCGCAAGCGGGGACGGGCAGGGCGCCTAAAATCCGGTGCTGTTCAAGACACCACCGAGACCACACCCATGTCCCTTAAAGTTATCGAAGCCCAGACCGGCGAAAACCCCGTTGCCACCGTCCTCATCATGCACGGCCTGGGCGCCGACGGACGGGACTTTTTGCCGATTGCCGGGCAGATGGATTTGTCCAGCGTCGGCCCGGTGCGGTTTTTGTTTCCCAATGCGCCGGTGATACCCGTCACCATCAACGGCGGCTACGAAATGCCCGCCTGGTACGACATCCTGGGGGCCGACCTGGTCAAGCGCGAAGACGAAGCCGGCCTGCGCAAGTCGCAGGCGCAGATCGAGGAACTCATTGCCCATGAAAAATCGCGCGGCATACCGGCCAGCCGCATCGTCGTTGCCGGCTTTTCGCAGGGCTGCGCCATGGCGCTGATGGTGGGCCTGCGCCACGCGGAAAAACTGGCCGGCATCGTCGGCATGTCGGGTTACCTGCCGCTGGCGGACAAGACCGCGGCGGAGCGCAGTGCGGCCAGCCAGGGTGTGCCGATTTTCCTCGGCCACGGCACGCATGACGGCGTGGTCGCGTTGCCGCGCGCCGTCGCCTCGCGTGACGCGCTCAAGGCCATGGGCTACGCGGTGGACTGGCATGACTACCCGATGGAGCACTCGGTCTGCCCGCAGGAGATCAGCGACCTTGAAAGCTGGCTGCAGCGCGTGCTGGCCTGATTTTTTATATAAAAAGTGCCGCTTGCCGCCGTGGATAGCGCGGGATAAGCTATCTAATTAATAGCAATTGCGATGGCCTTTAGGTGGTCAGCGCAGGTGTGACTGCACCCAGCGCACGATGTCTGAGGCGCCCATGGCCCCGGCCTGGCGCGCCACCTCGCGGCCGTTTTTGAACAAGGCCAGTGTGGGAATGCTGCGTATATTGAAACGCGCGCCCAGGCTGGGCACGGCTTCGGTGTCCACCTTGGCCAGGCGTACCTGCGGCTCCAGTTGCGCCGCCGCCTGCTCGTAAGCCGGCGCCATCTGCCGGCAGGGGCCGCACCACGGCGCCCAGAAATCCACCAGCACGGGGATCTGGTTGCGGCTGATGTGTTGGTCAAACGCCGCTTCGTCCAGGGCCGTGGAGTGCGCCGTAAAAAGCGCCTTTTTGCAGTTGCCGCAGGTCGGCTCGCTGCCGAGCTGGTCTGCGCGTACGCGGTTGGTGGTGTGGCAATGCGGGCAAACGATGTGCAGTGGTTCGGTCATTTTTTGCAACTGGAGCCTGCGGCGGGCATTTCAAGCGGAGGCCCTGATCGTGGCCCCTTTACGGTTTTTACGTGTTTTTCACAATGTAAGGTTTGTGCGATTGTGAGGTAAAGAGGATTTTGGCCTACGCGGAGGCCGGGCTGGACCGGCTAACAATCAAGCCTCAAAACAAGGAAAGGCCCCATCATGAAAAGCAAAGCTGCCATTGCCGCGCTGACTGCGGTTTCACTGACTTTTAGCGGTCTTGCACTTGCGCAGGAGCGGGACGGCCGTCAGGGCCGGGATGAGCGTGGGGGGCCACCGCAGTACCAGCGTGGCGGCCCTGAGGGCCAGCGTAACAATGGGCGCGGACCGGAGAACCGGCCTCCGCAGCAAGCCCATATGGACCAACGGGGCGAACGTGGCGCGGGTCCGGATCACAACTACTATCGCGGTGGCCGTTTGCCGCCCCAGTATCGCAGCCGCAGTTATGTGGTGGACGACTGGCGCGGCCATCACCTGAGCCCGCCACCACGCGGCTACCACTGGGTGCAGACCGGCGCCGACTACGTTCTGGTG
This sequence comes from Polaromonas aquatica, assembly GCF_042659145.1. Classification (NCBI taxonomy): domain Bacteria; kingdom Pseudomonadati; phylum Pseudomonadota; class Betaproteobacteria; order Burkholderiales; family Comamonadaceae; genus Polaromonas; species Polaromonas aquatica. The sequence continues at coordinate 452,553 of NZ_JBHSRS010000084.1, read as the reverse complement.
GCCGTTGCCACCGGCATCATTGCCCAGATACTGCTGGGCCAGTAGGCCGGCCGGGAGGGCCGGGCTTGGAAAAACCGGGGCGCTGTGTGCCCACAGGTTTTTCCTGGCCTGCTGAGGCCGTCTGGTTAAACTGGTGTGACATTTGCGCCATCTTTGAGCCGCTGATTCCGTCACTCCAGTCCATATGCACAAACTTGAACTCAAAGTCCCGCCGCCCGCAGTGGCGTTGCTGCTTGCCGTCGCCATGTGGGGTCTTGGCGGCTTGGCTCCCCATGTTGAACTGCCGCCTGCCGTGCGCGTGACGGCGGCTTCACTCATTGCATTGGCCGGCCTGGGCTTTGACCTGGCGGGTGTCATCGCCTTTGGCCGCGCGAAGACCACGGTCAACCCGTTGCGGCCGGACAAGACGGCAACGGTCGTGACTTCGGGTGTTTACCGCATCACCCGAAACCCCATGTACGTCGGCATGGCATTGATACTGCTGGCCTGGGCCGTGTTGCTTTCATCGGCGTGGGCCTTGCTGGGGCCACTGGTGTTTGTGCTGTACATCACGCGCTTTCAGATCAGGCCTGAAGAAAGGGCGCTGGCCGCCCTGTTTGGCAGCAGCTATGCAGACTACCTGGCCAGCGTCAGGCGCTGGTTGTAGCCTGGTCCTACAGCAACAGGTAAAAATTTCCGACGACAAACAGGCTTTGCAGCGGCATCATGGCGCATGGCCGACACTGCAAACCCCTCCGCAGCTCCACACTACACCGAGCATGAAAAGCGTCATCGCATCTTCTCCATCATGGCGGCCTCGTCGGGCAACCTCGTGGAGTGGTTCGATTTTTATATCTACGCGTTTTGTGCGGTGTATTTCGCGCCGTCCTTTTTTCCCAAGTCCGACCCCACGGCCCAGTTGCTGAACACCGCCGGCATTTTTGCCGCGGGTTTCCTGATGCGTCCGATTGGCGGCTGGCTTTTCGGCCGCATCGCAGACCGCAACGGCCGCAAGAACTCCATGGTGATTTCGGTCTCCATGATGTGCGGCGGTTCGCTGCTCATCGCCTGCCTGCCGACCTATGCCAGTATCGGCGCCTGGGCGCCCGCGCTGCTGCTGGTGGCGCGGCTGTTCCAGGGCTTGTCGGTTGGCGGTGAATACGGCACTACCGCCACCTACATGAGCGAGGTCGCGCTGCGCGGCCAGCGCGGCTTTTATTCTTCCTTCCAGTACGTCACGCTGATAGGCGGCCAGTTGCTGGCCGTGCTGGTGGTTGTGGTGCTCCAGCAGCTCATGGACGATGCCGAGCTGCGCGCCTGGGGCTGGCGCATCCCGTTTGTGATCGGCGCCATCACCGCCGTCGTCGCGCTGCTGCTGCGCCGCACGCTGCACGAAACAACGACAGCCGAAGGCCGCGCCAACAAGAATGCCGGCACCATCTCGCACCTGTTCAGCCACCACAAGGCGGCGTTTTTCACGGTGCTGGGTTACACGGCCGGCGGCTCGCTGATCTTCTACACCTTCACCACCTACATGCAGAAGTACCTGGTCAACTCGGCCGGCATGTCCATCAAGACCGCCAGCAACGTCATGACGGTGTGCCTGTTCCTCTACATGTGCATGCAGCCGCTGTTCGGTGCGCTGTCGGACCGCATAGGCCGGCGCACCAACATGCTGCTCTTCGGTGCGCTGGGCGCAGTGGCAACGGTGCCCATACTCAGCGCACTGCAGGGCGTGACCAGTCCCTTCATGGCTGGTGTACTGATCGTGCTGGCACTGGCCATCGTGAGTTTTTACACCTCCATCAGCGGCATCGTGAAAGCCGAGATGTTCCCGCCCGAGGTCCGGGCACTGGGTGTGGGCCTGGCCTACGCCGTAGCCAACGCCATCTTCGGCGGCTCGGCCGAGTACGTTGCGCTGGGCCTGAAATCCATAGGCCACGAATCGGCGTTTTACTGGTATGTGACGGTCATGATGGTCATCGCGTTTGCAGTGGCCTGGCGTTTGCCGCGCGAGGGCAAGTACCTGCACCACGACCACTGAAGCAGCGGCCCCCATTTTCACTTGCGGGCGCCAGCCTGTGGTGAATGCACATGGGCTTGATCGGAAATTGCCGCCTCCATTTGCAGCCTGTGACCAGGCCCTGGCGATAGAATTGATCGCTGGCGCCTGGCATACGCGCGCCGGAAGCTATGCATTTAATAGCGCTTCAGATGGGCAAGTGTTGCCTGACCCCCTCAAGGACACATGACCATGATCATCATTTCCCTCGACATCGCCCAAACCGTCGGCATGGCCGCCGTGTTGCTGGTGGTGGGCGAGTTCATCAAGAAAAAAGTCGGGCTGCTCGCGCGTTATTTCATTCCCGGCCCCATCATTGGCGGGGTCTTGTTTTCGCTGGTGGCGCTGGTGGGCCACGAGACCGGCAGCTTTGTGCTGCACTTTGACGATGACGTGCGCACCCTGATGCTGCTGGTGTTTTTTACCACCATCGGTTTTTCCGCCAGTTTCGAGCTGTTGAAAAAAGGCGGCGTGGGTGTGGCGCTGTTTCTGGCGGCAGCCATAGGGCTGGTGCTGATGCAGAACACGCTGGGCGCGCTGCTGGCCTCGGCCCTGGGTGTGCATCCGCTCATAGGTGTGGCTGCAGGGTCGATTGCACTCACAGGCGGGCACGGCACCGCGGCAGCCTTTGGCCCGTTGCTGGAGCAGTCCGGTGTGGTGGGCGCCTTGCCGGCGGCCATTGCCGCCGCCACCTTCGGGCTGGTGGCCGGCTGTGCGATTGGAGGGCCGGTCGGCAAGCTGCTGATGCGGCGCAAGGGATTGCGCGGACCGGACGAGTCCGCCGTTGCCGTCGTGTCGCAGGCCGCGCAAACGCAGGATGTCGATGCGGGCAGCAAGGGGGCTCTCATGCACGCTGCCATCCTGATTTCGGTGGCGATTGGTGTGGGTACCGTGCTGGTGAATTTGCTCAGCGCCCGAGGCATTGTGCTGCCGGCTTACCTCGGCCCCATGGTGCTGGCGGCCCTGATGCGCAATGTCATCGACTGGCGCCAGGCGCGCTTGCCGACGCGCCAGTTCGAGGCGGTGGGCCAGGTGTCGCTGGCGTTTTTCCTGGCCATGGCGCTGATGTCCATGAAACTCTGGGAACTGGCCGAGGTGGCCGGCCCGTTGCTGCTGATCCTGCTGGCGCAGACGGCGCTGATGTTCGCCTACGCCTACTGGGTAACCTTCCGCATCATGGGCAGCGACTATGACGCGGCTGTCATCGCCACCGGCCACTGCGGCTTCAGCATGGGTGCTACGCCCAACGCCATGGCCAATATGCAGGCCTTCACCAGCGCCAACGGCCCGTCGGCGAAGGCATTTTTTGTGATCCCGCTGGTGGGCTCGCTGTTTATCGACTTCTTCAACGCCGTGATCATCACGGGGTTTGTGAACTACCTCAAGTAAGGGGCAGGCGGGCCTGGGCTGGCTTTCGCCTCACTGCAGGTAAACCGCTTCAAAGCGCGCCAGCACCTGTGTGCCGCCCAGCAGGCTCAGCTGCTGCCCTTCTATGCGTTGCCCGGTGGTGGTGGCGAGCATTTCAAGAATGCTGTTTTCAAGCTCGCCGAGCGCTGGCGTGCAGGCCATGAGCGTGCCGGCAATCTGCGAGAACTTCAGGGCTGGGCCGTCCTGCGTGTAAGTCCCAACCAATGCGTTGCAGCCGCTGAATCCATTCAAACGAGGACTGTCGCCGCTCAGCATGATGCCGGCTTCGCGCTGCTGCTGGGGCAGCATGGCGACGGGCCGGCCGCCCACCTCGACCAGTTTCCAGTAGGTGTTTTGCAGCGTGGCCGCGGGGGCTTGCGCCTGTGCTGTCGAGGCATCGGAAAGAACGACATTCACCAGGTTGGGCGCGCCCTGTGTCAGCGCCGGGTACAGGCGTGTGGTGGTAAACCGCAGCTCTGAACCCACGGTGATGGTGGCCCGAACGGAATAACTTTGTTTCGGATCAATGGCGGAGCTGGGCACCTGCAGCGAGTAGGCCAATGGCGTCTGGCGCTGGCCGAAGGGCTCGCGCGTTTCAGCCAGCACCTGGGCGTTGTTGCCGGCGCTGGAGATGTCTTCAATCCGGACGGTCAGAACCGCTTCGGGCGGCAGGGCGATGCGCTGAAGGTAGGTGGCGCTGCCGCTGACCGTGACGAAATCTGTTGCCGGCTGGGCGTGCACGGCCGGTGTGAGGCCAGCCGCGATCACTGCGGCCAGAGCGGTGGCGAGGAAAGAGCGGGTTTTCATCGTATGGCACCTCCAGAAACGCATGGCCTGCTCAAGACGCAGATACAGGCCGTGAACAGGCTTCAGACATCATTGTGCGCCTGGTTTTGCCATGTTTTGGGCATGTTTTTGGCCTCCAGCCGCCGTGTTATGCGCGCAACCCGCTATTTAAATGATAGCGGTCCGGTGCCGCTCAGGCTGCGAGAAACAGCGCCGGGTCCACCATGGTGCGGTTCAGCATCACGCCCCAGTGCAGGTGCGGCCCGGTCACTCGGCCGGTGGCGCCCACTGCGCCCAGGCGCTCCCCGGTTTTCAGTACGTCACCGGTCTTCACGTCGGTGGCGCTCAGGTGGCAGTACATGGTCAGCAGGCCGCCGCCGTGGTCCAGCCACACCGTGTTGCCATTGAAAAAATAGTCACCCGTATCAATCACCCGGCCGGGCAACGGCGCAGTCACGGGCGTGCCCGTGCCGGCTGCGATGTCCATGCCGCTGTGCGGATTGCGTGCCTGCCCGTTGAACACGCGCCGCAAGCCGAAGGAGCTGGAGCGCCGCCCCGGCACCGGCACCTGCATGCGCAATGTGGATGCCTGCGGCAGCGGTGTGCTGAAAGTGGCGATGACCACCGCCTGGTGGTCCCGCTCGCGCTCGTAACGCGCCTGGTCCTGCGGCGACAGGTCCACGGTTTTGGGTGACACCTTCAGGCGCTGCTCGCTGTAACGTTTGGGTGCAATGGTGTAGGCCATCTGCCGTGGCCCCTTGCCTTCGGTCTGCACCATGATGCTTGCTTCGCCGGGTACGGCCGCCAGCGGAATGCCCACCAGCGCAGTCCAGTCACTCGCATCACCGAGTACCAGCAAAGGCACATCACCCGTGTGCGCGGCAGGCCGCAGCGCTGCCGGGCCAAGCGACAGGCGGGCGACACCACCGGGGACCTGGGCCGCCCTGGGCCAAACCTCGGGTGACGCGGTAGGAGATGAGGCGGTTGGCCTGGCCGCGAATGAGGCTGGCCAGGCCAGCAGGCCCAGCGTGGCAAACAAGGCAGAGCGGCGGTTGTTGGAGTGTGTGGTCACGGCGGGCGATCAGGGTGGATTCAGTGTGAAGGGGGTCAACCCGGGAGTATCAGGCCGCTGTTGTGGTGGCTGCGCCGTTTCACGACGCCAGCGTTTCGGTCGCGGCCTGCACTGCGGGTGTTTCCGGCGTGGCGGGTCGTGCGGGTTCTCCGCCTTTCCAGCGCCGCACCACGCGCTGGAAGATCAGTGCATTGGGAATCTGCAGCAAGGTGCCTGCGGACCCGGCGTTGCTGTCTTCAAGCGTGGTGTAGAGCAGGTTGATGTCTATCACGCGGCCGCGGGCGCCGGGCTTCTCGGCCGTGTCCAGCAGTTCGATGGTGTCGCCCCGGCGAAACGGCCCCACGGTGAAGATCAGGAAGGCGCAAAACAGGTTGGACAGCACGCTCCAGGCGGCAAAAAAGGCCACGGCGCCGACAGTGGCAAACCCGGTGAAGGCCGTCCATAAAACAGTGGCCGAAACGCCCAGCCGCTCAAGCACCAGCATCAGCGCCGCAATCATGATGGTCCATCGAAGAAAACCCTTCAGCGGCATCGTCAGTTCCATCGGCAGCTGGTAGTGCTCTCCGGCGCGATTCACGAGGCGGCGAAGCATGTGCTGCAGCACCCAGGCGACCAGCAGGATCAGCAGGATCTGCACGCCCGGCACAATGATTTCAAGCCAGTCTAGCGTCCAGTCGGGCAGGTAGGAGATCAGTGGTCGGCGCATGTGCGTATTGTCTGTTGGGGGCTGGAAAGCGTGGGGTGAGAGGGGACGTCAGGCCGCAGATTTTAGTGCGCCTGTGTTTGTTGCTGCTACGCGTTTTGCCGCGTGCGCTGGCTCCACCATAACCGAGTGCTGACGCAACTGCCCAATTTCTCAAAGACTCTGTAACGGGATCTGGAGGAAGCTTTTGCCATCTGGATGGGTTTTGTTTAAATGCAATAAATTTGTTGCATGATGGATTTTTTCGGAGCAGAATAAACGTGCAATCAATTTATTGCATATTTATTCTTCAAGGAGATTTTCATGAAGCACTACCAACGCCAAATCCTGCTGTCTGCCACGCCTGCCGCCGTGTACCAGGCCCTGGCCACGCCCGAAGGCCTGCGCAGCTGGTGGACGCAGACCTGCGACATTGCCACCGCCGTGGGCGGACGGTCCACCTTCCGTTTTGGCGAGCACTACAAGGTCATGCAGGTCAAAAGCCTGGCGCCTGAGCGGGAAGTGCGCTGGCATTGCGTGGAGGCCCTGATCAATGTCGACGCCTTCACCCGCAAGGACGAATGGGTAGGCACAGACATCGTCTTCAAGCTCACGCCGCAGCCCGGCGGCAAAACCTTGCTGGACTTTGAACACGTCGGCCTCACGCCGGACTTTGAATGTTTTGGGGTCTGCGAGCGCGGCTGGGACCTTTATCTCGGCAGCCTGCAAAGCCTGGTCGAGACGGGGCAGGGCACGCCTCACCTCTCCACGCAAGCGAACTGCTGCTCTGCCTGAACACGCCCGCCATCCACGCCGTTAACATTAACCTTCAGGAGATTCCCCATGACCACCGAAAGCAGCACCGATCGCATCGAACGCAGCATCCACATCAAGGCCCCGCGCACCAGGGTTTGGGGCGCACTTTCCAATGCCGAGGCCTATGGCAAATGGTTTGGCGCCAACCTCAGCGGCAAGACATTTGCTGCCGGCCAGCGTGTGCAGGGACCCATCACCATCAAGGGTTTTGAGCATGTGGTGTTTGACGTGGTGATCGAACGCGTCGAACCCGAAACCCTGATGAGCTATCGCTGGCACCCTCATGCGATAGACCCCGCCGTCGATTATTCGCAAGAAGAGCGCACCCTGGTGACCTTTACCCTCAAGGATGCGCCCGAGGGCACGCTGCTGACGGTGGTTGAAACCGGCTTTGACAAGGTGCCGCCCGGCCGCCGCATGCAGGCCTTCCGCGGCAACGGCAATGGCTGGTCGCAACAGCTCGACAACATTGCCCGCTATGCCGCAAACCAATCCACGAACTGACAAGGCCGCGGCGGCCGGCGCCGACCTGGCATCGGTCTTCTTCGCGCTGGGCGACAGGACGCGCCTGCAACTGGTTGCCGTGCTTTGTGCGGGCGGCGCTTTTTCCATCGCGCAACTCACCGCCAACACCGATCTCACCCGGCAGGCCGTGACCAGGCATTTGCAGGTGCTGGCCGATGCCGGCCTGGTCAGGGACCTGAAGGTCGGCCGCGAACGGCTGTGGCAGTTTGATCCGGCCCAGATGGAAGAGGCGCGCAAGTCGCTGGAAGTGATTGGCCGGCAGTGGGAGCAGGCACTGGGAAGTTTGAAGGCTTCGCTGGAAGGCTAGGGCGCGCCGTCAGGCGATGGCGGATGCTGGCACGCTGCTGCTGGCGTCCAGGGTCGCGGGAAACGCCCGCTTCACCGGCGCACTTTGCCGGCGCTGTTCAGTGCTGCAGCGGCGCGTATGAGCGTCTTGAAGGCCGGCTCATCGATCTCATCACCCTCGTGAAGGTCAATGGCGCGCCTCGTGTTGCCTTCAAGGCTGGAATTGAACAGTCCTGAAGGGTCCTGGATCGAAGCGCCCCTGGCGAACGTCAGCTTCACGGCCTTCTTGTATGTCTCGCCGGTACAGATCAGTCCATCATGAGACCAGACCGGAACGCGCCACTTCCACTCTTCAACTACCTCGGGGTCAGCCTGTTTGATGAGCGCGCGAACATGGGCGAGCGTCTTGCCCCTCCAGTCATCCAGCTCGCTGATCCTTGCGTCGATCAGCTGGGAGGGGGCGTCGCCTCCTTCCTGTTCCTTCGGAGCGCTCCTGCTTTTTGTCATGATTGTTGTCGCCTTTTTCATGGTTGTGGCCATTTTGAAAGGATAACCCGGTGCTTATTTTCTGGCCAGGCGCTAGCGGTCATCCGCTTTGGCCCAGACCAGCAGCAGATTGTTGGCAGGCATCGCATGCCGCGCCTGCAGGCGAAGGCCCGCCCGGGCTGCCTCCTGCGCGACATCCTCCTTGCGGCGGATTCCCCAAGCCGGGTCTTGTGCACGCAGGCTTTTATCGAAGCCCAGGTTGCCTTCTGACGTTGGTACGCCGTCTTCCAGATAAGGCCCATAAGTCACCAGCACACCGCCCGGTGCCAGGTGGCGTGCGCTGCCCTGCATCAGCGCGGCGCAGGTCGTCCAGGGCGAGATGTGCAGCATGTTGGCGCAGTAGATCAGGTCAAAAGCAACATCGCCCGGCAGCCATTCAGGCGCCATGACGTCGAGCACCAGGGGCGGGCGCACATTAAGCAAACCCTGCCCGGCCACCCAGGCAGAGATGGAGTCCAGCGCGGCGGGCACCGCGTCGGTTGCTTGCCATGTCCATTGAGGCAGATTTGCGGCAAACCAGGCGACGTGCTGGCCTGTGCCTGATGCGATCTCAAGAGCGATGCCATGATCCGGCAAGACCTCACGCAGGACATCCAGTATGGGCTGCTTGTTGCGGTCTGCTGCGGGGCTGAAGTTGGGCTTTGACATGGGTGAGATTAGACCGCACAGGCGATGGCTGCGGTGAGATACGTCACGGTGCTAGCGTCATCGCGACGCGAAAGCCGATATCCAGTGCACTGCTGGCTTCGCCGTCGAACACGCGGTAAGCCGAGCTGGCTCTTGATGGCCCCGCGACCCAGGAGCCGCCACGCAGCACCCGGTCCTGGCTGCTGCAATCACGCGTCCAGGCGCTGCCATCGGCGGGCGCGACGGCGGCAAGCCACCCGCCGCCCTGATGCGGGCCAGCTCCGCCGGTGCTGCGCCCATGATGAAACTGCCGGCGGGGATGATCACCATCTCAGGGCAGATATCGCAGCTTTTAAATACCCTGACGGTGACCGGGGTGGTGTCTGCGGCTGCGGGCAGGGCCGCCGACAGAAAAACCATGGCAAAAAAGAACAGCAAGGCGTGCTTGCGAGTCATGGCGGTGGGCATGGATTCAGTCTAACCGTCGCTGATGGGGCGCTGGGCGGCTGAAAGCGGGCCACGGAGAAAAACCAAAGCCGGCGAGGTGCCGGCTTGCTGGTTTAATTTGCTATACCTTTGATAGCTGGTTGCGCCCGTTCTACCGGGGCTACAGGCACTTTTTCCTTAAGAAACGGCTTAAACGGCCCTGGAAGCGCGGCGCTGGCTGAAGGCTGATGGGCGTTTGGCGCTCACAGTCGTTACATCGTCGCCTGCAATCTTGCTGGCCAGGTCCGCGGTTTTTTGCTCGATCTGTGCGGCCAGTTTGCTCAGTGCCAATGCGCCTGGAGCCGTGGCTTGCGCCAGCGTCTGCAGCGCGGTCACGCCGGTTTTTTCTTCAAACAGGGCTGCGTTCGCCGCAGCGCGCTCGACACCGGCCTCGGCCACCTTGACCAGTTGCTTGACAACTTGCTGCGCGCCATCGGTCGTCAGGCTCAGGCCCTTGAAGTAGAAGGTGCTGAATGCGACCTGCGCAGCCGAGGCGTTTTTGGCGACTTCAGCCGTCAGCTCCGGGCGCGACTCTTTCAGTGCGCGGTTCCAGCGCTGCTCCAGCAGGCTGACCACACGCTCGCCGCCGGCGCGGTAGGCATCGATAACGTTTTTGGCGGTATTGCCGTAAGACGCGATCAGATCGCTGGCAACGGTAGACAGGTTTTTGGCGCTCATGGCGTTTCCTTTGAGTAGGTTTGAAACTGGAGAGATGCCGCTATATTGCGGGTTTTCCCTAGTGAGTGCGACCTAATGGGCTAGAGAGGTGAGCCCAGCCGGGGCTTGTTTGTATAAGGGTTTTGCAAGCCGGGCAGCGGCACTGCGATAGCATCGCCGCATGAGTACCCAATACGAGAGCATTAAAACCGCGACGCTTTACCCCGATGTCTTTCGTGTGGCGGCCCCTGTTTCACCCGTGGAACGCCAGGTGTGGCCGCGCCAGCCGGGTGTTTTCATCCGCGTGACAAAAACAGAAGAAACCGAAGATGCCCAGGAGACCGCCGACGCTGACAAGCCCTCGCGTGCGCTGCCATCGCATGAACTGGTCGCCGGGCAGTTTGGCCTGGTGCCGCGCTGGGTCAAGTCGGCTTCCGACGCCAAGCTGCGTTCGACCAAGCTGGTCAACGCACGGTCAGAAACCGTCACCACATCCAGCAACTTTCGCGAAGCCTGGCTGGCCGGGCAGCGCTGCATCGTGCCCATGATGGCCTTCATGGAAGACGACTGGCGCAGCGGCAAGGCCGTGCCCACGCGCATTGCCAGGGTCGATGGCAAACCCATGGGGGTGGCAGGCTTGTGGGAGAGCTGGACGGGCGCGGATGGCGAGACCATCGTCAGCTACACCCTGCTCACGGTGAATGCCAACAGCCACGCCCTGATGAGCCGCTACCAGCAGCCCGGCAATGAAAAGCGCATGCTGGCCATCCTGAACGAGGGCGCCTACGACGCCTGGCTGGGCGCCCGCCATGAGAAGGCCAAAGAGTTCATGCGGGCCTATCCGGCCAACTGGCTGCACGCCAACCCGGTTGAGAAAAAGCCGCTGGGCATCATCCACTAACCAGCTTGAACCGAAAATTCAAGCGAAATGCTGCTGTAGCGATTGATTGGCAAGCGCAAGCGGCTATAAAAATAATAGCGTATTCAGTCTGGTGAACCCGGTGCAAAATCCCGCACCGGGGCCACATTGAAAAAGCTAGGTCTTGCTGGTTGCCGCCTTGCGATCCGCCAGCACCTTCTGTGCGCTGGGTCGCTCGCCGACCAGTTTGATGTAGGGTTTGTAGTCCACACCGGCGGCCAGCAGCAGGTCTTCGCCATACACCGCCTTGGTGGCCATGCCCACCAGCGGCAGGCTGGCAAACGCGGCGCAGTCGGCCAGGGTGAAGGTGTCACCCGCCGCATAGGGCGCGAACTTGACGAGGCGCTTGAAGGCCAGGATGTTCTTGTCCAGCTGCTTGCGAATGCGCGCCAGGCTTGACTCGCTTACGCTGCCGCCAAAAAAGGCCTGCGGGTACAGGTCGCGCGCCACCAGCTCCAGGTGCAGGTCAATGAAGGTGACGAGCTCGCGCACCTTGGCTGCGGCAAACGGGTCTGCCGGCAGCAATGGCGGATTGGGATAAGCAGCCTCTATGTATTCGACGATGGCCTCGCTCTCGCACAAGCCGCCCTGCGGCGTGCGGATGAACGGGATCTTGGCCAGCGGCGAGATGGACAGCACTGCTTCGTCAGTGCTTTTGGTGGCCACATGTTCTTCGGTAAACGGCACGCCTTTTTCAAGCAGCGCGAGCTTGACCTTGTTGTAGTAGTTTGAAACAGGAAAGCCGCAAAGCGTGATCATGGTGAAGGTCTCCGTAGGGTGTGTGGCGCCAAGTTTAGGCGCTGTGCACTGCCGTCACCTGGCACGCGGGAGACACCGGGTTTCATGTGCCCTGGCGACTATCCAAGCTGCGCCGCTTCCTTGGCCCGCATCTTGGCGCCTATGTACTCGCCCTGGGTCACGTAGAGCAGGTTTGCAATCTTGCCGATCAGGCTGATTTCGTTCGCGTCAAGATGGGCGTCGGCATAAGCCACCCGCCACATGGCCTCCACCACCTCGATTTTCTGCGCCTGCGTGAACTGCTCGTTCATGCTGCTGGTGAAGTGGTAGTAGTCATTGGCCGTTTGGGCTGCCTGCCTGGCCTGCTGCACCAGTTGCGCCAGCGCGTCATCGGGCAGGGCAAACCTTTCACGCAGCGCAGCCATGATCGCCGCTTGCTGCGCGGCATCCGAGCTGCCGTCTACCCGCATCACCTCCGTCAGCAGCACGGCCGTGGCCAGTTGAAGCGCATGCTCACGCTCCTGCGGCGACTGGCTGCCGGCCGGGGCCAGCAGGCTTTCAAACAGTTCCTTGAGGGCGTGCAGCATTCGTTGTTCTCATCAGTGGATATGGGTATATGGAGCAGCGCGTGCGCCATTGGTTCCAGCGAAAGCCCGGGCGCGCATGGCTCACCCGGGCTTCGCGGTATGCCGCCACTTTAGCGGCTAAGAACGATGTTGGCGATCAGGCCCGTGGCGATGGCAATCAGCACATAGTCACTGCCCACCTGCACCCATTGCTGGCCGCGTGGAGGTGGGCTCAGGTGGTAGGCGCGGTAGTCGGTCACGTAGTACTGGCGGTTGCGGAAATCGCGCGGAATGTAACCGCCGCGCCTGAATTCCGGGCCACGTGCGTTGTAGTAATGGCCGCGGTCATTGCGCCGCATGTCGCTGTGGTCAAAACGGTGGTCCATGGGGCGCGCATGACGGTACTGGTTGGGTTGCGGCCCATGCTGCGGACCGTGCTGCTGCTGAACCTGCGGCCGCCCCTGGGGTGGTCCGTTACGCCCGTCGTAGCCCTGGGCAAACGAGAGCGAGCTGAGGCTCACGCCGGCCAAGGCAATCGCACAAACGATGGTGGTGGACTTCATGGTTTTCATGGTGTGGCTCCTTGTGTTCTTGAGCCTCCATGGTGCATGGCGGATGTGTCTTGTCTGTATACCGCGCGGGCAGTTCGTGCAAAGAAGGGGGGCTAGTTGTGCCCGGAGGTTAGCTCGCCGTTCTGCGGGGTGCGCGGGATCTGGTTTCGCGCCAGAATGCGGGGATTTTTGTTTATGGACTCTGCAGTCTGTCGCGTGAGTAGTCCGGTAGCGAAAACGCATGTTGGCGATCCTGAACGAGGGCACCTACGCCGACTGGCTGAGTGCGGGAAAAGGCCAAGGAGTTCATGCGGGCGTATGCGGCTAGTTGGTTGTTGCCTAACCCGGTTGAGAGGAAAAGCTGATCAGGGGTTCAAACCAGTTCTTGATCGCGCGGGACGAACACCTCTTTGACTTTGTTGAGTCGAGGGAACGCTCTAACCCTCGCGTTTGACGCTGACAGCGCTAGGTCCTTTCTCGCCATGTTCGATTTGAAATCGCACCGTTGCTCCTTCAATTAAGGCTGCTTCATCAGCGACAGAGCTTCTAAAAAAAAAGAGATCCTTCCCCTTCTCCCTAGTGATAAACCCAAAACCTTTTAGAGGGTAGTAAACCTTGACTACTCCATAAGCTTGCGCATTATTCACCATAGGTAATTTTCTCCTTTGTACTGGTGGGCTGGCATAGACTCATCCGAATCCTCAATGCTTGTGCTAATCCGGTATCTGATCTAGAGAGGATATTGATTCGATACATCAGTTGGTGGAAACGTTCGATGTATGAGTATTTGCTTCGATCTCCTACCGATGTGCGTTCTATGACGTTAACCAGTTTGAGTGTTTTTGTTCGATCGCCGAGGTCGTAGTGGGGGAGGATTTTCCTCAGCCGAGCCCTATAGGGTTTGGACTCAGAATGCTTAAGATAGGATAGCTTTGCAACACGGCCGGATAAGCGATCATGCTCACGGTGGTACTCGGGGCTTGTCCTCGAGATTTTAAAAAGTTCTTCGCATCTGAACAGTTCTGAACGTATATCTATCCGCTCTGCTCGCCGAACTCGGGGATGCCCTCTGTTCAACCAAAGTCCCGTGACCTCCATCAGATCTTCCGGATTTGAGGCCGATGAAATTTTGGTTTTGCTACTTTTTAGTTTGAAATTTTTCCCGTGCAAAACGGCGGAAATACTATCAATAGTGGCTTTAAGCGTCGATGCTGACATCACTTTTGTAGAAGAGATGCACATGTCGTCGAGCAGACGGCTATAGCTTAATTTTTTCTGAGAAAATTCTCGAACGATTCGATGTTCAGTGTCGTAGAACACCAAGTTAGCTATGTGCGAGCTCGTGCAGGCACCCTGAGGAACTGATCCTTTTAGAGTCGTTAAGTCAGTTAGCAGCGTCGCGACTGAGTCTGGGAATTTGCAGAAATATTTGAATATCTTAAAGACATGCTTAGCTTGGATATTCGGATAAAAATCTTTTATGTCTAGAGTAATAAGCGCTTTTGCATTGGCGTGGATGCTTGCATTTTTGACATAATCGCGCCCCTCAATTCCGCCGAAAAGGTATTCGGGATATTTCACTTTTCCGAATACAAAGCGATTGATCCTTTTTTGAATTATTTTTAGATCATGATTCGGACTGGAAATTTCTCGTTTTTTGCCGTTTGCCTTATCTATTTCAAAATGCGTATATTTTGATGATGCGGTCGCTGCAAAATCGGTAAGAACTGTGACGCTCAACCCGAGCACTCCGGCTAGAGCTTCTGGACTGCCGATTGGTTTTTCGAGATAAGTTGGTTGCATAAAAAAACAGGCACTTACTTTAGAGGGGCAAACGCTCCAACAAAGATTCAAAAAGGTCCTCCACCTTTATCAGGAGAAAGAACCAATTGAGCCAACGGTAGGCTCCACTTTTGTTATTGCAGAGCTCACGCTCGGCAGTAGTCATCTTCTTAGCGGTGCGAGCACCGCAGGTTTTTAAGTTGGATTTTGTCTTTTTAGACATAACGCTTTCCTTTGGGTTATTCGCAGGGACATTCCTGCGACGTTCAACTACCAAAGGAAACGGAAAACTAACAACCTACCGTCAGCTCAAGTGCCTGCATGTTTCGTTCAACAACCGTATCTGTAAAAGGAGAGGCCGCGCCGTGCCGAATTACCTCGCATCGTCATCGGTCTTCACCCCTTACGCCCCGGTTAAGTTCCATACAGTTAACCTGATGGAACGTCTCATGCAAGAGACCCAGATTTTTCCGCTCAACTTAAAAGCTAATCAAAGAACAGTGGATCAGGTGTTTCACCTGATTTCGCAGGTGATCCTGCGAATGCTCATGGTAACGCATGAATACAAAAATGACAATTAGTCACATTGACTTTTGAGCGTGATTCATTTGCCAAATGAATCCTTCATTCCCGTCACCCGGTTCAATACGGCTTTACCCGTACCGTGGTCTACCAGGTCGGTCACAAAGTAGCCATGCCGCTCAAACTGGAAGCGCTGACCGGCGGGGATGCTGGCCATTGACGGCTCCACATAAGCCGTGACCACGCTCAAGCTGTTGGCGTTCAGGTTCTCCAGAAAATCATTGCCGTTCGCTTCGGGATGCGCTTCGGTAAACAGCCGGTCATACAGCCGTACTTCGGCCTGTACCGCATCGTTCACGCCTACCCAGGTAATCACACCCTTGACCTTGACACTGTCCGCGCCGGGCGTACCGCTCTTGGTGTCGGGGATCAACTTGGCTTGCACTTCGGTGACTTGGCCATTGGCGTCTTTGGTGGCGCCCACGCATTCGATGACGTGGCCGTACTTCAGGCGCACCTTGCTGGCGGCAATGGCCTGGCCGCTGGCATTGGTGTGCGCGGGGAAGAGGCGGAAGAAACCTTTGGGCGGTGTTTCTTCGTAGTCGGTGCGTTCAATCCACACCTCTTTGCCGATCTTGAAGTGGCGTGTGCCTTGTTCAGGGTGGTGTGGGTGCACGGGGGCGGAGCAGTCGTCCAATGTTCCGGCGCCCATGACCTCGTCCCAGTTGGTCAGCACCAGTTTGACGGGGTCGAGCACAGCCATGGCGCGCGGGGCGATGGGGTCCAGCGTGTCGCGCAGCGCGCCTTCGAGCGTGCTGTAGTCAATCCAGCTGTCGCTTTTGGACACGCCTATGCGTTCGGCAAAGAGTTGAATGGCTTCCGCCGTGTAGCCGCGGCGGCGCAGGCCGACGATGGTGGGCATGCGCGGGTCGTCCCAGCCGCTGACGCGTTTTTCGTTGACGAGTTGCGCGAGCTTGCGTTTGCTCGTCAGCACATAGGTGAGGTTGAGGCGCGCAAATTCGTACTGGTGCGGATGCGGTGTGGCGATCAGGCCGCCTTCACACAATCTGTCCAGCAGCCAGTCGTAAAACGGGCGCTGGTCTTCAAACTCCAGCGTGCAGATGCTGTGGGTGATCTGTTCCAGCGCGTCTTCGACCGGGTGGGCAAAGGTGTACATGGGGTAGATGCACCATTTGTCGCCGGTGTTGTGGTGGTGTGCGCGGCGTATGCGGTAAATGGCCGGGTCGCGCAGGTTGATGTTGGGCGAGGCCATGTCGATTTTGGCGCGCAGCACGGCGGCGCCGTCTTCGAGCTTGCCGTCGCGCATTTCGCGAAAGCGCGCCAGGTTTTCCGCCGGTGTGCGGCTGCGGAAGGGGCTGTCGGTGCCGGGCTTGACGAAGTCTCCGCGGTTGATGCGCATTTCTTCGGCGCTTTGTTCGTCCACATAGGCGTGGCCGGATTCGATCAGGTACTCGGCGGCGCGGTACATGAAGTCGAAGTAGTCGCTGGCCTGGTAGGGCGCGTCCTTGCCCGGCGCATTGCCGATCTGTGCCCAGTCAAACCCCAGCCACTTGACGGCTTCGATGATGGAGTCGACGTATTCGGTGTCTTCTTTTTCGGGATTGGTGTCGTCAAAACGCAGGTGGCACACGCCGCCGTAGTCGCGCGCCAGGCCGAAGTTCAGGCAAATGCTTTTGGCGTGGCCGACGTGCAGGTAGCCGTTGGGCTCGGGCGGAAAGCGCAGGCGCACCCTGGCCGGGTCCGGCTGGCCGGCGGCGTGGTGGGCGGCGTCGCCGGGGCTGCCACCCCATTTGCGGCTGGCATAGGTGCCATTGGCCAGGTCATGCTCAATGATCTGGCGCAAAAAGTTGCTCGGCTTGTGGGTTTCTTTGTCGGAGGCCGCGGGAGCCGTGGCTTTGGAGGGGGCGGGGGATGTCATCAGGTCATTTTAGGGCCCCCGGGAGTTACGTTTCGCTACGCTCTTAACAGGGCGTGCGGTAGGCGTTTGGCAATTGCATGCGTTTAATAGACACATGGGCACTTTGCGCCCTGTTCAAGGAGAAATATATGAAGACAGCCATCACCGCAAACCGCTCCGGCCTGATCGCAGGCGTCGCTGCCACGCTGGCCGTGGCCGCCCTGGGATTTGCCGGCGCTGCGCAGGCCCGTGACAACGTGTCTTTTTCAGTCGGCATTGGCGTGCCGGGTGTGCAGGTCGGTGTGACGAATGCCTACCCCGTGTATAGCCAGCCGGTGTACGTGCAGCCTCAACCCGTGTATGTACAGCCTCAGCCTGTGTATGTGCAGCCCGCTCCGGTTTACGTCAGGCCCCGTCCGGTCTATTACGGCCAGCCCGTTTATGTGGCACCGCCGGTTTATTACGGCCGCCCGCACAGGCATGGCGGCTATTACGTGCAGGCCCCGCGCCCGGGTTATGGCCCCGGCTACGCACCGGTTTATTACCGTCGCTAAGCCGTTTGCCATCTGACCGATGGCAGGCAACAAGAACCCGCCCTGTGCGGGTTTTTTTATGGGTATTCACAACTTACCGGGTATCAGGCAAAAAAGCAAAGCCCGCAGGCCGGAGTCTGCGGGCTTTCTCTTTCTTCTTGCGTGGTGTGTTGCTAACGGGAGGGCTTAAGAGGCTCTCCAGAAGATGTAGTCGGCCTGGTAGGGGCGGACTACTCGTTGGCCAACTTCGGCCTGGGTGCAGGCGTTCATGAAGTCCTGGCCGTTTTTGGTGTTCACGCGCTGGATGTAGGTGATGTTTTGCAGCATGCCGGGGGCGGGGCCTGGTGTGCCGGCCGAGAGCTGCAGCGGGATGTGGATGCCGCCGACTACGGGCTCGATGGCAACCTGCGTACCGGTCACGCTGGAGCCGTCCATCATGGTCCAGGTAGCGGGCGGGCCTGAATAGGTGCCGACCTGTTTGCCGTCGCGGTCATACAGATTGGCAGAAGGGCTGACCAATACCCAGCCGATGCTGCCGGCTGCCGGGGTGTTGGCGCGGCATTCATAGGTGAGGTTGCCTGTGGCAGTGGTTTCAAGTGCGACCACGTTGCCTGCCGGTACGCGGACTTTTTCAGAGAACTTCGTCTGGTCGTAGGGCCTGACCACAGGCGTGACGTTGCATGCGGCCATCAGGACGGTGGTGCCCAGAACCATGGCCAGTGTGGTGAGTGCGCCCTTGCCATAGGCGCGAACGGTGTTGTGTGTGCTCTTCATGAAAAAATCCCCGGTTGGTTTGCTCAACAGTTTTGTCTGTTGCAGTACAACCCGGGCGGGCAAACACGGCTGTAGGACGCGGGAGACACGATCTGCGGGCAAAACAACCGGGCGGCCGCAGGACAAGGCGCGGGTAACAAGCCGCAGACAGGCTTCAAACGCTGAAGATGCCCACGAAGGCCATGTCCGGCTCACTGGCCAAAACGCGGGCCGTTTTGTAAAAAGGCCTGCTCGTCGGCCGTGTTGCTGCGGCCCAACGCGGCATTGCGGTAGGGGAAGCGGCCAAAGCGGGCAATGATGTCCCTGTGCTGCACCGCAAAGTCCAGGTTGCCCTGCAAGCGGGTCCTGAGTTCTTCGGGGGCGCTTGCGGCCAGTTGCGTGAAACGGCTGACACATTCGTTTTGCAGCGCGAGGTTTTCGGCGTGCATCAGCGGCATGTACAAAAAGACGCGGCCCACCCATGGCAATTGCTGGTCCCATCCCCTGGCCAGGGAATCCATGACCAGTTGCTGGGCCCTGGCATCGCCCGCAAACGCCTGGCCTGTGCCGCGATACACGTTGCGGGTGAACTGGTCCAGCAGCAGCACCAGCGCAAGCCGGGTCAATGGCTGGGCCTCCCAGTCCGGGAGCCCGCCTTGAACTGCCTGCAGCACCTGCCCGCCGAACTGCGCCTTGATTTGTGCGTCCAGCGCCGGGTCGGCACCAAACCAGACGGCCTTCATCTCCCGTGTTGGCCAGCCGGCCTGCAGTCCGTCTGCAAACCAGAACTCAAGGATGGCCTGGGGCGTGGAAGGGACGGGAGAGGTGTTGTTATCGGTAGGCGTCATGGACGTGATGGTGCCAGTGTTTGTAAAGCTCATGTGACCGTAATGTATTTGAATCTGGCAGTTCAGGCGCGGGCGATAATCACGCACCAAACTCAGGAGCCAGCGTGGATATTGCACTGTTGATCAAAGCCGCCGTCATGGGCATTGTTGAAGGCCTGACCGAGTTCTTGCCGATTTCATCGACCGGCCACCTTATTCTGGCGGGCGCCTTGCTGGGTTTTGACGATGACAAGGCCAAGGTGTTTGACATCGCCATCCAGACCGGCGCGATCTTTGCAGTCATCCTGGTGTACTGGCAAAAGATTCGCGACACACTGGTCGCCCTGCCCACCGAAAAGCAGGCGCAGCAGTTTGCTTTAAATGTGTTTATCGCCTTTGTGCCCGCCGTGGTGCTGGGGCTGCTGTTTGGCAAGGCCATCAAGGCGCACCTGTTCACGCCGGTGGTGGTGGCCAGCACCTTCATCATTGGCGGCATCATTATTTTGTGGGCTGAAAGGCGCCAGAAAAACAACCCGGCGGTGGCGCGCATCCAGGAGGTCGAAACCATGACCGCGATGGACGCGCTCAAGGTCGGGCTGGTGCAGTGCCTGGCAATGATCCCGGGTACCAGCCGCAGCGGAGCCACCATCATTGGCGGCATGCTGCTCGGGCTTTCGCGCAAGGCCGCCACGGACTTCTCTTTTTACCTGGCCATTCCCACCTTGATTGGCGCGGGGGTCTACAGCCTGTACAAGGAGCGCGCGCTGCTCTCCATGGCTGACGTGCCCTTGTTTGCGGTCGGGCTGGTGTTTTCCTTTGCCAGCGCCCTGTTGTGCATTCGCTGGCTGCTGCGCTACATCTCTACCCACAGCTTTGTGCCCTTTGCCTGGTACCGCATCGCCTTTGGTGTGGTGGTGCTGGCAACAGCATGGAGCGGTGTTGTGACCTGGGCTGGCTGATCCGGCTGGGCCGGCGAAGTCAGGCCTGCTGGAGTTTTTGCACCAGCTCGGTATAGGCCGCCATCGCCGTCTCGCGGGCCTCGCCCTTGCGCTTGGCCCAGGCATCGTATTTGGCGCGGCCGACCATGTCCATCAAGCCGGGTCGCTCACCCGTGACATCACCTGCCGTTGCCTGCTTGTACAGGGCGTAAAGCGCCAGCAGTGCATCGTCGCCGGGCGGTTTGGCCAGGGTCTTGACGGCCACGCCCGCTGCTTCAAAGGCACGTTCTGCCTCGCTGGGCCCTGTTGCGGCCAGCGGCAGGCCGAAATGGGCGTCTTCGAGTGTTACGTCATCCGGAAACCAGCGCGCCTCCAGCAGGCGGCCAGAGCGCACCGCAAAGGCAAGCACGCCTTGCGAGAGCAGGCTGCCCGCAGTCAATGTGGCCGGCCACACGGCCACGCCGGCGTTGAAGACCGGCTGGCCAAAGGCGCTGAACCTGGCCTGGCCCTGGGCCCACTGCTGCAGCTTGACCAGCCCCCTGGAGCCGCGGTACACGCCGCTGGCACTGTTGTTGCCGGGCTGGAACCAGGCCATGTCGGCGCTGCCTTTGGCATACAGGCCGGCAAAGTCGCCGGCCTCCAGCGCGCTGCGCAATTCCTGGGCAAAGGCCAGCAGGGCATCGGGGCTCATCTTTGCGTCGTCAACCGCCATGCCCAGTGAGGCGGTGCTGCTGGCGCCAAAGAACTCCAGCACGCAGCGCGCGACCTGCTCGCGGTCGTTGTCCACGCAAATCATGTGGTAACTGTTTTCAAGCACCACCATGCGTGCCCTGGCGCCGCCAATCTGCTCGACCAGGTAGTTGGCCGAGTTGAGGCTGGTGAGTTCGTCTTCCCGGGCGTGGATCACCAGCGTTTCGCTGGCCATGCCTTTGAGCCCCTTCATGACCCAGCCGCGCAGCCGGTCCACCTGCCTGATGCAGGCCAGCGGCACCCAGCGGTAATGAAAGTTTTCGCCGCGCGCGAACTTGGCCTTGACGATGGCGCGCAACTGCTCGTTCTTGATGCCGAAGGGGTCTTCTTCCTCTATCTTCATGCGGGCGGGCGCTCCCGGCAGGTAATACACCAGATGGCGCAGTGGTGTGTACCAGGCGGTTGCCCAGCCATCGAAAAAAATCGGCGGGGCCAGAACAATCAGCCGGCCACGTGTGTGGCGTTGGCGTTTGGCGAGCTCGGTGGCGAGCAGCGCGCCCATGCACATGCCCATGATGTGAAAGGTCTCATGCTGGGCAGCCACTTCGTGGTACTTGGCAGTCACCGCTTCCATCCATTGTTCGGCGGTGACCTTGACCAGGTCTTCCGGCGTGGTGCCGTGCCCGGGCAGGGTGAGCGAATGCGTGACAAAACCGGCATTTTTCAGCCGCCTGTGCATGGAGCCCAGGTCGTACTGCGTACCGCCCAGGCCGTGGATCAGGAAAACGGCGGGCGGGGTGCCAGGCACGGGCAGGGCTTCAGCTGCCATGGGGTGCCTCGACCTCAAGCAACGCCGCGACCTGCTCCACCCGGCCGTCTGCGCCGCGCACACCCGAGAGGCGGGTGTCCGTGCTGACCGCCTTGCCATCGCGCCAGCGCAGGGTGTTTTTCCAGAGCGCATGGTCGCGCTGGCCTTGCGTCAGGTCGCGCCAGTCGGCCAGCAGTGCGGGCTGTTCGGCAGGATCGGCGTGGGCAATGAAATCGTGCACGGTCATCAGGTTGGCGGCATCGGTACGCATCAACTCGCTGGCGCCTTCGCCCCATCGGGCCTGTCCCGTCAGGGCATCAAAATTGACCACCACCGTGCGGTTGGAGTCCAGCACCTGCCGGTAGCGTGTGCGCCAGTCCTGTGCGTCCGCCAGGGCCTGTGCCGCCGTGGCGCCCAGCGCGTTGACCACGCCGACCAGCAGGGCCATCACGGCGACGTAACCCTGCACCTCGATCACGGCTTCGCCCTTGAATCCCTCGATTTCCGAAAACGGGCCACCGCCCGCATTGGTCCAGGCGATCAGGGCCAGGGCTGCGACGAGCGTGGCCAGTGTGGCGCCGCGCTCCTTCCAGAGAATGGCCGTCACCACGATGAAGGGCAGCGGCAGGTAGGTGAGCGTGGGGCCTAGCGAGGCGCCAAAGCGGTCGGACACATCGCTTGAAAAGATCAGTGTGGCGACCACAAAAAACATCAGGAAAGTACCGGCGCCGGCCAGGAACTGCCCGGTGCCCATGCCGCCCGAGCGTTTGATGCGAAAACCCGCGAATGAAAGAATCAGCGGGGTGATCAGCAGTATGCCGACGACGGTGGTGCAAAACCAGACACGCCATTCGGTTGCCAGCTCGACCTGCTCCGGCAGTACCCAGTTCCAGAGCATCAGCGCCACGCTGGCACCCAGGGCCGCCGTCAACAAGGCTCCCAGCAGCAGGCCGACATAGGCTTTGCCGGGCTCGGCCCACCCGTCGGGTCCCGCCGCGCGCAGCCGCTGGGCAAGCCATGCGCCCAGCCCGGCCGACAGTACCTCGTTGAGGCCGAAGCCGAGGGCCTGCAAAACACTCAGGCCGTCAAGAAGGCCCAGCAGCATGGTGGCGACAGCGGCGCCCAGCAGCACTGCAGGGCGCCTGGGCGCCTTGACCACGAGCAGCGCGCCAAAGGTGATGCCGGTTGCCAGCCAGACCGAGGTGCTGAGGGTGGCGGCATCGCTCAAGCTGTGGGACAGCATGGCCGCGAAGGCCCATGCGACAAACGTCACAAGCGTGGTGACGATGAAAGGTGCAGCCATGAAAATCCTCCTCGGAAGCAACAGAGCCATCACAGCGCGGCAGCGCCTAGCGGTTTTTTTGTTAGTTTAGCGTTGCCCGCCGCTCAAGAACGCATCAATGGCCCATGTTAAGCAATGCGGCTTCGACGGCGGCTGCCGTGGCGGCCGGCTTTTCCATGGGGAACAGGTGGCTGCCGTCGAGCATCATGATGCGGCCCTTGGTGACTTTTTCGGTCATGGCCATGCCGACCTGTTTCATCTCGACCGACTGGCGCCCGCCGATAAAGGCCACCGGGCATTTGACCGGGTGGCGCCTGAGCAGTCGGTCCAGGTTGTCGGGCAGGGTGTTGTAAATGGCGGTTTCCACGTTGCGGTCAAAGCTGAGCAGCCGCTGGCCTTCTCCATCGTGGGTGCCATGCTCGATGTAGTCGCGCAGCACTTCTTCGTCCCACAGCGCAAACGCCTTTTTGCTGCGGAAATGTGCAAACACCTCGTCCTTGCCCAGCCACTGGTTTTTGCGTTTGCGGCTGATGGCGCCTGGCGACACTGAGCCGACCAGCCGTGCACGTTTGGCCACGCTGAGCGCTGCGGCGCGCCAGCCGCCCAGCACGGGCGAGTCCAGCAAGAGCACGCCGCGCACCGGCTGGCCGCCCAGCGCGGGATGGCGGGCGGCGCACATCAGGCTTAAAAAGCCGCCCAGTGAATGGCCCACCAGAAACGCCGGCTGGCCCGATTTTTCAACCTGCTTGGCCGTGAAGTCGGCGAGTTGCTGCACCAGGTGCGGCCAGTTGCTGGTGACGGGATAGGCGGGGTCGTGGCCGAATTTTTCAACGGCCTTGACGGCATAACCGCGCGTTTGCAGGTTGCGAAACAGGACGCCGTAGGTGCTGGCCGGGAAGCTGTTGCCGTGGGAAAAGATGATGAGGGGTTTGGCGGAGGGGGATGCGTTGGGCACGGGCTAGATCAGTTTTTCTTCGGGGGAGGTAATTTTTTTAAGGGGCTGGTTGCGCGTCAGCGGGGTCATCAGCGGCACTTGCGTTTCGCCGCCATCCCAGGTCGGGTCTTCAATGCTGTCAAAGACCTCGCGCAGTTTTTTGCCCCAGTTGTCGTGCAGCATGCGGAAGTAGGGGTTGTCGTAGTCTATGCAGACCAGCTTGTCGCTTTTGAATGTGCCCACCTCATACAGCACCATGTCCAGCGGCAGTCCCACGGACAGGTTGGACTTGAGCGTCGAGTCCATGGACACCAGCGCGCATTTGGCGGCTTCGTCCAGCGGCGTGTCGGGCGTGATGACGCGGTCCAGCACCGGTTTTCCGTATTTGGATTCGCCGACCTGGAAGTAAGGCGTCTCCAGCGTCGCCTCTATGAAGTTGCCGGCTGAATAGACCTGGAACAGGCGCATGCCTTCGCCCTTGATCTGTCCGCCGAAGATCAATGAGACGTTGAAGTCGACGCCGGAGTTTTTCAGGTCCTCTGCATCGCGCTCATGCACACGGCGTATCGCCGAACCCAGCACGCGCGCCGCCTCAAACATGCTTTTGGCATTCCAGATGGTGATGGGCGGGCCGCCGTCCGCATCCTTGACCTGCTCGACCTGCAGGATTTCCCGCACCGACTGCGAAATGGACAGGTTGCCGGCCGACAGCAGCACCATGAAGCGGTCGCCCTGCTTTTCATAAATGATCATCTTGCGGAAGGTGCTGATCTGGTCCAGCCCCGCGTTGGTACGCGAATCGGACAGGAATACCAGCCCGGCATTCAGTTTGATGGCAACGCAGTAAGTCATAGATGGTGTGGGTAAGAGGGGTCAGGTCTGGGTCGAGAGCTTTTTCAGCCGGTAAAGCGCATCCAGTGCTTCACGCGGGCTCAGGGCATCAGGATCAATGGTAGCCAATGTCTTGTCAACTGCGCTTTGCTCCATGGCGGGCGCTTCGGGCGGCGCTGCAAACAGGTCGACCTGGGCGCGGGCCTCAGTCTGGTGCGCTTCCAGCGCATTGAGCGCGTGGCGCGCATGGTTGACGACGGCGGCGGGGACACCTGCGAGTTTGGCCACGGCAATACCGTAACTCTTGCTGGCGGGGCCGGGCTCGATGTGGTGCAGAAACACGATGTCGGCGCCGGACTCGACGGCGCTCACATGCACGTTGATGGCGCCATGGTGCTGTGCCGGGAATTCGGTCAGCTCGAAGTAATGCGTGGCAAACAGCGTGAAGGCCTGTGTCTTGTTGTGCAGGTAGGCCGCAATGCCGCCGGCCAGCGCCAGGCCGTCAAAGGTGGAGGTGCCCCGCCCGATCTCGTCCATCAGCACCAGCGAATGCGGTGTGGCTGCGTGCAGGATTTGCGCGGCCTCGGTCATCTCCAGCATGAAGGTGGACTGCGCATTGGCCACGTCATCGGCCGCGCCTATGCGGGTGTGGATGGCATCAATCGGCCCGAGCCGGCAACTGGCGGCGGGCACGTAAGAGCCCACGCTGGCCAACAATACGATCAGCGCCACCTGGCGCATATAGGTCGATTTACCACCCATGTTGGGGCCGGTGATGACCTGCATGCGGCTCCTGCCTGTCATGCTGCAGTCGTTGGCAATGAAGGAGCCGGCACCTAGCTCGGCCAGCCGCGCTTCCACCACAGGGTGCCGGCCTTGCGAGATGTCTATGCAGGGTTCCTTGACGAACACCGGTGCCGCCCAGTTCAATGTGAGCGAGCGCTCGGCCAGTGCGCACAGCGCATCCAGCGCAGCCAGCGCGCGCGCCAGCCGGCTGAGCGCCGGAATGAAATCCTGCAACTGGTCCAGCAGTTGTTCATACAGCCACTTCTCGCGTGCCAAAGCGCGCTCCTGCGCCGACAGGGCCTTGTCTTCAAAGGTCTTGAGTTCGGGCGTGATGTAGCGCTCGGCGTTTTTCAGGGTCTGGCGGCGGCGGTAGTCGTCGGGCACCTTGTCCAGCTGGCCCTGCGTGACTTCGATATAAAAACCGTGCACCTTGTTGAATTGCACGCGCAGGTTGGCAATGCCGGTGCGGGCTTTTTCGCGGCCTTCGAGGTCCAGCAAAAACGCATCGCAGTTGGTCTGTATGGCGCGCAGCTCGTCCAGGTCGGCATCACAGCCGTGGTTGATGACGCCGCCGTCGCGGATCAGCGCGGCGGGCTCGTCCAGCACATAACGTTTGAGCAGCGCCGCGCAACCCTCGGGTGGCTGCAAATCACCAAAAATATTGGTCAAAAGTGCCGGTAGCCCATGCTGGATGGGCGCAAGCAGCTCTGCTTTTTGTAGCGTCAGTTGCAGCGCCACAAGCTCGCGCGGGCGCACCTGGCGCAGTGCGATGCGGGCGGTGATGCGCTCCACATCGCTGCTGCCCTTGAGCTGGCCGCGCAGGGTCTGCTGCAGGCCGCCGCGCAAATGCGTGATGGCTTCCAGCCGCGACGCAGCTTGGGCGCGGTCGCGGCGCGGGCTCAGCAGCCAGCTTTTCAGGGCGCGGCTGCCCATGCCGGTGGTGCAGCTGTCGAGCAGTGAGAACAGCGTGGGTGAGTCCTCGCCGCGCAGCGTTTGCGTGAGTTCGAGGTTGCGCCGCGTGGTGGGCGGCAGTTCAATCAGTTCGCCCGAGCGCACCACCTGCAGGCCCCGCACATGGGTCAGCGCCCGGCCTTGCGTGTGTTCGGCGTAACCCAGCAAGGCGGACGCCGCGGCATGCGCCTCTTTCAGGTCTTCGGCATTCCACGATGCAAGCGAGGCGACCTTGAGCTGGTCCAGCAGGCGGCGCGCGCCCAGGGCAGCGTCAAACTGCCAGGCCGGGCGGGCGCTGACGGCGCAGCGCTGGGTTTTGAGGCGCTGCTCAAAGGCCGGCGTGACATCGACGTTGTAAAGCAGCTCGCTGGGCGCAATGCGCGCCATCCACATTTCCAGCTCCTCGCTGGCGCAATGGGCCAGGTTGATCTCACCCTGCGTGACGCTGAGCCAGGCCAGGCCACAGGTGTTGCGTGCGCCCTGGTGCACGGCCAGCAAAATGGATTCGGTCTTGTCGCTCAGCAGTTCGGTGTCGGTCAGCGTGCCGGGCGTGACGACCCGTACCACCTTGCGTTCGACCGGGCCCTTGCTGGTGGCCACGTCGCCGACCTGTTCGCAGATGGCGACTGACTCACCCAGCTTGATGAGTTTGGCCAGGTAGCCTTCCAGGGAATGAAAGGGCACACCGGCCATGACCACCGGCTCGCCCGCCGACTGGCCGCGCCGTGTCAACGTGATGTCGAGCAGGCGCGCGGCTTTTTCAGCATCGGCAAAAAAGACCTCATAGAAGTCGCCCATGCGGTAGAAAACCAGGGTGTCGGGGTACTCTGCCTTGATGCCCAGGTACTGGGTCATCATCGGGGTATGTTTTGAAAAATCGGCACCCTCCCTCTGGGGAATGTCGGTTTTCTCTATATTTTTCAACACTTTACGCTCCGGTTTATCACTCTCTATCGCCCTCTGATGATCTGCAATTTGCCCCATCGGTCTGCCCAAAGAGCCTGAAAGCCGTCAAAACGGTAAATCGATCGGTAATCCAGACTTCTTTTGGCGAAATGCCAGGGCTGAAGCTCAATCGGGGAAAGATCCACACCTGAAGGCCACCCTAACGACAGACCTCATCTCAAAGATGACGCTGCCGAAGGCATGCGAACCGGACAGGAAATACGAGGCCTGGGGGCCATGCTCTGCTCCCAATTATCTTGTATGTGACGCACACCGCGACGTGCTGGTAACTACGGGGACAACACGCTGGCTGAATTCCTTGCAAGAGGCGATGCCAGGGCCAAAAGGAGTCACTTTTTCTCAATCAGAGATCACATAAGAAAACCTTATGTTTTTCGGCGCCGTCGCCTTGCGGGCTGGCACCCTTCATCAGCACAATTTGCCATCACCCAACTTTTTAGAGACACCGCCATGAAAAGCCTTTCACGTCGCCTTTTGTTAGCTGCAGTGGTCACTGCGCTGCCGGTCCTTCCGTTTTCGGCCCAGGCCCAGAATTATCCCGACAAGCCCGTCAAACTGGTGGTGGGGTTTGCGGCGGGCGGGCCTACCGACATCCTTGCCCGTATTTTTGCAACCGCTTTCGGGAAAGCGCTTGGCACTTCGGTCATTGTTGATAACAAAGGTGGCGGTGGCGGGGCGATTGGCGCCCAGGCCGTGGCCCGGTCAGACCCGGACGGCTACACGCTGATGTTTGCCGGCGACGGCCAGCTGGCATTGCTGCCCCAGATGATGACCAAAGCGGGCTACGAGACGAAACGGGATTTTGTGCCCATTGGGTCAGTGGCAGGTCAATCCAATGTATTGATTGCGAACAAGGCTTCCGGCATCACCGACTTGCCATCCCTGCTTGCACAGGCAAAAGCCAATCCAGGGCGCATTTCCTTTGGTTCGGCGGGCAATGGAACGCCCACGCACCTTGTTGCGGCATTGTTTGAGAACGCAACCGGGGTGAAACTTCTGCATGTGCCATACAGGGGAGCGGGTCCCGCAATGGCAGACCTGCTGGGTGGGCAGACAAACCTCATGTTTGTCGGCACGCCTGTCGCTCTCCAGCAGGCATCCCGCCCCCAGATGGCCGTGATTGCAATCACCGGGAACAAGCGCTCACCAAGCCTTCCGCAGGTGCCTACGTTTGCGGAAGCGGGCATTCGCGGCATGGGAGATGAAACGGCGGTGTGGTGGGCCGTTGTAGCGCCGGCTCAGGTGCCGCAAGCCATTCAAGCCAAACTGGTTCAAGCCATGAAAACAGCCATGGCTGATCCGGAGTTGCGCGCAGCCATCGCAGCACAAGGAGCTGATGTGCTCGACAAAGACGGCGCAACCGTCGCGAACTGGATTGCCAGGGATCACGCCCGTTGGGCAGGTCTGATCAAGAGCAAAAAAATCACCACCGAGTGACCGGCTATGTCGCCTAACTTCCTGATTTTTGTTACCGACCAGCAGCGCGCCGACCACCTGGGATGCGCGGGTAACCCCGTGCTGCGCACACCGCATATCGATGCGCTCGCCGAGCAGGGAACGCGCTTCAATCGCGCCTACGTCAACAATCCGGTGTGCACGCCAAACCGTGGCTCAATGTTGACCGGGCGAATCCCGTCGCTCCATGGCGCCAGGGGCAACGGCACGCCGCTGCCGCTGGAGTCGGTGACTTTCCCCGCGCTGCTTGCAGAGTTCGGGTATCACACAGCGCTTATCGGCAAGAGTCACCTCCAGAACATGGAGGACACCCCTCCAGCGCTGCCCCCCACAACCGCAGTGCAGAACCTGCGCCAGTCGGCACGCTACCCCGAGGCGACAACACGTTCGATCAAGTCTTCAAACTACGAGCAGGAATTGCGTTCGAGTTGGGAAACCCCCGATCACCACCTGGAACTGCCTTACTACGGTTTCCAGGACGTTGTGCTGTGCAACCACCATGCCGACGAATGTTTCGGGGACTACTCACGCTGGCTTCAGCGCGAGCATCCCTCGGTGGCCTCCAGGGTAGGGCGTGAGCATGGCGTTCGTGATCCGGCGTATGTTGCGCCGCAGGCCTGGCATACCGCCCTGACCGAGTTTCAATATCCCACCCATTTCATAGCGGAGCAGGGCTGCGAGTGGTTGCGGGAGCACCACGCCAACCGTCCTGATCAACCTTTTGCGCTGGTGTGCTCGTTTCCTGACCCCCATCATCCCTGGACACCGCCCGGAAAGTACTGGGATATGTACAAGCCCTCGGATATCACCTTGCCGCCCACTGCGCGTCCGGGAAGCGTCGAGCCAGGCCATGTACGGTGGTTGCAGGAAGAACGCGAAGCCGGTCGCGCAAAGCTGGAGACGCCGCGCATGTTTGCATCGAACACGCGGGAAATACAGGAAATTATTGCGCTCACCTACGGGATGATTTCAAACATCGATGATCGTATCGGCATGGTGATGCAGACGCTAAAGGATTGCGGCGCAGATGCCAACACTGTCGTCATTTTTACCTCTGACCATGGCGATCTCATGGGTGATCACGGCCTGATGCTCAAGGGGCCAATCCATTATCAAGGCCTGGTCCGTGTGCCTTTCATCTGGCGTGATCCGCAAGCGCCTGCCGGCGAAAAGGGTGGCGTGAGGGAGGACCTCGTCAGCTCGATTGACCTGCCGGCATCCATCCTGAGGCGTGCGAGTATTGCGGCGCCCAATGGCATGCAGGGAAAGGCCCTGTTTGACGTGGGCGGCACAGGATGCTCCTCGCAACGCAGCGCAGTATTGATAGAGGAAAACCAGCAGCGCGCCTACCTGGGCTTTGAACACCCCGTGCGTGTACGAACACTGGTGACAGCCACACACCGCCTGAGCGTATTCGCAGAAGGTGAATGGGGTGAACTCTATGACCTTCGCAGCGACCCCGACGAGACACAAAACCTTTGGGATGAAATCGATTCCAGGCCATTGCGTGAATCGTTATTGCTGCAACTCATCCAGCAGGTTCTGGAGCATTCCGAAACCAGCCCGCGACCCACGCGGCTGGCCTGACATGCATGGGAAGAATCATGTCTACTGACCAAGCCTCTACACCCGAGCGCGGGTGCCCTTTTGACCACACCTTATTGACAGGGGAACAGTCGCCAACGGGCTGCCCTGTCAGCAAGCGCGCTGCGGCATTTGATCCCTTTGAAGACGAATACCAGCAGGATCCCCCCGACTATCTGCGCTGGGCAAGGGATCAGGAGCCTGTGTTTTACAGTCCTCGTCTTGGCTACTGGGTTGTGAGCCGCTATGAGGATATCAAGGCGATCTTTCGCGACAACATCACCTTCAGCCCATCCATAGCACTGGAGAAGATTACGCCGACTGGTCCTGAAGCCAATGCGGTGCTGGACTCATACAAATACGGCATGTCGCGCACGCTGGTCAATGAAGACGAGCCGGCGCACATGCCGCGCCGGCGGCTGTTGATGGACCCTTTCACCCCTGAAGAACTCGCGCATCACGAGCCCATGGTGCGCCAGCTCGTGCGCGAGTATGTAGACCGGTTTATCGACGACGGCAAGGCCGACCTGGTAGAGCAAATCCTGTGGGAAGTGCCGCTTACCGTAGCCTTGCATTTTCTTGGTGTGCCAGAGGAGGATATGGACACACTGCGGAAATACTCGATCGCGCACACGGTCAATACCTGGGGGCGGCCCAAGGTCGAGGAACAGGTCGAAGTTGCGCACGCCGTTGGGAATTTCTGGCAGTTCGCGGGCAAGGTGCTGGACAAGATGCGGCTCGATCCCGACGCTTCAGGCTGGATGCAATATGGCCTTCGCAAGCAAAAGGAACATCCGGACATCGTGACGGACTCCTACCTCCACTCGATGATGATGGCGGGAATCGTGGCGGCCCACGAGACGACTGCCAATGCATCCGCCAATGCCATCAAGCTGCTTCTTGAGAACCCGCAGGTTTGGCAGGAGATATGTGCCGATCCCAGCCTGATCCCCAATGCCGTTGAGGAATGCCTGCGCCACAACGGCTCAGTTGCCGCCTGGCGGCGCATTGCTACCAAAGATGCCGAGGTTGGCGCCGTCAAAATCCCGGCCGGATCCAAACTCCTGATCGTGACTTCCTCGGCAAATCATGATGAACGCCACTTCTCTGATGCCGACATGGTGGATATCCGCCGCGACAACGCCAGCGATCACCTTACTTTCGGTTATGGCGCCCACCAGTGCATGGGCAAGAACCTGGCGCGCATGGAAATGCAGATTTTCCTGGAAGAATTCACGCGCCGTCTGCCTCACATGAAACTCTCGCCGCAGCGCTTCAGCTATCTGCCAAACACGTCCTTTCGAGGGCCAGAGAATTTGTTGGTGGAATGGGATACGGCGCAGAACCCTGAACGCAAAGACAGAACTCTTTTGCAGGCCCGTTTGCCGGTGCGCATAGGTGAGCCGTCACGGCATTCCATGACACGCACATTGCTTGTTGAGCGGGTGACGCCGGTGGCTGACGATGTTGTTCAGCTGCGCCTGGCGGATCCCCATGGCAAACCCCTGCCGCGCTGGACGCCGGGCGCACATATCGACATGGAGTGTGGGTCGCCCGAGCGCTCGCGCCAGTATTCGCTTTGTGGGGATCCGGAAGATACCTCGGTACTGGAAGTGGCCGTGCTTCGTGAGGCTTTGGGGCGTGGCGGGTCCCAATGGGTTCACGGCAACCTAAGTGCGGGCGATAGCGTTCGCGTTCGCGGGCCTCGCAACCACTTTCACATGGACGAGAAGTGCCGGCGAATTATTTTTGTTGCAGGTGGAATCGGCATCACCCCGGTGAGCGCCATGGCTCGCCGTGCCAGGGCACTGGGGCTGGATTACACGTTGCACTACAGCGGCCGCAGTCGCGCGAGCATGCCCTTTCTTGATGACCTGAGAGACTTGCATGGTGAGCAACTGCACGTCTATTCGGGCGAAGAGGGGCAACGCAATGACATCCCGGCCCTTCTGGCGTCCCCGGAAGAAGGGACACAAATTTATGCGTGCGGCCCGGTGCGCATGCTTCAGGCGCTTGAATCGGCCACCAGCCACTGGCCTGCGGGCGCACTCCATATTGAGCACTTCGTTTCTACCTTGCAGGCGCTGGATCCGTCCAGGGAAAACGCCTTCGAAATTGAATTGCGTGACTCTGGGCTGGTGTTGCCCGTTGCTGCGGACCAGACTATATTGATGGCACTGCGTAAAGCGAATATAGACGTGCAAAGCGATTGCGAGGAAGGCCTGTGCGGCTCCTGCGAAGTCAGGGTAGTTGCCGGACAAATAGATCACCGCGATATGGTGCTGACGCCGTCTGAGCGAGCAGGGCAAAACCGCATGATGGCATGCTGCTCGCGGGCGCGTGGCGAGCGAATTGTTCTGGCCCTGTAAATACGGGCTGCAAAGCCTCTTCCGATTGAATCGATATTTCGATGACACAAGCAATAGATTCCACGTTGACATACCAAAGCGGCTTCGGCAACGAGTTCGCAACCGAAGCCATCCCCGGGGCACTTCCCCAAGGCCGAAATAGTCCCCAGCTCGCGCCCTTTGACCTCTATCCGGAGCTTCTGTCCGGCACCGCTTTTACCGCGCCCCGGCATGAGAACCGTCGATCCTGGTTGTACCGGCGACAGCCATCGGTGATCGCGGGGAGATACAGACCTTTTGTTCAAACGCTCTGGAGTACCGGCGTCGAGGGACGGACGGCACTCCCGCCGGAGCCATTGCGCTGGGCTCCTCCTGCATTCAGTGACGTGCCCGCCGATTTTGTTGAGGGCATGACGACCCTCGTCGCCAATGGCAACGCTGCAATGCAGGCCGGCATGGGCGCGCTGATGTATTGCGCCAACCGCTCGATGGAAAAACGCGCCTTTGTGAACCACGACGGTGAAATGCTGGTGGTGCCGCAGGTGGGGCGGCTTCTGATCCGTACGGAAATGGGTGTGCTGGACGTCAAGCCTGGCGAGATTGTGCTTCTTCCCCGGGGTGTCGCGTTCCAGGTGACGTTGCCGGACGGCCCTGCCCGGGGTTACGTCTGTGAAAACTACGGGGCCATGTTTCGCCTGCCTGAGCTCGGGCCCATTGGATCCAACGGCCTGGCAAATGCGCGTGACTTTTTATCGCCAGTGGCTGCTTGCGAGGGCGGTGAGGCAGCCTACGAACTGGTGAAAAAATCGGGTGGTTTTTTCTGGACTGCACCGTTGCAAAGCTCGCCCTTCAATGTTGTCGCGTGGCACGGAAATTTGACGCCCGTGAAGTACGACACACACCACTTCATGACCATCGGCTCAATCAGCTTCGACCACCCCGACCCATCCATCTTCACCGTGCTGACCTCTCCAAGTGACACGCCAGGCACCGCCAACTGTGACTTTGTGATATTTCCGCCCCGGTGGCTCGTGGCAGAGGATACGTTCAGGCCTCCCTGGTATCACCGCAACATCATGAGTGAATTCATGGGGCTGGTCTACGGTCAATACGACGCCAAGCCTGGTGGTTTTCAACCAGGTGGCGCCAGCCTTCACAACAGCATGGTACCGCATGGCCCGGATGGGGAAGCCTTCGAAAAGGCGCGTGGCGCTACGCTGGTGCCCCAGAAACTCGAGAACACGCTCGCGTTCATGTTCGAAAGCCGCTACCCCTTTGTGCCCACCTCCACCGCGCTAAAAAGCTCCACGCTCGACCCCGACTACGCGGCGTGCTGGGAAGGTTTGCGCGACTACTCCAAGAATTGAAATGACCATGTTAGACACCACACACGACGCATCGCTGCAAAGCTGGGTTCCATCAGCCAATGCTGCGGACACGGATTTTCCTGTCCAGAACCTGCCCTTTGGCCGCTTCAGCCCCAAAGACGGGGCACAAACAATGCGCATAGGGGTGGCCATTGGGGACCAGATACTGGACCTCCGCGCGGCCGGTCTTGCAGACAGCGATGACATGCACACGCTGATGTCGGCGGAGGCCTCCGAGCGCCAGGCTTTGCGCTCGAAGATTTCACAAGGCCTGAGGCTGGGCAGTGCCCAGCAGGCGACCTGGGCGAACGCGCTGATACCGATGGCACAGGCCACCCTGGAGCTGCCGTGCGAGATTCGGGACTACACGGATTTCTACACAGGCATCCACCACGCTACTGCTGTTGGTACCTTGTTTCGTCCAGACAACCCGCTGTTGCCCAACTACAAATGGGTGCCCATCGCGTACCACGGACGCAGTTCGTCAATTGGCGTCAGCGGCCAAAAATTCTTTCGCCCGTCGGCCCAGACCAGAAATCCCCAGGAAGATGCACCTGTATTGCGCCCGACACAAAGGCTGGATTACGAACTGGAACTCGGTGTGATGATCGGTATCGGAAACGTCTCTGGAGACGCAATCCCCATTGCCAGGGCACAGCAGCATGCGTTCGGTCTGGTTCTGCTGAACGACTGGTCTGCGCGTGATGTGCAGGCCTGGGAATATCAGCCACTCGGTCCGTTCCTCGCAAAGAATTTTGCGTCAACCATCTCTCCCTGGATTGTCACCATGGAAGCGCTCGCGCCCTTTCATGCACCATGGACACGCCCCGCTGGAGATCCTCAGCCCCTGGCCTACCTCGATGACGCCTCGCATCGGGCGCACGGTGCCTTCGACATCACCCTGGAGGTTTTTCTTCAGACGGAAAAAATGCGTGAGACCGGCCTTGCGCACGAAAGGTTGTCGAGCAGCAATTATCGCGATGCCTACTGGAGCGTCGCCCAGATGATCGCGCACCACACGGTGAATGGGTGCAATCTGCGCGCTGGCGACTTGCTTGGCACGGGCACGCAATCTGCACCCGAACCGGAAAATGCCGGCTCGCTCCTGGAGCGCACTGCGGGAGGGCGGAATCCAGTTACCTTGAAAAACGGCGAGCAACGCATCTTCTTGCAGGACGGCGACAGCGTCACCATGCGCGCGCATTGCGAGCGGGAGGGTTTTCGCCGTATCGGATTTGGCGAGTGCGAAGGCACGGTTTTGCCCGCCCGGAGTTAATCCGATGGCGCCTCGGGTTGCTCAGACGGGATGACTTACGATACCGCTGACTGAACTTCATAAGGATGGCCGCTTGCGTGGCACCACAGGATGAAACTCCGCCATCTTGAGTATCTGCGCTGGATCATTGCAGGCGGCAGCTTTGAACAGGCGGCTGCATCCGCCGGGGTATCGCAATCAGCCATTACCCAGGCGATGAATGCCTTGCAGCGGGAACTTGGACTTGTCCTGTTCAAGCGCGAAGGCAAGCGAAAAATCCCGACCGCTGAGGCTATCGCTGTGGCCGAAGCCGGATATGAGCTCCAGCGCGCCATGGAAAAGATTGATCCTTCAGGCAGCGCGGCTTCACAAGCTACAGAATTGCGGGTAGGCATGGCGCCTGCTGCCGGATTGCTTTACAGTCCGGCCATTTACGACACCATGCGGACGCTGGCTCCCGCTTCTGCACTCCGGCTGGATACGGGCAATGCGCCGGGCTTGTTGGCCCGCTTGCTGCAAGGCGACCTTGACCTGGTGATTGCGCCCCAGCCACGCAATCTGCGCAACGGCCGCCTTAACCAGCACGTGATGTACACCAGCGAACCCTTTGTGTATTGCCGTGCAGGGCATCCCCTGGCCAATGCGCGCACCCTCGCTGAAATTGAAGGGCAGGAATGGGCCGTTGCCGGTGTTCCTGGCACGCCAGGGAACGTGATCGAGGAGGCCTTCCGCGTTCGCAAACTGGCGACTCCGCGTGTCGCCGTGCATTGCACCGACTACTCCATGCTGATTAATCTGGTAGCGCACAGCGATCTGATGGGTGTGGTGTCACACCCTGCGCTGGTGCGCGAGCCAGATAGCCTGGGTTTACAGGCCCTGTCGCTGGTGGAAGGCATGCCGCATTATTCGGTCTGCCTTTTCTGGACAAGCGATGCGCAACTGTGCCGTGCGCCCCATGCCAGAGAAGCGGTGCTAAAGATGCTGCTGGCTTTGGGTGACGGACGTGCCGCCGCCTGAGCAACATGTGCCTGGTCGAATGAGGCCGAATTCATGCTATCTGCACTTCAGGCGAGCGCCCGGCCCATGGCCAGGCGCAGTTCCCTGGCCATGGCGCAGGCCAGGTCCAGCCGGCGCAGCAGCCAGGGCGTCAGGTCGGCTGCCATCAGTGGGTCGGGCCGGGGCTGGTAGGGCTGGCCCGCCACCGGGTGGGTAGTGGTCTGGGGCGGCGCTGCCGTGTCTGAAAGTTCCGCCGCGATGCGTTCGGCGGCTAGTGCCAGTGCGGGAGTGGCCACCGCCAGGTCGAGCTGCGGTTTGTGCAGCAGGAGCAGCGATTTGACTGCGGTGAGCTGGGCCAGTAGCTGGTAGCTGCGTGCCTGCAGGGCTTCCAGTGGTTCCAGCGGCGGGCGCACCTGGCGCGGCTCGGCCAGCGTGCGTTGTGTGGCCAGGGTCAGGTCCGACAGGCTGTTGTAGGCATCCCGGCGCGCCAGCCGCCAGGCCAGGTCCGAGGTTTGCGGGCCGCCCAGCAGCGCCAGGGCCAGCCTGGCGTGCTTGACCTGTGCCTGCACGCTGCGCCGCACCAGTCCCGGGAGCTGGTTGCGCTCCCAGGCAGGCAGCACGTAACTGAAGAGCCAGGCGATCAGTGCCCCCAGCAGGGTGTCGGCCAGGCGTTCACCCACCGCAAACGTGGGTTGCACGCCGACCAGCAGCAGGTGCGCCTGCAACAGGCCGGACACGGTGGCCGCAATCGAGGTGTAGAGGTAGCGCCGCAGGGCAAAGGCATGCGCCAGGCCCATGCTCAGCGCCACCACCAGGAAGATGGTCCGGGCACCGGGGTGGGTTGCCAGCATGGCCATGACGAAGCCGCAACCGAGCAGGGTGCCGGCCACGCGGGCATTGCGGCGCTGCACGGTTTGCGCCAGGTTGCCGCGCATCACCACCACGATGGTGAGCAAAATCCAGTAGTCATGCGCCACCCAGGGCAGGTGCAGGGAGATCACATAACCCGCGGCTACCGCCAGCGTGGCACGCAGGGCGTAACGCAGCATGGGCGCGCGCCAGGCGAGCACGCCCAGCAGCGGCTTCCACGACCAGGTGGTGGCGCTGACAAACAGCTGCCACTGCGTGCGCACTGCGGCCAGCTCGGGTGCCAGGTCACCGCGCGCCAGGGCTGCCATCTTGACGGCCTCGTCGCTGATGTGGCCGATGCGGTCGGCCATGTTGTGCAGCAGTGCCACGCTGTCGGGCGTTTCCAGTTTCAGGGCTTCGGGCGCCAGCTGGTTTGCCGGGGTGGAGTGCGGTGGCAACAGGCCGGCCAGCGGCAGGCGCAGGTCGGCAATGGGCTCAATCGCGTGGCCGGTCCTGCCCAGCAGCAGCGACATGCCCAGCGCCTCCAGGCGGTCCGCCGTGGCCTCCAGCGTGTGTTGCAGTGCGGGCAGGGTGGTGGTGCCTACGCCTTGCTCCAGCAGGAAGTCCAGGTCGAGGTCGCAGGCCAGTTGGTGGTCGCGTGCTTCGAGCAGGCTGAGCAGCATGGCGGCCAGTCGCTGGCGCGCTGGTGTGGTGGGCGACTCCAGCACCACATCACGCGTGTTTTGCAACTGGTCGGCCAGCGCGGCCTGCTGCTGCAACATGCTGGCCAGCAGGGCCTGGTGGTCGGGTTGCTCGGCAAAACGCTGGGCCTGGGTTCGCAGGATCTGCGCAAAACTGCTCAGGCACTCGGCCAGCAGCTGGGTGCGAAAGCGCTGGTTCAGCCAATGTGTGGTGAGCACCGCCCAGAGCAGGTACAGTACCGATCCTGCCAGGAACCAGCCGGTGTGCTGTGCGATGTGTTCCAGCGAGCCGGCGGGCGGCGCGGCCATGGAAAACAGCAGGGAAAACAGCAATGAGAAGCAGATGGGCCCGCCGCGTTTGCCCCAGGCCATCATCATCATGGCCAGGAAGGTGCCTGCCACCAGCACCACGCCCAGCAAGACCTCGTCCTGGCGCACCAGTTGCACCAGCGCAAACAGCGGCGCGCCCAGCAAGGGAGCGGGCAACATCTGCATGATCTTGCGTTTGCGCGGGGAAGGCACATCCGGCAGGCTGGTGATCATCACGCCGACGGAGGCGGTGGCCGCGGCGGCCAGCCCCGAGGCCTCGAAGATGGCCAGCATGACCAGCACCAGGCCGAGTGCGACGGTCAGCCCGTTGGCCACATACTGGCTGAGGACCACACGCAAGCCCTGTTGCAGCCAGCCTTGTACCCGGTCATGCAGCCGTTTGTGCATGGGGGTAGCCGGTTTTTGCGAAGTGTTCATTTCAGGCGGATTCCAGGGCAGCACATCAGCCACACTGTAGCGAATGAAACGGCGCCAGTCCGCGAAGGCGCCAGAGGCGCCTGTTTTTTTAGCCGGTTAAACCGGCTCAGGCCACTCAGGCCTGTGCGTCAGGTTCCCTGTTGTCGATGATGGGCGCGGCCGCCGCATTGCCGACCCGGATGCGCTTGGCCTGCAGCCTGGGTTTGGCTGCCGGGGCTTGCGCCGCTGCTGCGGCATTGCCGTCCGCATCGGTCTCGCTCAGGGTCGTGTCCAGCGTGGCATGGCGAACCCTGGCCTTGTCGCCGGCGCCGGCAAACTTGCTGTATTTGGCCAGCGTGGTCACCAACTGGCCGTAAATGCGCGGATTGCCGGCGACACATTCGCCCTGGTCCATGAATTCGCTTTCGCCGGTGAAGTTGCCGACCAGGCCACCAGCCTCCGTGACCAGCAGCGAGCCGGCCGCCACGTCCCAAGGCTGCAGGCCGCTTTCAAAAAAGCCGTCGCTGTAACCTGCGGCCACATAGGCCAGGTCCAGCGCGGCGGCACCAGGGCGGCGCACACCGGCACACTGGCTCATGACTTCGCCGAGCATGTTGAGGTAGGGCTTGAGTTTGTCGCCGGGGCGGTAGGGGAAACCGGTGGAAACCAGGCATTCCTGCAGGCGGGCACGTTTGGCCACGCGGATGCGGCGGTCGTTCAGGTAAGCACCGCGGCCCTTGGTGGCGCAGTAAATGTCGTTGCGGGTGGGGTCGTACACCACCGCCTGCTCGACCTTGCCGCGCACGGCCAGCGCAATGCTGACGCAATAGACGGGAAAGCCGTGGATGAAGTTGGTGGTGCCGTCCAGCGGGTCGATGATCCACACGAATTCGGAGTCCTTGGCGCCGTGCTCGCTGCCCGACTCTTCAGCCAGGATGCCGTGGCCGGGGTAGGCCGTGAGCAGGGTTTCGATGATGGCGGTTTCGGCAGCGTGATCAACCTCGGTGACGAAGTCGTTGGTCTGCTTGGCCGAGATGCGGACCGATTCCACGTCAAGTGCAGCACGGTTGATGATGGCGCCGGCGGCGCGCGCAGCCTTGATGGCCACGTTGAGCATGGGGTGTAGATTGCTGGACATATAGGACTAAGAAAGAGCGGGAGGGCTGCGTTCCGGTAACCGGAGGGCAGGTGACAATAACGCCATTTTACCGGCTCGGGCCGGTTATCCGGTATTTACCCATGAAAACCCGTTTTATCCTGATCAGCACCAGCCATGCCGGCAATGTGGGCGCCGCCGCCCGCGCCATGAAAACCATGGGCTTTGACGACCTGGTGCTGGTGAGGCCGCGCTGGGCCAATGTGCTCAGGCGCGAGGAAACCATACAGCGTGCCAGCGGGGCGCTGGATGTGCTGAAGAACGCCCGCATCGTGGAAACGCTGGACGAGGCGCTGGACGGCATGACGCACCTGTGCGCCACCGCCATGACGCCGCGCGACTTCGGCCCGCCCACCCTGGCGCCGCGCGTTCATTTCGCCAATCTGCTATCAAAAAAGGAGCTGACTGCGCAGGCGGAACGGGAGGCAAGCACCGATTTGGCTTCAAAACCGGAGGGAATTGCGTTTTTATTCGGCTCCGAGCGCTTCGGCATGCAAAACGAGGACGTTTACCGCTGCAACGTGGCCCTGAGCATCCCGACCGACCCGAACTTTGGCTCGCTCAACCTGGGCGCGGCGGTGCAGCTGATCGCCTACGACTGGCGCGAGGCACTGGGCGGTTTTGCGGTGGAACCGGCCACCGGCGAGCGCAAGCTGGCGGATGCGGCGGAGGTGGCGGGCATGCTCGGGCATTGGGAAGAAGCGCTGGCCGCCATCGGTTTCCTGGACCCGGCATCGCCGAAAAAACTCATGCCCCGGTTGAACCAGCTGTTCAACCGTGCCCAGCTCAGTACCGAGGAAATCCACATCCTTCGTGGCGTGGCCAAGGCCATGCTGTCCAAAGCCGCGAAACCGTAGCGCCGGTAAACCCAGGGGAAATGCAGATCCTTGGGGGCATCCTTCGACAAGCTCAGGACGAACGGGCGAAGGACGTGACGAGTGTGGGGGCCATAAAACCAGCACGCCAGCAGAGTCGGCGGGCGACAACTAAACTCACGGCATGTTTTCCAGACTTCGCTCCGACATCCAGTGCATCCTAGACCGCGACCCTGCCGCGCGCAGCACCTGGGAGGTGCTGACCTGCTACCCGGGCCTGCATGCCATCGTGTTGCACCGGCCGGCTCATTGGTGCTGGGTTCATGGCTTCAAATGGCTGGGGCGTTTTATCTCGCACATTGCGCGCTGGCTGACGGGCATTGAAATCCATCCCGGCGCCGTCATCGGTGAACGGGTGTTTTTTGACCATGCCATGGGTGTTGTGGTTGGGGAAACCGCCGAAATCGGCGACGGCTGCACGATTTACCAGGGCGTGACCCTGGGCGGCACTTCGCTTTACAAGGGTGCCAAACGGCATCCGACCCTGGGCAAGAACGTGGTGGTCAGTGCCGGCGCCAAGGTACTGGGCGGTTTCCTGGTCGGGGACGATGCCAAGATTGGCAGCAATGCCGTGGTCATCAAGCCGGTGCCTGCCGGGGCCACTGCGGTGGGCATCCCGGCGCGCATCATCCCGTCCAAAACCGGCGAGAGCGCCGACGTCACGACGGCGCAGAACAAGTTCTCGGCTTACGGCATCACGCTGGACGACGATCCGGTGTCCCAGGCCATGAAGGGCCTGATCGACAACGCCTCCTCGCAGGAGCACCAGATCACGCTGCTCTGGCAGGCGATTGAAAAACTCTCTGCAAACGGCAAGACCCACAAGGACTGCGTGCCCGACGATGCAGCGCTGCAGGAAACCTTTGAGGCTGACAAGCTCAACCAGCTGATGGGCAAATAAAGGGCCAGCCAGGCGCTATTAAATCGATAGCTGTCTGCGCGCATGACCAGCCGGCCACAGGCCTTTTTGATGCTGAAACAGGGCTATTTGACGGCCTGCAGCGACGAGGTCTGGTCAAAAACGCTTTTGCCCCAGTTGGCGGGAATCTCAAAACGGTAAATCTCGCTGTCCGTGGCGCCGCCCTGTGCCGGCTTGCTGCGCAGACGTATGAAATACACACCGGGTTTCAGGTCGCCCAGTTCCAGCCGCGGGCCCCGGCCAGGGACTTCGCGTTCGGCATTGGCCACAACCTGAGTCAGTGCCTCGTCACGCGCCACCAGCGCCGAGTAGCTGCCGCCGGTCATGGGCTGGCCGTTCGATTGCTGCCCAATCCAGCTGAGCACGGCCTGGCCGTTCATCAGGCTCATGCTGGAATAACTCACGCGCCACTGGCCGTCCCTGACGGCGATCAGCTTGACCGCGTCAAAACCTTCCAGGCCTGCCGGGTCGATGCCGCGCACGCGCGCAAACCAGTTGCCGTTGGCCAGGCTGGCCAGGTCGGCGCTGTTGCCGGCGACCTTGAGGTCGCGCACGATTTTGTCGAACTTCTCGTCGCTCGACACCTGCACGCGGTAGGCCACGGCGCCGTCCAGCACGGGCATGGCCCAGCCACCCAGGGGCTTGAGCACTTCTGTGGGAATGTTGGCAAGGT
Organism: Polaromonas aquatica; assembly: GCF_042659145.1. NCBI lineage: Bacteria > Pseudomonadati > Pseudomonadota > Betaproteobacteria > Burkholderiales > Comamonadaceae > Polaromonas > Polaromonas aquatica. Next base: position 410,424 of record NZ_JBHSRS010000084.1, on the reverse strand, counting down.
CGGGGGCGGGCAGCAGGACCACAACTTTGACTTCTTTTTCAAGCGGGTTGACCAGAGCGCCCGTGCCGGTGGGCAGGTCGGCGCCGCTGTGCTGCGCCGGGTTGTCCGCGCGAACCTTGCCCTCGACCACCTCGGTGCGGGCGCTGCGGCTGACTGGGTCGTCGTACGCCACACGAAACTCGGTGCCGCGCACGCCGACCAGCGAGGTGGGTGTTTCGATCTGCAGCGGCGTTGCGCGTTTGGCGGTTTTGGACGCCAGCGTTTCGAGTGCGCCGGCGGAAAGCCGCATCAGGCCGGAAAACCAGTTGGTCGAGCCGCTGGCCGAGGCATCACGCAAGGCGTAGTCGCGGTTGGTGACCACTTCGGCCAGGCTGTTGGGCAGGATCTTGACGCGGCTGCCGTCGCCGAGCTCGATCACCGCCGAGCTGTTGGCGCCGGTTTTCAGCTGGCTGCCGTCGCCTATCGCGGCGCCCGGCTGCGCGCTATTGCCACCCAGCGTGACTTCGCCCTCGGCACTGATGACCTTGCCGGTTGACGGCTTCGATTTCAGGTAACGCAACGGGATGTCCAGCTTCTGGCCCGGGAAAATCAGGTCCGGGTCCTTGAGCTGGTTGTATTTCGCCACCTCGTTCCAGGCTTGCGTGCTGACCAGCATCTCGCGGCTCAGGCGTATCAGTTTGTCGGAGCTCTTGACGGTGTAAGGCAGGCTGGGCTCGCTTGGCCGTGCCTGGGTTTGTGCCTGGACTGCTGTAGTTGCTATTAAAAAAATAGCTGCCAGCGCTATTGCCTGAATGGCTACAGGCCTTTTTTGTTGTGAATTTCGGGCGATCAGGCAGTACATGGGTTCTTTCTTGTGGAAAAAAGAGCAAGGACCGCGCGCCAAAGCCGCTGGGCGATAAAAATCAGGCCGGTGGCGGGCGCAGGGCCGACTTTGGCCTGAACGCCTTGCAGACTTCGTCGCGTGTTTCCAGGTAGGGGCCGCCCACCAGGTCGATGCAATAAGGTACGGCGGCAAAGATGCCAGGCACGATTTGCTCGCCGCTTTCACTTTTTAACCCTTCCAGCGTCTCTGCGATGGATTTTGGCTGGCCGGGAAGGTTGAGGATGAGGCTTTTGTCACGAATCACGGCGCATTGGCGCGACAGTATGGCCGTCGGGACGAACTTCAGGCTGATCTGGCGCATCTGCTCGCCGAAACCCGGCATTTCCTTGTGTGCTACGGCCAGCGTGGCTTCCGGCGTGACATCGCGCAGCGCAGGGCCGGTGCCGCCTGTGGTCAGCACCAGCGAGCAGCCGGCATCGACCAGCGCGATCAGGGCCGCGCTGATGCCGTCCTTTTCGTCGGGGATCAGGCGTTCTTCAAACGTGACGGGGTTGAGCAGGGCGCGTGTCAGCCATTCCTTGAGCGCGGGCAGGCCCTTGTCGACATAAACACCGGTGGAGGCCCGGTCGCTGACCGAGACGATGCCGATCTTCACGGCATCATGTACAGCGCTCATACGTCGGGTTCCTCTGCCGCGTTTTTCATGGTTTCCTTGACCAGCTGGAAAATCTCGCGATACGACTTGCCGTGGCGCGGGGCTTCGCCCGGTTTTTCGGGTTTGTAGTCCTTGCGTGCCTGGCGGATCAGCGCGCGCAACTGCTGTGCGTCGGTGCCGGGGTATTCGTTGAGCCAGGAGCCCAGGGCTTCATCTTCGGCCACCAGCCTGTCACGCCATTGCTCGGCCAGGTGCAGGGCGAGCGTGAGCTGCGCCGAGCCGTTGAGCTGTTCGTTGATGGCTTCGCGGATGGGCTCAGGGTCCAGCGGGCGCATCAGCTTGCCGATGAACTGCATCTGGCGGCGCCTGCCTTCGAAGTTGGTGATTTTCCTGGCGTCCTTGATGGCGTCGAGCAGTTTGTCGGGCAGGTCCAGCCGCGCCATCAGGTCGGCGCGCAGGGTGAGCAGCGCTTCACCTAGGGCCTGTTTTTCATCGGCCTCGGCTTTGAGCTGGGTCTTGCTGGGCGGGCCTTTTTCTTCAGCGGCGATTTCTTCTGGTTTGACGAAACGGCCATTGGACCAATAGCCTTTGATGGCTTTGGGAATCGGCTTTGTGGTTTTGGTATTCATGGCAGTCAGTATCATAGCTACCCATATGACATCAAAGACCCTTCCAAGCGATTCCCGCAGCAAACCATCTGCCCGGCCCACCACCCAGCCGGAAAAAGGTTTCAGTTACCACCGCGATTTTTTCGAGCACCTGGTGGATACGGCGCTGGCCCATGCCAAAAAACTGGGCGCCACGGACGCTGCAGCAGAGGCTTCCGAAGGATGCGGCCTGTCGGTCAGCGTGCGCAAGGGCGAGCTGGAGAACGTCGAGCGCAACCGCGACAAATCCCTGGGCATCACCGTGTATGTCGGCCAGAAGCGGGGCAATGCCGCCACCAGCGATTTTTCCACCGCGGCCATCAAGCAAACCGTCAAGGCTGCCTACGACATAGCGCGCTTCACCGCAGAAGACAAATCATCGGGCCTGCCTGCCGACCGCGACATCGCCCGAGTGCACCCCGAGCTGGACCTGTTCCATCCCTGGGACCTCACTTCAGAAGAAGCGGCAAGGATTGCACTGGAATGCGAAGCCGCTGCGCTGGGCACCTCGCGCCGCATCACCAACAGCGAAGGCGCCGGCGTATCGGCCCAGCAAAGCCATTTTTTCAGCGCCCACACGCGCGGGTTCAGGGGCGGCTACGCCAGCTCGCGCCACAGCATTTCAGTCGCGCCGATTGCCTCTTCACCGGGCAAGGGCGGCGACATGCAACGCGACGCCTGGTACAGCTCCATGCGTGACGCAGCCGAGCTGGCCAGCCCGGCGGTCGTTGGCCGTTATGCCGCCGAGCGCGCGCTGTCGCGCCTGAAAAGCCGCAAGGTCAAGACCTGCGAATGCCCGGTGCTGTTCGAGTCGCCTTTGGCCGCCGGCCTGCTGGGCGGTTTTGTGCAGGCCGTGAGCGGCGGTGCGCTGTACCGTAAAAGCACTTTTTTGCTGGACAGCCTGGGCAAGCCGGCTTTTCCCGACCATATCGACATCACCGAAGACCCGCACCTGCGCAAGGGCAAAGGCAGCGCGCCCTTTGATGAAGAAGGCGTCAGGACGCGCGCCCGCACGGTGGTGGACGCCGGCATTGTGCGCGGCTACTTTTTAAGCACCTATTCGGCGCGCAAGCTGGGCATGCGCACGACCGGCAACGCCGGCGGTTCGCATAACCTGGTCATGAGCAGCCGCCAGACCGCAGCCGGCGATGACCTTGATGCCATGCTGAAAAAGCTGGGCACAGGCCTGTTCGTGACGGAACTGATGGGGCAGGGCGTGAACTACGTGACGGGCGACTATTCGCGCGGTGCAGCGGGCTTCTGGGTCGAAAAAGGCCAGATCGCCTTCCCGGTCGAGGAAATCACCATTGCCGGCAACCTGAAAGACATGCTCATGGGCATACAGGCCGTGGGGGCGGATGCCTACAACTACGGAGCCAAGACCGTAGGGTCCATTCTTGTGAATCGTATGAAAGTGGCTGGATCTTGAGGACCCCCACGGTCGCTCACTGCGTGTAGCTCCCTGCCCCCCGAGGGGGCCGCTGCGCCTGCGGTCTGGCAGAGCCAGTCCCGCGGCCCCTGCTTGAAAAGATGGGGTCGGGGATCGCGCCTGCCGAGGTCAGCCCGCCAGCGCAGCCTTGACGGCTGCCGAGACCTGGCCCATATCGGCCTTGCCGGCCAGCTTGGCCTTGACCGCACCCATGACCTTGCCCATGTCGCCGGGGCCGCTGGCGCCCAGCTCGGTGACGATGGCCTTGACGGCGGCGGTCACTTCCTCTGCGCTCAAACGTGCCGGCAGGTAAGCCTGAAGCACTGCAAGCTCGCTGGCTTCCTTGTCGGCCAGGTCCTTGCGTTCAGCCTTCTGGAAGGCTTCGATCGAGTCCTTGCGCTGTTTGATCAGCTTGTCGACGATGGCGATCACGGCCGTATCGTCCAGTACCACGCGCTCATCGACCTCTTTTTGCTTGAGGGCGGCCAGCAGCAGGCGTATGGTGCCCAGGCGCTCGCTGTCTTTGGCGCGCATGGCGGTTTTCATGTCTTCGGTGATCTGGTCTTTGAGTGACATGGCGGGCTCCAGGAAACGGGTTGAATGGTCGGTTGAAATGTCAAAGGGGCGTCAAAAACACAAAAGCCCGCAGAGCGTCCTCATACGGGCTTTGGGTTGCCGTGAGGCAAGACCGGAACTGCAGGTTTAGTACAGTTTCTTGGGCAACTGCATGGCGCGGATGCGTTTGTAGTTGCGCTTGACGGCAGCAGCCTTCTTGCGCTTGCGCTCAGCCGTTGGCTTCTCGTAGAACTCGCGCGCGCGCAAGTCGGTCAGCAGGCCGAGTTTTTCAATGGTGCGCTTGAAACGGCGCAGAGCCACGTCGAAGGGCTCGTTGTCTTTTACACGAATGGTCGTCATTTATGAATTGATCCAAAAGGTGCGCCTTAATTGATCTGATCAGGATCAGGCCAGGCGCGGGTTTGCTAGCAAAGCCTAAGATTATAGCTGGAATTCCGCGCCACCCTGTAACAGGTGGATGGATGATGTTGTCAATTGTCCGCCAATGTGGCTTGCCGGACAAGCAGGGCCTGCGCGCAGGCATAGGCTGAGGCCCAGGCCCACTGGAAATTGTAACCACCCAGCCAGCCCGTAACGTCGACCACTTCCCCAATGAAATACAGGCCCGGCTGCTTCGATTCCATGGTCTGGGACGATAAATCGCGGGTGTCCACGCCGCCCACGGTGACTTCGGCCTTTTTGTAACCCTCGGTGCCGTTGGGGACCAGTTGCCAGTCGGCCAGGCGTTGCGCCAGGCCCTGCAGGGCCTTGTCGGTGGCATCGCTGATGGGGCGTTGCAGGGCCGGGTCGGCGCTGACCCAGGCGTCCGCGAGGCGGCTGGGCACCAGGCTGGCGAGTTCATTGGCGATCAGTTTTTTTGACCTTGCCTTGGCCTGCAGCAGCAAATTGGGCAAATCGGTGCCGGGCGCGAGGTTGACGCGCACCGGTTGGCCTTCTTGCCAGAAGCTGGAAACCTGCAGCACGGCGGGCCCGCTCAGTCCGCGGTGTGTGAACAGCAGGTCTTCCGAAAAAACCGTGGCCTTCTTGCGCTGTTTGGGTGTGGCATCTGCTGCGCCGGTTTCCACCAGCACGGGCAGCGCCAGTCCGGCCAACTGGGCAAACGGTGCCCAGTCTTCACCGTCAAATGTCAGCGGCACCAGAGCGGGACGCGGCTCCACCAGGCGCAAGCCGAACTGCCTGGCCAGCCGATAACCAAAGTCGGTGGCGCCAATCTTCGGAATCGACAGGCCGCCGGTGGCGATGACCACCTGGCCGGCACTGACGGGGCCACGATCGGTTTGCAGGCGATAGTTCCCGTCAGCCTCGGCAGTCACGTCCTTGACGCTGCACGGCTGCCAGCGCGTAACGCCACCCGCATCACACTCGGCCACCAGCATGTTGATGATGTCTTCGGCCGAGCGGTCGCAAAATAGCTGGCCCTTGTGTTTTTCGTGGAAGGGGATGTTGTAGCGCCGCAGCAGGTCAATAAAGTCCTGCGGCGTGTAGCGCGACAGCGCCGAGCGGCAAAAGTGCGGGTTCTCGCTGAGGAATTGCGCGGGGCTTGCATCCCGGTTGGTGAAGTTGCATCGCCCGCCGCCCGAGATGCGGATTTTTTCGGCGATTTTTTCGCTGTGGTCGACCAGCAGCACCTTCAGGCCAAGTTGCCCGGCCACGCCCGCACAGAACAGGCCGGCCGCACCGGCACCAACAATCACCACGTCGAAATTTTGCATGGACTGCAGTGTAGGTGCAGCCGCGCGGCAGGAGGAGGCTCAGGCGGCCTGAACGTCCTGCGGTGCCTGCTGCAAGGCGAGCAGGCCCTGCAGCACGTCGCCGACCACGATCACGCTGGGGCTGGCGAGGTGTTCGTGCTCTACGCTGGCTCGCAACTCCGCGAGTGTGCAGACCACATGGCGCTGCGTGGGCAAGCTGGCGCTCTGGATCACCGCAACAGGCGTTGTAGCGGGCAGGGCGGTCAGCAACTCGTCCTGGATGCGCCGTGACCCGCTCACACCCATGTAAATCACCAGCGTGAGTTTGGCCTTGTGCGCGGTTTCGGCCAGCGCGCGCCAGTCGGTGCCGCTGTCGCCGGGCTTGGCGTGGCCGGTGACAAACACCACGCCGTGCGCGTGCTGGCGGTGGGTCAGGGGCACGCCCAGCGATGTGACCGCGGCCAGGCCGGCGGTGATGCCGTTGATGACTTTCACTGTGATGCCGGCGGCCTGCAGGTGTTCGACCTCCTCGCCGCCGCGCCCGAAGATGAAAGGGTCGCCGCCCTTGAGGCGCACCACGTTTTCGCCTTCGCGCACGGCCATGATCATGAGTTTTTCAATGAACTCCTGCGGCGTGGACTTGCAGCCGCCGCGTTTGCCGACATGCACGATACGCGCGCCGGGTTTGGCAAAGGCCACGATCTCGTCGCTGACCAGGTCATCGACCAGCAGCACCGTGGCCGCCTGTATGGCCTTGAGCGCCTTCAGCGTCAACAATTCCGGGTCGCCCGGGCCCGCGCCGACCAGGGTGCATTGGCCGGCCGGATTCATGTTGTTTGTGCTGCTTGTCATAGTTGTGAAGCCAGTTGCAAGATGTGTTCCACCTGCAGGGCGATGGATGGCGGCACGGGCTGCTTGCCGGCCATTACGGAGCGGATGTACGTCGCCGTGCCAGCGGCGTCTGTTGTTTTGGGCAGGTCGGGCAACGATGCCAGCGTACCGCTTTGGGCATCCTGCAGCAAGCGGCGCTGGCCACCGATGAAGGCGTCCATCTGCGGCATGCGGCGCGCGTCGGCCACAACTTCGCCCTCGGTGCCGCGCAGCAGCATGGCATTGGCCTTGACGAGCTCAAAGGTCTGCGCCATGGACACCGCGTATTCCGGGTGCGTGTAACTGCTGACCACCAGGCTTTTGCCCAGGCAGGGGTTCATGACCTTGACCAGGCTGTGCGCCGGATTGCGCAGGCCGACGGCGCGGCGCACATCCAGCAGGCGTTTTAATGCGGGGCAGAGCAATTCGGTGGGCACAAAGGCCAGTTCGCCGGATGCTATTGATTTAATAGCTGGTTGCGCTTGAATATCAAGGGCCAGAAGCACTTCTGATGCAAAAACACGGCTTGATTCTGTGGGTGTGCCGTGTACCAGCACTGCCAGGCCTTCGCGCGCCAGCAGCAGCGCGAGCAGCGGCGTGAGCACCGGCAGCTTGCGTGCGCCGTTGTAACTGGGCAGCACCACGGTCGGCGTGTCGCCGGCGTTGGCGGGCAGGTGACTCAGGCGCTGGTGCGTGGCGTCAAGAAACCCTGCCATCTCTTGCGGTGTTTCGCCCTTGATGCGCATGGCCAGGCAAAAAGCGCCGACCTCAAGGTCCGTCACGGCACCGTCCAGCACCTGGCCCAGCAGGTCCGCGGCCTGTTCGCGCGTGAGTGCGCGGGCGCCATCCTTGCCGCGCCCGATTTCCTTGATGTATTGACTAATGCCCATTTGGAGATTGTCGGTGAATACAGATAACTTTTCGTTATTTGCTTAAGCCAACTGCTTGATGGGAATGATGGGGCGTTGTGGTGCAGCGCCGCTGGCGGGCGGTGCGTTGCGGGCGGAGTGCACCAGGCGCTTGAGTTCCGGTACGCACGAGCCGCAGTTGGTTCCGCACTTGAGCGTGTCCTGCAATGACGCCAGGCGTTCTTCGTCCGTGCCCAGGTGGCCGGCGTCGCCGCCGCCAGCTGCCAGCAGCGAAAGATGCTCGTCGATGGCTATGTCGCTGACGTTAAAGCAGGTGCACACCGGTTTTCCGCGCGATTGCACCGCCACCGGCGGCTTGGCGCCGGGCAACAGCAGCAACCGGCTATAGGCCTGCGCCGGCAATTCGTCTTGCAGCAGGGTCTTGATCCAGGCCTGGGCGCTGGTGTCGCCTGCCAGCACAAAGCCGGCGAGCTGGGCCTCGCTTTCGCTGCGCACCAGCCGCATGGTGCGGCGCTGGCCTTTCTTGCGGTCGGCGTAGCGCAGCACGTACGAGCTGTCCAAGCCGAGGATGCGTTCGAGTGTCGCCAGCGTCTCGTCCGGCGGCGCCTCGTGGCTGGCCGCACGAAACAGTACGCCGGTGCGTTCGCGGCCGCGGTCGGCCAGCGGTGTGTTGTTGGAAAACGGCACGCAACTGGTGAAGGGAAATTGCGCCATCAGCGGCTTGAGTTGTTCGCGCGCCGTCAGTACGTCGCCCTCGGGTAGCCAGGCCATGGCCAGCAGCGTCCACGGCATTTCGGCTTTGAGGATCTTCACCGCAGCGTGCTTGAGCTCGGGCTGTTTGGAGCTTGGGCAGTAGGCCGAGGTAGTGAGCGCATTGACGCCAGCCAGCGTGTCGCCATTCGTGGATTGCCCACTCAGGTACTCCTCTCCCCAATGCATGGCGATGAAAGCCTGGCTCACCGCCACCTCAGGCGAGGCCTGCAGCGGCACCACGATGGAGCCGCGCCTGGATGTGACGTGCACCAGGTCGCCGTCTTTCAGCAGGCGCCGCGCCATGTCCTGCGCATTCATCTGCACAGCGGGCTCGGCGACGTGGCCGAACAGCCGGCCCAGGGTGCCGGTGCGGCTCATGCCGTGCCACTGGTCGCGCAGGCGGCCGGTGGTCATGGAAAAGGGGTAACGTGATTCGCGTGGTTCGGCCACAGGTTTGTAGGCAGTGTTGACGAAACGCGCCTTGCCGTCGGCTGTGGGAAAGATGCCGTCTTCGTAAAGCCTGGCTTTGCCCGTCGTTTCACCGGTTTTCAAAGGCCACTGCTGTGGCGCGGCGTCCAGCATGGCGTAACTCATGCCGGTGATGTCGAGGTCGCGCCCGCGTGTGGATTCGCGGTGCTCGTTCCAGATGGCTTCTATGCCGGCTGCTTCATCGTCTGGCGGGTAGGGGAACAGGCTTGTGCCGGATGCCGTGCGGCCGGGCAAGAGCTTCTCCAGTCGCTGCGCAAAATCCACCGCGATGGCCCAGTCGTGGCGCGTTTCGCCGGGCGCGGGAACGGCAGAGCGCACGCGGCTGATACGGCGTTCGCTGTTGGTGACTGTGCCCATTTTTTCGCCCCAGGTGGTTGCGGGCAGCAGGATGTCGGCATAGTCACAACTCGACGTGGTGGCAAAAGCCTCCTGCACGATCACGAGCTCGGCGCGCTCCATCGCGCGGCGCACGGTGGCCTGGTCGGGCATGGACTGGGCCGGGTTGGTGCAGGCAATCCACAGCGCCTTGATCTCGCCGTCGGCCGCGGCCTGGAACATCTCGACGGCGCTTTTGCCCGGTGTCTCTGGCACGGAAGGGATGCCCCATAGCGCGGCAACTTCGGCGCGGTGACCGGGGTTGGCCAGGTCGCGGTGCGCGCTCAGCAAATTGGCCAGGCCGCCCACTTCGCGCCCGCCCATCGCATTGGGTTGGCCGGTCAATGAAAAAGGCCCGGCACCCGGTTTGCCGATCTGGCCGGTGGCCAGGTGCAGGTTAATGAGCGCGGCATTCTTCGCCGTGCCGCTGCTCGACTGGTTCAGGCCCTGGCAATACAGGCTCAACGTGGCGGCCGAGGTGGCAAAGAGTTTGGCGGCGGCGAGCAGGTCTTCTTTTTTGATGCCGCAGGTTTCGGCCACCAGGTCAGGCGTGTAGTCGCGCACCGTGGCCTTGAGCGCGTCAAAGCCGGTGGTGTGCGCGGCGATGTAAGCGGCATCCGTCCAGCCTTCCCACAGCATGATGTGCAGCATGCCGTTGAAGAGCGACACATCGGTGCCCGGCTGTATGCCCAGGTAGAGGTCGGCGATCTCGGCCGTGTCGGTGCGGCGCGGGTCGCAAAAAATAATCTTGAGCGCCGGGTTGGCGGCCTTGGCGTCTTCAATGCGGCGAAACAGGATGGGATGCGCATACGCCGTGTTGCTGCCGACGATGAAGATGCACTGCGCATGGCTCACGTCGTCGTAGCAGGCAGGCGGTGCGTCTGCGCCCAGCGTCTGCTTGTAACCTGCCACCGCGCTGCTCATGCAAAGGCGCGAGTTGGTGTCGACGTTGTTGGTGCCGATCAGGCCCTTGGCCAGTTTGTTGAAGACGTAATAGTCTTCCGTCAGCAACTGGCCAGAAATATAAAAACCCACTGCATCGGGGCCGTGCTCGCGGATGATCTGTGCAAAGCTTTCGCTGGCAAAACCCAGCGCCTGGTCCCACGACACCGCCTTGGGCTCCTCATGCCGGTGCTCGCGCCGCATCGGTTGCAAGAGGCGCGTCTGCCGCGTGACGGACGCCGAGGCCGTCAGCGCCAGCGTCGATCCTTTGGTGCACAGCCGCCCGAAGTTGGCCGGATGTTGCGGGTCGCCGCGCACGCCGGTGATTTCGTCACCCTGCGATTCAATGATCACCCCACAGCCGACGCCGCAATAAGGGCAGGTTGATCGGGTTTGTCTGGCTCCCTCTCCCGCTGGGAGAGGGTGGGGGTGAGGGTCGGCGGTGGGTGCAGTGGTCACGCGGCTGCCCTCACCCTAGCCCTCTCCCAGAGGGAGAGGGGATAAGAGCTTTGGTCCCGCTATTGGCGGGGAAAGATCGATGGCCAGCGTGGCGAGCTCACCAGCGTCGAGGTGCACGGCGCCGCTTTCCACGCGCACGCTGAATTTCTGCACGCAGCCTTCGTCCGGCGCCTTGGCGCAGCCGCCTTCCAGGTCAATCGTCCAGTTGTGCAGGGGGCAGGCCACACTGGTGCCGAAGACAATGCCCTGGCTCAGTGGCCCGCCCTTGTGCGGGCAGCGGTCCAGCACTGCGAAGACCTGGTCCTGATCATTGCGGAACACCGCGACATCCATGCCCTGTGCACGCGCAACGCGCCGTGAGCCGAGTACGGGGATTTCATCGACCAGGCAGATTTTTTTCCATTCACTCATGGTTGTCTCCTCCTGACGCTCTTAACCCAGAACCCGGGCATACATGCCGGTGACCCGGTCCATGACCTGCAGCAGGTTTTCGCTGCTGACGAACACGTCGGTGGCCGCTTTGGGGCTGGTCACGCGGGCTTTCAGGGCGTTGTCGAAAAAGAACCACTGGTTGTCGGCCAGCGCCAGTTCCTGCTTGATCTCCGGCGTGGCTTCAGGTGCGTTGCGCAGCAGCTCCAGCGCCGGCACAAACTCGTCGCGGGCCTTGTTGATTTCGCGCAGGCTGACAGCGCTTTCAACGTTCCAGCTGTTGGCCAGGTAAAACTGCGCCATGCGCTGCGAGAGCATGCGCTGGCGGCCGGCGACGTTGACCAGCTTCGCGCCGGGCTTGCCGGCCTGCTGCTCAAAAAGCCCCGTGCCCTTGTGCGCCAGCGCCAGCACCTTGCCGGCTTGCTCGAGCACCTGTTTGGCTTTTTCCTGTGAGGGCGTGGTTCCAATCAACAGGGTCTTGTAGTCGGACCAGGCCGCTTCGAGCTGGACATAGGTGTCGCGGGTTTCACCGGCCGGCGCAAACGCCTTGAGCTCCACCAGCTGCCGGTCAAACAGTGCCATGGACTGGTCCAGCACGCGGCGTGCGGAGTCGGCCTGAATGCCCTGGCCCAGGCCGAACCAGGCTTTGCCCATGCGCTGCGACAGCATGCGCTGGCGGCCGGCTTTGTTGATGGCGTCGCCGATGCCGGCCACTTGCGCGTGGACGGTGAAAGGCGCCAGGGAGCCCAGTGAAACGAGAGGGGCGAGCGTCAGGCTGCAAAAGGCGCGGCGTTGAAGGGTGTGTCGCATCAGGTTTTCTTGTGTTGTGTGAAGGGTGAACCGGCCTCTCAGGCGGGCAGCGCGGTGAACTGGCGCGTATCAACAGCCGCTTCCTTGAGGTCGAACCAGGGATCGGGCTCGCCGTCGAGCGCGAACTGTAGGCGTTCCCACAGCGCCTTGCGGCCTTCGTGGTCTTCCAGGATTTTTTTCTTCACATAGTCCAGGCCGACGCGGTTCACGTAGTGCACCGTGCGCTCGAGGTACCAGCCCTCCTGGCGGTAGAGCTCGCAAAACGCGCCGGTGTATTCGAGCACCTCGGCTGCCGTCTTGAGCTTGGTGAAGAAATGGGCCACTTCGGTCTTGATGCCGCCGTTGCCGGCGATGTACATCTCCCAGCCCGAATCGACACCGATGATGCCGACGTCCTTGATGCCGGACTCAGCGCAGTTGCGCGGGCATCCGCTCACGGCAAACTTGACCTTGTGTGGTGCGTACATGCGCCACATGGCGCGCTCCAGGTCCTTGCCCATCTGGGTGCTGTCCTGCGTGCCCATGCGGCACCATTCGCTGCCCACGCAGGTCTTCACCGTGCGCAGGGCCTTGGCATAGGCGTGGCCCGAAGGCATGCCGATGTCTTTCCAGACGTTTTGCAGGTCTTCTTTTTTGACGCCCAGCAAATCGATGCGCTGCCCGCCGGTGACCTTGACGGTCGGGATCTTGTACTTGTCGACTGCGTCGGCAATGCGGCGCAGCTCGCTCGCGGTGGTCTCGCCGCCCCACATGCGCGGGATGACGCTGTAGGTGCCGTCTTTCTGGATGTTGGCATGGCTGCGTTCGTTGATGAAGCGGCTTTGCGGGTCGTCTTTGGCTTCTTTGGGCCAGGTGCTGATCAGGTAATAGTTGACGGCGGGGCGGCAGGTGGCGCAGCCATTGGGCGTCTTCCAGTCCATGAATTTATAGACGTCCGAGATGGTGAGCAGCTTGTTGGCGCGGATGGCGTCACGCACCGCCTGGTGGCCGTGGTCGGTGCAAGCGCACATGGCCTTGAGCTTGGGCGTGGCCGAGTAGTCGCCGCCTGCGGTAAACATCAGGATCTGCTCCACCAGCCCGGTGCAGGAGCCGCACGAAGCGCTGGCCTTGGTGTGCTTGCGCACTTCATCGAGCGTGAAGAGGCCTTTTTCCTTGATGGCCTTGCAGATGGTGCCCTTGTTGACGCCATTGCAGCCGCAGACTTCCGCATCGTCGGCCATCAGCGTGGCCTTGTTCTGGCCTTCATGGCCCGCGTCGCCGAGGTTGGACTCGCCAAAAATCAGCTTGTCGCGGATGTCGCTCACGTTGCGGCCGTCGCGCAGCAGCTTGAAGTAGTAGCTGCCGTCGACCGTGTCGCCATACAGGCAGGCGCCAACCAGCCTGTCGTCCTTGATCACCAGTTTTTTGTAGACGCCGCCGAAGGGGTCGCTCATCACGATTTCTTCGGTTCCCTCTCCGCCCATGAACTCGCCGGCGCTGAAGAGGTCGATGCCGGTGACTTTGAGCTTGGTAGAGGTGAGCGACCCGGTATAGCGGCCGATGCCGAACTGCGCCAGGTGATTGGCGGCCACTTTGGCCTGCTCAAACAGCGGGGCCACCAGGCCGTAAGCTATGCCGCGATGCGCCGCGCATTCGCCGACGGAATAGATGCGCGCATCGGTCACGGTCTGCATGGTGTCGTTGACGACGATGCCCTTGTTGCAATGCAGGCGCATCGATTCGGCCAGCTGCGTGTTGGGGCGAATGCCCACGGCCATGACCACCAGGTCGGCGGCGACTTCGCTACCGTCCTTGAAACGAATCGCTGTGACCCGGCCATCGGTGCCGCCGACCAGCTCCTGCGTTTGTGCACCCATGAGGAAGTTCAGGCCGCGTTCTTCCAGCGACTTTTGCAGCAGTTTGCCGGCCACGCTGTCGAGCTGGCGCTCCATCAGAGTCGGCATCACATGCACCACGCTGACCTCCATGCCGCGCAGCATCAGGCCGTTGGCCGCTTCCAGGCCCAGCAGGCCGCCGCCTATGACCACGGCTCTTTTGTATTTTTCCGAGGCCGCAATCATGGCGTTGGTGTCGGCGATGTCGCGGTAGGCGATCACGCCTGCCAGGTCCTTGCCGGGCACCGGCAGGATGAATGGGTTGGATCCTGTGCAGATCAACAGGCGGTCGTAGGATTCTTCGGTGACGTTGCCACTGGAGTCCACCGCGCGCACGACGCGTTTGATGCGGTCGACTTCGACCACCTTCTTGCCGGCATGCAGCGTGATGTGGTTGTCCTTGTACCAGTCCCAGGAGTTCAGCACGATCTCATCAAGCGTCTGCTCGCCGGCCAGTACCGGCGACAGCAGGATACGGTTGTAGTTGGGATGGGGCTCGGCGCCGAACACGGTGATGTCGTAGAGGTCGGGCGAGACCTTGAGTAACTCTTCCAGCGTGCGGACGCCGGCCATGCCGTTGCCTACCATCACCAGCTTGGGTTTCTTGACACGCATGTCCATCGTGGTTCCTTGGTTGTCTCGGTGCGTTTTCAGGCCTGAAAGCTGCCTTTAAGCGGCTTTTTCCACGTGGGCCTGGCGCGTGTACAAAAAGTCGATGACCGCCTTGCGGTAGTGCAGGTACTGGGTGCTTTCGGCCAGCTCCACGCGGTTGCGGGGGCGGGGCAGCTCAATGCTCAGCACCTCGCCAATGGTGGCCGCGGGCCCGTTGGTCATCATCACGATGCGATCGGAGAGCAACACTGCTTCGTCCACGTCGTGGGTCACCATCACCACCGTGCTGTGGGTCGTGGCGACGATCTGCAGCAGCTCGTCCTGCAGCCTGGCGCGGGTCAGCGCGTCCAGCGCACCGAAGGGTTCGTCGAGCAGCAGCACCTTGGGCTCCATGGACAGCGCGCGGGCGATGCCGACACGCTGCTTCATGCCTCCGGAGATTTCGCCCGGGCGTTTTTGTGCGGCGGCGGTCAGCCCGACCATGGCCAGCGCAGCATCGGTGCGGGCCTTGAGTTGCGCCTTGTTTTCGGTGGCCGAGAACACGCGCTCCACTGCCAGATAGACGTTCTCAAAGCAGGTGAGCCAGGGCAGCAGCGAGTGGTTCTGGAACACCACCGCGCGCTCGGGCCCGGGGCCGCTGATTTCGCGGTTGGCGCACAGCAGGCTGCCCTGGGTGGGCGTCGTCAGGCCGGCAATCAGGTTAAGCAGGGTGGATTTGCCGCAGCCCGAGTGGCCTATCAGCGCGACAAACTCGCCCCTGGCGACCGTCAGGTTGATGTCCTTCAGTGCGCAGAACGGCCCCTTTTGGGTCTTGAATGTTTGCGCTACGCCCTGGATCTCGATGTACTTGGTGGTGAAGGATGTCATGGTGGTCTCCGCTGCTTCAGTTCTTGACTTCTTCGAAGGTGAAGGCCGTGGCCAGCTTGATCAGTGCGAACTCCAGCGCCAGGCCGACGATGCCGATGACAAAGATCGCGATGATGATGTTCTTGACGTTGAGGTTGTTCCACTCGTCCCAGACCCAGAAGCCGATGCCGACACCGCCGGTCAGCATCTCGGCGGCCACGATCACCAGCCAGGCGGTGCCGACGGCCAGGCGCACGCCGGTCAGCATGTAGGGCAGCACGGCGGGAAAGAGGATCCTGGTGACGATCTTCCACTCGCTGAGGTTGAGCACGCGCGCCACGTTCATGTAGTCCTGCGGCACACGCTGCACGCCGACGGCGGTGTTGATGATCATGGGCCAGATCGAGCAGATGAAGATGGTCCAGATGGCGGCCGGGTTGGCGCCCTTGAAGACCAGCAGGCCGATGGGCAGCCAGGCCAGCGGCGAGACCGGGCGCAAGAGGCTGATCAGCGGGTTGAACATGCGGCTCAGGAAGTTAAAGCGGCCGATCAGGAAGCCGACCGGGATGCCGACGATGGCCGCCATGCCGAAGCCCATGGCCACGCGCTTGAGCGAGGACAGCACGTTCCAGCCCACGCCCTGGTCGTTGGGACCCTTGCTGTAAAACGGGTCGCTGAAGATTTGCACGGCCTGCACGAAGGTGTCTTTGGGCGAAGGGATGCTGCCGCCCGTGCCCATGAAGACCAGCTCCCACACCAGTGCCAGCAGGCCCAGGCCCAGCAGCGGCGGCAGGATGCCCAGCCAGAGATAGGAAAGGTCTCGCTGGGGTTTTGCGGCGGCCACGGCCGGCGTGGGGGTTTTCATGTCATTTTGGGCTGTAGCCCCCGTTTGCTGTGTGTGAGCAGCTATCAAATGTGTAGCTGCCGAATCTCTGGGTTTGTCCCCGTTGCGGGCTGCCGGGGCGGCCGCTTCAAGCGGGCTGTGGAAGACGGCGCTGACCATGGTGTTCTCCTTGATGCAGTCTGGCTCAGGCGCGGATCTTGAAAGAGTCCGCGTATTTTTTCGGATCCTTGCCGTCCCACACGGTGCCGTCCAGCAGCTTGTGGGTGCGCATCACGTCCTTGGGCACGCTGACCTTGGCGGCAGCGGCGGCGTCCTTGTAGATATCGATCTGGTTGATCTGTTTGGCGATGCCGAGGTAGTCGGGATGGTCTTTGATCAGGCCCCAGCGTTTGTGCTGCGTGAGGAACCACATGCCGTCGGACAGGTAGGGGAAGTTGACCGTGCCGTCGTTGAAGAACTTCATGTAGTTGGGGTCGTCCCAGGTCTTGCCCAGACCGTTCTGGTAGCGGCCCAGGATGCGCTGGTTGATGGCATCGACGCTGGTATTGACGTAGCTTTTCTCGGCAATCGTCTCGGCCATCTTGTTCTTGTTGGAGAGGCTGGCGTCTATCCATTTGCCGGCCTCGATGATGGCGGCCGTCACGGCGCGCGCCGTGTTCGGGTATTTTTTGACGAAGTCGGCGGTGGTCCCCAGCACCTTTTCAGGGTGGTCTTTCCAGATGTCCTGGGTGGTGATGCCCGTGATGCCGATGCCGTCGATGATGGCGCGGTGGCCCCAGGGCTCCCCCACGCAGTAGCCGTCCATGTTGCCGACGCGCATATTGGCCACCATCTGCGGCGGCGGCACAGTAATGACCTTGGCATCCTTCATCGGGTTGACGCCGTAGGTTGCCAGCCAGTAATACAGCCACATCGCATGGGTGCCGGTGGGGAAGGTTTGCGCAAAGGTGTATTCGCGCTTGTCGGTGGCCATCAGCCTGGCCAGTGAGGGGCCGTCCACGGCGCCCTTGTCGGCGAGTTTTTTCGACAGCGTGATGGCCTGGCCGTTGTGGTTCAGGTTCATCAGCACGGCCATGTCTTTTTTCGGGCCGGCCGTTCCCATGTGCACGCCGTAGACCAGGCCGTAAAGCACGTGCGCCAGGTCGAGTTCCCCATTGACCAGCTTGTCGCGCACGCCGGGCCAGCTGGCTTCCTTGGTCGGGATGATCTTGACGCCGTACTTCTGGTCAATGCCCAGTACCGAGGCCATGACGACGGAGGCGCAGTCCGTCAGCGGGATGAAGCCGATCTTCACTTCCTTCTTTTCCGGCGCATCCGAGCCCGCGGCCCAGGCACCGCCCGATCCCGCGCTGGTCAGGAGGGTGGCCGCACCCATTGCAGTGGCCTGTTTGATGAAGTCCCGGCGGGCTGGTGCTGTGGGGCCGGAAAGTTGTTGCGACATATTGGACTCCTGGTTGCAAAAAGAAGCTGAAAACAAAAACGGCATCCATCTTTCACCCGCGCGGAATCAGGTAAGAGAGGGACGCCGTTGTCCAAAAAACAGGCCATTGCAGGCTTGCTGCCGGGCCGCCATTGGCCTGGTTTGTAATCAATAAAGCAGAAACCGTGCCATCTCTACTTCTGTGAGTGAGGTGAGGATTTTCCTTTTCAAATCATGGGCTTGGCGGAGTGATCTGCCGCTTTCCCGTCGGTTTCTTGTTGCGCCCATCATTGGTGCATGGTCAAAATGCAGGCACGGGATTTGTGCGGTGCAGCAGTTTTGCCTGCGAGCAGCGTGCTTACAAATAGGCGGCCATGGCCAGCACGGACTCGGCTACGTCCAGCAGGCGCCGGTTCTGGCTCATGGCGGTCTGGCGCAGCATCTTGTAGGCATCGTCTTCGCTGAGTTTGCGGGTGGCCATCAACAGGCCCTTGGCGCGTTCTATGACCTTGCGTTCATTGAGAGCGGTGCGTACTGTTTCCAGTTCATCGCTCATCACCTGCAGGCGGTGCGCCTGCTCCTGCACCATGCCAAGGATGGAGCGCTCAAGCTGGGGGCCATAGTGGGTGGGCGCGTCGGGGCTGGCTGCAGAACCCTCCTGGCGCGACAGGTCATCAAGGGTGGCCTGCTGGTCACGCAACTCGGTGTGGGCCTGGGCGATCTTGCGTTCACACAGCAGGCGCAGGTTGGCCGCGAGCAGGTCCTCCACTGTTTTCATGCCGTCTATGCGATGTGTGCAGCAGTCAAACCAGATCTGGCTGAGGTTGGCGTCCAGTGCGCCGCCTGTATGGGGTGTGCAGCCTATACGGCGCAGCCGCTCAAGTTCGGCGAGGTCATCGCCTGGCTGATTGGCATTCCATTCGCCCAGAACGCCGGGGTCTGCAAAATCGCTGAATACCTGCAGGCAGCGTTCCTGTGATTCGATCAGGTGTTGCCATTGCTGTTGGTGCCCGGCATTGGTGTGGCCGGAGGCAAAGGCCGTGGCGCCAAAAGCGCGTTCCTGGCCGGTGAACTCCTTGCCCTGCATGAAATTGAACATGGCCACCAGCGCGCGGGAGATTTCGGGGTCTGTGGCGCTGTCGGCAGCTTCAAAAACCACGACCAGCAGGCCCGAGATCAACCGCGTGAATGCCCCCGTGGCCTCCCCAGGAGACAGCGCCTGGCCGTCTACGCGCTGGCGCAGGCCGGGCAGGCCGTCCAGTGCGTGCAGGACAAAAGCGATGCGGCTGAACAGCCGGGCGCCATTGCGCACATGGTCGGGCTGGGTGTCCAGTGCATTGAAGTGCTTGCGCACATGCTGCTCAACTTGCCCGCATTCGGCGACCTGGCGAAGTCGCTGGTCGCCAAAACGTGTTCCCTGGGAGCCGAGGAAGATGTTGGAGATGCCGCGCTCTTTTTGTAGCGCATGAACCAGTCGGCCGATCACACCCACCAATTCGCAGCTGAGTGCAAGCTGCTCCAGCTCCGCGATTTCGCACTGGCGGGCGGCAATAAGAAAACTGAGTCCGGACTTGATCATGGCTGCGCTCGATGCAGCAACATTCGTGCCGAAAGGTTAAGCCCCGCAGCTAACAAAGGCCTCCCACGAACACTTTACACTTGGCGCCATGCTGGTATTGGGAATCGAATCGTCTTGTGACGAAACAGGGGTTGCGTTGGTGGATGCGCGAGGCCGTGCTGTACCGCGCCTGTTGAGCCACTTCCTGCACAGCCAGATTGACATGCATCAGGCCTATGGGGGCGTGGTGCCGGAGCTGGCGAGCCGCGACCATATTCGCCGCGTGCTGCCGCTCACTCATGCCGTGATGAGGGAGGCGCAACGCGCCCTGGCCGATGTTGACGTGATCGCCTACACCCGCGGGCCTGGCCTGGCCGGTGCGCTGCTGGTCGGTGCCGGTGTGGCCTGCTCGCTGGCGGCGGCGCTGGGCAAGCCGGTGATGGGCGTGCACCACCTTGAAGGCCACTTGCTTTCACCTTTTTTAAGTGCCGATCCACCCGAATTTCCGTTTGTGGCCCTGCTGGTGTCCGGCGGCCACACCCAACTGATGCGGGTGGACCGCGTGGGCAGTTATGCGCTGCTGGGCGAGACCATTGATGATGCGGCCGGCGAAGCCTTTGACAAATCGGCCAAACTCATGGGCCTGCCTTATCCCGGCGGGCCGCACCTGTCAAAACTGGCAGAGCAGGGCGATGGGGCCGCCTTCAAATTGCCCCGTCCGCTGCTGCACAGCGGCAACCTCGATTTCTCATTCGCGGGACTGAAAACAGCGGTGCTGACACAGGCAAAAAAGCTGGGCGATGAGCTTGAGAACCGAAAGGCCGACCTTGCGGCATCCACGCAGGCAGCCATTGTCGATGTGCTGGTTAAAAAATCCATGAGCGCCATGGCGCAAACCGGGCTCAAGCGGCTGGTGGTCGCCGGTGGGGTGGGGGCGAATGCGCTGCTGCGCAGCCAGCTCAATGCCATTTGTAAACAGCGCGGTATCCGCGTGCATTACCCGGAGCTTCACCTGTGCACCGACAACGGCGCGATGATTGCGCTGGCTGCCGGCATGCGTTTGCAGGCAGGCCTGGAACCGCTGCAGCGCGCTTATACCTTTGATGTGAAACCGCGCTGGGGCCTCGCTGAATTGACTACTGCGTAAATCCTGAAATCAGGGAGCGCCCTGGAGCTCTCCCCATCAGCAGGGGCCGCGGAACCGGCTTTGCCGGACCACAGGCGCAGCGGTCCCGTCGTGGGTCCATTTACTGGATGGCGAGCTGGCTGACGTTGCTGACGGGGACTTTTTTGCCTAGCGTCAAGGTCAGAACGCCGTTTTCAAGTTTTGCCGTGCTGTTGGCTGCGTCGATTTCAAGCGGGAAACGCCAGGCGGCCTTGACCTTCCGGGCAGCGTCGTCCTTGCTGGTGACCCGGACCACATCGCCTTCAATGCCGATATCCAGCTGCTCTTTGGCAAGGCCGGGAACGTCCAGTTGCAGTGCGTAGGTTTTTTCAAGGTCTTCCACGGTGGCGGCCTTGGCCGTCCCTGCATTGGACAGCGAGGAGAATGTGTCGCTGAGGAAGCTTTCGAGGGCGCCGTTGCTGACGGCAGGCGCATGGCTACGCTGGAAGCTGCGGGCGGGGCGGGTGGCGAGAGAGTAAAACATGCTGGTTCCTTGGTAACTTAACAAGGGGTGTTTTCCCCTTACACTGCGCGGCGCTCACCGTGATTGCCGCATGCACATCAACTGGATGTGCATGCGATTAATTCAAGTCAAAACAGGGATGTATTTATTTATGCAAAAACTCTTGAAACGCCTGCTGGCAGCCCTATGTCTGTGCACCTGGCTCGCGGCGCTGGCGCAGCCTGCAACCCAGCCCGCGCAGCCGCCCATACGGATCGCACTGATCGAAAGCATGTCCGGCGCATTCGCCAATACGGGTGAGGCGGTGTTTCGCAACCTGGTGTGGGCGACGGAACGCATCAATGCGCGCGGCGGCGTCAAGCTGCCCGGCGGCGCACGCAACCTGGTGATTGAGCGTTACGACAACAAGGGCCAGAACGAAGAATCGCTGGCGGCATTGCGCTCGGCCATTGACGACGGCATTACGGTGATTGCCCAGGGTAATTCATCGGCCATTGCGGCGGTGCTCATTGATGCGATCAACAAACACAACGAGCGCTCGCCAGGCAAACGTGTGCTTTTCCTGAACTACTCTGCGGTTGATCCGATATTGACCAATGAGAAATGCAGTTACTGGCATTTTCGTTTTGATGCCCATGCCGACATGCGCATGGCTGCACTCATGGACGTCCTCAAGGACGATGCCTCACTCAAGAGCATTTACCTGATAGGGCAGGATTACAGTTTCGGCCAGGCGGTGCTGCGCGAAGCGCGTAAACAGATCGCCGTGCAGCGGCCGGATGTGCAGATCGTGGGGGACGAGCTGCATGCGCTTGGCCGCGTGAAGGACTTCATCCCTTACGCCGTCAAGATCAAGGCCAGCGGCGCGCAGGCGGTGCTGACCGGCAACTGGGGTAATGACCTGACCCTGCTCATCAAGGCTGCCAGAGAGGTGGGCTACGACGGCAAGTTCTACACTTTTTACGGCAACGCGCTGGGCGTGCCGGCGGCGCTGGGCGATGCGGGCGTGGGCAAGGTGATTGCGGTGGCGGACTGGTTCCCCAACGAGCCGGGTGCCGCATCCGAGGCTTTTTACCAGGCCTTCCGCCAGCGTTTCCCGAAACCGCAGGACGACTATGTGCACATGCGCATGCAACTGATGGTGGAGGCGCTGGCACAAAGCATTGAGCGGGCAGGGTCGACCGAATCGGGGGCTGTGGCGGCCGAAATGGAACGGGCCGTTGCGACGGTTTCAGGCCACAAGGGCACCATGCGTGCGACGGATCACCAGTTCCAGCAGCCTTTGCTGGTGGCGATGATGGGCAAGCAGGGTACGCCGGGCATACGCTTTGACGTCGAGGGGTCGGGTTACGGCTTTCGTGTCATCAAGACGATCACACCGGAGCGGGCCGAGCAGCCGAACAGCTGCAGGATGGTGCGTCCCTGAACTTTCCGGACCTGGAGGCGAACATGAGGCAGGCTGTTTTAAACCTTGAAGAGTCCATGATCCGCCAGGTGGCGAACGCCGGCATGGGGCGTGCCGACGTGCTCAGGTTCTGGTTTGGCGAGAGTGATGAGGTGACGCCCGCCTTCATCCGCGATGCCGCAGTCGCCTCGCTGCAGCAGGGCGAAACCTTTTATGCCCACAATCTGGGGCTGCCTGAATTGCGGGAGGCCATTGCCCGCTATGCCACGGGGCTGCGTTGCGCTGGCGCTGCGCCCATAAATGCCGACCGCATTGCCGTGACCTCAGGCGGCGTCAATGCGCTGATGCTGGCTGTCCAGATGCTGGTGGAAGCGGGTGACGAGGTAGTGGCCGTGACGCCGGTCTGGCCCAACCTGACGGCCCAGCCTGCCATCATGGGCGCGCAGGTGAAATGTGTCAGCCTCAAGCCGATGGCCGGTGAATGGCAGCTCGACATGGCCGAATTGCTGGCCGCCATCACGCCGGGGACCAGGCTTTTGATTGTCAATGCCCCCAACAATCCGACCGGCTGGACCTTGAGCCGGGTCGAGCAGGAGGCCATCCTGGCGCATTGCCGCCAAACCGGCACCTGGATACTGGCCGACGAGGTCTATGAACGCCTGTACTACGAGCCCACGCCTAACGGTTGCGCACCCAGTTTTCTGGATATTGCGGCGCCGGAAGACCGCCTGGTGGTGGTTCACAGCTTTTCCAAGAGCTTTTTGATGACCGGCTGGCGGCTTGGCTGGCTGGTGATGCCGCCGTCCATGACGCCGCACATGGGCAAGCTGGTGGAGTTCAATACTTCCTGCGCGCCGGTTTTTGTGCAGCGGGCCGGGCTGGTCGCGATTGAACGCACGGGCGATGTCACGCCGCGGGTGGTGGCCCACCTCAAAACCTGTCGCGACACCCTGGTGCCCTTGCTGCAGGCGGTGCCGGGCGTGCAGGTTGCCCCGGCCAAGGGAGGAATGTACGCTTTTTTCCGGCTGGAAGACCAGGCGCGTTTCGGCGATTCGCTGGAGACGGCCAAACGGCTGGTCGTGGAGGCCGGGTTGGGCCTGGCGCCCGGCAACGCCTTCATGGTCAATCCCGGACCCGAGGCCCGGGGATGGCTGCGCTGGTGTTTTGCCAGCCAGGACCTTGCCAGGCTGGGGCAGGGGGTAAAGCGCCTTGATCGCTGGCTTGGGCTATAATCCAAGGCTCTGCGCAGTTTGAGGCCTTTTGGGGGCCTTTTTCATGCTGGAACACGACGAAAGCGGTTTATCCATCTCCCATGTCGGGAACGCTGCTTCGCTCGCAAGCGCACCTCGGTGCAGGAAAGAGAAAATCATGATTGCAAAATCAGTCAAGGCCGAAATCGTTCAGGCCAACGCACGTGCCGCCGGCGACACCGGTAGCCCTGAAGTTCAAGTGGCGCTGCTGACCGGCCGCATCAACGAACTGACCCCCCATTTCAAGGCCAACGCCAAGGATCACCACGGCCGCCGCGGTCTGCTGCGCATGGTGAGCCGCCGTCGCAAGCTGCTGGACTACCTGAAGTCCAAAGACGCAGACCGTTACACCGCGCTGATCGCCAAGCTTGGCCTGCGCAAGTAATCGGTAACAACGATTTGAAAGCGCCTGAGTTAGTTCACTAGCTCAGGCGCTTTTTACTTCGGAGCAAGGCAAAACGAGTACGCGCTGTGTCATTCCACAAGAAAAGCCCTGGTCAGTCCGCTGGTCCCAGGCATTTTGTGGAATGGCATCGTTCTCAACCGCCGCCACTCCGGGCCTCAAGCGCTGCCTCAAGCGCTCGACACAAGTGGAGAAAAGAACATGAGCATTTTCAATAAAGTCACAAAATCCTTCCAGTGGGGCCAGCACAAGGTCACGATGGAAACCGGCGAAGTCGCACGCCAGTCCGGCGGCGCTGTGCTGCTGGACATGGACGGCACCGTTGTGCTGGCCACCGTGGTCGCCAAGACCGAAGCCAAGCCCGGCCAGGACTTCTTTCCCCTGACCGTTGATTACCTGGAAAAGACCTACGCCGCCGGCCGCATTCCCGGCAGCTTCTTCAAGCGCGAAGGCCGTCCCAGCGAATTCGAAACGCTGACCTCGCGCCTGATCGACCGCCCGATCCGTCCGTTGTTTCCTGAAGGTTTCTTCAACGAAGTTCAGGTCGTGGTTCACGTGCTGTCCTTGAACCCTGAAGTGGAAGGCGACATTCCCGCGCTGATCGCTTCGAGCGCAGCGCTGGCAATCTCCGGCATCCCGTTCAATGGCCCCATCGGTGCAGCCCGCGTGGCTTACATCGACGGCCAGTACGTGCTGAACCCCGGCAAGACGCAGCTCAAGGATTCGAAGATGGACCTCGTCGTGGCCGGCACCGAAGCCGCCGTGCTGATGGTCGAGTCCGAGGCCCAGCAACTGTCCGAAGAAATCATGCTCGCCGCCATCGTGTTTGGCCACGAGCAGGGCAACATTGCCATCAATGCGATCCACGAACTCGTTCGTGACGCGGGCAAGCCGGTCTGGGACTGGAAAGCGCCAGCCAAGGACGAAGTGCTGATCGCCAAAGTGGTTGCACTGGCCCAGGAAAAGCTGGCTGCCGCCTACCAGATCCGCAACAAGCAGGCACGTACCCACGCCACGCGTGAAGTGACCACCTGGACCAAGATGGGCCTGAAGGCCGAGGGTGTGGAGTTCGACAGCGTGGCTGTGGACGGCATGCTGTTCGACATCGAAGCCAAAATCGTGCGCAGCCAGATCCTGGCCGGCGACCCGCGTATTGACGGCCGCGACACCCGCACCGTGCGCCCGATTGAAATCCGCAACAGCGTGCTGCCGCGCACCCACGGTTCGGCCCTGTTCACCCGTGGTGAAACCCAGGCGCTGGTCGTGACCACGCTGGGCACCGAGCGTGATGCACAGCGCATTGACGCGCTGTCAGGCGACTATGAAGACCGCTTCATGCTGCACTACAACATGCCTCCGTTCGCCACCGGCGAAACCGGCCGTGTTGGTTCGCCAAAACGCCGCGAAATCGGCCACGGCCGCCTGGCCAAGCGCGCGCTGATCGCCGTGCTGCCTTCGAAAGAAGAGTTCCCATACACCATGCGTGTGGTGTCTGAAATCACCGAATCCAACGGTTCGTCGTCAATGGCTTCGGTCTGCGGCGGCTGCCTGTCGCTGATGGACGCCGGCGTGCCGATGAAAGCCCATGTGGCCGGTATCGCCATGGGCCTGATCAAGGAAGACAACCGTTTTGCCGTGCTGACCGACATCCTGGGTGACGAAGATCACCTCGGTGACATGGACTTCAAGGTTGCGGGCACCACCTTCGGTATCACCGCGCTGCAGATGGACATCAAAATCCAGGGCATCACGAAAGAAATCATGCAGGTTGCGCTGGCCCAGGCCAAGGAAGCCCGCATGCACATCCTGGGCAAGATGCAGGAAGCCATGGGCGCAGCCAAGACCGAAGTGTCTGACTTCGCACCACGCCTCTATGTGATGAAGATCAACCCCGAGAAGATCCGTGATGTGATCGGCAAGGGCGGCGCCGTCATCCGCGCGCTGACCGAAGAAACCGGCACCCAGATCAACATCGAGGAAGACGGCACCATCACCATCGCCTCGAACGACAGCGCCAAGGCTGACGAAGCCAAGCGCCGAATCGCCGAGATCACCGCTGAAGTCGAAATCGGCAAGGTCTACGAAGGCCCGGTCACCAAGATCCTGGACTTCGGCGCACTGATCAACCTCTTGCCCGGCAAGGACGGCCTGCTGCACATCAGCCAGATCGCCCACGAGCGTGTCGAGAAGGTCAGCGATTACCTGAGCGAAGGCCAGATCGTCAAGGTCAAGGTTCTGGAGACCGACGAAAAGGGTCGCGTCAAGCTGTCGATGAAGGCCTTGCTGGACCGTCCGGCCCAGGATCAGGATCGGGGCTGATCAGTATCTGCTATTGATTTTGTAGCTGCTGGTGCCCGTAAACCGGAGGCTGGCGGCACAAAACATATGAAAATCGCATGAAAGCCATTGAAATTACCTCGTTTGGCGCGCCTGAGGTGCTGCGTTTGGGCTCGCGTCCTGCGCCGGTGCCGGGCAAGGGCGAATTGCTGATCCGTGTTGCAGCCTCCGGCGTGAACCGGCCGGATGTGCTGCAACGCACCGGCAACTACCCGGTGCCGCCGGGTGCGTCAGATATTCCGGGGCTGGAAGTCGCCGGCGTCATTGTTGAGGGTGATGTGCCTGCAATGACGGCTGCCGGCCTGAAAGTCGGTGACCGCGTTTGTGCGCTGGTAGCCGGTGGCGGTTACGCCGAGTTATGTGTCGCGCCGGTTGGGCAATGCCTGCCTGTACCGCAAGGCTTGAGCGACATTGAGGCGGCTTCACTGCCGGAGACCTTCTTCACGGTCTGGAGCAATGTGTTTGAACGTGCCTATCTGCAGGCCGGTGAGACATTGCTGATCCAGGGCGGCTCCAGCGGCATAGGCGTGACGGCCATACAGATGGCCAGGGCGCTGGGCGCGACGGTTCTGGTGACGGCGGGCAGCGATGAGAAATGCGCAGCCTGCCTGGCATTGGGCGCGGATCATGCGATCAATTACAAAACTGCGGACTTTGCGGAAGAAGTCAAGAAACTGACGGCCGGCAAGGGTGTCAATGTCATCCTGGATATGGTCGCCGGCAGCTACGTTTCCCGTGAAGTCGATTGCCTTGCCGAGGATGGCCGCCTGGTCATCATTGGGGTGCAGGGCGGAATCAAGGCCGAGATCAATGCCGGCCTGGTGCTGCGCAGGCGCCTGACGATCACCGGCTCGACCTTGCGCCCGCGTCCGCTGGAATTCAAAACCGCGATTGCCATGGCCCTGAAAGAAAAAGTCTGGCCGCTGGTTGCCGGTGGCGCGATCAAGCCCGTGATTCACAGCACTTTCGCGGCAGCCGATGCTGCAAAGGCGCATGTGCTGATGGAGTCCAACCAGCATGTCGGCAAAATTGTTCTGACCTGGTAATCGACAAGCTCATAAAGACCTACAAGCCCATGAAAAAGCTGATTGCAGGAAACTGGAAAATGAATGGCAGCCTGGCTGCCAATGAGGCCCTGCTGGGTGCATTGGCGCAGGGGCTGGCTGTCAAGCCTGCTTGTGAAGTGGCCGTGTGTGTGCCCGCACCTTATCTTGCGCAGGTCCAGGCCCTGAAGTCGGCCAAGCCGGCCCTGTCAGCGATTGACCTGGGTGCGCAGGATGTCTCGGCACAAGCATCGGGTGCCTACACCGGCGAGGTCAGTGCGGCCATGCTCAAGGAGCTCGGTTGCCGCTACGCCATCGTGGGACATTCCGAGCGCCGCCAGTACCACGGTGAAAGCGATGCGCTTGTGGCCGACAAGGCCAGGGCTGCGCTGGCGTCCGGCATTACGCCCATCGTCTGTGTGGGCGAGACACTGGCCGAACGCGAAGCAGGGCATACCGAGGAGGTGGTCAAGCGCCAGCTGGCGGCCGTGATTCATGCCAACGGGCATTGCATCAGCGAGATCGTCGTTGCTTACGAGCCTGTCTGGGCCATAGGCACGGGCAAGACCGCATCGCCCGAAGAGGCGCAGGCTGTGCATACCGTGTTGCGCGCGCAGCTCAAGGCGGCGACCGACCAGTCGGCGCGGGTAAAGATTTTGTATGGCGGCAGCATGAATGCAGCCAACGCGGCAACGCTGCTGGCGCAGCCCGACATTGACGGCGGGCTGATTGGCGGGGCATCCCTCAAAGCCGCGGATTTTTTGACAATTATTGCTGCAGCCCAATAAAAACGGCCGCAACCAGCTATTAAATTAGGAGTATCTATGAACGTTGTATTGACCATTGTCCTCGCCGTGCAAATGCTGACTGCGCTGGGCATGATTGGCCTGATCCTGGTGCAGCACGGCAAGGGTGCCGACATGGGTGCGGCGTTTGGCAGCGGCGGTTCCGGCAGCCTGTTTGGCGCCAGCGGGAGCGCCAACTTCCTGTCGCGCACCACGGGCATCCTGGCTGCCGTGTTTTTCGCCTGCACCCTGCTGCTGGCATATTTTGGTAATGCGCAGCCGCGCGCCACCGGTTCCAGCGTTCTGGACGGGCTTGCCGTCACCGCGCCTGCACCAGCCACAGCGGCTTCCGGTGCCGCGCAGATTCCGGGAACCTCCGTCCCTGCTGCCGGCAGCGCAACGGTTCCGGCGGCGCCTGCGATCCCTGCCTCCGGCGCCGCGCAAATTCCGACGAAATAAGGTGATTAAGCTGCTCTTCACGGAAGGGAAGAGCCTGATTTCAGGGTAAACTCTGAGTCTGTCTGGAAAGCCAAAAACCGCAAGGTTTCCTCATGCCATCCAGGCAGCTAAATACCGCGGACGTGGTGAAATTGGTAGACACGCTATCTTGAGGGGGTAGTGCCGAAAGGTGTGCGAGTTCGAGTCTCGCCGTCCGCACCAGATTGATAAGCATCGGCAGCATCGCTCCGGCGGTGCTGTCGGCTCAAACGGCAATCTGAAAAAAGACCGCAACGGTGGTTTTTCAGAAACTGAATCCACAATGAACCTCGATCAATACCTTCCTGTTCTCTTGTTTATTCTGGTCGGTGTTGGTGTCGGCGTTGTGCCCCAGGTGCTGGGCCGCTTGTTGGGCCCCGTGCGGCCCGACAGCGAAAAAAATTCCCCTTACGAGTGCGGTTTCGAGGCTTTCGAAGACGCCCGCATGAAGTTCGATGTGCGCTACTACCTGGTCGCCATCCTCTTTATTCTTTTTGACCTCGAGATAGCGTTTCTTTTTCCGTGGGCGGTGGCGCTCAAGGAAATCGGCCCCGTCGGTTTCTGGTCAGTCATGGTTTTCCTGGGCATCCTGGTCGTGGGCTTTGTCTACGAGTGGAAAAAGGGTGCGCTGGACTGGGAGTAAAAAGAGCCTCAGGGTTCTTTGCGACACGTTCGCCACCAAATCCACCAAATAAGGTACGGGTATGTCACTTGAAGGTGTTTTCAACGAAGGCTTCATGACCACGAGTTACGACTCGGTGGTCAATTGGGCCAAGACGGGTTCGCTTTGGCCCATGACGTTTGGCCTGGCTTGCTGCGCTGTCGAAATGATGCATGCCGGTGCTGCGCGTTATGACCTTGACCGTTTCGGCATGCTGTTTCGCCCCAGCCCGCGCCAGTCTGATTTGATGATTGTTGCCGGCACGCTGTGCAACAAAATGGGCCCGGCACTGCGCAAGGTCTACGACCAGATGTCCGAGCCGCGCTGGGTGCTGTCCATGGGCTCGTGCGCCAACGGTGGCGGTTACTACCACTACAGCTATTCCGTGGTTCGCGGCTGCGACCGCATCGTGCCGGTGGATGTGTATGTGCCTGGTTGCCCTCCGACGGCCGAGGCGCTGATGTACGGCATCATCCAGCTGCAGCAAAAAATCCGCCGCACCAACACGATTGCGAGGGCCTGATGCAGCCATCCGCTTCGCCTGCGTCCGCGCAGCAAATTGGCGATACCGTGGCAGCGGTACTCGGTGACAAGCTTAAAAATATCAAGGTCGCATTCGGCGAGGTCACGGTTACCGTGGCTGCTGCAGACTACCTCGCAGCCGCAACGCTGTTGCGCGATGCGCCGGGTTGCAGGTTCGAGCAGCTGATTGACCTGTGCGGCCTCGACTACTCCGAATACAAGGACGGCCAGTACGACGGTTTGCGCTTTTGCGTTGCGTCGCACCTGCTTTCTGTCAGCCTGAACCAGCGCGTGCGCCTCAAGGTGTTCTGTGCCGATGATGATTTTCCGGTGGTGGACTCGCTCAATGGCATCTGGAATGCTGCGAACTGGTTCGAGCGCGAGGCCTTTGACCTCTATGGCATCATTTTTGAAGGCCACAATGACCTGCGCCGCATCCTGACCGATTACGGTTTTATCGGCCATCCTTTCCGCAAGGATTTCCCAACCACCGGCCACGTGGAAATGCGTTACGACCCCGAACAGAAGCGCGTGATTTACCAGCCGGTCACGATCGAGCCGCGTGAAATTACGCCGCGCGTGATCCGTGAAGACAACTACGGCAGTGGCCTTCAATAACGGCGTTCGCAAAGTCGCAAAAGATACCCATGGCTGAAATCAAAAACTACACGCTCAATTTCGGGCCCCAGCATCCTGCGGCCCACGGCGTCCTGCGCCTGGTACTGGAGCTGGACGGCGAAGTGATCCAGCGCGCCGACCCGCATATCGGCCTGCTGCACCGCGCGACCGAAAAACTGGCCGAAAGCAAGACCTACATCCAGTCGCTGCCTTACATGGACAGGCTGGACTACGTCTCCATGATGTCCAACGAGCACGCCTACTGTCTGGCTATCGAGAAGCTGCTCGGCGTCGACGTGCCGGTTCGTGCGCAGTACATCCGTGTGATGTACGCGGAAATCACGCGTTTGCTGAATCACCTGCTGTGGCTGGGCGCGCACGGTTTTGACTGCGGCGCGATGAACATCCTGATTTATTGCTTCCGTGAACGCGAGGCGCTGTTCGACATGTACGAGGCGGTTTCGGGCGCACGCATGCATGCAGCCTACTTCCGGCCCGGTGGTGTTTACCGCGACCTGCCGGAGACCATGCCGCAATACAAGGTCAGCAAGGTCAAGAACGCCAAGGCCATAGCTGCGCTGAATGAAAACCGCCAGGGCTCGCTGCTCGATTTCATCGAGGACTTCACCAACAAGTTCCCGGGTTACGTCGACGAATACGAAACCCTGCTGACCGACAACCGTATCTGGAAACAGCGTACCGTCGGTGTAGGTGTGGTCTCGCCGGAGCGTGCGCTGAACCTGGGCTTTACCGGTCCCATGCTCAGGGGCTCGGGTTTTGCCTGGGACCTGCGCAAGCAGCAGCCTTACGACGTCTACGACAAGATGGACTTCGACATCCCGGTCGGCAAGACCGGCGACTGCTACGACCGCTACCTTGTCCGCGTTGAAGAAATGCGCCAGTCCAACCGCATCATCAAGCAGTGCATTGACTGGCTGCGCGTCAATCCGGGCCCGGTCATTACCAGCAACCACAAGGTGGCTGCGCCGGACCGCGAATCCATGAAATCCAACATGGAAGAGCTGATCCATCACTTCAAGCTCTTCACCGAAGGCTTCCATGTGCCCGAAGGCGAGGCTTATGCCGCGGTTGAGCACCCCAAGGGTGAGTTCGGCATCTACATCGTGAGCGACGGCGCGAACAAGCCTTACCGTTTGAAGATTCGCCCGCCGGGCTTTCCCCACCTGGCAGCCATGGATGAAATGTCGCGTGGCCACATGATTGCCGACGCCGTTGCCGTGATCGGCACCATGGACATTGTGTTCGGTGAGATTGACCGCTAAAACTGCATGAGCACCACCATGATTTCAGATCAAGCCCCAGTGCCTGCACCCGCCTTGTCGGAGCAGGCATTCACCCGTTTCGCCCGGGAAGTTGCCAAGTACCCTGCGGACGGCAAGCAGTCGGCGGTGATGGCCTGCCTCACCATCGTGCAGGAAGAGCTGGGTTATGTCAGCGCGGAGAGTGAAAAAGTCGTGGCCGACTACCTGGGCATGGCCCCGATCGCCGTGCACGAAGTCACTACCTTCTACAACATGTACAACCAGCAGCCAGTGGGCAAATACAAGCTCAATGTCTGCACCAACCTGCCTTGCCAGTTACGTGACGGCGCCAGGGCGCTTAAACACCTTGAACACAAGCTTGGCATCTCCATGGGTGAGAGCACGGCTGACGGCCTGTTTACCCTGCAGCAGTCCGAGTGCCTGGGTGCCTGCGCAGATTCCCCGGTGATGCTGGTCAACGACCTCACCATGTGCAGCTTCATGAGCAACGAGAAACTCGACCAGCTCATCGATGGCCTTAAATCTGCCGAGGCAAAATAAGATGACCCTCGCAAGCAATCCTACCAACGCAGCTGCGCAAAGCGTGCTGTCGCAGTTTGCGGCCACCGGCGTGCAGACCTGTTTTCATGGCCGTCACATCAGCCCGCAAATCCTGGCCGACCTGAATGGAAGCAACTGGCGCCTGAAAGACTATGAAGCGCGTGGCGGTTACCAGGCCCTGCGCAAAATCCTGGCGCAAGACGGTGGCGAAGGCATGACCCCCGATCAGGTGATTGCCGAGGTCAAGGCCGGTGGGCTGCGTGGCCGTGGTGGCGCAGGCTTCCCGACTGGGCTCAAGTGGAGCTTCATGCCTCGCCAGTTCCCGGGCCAGAAATACCTGGTGTGCAATTCCGACGAGGGCGAGCCGGGCACCTGCAAAGACCGCGACATCATGCAGTACAACCCGCACAGCGTGATCGAGGGCATGGCGATTGCAGCTTATGCCATGGGCATCAGCGTGGGCTACAACTACATTCACGGCGAGATTTTTGCGACCTACCAGCGCTTTGAAGAAGCGCTTGAAGAAGCACGTGCCGCTGGTTTGTTGGGTGACAGGATTCTTGGCAGCGGCTTCAGCTTCCAGCTTCATGCCTCGCATGGTTTTGGCGCTTACATCTGCGGTGAAGAAACTGCCTTGCTTGAATCGCTGGAAGGCAAAAAAGGCCAGCCGCGCTTCAAGCCGCCATTCCCGGCGAGCTTCGGCCTCTACGGCAAGCCCACCACCATCAACAACACCGAAACCTTCGCGGCTGTGCCGTGGCTTATCCGCAATGGCGGCCAGGCCTACCTCGAGTGCGGCAAACCCAACAACGGCGGCACCAAGATCTATTCGGTGTCGGGCGACGTCGAAATGCCGGGCAACTATGAAGTGCCCATGGGCACGCCGTTTTCCAGGCTCCTGGAACTTGCCGGCGGTGTGCGCAAGGGCCGCACGCTCAAGGCCGTGATTCCCGGCGGCTCATCGGCCCCGGTGCTGCCTGCATCCATCATGATGGAATGCACCATGGACTACGACTCCATCGCCAAGGCCGGCTCCATGCTGGGCTCCGGCGCGGTGATCGTGATGGACGACAGCCGATGCATGGTCGAGTCGCTGAAGCGCCTTTCGTACTTTTACATGCACGAATCCTGCGGACAATGCACGCCTTGCCGTGAAGGCACGGGCTGGCTCTGGCGCGTCGTGGATCGTATCCACAACGGCCATGGCAAGCCCAGCGACATGGACCTGCTCAACTCGGTCGCCGACAACATCCAGGGACGCACGATTTGCGCGCTGGGTGATGCCGCAGCCATGCCGGTGCGCGCCATGATCAAGCATTTCCGTCATGAATTCGAAGCCATGATTCCTCAAAAGACCCCTCGGGCTGATGCATCTGCGGCTGTGCAAGCCTGATCGCGGAAAGAAAACACAATGGTTGAAATAGAACTCGACGGCCAGAAGGTGGAAGTGCTCGAAGGCAGCACCGTCATGCATGCGGCAGAAAAAGCCGGTAGCTACATCCCGCATTTTTGCTACCACAAGAAGCTCTCCATCGCCGCCAATTGCCGCATGTGCCTGGTCGACATCGAGAAGGCGCCCAAGCCCATGCCGGCCTGCGCCACGCCCGTGACACAGGGCATGATCGTGCGCACCAAGAACGACAAAGCCATCAAGGCCCAGAAGGGCGTGATGGAGTTCCTGCTGATCAATCACCCGCTGGATTGCCCGATCTGCGACCAGGGCGGCGAATGCCAGCTGCAGGATCTGGCCGTGGGTTATGGCGGCAGTGAATCGCGCTACGAAGAGGAAAAGCGCGTTGTTCCCGTCAAGGATGTGGGGCCGCTGATTTCCATGCAGGAGATGAGCCGCTGCATTCACTGCACCCGCTGCGTGCGTTTTGGCCAGGAAGTGGCCGGCGTGATGGAGCTGGGCATGTCGCATCGCGGTGAGCATGCCGAGATCGAAACCTTTGTCGGCATGTCGGTGGACTCCGAGCTGTCGGGCAACATGATTGACATTTGCCCCGTGGGCGCCTTGACCAGCAAGCCTTTCCGCTACAGCGCCCGCACCTGGGAGTTGTCGCGCCGCAAATCGGTCAGCCCGCACGATTCGACCGGCGCCAACCTGATTGTCCAGGTCAAGAACAACAAGGTCATGCGCGTTGTACCGCTGGAGAACGAAGACATCAACGAATGCTGGATCGCCGACCGCGACCGCTTCTCGTACGAAGCCCTGAACAGTGACGAACGCCTGACCAGCCCCATGCTCAAGCAGGGCGGTGAATGGAAAACCGTTGACTGGCAGACCGCGCTCGAATATGTGGCCAATGGCCTCAAGCAGATCAGGACCGATCACGGTGCTGACAGCATTGGCACGCTGGCCAGTCCGCACAGCACGCTCGAAGAGTTCCATCTTGCGGCTTCGCTGATGCGTGGCCTGGGCAGCGACAACATTGATTACCGCCTGCGCAATGCCGAGTTTGTGGCGGCACCCGGCGCCCGCTGGCTGGGCACAACGATTGCCTCGCTGTCGCAATTGCAGCGCGTGCTGGTCGTGGGCTCCAACCTGCGCAAGGACCATCCGCTGTTTGCACAACGGATTCGCCAGGCTGTGCGCAAGGGCTGCGCGGTAAGTGCTATTAATTCAGTAGTGGAACTAGCCGGTGCAGAGGCCTGGGCCATGCCGGTTGCCAATACTTTGCTAAGCGCGCCCGAGTCATGGCTGCAGTCGCTGGCCGATGTGGCAGCCGCCATTGCGCTCGACAAGGGCGTGACCGCGCCAGCCGCAGGGCAGGCCACGGATGCCGCCAAAGCTATTGCCAAATCCCTGCTTGGTGGCGACCGCAAAGCCATCCTGCTGGGCAATGCGGCAGCACACCACGCGAATGCTTCCAGCCTCCTGGCACTCGCCAACTGGATAGGTGCGCAGACGGGCGCCACTGTGGGTTACCTGACCGAGGCTGCCAACACGGTTGGAGCACAACTGGCAGGTGCTGTGCCGAAGGGCAAGGGCCTGGATGCAGGCCAGATGCTGGCTGGCAAGCTCAAGGCTGTCCTTCTGCTTAACAATGAACCGGAGTTTGATTCGGCTGCGGGTGCAGAGGCCAGGGCGTCGCTCAATAGCGCGCAAATGGTTGTTACGTTGAGCCCCTTCAAGGCCAATATGGGTTTCAGCGACGTGCTGTTGCCGATTGCGCCGTTTACTGAAACGCCGGGTACTTTTGTGAATGCTGAAGGCCGGGTGCAGGGCTTTCATGCCGTGGTCAAGCCTCTGGGCGAGACGCGTCCAGCCTGGAAGGTCCTGCGTGTGCTCGCCAATCTGCTGGACCTGCCCGGTTTTGATTTCGAGTCATCGCAAGACGTGCTCAGGCAGATCCCGGGTGTTGACGCAGCGCAAGTGCCGGCAGACAGGCTGAACAATGCCAGTGACGCCGCAGTAACGCTTTCAAAGGAATCAAGAGGGATACCTGCGGTTGCAAGCATTTACCAGCTCGACGGTCTTGTCAGGCGCGCCACGTCGCTGCAGTTGACTGCTGACGCGAGGCACGCGGCAAACCGCAGCGCCGATGTTGAAGAGGTGGCCGCATGATTGACGCGATTTACGCTTTCGGCCAGGGCTTGATGGGCGGTATCTGGCCCGCGACGGTGTGGCCCGTATTGTGGGCACTCATCAAGATTGTCTGCGTCCTGCTGCCGCTGATGGGCTGTGTGGCTTACCTGACCTTGTGGGAACGCAAGGCCATTGGTTTTACCCAGATTCGCCTTGGGCCCAACCGTGTCGGGCCTTTTGGCCTGCTGCAGCCAATTGCCGATGCGCTCAAGCTGCTGACCAAGGAAATCATCATCCCCACCGCGGCGAGCAAAGGCCTGTTTGTGCTGGGCCCGATCATGACGATCATGCCGGCCCTGGCTGCCTGGGCCGTGATTCCCTTCGGGCCCGAGATTGCGCTGGCCAACATCAACGCCGGCCTGCTGTTCCTCATGGCCATTACGTCGCTGGAAGTTTATGGCGTGATCATTGCGGGCTGGGCTTCCAACTCCAAATACGCGTTCCTGGGCGCCATGCGCGCTTCTGCGCAAATGGTGAGTTACGAAATCGCCATGGGCTTTTGCCTGGTGGTGGTGCTGATGGTGTCGGGCAGCCTCAACATGACCGACATCGTGATGAGCCAGGGCAAGGGCACGCTGGCCAGTGCGGGCTGGACCTTCCTGTCGTGGAACTGGTTGCCGCTGCTGCCGATTTTTGTCGTGTACTTCATCTCCGGCCTGGCCGAAACCAACCGGCATCCGTTCGACGTGGTCGAAGGCGAGTCTGAAATCGTGGCCGGCCATATGGTCGAGTACTCGGGCATGGCTTTCGCAATGTTCTTCCTCGCCGAATACGCGAACATGTGGTTGGTCGCCATCCTGGCCGTGCTGCTGTTCCTGGGTGGCTGGTTGCCACCCGTCGAAGCGCTGAGCTTTATCCCGGGCTGGATCTGGCTGGGTGCCAAGACTTTCGTCGTGGTCACCATGTTCCTGTGGGTGCGTGCTACCTTCCCGCGCTTCCGGTACGACCAGATCATGCGTTTGGGCTGGAAGATCTTCATTCCCGTGACCCTGGTCTGGCTGGTGGTCGTCGGGGCCTGGATGCAGACCCCTTACAACATCTGGAAGTGATGATGGCCCCCACGCTTTTCACTTCGTGTAATGCGCTGCCCCCCGAGGGAGCCGCTGCGCCTGCGGTCTGGCAAAGCCAGTCCCGCGGCCCCTGCTTGAAAAGAATTGCTTATATGACTCAGTTGTGCAGGAAATCATCATGAGCGCCGTAGCCTCCGTCAAGGATTTTGTTTCGAGCTTCATGCTCACCGAGCTGTTCAAGGGCATGGCCCTGACCGGCAAGTACATGTTCAGCCGCAAGATCACGGTCCAATTTCCCGAAGAGAAAACCCCGTTGAGCCCGCGTTTTCGCGGCCTGCATGCCCTGCGCCGCTACGACAATGGCGAAGAGCGCTGCATTGCCTGCAAGCTCTGCGAAGCGGTGTGCCCGGCGATGGCCATCACGATTGAATCCGATGTGCGTGAAGACGGCAGCCGTCGCACCTCGCGCTACGACATCGACCTGACCAAATGCATTTTCTGCGGCTTCTGCGAGGAAAGCTGCCCGGTCGACTCCATCGTTGAGACCCACATCTTCGAATATCACGGCGAAAAACGCGGTGACCTGTACTTCACCAAAGAGATGCTGCTGGCCGTGGGTGACCGCTACGAATCCGAAATTGCCGCCAACCGGGCAGTAGATGCCAAGTACCGCTGAACCAAGTCACCTAGTAGCTGGCTCAAGAAAGAATCCACAACAACATGGACGCTAAAACAGGTCTTTTTTATGTATTCGCCGCGGTGCTGCTGTTTGCAGCGTTCCGGGTGATTACCGCGCGCAATCCCGTGCATGCAGCGCTCTATCTGGTGCTCGCATTTTTCCAGGCTGCCGCCGTCTGGATTCTGCTCAAGGCAGAATTCCTGGCCATCACGCTGGTGCTTGTCTATGTGGGGGCGGTGATGGTGCTGTTCCTTTTTGTAGTGATGATGCTTGACATCAATATTGACGGTGTGCGCAAGGGTTTCTGGAAGCACTTTCCGCTTGCCGGCACGGTGGGCGCCATCATTGCCCTGGAAATGTCTTACGTGTTGATGGGTGGTTTCCGTGAGCCGCCCAAGGCAGCTTCTGCGGTGGGCCAGATTGGCGAGCAGGTGTCCAACACCAAGGAACTCGGCAAGCTGCTGTACTCGGAATATATCTACCCGCTGGAAATCGCAGCCGTCATTTTGCTGGTGGCCATCATTGCCGCCATTGCGCTGACCCTGCGCAAGCGCAAGGATTCGAAATACCAGAACCCGTCCGAGCAGATCCGTGTCAAGCGAGCGGACCGTGTCAGCCTGGTCAATATGAAGTCTGTCGTTGCGGCGCCTGCAGCCGCTGCGCTTGCCGAGGAAAAACAACCATGACACTTACCCTTGGACACTTTCTCTCGCTGGGCGCCATGCTGTTTGCGCTGTCGGTGATAGGCATTTTCCTGAATCGCAAAAACCTGATCGTGCTGCTCATGGCCATCGAGCTCATGCTGCTTGCCGTCAACATGAATTTTGTCGCGTTCTCGTATTACCTGAATGACATGGCCGGGCAGGTGTTTGTGTTTTTCATCCTGACCGTGGCTGCGGCCGAATCCGCCATCGGGCTGGCCATACTGGTGCTGCTGTTCCGTAACAAGTCCAGCATCAACGTCGACGAACTCAACACGCTGCAGGGATGAACATGAGCCCCCACGCTCGTCACTTCGTGTACTTCGCTGCCCCCCGAGGGGGCCGGCCTTGCTTGGGGCGGCCCGGCGCGGCGGCCGTTCACCCACACGCTTCTCTCTTCATGTATTCGCTGCCCGCCGAGGCAGCGCTAACCGCCCTTGGGGCGGCCCTACGGGCAGTTAAATAATGAGTCAAACCCTTTCTGCATCGACCCTGCTGGCGGTCCCACTTTTGCCGCTGGCTGGCGCTGTAATTGCCGGTGTTTTCGGCACGGCCTTTGGTGGCAACCTGATAGGCCGCCGCCTCTCGCATAGCCTGACCATCCTGGGCGTGCTGCTGGCCTTCGTCCTTTCTGCGATGACGCTCAAAAGTGTTGTCCTGGATGGCGCCCGATTCAATGAAACGCTGTATACCTGGATGGTGGTTGGCGGGCTGAAAATGGAAATCGGCTTCCTGGTAGACAGCCTGACCGCCATGATGATGTGCGTGGTGACGTTTGTCTCGCTCATGGTGCACATCTACACCATCGGCTACATGGAAGAAGACGAAGGCTACAACCGTTTCTTTGGCTATATATCGCTGTTCACCTTCTCGATGTTGATGCTTGTCATGAGCAACAACATGCTGCAGCTGTTCTTCGGCTGGGAGGCAGTGGGCCTGGTGTCTTACCTGCTGATCGGCTTTTATTTCAACAAGCCGACGGCGATTTTTGCCAACATGAAGGCCTTTTTGGTCAATCGCGTGGGTGACTTCGGCTTTATCCTCGGCATCGGCCTGATTGCCGCCTATGCCGGCACGCTGAACTATGGGGAGGCCTTTGCCAAGGCCGATGACCTGGCCAAGCTGACCTTGCCGGGCACGGGCTGGATGCTGATCACGGTGGTCTGCATTTGCCTCTTTATCGGTGCCATGGGCAAGTCCGCGCAGTTCCCCCTGCATGTCTGGCTGCCCGACTCGATGGAAGGCCCGACACCGATTTCTGCGCTGATCCACGCGGCGACCATGGTGACGGCCGGCATCTTCATGGTGGCGCGCATGTCACCGCTGTTCGAACTCAGCGATACGGCGCTCAGCTTCATCATGGTGATAGGCGGCATCACGGCGCTGTTCATGGGCTTTCTTGGCATCATCCAGAACGACATCAAGCGGGTTATTGCCTACTCCACCCTGTCGCAACTGGGCTACATGACGGTGGCACTGGGGGCTTCGGCCTATTCGGTTGGGGTGTTCCACCTGATGACGCATGCTTTTTTCAAGGCGCTGCTGTTCCTTGGCGCAGGCTCGGTGATTCTGGGCATGCACCACAACCAGGACATCCGCTGGATGGGCGGCGTGCGCAAATACATGCCCATCACGTGGATCACCTTCCTGCTCGGCTCACTTGCCCTGATAGGCACACCCTTGTTCGCAGGTTTCTATTCCAAGGACAGCATCATTGAAGCTGTGCATGAAAGCCATCTGGCGGGTGCAGGTTTCGCCTACTTCGCGGTGCTGGCCGGGGTATTCATTACCGCCTTCTACTCGTTCCGGCTGTATTTCCTGGTCTTCCACGGCAAGGAACGTTACGACCAGAACCCCGATGCGCACCATGATGACCACCACGGCGCCCATGACGATCACGGCAGCCACGCCGGTCACCATGAACCGCATGAGTCACCCTGGGTCGTCACAGTCCCGCTG
Organism: Polaromonas aquatica; assembly: GCF_042659145.1. NCBI lineage: Bacteria > Pseudomonadati > Pseudomonadota > Betaproteobacteria > Burkholderiales > Comamonadaceae > Polaromonas > Polaromonas aquatica. Next base: position 370,563 of record NZ_JBHSRS010000084.1, on the reverse strand, counting down.
ATCCTGCTGGCCATCCCTTCTGTGGTGATTGGCTTCATGACGATCCAGCCCATGCTGTTTGGCGAGTTCTTCAAGGATGCCATCTTTGTGAATCTTGAGCGGCACCCCGCCATGGAAGAACTTGCAAAGCTTTTCCACGGACCTGTCCAGATGGCCCTGCACGGCTTGACGGCTGCGCCGTTCTGGCTGGCTTTGGCTGGTGTGGCGCTGTCCTACTACATGTACATGGTCAATCCGGCCTTGCCAGCTGGCATCAAGCGCCGTTTCCAGCCGATCTACACCTTGCTTGACAACAAGTACTACCTCGACTGGTTCAATGAAAACGTGCTGGCCCGCGGTGCCCGCGGCCTGGGCATGGCCCTCTGGAAGGGCGGCGACCAGAAGCTGATCGACGGCGCGCTGGTCAACGGTTCCTGGAAACTTGTGGGCTGGGTCTCTGGCATCGTGCGCCGCCTGCAGTCCGGCTACATCTACCACTACGCCTTCGGCATGATCATCGGCGTATTTGTGCTGATGACGTATTTCGTCTGGCTCAATAAATAAACGAACAAGAATAAAAAGGAAAAACAAAAATGGGTTTGTTGAGCCTTGCCATCTGGATGCCTATTGCTTTCGGTGTCGTGTTGTTGGCGCTCGGTCGTGACGAGCAGGCGCGCAGTGTGCGCTGGATTGCACTGATAGGCGCTATCGCCAGTTTCCTGGTGACGCTGCCTTTGTATGACGGCTTCAAGCTGGGCACGTCTGCCATGCAGTTCGTGGAAAAGACCAGCTGGATAGAGCGCTTCAATGTCAATTACCACCTCGGGGTGGATGGCATTTCGTTCTGGTTCGTGCTGTTGACGGCTTTCATCAACGTGGTGGTCATCATCGCCAGTTGGGAGTCCATCACCACGCGTGTCAACCAGTACATGGCCTCTTTCCTGATCCTCAGCGGGCTCATGATCGGCGTGTTCAGTGCGCTGGACGGCCTGCTGTTCTACGTGTTTTTCGAAGCCACGCTGATACCGATGTACCTCATCATCGGTATCTGGGGCGGGCCGAACAAGATTTACGCGGCCTTCAAGTTCTTCCTGTACACCCTGCTTGGTTCCCTGCTGATGCTGGTTGCGCTGATCTTCCTGTACAACAAGTCGGGCGGCAGCTTTGACATCCTGACCTGGCACAAGCTGCCATTGGGCAGCACCATACAGACGCTGCTGTTCTTTGCTTTCTTTGCTGCGTTCGCTGTGAAGGTGCCGATGTGGCCGGTGCATACCTGGCTGCCTGACGTGCACGTCGAGGCGCCTACCGGCGGCTCCGCTGTTCTGGCGGCCATCATGCTCAAGCTGGGCGCCTATGGTTTCCTGCGTTTTTCGATGCCGATTGCGCCGGATGCTGCCCGCGAATGGGCATGGCTGATGATTGCCCTGTCGCTTATCGCTGTGATCTACGTGGGCCTGGTTGCCATGGTGCAGCAGGACATGAAAAAGCTGGTGGCTTATTCGTCCGTTGCGCACATGGGCTTTGTGACGCTGGGTTTCTTCATCTTCAATGACCTCGGCGTTTCGGGTGGCATTGTGCAGATGATTGCCCACGGCTTTGTGTCGGGCGCCATGTTCCTTTGCATCGGTGTTCTGTACGACCGGGTGCATTCGCGGGAGATCGCCAGTTACGGCGGCGTGGTCAACACCATGCCCAAGTTTGCGGCCTTTGCATTGCTGTTTGCCATGGCCAATTGTGGATTGCCTGCCACGGCCGGTTTTGTGGGCGAATGGATGGTCATCCTGGGCGCCGTCAAATTCAACTTCTGGATAGGCCTGGCAGCCGCGACGGCCCTGATTTTCGGCGCCGCATACACGCTGTGGATGTTCAAGCGCGTGTATCTCGGCCCCGTGACCAATGATGATGTCAAAGGCCTGAAGGACATCAACGGCCGTGAGTTCCTGATGCTTGCGCTGCTGGCCATTGCGGTTATGTACATGGGCATCTACCCCAAGCCGTTTACCGATGTGATGGACACGTCCGTGGCTGACCTGCTCAAGCATGTCGCTGCGTCGAAACTGAACTGATTCAGAACCTATCCAGAAATATTCCGATGATTGACAAACTCTCCTGGATCGCGGTTTACCCCGAAATCTTCCTGCTGGTCATGGCTTGCGTGATTGCGCTGGTTGATCTGGGCGTGAAGACACCGCAGCGTACCCTGACCTATGTGCTGACCCTGCTGACGCTGGCCGTGGTCGCCGTCATGGAGGCTGTCTATGCAGTGGGCGGCGAAACTTTCTACGGTTTCGGCAAGATGGTTGTCGTTGACCCCATGGGTGGCTGGCTCAAGTGTTTTGCCAGCGTGGCGCTGATGGTTACCCTGGTCTATGGCCGGCCCTACGCCGCAGACCGCGACATGCTGCGCGGCGGAGAGTTTTTCACGCTCAGCCTGTTTGCCCTGCTGGGCATGTTTGTGATGATTTCGGGCCACAACTTCCTGGTGATCTACATGGGGCTGGAGTTGCTGACGCTGTCCAGTTATGCCCTCGTGGCGCTGCGCCGCGACAACGGCACGGCCACAGAGGCCGCCATGAAGTACTTTGTGCTGGGCGCGCTGGCTTCGGGCTTTTTGCTCTATGGCCTGTCCATGCTTTATGGCGCGACCGGCTCGCTGGATATCAACGAAGTCTTCAATGCCATCGCGAGCCGCCAGGTCAGGCACCAGGTGCTGGTCTTCGGCCTGGTCTTCATCGTTGCCGGCCTGGCCTTCAAACTGGGTGCCGTGCCTTTCCATATGTGGCTGCCGGACGTCTACCAGGGTGCGCCGACGGCTGTTACCCTGCTGATTGGCGGTGCACCGCAGCTGGCGGCTTTTGCCATCTGCATCCGCCTGCTGGTGGAAGGCATGTTGCCCCTGGCCATTGACTGGCAGCAGATGCTGGCGCTGATGGCCATCGGCTCCCTGCTGGTGGGTAACCTGGCCGCCATCGCGCAGTCCAACCTCAAGCGCATGCTGGCGTTCTCGACGATTTCACAAATGGGTTTCCTGCTGCTGGGCCTGCTGTCCGGCGTGGTGAACGGCAACCAGCTCAACACCGCTTCGGCCTACAGCGCAGCCATGTTTTATGCACTGACCTATGTGCTGACCACGCTGGCTGCTTTCGGCATCATCATGCTGCTGGCCCGGGCCGGCCATGAGTCGGAAGAAATTACAGACCTGGCAGGCCTCAACCAGCGCAGCCCGCTGTATGCGGGTGTCATGGCCATTTGCATGTTCTCGCTGGCCGGCCTGCCGCCGCTGGTTGGTTTTTATGCCAAGCTGGCCGTTTTGCAGGCGCTGATTTCCTCGGCTCTGACCAGCTACCTGGTGCTGGCCGTGTTTGCAGTGCTGATGTCCCTTGTGGGTGCTTTTTATTACCTGCGTGTTGTCAAGGTCATGTACTTTGATGCGCCTCAGGCCAACAACAACCAGCCGATTTCCGCACCTGCGGATGCCCGTGTCGTGTTGTCCATCAACGGCGCACTCATCCTGATCCTCGGCATTGCGCCCGGTGGCCTGATGGCCTTGTGCGCGCAATCCATCAGCACCATCGTCAAGTCCCTGGGTAGCTAGACCGTTTCATGACCCAAACTGTCTCGGTCTGGCTGGTCGTGCTTTTCGGCCTGCTGGCGGCCAACCTTCCTTTTGTCAGCAATCGCCTGTTTGCGGTGCTGGCGCTCAAGACGCCCAAGAACCTGGCCGTGCGGCTGGCCGAGCTGGTGGTCTGGTATTTTGTGGTCGGCGGCGTGGGCCTGTACCTTGAGCAGCGCGCCGGGCAGATTGCACCCCAGGGCTGGGAGTTCTACGCCATTACCGGCGCGCTCTTCATCACTTTTGCATTTCCCGGCTTTACCTGGCGCTACCTGTTCAAGCACCGGAACTGAAGGCTGCGTATGCCTGAGGTGAAAAGAAGCGCGATGGACTATCCCCACCTGGCGGAGCACAAGCTCAGTTCCGAAGACATACTCAAGGGGAATTTTCTTCACGCCCGCCGCGATGTGGTCAGCTTGCCCGACGGCAGCCACGCTACACGTGAATACATCATCCACCCCGGCGCAGTCATGATCGTGGCGCAACTGGGCGACGGCCGCCTGGTGCTGGAGCGGCAGTACCGTTATCCGGTGCAGGATGTGATGATCGAGTTTCCCGCTGGCAAGCTTGACCCGGGTGAAAGCTCTCTTGCCTGCGCGCAGCGCGAGTTGCTCGAAGAAACCGGCTACACCGCACGCCAGTGGGCCAGGGCCGGCATGCTGCATCCGGTGATTTCCTATTCAACTGAATTCATAGACATCTGGTTTGCGCGCGAGCTGAGCCTGGGTGAACGCAAGCTGGACGCCGGCGAATTCCTGGATGTGTTCACCGCAAGCCCTGCCGAGCTTCTGGAGTGGTGTGGCAACGGCCAGATCACCGACGCCAAAACACTCACGGGTGCGCTGTGGCTGCAGAACGTGCAGTCGGGTGCATGGGCATTGGACTGGCAAACCCCTGCGCTGTAAGCGTTTGAAGATAATCCGTTCATGAAAGTCCTGAATCTCCAGTGTGCCCGCCAGCATTCGTTTGAAGGCTGGTTTGCGTCCGAGGGCGATTTCCAGACCCAGCTTGCACGCGGTCTTGTGGAGTGCCCGATGTGCGCGGACAAAAGCATTCAAAAAATGCCCAGCGCACCACGCCTGAACCTCGGCGGTCACCAGGCGCCAGCTAGCGGGTCAGACGAGGGCAGCCCAAAGGCCGGGGCGCCGGGAAGTGCGCCATCATTGCTTCCCCAGCACCATGCTGCTGCGAGCACCGCAGATGCCGCGACGGGTGTACAAACCAGCGCCAGCCCGGCAGAGCAGGCAGCCTTCCTCAAGGCCTTGCGTCATGTTGTGGCCAATACCGAGGATGTCGGCGAACGATTCGCCGATGAGGCGCGCCGCATGCATTACGGCGATGCCGAGGCGCGCAGCATTCGTGGCCAGGCCAGCGTGCGGGAAGCCGTGGAGTTGATGGAAGAGGGCATTGAAGTCATGCCCTTGCCGCTGCCTGCCGCTGTGAAAGAGACCTTGCAGTAAGTTTGCCTGTGTTGTGAAGGTCTCTGGCAAGGGTGCTGCTGGCCTGGACTCCTTGCGCCTCAACAGCAGGCCGGGAACAGGCTCCCGGCCTGCTGGTGAAGGGCTAATACGCTACTTCGCCCTGGCAGCCAGCGCTTTCGCAACCCCCGCGCCATAAGCCGGGTCGGCTTTGCTGCAGTTGGCAATGTGACGTTCCTGGATGGCTTTTGACGCGCCCCCGACTGCGCGTGCCGTGTTCTCAAACAACAGTTGCTGCTTTTCCGGCGTCATCAGGCGGAACAGATTGCCGGGCTGCGAGTAATAGTCTTCGTCCACGCGGTGGTTCCAGTGGGCGGCCGCGCCTTCAATCGACAGCGGTGGTTCGGCAAAGTCGGGTTGCTCCTGCAGCGCGCCTTTGCTGTTGGGCTCATAGCCGACCTCCGAGCCGTTGTTGTTGTCCACCCTCATGCTGCCGTCGCGGTGGGAGGTGTGGAATGGGCACTTGGGCGCATTCACCGGGATCTGGTGGTGGTTCACGCCCAGGCGGTAACGCTGCGCATCGCCGTACGAGAACAGGCGTGACTGCAGCATCTTGTCGGGCGAGAAGCTGATGCCGGGCACCACGTTGGCGGGCGAGAAGGCGAGTTGCTCGACTTCGGCAAAATAGTTTTCCGGGTTGCGGTTCAGCTCCAGCACGCCGACGTCGATCAGCGGGTAGTCCTTGTGCGGCCAGACCTTGGTCAAATCAAACGGGTTCAGGTGGTAGGTGGCGGCGTCTTTTTCGGGCATGACCTGCACCTTCAAGTTCCAGCGCGGGAAGTCCTTGTTGTCGATGGCGTTGAGCAGATCGGCCTGGTGGCTTTCGCGGTCGTTGCCGACCAGTGCCGCTGCATCGGCATCGCTCAGGTTTTCAATGCCTTGCTGCGAGACGAAGTGGAACTTGACCCAGAAACGTTCATTTTTCGCATTCAGGAAACTGAAGGTGTGGCTGCCGAAACCGTGCATGTGGCGGTAGGACCTGGGCAGGCCCCGGTCGCTCATCACGATGGTGACCTGGTGCAGGGCTTCGGGCAGCAGGGTCCAGAAGTCCCAGTTGTTTTCGGCACTGCGCAGGTTGGTGCGCGGGTCGCGTTTGACGGCGCGGTTGAGGTCGGGAAACTTCAGCGGGTCGCGCAGGAAGAATACCGGCGTGTTGTTGCCGACCATGTCCCAGTTGCCTTCCTCGGTGTAGAACTTGACGGCAAAACCGCGGATGTCGCGTTCGGCATCGGCCGCGCCGCGTTCTCCTGCGACGGTGGAAAAGCGCAGCACCAGATCCGTTTTTTTGCCGACCTGCGAAAAGATCTTGGCCTTGGTGTACTTCGTGATGTCATGCGTGACGGTGAAGGTGCCATAAGCGGCGGAGCCCTTGGCATGCATGCGGCGCTCGGGAATGACTTCACGGGCAAAGTGAGCCAGCTTTTCCAGGTGCCAGACATCCTGCAGCAGCACGGGGCCGCGCGGTCCCGCAGTTTGCGTATTCTGGTTGTCGACAACCGGTGCGCCGGCGGCGGTGGTTAACTTTGTCATGGGTCTGTTCCTTTGAATAAATCTGCAGGCTGATTTTTCGTTAGCTGGCTGCTTCCGTACCGTGATGGCTCATGGGGGAAGGTTTTCCAGATAACCCGTGGCACTTTTAATAGATTGAATCTATCAGTAGTGGATTTATTGTGTCTAACAACTATTGAGTGTGCAATAGCAACCCCATAGTAGTTTCTCAAGGCGCCGATAGGCAATACGAATTGCCTGAAACCGGCCGTGGCCCCGTGGTGCGGATGCCTGCATGCGGGTGATTCCACTATCCTTGGGGTTTTATCTCTCGCTACTACAGGAAACCAGCATGACCCACCCAGCAGACAAGGACGCCGGCAAGGACTTTGACAATGGCCTCGCCATGCGCAAGCAGGTCATGGGCGAGGACTTCGTCGCCAACGCCTTTGGCAATGCCACGCCTTTTACCTTGCCCATGCAGCACTACATCACCCGCAATGCCTGGGGCGACGTGTGGCAGCGGCCGGGGCTGGATTTGAAGACCCGCAGCCTGATCACCGTGGCCATGCTGACAGCCCTGGGAAAGCAGCACGAACTCAAGGGCCATGTGCGCGGCGCGCTCAACAACGGCGCCACGCCGGAAGAAATCCAGGAAGTGCTGCTGCACGCCAGCATTTATTGCGGTGTGCCTTCGGCGGTGGAGGCCTACCGCTCTGCTGCGGAAGTGGTGGACGGCCCTAAAAAGGCCTGAACGACGCTTTTGGGGTCGTTCGGGGTAGTTTTTAAAGCCTTTCAGGTCCTTGGCCGCCGTCGAATGCGCGCAGGGCGCTATTGTTTTTATAGCGAATGCGTATGCCGGCGCACGGCGCTCACACCCAGCCTTCCAGCACGACCTTGCCGCGCGACTTGCCCGACTCGATCAGTGCGTGGGCCTTGCGCAGGTTGGCGGCGTTGATGCTGCCGAATTTTTCAGTCAGCGTGGTGCGGATCAATCCCGCGTCCACCAGTTGCGCCACTTCGTCCAGCAAGCCGTGCTGCGCTGCCATGTCGGGCGTGCCGAACATCGAACGCGTGAACATTGACTCCCAGTGAATCGAAATGGCCTTCTTCTTGAACTTGGTGATGTCCACATTTTTCGGGTCGTCGATCAGGCCGAATTTGCCTTGCGGCGCCAGCGCTTCAACGATCTGGTCCAGGTGTGCGTCGGTCTGCGTCAGGCAGACGACATAGTCGACCTGCCCGACACCGATGCGCTTGAGTTCTTCGGCCACCGGCTTGCTGTGGTCGATCACATGGTGCGCGCCCAGTTCCTTGACCCAGGCCTGCGTTTCGGGCCGCGATGCCGTGCCTATGACGGTCAGCGAGGTCAGCCGCGCAGCCAATTGCGTCATGATGGAGCCGACGCCGCCTGATGCGCCTATGACCAGCAGCTTTTTGCCGTCCGGCTTCTTGCCCGGCTGGATGGACAGGCGGTCAAACAGCATTTCCCAGGCGGTGATGGTCGTCAGCGGCAGGGCGGCGGCCTCGGCAAAGCCAAGCGACGTGGGCATGCGGCCGGCGATGCGTTCGTCAACCAGATGCAATTCGCTGTTGGTCCCGGCGCGCGTGATGGAACCCGCATACCAGACCTTGTCGCCGGCCTTGAATAGCGTCACGTTGGGGCCGACGGCGCGCACGATGCCGCTGGCGTCGTAACCCAGTACCTTGTAGTCCTGGCCCGGCGCGGGTGGGGCGCTGGAACGCACTTTTGTATCCACCGGGTTGACTGAAATGGCCTTGACCTCCACCAGAAGGTCATGGCCGGCTGGTGTCGGGTCGGGCAGGGTGATGTCTGTCAGTCCGGTGTCGCCGGCGGTGCTGAGGGCGTGGGCCTGTTTGTATCCAATGGCTTTCATGGGATGTCCTTTTTTGGGTTGAGTGAATGTGGCAGAAGGGATGACTGAACTGTATTGGTTTTGAAAATTAAGATAAACATGCTGGTATTTGAAGATATTTACAAATAAAATTTGTAAATGAAAGCGTTGCAGGACCTTGAAATCTTCGTCCGCACGGTCGACACCGGCAGCCTGTCGGCCACCGCGCGCAGCCTGAACCTGACGCCCGCTGCTGCCAGCGCGGCCCTGAAGCGGCTGGAAGCAGAACTGAATGCGCCGCTGTTTGCGCGCTCCACCCGCAGCCTGCGCCTGACGCGCGAGGGTGAGGTTTTCCTGTCGCACTGCAAGCCGGCGCTGGCCGCGCTGCGCGACGCGCAGCTTGAACTGGCCAGCGGGCAACAGCAGGTGCGCGGCATGCTGCAACTGGCCGCCCCGTCGGACTTCGGCCGCAACCTGCTGCTGCCGTGGCTGGAGGTGTTCCAGCAACTGCACCCCGGCATCCAGTACCGCCTGCATGTGGCCGACCGCGTCACCAATGTCTACAGCAACCTCGTTGATGCGGCTTTCCGCCAGGGCGAGCCGCCCGAGTCAAACATGCTGGCCCTGCCGCTGGACCTGACCAACCGCCGCGTGCTGTGCGCCTCGCCCGCCTACCTTGAAAAGCACGGTGTGCCCGATACGCCGGAAGCGCTGGCGCAGCACAACTGCCTCTGTTTCATGCTGGGCGAGGAGGTGTACGACCGCTGGCGCTTCTGGCGTGAAGGGAAGGAGGTGACGGTGCGTGTGGGCGGCGGCAATATATCAAACGACGGCGACGTGGTGCGCCGCTGGGCGCTGGCCGGGCGCGGCATTGCCTACAAGTCGGGTTTTGACGTGGCCGGTGACCTGGCCCAGGGCCAGCTGGTGGCGTTGTGCAATGACTGGCAGACGGAGCCTTCGCCGCTTTATATGGTGTTGCCGGGGCGGCGCCAGCTCACGCCGGCCTTGCGCCTGTTGCGCGAGTTCATCGCGCAACGCTGCGAGGAACTGCTCAAGAGTGTGCCTCCCGGGGCCGGCCTTAGAGTGATTTAAGGCTGCAGCCCAAGTGGGGCGCGCGCAATATGCTCTTGAAAGAGTAGCGGTTTTGCCGCCAGCAGGGGTCCTCAGCCAAGCGTGATGGTGGCCAGTTCACCCTGCGCGATACCGCGCAGGGTGCGCCAGGCCAGGCCCAGCACCAACAGGGTGGTGAAGCCCAGCAGCATCAGCGCCAGGATGTGGGCGAAGGCCGCGCCCAGGTGCGTTGCGTAGGTCAGCGTGGCGATTGAGGTGGCGGCCATCGGGAAGCCTGCAGCCCACCACGACACGCGAAACGGGCAGCAGCCCGGCAAATCGAGCAGCTTGGGCAAGAGCACGGCCAGCATGAACAGCGCCAGGTAAAACAGGCCGCTGGCCAGCATGTCCATTTCCCCTAGCGTGCCCACATAGGCCGAAAAGCCCACGGCAAACGGCGCCAGCAAAATCAGCAGCGAAGGCCGCTGCGCCGCGGGCATGGGTTCTTCAAACAGCAGTCGCGCAAAGATCAGGGTGAACAGCGGGATGGTGAAGAACAGGCCCACCGCGAGTGAGAACAAAGCCACTTCATGCAGGCCGGGCCAGCCCAGCAGGTTGCCGGCGATCGGGATGTCCAGCGTGCCGACCACGGGCACGATCCAGGCCGGCGTGGCGTGTGCGAATTTCTGGCGCACGCTCATCCAGCGTTTGACCATCCACCAGGCAAACAGCACCATCAGCAGCGCGCCCAGCACCCACAGGATGCCGGCCAGCGCCCTTGCATACGGCAGCAGCACGGCCGGCAACAGCAACAGCGAAATGATGAAGGTGCCGAAAAAATTGGCCGCCACGGGGTGCATGAATTCGGCATGCACGGCGGCCGGCGCACGCACCAGTTTCACGCCGTAAGCCGCGCACAGCACAAGAAAGGTCAACACCGCGACCCCGCCTATGGTTTCTGCGATCAGCGCCGGGAGGCTGTAGGCTGCGGCGGCGATGCGCCAGGCCAGGCACAGGCCGCACAAGCTCATGACCGAGCCGAACAGGCTGACCGGCAGGTGGTGAAAGGCGCTGTCGGGGGTGGTGGCCAAAGTCGTGGTCATGACGATCCTTGCTGGGTTTTCAAGGATTCTAGGCCTACGGCCCCCGTGCAGCAAGCGCGACAAGCTATTAAATTAATAGCGTATAAGCTCAGCCCGCCATCAGCTTGTGCACTAGGTCGGCGGTGGTGGAGGCCTTGTATTTGCGCATCAGGCGGGCCCGGTAAATCTCCACTGTGCGGTGGCTGATGATGAGGGCGCGGCCGATTTCCTTGGAAGTCAGGCCGTCCATCAGGTGGGCGGCCACTTCGCGTTCACGCGCCGTGAGTTCCGCCGTCACGGGGCGGCGGGAACTCAGGTCTTCAAATGTCCAGATACCCGACTCGTGCGGTGCATTGCGGTTCAGGGCCCGCCCCGTCACATGGCACCAGAAGGTCTCGCCCTTGTTGCGGCCGTCTACGCGTTTCATGATGCGGTCGTCGGAATACAGGCCCCTGGCATTGAGTATGGGCAGCATGCGCGCGCCTATGCGCTCGTATTCGGCCGCGCTGGGATAGAGCACCATGAATGACTGGCCAATAAGTTGTTCCCGCGATGCGCCAAACATCTCGCATAAATGCCGGTTGCAGTCCACAATGGCACGGTTGCGGGACAACACCAGGCCTACCGGCGCCAGGTCAAAGGCCTGCTGGTAATCGACTTTCGCATCCACCTTCATGGGGCTAACCTTTACGAAAAACTACGTATTTAAATAAGTAGTATCGTAATGGATTGGCCAAGCTGACAGACATGTAAAAGGAGACTTTTTGTGAAGAAACTTTATCCCTCCGCCGCAGAGGCGCTCAAGGGCGTCGTGAAAGACGGCCAGTTGATGGCCGTGGGCGGCTTCGGCCTGTGCGGCATTCCCGAGGCCCTGATTGACGCGCTGCGCGACAGCGGTGTCCAGAACCTGAGCGTGGTTTCAAACAACGCCGGCGTCGATGGATTTGGCCTGGGCAAACTTCTTGAAACCCGCCAGATCAAAAAAATGATCGCCAGCTACGTCGGCGAGAACAAGGAGTTCGAGCGCCAGTACCTGGCAGGTGAGCTGGCACTGGAGTTCACCCCGCAGGGCACGCTGGCCGAGCGGCTGCGGGCCGGCGGTGCGGGCATCCCTGCATTCTTCACCAAGACCGGCGTCGGCACCATCATTGCAGAAGGCAAGGAACTGCGCGAGTTCGACGGTGAGACCTATGTGATGGAGCGCTCGCTGCTGCCTGACGTGTCGCTGGTCAAGGCCTGGCGCGCGGACACCTCCGGCAACCTGCAATTCCGCTTCACGGCGCGCAACTTCAACCCTGCAGTGGCGATGGCCGGCAAGATTTGTATTGTGGAAGTCGAGGAAGTGGTGGAACTCGGCGCGATGGAGCCGGACCAGGTTCACCTGCCTGGTATCTATGTGCACCGCATCGTGTGCAACCCGACGCCCGAAAAACGCATTGAAAAACGAACCATCACCGAGAAGGCAGGAGCTTAAATCATGGCCTGGACACAAGACCAAATGGCAGCACGCGCTGCACAGGAACTGCAGGACGGCTTTTACGTCAACCTCGGCATCGGCATCCCGACGCTGGTGGCCAACCACGTCAGCCCTGACATCGAGGTCTGGCTGCAATCGGAAAACGGCATGCTGGGCATTGGCCCTTTCCCGACCGAAGACAAGGTCGATGCTGACCTGATCAACGCCGGCAAGCAGACGGTGACCACCATCAAGGGCTCGTCCATCTTCGGCAGCCACGACAGCTTTGCCATGATCCGCGGCGGCAAGATCAACCTGTCCATCCTGGGCGCCATGCAGGTCAGCGAAAAGGGCGACCTGGCCAACTGGATGATCCCCGGCAAGATGGTCAAGGGCATGGGCGGCGCGATGGACCTGGTGGCCGGCGTCAAGCGCGTGATCATCCTGATGGAACACGTTGCGAAAAAGAAGGACGGCACCGAGGACATGAAAATTCTGCCGCAATGCACGCTGCCGCTCACGGGCGTGGGCGTGGTGAACCGCATCATCACCGACCTGGCCGTGATGGACGTCACGCCCCAGGGCCTCAAGGTGATGGAACTGGCGCCCGGCGTGACCATGGAAGCGCTGCAGGCCAAGACAGGCGTGAAGCTGCACTAGGTTCGTTACGACCCGGGGAGGCCGCCTGGCCTCCCTGCGGCTTGTCTCAATAGGGGTATGGCGCCTGCATGTGCGCCATGTTGGCGGTTTCTGTCTTGACGACGGTACGCAGCCACTTGTTGGCCGGGTCGGCGTGATGCCGCTCATGCCAGTATTGCCGGATTTCGAAGTTCGGCAGCTTCATGGGCGGCTTGAAAATCCTGATTCCCAGCAGGCCGGTAAACGCCAGCCCGAGATCTTCGGGAATGGTCACGACCAGGTCTGACTGGGCAATAAAAAATGGAAGCGCAGAGAAGCGCGGCAGCCGCAGCATGACGTCACGCGTCAGGTCGAGCCGGCTCAGGGCTTCTTCCACGGCGCTGTGCGGCGAGCCCGTGGTCCAGTACATCGCGTGTTTGTTGTTCAGGAACTGGTTCAGTGACAGGCTGCCCTGGATGTTCGGGTGGTCACCGCGCACGGCGCAGACGTAAGACGTGTTGCGTATCGTCTGCTGGTGCGCCCAGTTGGGCATGCCCAGGAAATACCCCACCGCGAGGTCAATGGCGCCGCTGTCCAGCGCTTCAACCACTTCATCCGGCCGTAAATCAAGAATGGTGAGCTTGGCATTCGGGGCGTGGTCGCTCAAATAACGCACGACCCGCGGCATCACCAGCTGCATCCCGATGTCGTTGATGTAGACGCGAAAGTTGATGGTCGTCGTCTGCGGCAAAAAATGGGCGGGCTGGTCAACCTCGCGCACGATATCAAGTGCCCGGGTGATCTTCACGGCCATGTTGTCCGCATAAGGTGTGGGACGCATGCCGTGCGATGTACGCACAAACAGCGGGTTGCCAAAACACTCGCGCAGGCGCTTGAGCGCGGCGCTGACGGCCGGCTGGGTCAGCCCCAGTTCAATCGCCGCCGCAGACAGGTTTTGATGCCGGTAAATCGCATCAAACGTCAGCAACAGGTTCATGTCGAAATCAAGCAGGTCCATGGTTGCTTCCGAAGTAAATGCAAACCCCTAAGGGTTTTCGTGATATTTGTTTCGTTTATTTTATTGATAAACAGTCTTACTAGGAATTTATATGACATCGAACTAGACTGGCAACAAATCAAGATGGCCAGCAGTACGCAAGCCAGCGTGGAGACAAATGGATCAAGCAGTTTCACCGGCGCCCTACGCCGACTTCATCACCGTGCTGGATGCGGTGCAGTCCCAGCCTTTGTGGGACAGGTACCACCGCATCACGACGCGGCATCCGCAAAGCCCTGCCGCCGCGCACCTGTGGCCGTGGGCGGCGATGGCGCCCCTGGTTGACCGCGCGGTTGCCGAGGTCGCCATGGCCGATGCGGAGCGGCGGGTGCTGCTGTTCACGAATCCCGATGCAGGCGGTTCGGTTGCCACCATGCGCAGTATTTCCGGCGGCCTGCAGACCCTGTTGCCCGGCGAAGTAGCCCACGCGCACCGGCACACGCTGGCGGCGCTGCGTTTTGTGATGCAAGGGCAGGGCGCGGTGACCACCGTCAACGACCAGCAGTGCCAAATGAGCGAAGGCGACCTGGTGCTCACGCCCTCGTGGACCTGGCATGAGCATACCCACCCAGGTGAAGGCCGCATGGTCTGGTTCGATGGCCTGGACCTGCCGCTGTCGCACCACCTCGACACCATGTTTTTTGAAATGGCCGCACCCGGGCTGGTGGCGGTGGAGCCGCTGCCAACGCGCGCGCCTGCGGTCCCCAGCGATGGCGCAACCCTGCTGCCCGATTCCTGCGATGCCGCAAGTGTTTCTGCTGGCGGCTTCAAGCCCAGCCGCTTTCGCTACAGCGCAGAACGCGCATGGTCTGCGCTTGCGCAAAGCGTCCCGCGCGGCGACGGCAGCCGCCTGCTGCGTTATATCGATGCGACCAGCGGCGGCCCGGTGTTGCCGACGCTGGACTGCTACCTGATGGGCCTGGATAAATCCATGCCCACACGCGGGCGCCGCAGTACGGCTAGCGCCATCTGCGTGGTCGCCGAAGGCGAGGGCACTTCGATCATTGGCGGCACCACCATAGCCTGGCGGCGCAACGACGTGTTCACGTTGCCGCACTGGCAGTGGGCAACACACACGGCAAGCAGCAGTCATGCAAAACTGTTCCTCATGAGCGACCGTGAACTGGTGGCGGGCATGGGTTACCTGCGGGAAGAAGACCAGGAAGACAAAGCGGAGACATCATCATGAGGATTTGCAGATTCAACGGCGGCCGCCTGGGCCTTGTGCGCGGCGACCAGGTGATCGATGTCACACCGGTCCTGGGCCTGATCCCGCCGCAACGCTATCCGCTGCCGCAGAAAGACTTGCTGATCGAGGCCTTGCCGCAGTTGCGCCAGGCCATTGAAGCCGAGGCTGAAAAAGGCGCAAGCCACGCGCTTGCCGGCATCAGGTTTGATTCGCCGGTTGCCAACCCGGGCAAGATCATTGGCGCGCCCATCAATTACAAGGCCCATGTGGAGGAGAGCAAGGCTGACGCAGGCATAGGCCACGGCCGAGCCATCACTTCCATTGGCGACTGGGGCATGTTCCTCAAGGCCGGTACCTCGCTGATTGGCTGCAGTGACGACATCGTTTTGCGATTCCCGGAACGCCGCAACGACCATGAGGTCGAGCTGGGTGTTGTCATCGGCAAGCAGGGCAACCAGATCAGGGCGGCCGATGCCATGGACTACATCGCGGGTTACACCGTGGCGCTGGACATGACCTTGCGCGGCCCGGAGTTCCAGTGCTTCAGGAAATCTATCGACACCTATTCCGTGGTCGGCCCCTGGCTGGTGACGGCCGATGAAGTGGCCGACCCGAACGCGCTTGGACTGTGGCTCAACGTCAACGGCGAGTCGCGCCAGAAGTCCAACACCAGCTACCTGGTGTATGACATTGCGCGCCTGATCGAGTTCACCTCGTCGTTCTACACCCTGATGCCCGGCGACATCATCATGTCGGGCACGCCTGAGGGCGTAGGCCCCGTCAAGCCCGGTGACCTGATTGAAGCGGGCATCGAATCGATAGGGCAATTTTCCATTCGTGTGGCCCCAGGCTATGCATAACTCTTCAATTTAATAACGTCAATCCAGTTGAAAGACCAATGAAAACATACAAGATTCTCGGCATCTGCGGCAGCCTGCGTGCAAAGTCCTACAACCATTTCGCACTGAAGGCTGCGGCCCAGCTCATGCCCGAGGGCATGAGCCTGCAGATCGCCGACTATTCGGACATCCCGCTCTACAACCAGGACAACCAGGCGCCTGCAACGCTGGCCGCCGTGGAGCGCCTGCGTGCGCAGGTGGCAGGTGCCGATGCGCTGCTGATCGCCAGCCCTGAATACAACTTTTCCGTCACCGGCGTGCTCAAGAATGCCATCGACTGGCTGTCGCGCACCTCACCGCAGCCCTTCCGGGAAAAGCCGATTGCCCTGTTGTCTGCCACACAGGGCCCGGTTGGTGGTGCCAGAAACCAGTACGAACTGAGAAAAATCCTGGGTGGCCTTGAGGCGATGGTGCTGAACAAGCCTGAAATATTTATCGGCCTGTGCCAGAACCGCTTTGACGAACAGGGTGAGCTGACGGATGCCACCACGCGCAAGTTCATCGGTGACCAGATGGTGGCGTTACAGGCCTGGATAAAGCGTGTGGAGGCGCCTTCGGTGAATTGATGGATACCCGGGTTCCGCTTCTTTTTGTGTTTGGTATTTATAAGGAGACAACTTAAATGAAACGTTCTATCTTCACATTGACACGTGCGGCATTTGCCGCCGCCGCAGTTGGCACCGCGATGATGGTAACGCCAGCCCTGGCACAGAACACCATCAAGATCGGCATGATCACCGACAAGGTCGGCGTGGCCAAGGCCTATGCCGAACCGGTTGCCGCGGGCGTGAGCTTTGCGGTGAAAGAGCTCAATGCCAAGGGCGGCATTCTCGGCAAGCAGATCGAGCTGCTGGTGGAAGACGATCAGGCCAAACCCGATGTCTCGGCCACCATGGCCCGCAAGCTGGTGGATGCCGGAGCTGCTTTCATTATTTCGGTTTCCCTGACACCGGCGACGCAGCAGGCGCAGTCCGTGACAAAGGAGAGCAAGACACCGCACATGACGCCGTCTAACAGCGGCGACACGTTGACCACGCAAGTCGACAACCCCAACTTCTGGCAAACCGGACCCCTGGGCTCCACCCAGATTGCCACCTTGCTGTCGTATGCCAAGAACAAGAACTACAAGCGGGTAGCGCTGGTCGGTGAGAACTCCGATCTCGGCCAGCTCACCAACAAGTTCTTCAAGGCAGGCCTGGAGAAAGCCGGCATCCAGATCGTCGCTGAAGAAGTCGTGGCAGGCGGCGCGACCACGGCCGATCCGCAGATGCAGAAAGTTCGCGCGGCCAACCCCGAAGCCCTGTTCATGACCGGCATTACCACCGGCCCGAACCTGCTGGTCCTGAAATCCTACAGGCAGCTCGGCATCAAGACGCCGGTTCTTGCCAGCTACAACCTGTCGGTGCCGGTTTACATGACAGCGGCCAAAGGCCTGATTGATGGCATCACCTTTGTCGATGCATTTGATCCTGCAAAACCTGCAACACAGCGTTTTATCGAAGCGTATAAAAAAGACACCGGCACCGAGCCCTACAACCTGATCGGCTATGGCTACGACGGCGTCATGCTGGTCGCCGATGCCATCACGCGCGCAGGCAGCACCGACAAGGAGAAAGTGCGCGTTGCGATGCAGGCTACCAAGAGCTTCAAGGGCGTGATGGGCAGTACCGACGCGGCCTACGGTTTTGTCGACGGCAAGCGCACCGGCTTTGACACCAATGGCATGGTGGTACGGGTTTATGAAGGTGACAAGCAGGGCAAGGTCCTGCACGTCGGCTCAAAGTAAACAGGCGACAGGCGAGGGGTGTTGTCCAGCACTCCTCGCCGGACTGTGACGGGCTTCTGCATGCTATTTATTTGATAGCTGGTTGTGCGCATATACAGGAGGCTATGGCCTCATTTAATACTGAAATATCAATGATGAGGGCATCAGGTGAATGATTTTCTGGAGTTGACCGTGGGCGCCTTGGCCAGCGGTTGTATTTATGGGCTGGCGGCTTTGTCGTACCTGCTCATTACGCGGCCTACCGGCATCATTAATTTCGCTGTGGGCGAATGGTCCATGCTGGGAGCGTTTGGCGGCTTTTTGCTGCTGTCCAGGTTCAACCTTCCTTACCCGGTCGGCATCGCCCTCATCCTGCTTGGCATGTTCCTGATCGGCTGGCTGACGGAGCGGCTGACGGTGCGGCCGCTGGTCGAACGCGGTGCGCCGCCGCTTGCACCCATCCTCGCGCTGCTGGGCATGCTGGTGGTGTTCCGTGAGCTTGTGTCGCTCGGCTTCGGTCCCGACCCGCAGCCCGTACCTCCCGCATTTGGATTTGACCGGCTGGAGCTTGGCCCTGTTGCCGGCTCTTACCAAAGCTTTTTTATCATTGCTGTGACCTTGACGGTGTTTGCCGCGGTCTGGTATTTCTTTGAACGCACCCTGGCCGGCAAGTCCTTTGAGGCGGTTGCCATAGACCGGCGTGCCGCGTCGCTGATGGGCATCAACCTGCGCCGTGTCACGGCATTCGCCTTTGCGGCAAGTGCCGTTGTGGCCGGGCTGGCCGGCATACTGGTGGCACCCAATGTGTCCGCTCACTACCTGATGGGCCTGCCGCTGGCCATCCAGGGTTTTACCGCCCTGGTGATTGGCGGCGTCGGCCGTGTCGAAGGCGCCTTGCTGGGCGGCGTGATCCTGGCGTTTGTCGAACAACTCACTGTCCGCTACCTGCCCATTCCTCCGGGGCTGGCCATGGGCGTGCCGCTGGTACTGCTGATCCTCTTCCTGTTGCTGCGGCCTACCGGCCTGTTGCGCGCGCGGGAGGCACGGGCATGAAGCAGATTCTTGGTTTTGTGGTCACCGCCGTCATCCTGTCGGCGATCGGTTTCATGCTCGGCTCCTATCAGACCGATGTGTACCGCAAGGTGCTGCTATGGGTCACGCTGGCGCTGAGCTACAACTTCCTGTTCGGTATTGCCGGCCAGGTGGCGTTCTCGCATTTCACCTTTTATGGCATTGGCGCGTACGCCATCGTTATCCTGATTTTCCAGGTCGGTTTGCCCCTGCCGCTGGCCATACTCGCAACCATCGCGATTTGCGTGGTGCTGGCGCTGGTGGTGGCCATTCCCGCAACCCGGCTGGAAGGTTTTTACCTGGCGCTGGCCACGCTGGCTTTCGCTCAGCTTTTTATTGTGGTGCTGGATGAAGGCGGAACAGTCACCGGGTCTGCCGGCGGCCTTGCCAATTACCGTTTGCCCGATGTGTTTGGCATGCAGGTAAGCGGGCCCTGGTACACGGTCGTGATCGTGATGCTCATGCTGGCCACGCTGGCCATCCTCTGGCGGCTGGACCGCTCGTACTTTGGCCGCGCCTGCCGCGCGGTGCGCGATGATTCCGAAGCGGCGCAGGCCATGGGCGTGAATGTGGCGCGTACCAAGATCATTGCCTACACCATCACCAGCGCGCTGGCTGGTATTGCAGGCATGGTCTATGCGTTTGTGGACAACACCGTCAATCCGCCCATTTTTGGCCTCTCCAACTCGTTTTTGCTTCTGTTCATGGTGATCGTGGGCGGCAGCGGCCGGCATGCCGGGGCCATCGTTGGCGCCGTGCTGCTGTACCTGATGCCGCTGGTGCTGGCGCCCATCATCGGGCACCACCACGCGCTTGTATTCGGCATATTCATGGTCGCCGTGGTCCTGTTCCAGCCCAAGGGCGTGATTGGCATCTGGGACTGGTTGGTAGCCAAAGTGAGGAGCAAGGCATGAGCAATACGGCACTGTTAACCGTAAGCGGCCTGGGCAAACGTTTTGGCGGGCTGCAGGCTGTGGCGGATGTTGACCTTGAGGTACGCGCGGGTGAGATCCTGGGCGTCATCGGCCCGAACGGCGCGGGCAAAAGCACAACCTTCAGCATGATTTCCGGTGCACTTCCGTGTTCCACCGGAACCCTGCACTTTGATGGCAAGCCGCTGCAGGGGCTGCCTACACATGCGATGGCGGCGCGCGGCATCATGCGTACCTTCCAGCATAACAAGCCCTTTGCCAGCATGTCCGTGCGCGAGAACGTGATGGTCGGCATGCACACCCGCTTGACCGGTTCGCTCTGGCAGGTACTGGCCGGCACACGCGGCGCGGCCAAGGCCGAGCGTGATGCGGCGCAACGTGCGGACGAACTCGTGGACTTTGTCGGGCTGGGTGAATGGCGCAACGCGGACGTCGGCACCCTGTCGTTCGGCCAGGGACGCCTGCTGGAGATTGCACGCGGCCTGGCATCCGAGCCGCGGCTGATGCTGTTTGACGAGCCGGCTGCCGGACTGACGCCCGCCGAGTGTGATCGCCTGTCGGACATCATCAGGCAGATTTCGCAGCGCGGCATTGCCGTGCTTCTGATTGAACATGACATGCGCTTCCTGATGGCTTTGGCCAACCGGGTGGTGGTTCTTAACTTTGGTCGCAAGATTGCACAGGGCACACCCGCAGAGGTTCAGGCCGATGAAGCGGTCGTGGCGGCTTATCTGGGTGACGTGGGGGCGCTGGCAGATGCTTGATATTTCCGATCTTTGCGCGGGCTACGGGCACGGCCCGGTGGTGCAGGGCGTCAACATGAAGATTGCGCGCGGGGAAACAATCGCGCTGCTGGGCCCCAACGGCGCCGGCAAGTCGACCCTGCTGGCGGCCTTGTCCGGCACCCTGCGCGAGCGCAGCGGCCAGGTTCTGATGGACGGAGCGGACCTGATGAAAATGCCGACCCATGAGATCGTGGGACATGGCCTGGCCCAGGTGCCGGAAGGCCGGCGCATGTTTGCACCCATGTCGGTGGAAGACAACCTGCGCCTGGGGACGGTTCGCCTGGCCGGGCGCAGCGCCAGTACCGTGCAGGAACGTTTTGACTACGTTTACAAACTCTTCCCGCGGCTGGCGGAACGGCGCACGCAACTGACGGGGACCCTGTCCGGTGGCGAACAGCAGATGGTGGCCATAGGCCGTGCGCTGATGTCGTCCCCGCGCGTGTTGTTGCTTGACGAACCGTTTCTGGGGCTGGCACCAAAGGTGGTGGATGAGATCCGCCGCACGCTCAACACGCTGCGTGATGGCGGGCTGACCATGGTGCTGGTGGAGCAGAAGCTGGACATTGCCTTGCCTTTCACCAGCCGGGCCTATGTGCTGATCAAGGGCCGTGTCGCATTGAGCGAGGCCAGCGCCAGCCTGGCTGGCCGGCCCGACCTGGCGCAGCTTTACTTTGATCTTGCAAAGACCAACTCCTGAGGAAAGGCAAATCATGGCCAACGACCCCATGCGCCTGCAACACGGTGCAAAGCCGATGACGCGCGGTATCCACCACCTGGCGCTGAATACCGACGACATGAAGATGACTATGGATTTTTACGGCAAGGTCCTGGGCATGCCGCTGGTGCATGCGCTCAAGGTGCCGCCCGGCGTCGGCGTCGGGCCTGCCAACCGGGGTAACCCGCCATTTGAAAACCTGCGCCACTATTTTTTCGATGCCGGCGGCGACACCATGGTGGCATTTTTTGAAATGCCCAAGGGCGCCAAAACACAAGGCGACCGGGATGCGCTGGCGGCCATGCAGCATTGCTCCTTCACCACAACCGAAGAGCGTTTTGCGCAATTGCTGGAGCGGTTGAAGGCCGCCGGCGTGCCATTGATCGGCCCCATCATGGTGGGCGCCGGTACATGGTCGGTGTATTTCATGGACCCGAACGGCATACGGCTCGAGTTCTCATACCAGTCTGACGATGCGGACGACGTCAGGGTGGTGGAGCGCTGGACCCAGACACAGGACGAGGCGCTTGCCGAGCTGGCTTCGCTTTCTGACGACAAGGCCTGGCTGCAACAGGTCACCCAACACCTACCAACGCGGCGCCCCGCCGCATAACCCTGTTCAGGAGAAGATCATGGGAAAATTTGTACCCATCAATGGCCTGCATCATGTGGCCTACCGTTGCCGCGATGCCGAAGAAACGCGTCATTTTTATGAAGACCTGCTCGGCCTGCCGCTGATTCATGTCGTGCGCGGCGACGTGGTCAGCACCGGTGAAAAAAACCTGTTTGCGCACCTGTTTTTCGAGATGACGAACGGCGGCTGCGTGGCCTTTTTTGACCTGGGCGACAACGTCACCGGCGAGCCGTCCCCCAACACGCCGCGCTGGGTAAACCACCTGGCGCTCAAGGTGGAGTCCACTGCAAAGGTTGACGAGGCCAAAAAGCGCCTTGAAGCAGCCGGTGTCGAAGTGCTGGGTCCTGTGCTGCATGAGGACCAGTTTCATTCCATTTATTTCTTTGACCCGAATGGCATTCGCCTGGAATTGACGGTGAGCACCACGAGCGTGGAGGAGCAGCAGTTCTTTCGCCGGGAAGCGCGTGCCGCTTGCGATACCTGGATGAAAGAAAAGAATGCCCGCCTGAACATCGCTGCGACGGCTTGAGTCTTTAATAAACAATCAGGAGTTTTTTTGATGTCGACGGAAAAGTTTGAAGTCCAGGCCGAGTGGGTGCACGTCAAGTTTGCGGAAAAAACCACCTTCAAGGAGGTGTATGGTTTTGCAGGCAACCAGGGCGTGATCAACCTGGAGGGCATACGTTACATACCCAAGGGCAGGCCTTCCGGTACGCTGGTGATTTACATGCATCCGGCGTCAACCTTGCAATTGCTGCCCATGCCAAGGGCCATGGCAGAGCGCGGCGTCCACGTCCTGTGCGCGGCCAGCCGTTATGCCCGCAACGACAGCGCGCTGATCATGGAAAACGTGGTGGTGGACCTGGGCGCCTATGTGCGCCACGCCAGGGAAGTGTGGGGCTACAAAAAAATAGTGATGGCAGGCTGGTCGGGCGGCGGGTCGCTGGCGCTGTTCTACCAGTCCCAGGCAGAAAAACCGACGGTCACCCACACGCCTGCAGGCGATCCCTGCAACATCATCGCAGCAGGCCTGATACCGGCCGACGGTTTTATTTTCCAGGCGGCCCATGTATCGCGCGCCGTGGTACTGGCCGACTGGATCGACCCGTCAGTCATTGACGAGAACGATCCGGACAAGGTCGATCCGGAACTGAACCTGTACAACCCCGACATCAAGCCGCCCTATTCAGCCGAGTTCATGGCCCGCTTCCGCGCGGCGCAACTGGCCCGTATCCGCAGGCGCACGGCCTGGGTCAAACAGACGCTTGAGGACCTGCGCAAGAAGGGCGGGCTTGAAATGGAGCGCGGTTTTGTGACGCATCGCACCATGGCCGAGCCGCGTTTCCTGGATGCTTCCATCGACCCCAACGACAGGCCGATCGGGACCTGCTTCATGGGGAACCCTGAAACCGTCAACAACGGCCCGGTGGGCTCGGGACGCTTCTCCACATTGCGTTCCTGGCTGTCGCAGTGGTCACCCGATGACACCAATGCACATGGCGAGAAAAGCGCGGCGGGCATCACAGTGCCCATGCTGGCGATAGAACACAGCGCCGATGACGCCGTACCACAACCGCATACGCAGCGGATATTTGACGCCGCCGGCAGTGCGGACAAGACGATGCAGTGCATCAAGGGTGCAACCCACTACTTTGTGGGACAACCCGAGCTGCTGGCGCTTGCAGCGAAAAGCTATATCGACTGGATGGAGGCCAGGCGCCTGCTGGACTGAACCTGCGGAGCTGCAGGCCAGGCACTTACCTGGCTTGCGCGGCTGGTTTCTTGCGCGGCAGCTCGACCTGGCTTAGTTCGTCCGCGGCCAGGTTGTCTATCATTGACAGCAGCACCTTGCGCGCCGTTGCCAGGTCTGCCGGCGAGACATTCCGGGTACTGATACGGTTGGTGTCTTCAGCCAGCGGGACCAGGACTTTTTTCAGGGCCCGCCCGCTGTCGGTCAGGTGGACATACACATTCTTCTTGTTGGTTGGCAACTGCTTGCGCACGATGTAGCCGAGCGACTCCATGGCCTTCATGGCCGAGAAGGTGGTGGGCTCCATCACGCCAGCACGTGAGCTGAGTTCTTTCTGGGTCAAGCCATCGGCTTCCCAGAGAATGCGCAGGAAGCTCCAGTGGCCGAAGGGCACGCCGTGTTCGGCCAGCCTGATCTGCAGCGCCCGCCGGAAGGCCCGCTCCGTGTCGCGTATCAGGTGGGCCATGCGGTCATTGGGTACCGCCTCGCGCCAATGGTGAAGAATGTTGTGGGTATCGGTTTTCATTTACGTGCTGCCCAATGCTACCTGATGGCGCATGGGCTGGGCGCTGCCGCTGCGGGCGGCTTCGAGGATGGCCAGGCAGACCTCGGTGGTGGCCCGTGCCCAGGCGCCGCTGTGCAGCGGGTCCCGGCCTTCAAACACAGCACCGTATAACTCGTCGATGACCTCGCTGCGCGGGACTGCTGGCGGCGGCAGGGGCTCAAAGCTGCGCTGGCCATCGCCGTAAATCTCGATCCCGGAGGGCGTTGGCCGCAGGTCCGCTTTTTCGCAACTGACGATGATGTTCCCGAAATGCTGGTGCGCCAGGCCAGCCGGCAGGGACGGGGTGCCCGTGTACAGGCTGCCCCCATAGTTGCGCGCGGCCTTGAGCCGGCTTTCCTCTTCGGCACTGGCGGCGTTGACCAGGCGCTTGCGGGCAGCGCCATAGTCCTGCGGATTTTTGGCCTGGCCCATTTCACCGATATTGCCCATCAACTCATCGGAATCGTAGTGGCCATAACCGCTGTAGGTGGCAGACGCAAACGCACCGCTTTCAAAACCCAGCAGCGCGCTGTACGCGCCCTCGGTCGGGCGGGCGCTGTCCCATGCGCCGGTGTGGGCCTGCACGCTGCGCACCAGCCCGCCTCCCAGCAGCCGGACGATGTCTATCTGGTGCGTGGCCTGGCTATGGATGACACCGCCGCCGGCCTGGGTATCGAGCTCTTCCGGCCTGCGCGGCCGGTATAAAAAGTCGGTGAAATTCAGCGCCGTGATCATCTTCACTGCGCCGTAAGTGCCGCTGTCGATGATTTGCCGGGTACGTTTGATGGGTGTATTGAAGCTGTGGCTGTGGCCGACGATCAGGTGCACGCCTGCGCTGCGGGCTGCTTCAATCATCCGGCTGCATTCATCAAGCGAGAGTGCCATGGGTTTTTCCACCAGCACGTGTTTGCCATGGGCGGCGGCCAGGCACACATGCTCGGCGTGAAACTGGTGCGGGGAGGCTATGTACACAGCCTCCACGTCCGGGTTGGCGCAGAGGGCCTCCACGGAGTCATGGGTGGGTGCGCTGAAGTCCTTACCGAACTGCGCCTGTGCTGCCGCAATCGGGTCCGTCGCCGCCACCAGCCGGACGCGGCTGTCGTGCACAAAGGTGGGCAGCATCAGCGTGAACGCCCGGCCCAGCCCGACGACGCCTATGTTCAGTGGAGGGGTATTTTTGTTACTCATAGGTCCAGCACAAGTTCTGCCGATTTTGCGCGAGATACGCAAACCATGATGCTGTGTTCCTTTTCCTCATCGCTCAGCACCATGTCACGGTGCTCTGCTTCGCCCGACAGGAGGGTGGTGCGGCAGGATCCGCAGGTACCGCTCTCGCACGAGCTGGGCACGCGCAGGCTGGCTGCGCGCAAGGCCTCAAGAATTGACTGGTCCGCAGCCACCGGTATGCAGGTGCCGGTTTTCTGCAGGCGGACGCTGAATGCTGTATTGGCTGCATACACGCTGGCATCGACACCGAAGCTTTCAAAGTGGATGGCACTGGACGGCCAGTGACCCGACATGTCGGCGACGGCATCCATCAGCCCGCGCGGGCCGCAGCAATAAACGTGTTCGTTGGTGGGGGTTTCAAAAACGGGCCAGAAGTCCAGTGCGTTGTTGATATCGCCGTGGTCATGGTGCACCTGCACGTGGGCGGCGAATTCGGGGCTGCCCAGCTCCTCCAGGAAGGCGGTGCTGCCCGCGTCCCGGGTGCAGTAGATCAGCCTGAACTGGTCGTTTCCCTGTGCTTTCAGGTGGCGCATCATGGACAGGATGGGTGTGATGCCTATGCCACCGGCCACAAAGAGGAATTTGCTTGCGCGCGGGTGCAGTTCAAAGTTGTTGCGCGGCGCACTGACCTGGAGCAGGTCGCCCTCATGCACCTCGTCAGCCATGCTGACTGAGCCGCCGCGGCCTGTTGCATCGCGTTTGACGGCGATCTGGTAGAAGTCACCGTCCGCCGGGTTGCTGCACAGGGAGTAGTTGCGCCGCGCACCTGCCGGCACCTGGACTGTGAGGTGTGCGCCGGCTGTGAAAGCGGGCAGGGCCGCGCCGTCTGGATGGCGTAGTTCGAACAGGTAAATGCCTCCCGCCAATGCCTTTTTGCGCACCACCCGGAGGCTGAAAAAGTCCGGCTCCGGACTGTGGGCGTCCGCGCTGGCCGGAACGCTAGGGTTAACGCTCATCGTGGTCTCCATAAATTTTCTTGACAAATTGAAAGACTGCGAATAATCTTAGGGCTCTAAGAATAATCTCGTTAATCTGAATTTGCAAGCAGTTTTGGAGGAGATTCCAGATCAATGCGTTTGAAGGATATTGCACATGTTGACCCACGAAGAAAATGAATTGTTGTGCCGCGTGGAAGGCAAGGCGCCCATGGGCCAGTTGATGCGCCGCCACTGGACACCGGTATGCCTGATTGAGGAAGTCAGCGAGCCGGACGGCACGCCCATCAAGGCGCAGGTGTTCGGCGAAGACCTGGTTGTGTTTCGCGACACCAATGGCCGCGTGGGCGTGATGGACGAATACTGCCCGCACCGGCGTGTGTCGCTGGTGTTCGGCCGCAATGAGGACTGCGGCCTGCGTTGCCTTTACCACGGCTGGAAGATGGATGTGGACGGCAATGTGATGGAGATGGTGTCCGAGCCTGCAGCCAGCGGCATGGCACAAAAGGTCAAGCACCTGGCTTATCCGACGCAGGAGTGGGGCGGTTTTGTGTGGGCCTACATGGGACCGCAGGAAACCCGGCCCGAGTTCCAGCCGCCGGCCTGGGCGCCGACGGCGGATGCGAAGGTGACGATTGCCAAAGCCATCATTCCCTGCAACTGGGCGCAGATCCTTGAGGGTGCGATTGATTCCGCGCACAGCTCCAGCCTGCACTCATCGGACATGGTACCGGCGCGGGTGGCGACGGGGTCTGCAACCGAAACCAACTGGCTGCGCCCGTCAACCGACAAGGCCCCGCGCATGCAGATAGAGCGCGGGACTTATGGTTTCCGCTATGCCGCCATACGCCGGCCCATCACCAATGCGGCCACGACGGATTACGTGCGCTCCACTGTGTTTGTGGCGCCTGCCACAGCCCTGATTCCGCCCAACAACCTGTACAACGTGGCCAATATCAATGTGCCCATGGACGACACGAATACGGCGTTTTATTTCATCGCCTGGGGCCATCCAGACCAGACACCGGATACAGCCACCTGGCGGAAGTTTCTGGGCCAACAGGTCGGCTCCGACCTGGATGAGAAGTACGTCCCCCTGCGCAATGTCAGCAACCATTTCTGGCAGGACCGTGCTGCGATGAAGGCCGGTAATTTCACGGGCATCACGGGTTTCCCCAACCAGGACATCGCGATGTGGGTGACCATGGGGCCGATTGCCGATCGCACGCATGAACGCTTGGGCGCCAGTGACCTCGCCGTCGTGGAGTTTCGCAAGCAGATGCTGGAGGCCGTGAAGGCTTTCCGGGACGGTGCGCAGGCCATAGGCACCGGCGATGCCCGCATTCCCTCCAGCGTGTGCTCGTTCCAAGCCATTGTTCCAAAGACCACGGACTGGCGTGCCTACGAAGCATCCTATGTATGGGATGCCGGCGCACCTGCCCTTGAGCCTTCGTATTCCACGTCCACCCCATAAGGGGCGGGCGACCGTTTTCCCGGCCCCATGAAACTTCAATAAAACCAGACAGGAGATATTTCAATGAAACCACGCCGTACCCTTTTGCTTGCGACTGCCGTGCTGACAGCCGGCATGCTGGCGTTGCCGTCCCTGGCAAATGCCCAGGGCGCCTATCCGAACCGGCCCATCAAGTTCGTTGTGCCGTACGCGCCCGGCGGCCTGCCTGATACGGTGGCGCGCATCTTTGCGCAGCGCCTGGGCGACAAGCTGGGTCAGTCCGTCGTGGTGGATAACCGGCCGGGCGCCAATGGCGTGGTGGCAGCGCAAGTGCTGGCCTCCTCACCCAAGGATGGCTATACCTTTCTTGTGACTGATGGGTCCATGTTCTCCATCAATCCCGCCATGTATAAAAACCTGGGCTACGACTACAAACGGGACTTCATGCCGGTCTCGCTGGCTGCCCGTGCTCCTTTGTACCTTGCGGTGCACCCCAAGGTGCCAGCCAACACATTGCAGGAATTTATTGCATTGGCCAAGGCCAAGCCCGGGACGTTGAACTACGGCTCATCCGGCATAGGCAGCACGCATCACCTGACCATGGAGGCCATGAAGGCTTCGCTGGGCTTGCAGATCACACACGTGCCGTTCAAGGGGACGGGCCAATCGGTGCCGGCACTGATTGGCGGCCAGGTCGAAGTGCTGTTTTCCGCCTTGCCTTCGCTGGCGGGCTTTGTGAAGTCGGGCCAGGTCAAGCTGCTGGCCAACAATGCTGCGCAGCGCTCCAGCCAGGAGCCGAATGTGCCGGCCATTGCCGAGATCATTCCCGGCTTTGACTTCGCACCCATCGTCGGCGTGCTGGCCGCAACCGGAACGCCTTCCAGCGCGATTGACCGCATCAGCGCAGAAATGGCGCAGATCGCCAAGATGCCGGAGGTGATCGCCACGCTGAACACAGCCGGCATCGAGCCCATAGGCAGCAGCCCGGCCGATTACAACAAGGCCATCCTCGGCGAAAACGAACGCCTGGCCAAAGCCATCGTTGCCTCTGGTATCAAACCGGAGTAATTTTTGAAGGACAGCCCCTGAAAAACCAGCCCCTTCAGGGGGCAGCAAGCCCCGCGAAGCGGGCTTGTGTGGGGCATTATTTTTTTAAGGAACAAACCGCGACATGTCAAAACTGAAACTGACCTTCGGCTGCTGGAACTATGACCGCACCCGTGCCCTGATGGACGGGAGCGTGCAGCCCGATGGCATCGACCTGAACTACCTCAACATGCCGGTGGAGGAGACCTTCTTCCGCATGCTGCGGCACAAGGAGTTTGATGTCGCAGAAATGTCGCTGTCGTCCTATTCGGTGTCCATGTCGCGGGACCCGAAGCCCTTTGTGGCGATCCCGGTTTTTCCGTCGCGTTTCTTCCGCCATTCCTGCATTTACGTGAATGCCAAATCGGGGATTCGCGAAGCAAAGGATCTCATCGGTAAAAAAATCGGCAATCCTGAATACCAGATGACCGCGCCAGTATGGATACGCGGCATCCTGTCGGACCACTACGGCGTGCCGGTTGATAGCGTCACCTATTACACCGGTGGTGAAGAAGAACCCGGCCGTTCCGAGAAGATCAAGCTCGATCTGCCGCCCAACATCAAGGTCGAAAGCATTGGTCCTGATCAGACGCTGGCGCAAATGCTGCTGGACGGAGAAATTGACGCGTTGTACACGGCCCGGATGCCGTCGAGTTTTCTCAATGGCGGCGGCAAGGTGAAGCGCCTGTTTGAGGACTACGAGCAGGTCGAGCGCAATTACTTCAAGGAAACAAAGATGTTTCCCATCATGCACACGGTGGCCATCCGGCGCGACGTGTACGAGGCCAATCGCTGGGTTGCGCGCTCCATGATGAAGGCGCTGGAAGAATCTCAGCGCCGCACCTATGAAGACCTGTATGAAACCGCGGCGCTGAAAGCCATGCTGCCTTGGCTCACCTCGCATGTTGAGCAGGTCAAACGCGAAATGGGCGAAGACTTCTGGCCTTACGGCTTCGAGAAAAATGAGCAGACCCTGCGCACTTTCCTGCGCTACCACTTTGAGCAAGGTCTTTCAAAGCGGCTGCTCGAACCGTCTGAATTGTTCGCGCCGGAGTCCCTGGAAGCATTCAAGATCTGATGATCAAAACCTCGCCCGAAAATACGTTTGCTAATGTCTGATGCTTTTCTGGGCTACCTGCTTGCTCTGGGGGCACTGCTTTGTTTTACTTCAGGCATCCTTGTTACCAAGGTGGCGGCCAGCCGGATCAACCTGGGTCTGGGTTTCCTGATCGCGACAACGACAAATGTGGTGTTTTCGGGCCTGGCTTTTCTTGTACAGCTGGGCTTGAGGCCAGAAGGCCTTCAATGGAATGTGCATGCCTTCTGGATCTTCGTGGCCGCAGGCATATTCGCGACCTATTTTGGGCGCTGGTTTTTTTACGAAGCCGTGGTCCGCTTCGGGCCGGCCAAGGCCAGCATTTTCCAGGTGAGCAGCCCGCTGTTCACGGCCTTGATGGCCTGGCTGCTGCTGGGAGAACGTCTTGGTCCGCTGGTCGTGGCGGGCATGGTATTGACCATAGCGGGTTTGATGCTGGTGAGTTACAAGCCCGGTTTTTTTGCCGGTCGTGACCCCGCGGCGGTGGGTGACACAAAGCATCCCGCGCGGGGATACCTGCCCCAATCCATCCTGGTGCTGGGCCTGGGCAGTTCGCTCGCCTATGCGATTGGCAACTTTCTGCGTGGCTCGGCCGTGCGCGACTGGAACGAGCCGGTGCTGGGTGGTTTTTTGGGCGCGGCGTGCGGCTTGCTGCTGCACCTTGCGTTCACGCCAGAAAAAAGGGAGCTGTTGCAGCGCCTGAGAGCCGCCAGCTGCAGCGGGGTCTGGTTGTATGCCCTTTTGGGTACGTTCACGATTTCAGGGCAGATTCTGGGCATAGGCGCCATGCGCTACATACCAATGTCCATCGCAACCCTGCTGACCTTGTGCACGCCCATTCTGGTGTTTCCGCTCAGCCATTTGCTGTTTAAAAACCAGGAAGACATCACGCCTGTCGTTCTGGGGGGCACGGCCCTGACCCTGCTGGGAATTTTCATCATCGTGATGCGCTGAAGTAGCCGGCCGCCGTAGTGGTAGCCTGAGGGCTACTTCACAGCAGACGCAATGGATGGGGCCTGAATTCATGGACGATACGGACAAACAGCTGCGCCGCGATTACGCCTCCGCTGCCGAGGCCATGAAAATCCTGAACGTCAGGCAGCAGACGCTGTACGCTTACGTGAGCCGGGGCTGGATACGCAGCGTGGCCCGGCAGGGCCAGAAAGACAAGCTCTATCTGCGTGACGACCTCACGCGTATGGGCATGCGTTCGCTGGCGCGTTCCGGCCACGGTGCGGTTGCGGCCTCGGCCATGAACTGGGGTGAGCCCATCTTCCCAACCTCCATCACCGAGATCACCGAACAGGGGCCGCGCTACCGTGGCCACCTGGCGGCGGACCTGGTGCGCTCGGGGGCTTCTTTTGAGTCTGTGGCCGAGCTGCTGTGGACCGGTGAGTTGACCGAAGAGATGTCCGCCTGGCCGGTGCGCAAGCCTTCGGCCGAACTCGTCACGCTGGCAAAAACACTCACCTCGCTACAGGCACAAGACAACGTGCTGGAGTCATTCGCGCTGGTGATCTTGTTGCTGGGCATGCGGCGCGGTTCGGTGGCCGAGCGGCTGTCGCAAGGCAAAACCCTGCCTGCTGCGCGCGAGATCATGCAGACGGTCGTGGCCTGCTGCGGCTTTGTCGGCCCGGCGCAAACTCTGCGGCCCATGCAGCGAGGCGAGTCGGTGGTGGAGGGCCTCATGCACGCGCTGGCCATGCCTGCCACCGGCGAAAACCGCGAAGCCCTGCGCGCCGTGCTGATCCTGATGGCCGACCACGAGCTCCCTCCCGGAACGCTGAGCGCGCGTGTGGTGGCGTCTGCCGGCGGCACGCTGCACAGCTGCCTGGCCTCGGCACTGTGCGCGACCTCCGGCGTGGATGTCGGGCGCATGTACGAACGGGTCGAGGATTTTCTGGGTCAGACGCCGACCAGGCCCGTGCTCGTCAAACGCGCCCACAAGCTGCATGCGCAGGGCCAGAGCGTTCCCGGGTTTGATCACCCGCTGTATCCCAAAGGCGATCCGCGTGCCGCCCAGTTGCTTGAGATGGTGTTTGCCCGTAAGAACCCCAGCCCTGAGCTGCGGGCGATAGCGCGTTTTATCGACGAGATGCGCACCAGCGCCGGCCTGCTGCCCCGGCAGGAACTAGCCCTGGTGGTGATGGCACGCGCCATGGGCCTGCCGCGCCAGGCAACCGCTGCGCTCTTCGTACTCGGTCGCCTGGCAGGTTGGGTCGCGCACGCGCAAGAGCAGCGCGCATATGGCACCCTACTGCGACCCCGAGCCAAGTTTGTAAAGCCTTCGCTGCCGGCCCCCTGAATCGCTGGGTGTCCACATTTTGAGTATGAGTCGCACCATGTGAGACGCGGCTCATGTTGACGCTCATGTTGATTCGATGTTCAAGATTGAATGATTGTTGGGTCTTCAATAGGATGCCGGTGCGCCTGCAGATTCGCGCCATAAATACTGGAGACAAGACATGCCATTCAACCGCCGCACAGGGGTGCTCGCCCTCTGCCTTTCCGCCGCTTTTGCCAGCCCGCTCAGCTGGGCGCAGGACTTCCCGATCAAACCGATCCGCATCGTGGTGCCCTTGCCGCCCGGTGGTTCCAATGACGTACTGGCGCGCCTGCTCGGACAAAAAATGTCCGAATCCTTTGGCCAGCCGGTGATTGTCGAGAACAAGCCCGGCGCCGCCGGCAACATCGCCTCCGAGTTCATGGCCAGGGCCGAGCCCGATGGCTACTACATTGCGGTTGCCCCCAACCAGACCGTGGCCGTCAACCCGGTGCTCTACCCAAAGCTGCCGTTTGACGTGAACCGCGACCTGACCGGCATCACCATGATGGGCCGCGTGCCCATGGTGCTGGTGGTCTCTCCTGCCAGGGTGCAGGCCACCACGGTGGCCGAGCTGATCGCGCTGGCCAAGGCCAACCCTGAAAAGCTTTCCTACGCCTCCGCCGGCTCCGGCAGCCCGCAGCACATGGCAGCCGAGGTCTTCAAGTCCATGACGGGCACGCGCATCACGCAGATTCCGTACAAGGGCTCCGCCCCGGCGCTGGTCGACGTTCTGGGCGGCACGGTGGACGTGATGTTCTGCCCCCTGAATTCGGCCCTGCCGCACATACGCAGCGGCAAGCTGCGCGCGCTGGGCACCACCGGCACCAAACGCGTTGATCTTCTGCCCAACGTGCCGACCATCGCCGAAACCATTCCCAATTATGAAAGCGACATCTGGATAGGCATGGTGGCGCCGGCCAAAACGCCGCCGGCCATCATTAACAAGCTCAATGCCGAACTGCGCCGCTCGCTTGCGTTGCCCGACGTGCAGGGCAAGCTGGCCGAGCAGGGCATTTACGCCGAGACCAGCACGCCAGCTGAATTTACCCGCCTCATCGCGACCGACCAGAAGCGCTGGGCCGAAGTTATCAAAGCCGCGAATATCAAACCCGAATAAGCGGCCGATTCATTTTTCATCAGGAGACTTCATGACCGTTCCTTCCGGCTCCACCGTGCGCCGCGACATTCCCAAGCCTTCCGAACCGGAAGAAACCGTCTGGGCCAGCGATGCCATCGCCGACATGCTGCGCGCGATGGACATTCCCTACGTGCTGCTCAACCCGGGCGCGAGCTTTCGCGGCCTGCACGACAGCATCGTCAACCACCTGGGCAATGAAAAGCCGCAGATGATGGTGGTGCTGCATGAAGAGCATGCGGTGGCCATTGCCCACGGCTATACCAAGGTCACCGGCAAGCCGCTGATCGCCATCCTGCACAGCAACGTCGGCCTGATGCACGGCTCCATGGCGATCTTCGATGCCTGGGTGGACCGCGTGCCCGTCATCGTGCTGGGTGCCACCGGCCCGGTCGATGCCAACAAGCGCCGCCCATGGATTGACTGGATACACACCGCTCAGGACCAGGCTGCGCTGGTGCGCCACTTCATCAAGTGGGACTGCCAGCCCGCGTCCATCCCTTCGGCGCAAGAAGCGCTGCTGCGCGCGCGGCAGATCGCCACCACCGCGCCGCAGGGCCCCGTGTATGTCTGCTTTGATGCGGCCCTGCAGGAATCCAAGCTCACTGAGCGCCCGGCGATTCCCGACCCGGCGCGTTACCTCGCGCCGCCGCAGGCCAGGCCCTCGGACGAAGTCGTTGCGCAAGCCGCGGCGCTGCTTTCCAAAGCCAGCCGCCCGGTCATCCTGATGGGCCGCGTCACCCGCAGCGAAGCCGCCTGGGCCGAACGCATCCAGCTGGCCGAAACATTGAACGCCGAAGTGCTGACCGACCTGCGTGTGGGCGCGGCCTTCCCGACCGACCACCCGCTGCACGCCGCGCCCAGTGGCGCCTTTCTCACGCCCAATGCGCAGGAAGTGCTGCGCGAAGCCGATGTGGTGCTGAGCCTGGACTGGCTGGACCTTGCCGGCACGCTCAAGCAGGCCTGGGGCGACAAACCCGTGGGCAGCAAGATCATCCAGGTCTCGGTGGACCATTACAGCCACAACGGCTGGAGCATGGACCACCAGGGCCTGCCGCCCGTCGACGTCTTCATGTTGTGCGAGCCCGAGCCGGCCGTAACCTTGCTGAACCAGCAGGTCACGCCGCGCAAGACGCCCGCGCCGGCCAGGCGGCCGCTGCCTGTGGTGGCGCCGGTGCAGCCTGTGCCGGGTGCTTCAGGCGCCAGCAACATGATGGTGTCCACGCTTGCGGCTACCTTGAAGCGCGCCGTTGGGGACCAGAAGGTCTGCCTGATGCGCCTGCCGCTCAGTTGGAGCGGCGAGATGTGGGACTTCAAACATCCTCTCGACTTCCTGGGTTACGACGGCGGCGGCGGCATAGGTTCCGGCCCGGGCATGTCCATAGGCTCTGCCTTGGGCCTCAAGGGAACTGACCGCCTGCCGGTCGCGGTGATAGGCGATGGCGACTACATGATGGGCGTCAATGCGCTCTGGACAGCGGCGAATGCCCGCATTCCCATGCTGATCGTGGTCTGCAACAACCGATCCTTCTTCAACGACGAGGTGCACCAGGAGCGCGTGGCGCGTCAGCGCAAACGCCCGATTGAAAACCGCTGGATAGGCCAGCGCATCAGCGATCCACCACCTGACCTCGCCATGATGGCGCGGGGCCAGGGCCTGACCGGCATAGGCCCGGTCGAGGACGCCGGTGAGCTGGAGAAAATCCTGGTTGACGCCATCGCCGCCGTGAAGCGGGGCGAGACCGTGGTGGTTGATGTGGTGGTGCAGACCGGTTACAGCGCAGCCATGACGGCGGGGCTGACCCGGTCGAAAGACTGAGCCTTGATTGACTGAGGACACAAAAGTTATGCGCGCACACGATATCCCCGCCGGCATTTTGCCGGTGCAACGAGGCCTGTATTACGGTGGTGCCTGGCATGCGCCCAAGGCCGGCGTCTATCTGGAAACCATCAACCCGAGCTACAACGAAGCCATCACCATCGCGCCCGTCGCCGATGCGGCCGACGTGGACGCCGCAGTACAAGCTGCCCACGCGGCCTTTCCGACATGGGCCGCCACGCCACCGGTGGAGCGCGGGCGTTACCTGCGCAGGGCCGCCGCTGTGTTGCGCGAGCACGCCGGGCCGCTGGCGTTGCTGGACTCGCTGAACAACGGCAACCCGGTGTCGGCGCTGGCCATGGACGCGGGTTTTGCCGCCGACTGCCTCGATTACTTTGCGGGCCTGGCCACCGAGATCAAGGGCGAGACCATCCCCATGGGCGACGGCAACTTCAACTACACCCTGCAGGAGCCGCTGGGCGTGATCGCCCGCATCGTCGCCTACAACCATCCCTTTATGTTCGCCGCCGCGCGCCTGGCCGCGCCGCTGGCGGCCGGCAACACCGTGGTCGTGAAGTCGCCCGACCAGGCGCCGCTGTCCATCCTGCGGCTGGCTGAACTGGTGGGCGACATCTTCCCGCCCGGTGTGGCCAACTTCCTGTGCGGCGGCCGCGAGTGCGGCGACGCCATGGGCAAGCACCCGCTGGTGCGCAAGATCACGCTGATTGGTGGCGTGCCTACCGGCAAGGCCGTGATGAAAACGGCTTCCGAC
Organism: Polaromonas aquatica; assembly: GCF_042659145.1. Lineage (NCBI taxonomy): Bacteria > Pseudomonadati > Pseudomonadota > Betaproteobacteria > Burkholderiales > Comamonadaceae > Polaromonas > Polaromonas aquatica. The sequence goes on along the minus strand of NZ_JBHSRS010000084.1, from coordinate 334,750 downwards.
AACCTCAAGCCCGTGCTGCTGGAGCTGGGCGGCAAAAATGCGCTGATCGCCTACCCCGACGCCGACATCGACAAGCTCGTCAACGGCATCATTGGCGGCATGAACTTCACCTGGTCGGGGCAGAGCTGCGGCTCCACCAGCCGCGTCTTTTTGCATGAGTCCATTTACGACCACGTGCTGGAAAAGGTGGTTGAGCTGCTGCCCGAGCGCCACAAGCCCGGTATCCCGACCGACCCGAAAACCACCATGGGCTCGCTCGTCAGCCGCGCGCAGCTGGAGAAAGTGCAGGGTTATGTCGCCAAGGGCCTGGAAGACGGTGGCCGGCTGGTGTGCGGCGGCGTGCAGCCAACGGACCCGGCGCTCAAGGACGGTTTCTTTTTCGAAGCCACCGTGTTTGCCGACATGCAGCCGCACATGCGCCTGGCGCAGGAAGAGGTGTTTGGCCCCATCATGTCGGTCTTCAAATGGAGCAACGAAGACACGCTGTTCGAGCAGGTCAACGGCGTGGACTTTGGCCTCACCGGCTCGATCTGGACACAAAACCTCAACACGGCGCACCGCGCTGCCAAGCGCATCCAGACAGGTTATGTGTGGATCAACAACTCCAGCCAGCACTTCATGGGCGCGCCTTTCGGCGGTGTGAAGCAATCAGGCATAGGGCGTGAAGAGTGTTTTGCCGAGTTGCTGGAGTTCACGTATACGAAAAACGTGAATTTGAAGTTCAGCTGAGCTTCACGCGGTTTTCGCGTCACTATGAGAAAAGGCCCTGAAAAGGGCCTTTTTTTGTCTGGAGCGGGTGAAGGGAATCGAACCCTCGTATGAAGCTTGGGAAGCTGCCGTTCTACCATTGAACTACACCCGCAAAGTGAGCTGATTATAAAAGCCACACCGAGGCAAATCCCTGCATGGTCTTGCCTGTTTATGGGCACCGTGTGCGACGCATGCGGTTGAGCAGGTCAGGCACCCATGCCTGTCAATCGCATGTCTCACCTGAATACCCGCTTCCGAAAATGCTATTGAAAAGATAGCTGGTTGCGCGCGCAGTGATTGGGCCTGAGGCCAAAAAACCTCAAAAACAGGGCTTGTGACCTGTCTCCACGCCATTCGTCGCTCCGGGATGCATGTTTTCTGCATCATTTTGAGCATCAAATAAAGCGCTTCCCCAACAATAGCAAGCGCAGCCAGCTATGAAAATAATAGCGAAGAAGTGTACGTCGCGTTCCCTCTGGCTCCCAAGCCTCGTTTTTGCATTGATTTTTACAAACTAGGGAAAACCCTTTAATTCACATCATTATTAATGATTAAACTTTAACCATGATGCAATGGCATACATGACACGGGGCTCGAAACCTCTTGCCACCGCGTCGCAAATTTATTGTTCCCACATGGAAAAAGCATGACTCAAGCTAAAAATTGGCCCAACGGCAAACGCATCGCCGTGGCGGTCACCGTGATGTACGAAACCTGGTCCGAAGGCAAGGCGCCTTCATACACCGTGCAGGCTACAGGCCTCAAGCCCGGCACCATCGACCATGCGGGCAAGGCATGGTCCACTTACGGCGCCCGCAACGGCATCTGGCGCATCATCCGCAACCTGGACGACAACCAGGTACCCGCCACTTTTTTTACCAATGCACGCTGCGCCGAGCTTTACCCGGAGTCGGTCAAACAGATCGTCAGCTCGGGTCACGATGTGGGTGGACACAATTACACCCAGGACGGATTGCTGACCTACATGTCTGACGAAGAACAGCAGGCAACCATCAACAAGTCCATTGACATCCTGGGCTCCGTCACCGGCAAGCGCCCCAACGGCTGGCTTAGTTCGGTGCTTGCCTTCACGCCGGAAACGGCAGGATTCCTGGCGAAGGCCGGCCTGAAGTGGCATGCCGATGTGACCTACACGGATGTTCCGCACAAGGTGCACACGCTCCACGGTAATATCGCCGGCGTGCCCAACAGCGACTTCACCGACAGCCGCGTGTTGCGCTCCAGCCCGAACGACCTGATCGATGTCTACAAAAACACATTCGACTACCTTTATGAAAACGAGCCCGGCAGCATGCTGGTGGTGACGCTGCATGCCCACTTCGGTGGCCGGCCCATGATTGTTTCGGTGTTTGACCAGATCCTGAAGTATTTCAAGAAACACCCGGATGTCTGGTTTGCACGCCATGAAGAACTTGGTGACTGGGCGCTGAAGCAGCCTGTGGACGAGCACAGCTACCAGGACCGTTTCTTCAAGTAAGACAACAAGCAAGAAAACAGAGAAAAGACAGGAAGCCATGACGAACTTCAATTCCGGCACGCCCGATGCAGGCGCCAGTGGTGATGCGCTGATGGACACCATGCCCAGCGCAACGCGTGCCGACTGGCTTGCCGACGTGCTGCGCAAGCGCGTCATTGAGGGCGTTTACAAACCGGGTGAACGCATCCGCGAGTCGGCGCTGCAACAGGAGTTCGGCATATCCAATGGCCCGACGCGGGAAGCCCTGCAGCAGATCGTGGCTGACGGCATTGCGGAGCGTGCGCCCTGGCGTGGGGTCAGCATTGTCGAGCTGGACAAGGGCAAACTGGTGGAGTTGTTCCAGGTACGGCTGGCATTGCTTGAATATGCGGCAGAGCTGGCTGCGCGGAAAATCACAGCCAAAGGCATCACGCAGGCGGAGGCATTGAAGGTCGAGCTCAACCAGGCCTTTGATGACATGGGCAGCCAGGCTTCCTCGCACCCGTCCTTCAGCGGCCAGTTGTCGAAATGGCTGCTGTCGGTGGCTGGCAATGCGCTGATGCAGCAGCTCTGGAACACCGCCATGCTGCGCACGCTGGTGTACGTGAACCTGTCCATGCGCGCCAACTCCGGGGAAGACAGCCGCAAGCACATCAATTCCCTGATCGATGCCATCGTGGCAGGCCAGCCCGACGCAGCGCGTGAGGCGGCGCGCGCGTTGACGCGGCAGACGCTGCACGACCTGCACATTGACGGCGAGGTTTGACATGCACGAGCAGCCTGGCCGTTCCTCGACGGCGCCCGACCTGCTGTTGGCCGTTGGTGTGCTGCTGGCCGACTATTGGTACGACGTGGATCACCATTGGGGCCGTCATGCGCATTTGCTGTATACCGGGCAAGGGGTGTTCTCGATTGGCGATGACCGCATGGACGGCCCGGGTGCGGTGCAGGCTTTCTACAAGTGGCGAGAAGGACGCGGCGCACGTGAGGCGCGCCATGTCATATCCAACCTTCGTGTGATCGGGCAAGGCGATGACCGTGCGGATGTCGATTGCATCCTCTGCCTGTACGCTGCCGATGGCGTGCCTGTGCTGGAGTCGCGGCCGCCCATACTGATTGCCGATGAGACCGCCCAGTGCGTGCGCGGTGCCGACGGCCTGTGGCGCTTTGCCTCGCACTTTCTCAAGCCGGTGTTTGCCGGCGGTGCCCCCATCACGACACCTTCGGGAGCCGCAGCATGAAGGCGGGCAAGGCGCGCGGCCATTTTCGCGAAATCCTGCACGGGCAACAATGCGTTTACCCGGCCTCGGTGTTTGACCCGATTTCTGCGCGCCTGGCACAGGACGCCGGTTTTGAAGTTGGCATGTTTGCCGGCTCGACTGCCGCCATGTCGGTGCTGGCTGCACCCGACCTGATAGTGCTGACGCTCACGGAACTGGCGGAACAGGCCAGGCGCATCTGCCGCGCCAGCAGCCTGCCTGTCCTGGTCGATGCGGACCACGGTTATGGCGGCGTGCTCAATGTCAGGCGTACGGTCGAGGAGCTCGAAAACGCCGGTATCGCGGCACTCACGATTGAAGACACCTTGCTGCCCGCGCCCTTTGGCGCCAGCGGCAAGGCAGCACTTATCCCCGTGGAAGAGGGTGTTGCAAAAATGCGCGCAGCGCTATCCGCGCGCACCGACCCGGCGCTTGCGGTCATAGGCCGTACCAGTGCACCGCAGATCACGGACATGCGGGATACGCTGCTGCGCGCCAGGGCCTATGAAGCGGCCGGTGTGGATGGCGTCTTTCTGGTCGGAGTGAAGAGCTGGGAACAACTGGCGGAAATACGCGCGGCCATCAAGATACCTGTGCTGTTGGGCAATGCTGGCGCGCCCTTGATGGATCGGGAGCGTTTGGCCGGTTTTGGCGTACCCATCTGCCTGCAGGGTCACCAAAGCATGGCTGCGGTGGTGCAGGCGCTGCGCTCGACTTACCGCGCATTGCGGGACGGTGTTGAACTGCCGGCTGGCAGCCTCGCGCCGCCGTTGCTGATGCAGCAGGCCAGCAGGGCCGCTCTTTACGAAGAGTGGCTGGCGCCCCCGGGCGGATAAAAAAACAGCGCATTGATTTGCGCATCTCATGCAAGGAAATCGCGACTGCTCCTTTTTCTGAAGGAGTAGGGGCAAGTCACGTCGATGTGGAAATAAGCAACTATTCAGGAGCAACCATGTACAAGAAACTATTCAAATCTTCCAGCCGGCTTTTGGCCGCGCTTTTGTTGGGGTCGTCCCTGGGCATGTCCCCGGCACAGGCCCAGGCACCTTTCCCCAACAAGGTGGTGCGCATCGTCGTGCCTTATGCCGCAGGCGGCGTGACCGACATCATGGCGCGGGTGCTGGCGCAGCAACTGTCCACCCAGATGGGCCAGCAGTTCATTGTCGAAAACAAGCCAGGTGCCGGCGGCAGTATTGGCATGGGGGAAGTGGCGCGGCTGCCGAAGGACGGCTACAACCTGGTCATGATGCCGGCGAACCTGTCGGTCATGAGCGTGCTGTATGAAAAATTGCCGTTTGATCCGCTGAAGGATTTCGTGCCGGTGGTGAACGTGGGTTCTTCCCCGGTCGGGATTTCCGTTGGTGCGAAATTGCCGGTGAAAAGTATCAAGGAGTTTTTTGCCTATGCGCGCAAAAACAGCGTGAGCTACGCTTCCTGCGGCATTGCGTCGCCGCAGCATATTGCGGCCGAGTACCTGAAGTCGGTGGCGCAGATCGACATCGTCCACATACCCTACAAGGGGTGTGGCGCGGCCTTGCCGGATGTGCTGTCCAACGAAGTGCCCCTGTTTTTTGCCAGCATTCCGCACTTGATCACCAATGCCAAATCCGGCCGCATCTTGCCGATTGCCGTGACCGGTAAAAAACGCTCGCCGCTGATGCCTGACGTCCCGACGATTGCCGAGTCCGGTTACCCGCAGTTTGATGTCGAGGCCTGGTTCGGCCTGATCGTTGCCAAAGGTACGCCGGTCGATGTCATCCAGAAGCTCAACGCCGAGGTGAACAAGGCGCTGCAGGCTCCTGAGCTCAAAAAGACCATGGCGGCGCAGTATTTTGAACCGGTAGGCGGCAGTCCTGAGGCGTTTGGGGCAACGATCAACGGCGATGCCGAACGCCTGGGCGCGATTGTGCGGCAGGCCGGCATACGGGCGGAGTGAACATTGCCGGTTAGGCATCGCGTGTCAGAGGGCCAGCCTTGCCGGGCCGCGATGCACTGGTTTTTTGTTGCCATCCCGCGATTTTTTTCCACGCCAATAGGCGTGGGGCAGGGGCGGCAGCTGCAGTTTCGGCAATGACTGTGAACGCAAGGCCTTCTGCAAAGCACGGCAATCCTTGCCGTGCCCTGTGCCGGCACTTTCACAAATGACCTGGAGGTGCGCCATTGCGGTTTTCCGGTCGTTGTGGGCTCCCAGAACCGTTTGGGCATGTCTGAGCCAGGCTAGCCAATGCGCAATGGCTGCCGGATCATGGCGGCTGGCCATGAACTCCGTGATGTAGCGCATTTTCTTGGCCGCAATGCGCAAGCGGTGCAGGCGCGAGGGCGTCAGGCGGGCCAGTCGGGGCAGTGCCTTTCTCAGGCTGTGGTCCAGCCTGTCAAGCCTGCGCAGGAGTGCTCTGAATGAAACCCGCTCGTCCCCGCCGGGCGATGCAAGACAGTGGCCTAGTTGCAGCAACAGGTGCTGGCTGTCGCCCGATTCAAGTGCGGCTTTTGCACGAAGGTGAGCGCTGCGCTGCAGCACGCCAGCGGCCTCCTTCAGCGCCTGGCTCAATGAGGGTTCGTGTAGCTGGCTGGACAGCGCCGGCAGGGTTTCCTCGATGAACACATCCCAGTCGCGTGCCTCGCCCAGTTGCTGTCCAAGGTTGCGCAGGCCGGTGCGCACCGGTTTGAGGTCTTCGCCGTGCCAGCGGGCAGCCCGTGCAAGCGGCCCGCAAGCCACCCGCAGCCGCCGCAAGGTGACGCGCAACTGGTGCAGGCATTCGATACTGTCTGCCGGCGCGCGGCCAGGTTCCAGAAACCCCGCCGCGCTGGCCTGCCAGTGGGCGAGGGTGTCACCAATGGCCAGCCGAACGGCCACCTGCGCATCGGCATCCGGAGGCAGCAGCAATGGCTGTGTTTTTTCCGGATGGGGCTGCACCGCCGTGAGGTTTGCCGGGGGCAGTCGCCGCTTGCGTTCGACTTCCATGGTGAGGTACAGCTTAGGCGCTTGCCCGGCATCACTGCCGGGATGGCTGTCTTATAGCCCTGCTGCGACAAGGGCGGGCCTGAAAGCCCCCAGGCGCCTGCCGCCTGTCTTGCGGGCATCGTGATGGCCTTGAAAAATGCTGTTATTTGGCCGGGACCACGGGCACACCACCTGTTGCTACAGGTGCGCTTGCGGCATCGTGAATGATGTGATCTGGCGATTTTTGCAGTTTCCGGACAAATGCCACCACTTGCCACACAACCATGATTGCAATCATGGTCAGCAGGGTGCCGCTGATGGGGCGGTTGATGAACACGTTGAAATTTCCCCGGCTGAGAAGCATTGCCCGGCGGAAATTCTCCTCCAGCATGGGACCCAGAATGAAGCCCAGCATGAGGGGCGCGGCCTCCATGTCCAGCCGCAGGAACAGATAGCCAATCAAGCCAAAAACGGCTGTGGTGTAGATGTCGTCTAGGCTGTTGTTGATGCTGAAAGTGCCGATGCAGCAGAAAAACAGGATGGCCGGAAACAGGACGGTATAGGGAATCTTGAACACCGACAGCCAGTAGCGCACCAGGGGCACGTTGAGTACCACCAGGAACACGTTGCCGACCCACATGCTGGCCACCAGCCCCCAGAATAAATCGGGGTGGCTGGCAATCATGTTCGGTCCGGGCTGTATGCCCTTGACGATGAAGGCCGCCATCATCAGGGCCATGACCGCATTTTCGGGAATGCCAATGGCCATGAGCGGGATGAAACTGGTACGTGCCGCCGCCTCGTCGGCAGCCGCCTGTCCGGCCACACCCTCGATGCAGCCGGTGCCGATTTCGTGTTTGTATTTGCTGAATTTCTTGTCGGCTGCGTAGGCCGCAAATTGGGCGATCGTGGGGCCGCCGCCGGGCAGGATGCCGAGGACCGAGCCGATGATGCTGCCGCGCAAGGCGCTGGGAATGATGCGTTTGAACTCGGGCCAGGTCGGCATCAGCTTGATCTTGCCGTTGAATGGCGTGAGCACGTTTTTGTTGTCGAGGTTCTTCACCACCTCGGCAATGCCGAAGCAGCCCAGGGCGATGCTGATCAGGCCGATGCCGTCGATCAGGAAAGGCAGGTCCATGGTGTAGCGCGCCACGCCGCTGTTCACGTCGGTTCCCACCATTCCCAGGAGAACGCCAACCATGGCCATGGCCAGGCCGTTGAGCAGGCTGCCGCTGCTGACAAAACTCACGCAGAAAAAGCCAAGCAGCATGAGGGCGCAGTAGTCGGCCGGCCCGAACAGGAAACCGACCTCACCCAAGGCCGGCGCCATCGTCGACAGCACGATGATGGCCACGGTGCCGCCAATGAAGCTGGAAATGCCCGCGGTGAACAAGGCCAGGCCTGTCTTGCCCTTGAGCGTCATCTGGTAGCCGTCGATGCAGGCGACGATGCTGCTCGCGTGCGGGATTTTCATGGTGATGGCGCTCACGCTGTCGCCGTATTGCGCACCGTAGTAAATCCCGGCCAGCATGATGAGGGCGCCGCCAGTCGGAATGGAATAGGTCAGGGGCAGCAACAGGCTGATGGTGGACAAAGGGCCCAGCCCGGGCAGCAGCCCAACGAGCGTTCCCACCGTGCAGCCAAGCGCGCAGTAAAGCAGGTTCTGCAGGGTCAGCGCGTGTTCGAAACCGAACGCGAGGTTGTGTAGGGCGTCCATCAGTAGAGGGGCAGGCTAAGGCCCAGCAAGTCTTTAAAGGCGAAGGCCACCGCGATCAGGCCAAGCGAGATCTTGATGTTGCGCACCACGGAGTACGAGGTACCTGCAAACGTCGAGCAGAACACCAGAAATATGATGCCCAGGATCATGTTGAGGTACTGTGAGATCACCGCGAATCCTGCAAGGCTGAGCAGGATCAGCGTGATGTTCTTGATGTTGTAGTTCAGGGGGACCGGGTCAACGAAGTGCGAACGCACCACGGAGAGCAGGCCAATCACAAACAGAAAGGAGCTCACGATCAGGGGAAACATCCCGGGCCCGGACCGGCTTAATGTGCCTATCGTGTATTTCAGCGAGATCACGCCAAAAAGCAGGGCGATCGCCATGAGGCACAGGCCCCTGACGAAATTTCGGTTTTTCATGTTCATTTTGGTTTGCTCCAGGGCTGTGCCGGTGCGGCGTTGTTGTTCACGGCGATTTGGGTCATCCGGGTCTCCTGTTTGTCTTGTTCCGCGCTTTCAGGGCATGCAAAACGCAGCCGATGAAGCGTTCGGATTTGATGGTATGAAGCGATGCTTCCAATCAGCTTTCGTTTTGCCCTGTTCGCTTCAAAATACGTGTTATCACTAATGAGTGACAGCCGTGCTGCAGGCGCCCATGCCGAGCGCCTGCCGGGGTTTGGCCCGGTGTGGAGTTGTGCTTCAGCCCTGGCGGCCGGCTGCCAGGGGCAGGCGCAGGATGGCACGCAAACCGGTGGTGCCGGAGCCTGCTCCCGCACCGGGGGCGGCGATATCTGCGAGCTCTATATCGCCGCCATTGCGCCTGGCGTAAGCGCGCGCTATGGACAGGCCCAGGCCGGCCCCGTGCGGGCCTTTGCCGGCGCTCCGGCTGGCCTGGCGGAAACGTTCGAAGACCTCTGCCCGCCGGGCCATGGCAATGCCGGGGCCGTCGTCATGGACTTCGGCCAGGGCCATGCCATCCCGGGTACTCACCATCACGGTAATGTGCCCGCCTGATGGCGTGTACACGATGGCGTTGTGCACCAGGTTGGCAATCGCCTCGTGCAGCTCGGGGCCTGTGGCCAGCACCGGAACCACGGGGGCCGGACTGGACGGGGGAAATGCATCGTCTGGAGTGCCTTCGGCTGCAACCTGTGTGGTGGCTGGTGCTTCCCGGGCATCGATCCAGCCCAGATCCTGGTTTTTCTCATGGGCCAGCGTCAGGTATTGCAGCACCACGTCCCTTGCAACGGTGTTGAGGTCTACGACACCCGGTGCATCGGCCGGCGATGTTGTATCGCTCGCATGGGCCAGCGACAGCAATTGCTCGCACAGCCGCCTGCTGCGGGATATCTGGGCGACGATGGCGCGCAAGGTCTCTCTCACCTGTTCGGGGTCTTGTTCGCGCAGCGCGACGCCGGCCTGGGTCAGCATGATGGCCAGCGGCGTGCGCAACTGGTGCGATGCATCGGCCAGAAACTGCGACTGCCGGTCCAGCAGGTCGCGGTAGCTGGCAATATGCTGGTTGACGGCATCAACCAGTGGCGCAACTTCATGCGGAACACCGTGGGTGTCCAGTGGCTTCAGGTCGCTCCCCTTGCTTTGCAGCAGGGACTTTCGCAGCCGCTCCAGGGGATGCAAGGACCAGGTCACGCCCAGCCAGACAAGCAGAACCACCAGGCCGACCATGCGAGCGTCGCGCAGGAGTTCCTGCCGCAGTGAATCGGCCTGTGCCTGCAGGCGCGGACCCGTCCCTTCGGCTGCCTGGATCAGGACGCGGTACGGCCTGGCCTGCCCGTCAATTGCTGTGCGATGCAAGGCCACCACACGCACCGGGTGGTCACGGTAGACAGCGTCGTACCAGACGAACGGACCGTTGTCGCCCGGCTGCATGGGGGGGCGCGGCAGATCGGGCACGCCGAGCAACGTTATCTCACTGGCGGACCGGGTGTTGCCGGCCGGCCCGTCAGGCAGCGGCGTCAGCCCGACGTACAGGTACTTGTGCTGCGGCCGGGTTGCCTCGAACATGGCCTGCACCGAGAAAGGCGTGTTCACGCGAATGGACCCGTCAGCAGCCAGGCTGAGGCTGTTGCCCAGTGCGTTCACCGGCTCCAGCATGGACTGGTCGTAGGCGTCCTCCACGATGGCGCGAAGGGCGCGGTAGTCATTCCAGCTGTCAAGGGCGAGCAGGGCCAGGACGCCGGGCAGCAGCAGGGTCAGCAGCCGTGCCCGGATGCCGAAGTGGCTACGTTCAGGTCTGGGCGGGTGCATGGGCAATGCCTTCCAGCATGTAGCCCAGGCCGCGAACCGTGACGATGCGCACGTCGCTGCCCGCGAGTTTGCGGCGCAGCCGGTGCAGCACCAGCTCGATCGCGTCGGGGCCGGCGCTGCTGTCGTGCGGAAAGACCTTGCTGGAGAGTTGTGACTTGCCCACGGGCGTGCCGCTGCGCAGCAGCAGCGCCATCAGGGCCGCATGCTCACGGGGTGTCAGCGGCAGCAGCGTTCCGGCGAGCGTGAACGCCCGGCTTTCGTGGTCGCAGGACAGCGAAGCGCAATGGAGCGGCGCATGCGGACGGCCGCGGCTGCGTCGCACCAGTGCGGCCAGGCGTGCTTCCAGCTCTTCGAGTTCAAAGGGCTTGGTCAGGAAATCATCCGCGCCGAGGTTCAGGCCGCGTACCCGGTCCTGGAGAGAGCCCTGGGCCGTCAGCACCAGCACCGGCGTACGGTTTCCGGACTCGCGCATGCCGGTAAGCAGGGTCAGGCCGTGTTTGTCGGGCAATTGAAGGTCCAGCACCACGGCGTTGTATTCCGTTGTGGCGAGGAGCGCTTCGGCTGTGCCTGCATCGCTCGCATGGTCGGGCACGAAGCCGCTTTGCTTGAGCGCGCGCACCAGCCACACTGCCATGTCGGTTTCGTCTTCTACCAGGAGAATGCGCATGAACAGGAGGGTAGCAGGTAGAGTACCGGGCATGCAAGCAGGAGCTTGTCGGCGGTCGCGGCCCGGTGGCCCTGCCGCGACAAGGGCCGGGTTGAACCCTGTTGGCGGGGATTGCGTTTTTCAGGGGCGCAAGTACGCCCAGCCCTCAATCTGCCTGCGCATGATTTCTGTCACGCCGGCAGGCACGTAGCTGATGCCGCCCAGCATGTCGTCCTTGGTCAGTTTTTGGCCACGCATGGTGTTCTCGCAGGCCAGCACCTTGACGTTGGCCTTCATGGCGTCGGCGATGCGTGCGCCGGTGGGTGATTCGAGTTTGAGCATGCCTATGCCCGGGCCGTAGGCGACAATTTCAATGTCCACATTGGCCGCGCCCACGTCCTCCTGCAGGTTTTTGGCGTTGTTGAGCGCCAGGTTCCACTTCGCAGGGTCGTTATCGCTGACCTGGATCACGATTCTTTGGCGTTTTTGGCCTGCAGCCGGCGTTGTCTGCGCGTGGGCAGCTATCAAAAAAGGAGCGCTGGCAGCCAGCGAACCGATGGCGCCGGCCTGAATAAAAAGTCTGCGGTTCATTTGGGGAGTCTCCAGAGCAAAGGGGTATTGCATTTCAACATATTCCGGCATGTTTGGGCGTCTTTGCCTGTCCTGGGCATTCATCGTACGGGTTAGAGGGCGAGACCCGCCGCGTAGCCCTCCGCAGTGGCTTCCAGTACGCCGCGCGCCACCTTGCAGTCGCCGATGGTGTGGACTTCCATGCCTGCCTGCCGCAACGGCTCAAGCAGCGATAGCTCCGGTACGCGAGGCGTTGCGTAGGCAAAGAAGGCCAGGTTGTTGATGTTTTTCAGTTCGCCGCCAAAGACACTGCGGTACTGCAGAGTTCCTTCATTCTCGACCAGCGTGGTCCATTGCGGCTCGACGAGGCAGATCACCTCAATGCCGCGTTCATGGAACCGGCGCTGCACGCGTTGACGGGTGGCCAGGGAGGTGTCTTCTGCGATGCGCTCCCGGGGCGTGAGGACGACAACCCGCGCAAACAGGTCGCGCAGGCGTTCAATCGCGGAGTACGTGCCGTCGGTGTGGTCCATGTCCAGAACCACGGCGGTGCCTGCCTGGGGCTGCGTGGTGCCTGAAAGTGTGCCCATCGCTTCGCGCAGGTCCTGCACAAGGCCGTCCGCCTGCAAGGTTTTCGGCAGGCATGGCGGCCAGGTCATGGCCGCACCGGTTGCCAGCACCACTGCGTCGGGCGCAAGGTCTATCAATGTTTGCGCGCTGACCATTTGGCCCAGCTCAAAACGTACGCCCGCAAGCCGGGCTTGCACAAACTGGTAGTCGTAAATGCTGGAAAGCGACTCGGCAACCGGCATGGCCGCATGCAGCCGCGTTTTACCGCCGACTTCGGCAGAGGCTCCGAACACGGTCACCTCATGGCCGCGCCGGGCTGCTGTCATGGCCGCTTCCAGTCCCGCTATGCCCGCCCCGGCGATGGCAATGCGGCGGCGTATTGCCGCCGGGGGCAGGGCCCCGGTTTCGCCGGGTTTTCCGGCGCGTGGATTGTTGTCGCAGGCAATCGGTGTATGCGTGACGATGACCTTCCAGCAGGTGTTGCACGACACGCAGTAGCGGATATCGCCGGCCTTGCCGTGCTGCGCCTTCAGCGGCCAGGTGGCATCGGTGATCAGCGGGCGGCCCAGGGCCACGAGCTCAATGTCGCCTGCTGCCAGGATGCCTTCTGCCTCGGCCGGATCGGTGATGCGGCCCAGCGCCATCACGGGAACCTCCGGCGTGGTGCGCCGCAATTCGCGTGTCAGTGCGAGGTAGGGCAGTCGTGGGTAGGCACCGTCGGGCAGGTGCATTTCGAGCGTGCGGTGGTGCGACCCTTGCGCATAGCTGAGGTAGTCCACGCGCACCAGCGATGTGAGGTGTGCGGCAATGGCCGCCGCCACAACCGGGCCTATGCCGCCAGGCACGCCATCGTCGCCCGGCAGTTTGACGCCAAGTATGAAATTACTGCCGCACGCATGCCGGATCGCCAGGCACAGCTCGGCCAGGAACCTGCAGCGCCCCGCAAGGTCACCGCCGTAGGCATCCTCTCGGTGGTTCGACAGCGGTGAGAGAAACTGGTGGAAGAGATGGCCATGGCCGGCGGAAATTTCCGCGCCGGAGAAACCCGCGTGTTTCATGCGCAGGCAGGCACCTGCAGCTGATTCGACAAAGACCGATATCTCCGCAGCCGACATCGCATGCGGCACACTCCAGCTGATGTCGTCGGGCAGGGCCGAGGGGCCTATGGCGCTGAAGGAACGGCCTGGCACATGGCGGCCGCGTCCCGAGTCCTGTACCTGGCCGATCAGCCTGCAGTCATGTGACTCGACGGCATCCGCCCAGCGTGCCAGGTCACCGGCCATGCTGTTGTTCCAGGCGACGATGCGCTGGTTGCCCTGGTGTGCCGCCACGCCTATGGGCTCGGTCACGATCATGGCTGCGCCGCTGCGCGCACGGCTGGCGTGGTAGTCGATGAGTCCGTCGGGTGCACCCCGCTCGGCGCCGAAATGCAACGAGATCGAAGCGTGAACTATGCGGTTGCGAAGGCGCTTGCCGGCGAGTTCGAAAGGCGCGAACAGGTGCGGGTAGTGCTCGTTGGGTGGTTCTGTAGCGACGGACATGAGGGCAAATCATAATGAAATGTCTTATGGACATGTCCTGTCGGTTCTATGCATACTGGTCGCGAACATGGGCTTTCCATGTCTTTTTTGCCCAGTGTCATTTCACAAGAGGACCGCACTCATGAATTTCAGGAGAAAGAGCATTTTGGCGTTCGCGGCGGTGACTGCGATGTCTGCGCTTGCGATGCCGGCCGCACATGCCCAGGCGGGCGCGGCAACCGATTGGCCGGCGCGGCCAGTTATGCTGATCAACCCTTTCGCCGCAGGCTCTGCCGTTGACGTGGTGGCACGCGTGGTGGCACAGAAGATGACGATGAACCTGGGCCAGCCCATCAACATCGACTACCGCACCGGGGCTTCGGGCAATATCGGCACCGACCTGGCGGCGCGCGCCAGGCCCGATGGCTACACGCTGCTGCTGGGCTCGCCCGGCACCATGGCCATCAACCCCTTTCTTTTCTCCAAACTGCCTTACGACGCCGTGAAGGACTTTGTCGCGGTCGGCCAGATCGTGTCCTTCCCGCAAGTCGTGGTTGCCAACCCGAAACAATCCATCAAGTCCATCCCGGACCTCATTGCCGCCGCCCGCGCCAATCCGGGGGCCGTCATGCACGGCTCATCGGGCCAGGGTACGACCAGCCACCTTGTGATGGAGCTGATCAAGGCCGACGCGAAAGTGAAGATGACGCACGTGAGTTATCGCGGTGGCGCGCCAACCATCCAGGCGGTGGCTGCGGGCGAAGTACAGACCGGCGTGGAGGGCCTGCCTTCTCTCATGGGACAGATCAAGGCCGGCACCGTGCTGCCGCTGGCTGTCACCTCGGCGGCGCGCTCTCCGCTGTTGCCCATGGTGCCCGCGGTCTCGGAGTTCCTGCCCGGTTTTGATGCATCCGCATGGATTTTGCTGATGGCGCCGGCAGGCACGCCGCCCGCCGTGGTGGCGAAGATTTCCGCCGAACTGCGCCGCGCCGTCGAAGACCCGGCCGTGCGCGCACAGCTGGAGTCGCAGGGCGCAAGCGTGGTGGGCTCCACACCGCAAGAGGCGGCGGCCTTCCACCAGGGTGAGCTTCGGAAATTCAAGCGCGCCGTGGAGATTTCGGGCGCCAAGGCTGAGCAATAAAGGCAACGGACGGCTGTATCAACGGCCGTCAATGGGCGGCATTCCGGTGTTGCCTGTGCCAGCATTTTCATGAATCCTAAAAATACCGACCTCGCCATCCTGGGCGCCGGCGCTGCGGGCATGATGGCGGCCCTGTGTGCGGCTGACCGCGGCATGCATGTGGCGCTGTTCGATCCCTTCTGGTCCACGCCCAACAACCTTGAGCTGAGCGGCGGGCTGTTTCCGGCCGCAGGCTCACAACTACAGTCCATGGCGGGCGTCGATGACTCGCCGGGGCAGTGGCTGGCCGACTTGCGCGCCTATGCCGGCAGCTCGGTGAATGAGCGCATAGCTGCGCCAGTTGCGCAATCCTTGCCGCAGGTCGTGGCCTTTCTTGTTGAACGCATGCAGATGCCTGTCCGTTTCCTGGCAGACGTGCCGGCGCCGGGGCACGGTGCTGTCCGCTTTCATTCGGTGACGCCGGCATCAGGCCCGGCCCTGAGCGACTGCCTGCGCCGTGCAGTGCGCGCGCACCCCTTGATCGACTGCCGTGTCGATGTAGTGGTGAGCCGCATGGAGCGTGCGGAAAAAGGTTTTGAGCTGATCGATGCGGCGAGGCACACCCATGCGCGGCAACTGCTATTGGCCGGTGGAGGTTTTGGCGGTGCGGCGGACATGGTGACGGAGTTCATTCCCGAAATGTCGGGCGCGCTGCACAGCGGCTCGCCCACCAATGACGGCTCGGTGATTGGCATGGCGCGCGCTTGGGGTGCGGCCCTTGCGGGCATGGATGGTTACCAGGGGCAGGGCCATACCCATCCGGGGGGGCACACGCGGCTTGGCATGTCTATCCCGACGCTGGGCGGCATCATGGTTGATCGCAGCGGGCAGCGTTTTGTCCGCGAAGACATCGGGCCATCGGCACTGGCCGCAAAGGTGCTGGCCCAGCCGGGGCAGCTTGCACTTGAGGTGTTTGATGCGGCCATCGAGGCCCGCCTGGGTAACCACTCTGCCTATGCGGCCGCAAGGGCAGCAGGCAGGGTACTGGAGGCCGACACGCTGGAAGAACTTGCGCGCGCAGCCGGTGTGCCCGCGCATGCGCTGGCAGACAGTGTTGCATTGGCTGTGCAGTGTGCAGAAAGCGCGAGCGGCTCAAGTGATCCACTGGGGCGTGCCAGGTTTGCCCAGCCGCTCGCAGCACCTTACCGCGCGTCCTGGGTGACCGGCTCGCTGGCCCATACACAGGGCGGCATCGTGACCGATGGCGAGGGGCGCGTGCTCATGGCCGATGGGCAGGCCATACCTCACCTGTACGCCGCGGGCGGCTGCGCAGCGGGGCTTTCGGGCCAGGGCGGTGACGGCTACCTGCCGGGCAATGGACTGGCCCAGTCATTTGGGCTGGCGTTTAATGCGGTCGCTGCCATGGCTGGCGATTGAGCGCAAGCCCCTGTTCCGGACTGACCCGCAGGCCTACGCCTGGGCGGCCAGTGTTTCCGCGACGTCGTTCCATACGTCCTGCCGGGTGATTTTTCCGTCGACCACCTCGAAGCGGTCTATAAAACGAATGCCGGAGAAATCGCGCCCATCGTTCCAGGTGCCGCGAAGCGTGCCGCTGCAAAACACGACGGTGTCGTTTTCACGCCAGACCTCCTCGAAGCGTTCGTAGTCCTTGGCAACGCTGCGGTAGCGCGGCCGTGCCCACGCGATCATCTCGGCCAGGCTGTGCATGACAGCGCTGCCGGGAAAACGCATGGCAAAGCCGCCTGCGAGAAATGATTGCGCGGTATCCAGGTCGCGCTGCTGCATCGCTTCCAGAAAACCTTTCACCACATCGCTGGCCACGAGGCGGGCAGGGCCGCCGCTGCTGAAAACATTTCCGTCGCGCTGGTAGGTGTTTGCATGGTTCACGAAGACGGTCGTGCCCGCAGGAGATGCGGCAATGACGGAGCGGGCCGCCGTGGCAAGCCGCGCGACCAGCCGGGTTTCAACATCGGCCGGATAGCCGGGCAGCAGGGTGACGGAAATAACCGGCATGTTGATGGCCTTTCAGCGAAGGATGTCGCCCATGCACAAATACTTCATTTCCAGGTATTCATCCATACCATGACTGGAACCCTCCCGGCCCAGGCCGGACTGCTTGACTCCGCCGAAGGGAACATGCTCCGTGGCAATCACGCCGGCATTGATGCCGACCATGCCGTATTCCAGCGCTTCAGCCACGCGGTAGATGCGGCCGATGTCGCGGCTATAGAAGTAACTGGCCAGGCCGAATTCCGTGTTGTTGGCCGCGTCAATGGCTTCCTGCTCTTGTTTGAAACGAAACACAGGCGCGAACGGGCCAAAGGTTTCTTCCCGGGCGCACAGCATGTCGGCCGTGGCTTCGGAGATCACCGTCGGCTCAAAGAACTGGCCCTTGATCCTGTGCCCGCCCGCCAGCAGTTTGCCGCCTTTGGCCAGGGCATCATCGACATGGCGCTGAACCTTGTCCACGGCTGCATCTTCAATCAGCGGGCCCTGCACCACACCGTCTTCAAATCCGTTGCCGACTTTCAGGGCCTTGACCTTTGCGGCAAATTTTTCGACGAAGCTGTCATAAACGCCGTCCTGCACATAAATGCGGTTGGCGCAGACGCAGGTCTGGCCGGCGTTGCGGTACTTGCTGGCAATGGCGCCTTCAACGGCCGAATCAATGTCGGCATCGTCAAAGACGATAAATGGTGCGTTGCCGCCCAGTTCCAGTGCGAGCTTTTTGACCGAGGGTGCGCTTTGCGCCATCAGGATGCGGCCGACTTCGGTGGAGCCGGTAAAGCTGATATGGCGCACGGTATCGCTGGCGCAGAAGACCTTGCCGATGGCAATGGAGCTGTCCGAGTCGGCCGTCAAGACGTTCAGCACGCCGGCAGGAATGCCGGCACGCATTGCCAGTTCAGCGGCTGCCAGGGCCGTCAGCGGGGTCAGTTCGGCCGGTTTGATGACCACGGGGCAGCCGGCAGCCAGGGCCGGGGCCACCTTGCGGGTGATCATGGCCAGCGGGAAATTCCACGGTGTGATGGCCGCGCAAACGCCTATCGGCTGCCTGATGACGGTCAGGCGGCGGTTGTTGTCAAACTGGGGCAGGGTTTCGCCGTTGACGCGCTTGGCTTCCTCAGCAAACCATTCGACAAAGCTGGCGCCGTAGGCAATTTCGCCTTTGGCTTCTGCAAAAGGTTTGCCTTGTTCCGCCGTCATGATGCGGGCCAGGTCTTCCTGGTTGGCCATGAGCAGCTGGAACCAGTTGAGCAGGATGGCGTGGCGCTCCTTGCCGGTTTTGTTGCGCCATGCGGGCCATGCGGCATTGGCGGCTGCGATGGCCGCTTCGGCATCCTGGGCGCCCAGGTTGGCCACGTCGGCGAGCTTCAGCCCGGTGGAAGGATCGTTGACATCAAAGCGGGAGCGGCCCGCAATCCACTGACCGTTGACCAGTGCATCGGTTTTGAGCAGGCTGGGGTCGTTGAGCAGGGAAATGGGGGAGGTTTTCATGTCCATGAGAATGAGGTATTCGTTCGTAAAAAAGTGCAGTAACTGGTTTTCGTACAACCGTCTAGGATAGCTCCAAATCGGCAAGGCAGTGCGAAGCGGGGCATGTGCAACTCCGATTGTGAGAACCCTCGTGGGGATTGATTTTCAGTGGCTGTTTTCCGTGAGCACCGGCATCTCAAAAGCCTGTACTGCCGGTACTTCTCCCGTCCATGCCTCGACGTCCACCAGGGCGGACAGGGCACTGGGGGCCTGTGTCAGGCTGGAACTTCCAACATCCATGGTTAAAACGTTGGGGTTTCCGTGGCGTTCAAGCGTCTTGCTTTCCGGGTCGAACCACGCGCCCGTAGACATGACCAGTACACCGGGCATGACGTTGCTGTCCAGCACCGCACCTGCCATGCAGCTGCCGCGTGCATTGAAAACACGCACCAGGGCGCCGGCCGTGATAGAACGCTGGCGGGCGTTTTCGGGGTTGATGAGCACCCGCTGCCGGGACTGGATCTTGGCTTCACGTGAGACCGTTCCTGCGTCAAGCTGGGAATGCAGTTTGTCGGCTGGCTGCGATGTCACCAGGTGCAGGGGCCAATCCTTTGCCTCAGGTGCACCCAGCCATTCAAGCGGCTCAATCCAGCAGGGGTGGGGCGGGCTGTCCTTGTAGGCAAACGCGGCGATCTTTTCTGAATACAGTTCAATCCTGCCTGAAGGCGTGCCCAACGCGTGGCTTTGCGGGCTCTGGCGGAAGGCTTCAAACAGGATGAAGTCCTGCTCCGGCTCGGGCAACTCTATATGGCCTGTTTCCCAGAAGGCGTCAAACCCAGGCGCTGAAAATCCCTTGGCGCGCCATTTTTCAGTCATCTGTTCGTAGATGAAACGGATCCACGCGCTTTCATCGCGGCCTTCCGTGAAGGCCTGCTCGCAGCCTGCGCGGGCAGACAGTTCCCGATAAATGTCGAAGTCATTGCGGCTTTGTGCGTGTGGCGCCAATGCGCGTTTCATCGCCAGCACAAAGCGGTCGCGTGAAGACCCGCCTATGTCGTTGCGTTCAAGCGTGGTGGTGGCAGGCAGGACGATATCGGCGCGGCGGGCCGTCGGCGTCCACCAGCTGTCGTGCACCACAACCGTCTGCGGTTTTTGCCAGCCGCGCACCAGCCGGTTCAGGTCCTGGTGGTGGTGGAACGGGTTGCCGCCGGCCCAGTAAACCATCTGGATATCGGGATATACATCGGCCCTGCCGTTGAAGTCGAATGGCTGGCCGGGATGCAGCAGCATGTCGGCCAGGCGGGCCACAGGGATGGATTTTTTGATGGGATTGCTGCCCGCGGACATTTCAGGCGCCGCCACGTCGGGCCGCGGCGTGGCCGCGCCGTTGATGGAGCCATGGCCAAAAGCAAAGCCTCCGCCGGGCAGGCCGATTTGCCCGAGCATGGCTGCCAGTGCGATGCTGGTCCAGTAGGGCTGCTCGCCCCTGTGGGCACGCTGCAGCGACCAGGTGCAATTGATCATCGTGCGCCGTGCCGATGCTTTCAGTGCCAGTTCGCGGATCACCTCTGCAGGCACGCCGCAAATCGCCTGTGCCCACAGGGCGTTCTTCACCTGGCCGTCGGAGCTGCCGCGCAGGTAGGCGGCCAATTGCTCAAAACCGACGCAGTGGGTGTTCAGGAAATCCTGGTCGTGCTTGCCGGATTCAAGCAGGGTGTGCGCCATTCCCAGCATCAACGCGGTGTCCGTGTTGGGGCGTATCGGTATCCAGCGTGCGTTGAGGCCTTCGGGCATGTCTGCGCGGGTGGGGCTGATGATGACAAATTCAATGGCGCCGGTTTTGGCGCGCTCCAGCCACTGCTGCGTGCTGTGGGCGCCGGCGCCGCCGGATGTGATTTGCGCATTACGCAAGGGCAGGCCGCCGAATGCAATGAAAAGCTCGGTATGCGCCTGGATGTTTTTCCAGTCTGTGACGCGGCCGGTGACGGGGGCATAAGTGCCAATGACATGGGGCAGCAGGAATTGCGCGGCTCCCCAGCTGTAGTTCCCGGCCTGGTTGACACAGCCGCCGGAGCTGTTGAGGAAGCGGTGCGTCAGGGTACGCGCATGGTGCAGGCGGCCCGCCGACGACCAGCCATAAGAGCCGCCGAAGATGGAGGCATGGCCGTGTTGTTCGCGTACACGCGCCAGCTCGCCGGACACCAGCTCAAGCGCAAGATCCCAGCTCACTTCGACAAAACGGTCAGATCCCCGCGCAGTGCGGTCACTGTGTTCGCGTTGATGCAGCCAGCCTTCGCGCACTGCGGGGCGCGCAATCCGCAAAGGGGACTGCATCATGCCCGGCATCGACTGGAGGATCGCCGACGGCACCGGGTCGTGCTCGAAAGGTTCGCAAGCGATCAGCTTGCCGTCCGATACGACGGCGGTGAAGGCGCCCCAGTGGGACAGGGAAGGAAAACGCTCGATATGGGCAGGCATGGGTGAATGATCCAGGAAGGCTGCGGTGGCAGCGTTATACATAGTCCAGGGGGAGTGCTGTGGTGTACTTCAATTCTTCCATTGCAAAACTGGAGCTGACATCAAACAGCTCCGCAATCTGTATCAGCTTTTTGTAGACACGGTCAAATCCTGCGATGTCGGGCACCACCACTTTCAGCAGGTAGTCGGTGTCCCCGCTCATGCGGTAGAACTCCACCACCTCCGGCAAATCACACACTCCCAGCGAAAACTGCCGGAACCATTTCAAATCATGATGGTTTGTCTTGATCGACACAAACACCGTTACACCCAGACCCACTTTGTGGCTGTCCAGCAGGCACACCTGCTGGCGGATGAAGCCTTCTTCGGTCAGGCGCTGGATGCGATTCCAGCAGGCTGTCGACGACAGGTTGACGCGTTCGGCAATCTCATTGATCGCCAGCTTGGCATCGTTCTGCAGAATCGAAAGAATAGTGCGGTCTTTTTTATCCATGATGATTTTTTATCCATATTAAAAGATAAAGAAGGAATATTTTTCTGTTTCTCCAGTGAAATTCTGCCAGAAAAGGAAAAAAGTACGCTGCAGGCACTCCTAAACTTTCCTGAGCAATACGCAGGGTTCGCTGTGTTGCACATCAACCTTGCACCACGTTACGTGCCGTCACCATGGCACACAGGAACAAGAGAGCACATGCAATGAAAGAAAGTACCCGCCTCACAACTGCCGGACGGCATCCGGAGCGATTTGCAGGGGTCGTGAACACCCCTGTTTTCCGGGCATCGACCATCCTGTCCGGCTCGCTGTCCGAATGGGAGAAAAAGAAGAAGGCGCGCGCCAATGATGAGGCCGGCGTCAGCACCTACGGCCGCTTCGGCACGCCCACCACCCATGCGCTGGAGGAAGCCATGGCGGAGATCGAGGGCGGCTATCGCTCCCTGGTTTTTCCGTCGGGACTGGCTGCTGCCGCGACCGCGCTGACCGCGCTCCTGTCCGCCGGCGACCATGTGCTGCTCACCGACAGTGCCTATTCGCCGACCCACACTTTCCTGACACGCGTGTTGTCGCGGTACGGGGTTGAAGTCACGGCCTACGACCCGGTCATGGGTGGCAGCATTGAAAGCCTGATGCGCCCCAACACCCGGGTTGTTTACGTGGAGTCGCCGGGTTCCGAAACCTTTGAAATCCAGGACGTGCCAGCCATATCGGCCGTGGCCCACCGCCATGGCGCTGTCGTGGTCATGGACAACACCTGGGGAACGCCCCTGTTTTTCAAGCCCTTCGAGCATGGCGTGGACGTCTCCATCCAGGCCGCGACGAAATACGTGGTCGGCCATTCCGATGCCATGCTGGGTGTGGTCACCTGCACGCGCGAAATGTGGCCGCGCATCAAGCAAACGACCTATGACCTGGGCCAGACGGCCGGCCCTGACGATATCTACCTCGCATTGCGCGGGCTTCGCACCCTGAATGTCCGGCTGCAGCAGCACTGGAAATCCGGCCTGCGGGTTGCCCAATGGCTGCAGACGCGCCCTGAAGTGGAGGCTGTGCTGCACCCGGCATTGCCCAGCCATCCCGGCCATGCATTGTGGAAGCGGGATTTCAAGGGGGCTTGCGGCTTGTTCGCGATGGTTCTCAAACCCGTATCGGCGAAGGCCCTTGAAGGTTTTGTGGACAGCCTGAGCCTTTTCGGCCTGGGTGTTTCATGGGGCGGTTACGAGAGCCTCATCATCCCGTTCACGCCCAGCGGAAAACACCTGCCGGCACGCTGGCCGTATGCGGGCCAGGGCGTGCGCCTGCACATTGGCCTGGAGGATCCGGAAGACCTGATCACCGATCTGGAGCAGGCGTTCACAATGCTTGAAAACATCGAGGCAAAAGCGGATATGCAATACGCATAAGCTCATGGGGATTTTTACTAAGCGCTGAGGGTACCTTCAGCTACCATCATGGGTTGCGAAAAACGCAGCCATTTAAAGAAGGATTTGTCATGTCAAAGATGAAAGTAGAGGGTTCTTTCGTTGCCCTCATCACACCGTTCAACCAGGATGGAACCACCGACTTTGGCGCGTTCCGGACGCTGCTGAAATTCCAGGAAGACCACGGCACCAGCGCCGTGCTCATCATGGGTTCCACCGGAGAGGTGTCCATGCTTTCGCAGCAGGAGCGCCAGGCCATCATCGTGGAAACCGCGAAGATGAAAACCGGCAAGATGAAGTTCTTTTACGGCTGCACCGGCAACAATACGGAGACCACAAAAGACTACCTGCGTTTTGC
Source organism: Polaromonas aquatica (assembly GCF_042659145.1). Classification (NCBI taxonomy): domain Bacteria; kingdom Pseudomonadati; phylum Pseudomonadota; class Betaproteobacteria; order Burkholderiales; family Comamonadaceae; genus Polaromonas; species Polaromonas aquatica. Next base: position 311,659 of record NZ_JBHSRS010000084.1, on the reverse strand, counting down.
AAAGGCCAACGGTGCTGACGGCGCGATTCTGGCCGCACCCGCCTACATCTGCGGCCCGGAAGCCGATATCGAAGACTATTTCCTTGAAGTAGCCGATGCGACGGACCTGCCGCTCGGGCTTTACAACAACCCGCCGCGCGTCAAGACCGACCTGCATTGGGACAACCTGATCCGCATCTTCAAGCACCCCAACTATGTGGTTCACAAAGAGTCCACAACACGCGTTGGCCAGGTGGCCCAGGTGTTGCGCGCCAACACGGATGTGGCCGTGATGTGCTGCGATTCGCCCAACCTCGGGCTGGTCGTCCCGACCATGAGCCTGGGTGGCCACGGCACTGCAAACATGACCGGCAATATCGCCCCGGCGGAGATGGCCACGATTTCAACGCCATGGGCAACGCCGGACGTATCCATCAGCTTCCGCGAAACCTATTTGCAGATTCTTTCCCTGCTGCATTTTTCCTATTCCGCCATCAACCCGGTCGCCATCAAGTCGCTGATGAAAGCCGTGGGCCTGCCCGCCGGTGAATTGCGTAAACCCCTGAAAGGCCTGGAAGGCGAAGCCCTGCTCAAGGGCTTGCGCATCATCAAGGAGCTGGAGCTGGACAAAAAATACGGCTGGAGTTCTGCCGCATTGAAATCCGCCTGATCATCAGCCAGCTCAAACGGAAGCCTCAGCATGGATCTCGGAATCGAAGGAAAAACAGCGCTTGTGTTTGGGGGCAGCAAGGGCATGGGCCGTGCCTGTGCGCAGCAGCTTTCACAGGAGGGCGTCAAGGTCTTCATCGCCGCCCGCACAGAGGAAACTCTGGCACGGGCTGCCGCGGAAATCTCCGCGCAGACCGGCCATGAAGTCCGCTACGTCGTGGCCAACATCACGACGCCCGCCGGGCGTGATGCCGCACTGGCGGCATGTCCTTCGCCGGACATCCTTGTGAACAACGCTGACGGCGCGCCGCCCGGGGATTTTCGCCAATGGACGCCCGCAGACTGGCATGCCGCACTCGATTCGATGATGGTGGGGCCGATTGAAATGATCCGCAGGACCGTGGACGGCATGATTGAGCGCAGGTTCGGGCGCATCGTCAACATCGTTTCGCGCAGCGTCAAGACGCCGCAGCTTGAACTTGGCCTGTCCAACGGCGCGCGCTCCGGGCTGGTGGGTTTTGTTGCCGGCCTCTCGCGGCAGACGGTGCGGCACAACGTCACCATCAACAACCTGCTGCCCGGCGTATTCGCGACGGACGCCCAGCGCCACCATATCGAAGGCATGCTGGACAGCACGGGAAAATCGTTTGACCAGCTCTGGCAGGAGAGGGGTAGCAACAATCCTGCAGGCCGTTACGGCGAAGCCGAAGAAATGGGCACGCTCTGTGCATACATCTGCTCTGCCCACACCGGATACATCACGGGTCAGAACATTCTGATCGATGGTGGTGCGTACCCCGGGACGTACTGAAAAAAACGTCGGGCAAAAATCTTCAGCTTTTCTTTTACCGCAAGCAATTTGGGAGAAACATGATGCGCTTCAATCGTCGTACTTTCACGCAGGGCGGCCTGGCCCTGATGGGCCTGGCAGGCCTTGTCCACACCGCGCCACTGATGGCCCAGGCAAGCTATCCTTCGCGCCCTGTCACTATCGTGGTGCCGCATGCCGCAGGCGGTGCGGTGGACGGTGTTGCGCGCATCTTTGCGGACAAGCTTCGCGAAGAACTCAAGGAGTCTGTCGTTGTGGACAACCGTCCCGGCGCGTCGGGAATGATTGGTGCAGGTACCGTGGCCCACGCTACGCCGGATGGCTACACGCTGTACGTCAATGCTTCCATCCACTCGATCAATCCGCTTCTCTACAAGAAAAATGTCAAGTTCGATGCGGTGAAGGACTTCACGCCCATCAGCATGCTGGCCCAGGGCGCGCTTATTTTCAGCGTCAACCCCAAGGTGCCCGCCAACACGGTGCAGGAGCTGATCACCAAGGTCAAGGCATCACCGAAAGCCTACAACTTCGGAACCAGCGGTTTTGGCTCTGCGGGCCACCTTGGCATTGCCCAGTTCCTCTATGAGTCCGGACTCTCCCCGCTTCAAATCCCCATCGTGTTGTACAAGGGTGCCGCGCCTGCCTTGCAGGACCTGGTCGGTGGCCAGACCTCCGGGATGATGGACCCCATGCTGTCCTCCCTGCCGCAAGTGAAGGCGGGAAAACTCCGGGCCCTGGCAGTGACCGGACGTGAGCGCAGCCCGCTGCTGCCGGATGTGCCGACCATGCGCGAGTCCGGCCTCAAGGACTTCGAGTTTTATTCCTGGTACGGCCTGTGGGCCCCGGCCAATATTCCCGAGCCGATACGCCTGAAACTCGAGGCCGCATCCTCGAAGATCATGCAGTCGCCGGACATGAAAAAGTACCTGAACGAGCGCGGATTCGATCCGGCGTACAAGAGCTCATCGGATTTCGCGAAGTACATCAACGTTGAAATGGCCCGCTACCAGGTGATCATCGACAAAGCGAATATCACCATAGATTGAGGTCCGCCAGATGAAGGTCCTCGTCCTGGGCGCCGGCGTTGTTGGCGTCACCACCGCCTATTACCTGTGGCGCGATGGGCATGAAGTGACGGTGCTTGATCGCCAGGCGGGGCCGGGGTTTGAAACCAGCTTTGGCAACGCCGGGGGCCTTTGCCCCAGTTTTGCAGGTCCCTGGGCGGCGCCTGGCATGGTTTCCAAGGTCTTGAAGATGTCGCTGCAAGGCGACTCGCCCATCCGCTTTTCCCTCAAGCCCGAGATTCGCAAGCTGCAGTGGCTCAGGCTGTGGCTGGCCAATTGCAATACGGAGAGCTTTCGCGTCAACAAATTGCGCATGCAAAAAGTTGCGCATTACAGCATGGCCTGCCTGAAAGACCTGGTAGACAGCACCGCGCTGACGGGTTTTGATTTTCATGCCGATGGTGTGCTGCAGCTGTTCCGTACCGCGGCCGAGCTGGAAATGGGACATGCGTCAGCGCGTGCCCTGGCGGAGTTCGGCGTGCCGTGGCGCATGCTGGACGCTGCCGGGCTGAACCTTGTGGAGCCCGCCCTGGCACACAGTACCGTCGGCGTGGCGGGGGCGCTGCACCTGCCGCTGGATGCTTCCGGCGACAGCCACCGGTTTGTGCTCAGCCTGGGTGCCTGGCTTGAAGCCCGGGGCGTTTCATTTCTCTACAACACGGCTGTTGAAGCCATTGCGCATGATGCTGGCGCCATCACCGGCGTCAGGACTGCAGCGACGGCGGCAGGCGCGGGCAGCCTGTTGCAAAGCGATGCCTATGTTGTCGCACTTGGGAGTTATGCGCCCCTCATGCTGGCCCCGCTGGGCATCAGGCTGCCCATTTATCCCCTGAAGGGCTACTCGATCACAGTGCCGGTGACCGACGAGGCGCTGGCCCCCCGGGCTGCCATCATGGATGAGCACAACAAGGTGATGATTTCACGGCTTGGCAATCGCATTCGCGCGGCGGGCATGGCTGAACTGACGGGCTATGACCTTTCACTGGTGCCTTCGCGCAAGGACCTTCTTGTACGGGTCGTCCGGGAAATATTCCCCCGGGGTCTTGATTTTGACCAGGTGTCCTTCTGGGCCGGACTGCGACCCATGACACCCGACGGCCCGCCCATCCTGGGCAAGACCCGCTGGCCCAATCTCTTCCTGAACAGCGGCCATGGCTCCAACGGCTGGACGCAGGCCTGCGGCACCAGCCGTATCGTGGCCGATGTTGTGTCCGGCAAAAGCCCCGATATCGATATTGAGGGGTTGACTGCAGGGCGGTTTGGCGCGGGCTGACGGGCGGACGGCTCGCGAATCCCGGCCAAACGTCGCGCAGGCGGCGGGAGGCATGCCAAAACCTATAATTCAGGATTCTGGTCAATAAAGCATTCACCTGCGCCCTGCATTCGCGGACCGGTGTGGGAATGCTCTCCCAACAACATGAGCCTTCCCACTTCTCAGCCTGCATTCTCCGTCGCCGACATCCGCAAGACCTTTCTGGACTTCTTTGCATCCAAGGGCCATACGGTTGTGCCCTCCAGCTCACTGGTGCCCGGCAACGACCCGACGCTGATGTTCACCAACTCCGGCATGGTGCAGTTCAAGGACGTGTTCCTCGGGACCGACAAGCGCCCTTATGTGCGCGCCACGTCCGTGCAAGCCTGCCTGCGCGCCGGGGGCAAACACAACGACCTGGAAAACGTCGGCTACACCGCACGCCACCACACCTTCTTTGAAATGCTGGGCAACTGGAGCTTTGGCGATTATTTCAAGCGGGAGTCGCTGAAGTGGGCCTGGGAATTGCTGACCGAGGTGTACAAGCTGCCGGCGGACCGCCTGCTGGCCACGGTGTACCAAGAGGACGATGAGGCTTACGACATCTGGACAAAAGAAATCGGCCTGCCGCCCGAGCGTGTGATCCGCATCGGCGACAACAAGGGAGGGCGCTACAAGTCCGACAACTTCTGGATGATGGCCGATACCGGCCCCTGCGGCCCCTGCTCGGAAATTTTCTACGACCACGGTGACCACATCCCCGGCGGCCCGCCGGGCAGCCCGGATGAAGACGGCGACCGTTTCATCGAGATCTGGAACAACGTGTTCATGCAGTTCGACATGGCCGAAGACGGCTCGGTCAAACCGCTGCCTGCGCCCTGCGTGGATACCGGCATGGGTCTGGAGCGCCTGGCCGCCATCCTGCAGCATGTGCACAGCAATTACGAGATAGACCTGTTCGCCGCGCTCATCAAGGCGGCTTCCCGCGAGACCGGTGAACAGGACCTGAACCACAAGTCCTTGCGCGTGATCGCCGACCACATCCGCGCCACCGCCTTCCTGGTGAGCGATGGCGTGATCCCGAGCAACGAGGGCCGCGGCTACGTGCAGCGCCGCATTGTGCGTCGCGCCATCCGCCATGGCTATAAGCTGGGCAAGAAGACACCGTTCTTCCACAAGCTGGTGGCGGATCTGGTGAAAGTCATGGGCGAGGCCTACCCCAAACTGCGTGAGCAGGAGCAGCGCATCACAGAAGTGCTCAAGACCGAAGAGGAGCGCTTCTTCGAGACCTTGGCCAACGGCATGGAAATCCTGGACATCACCCTGGCCAATGGCGTCAGGGTACTGCCGGGTGATGTGGCTTTCAAGTTGCACGATACCTATGGCTTCCCGCTGGACCTGACCAACGACGTCTGCCGCGAGCGCGACGTGCAGGTGGACGAAGCCGGTTTCAAGCTGGCCATGGAAAAACAGAAGGCACAGGCTCGCGCCGCCGGCAAGTTCAAGATGGACAAGGCGCTCGATTACAGCGGTGCCAGCAACGACTTCGTCGGCTACGACAAGTTGGAGGCGACTGCAAAAATCGTAGCGCTCTACGCAGACGGGACCAGCGTTGCAACGCTAAAACATGGTCAAGCCGGTGTGGTGGTGCTGGATACGACGCCGTTCTACGCCGAGAGCGGCGGCCAGGTTGGTGACGAAGGCACCATCACCAGCGGCTCGGCCAGCTTTGCCGTGGCTGACACACAGAAGATCAAGGCCGATGTGTTTGGCCACCACGGCATGCTGGAGCAAGGCACGCTGAGCGTGGGCGACCATGTGACGGCGGCGGTTAATACGGCCGTGCGCGCGGCCACCGTGCGCAACCACAGCGCCACGCATTTGATGCATAAGGCCTTGCGTGAAGTGCTGGGCGAGCATGTGCAGCAAAAGGGTTCGCTGGTCAACGCCGAGCGCACGCGTTTTGACTTTACCCACAACGCCCCTGTAACGGATGAGCAGATTCGCGAGATCGAAGCGCGTGTCAATGCCGAGATCCTGGCCAACGTGGCAACCGATGCCAGCGTGATGGACATGGAGGCCGCGCAAAAAACCGGCGCCATGATGCTGTTCGGTGAAAAGTATGGCGAAACCGTTCGCGTGCTGACCATAGGCTCGAGCAAGGAGCTGTGCGGCGGCGTTCACGTCGGCCGCACCGGGGACATTGGCCTGTTCAAGATTGTGGCCGAAAGCGGTGTGGCGGCCGGCGTGCGCCGGGTCGAGGCGGTGACCGGCGAGAACGCGCTGGCCTATTTGCAGTCGCTGGAGTCAACGGTTGAGGCCGCAGCAGGCTCGCTCAAGGCCAGCCCGGCCGATTTGCAGAACCGCATTGGCCAGGTGCTGGACCAGGTCAAGTCGCTGGAAAAGGAAATCGCGGCGCTCAAGGGCAAGCTCGCATCGTCGCAGGGCGATGAACTGATGGCGCAGGCCGTTGATGTCAAGGGCCTGAAAGTGTTGGCTGCACGCCTCGAAGGCGCTGACGCCAAGACCCTGCGCGACACCATGGACAAGCTCAAGGACAAGCTGAAAACCGCTGTCATCGTGCTGGCCGCCGTGGATGGCGACAAGGTCCAGATCGCGGCAGGCGTCACGGCCGACAGCGTGGGCAAGGTCAAGGCCGGCGAACTGGTCAACTTTGTCGCCCAGCAGGTGGGCGGCAAGGGCGGCGGCAAGGCCGACATGGCCATGGCGGGCGGCACCGATGCCTCCAAACTCGGCGATGCGCTGAAATCTGTCCAGGCCTGGGTGAGCGAGCGCGCCTGACAGCCGGAAACTGCCGCAGCCTGCTACTTAATTGATAGCTGGCTGCGCTCATTCCTCCTTGGCTACGGGCACTTTTTATACTGAAAACTGCCCTTGAACGTGCCGGGAGGGCTTAAACAGCCGCCCAGAACACCGCAAACCACTGTTTCGGGTCGGTCCAGTACTGGACATGCCGGAATCCGGCCTGCTGCAGCAGTGCCGCCATGCCCTCCAGCGTGTACTTGTAGGAGCATTCGGTGTGGATGCGTTCCCCGGCGCCGAATGTGCGTGCATGGCCGCGCCAGCGAACTGTCAGCTCGCTCATGGCTTCCAGGTGCATCTCGATGCGTGACTGGGTTTGATTGAACAGCGCCACATGCCGCCACTGAATCACGTCGAAATCCGATTGCAGCAGGTCGTTGACGTTGAGCAGCAGGTTTTTGTTGAATGCCGCCGTTACGCCCAGCGCATCGTCGTAAGCCGCCTCCAGCGTGGCCCTGTCCTTGACCAGGTCAATGCCCAGCAGCAGTCCGCGTGCCTTGCCTTGCGCCGGGTCGGCAATGTGCTGCAAAAACTGCAAAGCCTGGTCGGGATGAAAGTTTCCGAGGCTGGACCCGGGATAGAAAAAGACCCGATCGTGGTGTTGCACTTCTTCCGGCAATACCAGGCCGCTTGAGAAGTCCATGCCCAGGCCCACGATGTCGAGCGCGGGAAAGCTGTTTTGCACCTGCCCGGCAGCATCCTTCAAAAAATCTACCGAAATATCGACGGGCACATACTGCCGCGGTTGTAGATGGGGAATGAGTGCTGCGGCCTTGGCGCAGTTGCCCGCGCCCAGGTCAATCAGGCAGGGGGACCGGACGCCGCCTGCGGCCAGCGCTTCGGCGATTTGTGGATAGGATGCCTCAAAAATGCCGGCTTCCGTGCGCGTTGGGTAGTACTCGTCCAGTTTCGTGATGGCCTCAAACAGTTTGGATCCGAGTGCGTTGTAAAAGAACTTGGGACTCACGCTGGCTGCCGGGGCACGCAGCCCGTCCGTCAACTCCTGCACCGAACTGAGGGCGAGCCCCGGAGGCTGGGCCTTATGCCGGCTGTAGAGGTCCATGAACTGCGGTGAGGCCGGCGGCAGGGGGATGGACAGGCCGGGAATGTTGAGGGGGAGGTTCAAGATTGCCTTGGCTTTATGGGTTATATCGACAGATTTAAAAACAGTTTGGGCACCCCATTTGTAGGACCGAACCGCTTTGAACGCAAGCTGCACCATCCGCGTGGGGACTTTGAGATGCAGCGGCAGGGGGCCGGCGCACGCTCTGTTAGTCTTTCGAACCTTGCATTTCCTGCAGGATGCCTGCTTAATTCTTCATGCCATGGCCACGCCGATGCTCACCAGTCCGCTTACCCCCCGTCTTACCCGCCGCCAGTTGATGCGCAGTGCGCTTGCGGGCAGCACCGCTTTCGCTGTCATGCCACGGCCTGGCGCACAAGGCCTGACGGGGCCTGCTTACGAGGTGTCCGCATGGACCGGTCCGGTGTCCGGGTTTGCGCTGGTGGACACCACGGGCAAGACCTGGCGGCCCGCCGATTTGCGGGGCAGGGCAGTACTGCTCAATTTCTGGGCCAGCTGGTGCGAGCCTTGCCGCGCCGAAATGCCTACCTTGCAGCAAGTAGCCGACCTGTATGGGCCCGACAAGCTGCTGGTACTGGCCATCAACTTCAAGGAGCCCGCTGCGCGCGCGATCCAGTTTGCCAAAACCACCGGCGTCACCATGCCGGTTTTGCTGGATGTAGACGGCAGGGCGGCGCGCCAGTGGGGCGTGAAGGTATTCCCGACCACCCTGACGATTGACAGCCGGGGCCGGCCGCGCCAGCGGGTGCAGGGCGAGGTGGACTGGACCAGCAGTGCTGCCGACAAACTGATAACAGGCCTGATCCAGGCTTGATGTTGCCTGCCGGGCGCGGGCAGCGATAATCACCAGGCTGCCTGAGTGCTGCCTTGACAGGCGGGCCCATACTCGCAAAAAACATCCCGGAGCACCTTTACATGCCCCGGTGCACGTTACTTCACCCCCATCCGGAGATCTTTTCATGACCACCGTACGCCGCACCTTCCTCAAAAATACCGCTGCCGCAGCTGTTGCAGCAGCCCTGCCCTCGCTTAATTTCGCCCAAACCCCGACAGCCCGGGGTCATTTCGCACCGCAAAGCGGCGCCTGGCGCACCTTTGACGTGACCACACGCGTCGATATCGTCAAACCCGAGGGCGTGACCAAGGTCTGGCTGCCCATCCCGTCGGTCAACAGCGACTACCAGCATTCGCTTGGAAACAGCTTCTCCAGCAACGGCACAACGATGCTCACGCAGGACGGCCAGGATGGCGCGAAGATGTTGTACGTGGAATTTGCCGCGACTGAAAAGCAGCCCTATGTCGAGCTGACCAGCCGCGTGCAGACGCAAGGCCGGGCCATGGACTGGTCGCAGAAAAACGCGCCGGCCGAGAGCGCCGACACGCTGCGTTATTTCACGCGCCCGACGGCAATGATCCCGACCGACGGGATCGTGCGCAAGACAGCTCTTGCCGCAGTCGGCAATGCCAAAACCGATGTCGAAAAAACCCAGAAGATTTACGACTGGATAGTCACCAACACCTACCGCGAACCCAAGGTGCGTGGCTGCGGCGAGGGCGACATCAAGACCATGCTGGAGACCGGCAACCTGGGCGGCAAGTGCGCCGACCTGAACGCCTTGTTTGTCGGCCTGTGCCGCTCCGTGGGTGTGCCGGCGCGCGACGTGTACGGCATCCGCCTGGTGCCCTCGGCATTCGGCTACAAGGAGTTGTCAGGCAACCCGGCCAGCCTCAAGGGCGCGCAGCATTGCCGTTCTGAAGCCTACCTCAAGGGTTACGGCTGGGTGGCCATGGACCCGGCCGATGTGGCCAAGGTCATGCGCCTGGAAACCACGGACTGGATCAAGAACACGACCAATCCGGTGGTGGCTCCGGTGAACAAGGCGCTGTTTGGCGGCTGGGAAGGCAACTGGATGGCCTACAACACGGCGCACGATGTGGCCTTGCCAAAATCGACCGGAGAAAAGCTGGGTTTCCTGATGTACCCGGTGGGCGAAAACGCAGCGGGGCGTTTTGACTCCTATGCGCCGGATGACTTCAAGTACCAGATTACCGCGAAAGAAATCGCAGCCTAAAAATTTAAGCTGAACCGGGTTTCAAATTGCCTTTGCTGCCCCGTCACCGGGTCGGTAAAGGCGATCGATTTGGCCAGCAGTTGCAGCGGGAGTCTGTAATCGTCATCCGGGGTGTGCTCTACTGGCGGGTACATGCGGTCATTCAGGATAGGCAGTCCCAAGGCATTCATGTGCACACGCAGCTGGTGCTTTTTCCCCGTGACGGGGCTTAGCGCATAGCGGGCAACATTGCCGGCTACTTCCAGTACGTCGATACGGCTTTCGCTGTTCGGCTCGCCGGGCACCTCAAGCTGGCGAAAAAAGGGCTTGTCCTCGACGATGCGGCTTTTGCGTGTCAAGGGGAAAACCGTGCCCGCGCGCCAGGGCGCTATCGCTTCGTAATGTTTATGGATGGTGTGCTGTCTGAACAGCCCCTGGTAGGCATTGCGGTCTGCAATCCGTACCGAGAACAGCACCAGGCCGGCGGTTTCGCGGTCTATGCGGTGGATTGGGGTCAGGCCATCCAGGCCCAGCCGGTTTTTAAGTCGCACCAGCAGCGTTTCCTGCAGGTAGTGGCCCGAGGGTGTGACCGGCAGAAAGTGCGGCTTGTCGGCGACCACCAGGTGCTCGTCCTGGTACAGCACGGTTTCCTCAAACGGGATGCGGGGCTCGTCGTCCAGGGCGCGGTAGTAATACACGCGCATATGGCCCTGGTAGGGGCGCTCCGGCGTGACGGCAAGGCCAAACTCGTCGGCCATCAGGCCTTGCTGCATGCGCTCAAGCCAAGTTTTGCGTGTGATGGCCGGAAAGCGCTCAACCAGAAAATCGGTGATGGTCGGCCATTGGCCTGCAGGCAAGCTGACGCAACTGGGGCCTACGCCGTGGCGTGTGGGCAGGCCGTGCAAGCCGTATTTGAGCGTTTTGCTCACAGCCGCAGAGCCGCATCAAACACGGACAAACACCACATCCCATACACCGTGGCCCAGCTTGATGCCGCGATTTTCAAACTTGGTCAGGGGCCGGTAATCGGGCTTGGGTGCGTAGCCGCCGTTCGATGCATCGGCCGTGTTTTTCAGCAGGGCCTGGCCGCTCAGCACTTCAAGGATCTGCTCGGCATAGGGCTGCCAGTCGGTGGCGCAATGCAGGTAGCCGCCGGGTTTGAGGCGGGCGGCCAGCTTGGCAATCAGCGGCGCCTGGATCAGGCGGCGCTTGTTGTGTTTTTTCTTGTGCCAGGGGTCGGGGAAAAAGATGTGCACGCCGTCCAGGCTTTGATGCGGCAGCATGTCGTCGATGACTTCAACCGCGTCATGCTGCAGGATGCGGATGTTGGTGAGCTTTTGTTCTTCGATGCGCTTGAGCAATGCGCCAACGCCCGGCGTGTGCACTTCGCAGCATAAAAAGTTTTTCTCCGGCATCAGCGCAGCAATATGCGCCGTGGCTTCGCCCATGCCGAAGCCGATTTCAAGAATGGTGGGGGCCGTGCGCCTGAATATCGCATTGAAGTCTGCGAGGTCCGGCGAATATGGCAGTAAAAACTGCGGGCCCACATCCGCAAATGCCTTGGCCTGCCCGGCCGTGGTGCGGCCGGTACGGCGCACAAAACTGCGGATGGCCCGTACAGGGTGCGTGTTGTCGTCTGGCTCGCCTGTATCAGGTGCAATGGGAACTATGGATGTCATGGGGCCATAGTTTACGGGCTACGCGCCGTCGGGCCGGGGCTGACAGGTGTGTTATTGCCCTGTGGCTGTGACGCTGCAACTCAGGATAAAACTGACGGTCGCGCCCGTGGAAAACGATGCCAGCGTCAGGCCGCCGCCAAGCAGGCCCGGCCATGACCCGGGCGCCGGACACACGCCGGTGCCGCTGGCTGCGCAATTGGTCACAGAGCAGTTCAGTCCGGCGCCAGGCGTATCGGCTACTGTGCTGCCATCGCTTGCCGCCGGCCCCAGGTTGGCAAAAGTCACGGTGTAGCTTGTGGTCCCGCCGGCGGGCAGGCTTGTGATGCCGTTCGTTTTTGTAACGGTCAAATTGGTGCTGCAGCCGATCGGTGTGGACAGGGTCGCCGTGTTGTTGGCGGGTACCGCGTCGCCGATTGACGAGATGCTGATTGTGACTGTGTTGGTTTGCGGACTGGGGCAAGCCGGAGCGGAGACGCTGACCGTGGCCGTCACGGTCACAAGATTGGTGGCCGACGCCATGGGGAATACGGCGCTGCTTGCCGAGCAGGCAAATGTGGTGCTGCTTCCGTTGGGCGTGCAGGTCCATATGGCGGGGGCGCTGTTGACCAGGGCCGTCACGGCCATGCCGGCGGGGAGGGTGTCCGTGACAGCTGGGGAGGTGATGATGGCGGTAGCCGATTGGCTGGTGGCCTGGGTTGTGGCGTAGACCTGGTTGGCGATGGCCCTGCCATTGTTGCGGCCGACAATGACGTATTTCAACCCTGTAACGCCCAGTGTGAAGGTCGGGGTATTGAGGGTTTTGGTGACGGAGAGGTCCGGTTGCAGGTTGACATCCTCGCCGGCCGGCCCGCCCTCCAGTCCGCTGTAATTGCTGCCCCCGACACTGGACGTTGCGCCGCTTGCATAGGTGGTGTTGCCGCTATAGCTGATGCCGGTCCGGTTGGCATTGATGTTGGCCGCGGGGCTGACCATGCGTACCGCTGTTGTTGTGCGCGTGGGGTCGAGGAAAATCACGCCGGCCGGGTTGTGGTATACGCCCACGGTAGCCGTGTTGGGGATGGTGGCAACAAAACTGACGGTGATGCTGCCGTTTTGCGGCAGGTAAAAACTGCCGAAAGTCGCGGTGTTGTTGCCCGTGGTGGGGGTGATGCCGGGGGCGCTGGCTGCAGCGCGCAGCGTCACGGAGGTTACGGAGTTGACCCGGGTCACGCTGCTGACCGGCAAGGCAGCCGGCGCTGACGCAGTGGTGGTTTCTGCCCCGGCGGCGGCGGATCCGGCCGCTGCAGGCGGCGCCGGGCTGTAGTTGAAGGTCGGTGCCGTGGCTGCGGTGTATAGCCAGCCGGGCGGCAAGGTTGCGTCGAACACGAACACATTGGACGCGGCGCCGCCGCTGTTGCTCAGGTTGATGCTGTAGCCGGCCGTTGCGCCCGTTGTGGTCGTGATGTTGGGGGTGGTGGTGCTCTTTGTCACGGTGATCACCGGCAGGCATGCCGCGCCGCCTTGTGCGCCGGCAGCCGTGCCGCCGGCGGTGGACGTGCTGCCGGGGCTGCCCGGTGCCGAGTTCCAGGCCTTGGGGCTGCCATTGCCTGCCGTGCCGCCGCAACAGCCATCCGTGCCACTGGCACCGCCGGCGACATTGGTTGTTGCACTGGCCAGGTTTGAGAGGATGTACCCGCCGCCGCCGCCGCCGCCGGGACCGTGGTTGTAGTAGTTTGAAGAGCCGCCGGCACCACCGGAAGCCCTGATGGTGAGCCCCGCCCCATTGCCTGAACCGGCGACGATGAAGACGGAACCCCCCGCACCGCCGCCGCCGGCCGAGTCTGTATCGGCCGTAGGCGCCTTGTTGTAAGCGCGGTAACCGCTGGCATCAATCACACCGGCCGTCGAGGTCAGGCTGCCGGCCCGGATCAGGACTGCGCCGCCACCCGAGGCGCCGCTGGAGGTGATGGGCCCGGAGGCGCCGTTGCCGGCAGCGACGGTAGCCGTGGTTGGCGGCCAGGTGGTGAGTGCATTGGCGACAGTACCGTTGTTGGCAGCGCCCGAACCGCCGCCGCCGCCCAGTACGAGCCGTGTTGGCGAAGGGGTTTGTGCGTTGCCGCCCTTGCCGCCGGCAATGTTGCCGATGTTGGTGGTTGTGCCCTGGTTCAACACAGGGGTGAGGGGCAGGGTATTGGCGTCGTTCCAGCTGTTGCCCCCCTGGCCGCCGGCGCCCGCGTTGCCGCCGCCGCCGCCGCCCGCATTGTAGGAGTTGGTGCCGGTGGGCGGGTTGCCGTCATTGGAGCCGCCGCCGGCGTTGCCTATCGAAGCCTGGCCGCCGGCGCCAAGGGTGTATCCCTGTCCCAGCAGTGCTGTGTAATTGACCGCCGCGAGCACACCGGCGAACACGCGGGGTGGCGTGCCTTCGGTGCCTTCTCCCTTTTGGCCGCCATTGACTGTGGCCACGCTGGTCGGGTCAAAGTTGACATTGGCGGAGGTTGCCGTGCCGCCCGTCACGTTACCGGTGCCGCTCAGGCCAAACGCACCGCGGAAACCGGCGCCCGACACGGTGACCGTGCCGTTGAGCGCAAGGCTGCCGGCCACGTCCATGGCCACCACGCCGCCGGTTCCCACGCCTGTGCCGTTATTGATCGTCCATCGATCAGCACTGACCGTCCCTGTGATGGTTGCCGCCGAATACTGCGGCACCCACACCACCTGCCAGTTGCGCACGGACGAGGTGTTCATGGACTGGTTGTAGGCGTTGACCAGCGGCTGGCTCAGGGAGATTGTGGTGCCCGTGATGGCGGTTATGTGGGCGTATTCATGCAGGCCGGCATTGGCGCCGTTGGCCGAATCCTGCATCTGCATGATGAGGATCAGGTCGCCCACCAGCAGCGAGCGCGCATTGCTTCGCTGGCCGGTGATGGAGGCCAGGGTGATGGATGTGGCGCCTGCAGTAGCGCTGCCGCTACCGCCGTAGTAGGCGTTGATGACACCGGCGGCCGTGACTGGCCCGTTCCACCCTGGCAGGGCGCAGGTCTGCGCCATGCCGGTGATGCAGCACCCGAGAAGGGCGAGCAGCACAAGGCCTCGGCGACAGAGCACCCTGACGGATTCGGAAGACCAGAAAGAAACGACCATAAAACCGAATGTTGCCTAGGCGGCCTGACATGGATGGTGTAGTTGTTTCCAAGTGTAACCAAAACAATGTAGCCACGCGTGCATTCGTCAATGGTGTGGTTTCAGCCGATGAATCTGGCGCCATTGCAATACCGCACCCGCCAGCCACGCCTGGACCGATTCCGCAGGCAGTTCAAGGCCCAGCGTCTTGCCGGCTGTTTCAAGCAAGGCCAGTGGCCTGTCCGTGTCCAGCGCCCGGGCACCATTCTGTTTGGAGAGCTTTTCGCCATTTACGCCCAGCACCAGCGGGGTGTGCAGGTACAGCGGCTGCGCAAGCCCGAGCGCGCGCTGCAGCAGGATTTGCCGCGCCGTGTTGTCCGCCAGGTCCTCGCCGCGCACGATGTGGGTGATGCCTTGCGCGGCGTCGTCCACCACCACGGCCAACTGGTAGGCCCATAAACCGTCCGCTCGCCTGAGGATGAAGTCGCCCACCTCCCGGCTGACGTTTTGTGTCTGCTCTCCCAGCCTGCGGTCATGCCATGTAGTGTTTTTCGGTTTACTGGATGCTATCAAATTGATAGCTTGTTGCGAGCGCTGGACGGTGGCCAAGGGCATGTTTGATGCTGAATTGAGCGTTAAAAACCGCCAGGCGCGCGCGGCGCGGCCATTCAGCCCATGCCGGCAGGTGCCCGGATACACCAGTTCGCCATGCCTCTGGCGTGCCTGCCCGGTGGCCGCCAGCGCCAGCGCGATGTCCTGGCGGGTGCAAGCGCAGGGGTAGGCCAGGCCTTGCGCGACAAGCCGCTCCAGTGCCTGCTGGTACAGATGGCTGCGCTGCGACTGGTATGCCGGGGGCTCGTCGGGTTGCAGGCCGCAGGCGGCGAGCTGCTGCAATATGCGCTGGTCGGCACCAGGCACGCAGCGAGGTGTGTCCACATCTTCAATACGCACCAGCCATTGGCCGTTGTGCGCCCGTGCGTCCAGCCAGCTGGCTAGAGCTGCAACAAGGGAGCCTGCGTGCAGCGGGCCGGTGGGTGAGGGGGCAAAGCGCCCCTTGTAGACATTGGCTTCAAGCCCATCCATTCTTCGGGACCGCTCCGCAGATCAAAGAACAGCCAGAGCCATTTCAAGACCCGACACAAAGCCGTCCTCGACGCGGTGACCAAGGCACCAGTCGCCGCAGGCGCCTATGCCGGATTTGGCATCCCAGAGATGGGTTTTGCCCAGCGGGACTATGGTTTGGGCCTGGCGCCAGCGGTGCACTTCCGCGTGCGGAGGCTGCGCGCGTATACCGGTGATTTCAGTGAATGCCTTGAGCAGTTTGGCCTTGACGCGCTCGCCGTCGTCTTCCAGGTGGCGCTGTGACCAGTCTGGGCTGGCCTGCACGGTCCAGCGCTCAATCGGGCCGCGCCCGGGCTTGGAGGATTCGCGCGCCAGCCAGGCGACGCGGTGATGTGTGCTGCGCGCTGCATTCCAGTGCGGTCCGATGTGCGGCAGGTTGGGTTGTACGGCCTGCGGAAATGCCAGCATCAATGTCCAGCAGGGGGCCACACTGACACCGCCAAGTGCAGCTATAAGGGGCTTGCCTTGTTGCGAACTGAGCAGCAAGGCATTCGCCTGTGCGGAGGGCACGGCCAGGATCACGGTATCGAAGCCGGAGTGAACCCGGCTGCCGGTCCCGGAGCCTTCGGTTTGCAATTGCCAGTGCCCGGGGGAGAGCTTGTCGGTTTCCAGGCGCATCACCTGGGTTTCCAAGAACAGCTGGCCAGCCGCCGCAATGGGCTGGGCCCATTGCCGTACCAGCGCGTTCATGCCGGGTGTGGCTACCCAGTGCGCTTCCTTGGGAGGAAGAGCGGACGCCACTACACGGCCTAACTCGTCCAGGATGCGCACCGTGTTTGCGCTCCAGGGGCGAACCAGCCCGGAGGCCGTGGCAAGTGCCTTTTCAAAGCGCGAATCGCGTACCGTGAAATATTGGGTGCCATGGTCAAACCCGCCGAACTCGGTGTTGCGGGTAGCCATGCGCCCACCCGCGCCGGCATTTTTTTCAAAGACCGTGACCTGGTGCCCTGCCTGCATCAGCGTGCGCGCGCAGGCAATGCCTGCAATGCCCGCGCCAATGACTGCAATGCGGCGGGGGCCTGCATCAAGGGGCTTGCCGGCAGGTTTTTTACGGGATGTTTTGGTCATGTCTTTGTACTTTTTCCGAAGTTAATGAAAGGGCGGAAACAATTCATTCAATGCCTTGCCACGAACACACTCTACACGCAGTCATCCCAAGGCTGCCCCACCTCCTGCCTTGCGGCACCGGTTAGCGCTCCAGCAGCGCGCTGCGCGTGGTGGCGCTTTCCAGCTGTTTGAGCCACCACTGCAAGGCGCGCCCGGGTTTGGCGCCCGCGCTGCTGCGCCAGGCATAGCTGGCCCGCACCACGCGGGGCGGCCGCGTCACTGCCTTCTCGACCAGCCGGCCTGTTTCAATGTGCGGCCGGGCGAGGTACTCGGGCAAAAAACCCGATCCCAGCCCACGCAACTGCGCATCCAGCTTGGCCAGCATGCCGGGTACGGTGAAAACATCCTGCCCGCCCAGCAGGCCCACCGTCATGCCGTCGCCGCGCTGCACCGAGTCGGCCACGGCCACCACCCGGTGCGCCAGCATCATCTCGTCGGTGATGGGCTGGGTGACCTGCGCCAGTGGGTGGTGCGGCGCCACGGCATAGACAAAACTGATGTTGCCCAGCACCCGGCTTTGCACCGCACTGCTGACGGCCGGCTCCATGCGGGCCCCGGAGCTGACGTCCAGCGCGATACCGATGGCCAGGTCTGCCTGGCCGGAGGTCAGCGCCTGCAGCGTGCCGGAGAGGGACTCCTCCCGGAGCTTCAGGCGTGTGGGCGGCTTCAGTGCAAAGAAAGCCTCGCACAACTCCATCATGGTGCTGCGCGAGACAATGCTGTCCACCGAAAGTGTCAGCTGTGGCTCCCAGCCCGTGGCGACACGCTTGACGCGGTTGGCAATGGCGTCCAGCTCGCTCAACACCCGGTTGCCTTCGCGCAGCAATTCCTTGCCGGCCTCCGTCAACCTGGCCTGGCGCGAAGAGCGGTCAAACAGCAGCACGTCCAGCGTATCCTCGATAAGCCGCACGCGGTAAGTCAGTGTGCTCGGCACCACGCCCAGTTCGCGTGCGGCGGCGGCCATGCTGCCTGTGCGGTGCACGGCGTCAATCAGGCCAAGGGCTTCGGGCGTGAGCACGTCGCGCAGGGTGTGCTTCGTCATGGGGGAGTTAATCATTCAAATAATTTGAATGATGCCATCAAAGGCAGGCAACGGCCAGCAGGGTTTTCAGAACTACATTGGAGGCGTTGGACGCACTGGCAGAGGCTTTGTAACTCTCCTGCAGAAGCCAGCATAAAAAAGGAAATTCACATGATGACCTTACGCAAATCCGCCGAGCGTGGTTATGCCGACCACGGCTGGCTCAAGTCTTTTCACTCGTTTTCATTCGCCGGTTATTACGACCCGAAACACATGGGTTTCGGCAACCTGCGCGTCATCAACGAGGACCGCATTGCCGCCGGCCGAGGCTTCGGCACCCATGGCCACAAGGACATGGAAATCATCAGCTACGTATTGAGCGGTGAACTGGCGCACAAGGACAACATGGGCAATGTCAAGGGCATTCCGCCCGGTGATGTGCAGCGCATGAGTGCCGGCACGGGTGTGCAGCACAGTGAGTTCAACCATGCCGATGGCCAGACCACACACTTCCTGCAGATCTGGATCGAGCCCAACGTGACGGGCATTCCGCCCAGCTATGAACAAAAGACTTTTGCAGAAGCTGAAAAGCGCGGCGTACTGCGTCTGGTGGCATCGCCCGATGGCGCCCAGGGGGCTGTGACGGTTCATGCCGATGCGCGTTTGTATGCAGGCCTGTTTGACGGCGCTGAAAAAGTCACGCTCACGCTGGACCCGAATCGCAAAACCTATGTGCACCTGATCCGCGGGCAACTGGAGGTCAACGGGACGGTGCTTCATGCCGGTGACGCGGCGGCCCTGGCGTCCGAGAGCCTTTTGACGTTGGCACAGGGGCAATCAGCCGAGGTGCTGGTGTTTGACCTGGCTGCCTGAGCCTGCGCCGCTGTTGTACTGGCGGCCTGGGTAGCCTTGCCTGCCGCCTTTTTTTAATTCATCATTTCCCCATCAACCCTGCTTACTCAAAAAGGATTTTTATGTTCAACACATTGCAAAACCCCCTGTCCCTCATTGGCCGCCTGCTGCTGGCTTCGCTTTTTTTGCCGGCTGGCTGGGGCAAGTTGACGGCCTTCGCAGGGAGTGTCGGCTATACCGCTTCCGGTGGCGTACCCATGCCCGAAGTTGCTACGGCCATTGCGCTGGTCATTGAGATCGTCGGCTCGCTGGCGCTGATCTTTGGTTTGGGAACCCGCTGGGCCGCATTGGCACTGGCCTTTTTCACGTTGGTGGCCAGCTTCTTTTTCCACGCCTACTGGGCTGTGCCGGCCAATCAGGTCATGGTCGCCCAGCTCCTGTTCTTCAAGAACATCGCTGTCGTGGGTGGCTTGCTGACCCTGGCGGCCTGGGGTGCGGGCGGCTGGAGCCTGGACGCGAAGCGCGCCGCCGCCTGAGCGGTTTGTTCGCCCGGCAGCAGGCGGGATGCCTGCTGCCGGTAACCCGGTTTCTGGATGATGTACTTCAATCGTTTCAAGGTGAGCAAGCATGCCTAAAGTTGTCGTGGTTTACCACTCGGGTTATGGCCATACCCAGCGCATGGCGCAATCGGTGGCTGAAGGCGCTGCGGCCCAGGTGCTGGCCATAGATGCGGACGGCAACCTGCCTGAAGGTGGCTGGGACACCCTGAACGATGCGGATGCCATCATCATGGGCTCGCCCACCTATATGGGCAGCGTCAGCTGGCAGTTCAAGAAATTTGCGGATGCATCTTCCAAACCCTGGTATAGCCAGGCCTGGAAAGACAAGCTCTTCGCCGGTTTTACCAACAGCGCCGCGACGAACGGCGACAAGATGTCAACGCTGAACTACCTTTTTACCCTGGCCATGCAGCATGGCGGCATCTGGGTCAGCCAGGGCATGCTGCCCAGCAACAGCAAGGGCGCACAGCGTAACGATGCCAACTATCTGGGCTCCTACAGCGGCGCCATGGCGCAGTCGCCATCGGATGCCGGCGCCGGCGAGATGTTTCCCGGTGATCTTGAAACAGCCCGGAATTTCGGCAGCCGCGTTGCTGACGTGGCTAGCCGGTTTCAGCGCTAGACTGCAAACACATCGGGCCGCAACATCCATTGCTCGGCCTTTCTTTTAGAGGAGCTTGTCATGGCAATTGAACTCCAGCGTGACCGCACCGCGGCAATGGCCCAGCTACTGCATCTTCGTGGCCATGACATCATTGCCGATGCCACCGTGGCCGAAGGCGGTGCCGCTGCGGGACCGAGCCCGCACGACTTGTACGATGCCGCGCTGGGTGCCTGCAAGGCGCTGACGGTGATGTGGTACGCCAATAAAAAAGGCATTCCGGTGGACGACGTTCGCACCGTGATCGAACGTGACGACACACAGGAGCGGGCCGGGGTGTATCGCCTCGCAGCCAGGTTGCAGATCAGCGGTGGGCTGACTGACGCCCAGTTGCATGAGCTGGCCGGCGTTGCGCAAAAATGCCCGCTGCACAAACTCATGACCGTGGTAACGACAGAAATTACAACCAGCGTGGAGCGTATGTGATGGGCGTGCAACTCAAACTGACTGGGCATGACAAGGACCTGGGCGGCGGCTTTATGGTTCGCCGCCTGCTGCCTTCCGCAAGAAAGCAGGCGGTCGGCCCCTTTTTGTTTTTCGACCATTTCGGGCCGGTCATGGTGGAGCCCGGCGAGAACCACGATGTCAGGCCGCACCCGCACATCGGGCTGGCAACCGTGACCTACCTGTTCGAGGGCGCCATGATGCACCGCGACAGCCTGGGTTCGGTCCAGCGCATTGAGCCGGGCGCGATCAACTGGATGACCTCGGGACGCGGCATTGTGCATTCCGAGCGCGGACCCGAGGATCTCAGGGCCAAAGCCTATGTCAACCACGGCATCCAGTTGTGGGCTGCGCTGCCCGTGGCGCATGAAGAGGTTGAGCCGGCTTTTGTGCACACGCCAGCAGCCGACATTCCGGCGCTGGCCGTGGGGGATGCGCAGGTGCGCGTGCTGATCGGGCAGGCTTTCGGCAAAACGTCGCCGGTCAAGACATTCGCGCCAACGATTTATCTGGATGTGCAGATCAAGGCCGGTGGCATGTTTGAGCTGCCGCCGCTGGCGCCCGAGCTGGCCGTGTATTCGGTGGACAACGCCATCGAGGTGGACGGTGAAACGGTCGCGGCGAACACACTGGTGCTGCTCACGCCGGGCATGAACTCACGCATCGGCGCGGCAGCATCTGCCCGCCTGGTGGTCCTGGGTGGCGAGACGCTGGATGGCCATCGCCTGATCTGGTGGAACTTTGTATCCAGCCGCAAGGAGCGGATTGTTCAGGCGTCCGAGGACTGGCAGGCGCAGGCCATGGGGCAGGTACCCGGCGAGACGGAATTCATCCCGCTACCCGAACGTAAGGCTTAAGGCCGTTTGCCAATGAACGCAGTGCCTCCGGCACTGGGTTCATGTGGCTGTCAAACCTGGTAGGTACTGGCAAATCCCGGCGGTCGTGAGTCGGGCGCCCCGCGTGTGATCAGGAAATCCAGCTTTGATGATTGCTCGACATTGATGTCCGGTGCAGCGCCGTTCAGGTGCACGGCGGGAAACGGCATATCGGCAAAAAATGGCGGACTCGATTTCAGGCGTTTGAACACAGCCTGGCCAGGCTGGCTGGAGTGTGCCGCCTTCGCCGATGCGGGACGGGGCCGGACCTGTTTGGCGGCATGCTCCGCATCTTCGTCGCGGGCCATGATGGTTTCCAGTTCTGCATGAAGGCTTTTATTGATCAGTGTCAGCGTGTGCACCATGCGGTTGGACTCACGCAGCCGATTGCCTACGCTCTGCAGAAGCGTACCGAGCAGGCTACAGCCCAGGCCTGGGGCTTCCTTGATCAGCTGTGCAAATGCGGTCTGGTCCATCACGGCCAGTGCCATGTCGCTGGCCGCCGTGACTGTGGCAGAACGGGCTTTGTTGTCGATGATGCCCAGCTCCCCGATGATGTCGCCTTCACCAAGAAGCTTGAGGACCATGGATTCACCATGCCCCGTCGTGGAGCTTTCGACAACTGCTTCGCCCTGGAGTATGAACACCATGAAATGGGAGTCCCTTTCTCCCTCGCGGAACAACACCGTACCGTGCTTGATTCGGCGTGGCTGCATCCGCTTGACGAACTCGGTTGCGTCTTCCTGCGAGATATTCGTGAGCGAGGTGTGGGAGACCAGCAACTGGGCCACGTCACTCGTTGTCCAGCGTTTTTTGTCAGAGAAAAAAGTATCCATATAGTCCCCGGAAATCACAAAGAAATCATCATTGAGAAGTCGTAAGTATGAATATTTTTTCTTAGGCCTGGAAGCATCCATCCTCTTTAAAACCGCTTCTCGTGCCGGAGTTCCTGCCCTTCGCGCTGGCTGTGGCCGGTGCACAACGCGGATCTGACTTTGTTGACGCTTATTTTCAGCTTATATCCCGCGCCAGGCGCAAACCGCTGAACTGCCAGCGGGCATCGGGGGGGAAGAAGTTGCGGTAGCTGGCGCGGATATGGCTTTGCGGCGTGGCACAGGATCCCCCGCGCAGCACAAACTGGTTGCACATGAACTTGCCGTTGTACTCGCCGACCAGGCCTTCCCAGGGCCTGTAACCGGGGTAGGGGTTGTAGTTTGATTGTGTCCACTCCCACACGTCGCCGAACATCTGCATGGGCTGGCCTTGCCTGTTTTCCTGCTGGGGCAGGGGGTGATAGGCGGCGTTCTCTACAAAGTTGCCCTGGGGTCCTGCGCTTGCCGGCAGGCCCCTGGCAGCAAGCTCCCATTCAAACTCCGTAGGCAGGCGCGCACCTGCCCAGCGTGCAAGGGCATCGGCCTCAAAATAGCTCAGGTGGCACACAGGGGTGTTGGGGTCAAGGTCCACCAGGCCTTGCAGCGTGAAGTTCCGGTAGTCGCCTATGCCGTTGCCTGTGCTGCACTGCCAATAAAGCGGCAAGGCGTGCCGGCCGGCTTGCACCCAGTCCCAGCCCATGGACAACCAGAGCTCCGGCCTCTGGTAGCCTCGATCGGCAATGAAGGCCATCATTTCGCCGTTAGTCACCAGCCGGCTGGCCAGCTCGAAGGGCGCAATATAAAAACGATGGCGTGGTGTCTCGTTGTCGAATGCAAATTCACCGTCATGTGCCCTGTCAAAGCCGTGTTCGATCAAGCCGCCCGCATAGGGTAGCCAGCTTGCGGCCTGGGGGGCGATGCCTGCCAGGGGCCAGTGCCGGGCATAGGCAGGCCTTTCGGGGTTGAATGACAGGGCATGCTTGATATCCGTCAGCAGCAGTTCCTGGTGTTGCTGTTCATGCTGCAGGCCCAGTGTTATGAGCTCCCGCAATTCGCACTGTTCACGCTGCGATCCATGCGCTTGCAGCCTGGCCATGGTTTCCAGCATGCGCAGGTTGACTTGTGCCCGGTAGTCCAAAACTTCCTGCAGCGAAGGGCGGCTGATCAGGCCGCGCTGGGGACGAGGGTATTTGTCACCCACGCCGTTGTAGTAGCTGTTGAAAAGCACGCGAAAGCTGGCATCAAAAGGCTTGAACCCGGCTTCAAAACGCTCCAGCACAAAGGTCTCGAAAAACCAGGTCAGGTGCGCCAGGTGCCACTTGGCCGGGCTCGCGTCAGGCATGGACTGGAGCTGGCAGTCTTCTGCGCTCAGCGGCCTGATCAGGTTTTCGGTTTGCTGGCGGACCGCAGAAAACCGCGCGGCCAGTTTCGACAATGGCGACAGCGGCGCATCCATTTGCAAGGCAGATGTTGGCGCGGGCAGGGTGCTTTTCATGGGCTGCCTTTATGGGATGGGCGGGCCTGGCCGCCGCTGCAAGGGTTTGCGAAAATTGTCCTGCCAGCGTCGCAGAATGCCAGGCCGCCAATTGTCAGACAAGATGCCGAAACATGCCAGAGCGGCACTGTTTTGGCGCAGGTGTCATGGATTGATTTTGGGGTTCAGCGCAGGGTCCAGGGCCCGGCGGTCGTCAAACACAAAACATTCCCCTTCAAAATGGGCGTGCCCATTGAGCTCGAAATACTTCAGGATGCCGCCGTCAAGCTGGTAGACGTTTTGCACACCGGCTTCGCGCATGAAGATCGCCGCTTTTTCACAGCGTATGCCACCGGTGCAAAAACTCACCACGGTTTTGCCCTGCAGTTCCTGGCTGTGGTCGAGCAGGGCTTGCGGGAACTCCGTGAATTTCGTAATACGCCAGTCAATGGCATTCTTGAATGTCCCGACGTCGACCTCGAAATCGTTGCGGGTGTCCAGCGTGACAACAGGTTGACCAGCATCGTCATGACCCGTATCCAGCCAGCGTTTGAGCGTGGCAGCATCAACCGCCGGTGCGCGACCCGTAGCCGGCTGGATGGCCGGGTGGTTCATGCGGATGATTTCGGGTTTTATTTTCACCAGCAGCTTGCGAAAGGGCTGGGCGTTTGAAAAACTTTCCTTGACCTCAATATCTGCAAAACGTGCATCCTGCCGTAGCCATGCCAAAAAATCATGAATTGCCGTCGATGGCCCGGCGAGAAAGAGGTTGATGCCTTCTTCCGCCAGCAACACGGTGCCCTTCAGACCAAGTGTTTGCAGGGTTTCCAGGACAGCTGCCTGCAATTGAGGCAGCGCATCCAGCGCCACAAACTTGTACGCCGCAATATTCAGAACTTTCATGATGCCGGGAATTGTAGGCAGGTAAGCGCGGGGCAGTAGGCGGAGTGGGGACTTTACAAATAGGGGCCGCGGAACCTGCTTCGCCGGGAGTTACACGTAGTGAACGACCGTGGGGGCTAAAATTCTTCGATGTTTGTCCATTTACGAATCCACACCGAGTTTTCAGTCGTCGACGGGACCAACCGCATAGATGAAATCGTGGCTGCCGCAGCAGCAGACCAGCAGCCGGCACTGGCGATCAGTGACCTGAGCAACCTGTTTGGCACTGTCAAGTTTTACAAGGAATGCCGTGGCAAGGGCGTCAAGCCGTTGATCGCTGCGGATGTGTGGGTACAGGTGCCGGGCAAGGACGCTGCATCTCCTCCTGCGCGTATGCTGTTGCTGGTGCAAAACCACAGGGGTTACCTGAATTTGTCCGAATTGCTCACGCGCGCGTGGACGCGCGGCGTGGTGCGCGACCAGGCCATCATCAGCCTTGAATGGCTGGGTGAGCTGAATGAGGGCCTGATCGCGTTGTCGGGTGCGCAGCGCGGCGCCATCGGGCAGGCGCTGGTGCAGGGCGACGACGCGCGGGCCGTGGAGTGTGCGCTGCACCTGGCGGGAATGTTTCCGCACCGTTTTTACATTGAACTCCAGCGTGCCGAGCAGGCCGACGATGCGCGGCATGTCAGCGCTGCCGTGCAACTTGCTGCACGCCTGAATCTGCCCGTGGTGGCAACACACCCTGTGCAGTTTTTGACTTACGACGATTACGAGGCGCATGAAGCACGGGTGTGCATCGCCGAGGGCGAAATCCTGGGCAATGCCCGCCGCGTGCGCAAGTTCACGCGTGAGCAGTACTTCAAGTCGGCGGAGCAGATGGCGCAGCTGTTTGCCGACATTCCGTCCGCGCTCGCCAATACGCTGGAAATCGCAAAACGCTGCAACCTCAAGCTGGAACTCGGCAAGCCCATGTTGCCGGATTACCCCACGCCTGAAGTCAATGGCGTGCGCATGCCAGCCGATGACTACTTCCGCCAGACTTCCTTTGAAGGCCTTGAAGAGCGACTCAAGCACTTGTACCCGAATGAAGCCGTGCGTGACGAAAAGCGGCCTGCCTATGTGGAACGCCTGGAGTTCGAGATCAACACCATCCTGAAGATGGGTTTCCCGGGCTACTTTTTGATCGTGGGTGACTTCATCAATTGGGCCAAAAACAACGGCTGCCCGGTGGGCCCGGGACGGGGCTCGGGTGCCGGCTCCCTGGTGGCCTATGCGCTGAAAATTACCGACCTGGATCCGCTGCAGTACAACCTGCTGTTCGAACGTTTCCTGAATCCCGAGCGGGTATCCATGCCCGACTTCGATATCGACTTTTGCCAGAGCAACCGCGACCGCGTCATTGATTACGTCAAGGACAAATACGGCCATGCGGCGGTCAGCCAGATCGTGACCTTCGGAACCATGGCGGCACGTGCGGCCATTCGTGACGTGGGCCGGGTGCTGGACTTTCCCTATGGATTTTGCGACGGCATTTCCAAACTGATCCCGAACAAGCCGGGTCAGGCCGTCACGCTGCAACTGCTGCCCGCCGAACGTAAAAAGAATGACAAGCAGGTGTACGCGCTGGAGGCCGAACCCCTGCTGGCCGAGCGCGAGGCCAAGGAAGAAGACGTTCACACCCTGCTCGAGCTGGCCCGCAAGCTCGAAGGCCTGACCCGCAACGTCGGCATGCATGCTGGGGGGGTGCTGATCGCGCCGGGCAAGCTGACCGACTTTTGTCCGCTTTACCTGCAGCCCGGCAGCGGCTCGGCGGTGAGCCAGTATGACAAGAACGATGTGGAGGCGATCGGCCTCGTCAAGTTCGACTTTTTGGGCCTGGCGACGCTGACGATCCTGGAGATCGCGCGAGAGTTCATCATTGCCCGGCACCCGACACAAAAGGACTTCAAGTTCGAGAACCTGCCGCTCAACGATGCGCGGACCTATGCCTTGTTTGCCGAGGGCAAGACCGAAGCCGTGTTCCAGTTTGAAAGTACCGGCATGCAGCGCATGCTCAAGGACGCCAGGCCGAACCGGCTTGAAGACCTGATTGCGATGAATGCGCTGTACCGGCCGGGCCCTATGGACCTGATACCGACCTACATTGCCCGCAAGCAGGGGCGAGAGGAGCCGGAGTACCCCGATCCGCGCGTCAAGCCCATGCTGGAGGAGACCTACGGCATCATGGTCTACCAGGAGCAGGTGATGCAGACCGCGCAGATCCTGGGCGGTTATTCGCTCGGTGGTGCGGACATGTTGCGTCGCGCCATGGGTAAAAAAGACGAGAAGGAGATGGCGTCGCAGCGCGAAATCTTCCGCAAGGGCGCGGGCATCAATGGACTGAGCGAGGAAAAGGCCGACGAGGTTTTTGACTTGATGGAGAAGTTCGCAGGCTACGGCTTTAACAAGTCGCACTCTGCTGCTTACGCGCTGCTGGCTTACCACACGGCCTGGCTCAAGGTGCATTACACCGCCGAGTTCTTTTGCGCCAACATGACGGTGGAAATGGACGACACCGACAAGCTCAAGATCCTGTTTGGCGATGCGCAAAAAATGGGCCTGTCCTTCGAGTCACCCGATGTGAACCGCGGCAATTACCGTTTTGAACCGATCACCGACAAAAGCATTCGCTACGGCCTGGGCGCCGTCAAGGGAACCGGCCAGCAGGCCATTGCCGCGATCGTCGCTGCGCGTGAAAGCGGCGGGGCGTTTACCTCGCTGTACGATTTTTGCGTGCGTGTTGACAAGTCAAAACTCAACAAACGCACGGTTGAAGCACTGATCAAGGCAGGCGCTTTTGACAACCTGCATTTGAACCGCGCCGAGCTGCTGGCATCGGTGGATCGCGCATTTGAATTTGCCGCCGCGGCCGAGGCCAATGCCAACCAGACCGGCCTGTTCGACATGGACTCGCATGCGGCCAGCACACAGGAGCCGCCGCTGGTGCCCGCTGTGCCGTTTGGCGTCAAGGCGCGTCTGGTGCTGGAAAAGACCGCGATTGGTTTTTACCTGTCCGGCCACCTTTTTGATGAGGTGGAGCTTGAGGTGCGCAAGTTTGCCAAGCGCAAGATTGAGGACCTGATGGATTCGCGTGACCAGCAGTTGCTGGCGGCCATCGTCACGGACCTGCGTGTCATCAATGGCCAGCGCGGCAAGGTGATTATTTTTAAACTGGACGATAAAACGGATGTGATCGAAGCCTCCGTTGATGAAGCCACGTTCAACACCTATCGCAACCTGCTCAAGGACGATGAGTTTGTGGTTGTCCAGGGAACGCTGCAAGGCGCTTCCGAGCGATTCGGCCGCCGCTTCAAGGTCACGCAGGTGTGGGACTTGGAAACGGCGCGTTGCAAGTTTGGCAAGTACCTGCGCGTGGCGGTCAACGGTTCTGCACCGGATATTTCACGCATGGTCCGCGACTTTCCGCCGCGCCGTGAAATGACGGAACAGGGCGAACTGGTGCGTGGTTTGCCGGTGCGCCTGAGCCTCAGGCGCGATGCCGATTTCGGCTCGGTAGGCGCCGACATCGTGCTTGACGAGCGGGCGAAATTTTTCCCGACCGATGCTGCACTGTCCAGCTGGATGGCACAGGCCGACAAGGGGATGGCTCAGATCGTTTATGAGTAAAAAGAGGCTGTAGCCCAGGAGGAATGAGCGCAACCAGCTATTGAATTAATAGCGGGTTTTCAGCACTCAGTCCTTGGGCCGGAACTCAAGAATCATGGGCGTGGGAACCCGGCCGTCAACGTCGCGCGGCATGCTGCCGGTGCGGATGATGGCCTTGATCACTGCATCGTCCCAGGCCGCATTGCCGCTGGACTTGACCAGGCGCTGGCTGATGATGGTGCCGTCAGGCGTGGTGCGCACTTCCACTTCGGCGGTCGGATTGCCCGCGACGTCATCGGTAAACACCACATTGGGTTTGACCTTGGCCCTGACCTTGCCGCCGTAGCTGCCAGAAGGCCCGCTGGATTTTTGTGCGGTACCGCTTGCATTTGGCGCACCGCTTGCACCAGCCAGACCCATCATGCGATTCAGGGCTTCCTGGCGCTGCTTTTGCGCCGCCGCCTGGGATTGTTTGTCGGCATCCTGTTGCCTGGCCTGTTTCTGGGCTTCAAGCTTTTTGGCTTCCTGCTGCGCGGCCAGGCGTTTGGCCTGTTCTTCCTTGGCCTTTAACTCTTTTTCCTTTTCCTTTTCCTTTTCTTTTTTGGCCAGAGCTTCTGCTTTTTGTTTGTCCAGCGCCTTTTGGGCTTCAAGCTCTTTTTGTTGTTGCAGCAGCTTGCGCTTTTTCTCCTGCTCCAGCGCAATGTCTACATCGGGTGCAGGCGGTGTGGTTTTCACTTCCGGTGCTTTTGGGGCCGGTTCCGGCGGCGGCGGTGGCGGCGCCTCAACCAGTTTTGGCGCGGCCGCCTGCGGAACGCTGGACCATAGCTCGGCCTCGAAGGACACGGATTGATCCGAACGTTTCCAGTTCACGCCCCAGGTCAGCGCAGCGATCAGCAGGATGTGGACCAGCAGGGCCAGGCCAAAGGCGCGCACCGAACCTGCGTCGCGCGGGGGCGCAAAATCCAGTCTGTCTGTGGCGCTGGGCATAAGCAGGGTTTACGGCCTTATTTGCCGGTCTGCACGGACAGGCCGACGCGCGACACCCCCGCTTTTTGCAGGGCATCCATGACCTTGACCACGGTTTCGTACTTGATGGACTTGTCGGCGCTGATCACCACGGGCACAGCGTCAGCGCCCGCCTTGACCTTCGGTTCCATTTTCACGATGTCGCTTGCGACATTGCCCACGTTGCTGGGTATGGCATCGGTCTTGACCTTGATCTGGATGGTCTCGTCCTTGCTGATCATGATCTGGATG
Organism: Polaromonas aquatica; assembly: GCF_042659145.1. NCBI lineage: Bacteria > Pseudomonadati > Pseudomonadota > Betaproteobacteria > Burkholderiales > Comamonadaceae > Polaromonas > Polaromonas aquatica. The sequence goes on along the minus strand of NZ_JBHSRS010000084.1, from coordinate 282,355 downwards.
GGATTTTGCGGCTGGCTTGGCGCCTTGCCGACCTTGGGTAGCGCAATCATGCTTGGTGTGATGAGCGGCGCCGTCACCATGAAGATGATGAGCAGCACCAGCATCACGTCAATGAAGGGCACCATGTTGATTTCACTGATGGTACGGCGGCCCCGGCCACGCGAAGAGACTGCTGGCATGGCAATCTTCCTTCGTACTTAGTGACCCGAGGGCGACTGTGCCCCAAGGTTGCGTTGCAGGATGTTGGAGAACTCTTCGATAAAGGTTTCCAGCTTGTTGGCGATGCGGTCTATGTCGTGTGCAAAACGGTTGTAGGCAACCACCGCCGGGATGGCAGCAAACAGGCCTATGGCGGTCGCGACCAGCGCTTCCGCAATACCGGGCGCCACGGTGGCCAGGGTGACCTGTTCCAGCGCGGCCAGCCCCGTAAAGGCATGCATGATGCCCCAGACCGTGCCGAACAAACCTACATACGGAGACACGGAACCGACCGTTGCCAGAAAGGACAGGTTGGCCTCAATGGCGTCGAGCTCGCGCTGGTAGCTGGCGCGCATGGCGCGGCGCGCGCCGTCCAGCAGCGTGCCTGCATCGGTTATGCGGCGTTCGCGCAGTTTCTGGTACTCGCGCATGCCACTGGCAAAGATGCGTTCCATGGGCCCTGAGATTTTTGCGTTCTGGGCGGCACCTGCAAACAGGTCGTTCAGGCTGGTGCCGGACCAGAATTCGCGGTCGAAGTCCTCGTTGAGTTTCTGGACCCGCTTGAGTGCAACGACTTTCCTGAAAATCGCAGCCCAACTGGCAACGGATACGCCAACCAGTAGTGCGACCACAGCCTGAACGACCCAGCTCGCGTGGAGAATAAGGCTGACGATGGATAAATCTTGGTTCATATTGAAGTTTTAAATTCAGGTTTTCAGGCTGTCAAGGATGCTTGCCGGAATCCGCATGGGCTGCAGGTTTGAGGCATTGACCCAGCCGATGCGTATGGTGCCTTCACAGAGCAGGGTAGCAGACGTGCCGGAGCCCGGGTTTTCTGCATGCTCTGCTTTTAATAGCGCCTGCTGCCGGATTATCATGGACGCACGACCTGCCTCGACCAGACTCGCTGTAACAACAAGTTCATCATCCAGGCGGGCAGGGCGCAGATAACGCACGCTGGTTTCACTGACAACAAATATGCCGCCCGTGCTTTCCTTGAGGCGCTGCTGCTCGATGCCCAATGATCTGAGCCACTCGGTGCGTGAACGTTCAAAAAATTTCAGGTAGTTGGCATAAAACACAATGCCGCCGGCATCCGTGTCTTCCCAATAAACGCGCAGGGGCCAACTGAAATCCGGTTTATCCAATGACCGCCTCCAGCCGTTTCACTGCCTCACGCAGATGCTCCATGGAACTGGCCGTGGAAAAGCGTATGTACTTTTCCGGCGCTGCATGCCCGAAGTCACGTCCTGGTGTGACGGCCAGGTGTGCGCGTTTCATCAGCTCGAAAGCGAAATCCCAGCTGCCGCCGGTGCCGTCTGGCCTGGCGTCGGCAATACCCCAGCGCCTTGCGATGTGCGAGCAATCGGCGTAGGCGTAAAACGCCCCGTCGGGCATCACGGGGACGGTCAGGCCCAGCCGGTTGAGCTCGGGAATGAAGTAGTCGCGCCTGGCCCTGAACTCTCCCCGGCGGCGTTCGTATTCGGCCAGGCTTTCAGCTTCAAAGCAGGCCAGGGCTGCATGCTGGGCAACCGTGCTGGCGCAGATAAAGAGGTTTTGCGCGATGCGCTCTATGACCGGTACCAGGACCTCGGGCACAACCAGCCAGCCGAGCCGCCAGCCCGTCATGTTGAAGTACTTGCTGAAGGAGTTGATGCTGATGATGTTTTGGCCCAGCTCGCCGGGCATGGCCAGGGCTGTGTGGCCGAAATGCTCTTCGTAACTCAGGCCCAGGTAAATTTCGTCAATCAGGGTAATGCCGCCGCGGCCATGCACAAACTCGTGGATGCGTTGCAACTCTTCCGGGGCAATCGATGTGCCCGTAGGGTTTGAAGGTGAGGCCAGCAAGACGCCGCGGGTATGTTCCCCCCATGCGGCTTCAACCTTGGCGCGGGTCAGCTGAAAGCGTTCTTCGGCCGTGGTCGGGATCAGCACTGAGCGTCCTTCGGCCGCGCTGACGAAATGCCGGTTGCAGGGGTAGCTTGGGTCCGGCATCAGGATCTCGTCACCGGCCTCTATCAGCGCCAGGCAGGCCAGCTGCAATGCGGCCGAAGCGCCGGCGGTGATGACGATGCGGCTGGGGGCAACATCGACATTGAAGCGTGAGGCATACCAACCGCTGATTTTTTCGCGCAACTCGACCATGCCCATGGCCTGGGTGTACTGAGTGGCGCCTTGCCGGATGGCCCTGGCGGCGGCTTCCTGCACCAGCGGTGGTGCGGTGAAGTCCGGCTCGCCAATGTTCAGGAAAATCATGGGGTCGCTGGTGTGCGCCACTTTGCCGGCCAGGCTGGCGGCTGCCTTGGCAACCTCCATGACATAAAAGGGCTCAATCCGTTCGGCCCGCTGGGCAATTTTCACGGCATGCCTTTCGTGGTCTCAAGAGATTATTTGGCGTTGTCGGCTGCGACTTCTGCGGCACGCAGCGAGGGTGCCATTTTGTGCAGCACGCCGTTGACATACTTGTGCCCGTCGGTGCCGCCAAAGGCCTTGGCCAGTTCAATGCATTCATTGATGACCACGCGGTAGGGCACATCAAGGCAGTTCTTGAATTCGTAAACGCCTATCCAGAGCACCGCATGTTCAATCGGTGAGATCTCTGCCATGGGACGGTCCAGCAGCGGGATGATGCTTGCATCCAGTGCTGCGGCGTCATTGATGGAGCCGTGCAGCAATGCATCGTAGTGCGCCGAGTCGGCTTTGTGAAAACCTACTAAGTCACGGGTAAATGCATCGATGGAGTCAGCCTCGTTGCGGCCCACCAAGTGCTGGTAAAGAGCCTGCATGGCAAATTCACGCGCGCGGGTGCGTGGTGATTTGTCGGCCGCTTTCTTGACGCCCGTGTCGGTCAGGCCGGTACGGGTTTGCGGAGGTCGTTTGGGTTTGGGTTCAGCCATGGAGCGCCAGTTATGTGGAGAGTTGTTTCAGGAGATAGCGTTCAAGCAGGCTTGATGCGGCTCAGGCAAGTTCATTGAGCAGGTTGGCCATTTCGACGGCCACGCGCGCGGCGTCCCGGCCTTTTTCGTCCTGGCGGGCCTGCGCCTGCACCAGGTTTTCAGTCGTCAAAATTGCGTTCGCAATCGGCAACTGGTAGTCCAGCGCCAGGCGCGTTACCGCCGCGCCGCTTTCATTGGCCACCAGCTCGAAATGGTAGGTCTCGCCGCGGATGATGCAGCCCAGGGCAATCAGGGCATCGTATTTGTCGCTCTCGGCCATGGCCTGCAGTGCAGAGGCGACCTCCAGCGCACCCGGCACCTTGACGTGCGTGATGCTTTTTGCATCCACGCCCAGCGCGGCAAGCTCCTGCCTGCAGGCGTCGGCCAATGCATTGGTAATGCTTTCGTTAAAGCGCGCCTGCACGATACCGATGGCGAGTTTTCTGCCGTCCAGCTTGTCGGCGGATCCTTTTTCTGCACCAAACACGATGAGTTCCCTTTGATTTATAGACTGTTATTTGTTGATGTAGCCGACGATCTCGAGGCCGTAACCGACCATGCTGGGCATGCGCCTGGGGTTGCCCAGCAGGTTCATTTTGTGCACGCCGCAGTCGCGCAGGATTTGCGCGCCTATGCCATAGGTACGCAAGTCCATGCGGCCGCGCTCCGGCGCCTGGCTGGCGCGCGCCGTGCCTTCAAACTGCTCCAGCAGCTGTGCGGCACTTTCGCCGCAATTGAGCAGCACGGCAACACCTTTGCCCTTGTCGGCAATATGCCGCAGGCTTTGTTCCAGGTTCCAGGAGTGCATGGCGCGCCCGGTTTCAAGTGCATCCAGCACCGACAGGGGCTCGTGCACGCGCACCTCTACCGTATCGTCCTGCGACCACTGTCCCTTGACTAGCGCCAGGTGCAGTCCCTGGCTGGGTTTGTCTTTAAAGGCATGTGCGGTGAATTCGCCGAAAGCGGTGTTCAGTGTGCGGCTGCCGATTTTTTCAACCAGCGATTCGTTGCGGCTGCGGTGTTCGATCAGGTCGGCAATGGTCCCGATCTTGAGTCCGTGTTCGGCGGCAAAAACCAGCAGGTCCGGCAGGCGGGCCATGGTGCCGTCGTCTTTCATGATCTCGCAGATCACGGCAGCAGGCGTGCATCCGGCCATGGCTGCCAGATCGCAACCTGCCTCGGTGTGGCCGGCGCGCATCAGGACGCCGCCATCCACCGCTTGCAGCGGAAAAATATGACCCGGCTGGACCAGGTCACTGACCTTGGCGTCTTTGGCGACAGCTGCTTGTACGGTGCGTGCGCGGTCTCCGGCGGAAATACCCGTGGTGACGCCTTCCGCGGCTTCGATGGATACGGTAAACGCGGTGGCGTGTTTGGTGCCGTTGCGTGTGGCCATGGGCGGCAGTTGCAGGCGCTCGCAGCGCTCGCGCGTGAGCGTCAGGCAAATCAGGCCGCGGCCAAAACGCGCCATGAAGTTGACGGCTTCAGCCGTCACATGGTCCGCAGCAAGGACTAGGTCGCCCTCGTTTTCGCGGTCTTCCTCGTCAATCAAAATGACGATTTTGCCGGCGCGCATGTCAGCGACGATGTCTTCTACAGGGGAAATTGCGACAGTCATGTTCAGGCTTTCCGTATGTCTTTGGAAGTGTCTTGCAGCATGCGTTCAACATAACGCGCGATCAGGTCAATCTCGAGGTTTACTTTGGAGCCTGCCGCCAGTTGGCCCAGTGCGGTGTTTTGCACGGTATGGGGAATCAGGTTGATGCTGATCTCGCAGCCCGAGTGGTCGGGCAGGTCCAGGACCTGGTTGACTGTCAGGCTGATGCCGTTGACCGTGATTGAGCCTTTGTAAGCCATGTATTTGGCCAGCTCTTGAGGGGCTTGTATGCGCAGTTCCCAGCTTTCACCGACTTCCGCAAAATGCGTGATGCTGCCGATGCCGTCCACATGGCCGGCCACGATGTGGCCACCCAGGCGGTCATGGGCGCGCAGGGCTTTTTCAAGGTTGATGATGCCGGTTTCGGCCAATCCGGTGGTTTTATCCAGGGATTCGGCGGAAATGTCGATGGCGAACCGGTTGTTGGCGGTATCGAGTGACACGGCCGTCATGCAGGCGCCGTTGAGCGCAATGCTGTCGCCCAAGCCTACGTCATCGAGGTAACCCGCAGGCGTTTCAATGGTGAGTCGCTTGCCATGGTCTGAAGAGCTGCCCAGGCTTTGGATGGCGACGATGCGTCCCAAGCCGGTGATGATTCCGGTAAACATCCCCCCATTTTCGCAGGGATTCAAGCCATTACGGCAGGGACGGGCACTAATCAGGCATTAAAGGGAGGCGAAAGCCGGTTTGGCGACCTCTTGGAGGGGGCAATGTGCCTAAAACTGGTCCCGCCCGGCGATTCGGGCCAGCACGCGCAGGTCGTTGCCCAGCATTTCAGTGGACAAAAACTGCAGGTCAATGGCGTCGGCGAGGCTTTCCAGGGGGCCAAACGAGGCCATGCCCTGCGCGGTGCCCAGAAGCTTGGGCGCCATGTAAAGCAGCACTTCGTCCACCAGGCCTTCGCGCAGTAGCGAACCATTGAGCTTGTGGCCGGCTTCGACGTGAAGCTCGTTGACTTCGCGCTGCGCCAGGTCGCGCAGCATGGCGGCAAGGTCAACCTTGTTGTTGGGGCCAGGCAGGTAGGTTACGACGGCACCGCGGGCTTCCAGTGCTGCCTTTTTTACATCATTTCGCTCTGCGGCGTAGATGTATAGCGCGCGACCAGCTATAAAAAGATGAGCATCCAGCGGCGTTTCAAGCCGGCTGTCCACGACCACCAGATGCGGCTGGCGCGGCGTATCGACAAGCCGTACGTCAAGGCGGGGATTGTCTTCAAGCACGGTGCCTATGCCGGTGAGCACCGCACAGCTGCGCGCCCGCCAGGCATGGCCATCGGTACGCGCGGCTTCCCCTGTGATCCACTGGCTCTGGCCGTTCATCAGCGCTGTTTTACCATCCAGCGAAGCTGCCATTTTCATGCGCACCCAGGGCGTTTTGCGGATCATCCGGCTGAAGAAACCGATATTGAGTTCACGTGATTCGGTCGCACCCGGGCCTACTTCGACCTCGATACCGGCTGCACGCAGACGCGCAATGCCTTGGCCCGCAACCAGCGGATTGGGGTCCTGGATAGATACGACGACCTTTTTGATGCCCGCGGCAATCAGGGCATCGCAGCATGGGCCTGTGCGGCCGTGGTGCGAGCAGGGTTCGAGGGTGACGTAGGCGGTTGCGCCTGCGACCGAGTTGCCTTTTGCGGCTGCGTCGTGCAGGGCCATGATTTCGGCGTGTGGACCGCCGCGATGTTGGGTGTGGCCTTGTCCAAGAAGTGCGCCATCGGGTGCGGTGAGAACGCAGCCCACTCGCGGGTTGGGCGAACTGATGCGAAGGGCCTGACGCGCATTTTCGAGCGCCATTGATGTGTACCGATCGATCTGCATGCAGCTTGATTTCCAAATGTTGTCAGATTGTTGGCGTATTCAATCAGGGATGTTCCTGTCATTGTATTAACCGTTTGGCGCCTGCTTGCCCGCGTCTGTCGGTTAGCGCTACCGTGACTCTCTGAATAGAAACTACCATGCGGCCATGTACCGAATTCCGGCAAACCGGGGGTTCACCCTCATTGAACTCCTGATCACCATAGCGATTGCTGCATTGCTTTTGACGCTGGCAGTGCCATCCATGCTATCAACGATAGAGGGGAGTGCCGTAAACAGGCACGTTACAACTTTCATCAGTGCACTGCGGTATGCGCGTTCGGAGGCGATTCGGACTGGCGTGCCGGTCGTAATGTGCCGTAGCGCCAACAGCGAGAGTGCAACACCGACATGTACTACTGCGTCGGGGGGCTGGGAAACGGGGTGGCTCATTTTTGTGAATCGCGATCTTGATGCATCCAACAACTACAGCTCTTCAGGGAACGATAGCCTTTTGAGGGTGCAGGGCGTGCTTTCTGATAGTGGCGGTATCCTTAAAACATCGGGGGCTGCCGTTAATAAATTTGTGTTTCGTCCTACCGGTTTGCTGAGTGCAGGCGCTGCGAGCTTTACTTTTAATTCCGCATCGCTGAATGGCGCGCAGCAAAAACTGGTGTGCATCTCGATGCAAGGGCGCGCCCGGATTCTGAGTGACTCTAATGCCAGTTGCACCGGTTCTGATTCGTAAAGACAGGGTTTGTCCATGGGTATCAGATTTATTACCGTTGCACCCTCCGCTCAAAAGGGAGCCTCCTTGCTCGAAGTCTTGATTGCGATTGTGATCATGTCTTTCGGCTTGCTGGCAATGGGGGGGTTGACCGCAGCGTCGATTCAATATGGAAAGATGGCGCAGTTTCAGACCGTGGGAGTCCAGCTCGCATCGGACTATGCGGACCGAATGCGCGCCAATGCCGATGGGTTCATGGCAAGCGCGTACGACAAAACCGCCGTTTACTCGTCGGTAACCACGGCCATTACCGTACCGACGTGTGCTGTTGCTTCAAAGTGCACGAGTGCGGAATTGGCCGCTATCGATGTTGCGGAATGGCGTAATAGCCTTCGCACAAGCTTGCCCGGTGGCGATGCCTACGTGTTGCGTGACACCACCAACCCTCCCGCGGTAGATATCTGGGTTATGTGGGCGGATCCCAGTCTTAAAGCAGGGACTGACACCTCACTCATTACCGCTGGCAGCAGCAGTTGTCCGGCCGCCGCGTTGTCAGGTTCAACGGTACCTCACTGTCTTTATTTTCGGGCTGGAATATGAAGCCTCCAAAGAAAGTCTTCCTTTACCAGAGTGGGGTTAGCCTGATTGAGCTGATGATCTCGATCACTATTGGCGTGGTGATTCTGGGCGCGATCCTGGCTGTCTATTCCGCGACAAGTTCAACCGGCAAGCAATCTGAAACAGCAACCCGCATGAGCGAGGATGCTGCGGTAGCCATGAATTACATGGCCGGCTATATACGGATGGCTGGCTTCAGTTTTCCGCAGGCCAATGTACCTGTCAACACGGCGGTATCCGGGACGGGCACGGTACAGGTAAATGACAGCAATTTTGCAGGGGCGGGCGTGCGGGGTTGTGATGCGGGTTTTAGCAACCCGACCGTGAGTACGACACTTTCGTTGACTTGCAATTCGGGAACCGGTACGGCGGCCATATCTGTGCGTTTTGAGGGTGATGCGTACAACACCGGGCCATCTGGCGTCAATCCTACAGATTGCCTGAGTCAGGCTGTTAATGCGGCGACCAGTTCTGACTTTAATGGTGGCCCTACGTATTCGTTGGTTGAGTCACGCTTTTACGTCAAGACGGGCGCCAATAGTGGTACGCCGGAGTTGTATTGTGGTGGAAATGGCGGCGGTAGCAATTTTGTCGCCCAGCCGATCATGCAGTATGTTGAAAGTTTGGTGTTCACCTATGGCGTGGCAGATGACGTGTCCTCCCAGGTCGTGACAAGTTATTTAACGGCCGCAGGTGTTGATTTATTGCCAGGAAGTGTGGACCAGCGTTGGTCGCGCGTAGTCAGTGTGAAGGTCTGTCTGGTCATGCGCAGCGAAATGCCGGATCAGAATACACCGGGTTCGTATATCAACTGCGCGGGCAACTCCGTGGCATCAACGGACCGGTTTTTGAGGAAAGCCTTTCGGTCCGTGGTTACGCTGCGAAATCGCGGGGCACTTTCATCATGAGCACAACTCTTTCCAGGGGCGAGCGCGCATTGCGCGCAAGAAGACACCAAAAAGAGAGTGGGATCGTATTGATTCTTGCACTGATTTTGTTGGTGGTCATTTCTACCGTCGCGGTCCTTGCTGTCAGGAATTCGATCTCGGGTGAGCAGGTGTCAAATAATTTGAGGGTCAGTGCGGTCGCGACTCAGGCCGCTGAAACCGCTTTGCGTTATTGTGAGAATCAGGTGCTTAGCAGGGTATCTACGCTTGTTATTAACACCATGCCTCTTAACAGCACCCAGACTGTTCCTAATTTATGGGCTTCGCGGACAAACTGGACTACTGGCGTGGCGAATACGGTGACCGCAGCAATTTCGAATTCCTCGAATGCTGCTGGCCGTACGGTCACAACATTGCCGGGTTGCATGATTGAGAAATACCCGCTTGTTACTCTGCAGGGCGGCCCAGCGCGCGAGTCCTATCTGATTACCGCGCGAGGTTATAGCCAGGACTACAGCACTAATTCAAGCGGACAGGTTAAATCAGGTAGTGAAGTTTGGCTGCAGTCAATTCTGCGGCAATGAGGACGGTTCCATGAAGCAGTTTATTTTCCGGGTTTTATTTGGAGTCGTTGTACTGTTGAGTGGGGGCCTTACTCATGCGCAAGTAGCTCAGACGCCCCTCATCGTTGGGGGGGCTGCGGTCCCTCCCAATCTGGTGTTTACTTTCGATGATTCGGGTTCAATGGCTTTTGAATGCTTGCCTGAAGCATTGTGCATTAGCGGTAAATATGTTGGCAGCATGCCAAGCGCTACCTCAACTTTTAAAAGTGGAGTTGCTACTTACAACGCCACGACTCTCTTTGTAAGGCAACTGAGATCGTCTGCGACCAACAGTCAATATTACAACCCGGCGATTACATACTCTCCATGGCTAAAGTCTGATGGGACTTCGTATCCGACTTATCCCGCTACGGCGGCGCCGGCTGATCCCAGAGTGCCGCTTACTGTGGTTAACCTCGTGGCGACACAGACGTTCACGACCTCTTTTTGCACAGATGCATCCACATGTTCGAATTCTTCACAAAGTTTGTATCCCGCGCAGTACTGGAAGTTAATTAGCGGGACCGGAACTGCGGTTGGTAACTTCACACAGACCTTTATCACCGGAACGGTTTCAACGACCTTTTCAAAAGATCCCAACCGCACCGACTGCGGGCTGCCAGCGGTGACCGTTTGTACTTTGGCGCAGGAGCAGCAGAATTTCTCCAATTGGTTTACTTATTACCGGAGCAAACTGCTTGCCGCCATTGGGGGTACGGCAACTGCCTTTTATTCATTGCCGGTGTCTTATCGATTGGGGTATGGGCGAATCAACCAATCTGCCAGCATAAGTATTGATGGGGTCAACTCAAATACGTTGCTACGAGGCTTGCGGTCGTTCACGGGGACGGACCGTGACTCTTTTTACACGTGGCTTTTTTCTCTTCAGGTTGATCCGGGCGGTACGCCATTACGTCGTGCCATGGGCGCCGTAGGAGAGTATTACAGCAGGTCAGACAATAAGGGGCCTTGGGGTGCTGTGCCTGGAACCGAGGATACGACTGCGCATTTGACGTGTAGAAGATCATTTCATTTACTGATGACTGATGGAAGCTGGAATGGGGCTGCTGCATCAAACGCTGGCGCAACGGGCAATGTGGACAACACCAGCTTGACTACGCCGATTACTGGTCCAAACGGTCAAAGTTATACATACACACGTGCCTATCCCTATCGGGACAATTTCTCTGGAACGTTGGCGGATGTTGCCATGTACTACTGGAGTAAGGATCTCCGCACTGATTTGGCCAACGAGGTCAAACCGACCGCAGGTGACCCCGCCTTCTGGCAGCATATGGTGAACTACACCATTGGATTCGGCGTCAACGGTAACTTGGTCAATCCAGATGATCTGCCAGCCTTGACGGCAAATACAAAATCTTGGGGCGACCCTAGTAATGATGACAATAATAAAGTGGATGACCTTTGGCATGCCGCTGTTAACAGTCGTGGCCTATCTTTAAGCGCGGCTGACCCGCAACAATATGCCAATGCTTTGCAAGCTGTTATCAGTAATATTGACGAGCGTAATGGCAGCGATGCGGGGGTGGCTGTATCGGGGCGTTTTCTGTCGTCAGACTCAAGAAAATATGTTCCGGAATACAGGACCAATGTCTGGACCGGCGAATTGTCCGCCGTTACGCTGGATTCGAATGGCAACGATGCGACGGTCGCGTGGCGAGCTTCGGAGCATTTGCCTGCGGCTGCCGCGCGCAATATTTTTACCTTTAAGGATGCGACAACCAAGGGGATCAGCTTCACCTGGGCCAGCTTGACGGCGCAAAGCATGACTGCAACTCTTGGTGTTAGTGCTGCGGCAGGTCCGGGATTGGTCAATTACCTGCGTGGTGATGCGACGGGCGAGGGCACGACTTATAGGGCCCGTGCAAAAAAACTGGGTGATATTATTAACTCCTCCCCCTCGCTGGTAAAAGATACGGTGGACATGCAGTACGATTTTCTGCCCTCTACTACCGGCACAACAGGAACATCGGTCGCAAAGTACTCTTACAGGGAGTTCCTTCGGAACAAAACATTCCGTGTCGCACAGGTGTTTGTCGGGGCCAATGATGGAATGTTGCATGCTTTCAGTGATGTGAATGGCACGGAGACTTTTGCATTCATGCCGAGAGCGGTACTTGGCAAGGTCAATGCACTAAGTCAGACCCCATATGATCACCAGTATTACGTGGATGGGCCAACTATTGAATCGGATGTATTTGATTCGAGCTTTGGCACAACAGGGGGCTGGCGAAACCTTGTGATTGCAACTGGTGGTGCGGGTGCCAAGAACATTTTTGCCATCAATGTGCCGGTGCCGAGTTCACCAACAGGAAGCGGTACGTTGACCACGACATTGATGCCCCCCGGTGCGAGCGATATTCTTTGGGAAAATACAAATACGGGCAATTTCGCCGAGCTTGGGTATTTAATGCAAACGGCGGAAGTCGGTTTGATGCGAAATGGCCAGTGGGCCGTCATTGTTGGTAATGGCTACGAAAGCGCCAGTGGCAGAGCGCAGCTATTTGTTATCGATGCATTGAGCGGGGCGCTTATTAAACGGATAGATACAGGTATTCCTGTTGCCGGAGGAGGCAATGGTTTAAGTGGTGTCCGGGTGGTGCGTGATTTGCAGCAACGCATCGTTGCAGCATATGCTGGCGATCTTATGGGTAATCTATGGAAGTTTGATTTCTCCAGTACCTCGTCCGCTAACTGGGCTGTTGCCTTCGGTAGCACCGCATTGGTTCCCAAACCGCTATTTTCCGCAGTTAACAGGAATGCTCAGGTTGAGCCGTTTACTGCTGCACCAACCTATGTTGTACATCCCTTGGGTGGGACGTTGGTATTGGCTGGAACTGGCAAATTGTTTGAGACGGCTGATACAAATAATACCCAGGAGAGGACACTTTACGGTCTATGGGATCAGGTCAAGGTTGGGGATGACTCCAGCGTCGCGACTTATGCAATTGCCGGGACTGCGACATTGGTTTTGCAGCAGCTTTCCGTCACCGTCACGGTTTCTGCTGGTACCCCCGCGCAGTCTGTCACTTACTACACCTCGACAAACAATACGGTGGACTACGCAACGAAACGTGGTTGGCGCTTCCCCCTGACTGTTCAGGCAGGGCAACGTATGATTTACGACCCTCAAGTAGCCTTGGGTCGGGTGTTTTTTGAAACGATTGTGCCTGGTGCGGCCGTGCAGACCTGCCAGGCGACCAATGGCATTGGCATCAATTTCGTTCTGGACCCGTTTAGTGGCGCCGCTGGCACCGGTGGCCCAACGTTTGATACCAACGGGGATGGCTTCATTGACAACAATGACTTGACTTCGGCTATAGGCTATCAGACAGGGGCCGATGGCAGTGATGGTATCTTGATAAAACCCGGAGGCAGGTCGCAAGGCGTAACGGTGTCGCCCAACACCAGCAGGTTATTTCAAGGTGACAGAAACTCAATTCGGCGCACCTGGAGGCAGATATTCAGCCCTCCTTCATCGTAGCCGCCTGGTCGAAATTGCGTTCTAAATGTGGAGCAGGTATGAGAAATCGCGGTTTTACTCTCATTGAGTTGATGATTGTGGTTGCAATCGTTGCCATTATTTCAGCAGTAGCATTGCCGAGTTACAACAACTCGATTGCCAAATCACGGCGGGCAGAGGCGCGCGGGCAATTACTTGAAACCGCGCAGTTCATGCAGCGCTTCTATTCGCAGAATGATAGTTTTAGCCAGGATCGTGCAGGAAATGCTGTCGCAGTACCGACTGCTCTGGCGACAGTGCCCAAGACCGCAGCAGCAGGTGCTGGTACTTACAGTATCAGTTTCTCGGGTACGCCTACGGTAGCTACATTTACCGTCCAGGCAGTTCCTGTTGTGGGAGGGCCCATGGCAACAGACAAATGCGGTTCTCTATTGCTGGACAACACCGGCCGTCGAACCATCTCTGGCACGGTAACAGTTGAGGAGTGCTGGAGATAGTCGGGAAAAGGAATGGGCGGGTGAACTACCGCCTCACCTCATCCACCAGCGTCTTGAACTCATCAATGTCTTCAAAACTCCGGTACACGCTGGCAAAGCGTATGTAGGCTACCTTGTCGAGCTTTTTCAGTTCGCGCATGACCAGCTCGCCCAGGCGGTTGGATGCGACTTCGCGGATGCCCAGGCTCAGTAATCTTTCCTCGATGCGCTCGATGGCCGAGTCGATCTGTTCGGTGCTGACCGGGCGCTTGCGCAAGGCCAGGTTCATGGAGCCGAGGATCTTGCTGCGTTTGTATTCGATGCGGCGGCCGTCCTTTTTGACAATCGCCGGGAAGGTGACGTCGGGCCGTTCGTAGGTGGTGAAGCGTTTTTCACACGCGCCGCACTGGCGGCGGCGGCGTATGAAGTCTGCGTCTTCGGATATCCGGGTTTCGACAACCTGGGTCTCAAGATGGCTGCAAAAAGGGCATTTCATGGGCTTTTCCTGAAATTATGGGCATTTTGTGCCGCTGGCCCCGGTGGATTGTGCGCCGCCAGCTATTAAAAACATAGCGGCTGCGCACTTCATTTGACGCAGTCCGTTTAACGGTAAACCGGGAAGCGGCTCGTCAGGGCGTGAACCTTGGCGCGCACGGCTTCGATGTTGGCTGCATCACGCGGGTTGTCGAGCACGTCCGCGATCAGGTTGGCTGTCAGGCGCGCTTCTTCGTCCTTGAAGCCGCGCGTGGTCATGGCCGGGGTGCCTATACGCACGCCGCTGGTGACCATTGGCTTTTCCGGGTCGTTCGGGATGGCGTTCTTGTTGATGGTCATGTGGGCGCTGCCCAGCACGGCCTCGGCTTCCTTGCCGGTGATGCCCTTGGCGCGCAGGTCGACCAGCATGACGTGGCTTTCGGTGCGTCCGCTCACGATGCGCAGGCCGCGCTCGGTGAGGGTGTCGGCCACGATCTGGGCATTCTTGACCACCTGTTGCTGGTAGGCCTTGAACTCGGGCGCCATGGCTTCCTTGAAAGCGACGGCCTTGGCGGCAATCACGTGCATCAGCGGGCCGCCTTGCAGGCCGGGGAAGATCGCGCTGTTGATGGCCTTCTCGTGCTGCGACTTCATCAGGATGATGCCGCCGCGCGGGCCGCGCAGGCTCTTGTGGGTGGTGGAGGTGACCACGTCGGCATGCGGCACCGGGTTGGGGTACACGCCCGCGGCCACGAGGCCGGCGTAGTGGGCGATGTCGACCATGAAGATCGCGCCGACGTCCTTGGCCACCTTGGCGAAGCGTTCGAAGTCGATGCGCAGCGAGTAGGCCGAGGCGCCCGCGATGATCAGCTTGGGCATGTGCTCGTGCGCCTTGCGTTCCATCGCGTCGTAGTCGATGGCTTCGTTGGCGTCGAGGCCGTAGCTGACCACGTTGAACCACTTGCCGCTCATGTTCAGCGCCATGCCGTGGGTCAGGTGGCCGCCTTCAGCCAGGCTCATGCCCATGATGGTGTCGCCGGGCTTCAGGAAAGCCAGGAACACGGCCTCATTGGCCGAGGCTCCGCAATGCGGCTGCACGTTGGCGGCATCGGCGCCGAAGATTTGCTTGACGCGGTCAATGGCCAGTTGCTCGGCCACGTCCACGTGTTCGCAGCCGCCGTAGTAGCGGCGGCCGGGATAACCTTCGGCGTATTTGTTGGTGAGCTGCGAGCCTTGCGCGGCCATGACGGCGGGCGAGGCGTAGTTTTCGCTGGCGATCAGCTCGATGTGGTGTTCCTGGCGGGCGTTTTCGGCCTGGATGGCAGCGAAAAGCTCGGGATCGGTTTGTTCAACAAGAATGTTGCGGTCGTACATGGCAGTCCTTTAAAGACGTGGTCCCTGTCATCGGGTGGATGGAACAAGGGCTGCCCAGGCGAACGGCTGAACGCTGTGTGGATTCAAAACCGACTTCAGCGGTGCGCTTCCAAGTGGTGTCCCACGTCAGCCTTCGGGCTCGCCGGAACAGGTCCGGGAGCAAGAGGCCTATCGCCAGTTGCGCACCCCCCAAGTGTACCGCAGAGCGGTCGATGGCCGGGTGGCCGCGGGGATCAGGAACTGGCCAGCTCGGCCGCTTTGTCGCTGGACTCGGCCGGTGCGGCCTTGACGGGAATGGCGCGCGTTGATGCAGCGCCGGCGTGGTAGGGCGTAGCGCCGCTGCCGACGACCGCCAGCAGGCGGGCGTGTTCCGCCATGACTTTGCCTGCGTAGCCGCCATCGTCCTCGAGGTTGGCCGCGCCTACGTAATATTTGAGGCCGCCTTCGATGGAGCCCGCCCGGCTGATGCATTCCTGCAGCACCTTGACGCCTACGCGCAGGTTGGTCACCGGGTCGAATGCGGCCAGTTTGCCGCCGAAGTTGTCGTATTTGTCGTGATGCACCTTGGTCATGACCTGCATCAGGCCCTGCGCACCGACCGGGCTTTGGGCAAACGGGTTAAAGCCGGACTCTATGGCCATGATGGCCAGGATCAGCGTCGGGTCGAGCTTGGCCTTCTCGCCAATCTCGAAGGCGGCCGATACCAGGACGCTCAGCGGTTCAGGCGCCACGCCGTATTTGCGGCTCAGCCAGTAGGCAACGGCGGCCTGCTGTTTGGGCAGGTCTTTGGGGTTGGCCGCGGTGGCACGGTCAATCGCGGCTGGCTCCGTAAAGCCGATCGTGGCTTCCTGGCGCTCCTGCAGCCAGGCCATGAGCCTGGACTCACCGGCCTGGCGCAGGTCGGGGCGGGCGGTGAGGGTGATCACTGCAAACACAACGGCCAGGCCCAGCAGGGCAAAACCGTTATGGGTGATTTCGAAAAAGCCCTGCGTGATGTCGTCGGCAATGTTGGCAACACTGCTGCGGACACTTTTCAGGCGTGACTCAAGGCTTGACTTGAGTCCGGAATTTACTAGCGCTGTCATAGCACTCCTTTCTACGTCTGCCCGGCCCCTTTTTGCATTGGGGCCGCGCAGGCTTTGATTGGGTCGCCATCAAACCAGGTTTTGCCTTGTTGGCCCTGGTGGCATGAGACCCTGGTTTGACGCTGCCTGGTTCAGCCTGGAACCGGCAGTGCATTCGGGTTGTCCCTAGATTTCTAGGACTGGGCGGATTCTATGGGCTTGTTAAATAACCTGTCAATAATAATGGATTTGTTTTTTATATGTAAAAAGCATTTAAAACTGTATATTCAGGTTAAAACAGCCAAAATCAAGCGCTTAGGCCTGTTTTTTGATGGCCTGCTCTAAGTCAGGCTCCGGACACAGATTTGTAACGCGGCATGCCGGCAGGCCATCCCGGACCCAAATGGCGGCTGCGATGACCACCACTTCAAGAGTGTGGCAATCAAAGCTTGGTCTGTGATAGAAAAGTTTGGCTTGCCCCCAGGCCGGCATGCGTTTAACCTGCAATTGCCTGAACCATTCAGGCATCTACCGGGTAACCAACCCCGGCAAACCTGGGAGCAATCACTTGCTCTCACCGCACTGTGGGACGATTCATCTCCCTTTTGCGAAACGAGACGGCATGAGCTTTTTGGTTCGCCGTCAACCCCGGTCAGCTTTGCTGCCCGGGGTTTTTCATTTTGGGGCCAGGCACTGGCCACTTGCCGAAGCTGTCCACTCGGCTGGCTCCTGGTCGCTGCCGCAAAAGCCAGTCAAATGGTCAAGGTGCGCGTGCATTTTTAACGGCGCAGCTGCTGCCCAGCCAACATTGCGCATTTTTCTTCAAACAAATCATTGACGTTTGGGCGCTGGCGCTAAAAACTCTAGGCCTATGTCCAGTAATGAATTCAAGAATAAATGGTCGACCCTGGGTAAAACGCTTCCCGCCAGGGCAGGTGAGGTGGTCCGCTCGCCAAAGTGGCGGCGGCGTGCCGTCTGGTTCGTGGGGACTGTGCTGGTGCTCTGGGGGCTGGCGTATGCGCTGGTGCCCATGATCGTGAAGTCGCAGGTCGAGAAAATCGCCTCCGAAAAGCTGGGCCGCCAGGTCACCGTGGGGTCTGTGGACTTCAAGCCCTGGTCGCTGGAGCTGACCGTCAATGAGCTGGCCATCGCCAAGGGCGATAAAAATGCAGCAGGGGCATCCTCGGCCCCCGGCGGCGCAGCGGTTTCTGCGCAGGATTCCCCACAGCTCAGGATCAAGCGCATATATATAGATGGCGAACTGGAGTCCCTGCTGCGGCTGGCGCCTGTGGTCGATGCCATTCAGGTCGATGATCCTGTGGTGTCGCTCACCCATTTCGGCGATGGCCGCTACGACATCGACGACATACTGGCCCGCCTGCAGCCTGCGGCGGATGCGCCTGCCAGCGATCCGCCGCGGTTTGCGCTCTACAACCTGGTGCTCAGCAACGGGCAGCTCGACTTCAACGACCAGTCTGTGCACAAGGTGCATGAACTGCGCGCCTTGAACCTGTCGGTGCCTTTTTTGAGCAACCTCAAATCCCAGCGCGACGTCAAAACCGCGCCGCACCTGGCTTTCCTGCTCAACGGCAGCAGCTTTGACACCGCCGCCGAAGGCACGCCTTTCGCCCAGACCCACAAGACCGACGCCACCTTCAAGCTCAGCGGCTTCGACCTCACGCCCTATCTGGGCTACCTGCCGGCCAGCCTGCCTTTCAGGCTGCAAAGCGCCGTCCTCAATGCCGACACCAGGGTCTCGTTTGAACAAACGCCGTCGACTGTGGTCAGGGTTTCCGGCCTGGTGACGGCCGACAAGGTCCGCCTGCTCGACAAGCTGCACGGCGTCACGCCAAGTCCGGCCAAACCCGGCAAAACCACGGCGACGCTGGCAAGCCATGAGGTGCTGGCGTTTGACCAACTGCGCGTGACCATGGACGACGTGCGACCGCTGGAGCAATTCGTCAAGCTATCAAAGGTGGAACTCACTGCACCCACCCTCAGCGTCACGCGGGACCGGGCAGGGCAACTCAACCTGCTGCCGCCGGGCGAGCAGGGTGCTACAAAAAGCGTAGCTGGTCGCGCTCATGTACAGCCGGCTGCAGGCCTGAATGATGCAAAAAAGGAAGAAAAAACCGCAGTTGTGAGCGGCACGGCGTCCAGCGCCCCGGTCACGCCCGATGCATCCACGGGGCCCAAAACACCCAAGGTGCAGGCCGCAGCCGCCAGCCCCTGGAAAGTGCAGGTCGCCAGTGTGGCCGTGCGCTCCGGCAGCGTGAACTGGCTGGATGAAACCCTGGCTTCGCCCGCCCAGATCAGGCTGGCGGGCATCACGCTGGACGCTTCGGCGATTGCCCTGCCGTTTGCCGCCAGCGCGCCGCTGCAGTTCAGCGGTTCGCTGGGGCTGGATGCCCCGGCGCCGGCCGCTGCACCTGCGGGGAAAAAAGGCCAGGCCAGGCCGGAGCCCGTCGCTGCCACGCCTGCGCGGCTCAGCTTTGGCGGAACGGCGACCGACCAGGCCGCCCAGGTGACCGCGACGGTGGCCGCATGGCCGCTGAACATGGCCGCTAAATATATAGGCCAGTTTTTATTGCCCGCCCTGGGCGGCCAGCTGGATGCCCAATTGGGTGTGAACTGGAAGGCCGCAGGCGGAAGCGATGCAGACAAAGCCCAGGCGTTGCAAATCACGGCGCCGCAAATCGCCCTCAGCGACGTGTTGCTGGCCCAAGGCAAGGTTTCGCTGGTGTCGCTCAAGCGCGTCCAGGTCGATGGCGTTGATATTGACGTGCCGGGCCAGTCCTTCAAGGCGGCCAGGATGCAGCTCACCCAGCCCAAGGCGCTGGTAGGCCGCGATGCCGACAAACGCTGGATGTACGAGCGCTGGATGGTCGGCCACGGCGGCGCGAAGACCCCGCCGCCGACCACGGCCGCCACCAAAGCCAGCGCGCCATCGTGGGCTGTGGCCGTCAACGACGTGTTGCTGGAGGGCGGCGCCCTGTCGTTCTCGGACAAGGCGGGTGCCAAACCCGTGGCCTTTGAAGTCAGCGCCGTGAATGCCCAGCTCGGCGGCCTGGTGCTGGACGAAAGGCCGGCGAACAAGGCACAAGCCGCCAAGCTGATGCCGCTCACGGCTTCGCTGCGCCTGGCAACCGGCCGCTTCGAACCCGGCAAGCTCAGTTTCAAGGGCAACCTGGGCCTGGCGCCGATACAGGCGCAGGGCCAGCTGACGGCGGACCGCCTGCCGGTGCAGGCCTTTGAGCCTTATTTTGCCGATGCGATCAACATCGAACTGCTGCGCGCCGATGCCAGTTTCAGGGGCCAGGTCGCTTACCGCGACACGCCGGCCGGGCCGCACGCACAGGTGAGGGGCAACCTGGCGGTTGAAGAACTCAAGGCCAACACCCTGGCGCCCAGCGAAGACCTGCTGGCCTGGAAAGCGCTGAACCTGCGCGGCCTGAATGTTGCACTGGACCCGGCCAAGGCCACACGGGTGGATGTCAGGGAAACCGTGCTTACCGACTTCTTTGCGCGTGTGATCGTCACGCCCGAAGGCCGCATCAACCTGCAGGACCTGCTCAAGCCCGCAAGTTCCGTGGCGACGGCGTCCGGCACTGCATCGGTTACGGCACTCAAGCCGCCGGATGCTACAAAAACAATAGCTGGTCCCGCAGCCGGGACGGCGGCCGAGGCCCTGAATGACTCCAAAAGCGCGGTTGCAGGCACGGTTTCTGATGTTGTGGCTTCGGCTGCAACCGGGCCGGCACCCATCATCAACTTCGGCCCCGTGAGCCTGGTCAACGGCAAGGTACTGTTCTCCGACCATTTTGTAAAACCCAACTACTCGGCCAACCTCAGCGACCTGACCGGCAAGCTCAGCGCCTTTTCTTCGGTGTCCACCACGGGCACGCCGGACATGGCCGACCTTGAGTTGCGCGGCAGGGCCGAGGGCACGGCCTCGCTGGAGATACTGGGCAAACTCAATCCGCTGGCCAAGCCGCTGGCGCTGGACATCACCGGCAAGGTGCGCGACCTGGAGCTGCCGCCGCTCTCGCCTTATTCCGTCAAGTACTCGGGTTACGGCATCAACCGCGGCAAGCTCAGCGTTGACGTCAAATACCTGGTGCAGCCCGACGGCCGGCTGACCGCCAACAACAAGGTCATCCTGAACCAGCTCAGTTTCGGCGACAAGGTCGAGGGCTCCACCGCCAGCCTGCCGGTCAAGCTTGCCGTGGCCCTGCTGGCCGACCGCAACGGCGTGATTGATATTGACCTGCCCATCAGCGGCTCGCTCAACGATCCGCAGTTCAGCCTCGGGCCCATCATCGTCAAGGTCATCATCAATGTGATCGTCAAGGCCATCACCGCACCGTTCAGCCTGCTGGCCAGTGCCTTTGGCGGCGGCGGTGGGGACGAGTTGAGCATTGTCGGCTTCCCCAGCGGCAGCGCCCAGCTCTCGCCCGAGGCCAAGGCCGGGCTCGACAAAGTCGCCAAGGCCCTGCAGGACCGTCCGGCGCTCAAGCTCACCGTGGTGGGCACCAGCAGCGTCGATGCGGAGCGCGACGGCTTCAAGCGTGCCCGGCTCGACGAACTGGTGCGCGCCGAAAAACGCCGCAGCGTGGTGAAGGACGGCGGCACCGCGACTGCGGTGGTCAGCATCAGCCCGGCAGAGTACCCGGTGCTGCTCAAAGAGGTGTACAAACACGCCGACATGTCCAAGCCGCGCAACCTGGTAGGCATGGCCAAGGACCTGCCGGTCGCCGACATGGAGAAGCTGCTGCTGGCCGACATCAGGGTCAATGACGATGCCATGCGTGAGCTGGCCGTGCAGCGCGGCGTGGTCGTCAAGGACTACCTGGCGACCAAAGACCTGCCGGCCGAAAGGCTGTTCCTGGGCGCCGCAAAAGCAGTGCCGCCCGAGGCCAA
This sequence comes from Polaromonas aquatica, assembly GCF_042659145.1. Classification (NCBI taxonomy): domain Bacteria; kingdom Pseudomonadati; phylum Pseudomonadota; class Betaproteobacteria; order Burkholderiales; family Comamonadaceae; genus Polaromonas; species Polaromonas aquatica. The sequence continues at coordinate 261,142 of NZ_JBHSRS010000084.1, read as the reverse complement.
ATGGACGCCAAGGGCCGAACTGGAGCTGGCCAGCAAGTAGCCAAAATCTGGCCGCGCCTTAAATCGGCGAAAATAGCGCAATTGGCGTGAAGTGTTGATCTGTCGCGCCCATTCACCGTCTCACCCCAGTCGCAGTTGGCGGCGGCCCCATGGCCGTAGCCTGCGACTGTTTTCCGAACCGATTGAACCCCTTTTTTATGCTGCGCTTTCCCATGTCCAAATCATCCAAACCCGACACCACTGCAGCGCCCGTTGCAAAATCCAGCCCCGCCAAATCGCATGACGCCCATCCGCTGGACGGCCTCACGGGTGGCGCGTTTTCGGCTCCCACCTCGGGCGAACGCACCGCGCGCATCCGCACCTGGCTGGCGACGGAGCCGAGCGCCGAGCAGATGGCCGATGTCTACAAGGACCTGGCCAACCGCGACAAGGGCGCTGCCAAGCCGCTGAAGGAAAAGCTCGACGAGATCAAGCGCAGCAAGGGCCAGGAAGCCGTGGCTGCCGAATGGGCCGAAAAAGCGCAGGCATTGCTGGCTGCGCCCAAACTCAACCTGGCCGATGCCCTGGCCTGGCAGCGTGATGCCGCCAAAGCCGGCGCACCGCTTTCCAAAGAGCCGCTGGCCGGCCTCAAGGTGCAGCTGTCCGAGCGCGTCAAGACGATTGAAGACTTGCAGCACCGCACCCAGGTGCAGCGTGAGGCCGCCGTGCTGATCGCCCAGCGCATTGAAGTGCTGTCGATCAAGCCCTGGCGCGACGCAGAAGCTGCGCTGGAAACCCTGCGCGCCGACGTGACGCACTGGCAGGGCCAGGCCGACGAGATCACGCAGGACGCCAACTGGGCCAGCGTCGATGCCAAGTTCCCGCCCTTGCTGGACGCCTCGCGCGGCCAGTTGCTGGCGGTGTGGGATGCCTTCCAGGGCGCGATTGCAACGGCTGTCAAGGCCGCCGACGATGCAGCTGCGCCTTTGCCGGCCGTGCCCGTGTGGGCCGACGAGCTGCGCGTTGCGCGTGGCCTGCCGGCTGCTGCGGCGTCGGCCGGGGAGGGCGCGCGCCCACCCAAGACCAAGATTGACCCGGCTGTACTCAAGGACATGCGCGAAAAGGCCGCCGCCATCGTGCAGGAAGCCGTCAAGAAACTTGAACATGAAGTGACCGAAGGCCACGGCAAGGCCACGCCAAAAGTCGCCGCCGACCTGCGCCAGGCACTGAAGGAAAACATACGCAACATCGACAGCAAGCTTGAAGCCACGGCCCATGCAGCGCTGACGGCTGCCGGTGAACTTGAAGGCTGGCAGCGCTGGCGTGCCGACCAGATCCGCGAAGAGCTGGTCGTCAAGGCCGAAGCACTGGTGGCTAAACCCATGGGCGGGCGCAAGCAGCAGGACGCACTGCGCAACATGCGCGAGCAGTGGAAAACCAGCGACCAGGGCGGCACGCCCAACCACGCCTTGTGGAAACGTTTTGACGACGCCTGCAACGAAGCGCACAAGGTTGTCGAAACCTGGCTGGAGACCGTCAAGGAACAGACTGAAGCCACCAAGGCCCAGCGCAAGGTTTTGATTGATGAAGTGCTGGCCTGGGGTGAAGCCAACAAGGGCAATACCGACTGGAAGCAGCACATCCGCAGCCTCAATGGTTTTGTTGAAAAGTGGCGCGAAGCCGGCCACCTGAGCGAAAAGGCCTTTGCCGAAATCCAGCCGCAGTGGAAAGCCGCGATGGAGATCGCCGATGCACCGCTGACCGCCGCGCGCGGCGAAAGCCTGGCACGCCGCAAGGCCATGATTGAAGAGGCCCAGGTGCTGGGCGCCGAGCCGCAACTGCGTATTGATGCCGTCAAGTCGCTGCAGCAGCGCTGGCAGCATGAAGCGCAGGGCGTGCCGATCGAGCGCAAGCAGGAGCAAAAACTCTGGGACGCTTTCCGCAAGCCGATTGACGACGCCTTCCAGCGCAAGACCGCCGAGCGCGAAAAAGCCGCAGCAGCACTGGGCGAGTTTGACCGCATGGTGCTGGAAGCCTCCAAAGCCGTTGAAGCGGCGACGGCCAGCGGCGATGCGCAGCAAATCCACGCTGCCGCAAAAGCGCTGGAAGCCATCGTGCGCGGGCAGGTGCCCGTGCCGGCACCCCAGGCCGCAAGCGCCCCGGTGGCCGCTGAAAAGCCTGCAGTTTCAGAGCCAAACCAGCCCGCAGCCGGCGAGGAACAAGCGCAACCAGCTACAGAAACCATAGCGGAAGAAGCGCAGGCCGCGGCCACCGAACGCGCGACCGGGGCCGCAGCCGAAACCGCTGAACCTGCCGCAGAAGCTGTTGCAGCCGCGCCGGCCGAAGCAGCGCCAGCACCAAAACCCGCAGCCAAACCCATTGTGGCGATGCGCGGCGACGACCGCCCCGGCATGCGCAAGGCCGAGGCGGCACCTGCGGGCCGAGGCGGCAAGTTCGGCGACCGCAAGGATGCGCGTGGCGGCAAGCCAGGCGGCCCGCGCCAGAGCACCGACAACAAGTTTGAACCCTACCGTGCTGACCGCGAAGATCGTGGTGCGCGAGGCGGCCGTGATGAGCGCGGCCGCAATGATCGCCCGGCCTTTGAAGACCGCGGCCCGCGCCTCGGTGACGCCGCCTTCCGCGCCCAGCGCGAGGCATTTGAGGCGGCCAACACGGCCCTCAAAAAGCTGGCCATGCAGGCCCATGGCGAAGTGCTGACCAACCTGCTGACCGCATGGGAAAAACGCGATCCCGAGCAACTGCCAAGCGCTCAGGACCTCGGCAAGCTGGTCTCCCCCGCGGTGCGCAGCAGTTGGGTCAAGGCTGTCAGCACGCCATCGGGCAAGGATGCATCCGAGTCGCTGCTGCGCCTGGAGATGGCGGCCGAAGTGCCGACACCCGCCGAGCACATCAGCGCACGCCGCATGCTGCAACTGCAATTGCTGACCAAACGCAACGCACCGGCACCGGCAGAGACCTGGGGTGAAGACGCCGCCACCGTGCTGGCCGGTGACTTTGATGCCGGCAAAGCCCGCCGCGTGCAGACCGTGCTCAAGGCGCTTCTCAAACGATGAGTTCTGCCTCCGCGACTGCGGCCGTTCCTGCAGCTCTGCTGCAGGAACGGCCGCAGTCGCTTGGGGAGGAAATTGCCAACAGCATCAGCCACGGTGTGGCGCTGCTGGCGGCGTTGATTGCTTCGCCCTTCCTCGTGGTGGGTGCCGTGCGCCACGGCGATGTGCTGGACATCATTGGTGTCTGCGTTTTTGCTGCGACCATGGTTGTGCTGTACGGCACCTCCATGCTGTACCACGCGCTGCCTTCCATGCGTGCCGCGCGGGCCAAGCAGCTGTTCCAGGTGCTGGACCATAGCGCGATTTACCTCCTGATTGCCGGCACCTACACGCCGTTCACGCTGGGCGTTTTGCGCGGCCCCTGGGGCTGGTCCCTGTTCGGCCTGGTCTGGGTGATGGCGCTGGCCGGCATTGCCGCGAAGGCGTTCGCGGGCATACGCTGGCCGCGCCTTTCAACCGTGCTCTACCTGGCAATGGGCTGGATCGCCGTGATCGCCATCAAACCCATGCTGCAACTGATCCCGGCCTGGGGACTGTTCTGGCTGGTTGCGGGCGGGCTCTGCTATACGACGGGCGTGGCCTTTTTTGCGACCGACTCGCGTGTGCGTTATGGGCATTTCGTGTGGCACATCTTTGTCGCTGCCGGGACGGTATGCCACTGCGTCGCCGTGCTGTTCTACGCCATTTGATGGTGCCCACCGGACTGAGTGCATGCATGCACCTGTGCATTAAGTCCGGTGCCTGTTGTTATGCCGCGATAGCCTGGTAAATGCTGCATTGCCGCCGGTTGGTGCGACATGTAGCATGGGGCTCCATGGGCGTTTCGATCATCGGTGGCTTTCACTTGGCGGGCAGATGAAGTTCCCCTTCCGTTGAACGTCGCATGGCATCCCTCCGCAAATCCGCAATGACCTTCCGCCTCTGGCTGTGCGCTGCCGCCTGGTGCTGCGCGCTGCTGGGTCTGGTTTCTCCGGCCCTGGCACAGGTGTGTGCAGCGCCGGGTGTGGCTGGCACCCTGGCCGTTGCGGCGGCCAACACCGTCGTCAACACCTATTACCCCGGCACGGTTGCGGGCGGGACGGCGGGTGGCACCACCATCGGCTACACCAGCGGCTCCTCGAGGGGGGCGGCTGCCATCGCGGCCGGCGACCTGGTGCTCATCATCCAGATGCAGGACGGCACCGGCGCCACGACCACCAACAGTTCGGCCTACAGCTTTGCGGCCGCCGCAGCGGGGCGTTATGAATTTGCGCGTGTTGTCAGCCTGGGCACCAATGTGCTCAACCTCTCGGCGGGCCTGCTCAATGCCTATGTGCAGAACACCGCAACCGCAAACAACCAGACCTACCAGGTCATTCGTGTGCCGCAGTATTCGACGCTGACCATCAGCGCCGGCGGCTCCATCGTGCCGTCGCCGTGGGACGGTACCACGGGTGGTGTGGTGGTGGTGGATGTGGCCGGCGCCTTCACCAACAACGGCAGCATCAACGCCTCGTATGCAGGCTTTCGCGGCAATGCGGGCCTCTCGCTGGCAGGGGCCAGCGGGGCGGCGCAGCTGGACCTCACCAACATTGACTATGCGCGGCCCGATGCCTATGGCGCGCATGGCGGCAAGGGCGAAGGCACGGCGGGCACGCCTGACCGCATCCTGAATGTGTTCAGCGCGCCCGGCGTGCTGCTGACATCGGGCACCACCTCGGCCAACGGCACTGCCACCAACGCAACCACGACGGCCCAGAGCATTTCAACCACCGCGGCCTACCTGACGGCCACTAGCCGCAGCTATAACGGCGGCTCCCGCGCGGCCGGTGCGCCTGGCAATGCGGGCGGCGGTGGCGACGACTCCGACCCGGCTGCCAACGACGAGAATTCCGGCGGCGCAGGCGGCGGCAACAGCGGCGCGGGCGGCCGCGGCGGCAATACCTGGAACACCAACTTCGCCCTCGGTGGTTTCGGCGGCAACACGACCACGCCGCTGCTGGCAAACAAGCTGACCCTGGGCGGCGGTGGCGGCTCAGGCAGCACCAACAACGCTTTCAACCTCGATGCCTCGGGCGGCGCGGGCGGCGGACTGGTCTTCGTCAAGGCCGGCACGGTGGGCGGTACCGGCTCACTGCTGGCGAATGGCCAGGCTGGCCGCTCCATTCCCCTGGCCAACAGCGGAAACTGCCCGAACAATGGGCCCAGCAGTTGCGACGGCGCGGGCGGCGGCGGTGCCGGTGGCGGCATCGTGGTACTGGCCAGCTCAGGTACCGTCGCACTGGCGCAGGTGCGCGGCGGCCAGGGCGGCAATATCAACGGCACCATCCACGGCCCGGGCGGCGGCGGCGGTGGCGGCTTTGTCATCGCATCCACCGGCATCACGGTGACTACCAACTTCCCCGGCGGGATCGCAGGGCTGACCAATGTCAACACCACCCCCTCGGCCTACGGCGCCGGCGCCGGCGGCAATGGCGCGTCGGCTGCCGTCAGCAATGCGGGCCTGCCGGCCAATGCGGGCGGCCTGCCTGCCAACTGCCTGCCGGCGCTGACGACCACCAAGCGCACGTCCACACCGGCAGCCACCACCATCGTCTCCCCGCCCGGGACGAGCACCTACTCGATCGTTGTCGCCAACCCGGCGGGCGAGGGCGATGCGCGCGGCATCAGGCTGTACGACCCCAGTCTTCCGGGCGGCAGCGCCACTGTCGCCAACCCGCCCTTGCCGACAGTGGTTTTCAGTACAGTGCCTAGCGCCTGCGCCCTGGGCACGCGCACGGCCAGCGTTGACCCGGCCAACGGCGCCACGTCCACCTTCACCGCCGGCACCTTCAATTTGCCGGGCGGCTGCACGCTGACCTACACGTTCACCGTCAATGCATCGACCAGCCTGCCCAACGGCACCTACAACAATTCGGCCCTTGCGTTTTTCCTGGACCCGACAGACAGCAGCGGCTCGCGCACCGTCACCACCGCCTTGCCCCCGGCTGCGTCGGGGCTGACGGCCAACACCAGTTTCACCACGGGCGGCACGGTGGGCGGCAGCAATTACGACGGCAACAACGCCGCCAACACGGGCGACGACATCCGGGTGCAGCGCAGCGCCAACCTGCAGATCAGCAAAACCGATGGCCTGACCAACGCCACGGCCGGAGGCACCACCAGCTATACCGTCACGGTCGCCAACCAGGGGCCTTCCGATGGCTCGGGCACCGTGCTGACCGACCCGGCCGTCAGCGGCCTGAGCTGCACGGCTGTGACTTGTTCCGTGGTTTCGGGCGCCGCAAGCTGTCCCCTTGCCGGCAGTGTCACCGTGCCCAACCTGCAGGGAAGCGGCATTACCCTGGCGACCTTTCCTGCGGTGTCTTCGCTGGCTTTCAGCCTCACATGCGGCGTGACGGCGACCGGGCAGTAGCGCCGGCCGCAGCAGGCCCGCGATGGTCGTTTACTGGCTGCTATTAAATCAATAGCTGGTGACGCGCATTCTTACTGGGTTGCAGCCATTTTCGGCCTGTAAAACTGGTCAAAAAGGGCGGTCAAGGGCGCAAAATCCACGGAAAACCGCTCACGGTTGACGAAGTAGGCCTCGCTGGCTACCGCAAAGAATTCCACCGGCGAGGTCGCGCCGTAGGCGTCCAGCCAGGGCCATTCGGCGCCGAAGCGCTCGGCCATGGTCACCTGTCGCCTGAAACCCTCGTACGCCGCCTGCATCACGGCCTGCCATTGCGCGCGAGCGGCGCGCGAGGGCAGCGGCGGTGCGCCGTTGGGCGCGCCGTCGTACATGTCCAGCTTGTGGACGAACTCATGGATCACCACGTTGTGGCCCCGCTCGTCGCCGGGCGTGCTGGCGTCCTCCCAGCTCAGCGTGACGGGGCCGTGCTGCATGGCCTCGCCGGCCAGCACTTCGCGGTAATGGTGCACCACACCGGCGGCATCGGTCACTTCGCGCCGGGCCACCATGGCGCCGGGATGAACCACGATGCCGGTGAAGCCGTTGTAGTACTTCAGCCCGATGCGGATCACCGGCAGGCAGGCCTGGGCGGCGATGGCGACCGCCATGGCGTCGGTGACTTCCAGGCCGTGGGCGCCGGTGAATTCCTTCTTCGCCAGGAAGCTGCCCGTGAGCTTGCGCAACTGTGCCTTGTCGGCAGCCGGCAGGGCGGCGAGAAAAGGGTAGTGCGCTAGCGTGCGCTGCCACAAGGCCTCGGGAATGGGCCTGGGGGCGAGGCCGGTGCGGGTAAGAAGCTTTTGCAGCCAGGTCGGCATGAGGGGCGTGGCAGTGGTGTGTTGAACGGATGGCGTACTGGTTTCAGGCGGCATGGGTAGACTAGGCTATGGCCCGTAGCCCTAATGCCATTCAACCCGAACAACCGGAGCCCATTGTGACGCCATCCACAGACCCGCTTGCGCCGCCTTCGCTGCAGTTTTTTGCCGACCTGTCGGTCACGGTCGGCAAGCCGCAGGAGGTGGGCGCGACGGCGCAGGGCTTGCGCCGCCTGATCCCCATCACCGGCGGCAGCGCGGCAGGTGTCGGCTGGACGGCGCAGGTGCTGGCCGGCGGTGCGGACTTTCAACTGGTGGTGACCGGGCGCATGGCGATTCTGGACGCACGGTATTGCCTGGAGACCGATGGAGGTGACCTGATTTATGTGGAGAACCGCGCCATCCGCAGCGGGCCGCCCGAGCTTATTGCACGCCTGGTGCGTGGCGAGCCGGTAGACCCGGCGCAAATTTACTTTCGCTGCAGCCCGCGTTTTGAAACCGCATCGCCCGCCTTGCAATGGATCACCGAGCGCATGTTTGTGGGGACCGGTGTGCGCCAGCCCGACAAGGTGGTGATGCGGTTTTTCGAACTGGCTTAGGGGCTGACGCGCGACAAGTCAATACGCTGCAGGCCGCTGGCAGACAGGCGCATCACTTCCGCGCGGGGTGCTGTGGCCTCGTCGGGGGCTATATGCCAGTCGCTGAGCACCACGCGCCTCAAGCCATCCAGCAAATCATGCTCCGCCGGCTTGTGCGTGTGGCCGTGGATCAGCGTGCCGGCGTTGGCGGCAAGCAGCCACTGCCGGGCGCTGGGGGCGTCCACATCGGCGTACACGGCGCCTGATTTCTTTTTGGCCTCGCTTTGCTGGCGCAGCGCGCTGGCGATAGCCTGGCGTTCTGCGAGCGGTTTTGACAGGAAATCGTGTTGCCACTGGGGGCTGCGTACCTGCCGGCGGAACTGCATGTAGTCCACGTCGTCAATGCACAATGCGTCACCGTGCGAGAGCAGCCAGCGCGCACCTTCGAACACCAGTACGGTGGGGTCGTCCAGCAGGGTCGCGCCGCACAGATCCATCAGCCGCTGCCCCACCAGGAAATCACGGTTGCCATGCATGAAAAACACCGGCAGCCGGTGGGCCGCCTGGCCCAGCACCTGGGCGCAGCGGCTTTCAAAACCAGGCTTGTCGTCGCCCACCGCGTCGTCGCCTATCCAGACTTCAAACAAATCGCCCAGGATAAACACAGCATCCGCCGGCGTGCTTTGCATATAGCGCTGCCATGCCGTGAAGGTAGCCGGCTCGCTGATGTGCAAATGCAGGTCCGAAATAAAATCGACCGTGCGCCAGGAAAGCGGGGCAGTTAACTCCGCTATGTGGGGCACGGTCGCAGCCATGGAAGGCGGACTGGATTGAACGGGCAGCGGCTTAGAGCGCGACAGCCTTTTCGATGATCACATCGGTTTGCGGCACATCGCTGTGGCCGCCCTTGTTGCCGGTCTTCACGCCTTCGATCTTGTCAACGACGTCGCTGCCGCTCACAACCTTGCCGAACACGGCATAACCCCAGCCGGAACCGCTGGGTGCCGTGTGGTTGAGGAAGTTGTTGTTGGAGGCGTTGATGAAAAACTGCGAGCTGGCCGAATGCGGTGCGTTGGTGCGCGCCATGGCAATCGTGTACTTGTCGTTCTTCAGGCCGTTGGTGGCTTCGTTCTCGATCTCGGCATCGGTGGCTTTTTGTTTCATGCCGACTTCAAAGCCGCCGCCCTGCACCATGAAGCCGGGGATCACGCGGTGGAACACGGTGTTGCTGTAGTGGCCCTTGTTGACGTAGCTCAGGAAATTAGCGACGGTTTTTGGTGCCTTGGCCGCGTCGAGTTCAAGCGTGATCACGCCGTGGTCCTTGATGTGGAGTTCTACTTTTGGATTGCTCATGATGGTCCTTTGGGGTCTGGTCGTCCGGATGGACGGGTTTAGTTGAGGAGGGTTGCAGATTTGATGAGGACCGGCGTTTTGGGCACGTCGGTAGGGAAGGGGCCGCCTGCACCCGTGGGCACGGCCTTGATCTTGTTGACCACATCCATGCCGCTCACGACCTTGCCGAAAACGGTGTAGCCAAACAGTTGCGGCGCATTGACAAGCTGCGCACGCGGCGTGTTTTCGTAAACGCGGCCCTGGAATTCAAATTTGGGCACCGGGTCGCCGGGCGGAATGATGGTGGGGTTCAGGAAATCGTTGTCCTTGACGTTGATGAAGAACTGGGCCGAGGCCGAGTTGGGATCACCCGTGCGCGCCATGGCCACCGTGCCGGTCACGTTTTTGGGGCCGCCTTTGGCCAGGGCTTCGCGGCCTTCATGCGCGACGGGCGGGCGTGTGGGCTTTTGCGCATAAGACGCATCAAAGCCGCCGCCCTGGATCATGAAGTTGCTGATCACGCGGTGAAAAATCGTGCCGTCATAGTGTTTGTCCTTGACGTATTGCAGGAAGTTCTCGACGGTCTTGGGTGCCTTGTCGGGATAGACCTCAATGACAAAATCACCTTCGCTGGTGACGAACTTGACCTTGGGAGCGGTTTGCGAAAACGCCGGTGCGCCCAGCAGGCTGCATGCTGCGAACGCAAGGCCTGCGACGGCCAGGCCGGCGCGCCTGGAGGCGGAGACGGGGGATTTCATCCGATGATTCCTTCGTAAAATATTTTCCACTGGCTGCCCTGGCGGCTCCAGTACTGGCGCTTGATGCGGCCGGTTTTTGCGCCCTGGGCCAGCTCGGCAAAGGTTACCACCATCGTGTCGGCGCTGTCGGTCCAGCGCAGGTAAGACACATCTTTCAACTGGACTGCCCGGCCGGCCAGCTTGTCAATTTCACTGCGCAGGATGGGTGTCCACTGGGCCAGCGTTTTGCCGTTGCTGGTGAAGTCAGGCGCATACCAGCTGGTGGTGCGCGCAAGGTCGCCGCTGGATTTGGCCGCGTGCCAGCCCTTCAGCGCGTCTTCAAACGGCTTGCTGTCGGCCTTCACGGTTTGCGGCGCAACCCATGTGAGGTTTTGTGCAATCACCACCGGTGTGGTGCGTATCGCAACCGTGCCTATGATCCGTTCGAGGTCGGGGTTGGCAATCACCACACAGCCGTCGGTGGCCAGCGGCGCGCGTGAGTACTGGGCCGGCGGCGTGCCATGCAGCCAGATGCCGCCGCCGGTTTTACCGCGCTTGATGTCCAACTGGTTTGGGTAGTTGACCGGCAGCGCGCCCGAACCGTAAAAATCCTTCAGCGACTTGGGGTTCAGGTTGCTGGTGATGAAGTACACGCCAAGCGGCGTGCGCAGGTCGCCTTCGACCTTTTTTTCAATGCCCAGCTTGCCTACGGAAACGTAATAGTCGGCCAGCAGCTTCATGCCCGTGCTGGTGTTCTCAAACAGGTAAAGCCTTGACTTCGATGCGTCCACGGCAATCGCGTGCTTGTTGGCGGCGGACAGCGCCAGGAACTGCGAGGGGATCGTGCCTGGGGCAGGGCGGTCGCGCAGGGCCTTCAGGCGCAGCAGCGATTCATCGCGAAGTTCGGCCAGCGCGGGGCCGGCCGCCCTGGCAGTGGTGTCTGGCACGTCGCCAACCATGCGCACCGGTCGTATTTGCGCGGCCAGCAGGTCGCCATAAACCAGTTGCGCCAGCTGGAAGTTCGGGTGGTCCTTCACCAGGCCTTCGGCTTTGGCCAGCGCGTCGCGGGTCCTGGCCTGGCCAATGAGTTTGTAGATGTCTATCAGCCGGGCTTCCGCTTCGCCGTCGCGGGCAACGGCCTTGACCGGGACCGGCGTGCGCGCCTGGCGGGAAGCGGCCTTGCGTTTTTCCGGCGCAGCCGTCTGTGCGGATTTTTTGCGTTTTTTGCCGTTTTCAGCGTGCGCAAGCGGCGCTGCCAGCGTCAGTGCAAACGCCGTCAGCAAAATGACTGGAAATACCCTCTTCATGGGCGTCAGGCGGGAGTGCACACGAAAAAACCGGTCAGGATGCAAGAAAAGCGCAACACGCTGCGCTTGTCAAATCGAAAGCCCTCCATCAGTTGCCTGTGGATTCCCTGACGATGACCCAGCGGTCGCCTGCCTTGACCATGTCCAGCGTTTTGCGGCTGGACACATTCAGCGAGTCGGCGCTGTAGCCCTGCTTGAATTTGGCCGTGGCCTTGTCGCCATTGACGGAGACCGTGAGGTTTTCCAGTTTGACGCTGATGCGCGATTTGCCGACGATGCGCGCGCGGCGGTCTTCTTCCCAGGCCTTGCGGGCCTGGCCGCCGGGCGCGGCGAAATCCTTGCCGTAGCTGCCCAGGTAGCCGTTCATGTCCTTGGCGGCCCAGGCGGCGGCCCATGCGCGAACAGCGGCTTCCACGTCTTTTTCTGCGCCGCTGGGGGCTGCGCTCGCTGCCGGGGCTGCTGGTTTGGGCGCGACAGGCGCGGGCGCTGCTGCCGGTGCGGCGGCTGGAGGAGGTGGCGGCGCGGCTGCTACCACTGTCCTGGCCGGCGGTGCGGCAGCAGTCACCGGGCCGGAGGCTTGCGCGCCGGCTGCCGGTTTCTGGCCTTTGGGCTCCGGTGCAAACAGGGTCCGGATCAACGCCAGCTTGGGTTGCACCGCGGTATTGCCGCCGTCAAGTTGCAGGGCCTTGCTGTAGGCCTGGCTGGCGAGTTTGGCATACACGTCGCCCAGGTTCTCATGCGCAGTGGCATAGCTGGGGTTGGTGCGGATGGCCATTTCAAGCGCGGCCCTGGCCTTGTCGAACTGGTTCTGGCCGGCGTAGAGCACGGCCAGGTTGTTGTAGGGCTCGGGCAGCTCGGGATAGTCCTGGGTAATCTGGGTGAAGGTGGTGATCGCATCAGCCGGCTTTGCGGCTTCTGTCTGGATCACGCCCTTGATAAAGCGCATTTGCGGGTCGCGCGGCTTGCCGGCCAGGTACTGGTCGGCCTTGGTCATGGCTTCGGAGAGCTTCCCGGCCCGCACCAGGGCATTCACATCGGTGTAGTCGTCAGCATAAACAAGCGTCGCAGACAGGGTGGCGGCTACACAAAGCACGCGCAGGGCACCGGAAAAACCGGCAAATGGGGGCCGCTGCGGATGGGATGCTGGATTGAACATAAGTCCTCTGCAATTTGGGTGCTTTTGACGTGGGAAGCGGGCTGGATATACTGGCGGATTGTAGCTGAGGGGTATAGTTCTCCTGCACCCGTATCACCCGTGATTTCCAGCACCTCGCTGCACCGCCCTTTTCTGTACGACCCCCTTTAATACCTGCTTCCTGCATGCCCAGGCCATTGAGACGGCGCTTTTCCAGCCCCTTTTGACTGCCTTGAGGCAAACCACGCACCCAGACAATTCATGAGCCTCCGGATATACAACACGCTGTCGCGTGAAGTAAAAGATTTTTCGCCCCTGATTCCAGGCCAAGTCCGCATGTATGTATGCGGCATGACGGTTTACGACCTGTGCCACCTGGGTCACGCGCGCGCCATGGTGGCGTTTGACGTGGTCCAGCGCTGGCTGAAAGCAAGTGGCCTGAAGGTCACCTACGTGCGCAATGTCACGGACATTGACGACAAGATCATCAAACGCGCCGTCGAAAACGGCGAAACCATACGCGCGCTGACCGACCGCATGGTCGAGGCCCTGCACCAGGACGCCGATGCGCTGGGCATAGAGCGGCCTACCCACGAGCCGCGCGCCACCGAATTTGTGCCGCAGATGCTGGGCCTGATCGCCACGCTTGAAAAGAAAGGCCTGGCCTACCAGGCGCAGGCCGGGACCGGCAAGGGCGACGTCAATTACGCCGTGCGCAAGTTCGAGGGCTACGGCAAGCTGTCGGGCAAGTCGCTGGACGAGCTGCGTGCCGGTGAGCGGGTCGATGTGCTGGACGGCAAGGACGACCCGCTGGATTTTGTGCTCTGGAAGAGCGCCAAGCCCACCGAACCCGAAGATGCCAAATGGGACAGCGCCTATGGCCAGGGCCGCCCTGGCTGGCATATTGAATGTTCGGCCATGGCCTGCGAACTGCTGGGCGAGTCGTTCGACATCCATGGCGGCGGGGCCGACCTGCAGTTTCCGCACCATGAAAACGAAATCGCGCAGTCGGAAGGCGCTTTTGGCAAGCCCCTGGCCGGCACCTGGATGCACAACGGTTTTGTGCGCATGGACAACGAAAAGATGTCCAAGTCGCTGGGCAACTTCTTCACGATCCGCGAGATCCTGGCGAAGTATGACGCTGAAACCGTACGCTTTTTTATCATCCGCGCGCACTACCGCAGCGCACTGAACTACAGCGATGCCCACCTGGACGACGCCCGCAACTCCCTCAAGCGCTTGTACACCGCACTTCATTCCGTTCGCCCTGAGCTTGTCGAAGGGTCGGCTGCGGCAGGCCCAGCCCGAACGGGAATTGACTGGGCCAACCCGTTCGCGGCACGCTTCAAGACCGCCATGGATGAGGATTTCGGCACACCTGAAGCCGTGGCTGTGCTGTTTGAACTGGCCGGTGAAGTGAATAAAACCGGCTCGGCCGAGCAGGCCGGTTTGCTCAAAAGCCTGGGCGCCTGCCTGGGACTGCTGCAAGGCGAGCCGGGGGCTTACCTGCAGGCGGGAGCCGGGCTGGACGACGCCAGCATCCAGAAGCTGATCGCGCAGCGTGCCGCGGCCAAGGCCGCCAGGGACTTTGCTGCGGCCGACCTTATTCGCAAGGACCTGCTCGCGCAGGGGATTGTGCTGAAAGATTCGCCTGCCGGCACGACCTGGGAGGCGAAATCGTGATTTTTTCAAGCCTTTTATGTCCGCGGCCCCCTCTTCATGAGCGCAGCAAGCTATGAAAAAGATAGTGAAAGCGCCGGCCGAAAACGTTGAAAAAGCGGTAGCCGGGTCCAACGGACTTGTCGTGGAAAGCAGTCCAGAGTACTGGACCGAGGCTTGCAAGCACCTGGTCAAAAAAGACCGGGTGATGAAACGGCTGATCCCGCAGTTTGGCGATGCCTGCCTGCAGTCGCGCGGCGACGCCTTCAGTACCCTGGCGCGCAGCATTGTCGGGCAGCAGATATCCGTCAAGGCGGCGCAAACCGTTTGGCACCGCTTTGTGGCGCTGGCCGAAAAACCCAGGGCTGCCAGCCGGAAAGCCGCCTCGGCGGCAGGCGTTGCACACGAAGCGACCAACGCCGGGGCCTTGATTGCGCCAGCCAATGTGCTGAAGCTGAAGGTTGACGACATGCGCGCTGCGGGCCTGAGCGCGCGCAAGGTCGAGTACCTGGTGGATCTGTCGATTCACTTCGACACGGGAACCGTCCACGTCAAGGACTGGGCGGCGATGGACGATGAAGCCATCATTGCCGAGCTGGTGGCGATTCGCGGCATAGGCCGCTGGACCGCCGAGATGTTTTTGATTTTTTACCTGCGGCGGCCCAACGTGCTGCCGCTGGATGACGTCGGCCTGATCACCGGTATCAGCCAGAATTATTTTTCTGGTGAATCCGTCAGCCGAAGTGACGCGCGCGAGGTGGCCGCCGCCTGGTCGCCGTATTGCAGCGTTGCAACTTGGTATATTTGGCGATCGCTGGACCCACTTCCGACCTCAACGGTCCTGGGCACCGGGCCGAATTGATTTGAATCCCTGAGGAGTACGACATGGCCAAAAAAACCTTCCTCGATTTCGAGCAGCCGATTGCGGAGCTTGAAGGAAAAATAGAAGAACTGCGTTATGTGCAGACCGAGTCTGCGGTTGATATTTCGGAAGAAATCGACCAGCTCGCAAAAAAGAGCCAGCAGCTCACCAAGGATATTTACAGTGACCTGACCTCGTGGCAGATCACCAAGATCGCCCGCCATCCCGAGCGTCCCTACACGCTGGATTACGTGCGCGACATCTTCACCGATTTTGTCGAACTGCACGGTGACCGGCACTATGCCGATGACCTGAGCATCGTCGGCGGCCTGGCCCGTTTCAACGGCACGGCCTGCATGGTGCTGGGCCACCAGAAGGGCCGCGACACGAAAGAGCGCGGCCTGCGCAACTTCGGCATGAGCAAGCCCGAGGGTTACCGCAAGGCACTGCGCCTCATGAAAACCGCCGAGAAGTTCAAGCTGCCGGTGTTCACTTTTGTCGACACGCCGGGCGCTTACCCCGGCATAGACGCCGAAGAACGCGGCCAGTCCGAAGCCATTGGCCGCAATATTTTTGAGATGGCGCAGCTTGAAGTGCCCATCATCACCACCATCATCGGCGAGGGCGGCTCCGGCGGCGCGCTGGCGATCTCGGTCGGCGATCAGGTCGTGATGCTGCAATACGCCATCTATTCGGTCATCAGCCCCGAAGGCTGCGCTTCCATCCTATGGAAAACATCCGAGAAGGCAGAGCTGGCCGCCGACGCCCTGGGCATCACAGCGCACCGCCTCAAGGCGCTGGGTGTGATCGACAAGATCGTCAATGAGCCGGTGGGCGGTGCACACCGCGACCACAAGCAGATGTCTGCGTTCCTGAAGCGTGCCCTGAACGACGCCTTCCGCCAGGTCAGCGACCTGAAGGTCAAGGAACTGCTGGACCGTCGCTACGAGCGCCTGCAAAGTTATGGCCGCTTTACCGACACCAAAGCTGACGCCAAATAAGCTGCCGGGTGTTTCGGCCGCGTCCGCCGGCCTGAACCGTCCCAACCCGGCGCTGGCAGCGCTGGATCGAACCCCTGCGTTTTCTCCACTCGGTGTTGCCTACAGCGGCGGCGCCGACTCCACTGCCTTGCTGCTGGCAGCGGCGCAGCGCTGGCCGGGCCAGGTCAGCGCCATCCATATCCATCACGGTCTGCAGACGGCGGCAGATGATTTTGTGCGCGTATGCGAAACCACTTGCGCCGGCCTCCATGTGCCGCTGCATGTGGTGCATGTCGATGCATCCCACGCTGCGGGCGAAAGCCCCGAGGATGCGGCGCGGCGTGCGCGTTATACCGCGCTGGCTGGTGCGGCGGCACAACTCGGTTTGGCTTGTGTGCTTCTGGGCCAGCACGCCGATGACCAGGTGGAGACCCTGCTGCTGGCCCTGAGCCGGGGCGCAGGCTTGCCCGGTTTGTCGGCCATGGCGGCGCAGTTCGAACGCGGCGGCGTCATGTTTTACCGCCCGCTGCTGACAACGCCCGCCGCCAGCCTGCGCAACTGGCTGCTGCAAGAGCAGGTTCCCTTTGTCGATGACCCGACCAACACCGATGAGCGTTACACCCGCAACCGGATTCGCGCACGCCTGTTGCCGGCTTTGCAGGATGCTTTTCCGCAGTTTCGCGAGACCTTTGCGCGCAGTGCCCAGCATGCGGCTCAGGCGCAGACAGTGTTGCAGGAAGTGGCACGCGAGGACCTGGCCCGCATCGGGGCGCCGCCGGTGATCAAGGCCCTTCAGGCCCTGTCCAGGGCGCGGCAGGCCAATGTGCTGCGGCACTGGCTGCTTGAAGCCCACCAGGCCACGCCCAGCACGGCGCAGCTGGATCAGCTGCTCGACCAGGTCGCGGCGTGCACGACGCGCGGCCACCAGATCCACCTCAAGGTGGCGCTGGGCCACGTGACGCGGGCCGGTGCCGCTCTGGGCTTCAGCGGCCCTGCAATCTAGGTAGTTCTCCTAGGTATAATCGTGGGCTTTGCCGGGGTGCCATGGCTACTTTACAGAAGAAGACAGGCACCAAAGACCGGCAAGCATTGTTTGCAACCAACTCCTGATTGACATCCTGCAATGGCATTGATCGTTCATAAATACGGTGGTACATCGATGGGCTCGACCGAGCGCATCCGCAATGTGGCCAGGCGCGTCGCCAAGTGGGCGCGGGCCGGCCACCAGATGGTCGTTGTTCCGAGCGCCATGAGTGGCGAAACCAACCGCCTGCTGGGCCTGGCCAAAGAGCTCTCGCCGGCCAAACCCGGCGATGCCTACAGCCGTGAACTCGATGCACTGGCCGCCACCGGCGAGCAGGCCTCCAGCGCGCTGCTGGCCATTGCGCTGCAGGCCGAAGGCATGCCCTCGGTGAGTTACGCCGGCTGGCAGGTCGCCATCAAAACCGACAGCTCCCACACCAAGGCCCGCATCGAGTCGATTGACGACGCAAAAGTGCGTGCCGACCTGGATGCCGGCAAGGTTGTCATCATCACCGGCTTCCAGGGCGTGGACGAAGGCGGCAACGTCACCACGCTGGGCCGTGGCGGCTCCGATACTTCGGCCGTGGCCATTGCGGCGGCGCTCAAGGCACACGAATGCCTGATCTACACCGATGTGGACGGCGTTTACACCACCGACCCGCGTGTGGTGCCGGAGGCGCGCCGCCTGCTGACCGTGAGTTTTGAGGAGATGCTGGAGATGGCATCGCTGGGCTCCAAGGTGCTGCAGATCCGTTCCGTCGAATTTGCCGGCAAATACAAGGTGCCGCTGCGCGTGCTGTCCAGCTTCACCGATTGGGACATTGACATCAACGTAGAAGCCAAATCAGGCACTTTGATCAGTTTTGAGGAAGACGAAAACATGGAACAAGCCATCGTATCGGGCATCGCATTCAACCGCGATGAAGCCAAAATTTCCGTACTCGGCGTGCCGGACACCCCGGGCATTGCGTACCAGATCCTGGGCGCCGTTGCGGATGCCAACATCGAAGTCGATGTGATCATCCAGAACATCGGCAAGGAAGGCAAAACCGACTTCAGCTTCACCGTTCACCGCAACGACTACGCCAAGGCGGTCGAGCTGCTCAAGGCGCAAGTGCTGCCCAAGCTCGGCGCCGACGAAATCACCGGCGATGCCAAGATCTGCAAGGTCAGCATCGTCGGCATCGGCATGCGCAGCCATGTGGGTATTGCCAGCAAGATGTTCCGCGTGCTGAGCGAAGAGGGCATCAACATCCAGATGATTTCCACCAGCGAAATCAAGACCTCTGTGGTGATTGACGAGAAATATATGGAGCTCGCCGTGCGTGCATTGCACAAGGCTTTTGACCTGGACCAGCCCGCAGGCTGAAAACAGGCTTTAAGTCGTGAGATAATCAGATTATTGGAAACGTGACCGAGTGGCCGAAGGTGCTCCCCTGCTAAGGGAGTATGGGGTGTAGAGCCTCATCGAGGGTTCGAATCCCTCCGTTTCCGCCAATACAAAAAGCCGCCTTCGGGCGGCTTTTTTGTTTCCGCATGTTTTTTGCACTTGCGATGGACCTGGGCGCACTGTGGGTAATCCATGAGTTTTCGCCATGGGTTTGTCGCGAAAATGAATCCCACGCAATCCCGGGGTGTTCCTGCGCTGGTGATGCGGACCTTCATTCGCTGTTCATTGTGCAACTTGCTGCCCATCCATTTCCGGAGAGGATTCATATGAAGTTTTCGACACTCATGACCGCCGTGCTGCTGACTGCAGGCCTGTTGGCTGCCACGTCGGGCGCCAGTGCGCAGACCCTGAAAAAAGTTGCCGACAGCAACAAGATCACCGTCTCTTATCGCGAGTCGTCCGTGCCTTTCAGCTACCTGATCGGTTCGACCAAGGCGGTTGGTTTTTCTGTGGAGCTGACAGAAGCCATCATTGACGATGTGCGCAAGAAGGTCAAAAAGCCCAACCTTGAAGTAGCCTACATGCCCGTGACTTCGCAGAACCGCATCCCGCTGCTGGTCAACGGCACTTACGACCTCGAATGCGGCTCCACCACCAACAATACGGCCCGTGGCAAGGACGTCGCTTTTGCCATCAGCCATTTCTTTACCGGCACGCGTTTGCTGGTCAAGAAAAGCTCGGGCATCAAGAATTACGCTGACCTGGCCAAAAAGACGGTGGCCAGCACCACCGGCACCACCAATGCGCAGGTCATCCGCAAATACAGCGCCGATAAAAACCTGGACATGCAGCTCATCCTGGGCAAGGACCATGACGACTCGCTGCTGCTGGTTGAAAATGATCGCGCCGTTGCATTTGCAATGGACGACATCCTGCTGTTCGGGCTGATGGCCAACTCCAAGAATCCGGCTTCGCTGGACGTAGTGGGCGACTCCTTGCAGGTGGAGCCCTACGGCTGCATGTTGCGCAAGGACGACCCCGAGTTCAAGAAGCTGGTCGATGGCACCATTTCCCGCATGATGAAGTCCGGCGAGTTCTCGCGGCTGTACACCAAATGGTTTGAGTCGCCGATTCCTCCCAAGGGCGTGAGCCTGAACCTGCCCATGAGCCAGCAGCTCAAGGACAACCTGAAAGCGCTGAGCGACAAACCGGCGATGTGAGGCCTGGAGCGCTGGGTGCAACGCATTTTATGCACTGAAAGTGGCTGGATTCCAATCAGGACGAGCGCAGCAAGCTACTAAAAATATAGCGGGCTAATCTGCCGAAGCGCTCCAGCGGCTGCCCCAGGCCTTGACCTTGTCGATGTCGCGCCGGTCACGTTTGGTGGGACGGCCATGCTCCAGGCTGCCGGCCGGCTCCTGGTTCAGGCGGCGCTGCTCGGCGGCCTGCGCCCGTAGCGCCAGGCTTTCCGCAGTTTCCTCATACAACTGCTGCGCCACCGGCGCGGCGCCGCGCTGGCTGCTGATGCCGCGCACCACCAGCGTGCGGATGACCGGGCCTTGCCGCAGGCTCACGGTGTCGCCGACCTTGACCTCGCGGGCCGGTTTGGCCTCGAGCTCATTGATGCGCACGCGCCCCTTGTCGATCTCTTCCACGGCGAGTGAGCGGGTCTTGTAAAAACGCGCGGCCCACAGCCATTTGTCTATGCGTAATTTTTCCATTAATACCTGTTTGGAGCCAACGGCTTGAGAATACCGCGTAGCGAAGGGCCGTCCCGAGCCGGACGACAGCCCCCTCGGGGATCAGCGTAGCACACGAAGATGGCAAGTGTGGGCCCCGGTGGGGTCCTTAACTTGCCAGTGGCAGGCGGGCAATGGCATCCAGCCCGACAACCTTGCCGTGTATCACCCGGTTGTCCAGCGAGATGCTGCCGCCCAATGCATGGGTGATCTCACGGCAGATGGCCAGCCCCAGGCCGGAGCCGTGCCGCACATTGCCGGCAGAAAAAGGCTGGTACAGGCGAGTGGCCAGCTCGGCTGAGATGCCGGGGCCGCTGTCGCTGATGGTCAGGGCTGCGTGGGTTGAGTCACTGACGATGCGCACTGCCAGCGTACCGCCTTCGGGTGTGTGCTTGATGGCGTTGTGCAGCAGGTTGCGGGCGAGTTCGCCCAGCATCCATTCGTGCGACCGGATCAGTGCGGGCACGGTCTCTATATCGAAGTCAATGTTTTTCCCGGCAATCAGTGCCGAGAGGTCCAGTGCAACTGAACGCACCACCTGCGCCAGGTCCATGACCTGCAGGTCGGCTTGCTGGCGCAACTGCTCGACCTTGGCAAGCGACAGCATCTGGTTGGCGAGTGTGGTGGCGCGGTCTACCGTCTGGTTGATTTCACCCAGGGCATCCAGCGCGTTGATGTCGCCGTGCAATGCCGACTGAACCTGCACCTTGAGCACAGCCAGCGGTGTGCGCAGCTGGTGCGCGGTGTCGCGTACAAAACGTTTCTGGTGGTCCAGTAGTTGCTGCAGGCGCCCCATGACAGCATTGGTGGCATCCACCAGGGGAAGCAGTTCACGCGGTGCACCGGCAGCGGCAATCGGTGTCAGGTCGCCTTCGGGCCGGGCCTGCAACTGGGCACTGAGGTCGCGCACCGGCCGGGTTGCGCGCTGCACCACCACGACCACGACCAGCGCAATCACGGCTATCAGCAGGGCCTGGTGCCAAACCGTGTCGAACAGGATTTTTCGCGCCAGCGTCTGGCGCAACTCCAGTGTTTCCGCCACCTGTATGACGGCCATGCCGCGGCCCTGTGCGCTGGCGACAGGCTGCAGCAGCACGGCCACACGCACGTCGTCTTCCATGAATACGTCGTCGTAAAAATCCACCAGCGCCGCATAGGGCGGCTTGGCCGGGATGTGCCCGCGCCAGAAGGGCAGTTGGGCAAAGCCTGAAATCGTTTCGCCGTTCAAGGTGGAGACGCGGTAAAAAAGGCGGCTCTGGTTGTCGGCTTCGAAGGCTTCCAGCGCGGCATACGGCACCGTGACGCGCAGCTCGGATTTTTCGTCGTAACCGGTCACATCCAGTTGCTCACCAATCGACTTGGCCGAGGCCAGCAGTGTGCGGTCGTAGGCCGTGTTGACGGCACTGAGCGCCTGGCTGTAGAGGCTGAAGGTGTTGACGATGACCAGCAGGCAAACAGGAACGAGAATGCCCAGAAGCAGGTACTGGCGCAGGGAGATTGCTTTCATTGCCTCATGGCTCCACTTTCAACAGGTACCCCAGGCCGCGCAGGGTCATCAGCGTGACGCCGGTGCGCGCGAGCTTTTTGCGCAGGCGGTAGACCACCACTTCAACAGCTTCGTATTGCACGTCCATCTCGCCGGGAAAGACCAGCTCAAACAGCTTTTCCTTCGAGACGGCATGGCCCGGCTTGACCATCAGGGCCTGCAGCAGGGCCAGCTCACGTGGTGTGAGCTCCAGCACCTGGCCCTCGTGGTAGATGGCGCCGCTCTCCTTTTCATAGCGCAGTGCGCCCACTATCTGGCTGCCGGCGCCGGATTCGGCCACGGGTGCCCGGCCCGGGTCGGAACGCCTGCGGCCCAGGGCGCGCAAACGGGCTTCAAGCTCATCGAGGTCAAAGGGTTTGGGCAGGTAGTCGTCCGCCCCAAGGTTCAGGCCCATGATGCGGTCGCCGACGGTGCCGCGCGCCGTCAGGATCAGCACCGGCGTGGCCAGTCCCTGCTTGCGCGCCAGCTCCAGCACCTGCAGCCCATCCATGCCCGGCAGGCTCAGGTCCAGCACCACAACATCGGGCTGTGTCGCCGCCCACTCGGCCAGCGCCAGGGCGCCGTCGGTGCAGCCAGAAACTTCGATGCCGCGACGGTTGAGTGCGCGCTGCAGGGCAACCTGCATGGATGCGTCGTCTTCAATCAGCAGCAGTTTCATGGGTCTGTTCGGGATGGGGCGTGGACGGAAAGGGGTGAGGATGCGTGTTATGCCAGCCCCGGACATTAGCACTTTCCCCAGTGTTTCCGGACAGCAGTTTGACAGCCAGGAGGCGCATGATTGAAAGCTGTCAGCCGTTTTCAGTCCGTTTACCGCCTTTCCGAACACCAAGGAGACATGCAATGCGTCGTGATACTTTCCTCAAATCCATGGCCGCGCTGGCCGCTGCCGGGGCCTTTCCTTTCTCCGCCCATGCGGCTGCCAATGTCAAGATGATGATTCCGGCCAATCCGGGCGGCGGCTGGGACACCACGGGCCGTGCACTCGGCAAGGCACTGACGGAGGCGAAGGTGGCCGACACCGTGACTTATGACAACAAGGGCGGCGCCGCCGGCGCGCTGGGCCTGGCCCAGTTCGTCAACGGCTCCAAGGGCGACCCGAACGCGCTGATGGTGATGGGGGCCGTGATGCTGGGCGGTCTGATCACCGGCAAGCCGCCGGTCAGCCTGTCGCAGGCCACGCCGATAGCCCGCATGTCCAGCGAATACAACGTGTTTGTGTTGCCGGCCAATTCACCCTTCAAGACCATGAAGGATGTGGTGGACCAGCTCAAGAAGGACCCCGGCAGCGTGAAGTGGGGAGGCGGTTCGCGCGGCTCTACCGAACACATTGCCGCAGCGATGATTGCGCAGAAGGTTGGCGCTGATCCTTCCAAGATCAACTACGTGGCTTTCCGCGGCGGCGGTGAGGCCACGGCCGCCATCCTGGGCGGCAACGTCACCGTCGGCGGCAGCGGCTACAGCGAGTTTGCCGAATACATCAAGGCCGGCAAAATGAAGGCGATCGCCGTCACGTCCGGCAAGCGCCTGGACGGTGTGAATGTGCCCACGCTGAAAGAGCAGGGCATTGACGTTGAAATCGGCAACTGGCGCGGTGTGTACGGCGCACCCGGCATCAGTGCCGAGCAACGCAAGGCCCTGACAGAGATGGTGCTGGCCGCGCTCAAAACACCTGCCTGGGCCGAAGCGGTGAAGAAAAACGACTGGACACCAGCGGTGCTGACCGGCGACGCCTTTGCGAAGTTTGTGGACGACGACTTCGCCAGCCTGCGTGCCACCATGGTCAAGTCCGGCATGGTCTGACGCACGGCATCCCAGTACCCCGGCGCGCTGCCAGTCGAAAGGCCAGCGCGCCGCTTTTATATCCATTCGCAGTTTTCGGGAGCATCCCATGACACATCCAGAATCCCAGGCGGCCCCGGCATCGGTCTGGCCGCAAACCCTTGTCGGCATAGGCGTGCTGCTGACCGGCCTGGCGCTGGCTTTTGGCGCCATCAGCATTTCTTCCGAGGCCGGCTACGGCGGCGTCGGCCCCAACTTCCTGCCCTGGCTGGTGTCGATTGTGCTCACGCTTTGCGGCATATTGATCATTCGCGAAGCGCGCACCGGCGGCTTTCGTGAACTGGAAACCCCTTCGGGCGCGGCGCGCGCCTATTGGCCGGGTTTTGTCTGGGTCTCGGCAGGGCTGTTGCTCAATGCGGCCCTGATCACCACCATAGGTTTTATCCTCAGCTGCGCCCTGTGCTACCTGCTCGCCGTGCAAGGCCTGCGGCGCGCCAGCGGCCAGCCCTCGGGCGCTCCGCGCACCTGGCTCATCGACTTCATCACCGGTCTGCTGATTGCCGGGCCGGTGTTCTGGACCTTCACCAAATTCCTGGCGATCAACTTGCCCGGCATCACCGCAACGGGATGGATCTAGAAATGTGCCCCCACGCTCTTCACTTTGTGTATTCGCTGCCCCCCGAGGGGGCGCAAGCCCCCTTCGGGGCGGCCCGTCAGGAGGCTTAAATGGAAATCTTTAACGCATTAATGTCGGGTTTCGCCACGGCGATTACCCCGGCCAACCTGATCTGGTGCCTGGTCGGCTGCGCCCTGGGCACGGCCGTGGGCGTGCTGCCCGGCATCGGCCCCGCGGTGGCGGTGGCCATGCTCTTGCCCATCACGTCCAAGGTTGACGTCACGGCCTCGATGATTTTTTTCTCCGGCATTTATTACGGCGCGATGTATGGCGGCTCGACCACCTCCATCCTGTTGAACACCCCGGGGGAGACGGCCAGCATGGTCACGGCCATGGAGGGCAACAAGATGGCCAAGAGCGGGCGAGCGGGCGCCGCACTGGCGACAGCCGCCATAGGCTCGTTTGTGGCGGGCACGATTGCGACGGTCATCGTCACCCTGTTCGCACCGTTTGTTGCGGACTTTGCCGTCAAGCTCGGCCCGCCAGAGTATTTCCTGTTGATGCTGCTGGCCTTTACCACCGTCAGCGCGGTGCTTGGCAAAAGCACCTTGCGCGGCATGACTGCGCTTTTTGTTGGTCTGGCTGCAGGCTGCGTCGGCCTTGACCAGATCTCAGGCCAGGGCCGTTACACCGCAGGTGTTCCCGAGTTGCTGGACGGCATTGAAATCGTGCTGGTCGCCGTCGGCCTGTTCGCCGTGGCAGAAGTGCTGTACGCCGTGCTGTATGAAGGCCGATCGGTGGAAGAGCAGAACAAGCTCAGCCGTGTGCACATGAGCGCCCGCGACTGGAAACGTTCCATCCCTGCCTGGTTGCGCGGCACGGCCATAGGCACGCCGTTTGGCTGTATTCCCGCGGGCGGCACCGAGATACCGACTTTCCTTAGTTATGCGATGGAGAAAAAGCTCGCCAAGGACAAGGACGCCAGGGCCGAGTTCGGCACCACCGGTGCGATTGAGGGTGTGGCCGGCCCGGAAGCCGCCAACAACGCGACTGTGACTGCGGCCTTGATTCCCTTGCTCACGCTGGGCATTCCAACCTCCAACACCACCGCCATCCTGCTCGGTGCATTCCAGAACTACGGCATACAGCCCGGCCCGCAATTGTTCACGACCTCGGCCACGCTGGTCTGGGCGCTGATTGCTTCGCTTTACATCGGCAACGTGATGCTGCTGGTGCTCAACCTGCCCATGGTCGGTTTGTGGGTCAAGCTGCTGAAAATCCCCAAACCGCAGCTCTATGCGGGCATCCTGATTTTTGCCACGGTGGGGGCGTACGGCATGCGCCAGAGCGCGTTCGACCTGTTCCTGCTGTATGCCATCGGCCTGCTCGGTGTGGCGATGCGGCGCTTTGATTTCCCGACCGCGCCTGTGGTGGTCGGCATGATCCTCGGCCCACTTGCAGAAGCGCAACTGCGCAATGCGATGTCGATAGGCGAGGGCAGTGCGGCGGTGTTCTTCCAGCGCCCCATGTCGATCACGCTGGTGGTGATTGTGGTTGCGGTGCTGGTGTTGCCGCGCGCGGCAAAGATGTGGTCGCAGCGCTCCAAAACGGCCTGAAACCCTGGAATTTCATTAAGTAAGGGCCATGGCCGGCGTAAATTAAGCGCTGTCAGCTATCAAAAGCATAGCTGATGCCTGCTGCGTTCATGCCGGTCAATGTGGGCGGTAACATCCGTCCATGGAAAAAACTGATTCACTCCCGCGCGACGCCCAGAGCATTCTGGAGCTGGCAGCGCGGTCCATGTTTCATTTGTTCTCCAGCATCAGCCAGGGCATGTTCCTGGTCGACATCACCGGTCGCATCGTCTGGCTCAATGAGGGCTACAAACGGTTTTTGCCAGCCCTGGGCTTTTCATCGGTCGACGAGTTTGTCGGCCACATGGTGGAAGAGGTCATCCCCAACACACAGATGCGGCGGGTACTGGAAACCGGCGAAGCCTTCCTGATTGATTTGCTGACCAACCGCGCCGGCACCTTTGTCGTCAGCCGCATCCCGCTGCGTGATGAAAGCGGCGGCCATGTGATAGGCGCCATCGGCATCGTACTGTTCGACCACCCCGAAACCACCTTGCAGCCGCTCATCAGCAAGTTTGCGTTGCTGCACCGCGACCTGGACGATGCGCGCCGCGAACTGGCCAGCCAGCGCCTGCGGCACACCGGCGGGCAGCGCCAGTCCAAGCACACTTTTGCAAGTTTTATAGGCACCAGTCCTGCCGCCGTCGAGGTCAAGCGGCAGGCACGCCGTGCGGCACAAACCTCCAGCCCGGTGCTGCTGCTGGGTGAAACCGGCACCGGCAAGGAACTGCTGGCGCATGCGATTCATGCGGCCTCGGCACGCGCACGTGGGCCCTTCATCAGCGTCAACATTGCGGCTGTGCCCGACACCCTGCTGGAGGCTGAATTTTTTGGCGTCGCTCCCGGTGCCTACACGGGCGCAGACCGCAAGGGGCGTGAGGGCAAGTTCAGCCTGGCCGATGGCGGCACGCTGTTTCTTGACGAGATAGGCGACATGCCGCAGGCGCTGCAGGCCAAGCTGCTGCGCGCGCTGCAGGAAGGCGAGATAGAGCCGCTGGGCTCGAACAGGCTGGTTCCGTTTGATGCGCGTGTCATCGCTGCCACTTCGCGCGACCTCGCGGTGCTGGTGCGTGAAGGACGGTTTCGCGAGGACCTTTTTTACCGCCTCAATGTCCTGCCTGTGCGCGTGCCGCCGCTGCGTGAGCGCCGCTCCGACATTCCTGCCCTGCTTGAGGTGCTGGGCGAAGAAATGGCCCTGCGCAGCGGCGACCGCCAGCCCGAGCTGTCTGCCGATGCGCTGGCGCTGCTGTCCGCGCAAACCTGGCGCGGCAATATCCGCGAGCTGCGCAACGTGCTTGAACAGTCGGCCATGCGCAGCGATTCGGCCAGCATTGGCCGTGCGCAGGTGGAAGAGGTGTTGAAGGAGTCCGGTATTGAGCGCATCGCACCTGCGCTGGCTGTGATGGATGGGGCTGCGTCTGCTTCTGATCCCTTGCGGCCACTGGCGGAGCAGGTGGCTGAGCTTGAGCGCCGGGCCATTGCAGCCGCCATGGAGGCTACCGGTGGCAACAAGCTGGCAGCCTCGCGCATGCTGGGGATTTCGCGTGCAAAGCTCTATGAACGTCTGGATAACCCTGATCGAAAATAAGACATTTGCCTGAAATAAATACAATTAATTTGTATTTATTTCAGACAATAATCCGACTGTCAGATAAATATCTTTATAAATCAATGGTTTAAAGCTGGCACGCACTGTGCAATCATGGTGCGTAACCCAAAACAGGAGACTTCCATGTACCGTCGTACCTTGATCGCGCTCGCAGCGATCTCCGCATCCCTTGCCTCGCCCCTGGCATTGAGCCAGTCCGGTGAAATCAAAATCGCCCACATTTACAGCAAGACCGGCCCGCTCGAAGCCTATGGCAAACAGACAGCCGTCGGTTTCATGATGGGCCTGGACTACGCCACGGGCGGCACCATGATGGTTGCCGGCAAAAAACTCGTGGTGATTGAAAAAGACGACCAGGGCAAGCCCGACCTCGGCAAGTCGCTGCTGGCCGCCGCTTATTCGGACGACAAGGCCGACCTGGCTGTCGGCCCGACGGCTTCTGGTGTGGCGCTGGCCATGCTGCCAGTCGCCGAAGAATACAAAAAGATCCTGCTGGTCGAGCCTGCCGTGGCGGACTCCATCACCGGCGACAAATGGAATAAATACATCTTCCGCACGGGCCGCAACAGCAGCCAGGACGCGATCTCCAACGCCGTGGCGGTGGACAAGGCCGGCGTGACGGTGGCCACCCTGGCGCAGGACAACGCTTTCGGGCGCGATGGCGTAAAAGCCTTCAAGGAAGCCATCAAGAAAGCAAAATTCGCGCATGAGGAATACCTGCCCGCGGCGACCACCGACTTCACCGCCGGTGCGCAACGCCTGATCGACAAGCTGAAAGACCAGCCTGGCCGCAAGATCATCTGGATCGTCTGGGCCGGTGCCGGCAACCCGTTCAAGATTGCCGACATGGACCTCAAGCGCTACGGCATTGAGATCGCCACCGGCGGCAACATCCTGCCGGCCATGGCCAGCTACAAGAACCTGCCGGGCATGGAAGGCGCAACCTACTACTACTTCGGCATCCCGAAGAACCCGGTCAATGAGGCCATGGTGGCCCAGCATTACAAGCAGTTCAAGGCACCGCCTGACTTCTTTACGGCAGGTGGCTTCTCTGCTGCCATGGCGGTAGTCACTGCGCTGAAAAACAGCAAGGGTGACGCCTCCGCCAATACGCTGATCAAGACCATGGAAGGCATGAGCTTTGATACACCAAAGGGCAAGATGACTTTCCGCAAGGAAGACCATCAGGCGATGCAGAGCATGTACCACTTCAAGATCAAGGTGGACCCGGCCTTTGCCTGGGGTGTGCCTGAACTCGTTCGTGAAATCAAGGCCGAAGAGATGAATGTTCCGATCAGGAACAAGCGTTAATTCACAGTCACATCGTTCGGGCTGAGCTTGTCGAAGCCCAGCTCGGGCGCTCACCTGTCGCATCGACGGGAATCCTAAATGCTTCAAACAAAAGAACTCACGGTCCGCTTCGGCGGGCACGTGGCGGTGAATGCTGTCAGCTGCACTTTCCAGCCAGGCACGCTGACGGCCATTGTTGGCCCCAATGGGGCCGGCAAAACCACGTATTTCAACCTCATCTCGGGCCAGATCAAGGCCACGGGCGGCGAGGTGCTGCTCAACGGCAGCAGCCTGGCAGGCATGAGCCCTTCGGCCAGAACGCGCGCCGGGCTGGGCCGTGCATTCCAGCTGACCAACCTGTTTCCCAACCTGTCGGTGCTGGAGAACGTGCGTCTTGCCGTGCAGGCGGCGCGCTCAGGCAAACATCTGCGCGGGCTTAACCTGTGGAGCATCTGGAGCGACCATAAGGCGCTGACGCAGCTTGCCGAAGAGGTGCTGGAAGCCGTCAGCATGGCCGACAAACGCCATACGCCGGTGGCCAGCCTGCCGCACGGCGACCAGCGCAAGCTTGAAGTCGCACTGCTGATGGCACTGGAGCCGGACGTGTTCATGTTTGACGAGCCCACGGCCGGCATGAGTGCCGACGAAGCGCCGGTCATCCTCAACCTGATCCGCAAACTCAAGAACGACAAACGCAAGACCATACTGCTGGTGGAGCACAAGATGGATGTGGTGCGTGAACTGGCCGACCGCATCATCGTGCTGCACAACGGCACGCTGGTGGCCGATGGTGAGCCAGCAGAAGTGATTGCCTCACCCGTGGTGCAGGAAGCCTATCTGGGTGTAGCACCCGTATCTCAGGGGGAGGGCGCATGAACGCCAATTTGCTGACGCTGGAAGGCGTTCACACACACATAGGTGCGTACCACATCCTGCACGGCGTGGACCTTGCCGTGGCGCGCGGCCAGCTCACCATGCTGCTGGGCCGAAATGGCGCGGGCAAAACCACCACGCTGCGGACCATCATGGGCCTGTGGCAGGCTTCAAAAGGCCACATCACGTTTGACAACAAGGACATCACGGCGTCCGACACGCCGCAGATCGCTGAACTCAATATTGCCTACGTGCCTGAAAACATGGGCATCTTTTCCGATCTGACGGTCAAGGAAAACATGTTGCTTGCGGCGCGCAAGGCCAGCCGGGCGAGCCAGATGGACGAGGCGCGGCTGAAGTGGATTTTTTCGCTGTTCCCTGCGGTTGAGAAATTCTGGAACCACCCGGCCGGCAAACTGTCTGGCGGTCAAAAACAGATGCTTGCGGTCGCGCGCGCCATTGTCGAGCCGCGCGAGCTGCTCATCGTGGACGAGCCCAGCAAGGGCCTGGCACCCGCCATCATCAACAACATGATCGATGCCTTTGCCCAGCTCAAGGCGACCGGCACCACCATCCTTCTGGTGGAACAAAACATCAACTTCGCAAAACGCCTGGGCGACCGTGTTGCAGTGATGGACAACGGACGCGTGGTGCATGCCGGCTCCATGCAGGCGCTGGCTGAAGACGAAGACTTGCAGAAGTCATTGCTGGGACTCGCGATATGAAACAGATTGACTTTGACTGGAAGCCCCTCCTGCTGGTGCCTGTGCTGGCACTGCTGGTATTGCCCTTCATCGGTTCGACTTCGACCTGGGTTACGCTGACGGTGGCCGGGCTGGCGATGGGCATGATTATTTTTATCATTGCCTCCGGCCTCACGCTGGTGTTTGGCCTGATGGACGTGCTCAACTTTGGCCACGGCGTGTTTATCGCGCTCGGTGCCTTTGTCGCCACGACAGTCCTTGGCCTGATGAGCGACTGGACGGGTTCGCAGGAGTTGTGGCGCAACCTGGTGGCGGTGTTCCCGGCCATGCTGGTGGCCATGGCAGTGTCGGGTGCCCTAGGCCTGGCGTTTGAGCGTTTCATCGTGCGCCCCGTGTATGGCCAGCACCTCAAGCAGATCCTGATCACCATGGGCGGCATGATCATTGGTGAAGAACTCATCAAGGTCATCTGGGGCCCGCAGCAGATTCCCCTGCCCCTGCCAGAAGCCTTGCGTGGTTCGATGCTGCTCGGCGATGCGGCGATTGAAAAATACCGCCTGCTGGCCGTGGTGGTCGGCCTGTTTGTGTTTGCCCTGCTGGCGTGGACCTTGAGCCGCACCAAGATCGGCCTGCTGATTCGTGCGGGCGTGCAGGACCGCGAAATGGTGGAGTCGCTTGGCTACCGCATCAAGCGCCTGTTTGTCGGGGTGTTTGTGGTCGGCAGCGCGCTGGCCGGCCTGGGCGGTGTGATGTGGGGCCTGTACCAGCAGAGCGTCACGCCGCAAATGGGCGCGCAGGTCAATGTGCTGATCTTCATCGTCATCATCATTGGCGGCCTTGGCTCCACAGGCGGTGCGCTGATAGGCGCCTTGCTGGTCGGGCTGATGGCGAACTACACCGGTTTCCTGCTGCCCAAGGTGGCACTTTTTTCGAACATCGCGCTGATGATGGCCATTCTTTTGTGGCGTCCACAGGGTGTGTACCCTGTGGCTAATCGGTAGGAATTGATCATGCTGAAAAGACTCCTCTCCGACGACTTCCCGCGCAGCCGCGTGCTGGCCGTGATGCTGGTGCTGCTGCTTGTGGCGCTGGCCGCAGCGCCGTTTATCTTTCCTGGCATCAAGGCGCTGAATGTTGCCGCCAAGGTGCTGATCTTCATCGTGCTGGTGGCCAGTTTCGATTTGCTGCTGGGTTACACCGGCATCGTCAGTTTTGCGCATACCATGTTTTTCGGCATTGGCGCATACGGCATTGCCATTGCCACAACACGCATGGGGCCGACCTGGCAGGCGCTGGCCGTGGGGCTTGTGTCGTCACTGGCCATTTCTTTTGTGCTGGCGTTGCTGGTGGGACTTTTTTCGCTGCGAGTCAGGGCCATCTTTTTTGCCATGATCACGCTGGCCGTGGCTTCGGCATTCCTGACGCTGGCATCGCAGCTGTCAGACATTACCGGTGGTGAAGACGGCCTGACCTTCAAGGTGCCGGAGCTGCTGTCGCCCAGCTTCGAGTTTTCCGAGCAGCCCTTCCTTGGCGTGACGCTGGACGGGCGTCTGCTGTGTTACTACCTCTTGTTTGTGGTGGCTGTGGTGTTGCTGCTGGCCATGCTGCGCATCGTGAACTCGCCTTTCGGGCGCGTGCTGCAGGCGATCCGCGAGAACGAATTCAGGGCCGAGGCGATTGGCTACCGCGTGGTGGTTTACCGCACGCTGTCCAGCATCTTGTCCGCGCTGTTTGCCTGCCTGGCCGGCGCCATGCTGGCGCTCTGGCTGCGCTACAACGGGCCGGACACCTCGCTGTCCTTTGAAATCATGATGGACGTGCTGCTGATCGTGGTGATTGGCGGCATGGGCACGATTTACGGGGCCGCGCTCGGCTCGGCCCTTTTCCTGGTGGCGCAAAGCTACCTGCAGGATTTGCTGCGACTGGGCAGCGAATCCGCGTCTTCCTTGCCCTGGCTGGCTGCCTTGCTGTCGCCCGACCGCTGGCTGCTCTGGCTGGGCGTGCTGTTTGTTCTTTCGGTGTATTACTTTCCCAGCGGCGTTGTGGGGCGGCTCAGGGCCGCGGGGGTGCAGGGAGTCACAAACAGGGCCTGAACACAGGCACCACAGGAGACAAATCATGAAGGCATTTAAAGCATGGGGCCGGCAGACGGTGACAGCGCTGGCGTTGTATGGTTTGGCCGGGCTTGCACCGGCAGCGGAACTGGTGATCGGGCAGGTGGCGCCCTTGTCCGGTGTGCTGGCCAGTACCGGGCACCAGATGGTGGTGGGCGGGCAGATCTATTTTGATGCCATCAATGCGCAGGGCGGCATACACGGCGCAAAAATCCGGCATGAGGTGGTCGATGACGGCTACAAGGTGGCCGAGACGGTTCGCCTCACGCGCGAGATGCTGGCCCGGCCCGAGGTGGTGGCGCTGTTTGGCTTTGCCGGCACGGCCAATGTCACGCAGCTCCTGACCGATGGCGTGCTGGATGTGGGCGGCGCCGCGCTGGTGGCGCCCTATACCGGCGGCGAGTCCTTGCGCACGCCTTTTAACCCGTGGATTTTCCATGTGCGCGCCGGTTATGCCGACGAGGCCGAACACATGGTGCAGCAGTTGACGACACTGGGCATGAAACGTATTGCCGTGATGTACCAGGACGATGGCTTTGGCAAGGCCGGCTTGCTGGGCGTGACCAACGCGCTGGACAAACGCCAGCTCAAGCTGGCCGTGGCGGCGAGTTACGAGCGCAATACCGACAAGGTTGAAGAGGCTGTCAAAAAGATCAAGGCCTCCGACGCGCAGGCCATCATCATGGTGTCGGTCAACAAGTCCACGGCGGCCTTCATGAAGCTCTACCGTGAAAGCGGCGGCGGTGCGCAGCTGTACAACATTTCCGTGGTGGACCCGGCCGAACTGGTCAAGCTGGCCGGCCTGAAAAACGCACACGGCCTGGGCATCAGCCAGGTGGTGCCGTATCCCTATATGGCCAACCTGCCGGTGGTGCGCGAGTACCAGGCCCTGCTGAAAAAATATGCACCCAAGGAACTCGTCAACTACACAAGTTTTGAAGAGTTTGTAGGCGCCAAGGTACTGGTCGAGGCCCTGCGCCGCGCTGGCCCCAACCCGACGCGGGCCAAAGTGGTCAAGGCGCTGGAGTCCATGGGCAGTTACGACACCGGCGGTATCACCGTCGGCTACTCGCCCAGCAACCGGGTCGGCTCGCGTTATGTCGAGGTGACCGTGATCGGCAGCACCGGCAAGCTGCTGAAGTAGGCCCGGATCCCGCCATCCCCAAAGCATTGTTCATAAAGACGGTCAACCCATGCCATTCAGCTCGCACTATTTGACTTGCGCAGGACGCGAGATCCACTACACGGAGTGGGGTGCGCAGCACGAGCGTGTTGTCATCGCATGGCACGGGCTGGCGCGCACCGGGCGCGACATGGACGAGCTGGCCGAACACCTGAGCAGCCGCTACCGCGTGATCTGCCCTGACACCATAGGCCGCGGCCTGAGCCAGTGGAGCCCGCGGCCAACGCATGAGTACTGCCTGCGCTTTTATGCGCGCATTGCGGCGGCGCTGTTCGATCAACTCAAAATTGAAAAAGCGCACTGGGTGGGAACATCCATGGGCGGCGCGATCGGCACGGTGTGCGCTTCAGGCCTGTTCCAGCCAGGCATGAAGCAGCGCATCCTGAGCCTGACCCTGAACGACAACGCTCCGCAACTGGCAGACGAGGCCATAGGCCGCATCCGTGCCTATGCCGGCAGCCCGCCGGCGTTTGCCACGGTGGTGGAACTCGAAGCGTTTTTCCGTGTGGTCTACAAACCCTATGGCTGGCTGAGCGACGAGCAGTGGCGACGCCTGACCGAAACCTCCACACGCCGCTTGCCCGACGGGCGCGTCACGCCGCATTACGACCCGGCCATGGTGCAGCAGTTCATCAGCCACCCCAACGACTACCTGATCTGGGACCACTATGACGAGATCAAAATACCTGTGCTGTGTTTGCGCGGTGCCGAGTCCGACCTGGTGCTGCGCGAGACGACCAGCGCCATGATGCGCCGCGGGCCGGGCGCCTGCGGCTTGACGCAGGTGGTTGAGATTGAAGACTGCGGTCATGCGCCGGCGCTGAATGTGCCGGACCAGCTGGAGCGGGTGACGGCGTTTATTGATGCTGCGGGTTGAATTCTATTTGCTATTGAATTGATAGCTGGTGGCGCGCATTACATGAGGGCCAGGGGCATATTTAATGCCTGAAAGTGGCCGGAGTGGCGGGGCGCGGCTGCATCAGCGTTGCTGAAACAATTTCTGCGTCGGGCGCTGCAAAGGATGTGTTGTGCCGTTCCGTGAGCGGGCCGCCGCCGGGAATGAGCTCACCGCCGGGGCCGTAACCAATCGCCTTGAACTTCCACAAGCCCCTGATCAGTTTCAGGTTGCCGACGTGGCTGCCCTGTGCGTCCAGTACGCGGAAGACACCTTCGTTGGTCTGGCTCAGTGTCAGTTCAGGCAAGTGGTTTCTCCTTGTTTTTCATGCGCATGTGTGCTGCATGCCTTTACTGGCTTGCGCCCAGCGATTGCGCCGCAGCCCGCATGGCAGCCAGCTCCTGCGTATTCGCACCGGCCTGTGTCGGCCAGCCGGCCAGGTGTTGCACGCTGAACTCCGCCAGCGCGGCCAGCCACACCGGGCTGTCGTTCAGGCATTCGATGTAGTTGAATGCCTTGCCGCCCGCTTCAAGGAATGCGTGGCGCGCTTCCATGTTGATTTCTTCCAGCGTCTCCAGGCAGTCGCCGGTAAAACCCGGGCACACCACATCAACGCTTTTGACACCGGCCTGCGCCATACCGATCAGCGTGGGTTCGGTGTAGGGCTCCAGCCATTTGGCCTTGCCGAAGCGTGACTGGAAGGTGACTTTGTAGCTGTCTTTTTCCAGGCCCAGGCTTGACGCCAGCAGGCGTGCGGTTTTGTGGCACTCGCAGTGGTAGGGGTCGCCGAGCTTTAGCGTGCGTTCTGGCACGCCGTGAAAGCTCATGAGCAGTTGCTCGGCCTTGCCGTTGACCCGCCAGTGCGCGCGGACCCGGTCGGCCAGCGCGTCTATGTAGCCGGGCACATCGTGGTAGTTGTTGACGAAGCGGAACTCCGGCAGGCGGCGCACTTTGGCTGCCCAGGTGTAGACCGCATCAAACACGCTGGCGGTGGTGGTACCGCTGTATTGCGGATAGGCGGGCAGTATCAGCACGCGTGTCACGCCGTCAGCCTTGAGCTGGTCCAGCTGCGATGCAATCGAAGGGTTGCCGTAGCGCATGGCATAACGCACCTCTACTGCATGGCCGCGCACGGCCAGGTAGCCGCGCAGCATCGTGGCCTGCTTTTCGGTCCAGACCTTGAGCGGCGAGCCTTCTTTCATCCAGATGCTGGCGTATTTGGCCGCCGATTTTTTGGGCCGGATGCGCAGGATGATGCCGTGCAGGATCAGCCACCAGAGCAACCTGGGGATCTCCACCACACGATGGTCGCTCAGGAATTCAGCCAGGTAGCGGCGCAGCGCTGGCGCGGTGGGGGCATCGGGCGTGCCGAGGTTGCAAAACAGGATGGCGGTGCCGGACGCTGCTTTGGGCGCCTGCCCGTGCTGGAAGGTGGGTTCGGTGGCAAAAGACATGGGTTATTCTCGCTTACCTAACTTTCCTGAACCTGCCTGCGACTTCCATGCTCCGCAGCACCTTTTTATAAAACATGCTCGACCTGAAAAGAATCAAGGCCGTCACCCTGGACCTTGACGACACGCTCTGGCCCGTGTGGCCAGCCATTGAGCGCGCCGAAAAGGCACTTGAAAACTGGTTGAGCACGCATGCGCCCATGACGGCGGCACTGTTTTCCAACGCCGTGGTGCGCAATGAAATCCGTGCGCACGTGGTTCGCACACGGCCCGAGTTGAAGCACGACATGGGCGCCATCAGGCGTGAGGCGATACGCCTGGCGCTGTACCGCTCCAGGGAAAACCCGCTGCTTGCCGAGCAGGGCTACGAGATATTTTTTGCGGAGCGCAACCGGGTGACCCTGTTTGAAGATGCCTTGCAGGCGCTGGAATTCCTGTCTGCGCGTTTTCCCGTGGTGGCGCTGTCCAATGGCAATGCCGACATTGAGCGTATAGGCCTGCAGCGGTATTTCAGTGCCAACGTCAGCGCGCAGGCGTTTGGCGTGGGCAAGCCCGACCCGCGTATTTTTCATGCAGCGGCCGGGGCTGTGGATACCGTTCCTGAAAACGTCCTGCATATCGGTGACGATGCCATGCTGGATGTCCTGGGCGGGCTGAATGCCGGTATGCAGACGGTCTGGCTTAACCGGGCAGCCAGCGAATGGAAACACGCCGAGAAGCCGCATATCACCGTGGGCAGCTTGACCGAGCTGTGCGATTTCATCGCAGCCTGAGGCGCGCCGGCGCAGTTTTTCTAATAAAAAGTGCCCATGGCCGGCGATATGCCTGCGCAACCAGCTATTGAATTGATAGCGATTTAGGCGCCGGGTCCGGCAGGGCCCTGGCCGCCTCCAGTCCCGAGCGCACCGCCCCTTCCAGGGTTGCAGGGTAGGGTCCGTCGATGTAGTCACCGCAGGCCAGCAGGCCGGGGGCGATGTGCAGGCCGGGCCGCTGCAAGCCGGGCGAGCAGGCAAAGGTGGCGCGTTTTTCAACAATGGTTTGCAGGAGCTGCAGGCCGCTAAGTCCGAGTTGCGCTGCGGCTTGCGCCTGCACCTGGGACCCCAGGGTGGCGCTGTCGCCTTCGCTGATGCTCACCACAAAGGCCAGCAGCCCGGGCGCGCCGCCGAGTTGCCCTCGGTCAAACACAAACTGCGCAGGATGGCCCTTGCCCGGGCGCAGCGCCAGCATGGGCTGGCTCAAACGAGCGCCGGGTGCCAGGGCATACACCGTGGCGATGGGTTCATGCTGCAGGCCGCGTGTTTGTGTGAGCCAGGGTTCGCAGGGCAGGCCATTGGCCTGCACCAGCCGCGCCGCATCTGTGGACGGGCAGGCCAGAACGACGCTGTCAAACGCACCGAAGGTATCGGCTTCGCCTGCCAGCATCCAGTGTTTATCGGCCCGTGTGATGGCCTGCACGCGTGCGCCCAGCCGTACCTCGCCGCCATGGCGCTGCAGCCAGGCCAGCGCGGCATCCGGCATCAGCGCACTCAGGTCAATGCGCGGCAGCAGCAGGTTGGATGCGCCGTTGCCTGCAAACAGCGCATCACGCATGACACGCAGAAACACCTGGCCGCTGGCCCGCTCCGGCGGGGTGTTGAGGGCCGACACGCACAGTGGCTCGATCAGGGTGTGCATCACCGTAGCCGGGAGCCCACTGCATAAATCCGAGACCGACAGTTGCGGTGCACATTCAAAACGGCGCAACTGCCAGCCAAAGCACACCTTGAGGAGTGAAAATTTGTCGTGCCAGGACCAGCCGCGTGTACCCAGGATGCCGGCCAGTGCATCCAGCGGCGCAGGCAGTCGCGGCAGCCTGAGACCGCTGCCGTCGGGGAACTGCATGGTGAGTGGCAGGCGCAGCAAGCCGGCCGAAACGTCCACGCCGACATCGGCCATGAGTTTCAGGCTTTCGCTGTAGGCGCCGATCAGGATGTGCTGGCCGTTGTCCAGTGCCTGCGCCTGGCCGGCCAGCATGAGCTCGACACGCCGTGCACGGCCGCCGGCAGTGCGGCCAGCCTCAAAGATCGTGACGTGATGACCGCGCCGGGTGGCTTCAACAGCCGCCGCGCAGCCGGCCCAGCCCGCGCCGATGATGGCGACCTTCACGGTTGAGACAGCGAAACCGCCATGGTATCCCTACCCGCGATCTGCAGACCTTGGCCGAAGCGAGGTTTTCGCCAGCCGGGGCCGCGGAACTGGCTTTGCCAGGCCGCAGGCGCAGCGCCCCCTAGGGGGGCAGCGAACCACACGAAGTGGGGAGCGTGGGGGCGATCGGCCGCAGCGCCGGGCCGCCCCAAGCAAGGCCAGCCCCCTAGGGGGGCAGCGAACCACACGAAGTGGGGAGCGTGGGGGCTCATTGAATTTTGCCGAAGGCCTGGGTTTTCCACGCCAGCCAGAACTTGCGCAGCGGCGTCAGGCTGACCCGCTGGTGCAGCACCTGGTAGTTGTCGGCTGCAATCTCGCGCAGCAGGGTGCGGTAAATGCTGGCCATCATGAGGCCGGGTTTTTGCGCCCTGCGGTCGGCGGCGGGCAGCATGGTGAGGGCCTCATCGTAAAGCGCCAGTGCACGCTGGGTCTGGAACTGCATCAGTGCGGTGAAACGGTCTGAGTACTGGCGCTTCAGCACTTCATGCGCCTTGACGTCAAACTGCTGCAGTTCGTTGACCGGGATGTAGATGCGGCCGCGCAGGGCATCTTCGCCCACGTCGCGGATGATGTTGGTCAGCTGGAACGCCAGGCCAAGCTTGTGGGCATAGGCCGTGGTGCTTTCTTCGGTCTGGCCAAAAATACGCGCAGCGACTTCACCGACGATGCCCGCCACCAGGTGGCAATAACGCTGCAGGCCGGGAAAGTCGAGGTAACGGTTTTGCTCCAGGTCCATCTGGCAGCCTTCAATCACGGCCTGCAAATGGCGCGCTTCAATCTGGTACTTGCCCGCCAGCGGCATCAGCGCCTTTGTCACGGGGTGGCTGGGCTGGCCGGCAAAGGACTTGCTGACTTCGTTTTGCCACCAGGCCAGTTTGGTCCTGGCTACGCCGGGGTCAACGACTTCATCGACAACGTCGTCAATCTCCCTGCAAAAGGCGTAAAACGCCGTGATGGCGGCGCGCCGCTCCTTGGGCAAAAACAAAAACGCGTAATAAAAACTGCTGCCGGACGCGGCGGCTTTTTCCTGTACATACTGCTCGGGGGTCATGGTCTCAATTGTTACATGACCCCCACGCTCGCTCACTGCGTGTAGCTCTCTGCCCCCCGAGGGGGCCGCTGCGCCTGCGGCCTGGCAAAGCCAGTTCCGCGGCCCCGGCTTGCGAAGGCCTCGCTCCGCTTCCGATTTTTACATCCAGAGTGCGCGCCAAGCCATGACTGTGGCATCCCATGCGGTGAGCTTTGGACGTTCACGAAGCGTTGCGAAACCAAGCTGTTCGATCTTTTCAGCGATGCGCAGGCCGCCCTGGACCACCAGCCGCAACTCCCAGCCAGCCCGGCCGGGTACGGTTTTTACCAGCGGTGCGCCTTCGCGCATCAGTGTTTGTGCCCAGGCGACATTGGCCGCTATCAGGCCGGTCGTGGCAGGGTTGACCTGCAAGGCCAGCAACTGCAGCTCGTCAACCGAGTGCGTTGCCCAACTGTCCGCAGGCAGGTAAATGCGGCCGTTCGGGATGTCCCGGCTCAGGTCCTGCCAGAAATTGATGAGTTGCAGGGCGCTGCAAACGCAGTCGCTTTGCCGGAGCGAAATTGCATCATGCACGCCATAGAGGTGCAGCAGCAGCCGGCCCACCGGGTTTGCGGACCAGCGGCAGTAATCCAGCAGTTCGGCCTGGCTGGCGTAGCGGGTTTTGACGACATCCTGCTCAAAGGCGCTGAGCAAATCGGCCAGCAAATTTACCGGCAGCCCAAATTGTTTGATGACGGGTTGCAGGCGCGCAAAAACCGCTGCCCAGCGGGCAGAAGCAGGCTGGCCGCCGGCACAGGCAGCCAGGTCGGCGCGGTAGGCGGCCAGGTCAGCCAGGCGTGTCGCGGCTGTGGCATCACCTTCGTCGGCCAGGTCGTCGGCTGTTCGTGCAAACCAGTAAATGGCGGCTATGGCCGGGCGCAGGGCGGGCGGGCAAAGAAAGGACGCTACCGGAAAGTTTTCGTAGTGGTCTACCCCCTGGCTGAGACCATGCGGGGCTGTAGCGGCGCCACGGTCAGGGACGGGGTTGCTGGCGTGATTCATGGCCTGGATTGTCGCTTGACAAGTATTCAGGTTTACCCTAGATTACTAACCAGTCAGTCATTAATTGAGAAATTCAGCCTTTACCCAAACCATGAAAAAAACCATTTTTGCGCTGGCCGGCGCAGCTTTTTTGCTGGCCGCCTGTTCTCCAGCCGCACCGCCTGAGGAGCCTGTTCGTGCAGTGAAGGTGCTGACGGTTGGAAATGCTGCTTTTTCGTCCAGCCATGAGTTTGCGGGTGAGGTCAGGGCGCAGGTGGAGTCGAGGCTGGGATTCCGCGTGGCCGGCAAGATCATCAAACGGCAGGCTGAACTGGGCCAGCGCGTCCAGGCCGGCCAGGTGCTGGCCCAGCTCGATCCGCAGGATTACAAACTGGCCGCCGATGCCGCCAAGGCCCAGTTGCGCGCTGCCGAGACCAACCGTGACCTGGCGGCTGCGGATTTCAAGCGCTACAAGGAGCTGAAAGACCAGAACTTCATCAGCAGCGCCGAACTGGAGCGCCGCGAGACAACGCTCAAGGCCGCGCAGGCCCAGTATGAGCAGGCCCAGTCACAGCTGGCGATGCAGGGCAACCAGGCCAGTTATGCCTCGCTGGTCGCGGATGTTGCGGGCGTGGTCACCGCGCTGGAAGCCGACCCTGGCCAGGTTGTTGCGGCCGGAACGCCTGTGGTGCGTATTGCCACCGATGGTTTGCGCGATGCGGTTTTTTCCGTTCCTGAAGACAAGGTCACCTTGTTCAGGCCAGGCATGCCCGTGAAGGTGCGTGGCTGGAACCAGGACACGCAACTGGCGGCAAAGGTGCGCGAGGTGGGCGCCAGTGCCGACCCGGTCACGCGCACCTACATGGTCAAGGTGTCGCTGGAGGCCAGGGACACGACACCGCCGCTGGGCGCGACCGTCTATGTTGTGCCTCAGGGTTTGGGCGCTGCGGGGGCGGAGGGCCTGCAGGTCATCAAGCTGCCGACCAGCGCGCTGAGGCAGGAAGGCAAGGCCACTGCCGTCTGGGTGCTGGACAAGGCCAGCATGACTGTCAGGTCGCAGACAATCCAGATTGCCACGGCCGATGGCAACGAAGCCGTCATCGCGGCAGGCCTGCAGCCGGGCATGCTGGTGGTGAGCGCCGGTGTCCATGTGTTGTCGCCCGGGCAAAAAGTCAGTATTTATCAGGAAAAAGCGGGCCTGGCCCCCGTGGATGGCGCGCAGTCAGCTATCAATTCAGGAGCGGTTGATGCCGCGGCTGTAAAACTTGTTGCCGCGACGCCTGCTGCCAGTGCGGCAACTACCGCTGCTTCCAGCGTCGGGAAGTAAGGCCGTCATGACGCAGACACCACCTTCTATCCCGCCTTCACAGCCTTCCGAATCACCTGCCAAGGGTTTTAACCTCTCCAAATGGGCGCTGGACCATCCGGCGCTGACACGCTACCTCATGGTAGTGCTGATGTTGCTGGGTTTTGCCTCTTACTTCCAGCTAGGGCAGGACGAAGACCCGCCCTTTACCTTCCGGGCCATGGTGGTGCGCACCTACTGGCCGGGCGCCACGGCGCAGCAGGTGGCCGAGCAGGTCACCGACAAGCTGGAGCGTACCTTGCAGGAAGTGCCATACGCCGACAAGATACGCAGTTATTCCAAACCCGGCGAGTCGCAAATCATTTTCCAGATCAAGGACTCTTCCAAGGCGTCGGAGGTGCCCGGTGTCTGGTACAGCGTGCGCAAAAAAATCGGCGACATGCGCGCTACCCTGCCGGGTGGTGTCCAGGGCCCGTTTTTTAACGATGAATTTGGCGACGTCTATGGCGTGATCTATGCGCTGGAGTCCGACGGTTTCAGCTATGCAGAAGTCAAGACCTTTGCCGACGATGTGCGCCAGCAGTTGCTGCGCGTGCCGGACGTGTCCAAGGTCGAGCTGTTCGGCGTGCAGGACGAAAAACTGTTTATTGAAATCTCGCAGAAGCGGCTGGCCCAACTGGGGCTGGATTTCAACCAGGTACTGAACCAGCTCGGGCAGCAAAACGCCGTGGAGTCCGCGGGGGCAGTACAGACACCGCTGGATGTGGTGCAGGTGCGTGTGGCGGGACAGTTTGAGGCGGTCGAGCAGTTGCGGGCCATGCCGATTCGAGGCAGCTCGGGCAACCAGTTGCGCCTGGGTGATATCGCCGAGATCAAGCGCGCTTATGTTGATCCGCCCAGCGTCAAGGTGCGCCACCAGGGCAAGGAAGTCATTGCGCTGGGTGTGTCGATGGCCAAGGGCGGTGACATCATTGCTTTGGGCAAGTCATTAAAGGCGCTGTCGGCCAGCATCGGAAAAACACTGCCTGCCGGCATCACGCTGGTTCAGGTGCAGGACCAGCCTACTGCCGTGGCCAGCTCGGTCAATGAATTTGTCCGCGTGCTGATCGAAGCCGTGGTGATCGTGCTGGCGGTCAGCTTCATCA
Organism: Polaromonas aquatica; assembly: GCF_042659145.1. NCBI lineage: Bacteria > Pseudomonadati > Pseudomonadota > Betaproteobacteria > Burkholderiales > Comamonadaceae > Polaromonas > Polaromonas aquatica. Next base: position 218,729 of record NZ_JBHSRS010000084.1, on the reverse strand, counting down.
GCCTGGGTTTCCACAAGCGGCCCGATGGTGGTGCCGGCAACGGCCCGTTGCCATGGTGGAAGCGTTATTACATCGATGTGCGGCCCGGGCTGGTCGTCGGCATCACGATTCCGCTGGTGCTGGGCCTCACCTTTCTGGCGATGCTTTATTTCGGTATCGGCCTGCACAAGATATCGCTGGGCTCGCTGATCATTGCGCTCGGCCTGCTGGTGGACGATGCCATCATTGCCGTGGAGATGATGGTGCGCAAGATGGAGGAGGGCTACGACAAGGTGCGCGCAGCCACCTTCGCCTATGAAATCACCGCCATGCCCATGCTGACCGGCACGCTGATTACCGCCGCGGGCTTTTTGCCGATAGGCCTGGCCAGGTCAGTCACCGGCGAGTACACCTATGCGATCTTTGCCGTGACGGTGATTGCGCTGGTGCTGAGCTGGATTGTCTCGGTCTACTTTGTGCCTTACCTCGGCACCCTGCTGCTCAGGAAGCCGGACCATGTGCTGGAAAGAAAACCCGGCGCGCACGGGCATGACGAACACGAGATGTTCGACTCGCCCTTCTACAACACCTTTCGCCGGGCGGTGAACTGGTGTGTGCAGCACCGCTGGATCACCATAGGCGCAACGGTCCTGACCTTTGCTTTGGGCATTGCCGGCATGGGCAAGGTGCAGCAGCAGTTTTTTCCGGACTCGAGCCGCCCGGAAATCATGCTGGACATCTGGTTCCCCGAGGGCACCTCGTTTGAGGCCAATGAGGCGACCGCAAAACGTGTCGAGGCGCGTTTGCTGAAAGAGGAGGGCGTGACCTCTGTGAGCACCTGGGTCGGGTCGGGTGTGCCACGTTTTTACCTGCCGCTGGACCAGGTCTTTCCGCAGACCAATGTGTCGCAAATGATTGTCTTGCCGAAAGACCTCAAGGTACGCGAATCCCTGCGCATCAAGCTGCCGACGCTTCTGGCCCAGGAGTTTCCCGAGGTGCGTGGCCGTGTCAAGCTGCTGCCCAACGGACCGCCCGTGCCTTACCCGGTGCAGTTTCGCGTTGTGGGGACCGACCCGCTGGTGCTGCGCGAGCGCGCCGACGAGGTCAAGGCCGTCATGCGCGACAGCCCGAATACCCGGGGTGTGAACGACAACTGGAACGAATCCGTCAAGGTGCTGAGGCTGGAAGTCGACCAGTCCAAGGCCAGGGCCCTTGGCGTGACCAGCCAGTCCATAGCGCAAGCTTCGCGCACCATGCTGTCGGGCACCACCGTCGGGCAATACCGCGAGGGCGACAGGCTGATCGATATCGTGCTGCGCCAGCCGCAGGACGAACGCAAGGCCATTACCGATATTGCCAACGCCTACCTGCCGACGGCATCCGGGAAGTCCATCCCGCTGACGCAGATCGCCAAACCCGTGTTTACCTGGGAGCCCGGCGTGATGTGGCGCGAGAACCGCGATTACGCCATCACCGTGCAGGGCGACATCGTGGAAGGCCTGCAGGGCGCGACCGTCACAGATGAACTGCGTCCCAAACTGGCGGCGCTGGAGAAAAAGTGGCATGCCGCAGGACTTGCCGGCTACCGTATACAGGTGGCCGGCGCGGTGGAGGAAAGCAGCAAGGGCTCCGCCTCGATTGCTGCGGGCATTCCTGTCATGCTGTTTTTGACCTTTACATTGCTCATGTTGCAACTGCAAAGCTTTAGCCGCGCGCTGCTGGTGTTCCTGACCGGGCCGTTGGGCATTGCCGGTGTGGCGGGCGCGTTGCTGGTGTTGGGCAGGCCCTTCGGTTTTGTGGCCTTGCTGGGCGTGATTGCTCTGATGGGCATGATCCAGCGCAATTCGGTCATCCTGATTGACCAGATAGAGCATGACCGCGCCAGGGGCGTGCCGGCCTGGGATGCGATTGTCGAGTCCGCCGTTCGCCGCTTGCGGCCCATCGTCCTGACGGCGGCTGCGGCGGTTCTGGCCATGATTCCGCTGTCGCGCAGCGTGTTCTGGGGCCCCATGGCCGTGGCCATCATGGGTGGCCTGATTGTGGCAACGGCATTGACTTTGCTGGCTTTGCCCGCCATGTACGCCGCATGGTTTCGCGTAAAACGCGAAACACCGGCGTCTCAATAACCCCGCCAGCGGGCCGGCGCACAGCGCCGGGACCCGGCTGGTTCGGGGGAGCCGGGAACAGGGCCCCATTACAGGCTAAAATAGAAAGTTGACCGATTTCAGGCGGGAGTTCGGCCAGGCCTTTGAGAAACCTCTGGCAGGCCGTATTCCCGTTTTTTGTTTCAGGCGCGCGGGTGGCGAAATTGGTAGACGCACCAGGTTTAGGTCCTGACGCCAGCAATGGTGTGGGGGTTCGAGTCCCCCCCCGCGCACCACCTTGAAAATTGCAGATTGACCGGGCACCGCAAAGGCGGGCGCCGGCCAACCCTGTTTGACCATTACTAGACGTTTAGGAAACCATCATGGCCGTGACTGTTGAAACCCTTGAAAAGCTGGAACGCAAAATCACCTTGACGCTGCCCGTGGGCACCATCCAGTCTGAAGTTGACACGCGTTTGAAAAAGCTGGCCCGCACCGTCAAGATGGACGGTTTCCGTCCCGGCAAGGTGCCCATGAACGTTGTGGCCCAGCGTTATGGCTATTCGGTGCATTACGAAGTCATGAACGACAAGGTTGGCGAGGCTTTTGCCGTGGCCGCCAATGAAGCCAAGCTTCGCGTGGCAGGCCAGCCGCGCATCAGCGAAAAAGAAGGCGCACCCGAGGGTGACCTGGTGTTTGACGCTGTGTTTGAGGTTTACCCGGACGTCAAGATCAACGACCTGTCCAATGCGGAAGTCGAAAAGGTCAACGCTGAAGTCAGCGATGCCGCCATCGACAAGACCATTGACATCCTGCGCAAGCAGCGCCGCACCTTCGCACAGCGCGCAGCCGATGCGCCTGCACAGGAAGGCGACCGCGCCACCATCGACTTTGAAGGCAAGATCGACGGCGAACCCTTTGCCGGCGGCAAGGCCGAGGACTACCAGTTCCTGATCGGTGACGGCCAGATGCTCAAGGAGTTCGAAGATGCCGTGCGCGGCATGAAAAGCGGCGAAAGCAAGACTTTCCCCCTGAACTTCCCGGCTGACTACCATGGCAAGGACGTTGCCGGCAAACAGGCCGACTTCCTGGTCACGGTGAAAAAGCTCGAAGCCGCCCACCTGCCTGAAGTGAACGAGGCCCTGGCCAAGTCCCTGGGTATTGCCGACGCAACGGTTGAAGGCCTGCGCGCCGACATCAAGAAAAACCTCGAGCGCGAAGTCAAGTTCCGCCTGCTGGCCCGCAACAAGAACGCGGTGATGGACGCGCTGGTGGCCAATGCCGAGCTCGACCTACCCAATTCCAGCGTGCAGGCCGAACTCGATCGCATGATCGAGAACGCCCGTGCCGACCTGAAGCAGCGCGGCATCAAGGACGCCGACAAGGCGCCGATTCCTGACGATATTTTCCGTCCACAAGCTGAAAAGCGCGTGCGCCTGGGCCTCGTTGTTGCCGAACTGGTGCGTGCCAACAACCTGCAGGCCAAGCCCGAGCAGCTCAAGGCGCACATCGAAGAACTCGCTGCCAGCTACGAAAAGCCGCAGGACGTGGTGCGCTGGTACCTGAGCGACAACCGCCGCATGGCTGAAGTCGAGGCGGTTGTGATCGAAAACAACGTGACCGACTATGTGTTGTCCAAGGCCAAAGTGACCGAGAAAACCGTGTCGTTTGACGACCTGATGGCCCAGAACTGATCAGCCATCCGCTTTTCAAATGAATTGGGGTTTGCGCCCGGCTTGAAGTCCGGAGCACAAGCCCCATTTCTTTTGGGTACAGTACAAACATCTCTGGAGAAAACATGATGGTCAGAAACAGTATTTATGGCGGCGCCTATACCGGCCCGCAGGCTGGCGCGCTTGAAACCCAAGGTCTGGGCATGGTGCCTATGGTGATTGAGCAATCCGGCCGCGGTGAGCGGTCTTACGACATTTATTCCCGGCTGCTCAAGGAGCGCGTGATTTTCCTGGTCGGCCCGGTCAATGACCAGACCGCCAACCTGGTGGTGGCGCAGCTGCTGTTCCTGGAAAGCGAAAACCCGGACAAGGACATTTCCTTCTACATCAACTCCCCAGGCGGATCGGTGACGGCCGGCATGGCGATTTACGACACCATGCAGTTCATCAAACCCGATGTTTCGACGCTGTGTGTCGGCATGGCCGCCAGCATGGGTGCTTTTCTGCTGTCCGCCGGGACCAAGGGGAAGCGCTTCTCGCTGCCAAACTCCCGCGTCATGATTCACCAGCCTTCGGGCGGTGCACAGGGCCAGGCCACGGATATCGAGATCCATGCCCGCGACATCCTGAAAACCCGTGACCAGCTCAACCGCATCCTCGCTGCCAATACGGGCCAGACGGTCGAAAAAATCGAGCGTGATACCGAACGCGACTATTTCATGTTTGCCGACGAAGCCAAGACCTATGGCCTGGTTGACGAGGTGATCTCGAAGCGCCCGTAAAACCCGGGAGTCGAGCCAGGCAAAAAGCATTCAATTGCTCTGGTGAAACGGCGCTTTCTGTAACAGAAGGCGCCGTTTTTATTTGGTTATCATTAGGTAACGTTTCCCCTAGCCACTTTAGAAGGCATCCCCCCAAATGGCCGAAAAAAAAGGCTCCTCCAGCGAAAAGACCCTGTACTGCTCTTTTTGCGGTAAGAGCCAGCACGAAGTCAAAAAGCTCATCGCGGGCCCGTCGGTTTTTATCTGCGATGAATGCATAGACCTGTGCAATGAAATCATCCGTGACGAGTTGCCCGCCGGCGAAGATGTACGCGAAACCCGCAGCGAGCTGCCAACGCCTCTTGAGATCAAGAACACGCTGGACGGTTATGTCATCGGCCAGGAACCTGCCAAGCGCACGCTGGCTGTGGCGGTCTACAACCACTACAAACGCCTGCGCCACAAGGACAAGGCCAAAAAAGACGAGGTCGAGCTCACCAAAAGCAACATCCTGCTGATTGGCCCGACCGGCTCGGGCAAGACCTTGCTGGCCCAGACCCTGGCGCGCACGCTGAATGTTCCTTTTGTGATGGCAGACGCCACCACGCTGACCGAAGCCGGTTACGTAGGTGAGGACGTCGAAAACATCATCCAGAAACTGCTGCAGAGCTGCAACTATGAAGTCGAGCGCGCGCAGCAGGGCATTGTCTACATTGACGAGATCGACAAGATCTCGCGCAAGTCAGACAACCCGTCGATTACCCGCGATGTGTCGGGTGAGGGCGTGCAGCAGGCCTTGCTTAAACTGATTGAAGGCACGATGGCTTCCGTGCCGCCGCAGGGCGGGCGCAAGCACCCGAACCAGGACTTCCTGCAGGTCGACACCACAAATATCCTTTTCATTTGTGGTGGTGCATTTTCGGGGCTTGAAAAAGTCATCGAAAACCGCACTGAAGCATCGGGCATTGGCTTTGGCGCTGCGGTCAAGAGTAAAAAAGCCCGCAGCCTGACCGACTCGTTCAAGGAAGTGGAGCCGGAAGACCTGATCAAATTCGGCCTGATCCCCGAGCTGGTCGGACGCATGCCGGTTGTAGCCACCCTGGCCGAGCTGAGCGAAGATGCGCTGGTGCAGATCCTGACCGAGCCCAAGAACGCGGTGGTGAAGCAATTCAGCAAGCTGCTGTCGATGGAAGGTGTGGACCTGGAGATTCGCCCTTCGGCGCTCAAGGCCATTGCTCGCAAGGCGCTGGCTCGCAAGACCGGTGCCCGTGGCCTGCGCTCCATCCTCGAGCAGTCGCTGATAGACACCATGTTTGATCTCCCCAACACCAGCAATGTCGACAAAGTGGTGGTGGACGAATCGACCATTGAAGAGAACAAGCCACCCTTGCTGGTGTACCGAGAGGCTGCAAAGAAGGCCTGAACGTTTTGGAGGGTCCGGGAAGACGTGCTTGAAAAGAGCCATTCCCGCCCCACGTTCGAAGCTACTGTATCTGGCCTGGCTTTCGGGATTCGTCCCGGAAGCTTACGTTTAAAGCTCTTTTAAGGCTTATATGTCTGGACAAACCTCATTGCCTCCTACCCCCATCGACCTGCCCCTGTTGCCCCTGCGCGATGTGGTGGTGTTCCCGCACATGGTGATCCCGCTGTTTGTCGGTCGCCCAAAAAGCATCAAGGCCCTTGAATCGGCAATGGAGGCCGAGCGCCGCATCATGCTGGTGGCGCAAAAAGCGGCTGCCAAGGATGAGCCCGCGGTCGAGGACATGTTTGAGGTGGGTTGCGTTGCCACCATCCTGCAACTGCTCAAGTTGCCCGACGGCACGGTCAAGGTGCTGGTCGAAGGCCAGCAGCGCGCCAGGGTCAACAAGATCGAGGACGGCGAGCAGCACTTCAGCGCCAATGTGACGCCGATTGAAGCCGCTGCCATTGCCGCAGACAAGACCAGCGAAATCGAAGCCCTGCGCCGCGCCGTGATGCAGCAGTTTGACCATTACGTCAAACTCAACAAGAAGATTCCGCCGGAAATCCTCACATCGATTTCCAGCATTGACGACGCCGGGCGCCTGGCCGACACCATTGCCGCGCACCTGCCGCTCAAGCTTGATGCCAAACAGGTGATTCTTGACCTGGCCCAGGTCAAGGAGCGCCTTGAGAACCTCTACGAGCAGCTCGAACGCGAGGTCGACATCCTCAATGTGGATAAAAAAATCCGCGGCCGCGTCAAGCGGCAAATGGAAAAGAACCAGCGCGACTTCTACCTGAACGAGCAGGTCAAGGCTATCCAGAAGGAACTGGGTGAAGGCGAAGAGGGCGCGGACGTCGAAGAGATCGAGAAAAAGATCAAGTCCGCCAAAATGCCGCAGGAAGCGCGCAAGAAGGCGGAGAGCGAGCTGAAAAAGCTCAAGCTCATGTCGCCGATGTCGGCCGAAGCCACGGTCGTGCGGACCTACATCGATGTGCTGACAGGTTTGCCCTGGAGCAAAAAGACCAAGATCAAGCACGACCTGGTCAATGCCGAAAACGTGCTCAACGAAGACCACTACGGCCTCGAAAAGGTCAAGGACCGCATCGTTGAATACCTTGCGGTGCAGCAGCGTGTGGACAAACTCAAGGCGCCCATCCTGTGCCTGGTCGGCCCTCCCGGTGTCGGCAAGACCTCGCTGGGCCAGTCGATTGCCAAGGCCACTGGCCGCAAGTATGTGCGCATGGCCCTGGGCGGCATGCGTGACGAAGCTGAAATCCGCGGGCATCGCCGCACCTACATCGGTGCCTTGCCTGGCAAGGTGCTGCAGAGCCTTTCAAAGGCCGGTACGCGAAATCCCCTGTTCCTGCTCGACGAGATCGACAAGCTGGGCACGGACTTCAGGGGCGACCCGTCCAGCGCATTGCTGGAGGTGCTGGACCCTGAGCAGAACCACACTTTTGGCGACCACTATGTCGAGGTCGATTTCGACCTGAGCGACGTGATGTTTGTGGCGACCTCCAATTCCATGAACATTCCGCCGGCCCTGCTGGACCGCATGGAAGTGATCCGCCTGTCGGGTTACACCGAGGACGAAAAAACCAGCATTGCCATGCGCTACCTGCTGCCTAAGCAGGTCAAGAACAACGGCGTAAAACCCGAAGAACTTGAAGTGCAGGAGCAGGCTGTGCGCGACATCGTGCGCTACTACACGCGTGAGGCCGGCGTACGCTCGCTGGAGCGCGAGCTGTCCAAGATCTGCCGCAAGGTCGTCAAGGGCATACAGCTCAAGAAGATGATGCCGCAGGTTGTGGTGACACCCGACAACCTCAATGAATTCCTGGGCGTGCGCAAATTCAATTACGGCCGTGCCGAGCAGCAAAACCAGGTGGGCCAGGTGGTTGGCCTGGCGTGGACTGAAGTGGGCGGCGACCTGCTGACCATTGAGGCCGCCATCATGCCGGGCAAGGGCGTTATCACGCGCACCGGCTCGCTTGGTGACGTGATGAAGGAATCTGTCGAGGCCGCCCGCACGGTGGTGCGCAGCCGGGCCAAAACGCTTGGCATCAAGGACGAGATGTTCGAGAAGCGCGACATCCACATTCATGTGCCGGACGGTGCAACCCCGAAGGACGGCCCGAGTGCCGGTGCAGCCATGACGACGGCGTTTGTGTCGGCGCTCACCGGTATCCCTGTGCGAGGCGATGTGGCCATGACGGGCGAGATCACGCTGCGCGGTGAAGTCACGGCGATTGGCGGCCTCAAGGAAAAACTGCTGGCGGCCTTGCGCGGCGGTATCAAGACCGTGCTGATCCCCGAGGAAAATGCCAAGGACCTGCAGGAGATTCCCGACAACGTCAAAGAGGGGCTTGAGATCATTCCGGTGAAATGGATTGACCAGGTGCTGCAGGTTGCGCTTGAGCGCCAGCCTGTTCCATTGACGGACGAAGAGCTGGCGATTGCGGCCGCGGCGGCTGCACCAGCCGTGGTTGCGCCTGCAGAAATCACGGGCACCGTAAAACATTGACAGACTTTTTCTTCGATATTGCGCAAAGCCTGAAAATCGCGCTATAATTCGAAGCTGTAAACGATACGATATGTATAAGATACGCGGGAGTAGCTCAGTTGGTAGAGCGCAACCTTGCCAAGGTTGAGGTCGAGAGTTCGAGACTCTTCTCCCGCTCCAATTTAAAGGGCAGCACTTCAAAATGCTGTCCTTTTTCATTGGCTGGTCCGCAGGGCTAATGAGTCTTGTGGATGCGGATGAAATACGGCGCGGTAACAAAGCGGTTATGTACCGGATTGCAAATCCGGCTAGCCCGGTTCGACTCCGGGCCGCGCCTCCATAAATGTCCCGGCCAAAGCCCCTGCAGAGGGGCTTTTTTGTTTGACAATGAGCCCTCGGCCCGAGTGGTGAAATAGGTAGACACAGCGGACTTAAAATCCGCCGCTTCGTGAATAGCGGGCGTACCGGTTCGATCCCGGTCTCGGGCACCACGGAACTTGTTGCGAAGGCCCTGCTTGCCTGCCGGCCGCCGCTGTTGGCGTCAATTTGCTCAACTGGTTAAGATAGTTTTATGGCGAGTTACAACACACCTTTTGAAATCCATGTGCATGGCGAAGTGCCCTTGCGCGAGGATGCGACGTTTGAGCAGTTGCAGGAGGCGCTGAAGCCCATCTGGAAGTACGCGGGCGCCAAATCGCTGGCCGACGCTGCCGAGAGTACTTACGAGGAAGAGCCGGGCATCCGCTTCGATGTGCACAAGCATGTGCTGCAGATGTGCTGGACCGTTCCTGGCGATGAAGACTTCCGGCAGGCGCTTGACGAGATGTGCATGGGCCTGAACGAACTCTCCAGTGAAGGTGCGCCTATCGAGGTGACGTTTTACGACGCCGACTTTGACGACGAGGAAGAGGGCGGCGGCGAAGAGGCGCGTGACGATTTCGCCATGTATTTTGTAGGCCCCACACCTGCAGCCATCATGCGGGTGCAGCGCGACCTCCTTGTGCAGGACACGATTGGCCTGATGGAGCGCCATTTTGACGGCTCGGAACTCGGTGAAGTTGTCGCAGCCATCGATAAATTGTTTGAACGGCGCTTTGATGCGCTGGTGACTTCCATGCAATTGGGCCGGCCGCCGCGGGGGCTTGGCGGGTCTTCAGGCGGTACGGGCCACGGTGGCGGCGGACGCAAGCCGCGGCACCTTCACTAGGGCGTTAGGGTCCAGGGCCGGGTGGGCAGTGCCCGGCTTCAGTTTGCCTCCGGATCAAGGTGAAATCCCAGTCCGGTCAGGTAAACATCGATAACCTGCCTGCTGGTTTCAGCCAGGTCAAGGGCATCCACATCGAGCAGCCAGTTCTGGATCAGGCCATCCACGATTGCGTGCAGGCCATGGGCCGCCGCAGCCGTGCTAATCTGCATTTTCAGTTCCTGTTCGCTCGCTGCCAGTGCAAATCCCTGCTCAATCTTCACAAGGAATTCATTGCGCACGGTCAGGTGACGCAGGCGGACTGCCTGGAGTTCATCCACATACTCGACCTTGTGTGTTGCCACCTCAAAGACGCGGCGCATGCGGTCGTCGGTCGCGATCCGCTGCATGCAGTCGCGCATGCCTTCGCGTATTTTGGCCAGAGAGGTGCCCGCCTTGCCGTTTTCCCGGATCTGGAAAGCCTCTTCCAGCGGCAGCGTTGCCCTTTCCATCATGGCGTTAAAAAGATCGGCCTTGTCCTTGAAGTGCCAGTAGATGGCGCCCCGGCTGGTGCCTGCCTGGCGGGCGATGTCGTTCAGCGATGTATGTGAAACCCCTTGTGCCTGAAACAGCAGTTCTGCAGCATCGAGCAGGCTGTGGCGGGTGGCAAGGGCGTCTTCTTTTGTCCGGCGGACCACATGAATCTCCTGATTTGACGTAAATTTTTCAAGTGCCCAACTATACATTCAACGATGTATGTAAAATGGCGACCGGGTAAAAACCCTTTATGCTTGAGATCCTGTTGTTTGCAAGCTGCTTGCAAATCACTTCTTTCCGGTATTTCTCTTCTATCTGCCGCTCTCACCACTTCCAAGGACGCAGTATGCCTACGCCCAGTATGAACCTGACTTCTTTATCCGCCAAACAATCATCCAACCGCACACGCCGCCAGCAAATCCTGCTTGTGGCCCTGGCTTCAGTTTTTATTGCAAGCTGCGGTAAAAGCGGTGAAGGGAACGCCAAAGGTGCTGGCGGCGGCCCTCCTGCCGCCGAAGTCGGCGTGGTCACGGTCAAGCTGGGTGATGTAGGACTTGTCACTGAGCTGCCCGGCCGGCTGGAAGCTTCCCGCGTGGCGCAGGTCAGGGCACGCGCTGCCGGCATTTTGCAAAAGAGGCTGTTCAAGGAAGGCAGTGACGTCAAGGCCGGCCAGCCTCTTTTCTCTATTGATCCGGGACCTTATGCAGCCGCGCTGGCCAGTGCGAAAGCCAGCCAGGCGCGCGCCGAGGCCAATCTGGCCCAGGCCACCGCGCTGGCTGAACGTTATAAACCCCTGGTTGAGGCCAACGCGGTCAGCAAGCAGGACTATGCCAATGCCGTCGCCGCACAAAAGCAGGCGGAAGCCGATGTGGCGGTGGGCAAGGCCAATGTGCAGACGGCAGGCATCAACCTTGGTTATGCCTCGGTCACGTCGCCCATATCGGGCCGTATCGGCCGGGCGCTGGTGACGGAAGGCGCACTGGTTGGCCAGGGCGAGGCAACACAGCTGGCCGTGGTCCAGCAGATCAACCCGATGTATGTCAACTTCACGCAGTCGGCGACCGAGGTCATGAAGCTGCGCAATGCCATGGCCAGCGGCCGGCTCAAGCGGGCCGATGGTACCGAAGCCGCAAGCATCCGCGTTGTTCTTGAAGACGGCACGGAATACGCCAGGGCCGGACGCCTGCTGTTTTCCGACCTGACCGTGGATGCCACGACAGGGCAGATTACGCTTCGCGCCGAAGTGCCCAACCCGACCGGTGAATTGCTGCCGGGCCTGTATGTGCGCGTGCGCCTGGAGCAGGCCCAGGCCACCGATGCGTTTACCGTGCCGCAGCAGGCCGTGACGCGAACCGCCCAGGGCGATACGGTGCTGGTGGTGGGCGAAGACGGCAAGGTCGGCCCCCGCAGTGTGAAGATCGGTTCGGCCAAGGGTGCCCAGTGGGTGGTGCTCAGCGGCCTGAAACCCGGCGAAAAAGTCATGGTCGATGGCTTCCAGAAACTGCAGATGATGCCGCCCGGCACACCAGTGAAGCCCGTGCCATGGACACCACCTTCCTCCGCGGCAGCCGGAGCGCCGGCAGCAGGCGCATCAGCCCCCGCCGCAGCTGCGTCAACGCCGGCCGCGGCCAGTCCCGCCGCACCTGCTGCTTCAGCGGCAGCGAAGTAAGGAGCCCGATTTATGGCCAAGTTTTTTATTGATCGGCCGATCTTTGCCTGGGTGATTGCCCTGTTCATCATCGTTGTCGGTGGTGTGGCAGTCACGCAGTTGCCGATTGCGCAGTATCCGCCGGTGGCGCCGCCTGCCATCGTGATCTCGGCAACCTATCCCGGGGCCTCCGCAAAGACGCTGGAAGACAGCGTGCTGAGCGTGATCGAGAGGGAAATGAACGGTTCGCCCGGACTGATCTACATGGAAGCCGTGGCCCAGGCCAACGGCACCGGCAACATCACCCTGAGCTTCCAGCCCGGCACCAATCCGGACCTGGCCCAGGTGGACGTGCAGAACCGCTTGTCGCGCGCGTCACCGCGCCTGCCTGCGGCCGTGACGCAGCAGGGCGTGCGCGTGGACAAGTCCAACGCCAACTTCCTGCTGTTCGCCATGCTCTCGTCCGACGATCCGTCCTTCGACCCGGTGGCGCTGGGCGACTATGCGTCGCGCAACATCGTGCCCGAACTGCAGCGCCTGCCCGGCATCGGCCAGGCCCAGTTGTTCGGTACGGAGCGCGCCATGCGCATCTGGATTGATCCGGCCAAGCTTGCAGGCTTTTCGCTGTCTACGGCCGATGTGACGAGCGCCATCCAGGCGCAAAACGCGCAGGTGGCCTCCGGCACGATCGGCGACCTGCCGAATGTGGCAGGGCAGGGCATTGCCGCCACGGTGGTGGTCAACGGCCAGCTTTCCAGCGTGGCGCAGTTCGGCAATATCGTGCTGCGCGCCAACACGGACGGTTCGTCGGTGCGCCTGAAGGACGTCGCCCGGATTGAACTGGGTGCGCAAGCCTATTCGACTTCGGCCCGCCTCAACGGCAAGGATGCCGTGGGTATCGGCGTGCAGCTCACGCCAAGCGGCAACGCACTGGCGTCCGCCAAGGCCGTCCGTGCCCGGATGGACGAACTCCAGAAATACTTCCCCAAGGGCGTGAAGTACTCCATCCCGTATGACAGCTCGCGTTTTGTGAACATCTCCATCCGGCAGGTGGCCGAGACCCTGATTGAGGCTGTGGTGCTGGTGTTCCTGGTGATGTTCCTGTTCCTGCAGAACATCCGTTACACCATCATCCCGACCATCGTTGTGCCGGTGGCGCTGCTGGGTACTTTCGCGACCTTGCTTGCCCTGGGTTTTTCCATCAACGTGCTGACCATGTTCGGCATGGTGCTGGTGATTGGTATCGTCGTCGACGATGCCATTGTGGTGGTGGAGAACGTTGAACGCATCATGAGCGAGGAGGGCCTGCCCCCGCTTGAAGCGACGCGCAAGGCCATGGGACAGATTTCGGGCGCCATCATCGGCGTGACCGTGGTGCTGATCTCGGTGTTCGTGCCGCTGGCCTTTTTTGCCGGTTCGACCGGCAATATTTACCGCCAGTTCTCGGCGGTCATGGTGGCCTCTATCGGCTTCTCTGCATTCCTGGCACTGTCCCTGACGCCGGCCCTGTGCGCGACGTTGCTCAAACCGGTGGAAGCCGGGCACCACCACGAAAAGAAAGGCTTTTTCGGCTGGTTCAACCGCGGCTTCTCGCGCACGGCCAAGAGCTATGAGGGGCTGGTCGCCCGCCTGCTGCGCCGTGCCGGCCGTTACCTGATCATCTATGTGGCGATCATTGGTGTCGTGGCCCTGGTGTACACGCGCCTGCCGACCTCCTTCCTGCCTGGTGAAGACCAGGGCACGTTGCTGGTCAATGTGCAGTTGCCTCCAGGCGCAACGCTGGAACGCACCAGCGCCGTGATGGAAAAGGTCGAAGGTTTCATGCTCAAGCAACCCGAGGTTGAAAGCATGGTCGGCGTGCTGGGCTTCAGCTTTTCCGGCCAGGGCCAGAATGCCGCGCTGGCTTTCGTCACGCTCAAGGACTGGTCCGAGCGCAAGGGGCCGGGGCAATCTGCTGATGCGCTGGCCGGGCGCGCCTTTGGCGCCCTTTCGGGCATTCGTGATGCCTTCATCTACCCCCTGAGCCCGCCGCCGATTCCCGAGCTGGGTACTGCCAGCGGCTTTACCTTCCGCCTGCAGGACCGTTCCGGCGCCGGTGGTGAAGCCTTGCTGGCCGCACGCAACCAGTTGCTGGGCATGGCGGCAAAAAGCCCCATCCTGGCGCAGGTGCGCCCTGACGGCCTGGAAGACGCGCCGCAGCTGCAGATCGATATCGACCGCGACAAGGCCAATGCGCTGGGCGTGAGCTTTGCCGCCATCAACACTGCCTTGTCGACCTCTCTCGGCTCCAGCTACATCAACGACTTCCCGAACCAGGGGCGTTTGCAGCGTGTGGTGGTGCAGGCCGATGCGCCGGCCCGCATGCAGCCAGGCGATTTGCTGCAGCTCAATGCGAGCAATGCACAGGGCCAGCCGGTGCCGTTCTCGGCGTTTGCCTCGACACGCTGGATCAAGGGGGCCATGCAGACCGTGCGTTACAACGGCTATCCCGCCGCACGCATCAGCGGCGGTGTTGCGCCGGGCTACAGCACGGGCGCGGCCATGGCGGAGATGGAAAAACTCGCCGCCCAGTTGCCGCAGGGCTTTGGTTACGAATGGACTGGCCAGTCGCGTGAAGAAAAGCTGGCAGGCTCGCAGGCCATGATTCTTTACGGCTTTGCAATCCTGGCGGTGTTCCTGTGCCTGGCTGCGCTGTATGAGAGCTGGTCGATTCCGCTGTCCGTGATCCTGGTGGTGCCCCTGGGGGTGGTCGGTGTGCTGCTGGCAACCTTGCTGCGAAGTTACTCGAATGACGTGTACTTCCAGGTGGGCCTGATCACCATCATCGGCCTGTCGGCGAAAAACGCGATTCTGATCATCGAGTTTGCAAAAGACCTGCAGGCGCAGGGCAAGGGCGTGATCGAGTCGGCGCTGGCCGCAGCCCATCTGCGTTTCCGTCCCATCATCATGACCTCGTTCGCATTCATGCTGGGTGTGCTGCCGCTGGCCCTGGCCAGCGGTGCGGGCTCGGCTAGCCAGCGCGCCATCGGCACCGGCGTGATAGGCGGCATGATCACCGGTACGGGACTGGCAGTATTCTTTGTGCCCATCTTCTTTGTGGTGGTGCGCGGTGTTTTTAAAGGCAGCAAGCGACAGCAGCAGATCTATGCCGAGCATGCGAGAGCGGCGGGCATTGATGGCAATGAAGGCCATGCAACGAATGGGGAAAAGACTCATGGTTAAGAAACGACTTTCAGGACTCCCGGCGCTGTCGGCCGTTTGCGCCGCGGCGCTGCTGGCAGGCTGCTCGCTGATTCCCACCTACGAGCGGCCAGCCGCGCCCGTGGCGACCGACTGGCCCGCAGCCCTGAAGGGGGCGGCGGCCACAACGTCAGCTGCTGCAGCGGCCGACATCGACTGGCGCGATTTTTTCAGCGACGCGCGGCTGAAAAAGCTGATCGAGTTGTCCCTGCAGAACAACCGCGACCTGCGCATCGCCGTGCTCAACATCGAGCAGGCCAGGGCGCAGTACCAGATCAAGCGCGCAGACCAGCTACCCAATGTGGGTGCCTCGCTGTCCCAGACGCGCCAGAACCCGAGCTCGACCGGCGCTGCGGGCGTTTCCAGCGTGGCGATAGGCGGGCTGGCGGTGAATGCCTTTGAACTGGACTTCTTCGGCCGGGTGCGCGCGCTCAGCCAGTCTGCCCAGGCCAGCTTTCTGGCGACAGAGGAAGCGCGCAAGACGGTGCATATCAGCCTGGTGGCTTCGGTCGCCAACGGCTACCTGAACTGGCTGGCCGACAATGAACTGCTGGCGCTGACGCGCGAGACCCTGGTCACGCGTGAGGAGTCGCTCAAACTCACCAAGCTGCGCTTTGACAGCGGCGTGGCCTCCGAACTCGACTACGCGCAAGCCAGTTCCCTGCTGGAAGCGGCCAGGGCCACGCTGGCGCAAGTACAGCGCCAGGCTGCGCAGGACGAGAACGCGCTGGTCCTGCTGCTGGGCCAGCCGATTCCGGCCGACTTGCCGGCAGGTCCGGCGCTGCTCAGCGGTGAGCCGCTGTTGATCGATGTCCCGGCCGGGCTGCCCAGCGACCTGCTGGAGCGCAGGCCGGATATCCGGGCGGCAGAGCAGCAACTGCTCGCCGCCAACGCAAACATAGGCGCGGCGCGCGCGGCCTTTTTTCCGCGCATTACCCTGACTGCCAGCGTGGGCCGGGCCAGCACCGAGTTGCAGGGCCTGTTCAGCAGTGGCAAGAGCGTGAGTGCCTGGAGCTGGGCGCCGCAGCTGGTGTTGCCTATCTTCGATGCCGGGCGCAACCAGGCGAACCTGGATTCAGCCCGGGCAGGGCGAGACATTGCCGTTGCCCAGTATGAAAAATCCATACAAACGGCTTTCCGTGAAGTCGCCGACGCATTGGCCGGCCGCGCTACCCTGGGCGAGCAATTGCGCGCCAGCCAGGCGCAAGCCAGCGCCGAAGCCACGCGTTTCAAGTTATCGGACATGCGTTACCAGAACGGTGTGGCGAGTTACCTGGACCTGCTCGACGCCCAGCGTTCGCTGTTTACAGCGCGGCAGGCCGTGGTGCAAACTCGCCTGGCGCAGCTGCAAAGCCAGGTAATCCTGTACAAGACCCTGGGTGGAGGCTGGAAGGAAGAGGCTGCCAAGCCGACCTCCTGAAGGTTGCGGTCAGCTGATTTTCGCTATCAATGTGATAGCTTGCTGCGCCTGTCGGATAAGGGGTTCAGGCATTTTTCACCTGTTTTCAGGCGAAAAACGCCTGGTTCGGGCGCATGGCTCAGCTGATCACGTCCCAAACGGGCCTGAAAATACGCATTTTCAGGCATCATTCATGCCTGCAGCCCGCCATGGATGGGCGCAACCAGCTATTAAAAAGAGAGCGCTTCGGCGCTGACCGCCAGGCCCAGCCAGCGGTTAGCCGCCGTTTGCAGGGCCAGGGGCTGGCCGGTGCTCAACAGCTGCACCTGGCCCGGCGCCGGATCTTCCCGCAGCTTGCCGGCCAGCTGCCGCCGCGTCTGGCGCGCCACTGCTGCGCCGGTTTCCATGATCTGCACATCCGGCCCCAGCAAGGCACGCAGCTGCGTTTCGGCGAAGGGATAGTGCGTGCAACCGAGCACCAGCGTGTCGATTTCACCGGTGTTATTGCCAAAAAGGCCCATGGCCGCCGTGTACTGCGCGCAGTAAGCTATTGTTTTTGTAGCATCCCCGGTGCCGGCGCTGCGCTCTATGGCATCCGCCAGGCCGTCGCAGGGCTGCACTACAAAGTCGGCCTGTCCCGCTTGTGCGTCAAGCAGGGCCTGGAATTTGGCGCTGGAGAGCGTGCTGCGCGTGGCCATGATGCCGATGCGACCGGTTTTGCTCAGGGCCACGGCGGGTTTGAGCGCCGGCTCGACACCGATGATGGGCAATCCGGGGTGTTCGGCGCGCAGCAGGTGGATGGCCGCCGCCGTGGCGGTGTTGCAGGCAATCACCAGCGCCTTGACGTTCCGGCCGGCCAGGTAGCCGCAGACGGTGCGGGTGCGGGCCACCACGTGCGCCACATCGCGCTCGCCGTAGGGCGCGTGGCCGCTGTCTGCTGCGTAGATGAAGTCCTCGTGCGGCAATTCGGCCCGCAGCGCTTTTAAAACGCTGAGGCCGCCTACGCCGCTGTCAAAAACTCCAATGTGGCCCCCACGGTCGCTCACTCCGTGTAGCTCCCTGCCCCCCGAGGGGGCCGCTGCGCCTGCGGACTGGCGAAGCCAGATCCGCGGCCCCGGCTTGTAAAGCGAGGAGAGTCCTCATGGTTGCTCATTACGCGTTGCTCCCTGCCAAGCTTCAAACGCTGGTGACTGGAATGCTTTTGAACTCGCCGGTTGCGATTTTTTTCTGCCACTCGGCCGGGCCGGTGATGTGCGCGCTGGTGCCGCCTGAATCCACCGCCACGGTCACAGGCATGTCGACCACGTCGAATTCGTAAATCGCTTCCATGCCCATGTCGGCAAAACCGACCACTTCGGCATGCTTGATGGCTTTGGACACCAGGTAGGCGGCGCCGCCCACGGCCATCAGGTAGGCGCTCTGGTGCTTCTTGATGGCGTCGATGGCGACCGGGCCACGTTCGGCCTTGCCTATCATGGCGATCAGGCCGGTTTGCGCCAGCATCATTTCGGTGAAACCGTCCATGCGCGTGGCGGTGGTCGGGCCTGCGGGGCCGACGGCCTCGCCCTTGACCGGGTCCACCGGGCCGACGTAATAGATCACGCGGTTGGTGAAGTCAACGGGCAGTTTTTCGCCCTTGAGCAGCATGTCCGAGATTCGTTTGTGCGCAGCGTCGCGGCCCGTCAGCATCTTGCCGTTGAGCAGCAGCGTGTCGCCCGGTTTCCAGCTTGCGACTTCGGCGGGTGTCAGCGTGTTGAGGTCGACCTTCTTGCTCTTTTTGTAATCAGGCGTCCAGTTGACATTGGGCCAGAGGTCCAGCGATGGCGGGTCAAGATAGACCGGGCCGCTGCCGTCCATGACAAAGTGCGCGTGGCGCGTGGCGGCGCAATTGGGGATCATCGCCACCGGTTTGCTGGCCGCGTGCGTCGGGTACATCTTGATCTTGACGTCCAGCACGGTGGTCAGGCCGCCCAGGCCCTGTGCGCCTATGCCCAGGGCGTTGACCTTTTCAAACAGCTCAAGACGCAGGGCTTCGACCTTGGTCAGTGCCGCGCCGCTGGAGGACTTGGCCTGCAGTTCGTACATGTCCAGGTCGTCCATCAGGCTTTCCTTGGCCATCAGCACGGCTTTTTCTGCGGTGCCGCCAATGCCTATGCCCAGCATGCCGGGCGGGCACCAGCCGGCGCCCATGGTCGGCACGGTTTTCAGAACCCAGTCGACGATGGAGTCGCCGGGGTTAAGCATGACCATCTTGCTTTTGTTTTCGCTGCCGCCGCCCTTGGCAGCAACCGTGACTTCAACCGTGTTGCCGGGCACCAGTTCGGTGAAGATCACGGCGGGGGTGTTGTCCTTGGTGTTCTTGCGGTCAAAGTGCGGGTCGGCCACGACCGAGGCGCGCAGGGTGTTGTCGGGGTGGTTGTAACCGCGGCGCACGCCTTCATTGATGGCGTCGTCGATGCTGCCGGTAAAACCCTCCCAGCGCACGTCCATGCCGACTTTCAGGAACACGTTGACGATGCCGGTGTCCTGGCAGATAGGGCGCTGGCCGGTGGCGCTCATCTTGCTGTTGGTCAGGATCTGCGCGATTGCGTCTTTTGCGGCCGGGCTTTGCTCGCGCTCATAGGCGCGGGCCAGGTGGGCAATGTAGTCGGCAGGGTGGTAGTAGCTGATGTACTGCAGGGCAGCGGCGATGGATTCGATGAGGTCGGCTTGCTTGATCGTGGTCATGGCTTTTTCTCGGAGTATCAGAGTAGGTCGGGGGTTTATCCGAGATTATCCCGTAAGCCCGTGGAGCACGCTCCCGCCGGGCTCGAGCCCGCACAGGAACTTTGTGGCAGAGGGCGTTTTCAGGAAACTGGCCTGCTTGCCCGGCTTGAATTGGTCGGTTTCGAGTCGATTGGGGCCTTTACCATTCCATGGCGTTTCCGGTTCTATTCGATTTTTTAGAAGGTGAGCACAATGAGCAGCAATCCACAGTCGGTGGCGGTACGGGCAATTCAGCCCAGCGATGAGGCGCAGTGGCGACAGCTTTGGCTGGGCTATCAGGATTTCTATGAAGTGACATTGAGCGAGGAAGTCACACGCTCCACGTTTCATCGGTTTCTCGATCCGGATGAGCCTGTATTTTCGGCCGTTGCCGTGCAGGGCGATCAGTTGCTGGGCTTTGTGAACTCGGTCGTGCATCGCTCGACATGGGCGGTCACGGACTACTGCTACCTTGAGGATTTGTATGTTTCTCCGGCGACGCGCGGCGCGGGGACCGGGAAATTGCTGATCGAATGGGTGCAGCGATTTGCGCGGCAGCGCCAATGCGCCAAACTGTATTGGCATACCCACAAAACCAACAAGCGTGCGCAAAAGCTCTACAACTGGGTGGCTCGGCAATCGGGCTTCATTGAATACCGGATGACTGTGTAGCGCCGCCGGCCCGTCGGGAGATTCAAGACCCGTCGTCATGCGGCCCGGCCATGAGGCCTGCGAATCGCACCTGGACATGACGGTGCGGCCAAGCCAGAATGGACTGCTTGAAACGCTTGTTCCTGCACTTTGGGCAGACCGTATGGCCAACAACTTCGAGCTCGATACCCTCAAAATCCGTATCGCCGACCCCAGGCTGGCGGCATTGGAATTGCATGTGCGCGTGCAGCGCGCGCTGCGCCAGCTGATTCTGGACGGTGTGCTGGCGCCGGGTTGCCGTCTGCCCGCGACCCGCACGCTCTCGCAGTCCCTGGGCCTGTCACGAGACACCGTGGAGACGGCCTATGCCCAATTGCAGCTGGACGGCTACCTTTGCCGGCGGACCGGCTCGGGCAGTTTCGTCTCTGACAAGATCGGGCCGAACCTGCAGGGCACGCGCCAGAAAAATGGCAAGGCGTTCATGCCGCTGCGCCCGCAGGCCGGCTCATCCGTGGCGCTCAGTACCCGCGGCGCGAACATTCTCGCTGGCGGCGGCGTGGCCGACCAGCAGGCCGTCAAGGCCTTCGCGACAGGGCTTCCTGAAACGCGAACCTTCCCCGTGGACATCTGGGAACGCCTGCAGCGCCAGGCCTTGAAAAGCCACCGGCCCAGCGTTCTTTTGCACGGCGACCCGCAGGGCGCCGAGCCGCTGCGGCAGGCCATCGCCGACTACCTGAACCTGGAGCGTGGCGCCCGGGTGGCGGCAGACCAGGTGCTGGTGCTGTCCAGCACCCGCCAGGCGCTCTTCCTGTGCGCTCAGGTGCTGGTCGATGCCGGCCAGCCCATCCTCATGGAAGACCCGGGCTATTTCGGCGCGCGCAAGGCGTTCGAGATGGCCCAGCTCAAGATCGTGCCGATACCGGTGGACCACAAAGGCCTGCGCACAGATATGCTCCGGGCGGACCCCAGCGGCGCGAACACAATCTACGTCACGCCCTCGCACCAATACCCCACGGGCGCCACGCTTGCGCTGGAGCGGCGGCTTGAGCTGACGGCCTGGGCCGCTGAGCGCCAGGGCTGGATCATCGAGGACGATTACGACAGCCAGTTCCACTACGAAGGCCTGCCCACCGCCTGTGTGCAGGGGCTGGACACGCACCAGCGGACGATTTACCTGGGGACCTTCAGCAAGTCCCTGTATCCGGGTCTGCGGATGGGCTATATGGTGCTGCCGCATGAGCTGGTCAAGCCCATGAGCCATGCACGCAGCATTCTGGACGGCCACACGCCCCAGATATCTCAACTGACCCTGGCGCGCTTTCTGGACGGAGGGCACTTCGGTTCCCATATCCGCGCCATGCGGAAAATCTACGCCGTGCGCCGCGAAGCGATGGCCCATGCCGTTCAGCGGCACCTGCGCGGCATCGTGGCGGCCCATTTGCCGCCCGGCGGACTGCAGATGCCTTGCTTGCTGGCGGAGGGCTGGTCCGAGCCGGACACGATCAGGCAAGCCGCACGCGTGGGCATCCAGCTGCCCGGACTCAGCCGCCTTTACGCCAGGCCGCCCGCCCGGGGCGGATGGCTGCTCGGGTTTGCGGCGCTCACGCCTCACGAGATAGAGACCGCTATTCAGCGTTTGGCCAAGGCCCTTGGGTAGCCCTGACGCGGCCGTTCGATGAGGGGCGGCGGTATACACCATGCGGTCGGGCTTGTGATGGGTAATTGGACTGATTGAACGGTCTATTGGGGCCTAAGCTTTCAGGCTTCGATGTCAGGGGGATGAAGCACTTTCCTCTTGATGCCTTAACCCGCCAGGAAGGACCCTCGTGAAGCGACCAACGACAGGACTGCGACCCACCGACTTCATCGCGCCAGCCATCGCGGCGCTGATTTCCGTCATCGTCAACTACGGCGGCACCTTCGTGCTGGTCTTCCAGGCGGCGCAGCTGGCGCAGCTCAGTGCGGCGCAGACGGCGTCCTGGGTCTGGTCGATCAGCGTGGGCGTCGGCTTGACGGGCGCATGGCTGAGCTGGCGCTACCGCGAGCCGATCATCACGGCCTGGTCAACGCCAGGCGCGGCCTTCCTGGCGACGGTCATGCCCTTCACGCCCTATGGCGAAGTGATTGGCGCCTACGTGATCTCCGCCTTGGGCTTCATCCTGCTCGGCATGTCGGGCGCATTCGAGCGCCTGGTGAGGCTGATTCCTGGCGGTATTGCCGCTGGGCTGCTCGCCGGCATTCTTTTGCAGTTCGGCGTGAATGCGTTCGGCGGCGCCAGCGCCGACCCGCTGCTGGTGGGGGTGATGGTGGTGTCCTATGCCGTGCTGCGGCGCTTCACCTCGCGCTTCGCCGTGGTGGGGATTCTGGCCATCGGCATGGCCTTGCTCCTTGCCCAGGACAGGATAGATTTGCAGAGCCTTCACCTGAGCCTGGCCGCGCCGGTTTTTCAAGTCCCGCGGTTCTCTGTCGCTGCGCTGCTGGGCGTGGCGCTGCCGCTGTTCGTCATCACGCTGACCGGGCAGTACATGCCCGGCATGCTGGTCTTGCGCAACGATGGTTTCAAGACCAGCGCCAATCCCATCCTCACCGTGACGGGCCTGGGTTCGCTCGTCATGGCGCCGTTCGGCGCGCACGCCTTCAATGTGGCGGCCATCACCGCGGCCATCTGCACCGGCAAGGACGCCCACGAAGAGGCCGCCAAGCGCTACATCGCCGGACTGGTGTGCGGGCTGCTGTACGTCACGGTTGGCATTTTCGGCGTCACGCTGGCGGCATTGTTCATGGTCTTGCCACGCACCTTCATTGCCACGCTGGCGGGCCTGGCCCTGCTGGGAGCCATTGGGGGCAGCCTGGCCCAGGCCATGGCCGACGCCCGCACGCGCGAGACGGCGCTGATCACTTTCCTGGCAACGTCGGCCAACGTCACCCTGCTGGGCGTGGGCGGTGCGTTCTGGGGTCTCCTGGCGGGCCTGGCGGTGCATGGGCTGATTCATGGGGGGCGCAAGACCCCGATACAGGCAGAAGCGGCGCCGGCCAAGTGAACGGTCTTGGAGCCAGTTCGACATCACAATCTATAGTGCCGCTCCTGCGCTGAAATTCCCAAGCTCTGAAATTCCGAAGCTTTGCAAGGCAAGCGCCCTTCAATCCGAATTGCTTTATGAGCGGCGATGCTGGAAACTACAACCCGCTGTTTTGAAAAGTCAGGTCCTACACCATGAGCACACCCCTCGCCAGCCACGCCACGCGCACGGAACGCGATACCTTTGGCCCCATCGAAGTACCCGCCAACCGCCTGTGGGGCGCGCAAACCCAGCGCTCCCTGCAGAACTTCGATATCTCCGGCGAGCAGCAGCCGCGTGAAATCATCCGGGCGCTGGCGCAGATCAAACGCTCGTCCGCCCGCGTCAACCAGGCGCTGGGTTTGCAGGACGAGGCCAAAACGGCGGCCATAGTCGCAGCTGCCGATGAGGTGATTGCCGGCCGGCATGCGGATGAGTTCCCCCTGGTGGTCTGGCAAACCGGCTCGGGTACACAGACCAATATGAATGTCAATGAAGTGCTGGCCAACCGCGCCAGCGAAATCATGGGCGGCGAGCGTGGTGAAGGCCGGCTGGTGCACCCGAATGACGACGTGAACCGCAGCCAGTCGAGCAACGACGTGTTCCCCACGGCCATGCATGTGGCGGCGGTGGACGCCATCCGGCACAAGCTGCTGCCGGCGATTTCCAGGTTGCGCGCCATGCTGGCGCAAAAATCAAAGGACTTTGACGGCATCGTCAAGATAGGCCGCACGCACTTGCAGGACGCGACACCGCTGACGCTGGGCCAGGAGTTTTCCGGTTACGTGGCCCAGCTGGAACACGGCGAAAAACACGTGCGTGATGCCCTGCCGCACCTGTATGAACTGGCCCTTGGCGGCACGGCGGTGGGTACGGGCCTGAACGCGCCCAAGGGTTATGCCGAACAGGTCGCGGCAGAGCTGGCCAGCCTGACCGGCTTGCCTTTTGTCACCGCCCCCAACAAGTTTGAGGCGCTGGCCTCTGCCGACGGGCTGGTGCATGCGCATGGCGCGCTGAAAACGCTGGCGGCCAGCATGATGAAAATCGCCAATGACGTGCGCTGGCTGGCCAGCGGCCCGCGCAGCGGCATCGGTGAGTTGTCTATTCCCGAAAACGAACCGGGCTCGTCCATCATGCCCGGCAAGGTTAACCCCACGCAAAGCGAAGCGGTCACCATGCTCGCGGCGCAGGTGTTTGGCAACGACGTGGCCATCAACTTCGGTGGCGCATCGGGCAACTTTGAACTCAATGTGTTCCGGCCCATGATTGCCTACAACTTCTTGCAGAGCGTGCGCCTGCTGGCCGACGGCATGGTGAGTTTTAACGACCACTGCGCGGTGGGCATAGAACCGAACCGGGAACGCATCGCCGAACTGGTGGACCGCTCGCTCATGCTGGTGACGGCGCTCAACACCCACATCGGCTACGACAAGGCCGCCTACATCGCCAAAAAGGCGCACAAGGAAGGCAGCAGCCTGCGTGATGCCGCCATCGCCTCCGGCCATGTCACGGCCGAGCAGTTCGACCAGTGGGTGGTGCCCGCGCAGATGACCGGGCGTTGATGCTCAGGCATTGAGTCGTGCCGCCTTGAAATCAGTGCAGGCAGCTATCAATACGATAGCTGGTTGCGCACAGGACTAAAGGGCTACAGCCTGTTTTTCCTGATTTTTGGCGGCCGCACGGGCTTGTGCGATCCAGCCGTCAAACACGGGCTGGTGTGCCCTGATCCAGCCCTCGGTGTGGCGCTCGATGTCGCTGGCCTTGTTCTCGCCCTGGCTCATGCGCAGGTTCTGGGCATTGATATCGGTCACCGGCAATTGCATGATGGCGAAGAGTTTTCCGGCTGCCGGATTTTTCTCGACAAAAGCCCTGTTGGCCACGATTTGCTGGTGGTTGACCTGGAAGCCGTAGTTCTTGCCGTTGGGCAACTGGGTGTCGACCCTGGCCTGGCCTTCGCCTTGTGACGATGAGAACGGAACTTGCAGCCACACCACGTCCCTGCCCGGGCGCAGCGCGGCGCTGACCCAGTACGGGGTCCAGGTGTAGTAGAGGATGGGCTGGCCTTGCTTGAAGCGGGCAAGTGTGTCGGCAATCAGGGCGGCGTAGCTGCCTTGTTTGTGGGTCACGGTGTCGCCCAGCTTGTAGGCTTTCAGGTGGTGTTCAATGGCCAGCTCGCAGCCCCAGCCCGGGTTGCAGCCGGTCAGGTCGGCCTTGCCGTCTCCGTCTGTATCGAACAGCCTGGCGATTTTCGGGTCCTTCAACTGGTCGATGTGGGTGATATGGTATTCATCGGCTGTTTTCTTGTCGATCAGGTAGCCCTGTGCCGCGTTGCCCGCGTACGTGCCCTGGCGATACAGCTTTGCATCGCCGCCGCTGTTCTTGTAGAAATCGGCATGCAACAGGTTCCAGTGGTTGGCCATGAAGGTGGCGTCGCCGTTGGCAATGGCCAGGTGTTCGGTGGCCGGCTCCAGGTCTTTCATGGGCAGGACTTTGTAGCCGAGTTTTTCCAGGGCTTTGGACACCAGCAGGGTCTGGAAGGCCTCTTCGGCCAGCGAACTTTTGAGCGGTTGCACGGTGACACCCTGGCCGGGCAGATCATTGGCACGGGCAGCGCCGGCCAGGCCAAGTGCGAGCAGGCCGGCGCCCAGCAGTGCGCGCCAGAGGGTCGTGGGTTGTGGACGTGTCATGTGGTTTCCTTTCAGGGGTGAACAGGCGGTGATCAGTGAATACGTGCCGACAGCGCGGCCCCGGCATGATCTGTCGCCGTGTTGTCATGGTCCGCTGCCGGCTGGCGCTGCAGTGCACGCCACAGCACGCCGGCCGGGCCGGTCTGGTACCAGTGGCGAACACCACGGCGCGGGCGGCCCATGGACTGGGTGATGCGGTCCAGCGTGACGGCCAGCAGCACGATGCCCAGACCGCCTACCGTGGCCAGTCCCATGTCCAGGCGGCCAATGCCGCGCAGCACCATCTGGCCCAGGCCGCCTACCGCAATCATGGAGGCGATGACCACCATGGACAGCGACAACATCAAGGCCTGGTTGATGCCCGCCATGATGGACGGCATGGCCAGCGGCAACTGCACTTTCATCAGCAACTGCCAGGGCGAGGCGCCGTAAGCGCGTGCTGCTTCGATCAGGTCGGGCCGCACCTGGCGTATGCCCAGGTTGGTCAGGCGCACCAGCGGCGGCAGGGCGAAGATGATGGTGACGATGACACCCGGCACATTGCCGATGCCGAACAACATCACCACCGGCACCAGGTAGACAAAGGCCGGTGTGGTCTGCATGGCGTCGAGCACCGGACGCATCACGCGCTGGGCTCGATCGCTGTTGGCCAGCAAGATGCCCAGCGGCAGGCCGAGCACCAGGCAGAACACCAGCGAGGTCAATACCAGCGAGAGCGTCACCATGGCTTCGGGCCAGATGCCCAGCATGGCCACCAGCAGCAGCGAGACCACAGTGCCTATGGCCAGCGCACGCCCGGCGAATTGCCAGGCCAGCAGGCCGAGCAGGGCGATCATGGCGAGCGAGGGCACGCTTTGCAGCAGGCCTTCAACGCTGGCGAGTGTCGTATCTATGGGCGCACGAACGGTCTGGAAGAAGGGGCGGAAATGCAGCACCACCCAGTTCAGGCCCTGGTTGATCCAGTTTTCAATGGGCAGGGAGCCGTCCCAGAGCTGGTTGAGATGCAGGCCGCCCGCATCGGCCGCGGCCAGCGGGTCCACATTCGTCAGGTCAGCGGGCGTGCCCAGCCAGTCGCTGTTGGACGCATCGCTGACATCGGCCCAGGCCGAGCTGGGGTCAGCGGCGGGCAACTCGGGTGCCGGTGCGGCGGGGGCGTCGGCGTTGCTCCAGGGGCTGGGGATGTCGGTGGTCTGGCCCCAGGCGTCCAGGGGCGGGATAGTTTGAATCGTCGTGTTGGTAGCTTCGCTCATGCGGCAGGAGTCCTTTGGCGTGAAGTCGGAAAAAGCAGCCCGGAAAGTGAGAGACCTTCCAGGCCTTTCGGCGGTGGTGGCAGGGCTGGCGGCGGTGCCGCTCAGTCGGTGCCGCGGTCCAGGAATTTCAGCAAGGTGTTCTTGCTGATGGCGCCGGCATAACGGCCGTGTTCATCGACCACTGGAACCGGATAGGGCGCATGGGCGACCTCGCCGAAAAGTTCGCTGACCGGGTGGTTGGCGGCAATGGTTTTGACGTCGGGCAGGAAGGCGTGCGAGAGGCCCAGAGGCCCGATGCAGCCTTTGAGGGCAGCGCGCAGGGAGTCGGCCGACACCAGGCCCAGGTACTTTTGGTCGGGACTGACCACGTAGGCGTAGTCCCGGTCCTGGTCTTCCAGCATCTTCAGCGCGGCACGCGAGCCGCGATGGGCCTGCTCGGCCACAACGACCTGGCTTTTGCGTGCAATGTCGCCGGCCTTGAACACGGCCGCCGCATCGACGCCGCGCACAAAGCTGCGAACATAGTCGTTGGCCGGGTTGCGCAGAATGTCCTCGGGCGTGCCGACCTGCACGACCTGTCCGTCCTTCATGATGGCAATCCGGTCGCCGATACGCATGGCTTCGTCAAGGTCGTGCGAGATAAAAACAATGGTGCGGCGCTGAACCTCCTGCAGCCTCAGCAACTCGCTTTGCATTTCGGTGCGGATGATGGGGTCGAGCGCCGAAAAGGCCTCGTCCATCAGGAGGATGGAAGGGTCGCTGGCCAGCGCGCGTGCCAGGCCAACGCGCTGCTGCATGCCGCCTGAAAGTTCGTCGGGGTAGCTGTCGCCCCAGCCGTCCAGGCCCACCTGGGCCAGGGCCTTGTCGGCTTGTGCGAGGCGGTCTTTTTTGCCGGTGCCGGCCAGTTCCAGGCCGAAGGCGGTGTTGTCGCGTACCGTCATGTGCGGCATCAGCGCAAAGGACTGAAACACCATGCTGATGTCTTTGCGGCGCAGGGCACGCAGCCTGGCATCCGAGTGTTCGTTGATGTCGTGGCCGTCGATCACGATGCGGCCGGCGGTGGGTTCGATGAGCCGGTTCAGCAGCCGCACCAGGGTGGACTTGCCGGACCCCGAAAGGCCCATGATGACGAAAATTTCGCCGGCCTGGATGTCGAAGGTGGCGTCAAAGACGCCAATGGAATGGCCTGTGCGGGCGAGGATTTCCTGTTTGCTCAGGCCTTGCTGGACCAGTTCCAGGGCTTGTTCCGGCGCGTCGCCGAAGACCTTGAACACGTGGTCGATGAGAATTTCTTTTGCCATGCGCTTGGGGCTCCTTGTTGAGAAGAGTGGACAAAGCGCCGCCCAAAAATGACGACTGCTGCGAACCGCAGCCACGACCACAGCCTGGCGCCCGGCGCGGACACATGGGTATCCGTCGCAAGCGCAAGGCCGCCTGACAGGCACTGAAGACGACGAAGTGACGCAACCAGAGCCTGTCGGCGTTCGGTGTGCGAATCAGCAGGCCTGGTCTAGGGGGCTGGTCCGGATGAACGCGACGCGGCATCGGGGGGCCGGAAAACCGGCCGGTTGCCGGGCTATAGCCCGACGCAGAATATCTGCACCGCGACGGGACAGCTTGAGGTCCGCGAGTAGTGCAGAGCGATCAACATGACTAGTTGATCGTCTGATGAAGCTAATTATAACTTTTTGGCATGAAAAGTCAAGCCCGTACGCCGGGCGTCCTGACGGGCCGGGCTCAGTGCTTTTCCGCAGCGGCGATGCCGGACATGATCTTGTCTGTGTAGGCAATCGCAATGGCAGACAGCAGGAAGGTGATGTGGATCACCGTTTGCGCAATCAGCACCTTGTCGGTGTAGTTGTCGGCATTGATGAAAGTCTTGAGCAGGTGGATCGAGCTGATGCCGATGATGGCCGTTGCAAGCTTGACCTTGAGCACCGACGCATTCACATGGCTTAACCACTCGGGCTGGTCACGGTGGCCTTCCAGGTCCATGCGGCTTACAAAGGTTTCATAGCCGCCCACAATCACCATGATCAGCAGGTTGGAGATCATGACCACGTCAATCAGCGCCAGCACCACCAGCATGATGACGGTTTCATTCAGGGTCACGACGGGTATCGCCGTTTTGTAGCCGATGCTGGTGATCAATGACTGCAAGGCCGTCTGGCTGCCAAATGCCGCCTCGATCAAATGCAGGAGCTCCACCACAAAGTGAACCACGTACACGGCCTGCGCCGCAATCAGTCCCAGGTACAAGGGCAGTTGCAGCCAGCGGCTGGCAAAAATCAGGTTGGGCAGCGGACGGAGTGGCGGGGGAGGTGGTTTGACGGAGTTGTCGGACATAGGGGGAACGGTGGGTGAGAAAGTAGGAGAATTGTAAGGTTCGTGCCAGTCAGTGGCTTGTAAGTGCCACGCATGACAGTACCACGCCAGCACACCGCCCTTCATGACAAACAGGAGACCTCCTCAATGAGCACCGCCACGCCCCAGTCCAACATCGAATCCATGCTGATCGAGAACCGCGTGTTCCCGCCCACGGCAGCTACCGTCAAGGCGGCCCGCATCTCCGGCATGGGCACCTACAACGCGATGTGCGCAGCGGCGGAAAAGGACTTTGAAGGTTTCTGGGCCCAACTGGCGCATGACAACCTGAGCTGGAAAAAGCCCTTCACCGAGGTGCTGGACGAGTCGAACGCCCCGTTCTACAAGTGGTTTGCGGACGGTGAACTCAATGCCTCGTACAACTGCCTGGACCGCCACCTGGGCACGCCGACCGAAAACAAGAAAGCCATTATTTTCGAGGCCGACGATGGCCAGGTGACCAATGTCACTTACAAGCAACTGCATGCGAAGGTCAGCCAGTTCGCCAGCGCACTCAAGGCCATGGGTATCAAGAAAGGCGACCGCGTCATCATCTACATGCCCATGACGGTCGAAGGGGTTGTCGCCATGCAGGCCTGCGCGCGCATAGGCGCCACGCACTCGGTGGTGTTTGGCGGTTTCTCGGCCAAAAGCCTGCAGGAGCGCATCCAGGACGCCGGTGCCGTCGCCGTCATCACCGCCAACTACCAGTTGCGCGGCGGCAAGGAACTGCCGCTCAAGGCCGTTGTGGATGAAGGCATTGCCCTGGGCGGCTGCGAGTCCATCAGGAACGTCATCGTCTACCAGCGCACGGCCACGGCCTGCAACATGGTGGCCGGGCGCGACAGCCTGATGCACGAGGTCACCGCCAAGGCCGCGGCCACGTGCGAGCCGGAGTTTGTGGGCGCGGAGCACCCGCTGTTCATCCTCTACACCTCCGGCTCCACCGGCAAGCCCAAGGGCGTGCAGCACAGCACCGGCGGTTATCTGCTGTGGGCCAAGCTCACCATGGACTGGACTTTTGACCTGCAGAAATCCGATGTGTTCTGGTGTACCGCCGACATCGGCTGGGTGACCGGCCACACCTATGTCGCCTATGGCCCGCTGGCTGCGGGCGCAACACAGGTCATCTTCGAGGGTGTCCCGACCTACCCGAATGCGGGCCGCTTCTGGCAGATGATTGAAAAACACAAGGTCACGATTTTCTACACGGCGCCTACGGCCATCCGCTCGCTGATCAAGGCCGCGGAGGGCGACGAGAAAGTGCACCCGGCGCGTTCGGACCTGAGCAGCCTGCGCATCCTTGGCTCGGTGGGTGAGCCCATCAACCCCGAAGCCTGGATGTGGTACTACAAAAACGTGGGCGGCGAGCGCTGCCCCATCGTTGACACTTTCTGGCAAACCGAAACCGGCGGCCACATGATCACGCCCCTGCCCGGTGCCACGCCGCTGGTGCCCGGCAGCTGTACCTTGCCCCTGCCCGGCATCATGGCCGCGATTGTTGACGAGACCGGCAAGGATTTGCCCAACGGCGCAGGCGGCATGCTGGTGGTCAAGCGCCCCTGGCCGGCAATGATACGCACCATCTGGAACGACCCCGAGCGTTTCAAAAAGAGCTACTTCCCGGAGGAAATGGGCGGCAATATTTACCTGGCCGGTGACGGCGCGGTGCGCAATGCCGACAACGGTTATTTCCGCATCACGGGCCGCATTGACGATGTACTGAACGTGTCGGGCCACCGCATGGGCACGATGGAAATCGAATCGGCGCTGGTGGCACATTCCGCGCTGGTGGCTGAGGCCGCTGTGGTTGGCCGGCCTGATGACCTGACCGGCGAGGCCATCGTGGCTTTTGTGGTGCTCAAGCGCTCACGCCCCACCGGCGATGAAGCCAAGGCAATTGCCAAGGAACTGCGCGACTGGGTGGGCAAACAGATCGGCCCGATTGCCAAGCCGAAAGACATCCGTTTTGGCGACAACCTGCCCAAGACACGCAGCGGCAAGATCATGCGCCGCCTGCTGCGCGGCATTGCCAAGGGCGAGGCGATTACGCAGGACACTTCAACGCTGGAAAACCCCGCCATCCTCGACCAGCTGTCTGAAAATCTGTAAAACCAGCTGCGCATGAAAAAAGCCCGTCAATGGACGGGCTTTTTTGTGGACGAGCGGTCCGGGGGCAGACCGCGCTTCTGAAAATTACTTCTGGGTCAGAATCCAGGTCGCCAGTTTTTTGGCCTCGTCAGCATTGACCTGTGCGTTGGCCGGCATGGGTACGGGGCCCCAGACGCCGGAGCCACCCTTGATGATCTTGGCTGCCAATTTGTCGGCGGCATCTTTCTGGCCGGCGTACTTGGCTGCAACGTCCTTGTACGAAGGGCCCACCAGTTTTTTGTCAACGGCGTGGCAGGCCATGCAGTTCTTGGCGGTAGCCAGTTGCAGTTCAGCTTGGGCATGCGCGGATACGGAGACACAGGAGGCAAGGATGGCGATTGCGGCAAGAATGCGGTTCATGGATTGTCCTCGTGAGGGAATAGTTAGTTCGGTTACAGTCTTCCAACGTTATTGTAGTGATGTGGGTTGACCTCGGTTTCAAGGGTTATTCCGTTATCTGGCTGGCGGCCGCAGCAAAACCGCAGCACTTTACCGTCCCTTCATATGCCGTAGAAAGCAGGAGTTACAGATGTATTTTTTACTTATCGGTGTTGCCGCGCTGCTCCTGAAGTACATGGAGATCGGCCCGGTCGCCACCTTGAGCTGGTGGATAGTCCTGTCCCCGTTCGCGCTTGCCGTGGCCTGGTGGGCCTGGGCCGACAAGTCCGGCTACACCAAGCGCAGGGAAATCGACAAGATGGCAAAGCGCAAGCAGCACCGCATAGACAGGCAGCGTGACGCGATGGGCATGTTGTCTGCCAAAAAACGTAAATAAGCGCAAATTCAAACGGGCTGAAGTCGCTCCCGCATCAAAATTAAAAAGCCCGTGAAGTCTGTGACCCACGGGCTTTTTGTCTTACATGTCAGCTGGAATCAATAGTCGTCCAGCACCGCACCCTTGCTGGCGCTCGATGCATTGAAGGCAAACTTGGCCTGCACGCCGCGTGTGTAACGCGGTGCCGGGGCTTTCCAGCCTTGCTTGCGTTTGGCCAGTTCAGCGTCGCTGATGTTGAGTTGCAGCAGCAGTTGTTTGGCGTCGATGGTGATCGAATCGCCCTCGTTGATGAAGGCGATGTTGCCGCCGGCCGCCGCTTCCGGTGCGACGTGGCCCACCACCATGCCCCAGGTGCCGCCCGAGAAACGGCCGTCGGTGATCAGGCCCACACTTTCGCCCAGGCCGGCGCCAATCAGCGCGCCTGTGGGAGCCAGCATTTCCGGCATGCCGGGCCCGCCCTTGGGACCGAGGTAACGCAGCACCATCACATCGCCGGGCTTGATCTTGCCTGCCAGGATGGCGGCGAGGCCTGACTGCTCATCGTCAAACACGCGGGCCGGACCGGTCATGACCGGGTTTTTCAGGCCGGTAATCTTGGCGACGCAGCCTTCAGGCGACAGGTTGCCCTTGAGGATGGCCAGGTGGCCCTGCTCGTACATCGGCTTGTTGATGGGGCGGATCACGTCCTGGTCGGCGCGCGGCACATCGGGCACGTCCTTCAGCACTTCGGCAATCGTCTGGCCGGAAATCGTCAGGCAATCGCCATGCAGCAGGCCGGCGGCCAGCAACGTCTTCATGACCTGTGGAATGCCGCCCGCGCGGTGCAGGTCCACGGCCAGGTACTGGCCCGAAGGCTTGAGGTCGCAGAGCACAGGCGTCTTGACGCGCACACGCTCGAAGTCATCAATCGTCCAGTCCACACCGGCGGCATGTGCAATCGCCAAAAAGTGCAGCACGGCATTGGTGGAACCACCTGTCGCCATGATCACGGCCACGGCGTTTTCAATAGCCTTCTTGGTGACGATGTCGCGCGGCTTGATGTCCTTCTTGATGGCCTCGACCAAAACCTTTGCTGACTCTTTGGCCGAGTTCATTTTCTCGTCATGCGGATTGGCCATGGTGCTGGAATAGGGCAGCGAAATACCCAAAGCCTCAAACGCGCTGGACATGGTGTTGGCCGTGTACATGCCACCGCAGCTGCCGGTGCCGGGAATGGCGCGGCGTTCGATTTGCAGCAGGTCTTCATCGCTCATGCGGCCGGCGGCGTTTTCGCCCACGGCTTCAAACACGCTGACGATGTTGAGGTCCTTGCCCTTGTAGCTGCCCGGCAGGATGGTGCCGCCGTAGACATAGATGGCGGGCACGTTGGCGCGCAACATGCCCATCAGTCCGCCCGGCATGTTTTTGTCGCAACCACCGACCACCAGCACGCCGTCCATCCACTGGCCCTGTACGCAGGTCTCGATGCAGTCGGAAATCACTTCGCGGCTGACCAGCGAATATTTCATGCCTTCGGTGCCCATGGCCATGCCGTCGGAAATCGTCGGTGTGCCGAAAACCTGCGCATTGCCGCCGGCTTCTTCAATCGCAGCAATCGCCGCATCCGCCAGCTTTTGCAGGCCGCTGTTGCAGGGCGTGATGGTGCTATGGCCGTTGGCCACACCAATCATGGGTTTTTTGAAGTCGGCTTCTTCGTAACCCATGGCGTAGTACATGGAGCGATTCGGCGCGCGCGACTTGCCCTCGGTGATGTTTTTGCTGCGCGGGTTGAGCGTGATGGTTTTGGTTTCCATGAAATACCTCGTGGGGGTTTGTTGTGATGTCGAGTATGCGTGCTTTGATTGATACTTTCCAATCCATTTTATGTTGTGTATTAATATGCATGGCATATGAGTGACTTGCCTGGATCGTCCGATAAATCACCGCTGGTCGAGCTGCGTTTGTGGCGCCAGTTTGTGACGCTTGCGGACGAGCTCCATTTCGGCCGGGCGGCCCAGCGTCTGAACATGACCCAGCCGCCCCTGACACAAGCCATCGCCCACCTGGAGGTCGTGCTCGGGCTCAAGCTGTTTGACCGTACCAAACGCAGCGTGAAGCTGACCGCGGCTGGTGCGGCTTTGGTTCCCGAAGTCCAGGACCTGCTGACCCGCGCGCAGGCCTTGCCCGCACATGCCCGTGCGGCCGCCGGCGGCGAGGTCGGCCACCTGCGGCTGGCTTTTGTGTCCACGGTGGGTTTTGCCCTGCTGCCGCAGTGGGTGCGTGCGTTCCGCGAACGTTACCCCCGGCTGGCACTGGAGCTGATAGAAGCCACCGGCGACGTGCAGTTGCAATTGCTGGAGCGCGGCGAGATCGACGCGGGTTTCATGCTACATGCCCCCAGTTTTGTGCCGCCCGGGCTGGAGCGTGTGCGGATCGCCAGCGAGCCGCTGTTGCTGGCGCTGCCTGAATACCACCCGCTGGCGTCGCTGCAGGCACCGCCGCTTGCCAAGGTGCTTGCGGAGCCGCTGGTGATTTTTCCGCGGCGCATCGTGCCTTCGCTTTATGACGCCATTCTTGCGATGTACCACGCGGCCGGCCGCTCGCCCGAGGTGGCGCAGGAGGCCATACAGATGCAGACCATTGTGAACCTGGTGTCGGCCGGCCTGGGCTTGGCCTGGGTGCCCGAGAGCGTGCGCCAGTTCCAGCGGCCGGGCGTGGTCTACAGAACAGTGCCCGCTGGAAAACCGTCCGCCAAAGTGCCTGGGTGCGAAACCAGCCTGGCCTGGACGCGCAACAACACGAATCCGGTGCTGGAGCGTTTTGTGGGCTTTATCACCGGGGACACCGGCCATGAGCGTTAATGCGGCTCCTTCATTACTTGCGTGCAAAATAGGTCCATGCTGATCCACCCCCAAATCGACCCCATCGCCCTGCAAATCGGCCCGCTGGCCATCCATTGGTATGGCCTGACCTACCTGGCCGCCTTTGGCCTGTTCTTTTTCCTGGCCACGCTGCGGCTGCGCCATGAACCCTATGCATCGATCACCGGGCCCGGCGCCTGGTCGCGCAGGGACATCGAGGACATCCTCTTCCTCGGTGTCATGGGCGTGGTGATTGGCGGGCGTATCGGTTACTGCCTTTTCTACAAACCGGGTTATTACCTTTCGCACCCGCTGGAGATTTTTGCGGTGTGGCAGGGCGGCATGAGTTTTCATGGCGGCATGCTGGGTGTGCTGGCCTCGCAGCTCTGGTTTGCCCGCAGCCGCAACCGGCCGTGGCTGCAGGTGATGGACTTTATTGCCCCCTGCGTGCCCACCGGGCTGGCGGCAGGGCGTGTCGGCAACTTTATCAACGGCGAGCTGTGGGGCCGTTTCTCTTCGCCGGACCTGCCATGGGGCATGGTGTTCAAGGACAGCGGTTCCATGCTGCCGCGCCACCCGTCGCAGGTTTACCAGTTCCTCATGGAAGGCCTGTTGCTATTCGTGCTGCTCTGGCTGTATGCCCGCAAGCCGCGCAAGATGGGCCAGGTCTCGGGTGCATTCCTGTTCGGCTACGGCGTGTTCCGTTTTATCGCCGAGTTTTTCCGCGAGCCTGACGAGTTCCTGGGCATTCTTGCACTGGGCATGAGCATGGGCCAGTGGCTGTGCGTGCCGATGATTGTTGGCGGGGCATGGCTGTGGGCATGGGCATCAAAGCGCACCTGAACGCTTTTTCTCTTGTGGCAGCCTGCCTGCTGGCGGTGGCCACGGCGCAGGCAGCACCTGCCGAAAAGATGCTCCGTTCGGCAGGCCCGGTGCCGACGGATGCCATGGTGAATGCCGCCATCACCAGATACTTCCAGGGCAAGGGCCGAGCCCTCAACCGGCGAAAACCCTTCCGGATACTTTCAGGCCCCACGCTGGCCACCGGCAATACCTTTGCCGGCAACATCGAGCAGGCATGGCTGATGTGCCTGGTAATCAATGCCGAAAAGACC
Source organism: Polaromonas aquatica (assembly GCF_042659145.1). NCBI lineage: Bacteria > Pseudomonadati > Pseudomonadota > Betaproteobacteria > Burkholderiales > Comamonadaceae > Polaromonas > Polaromonas aquatica. The sequence continues at coordinate 182,620 of NZ_JBHSRS010000084.1, read as the reverse complement.
TCACCGGGTCCGCAGGACATAGAAGGCAAGACGCTTTATTTGCGGCGCAATGCCGCCGGCGCTGTGAGCGTGGTGTCGACTGAGAACTGGAAGGATTCCAGTCCCCAGTGTGACCGGTGAGGCCAAATTTTAAATAAAAAATGGCTGTGGCCGCCGTGGATTGCGCGCAGCCAGCTATCAAAAAAATAGCAGCCAGGCAGATGACCTCAGGCTGGCAACTGCTGCGCCAGCAATTGCGCCACATGAATCGCCTCGCGCTGCGCGCCGTCCCTGATCTGGTGGCGGCAACTGGTGCCGTCGGCCACCACAATCGCATCGGGCTGCTTGCGCACTGCCGGCAGCAGGCTGAGTTCAGCCATCTGCATGGACACCTCGTAGTGGCTGGCCTCGTAGCCAAAACTGCCGGCCATGCCGCAGCAGCTTGACTCGATCAGTTCGGGTTTTGCGCCGGGGATCAACTTGAGCACCTCCATGATGGGGCTTACCGCGCCAAAGGCTTTCTGGTGGCAATGGCTGTGCAGCAGTATGGGTTGGCTGACAGGCTGCAGGGCCGCCTTGAGCATCTCCAGCCTGCCGGCTGTTGCCTCGCGCGCCAGGAATTCCTCCAGCAGCAGGGCGTGGTCACTGATGGTTTGTGCGGCCTCGCCCAAACCCATCACCAGCATTTCGTCGCGCAGGGTCAGCAGGCATGAGGGTTCCAGCCCGACGATGGCAATGCCTTTTTCTGCAAAGGGCAGCAGGGCATCGACCAGTTCGCGCGCCTTGGCTTTGGCCTCGCTGACCATGCCGCTTGCCAGGTAAGTGCGGCCGCAGCACAGGCTCTTTCCGTCTGCTATTTTTTTTGTAGCTACATGCGCGCTGTAGCCGGCGGCCGCGAGCACTTTTAATGCTGAAAATGCGTTTTCAGACTCGAAATAACCGTTAAACGTGTCCACAAACAGCACCACGGGCTTGTCGGCTGCCAGCACCTCTTCGCGTGTGGCCGTGCGGGGCGGGGCGCTGAAAAAGGTTTTGCTCTTCCATTGCGGTAATGTGCGTTTTGCAGAAAAACCCGTCAGCTTTTCGCTCAGGGCGGCCAGGCCGGGAATCCTGTCGCGCAGGTTCAGCAGCGGTGCAAGGCGGCTGGCCCAGGGTGCGTAGTCGGGGAGTTTTGCAACCAGCCTGTCTTTCAGCGTATAGCCATGCCTGGCCTTGTAGTGGTGCAAAAACTCCACCTTCATTTTGGCCATGTCCACGCCTGTAGGGCAGTCGCGTTTGCAGCCCTTGCAGCCCACGCACAGGTCCAGCGCATCATATACGGCTTCGCTGGTGAAGGCGTCTTCGGCTTTTAATCCTTCCAGTTGCCCCGACAGCGCCAGGCGCAGCGTGTTGGCGCGGCCGCGTGTCAAATGTTTTTCATCACGTGTGACGCGGTAGCTGGGGCACATGGTGCCGGCGTCGAACTTGCGGCAGTGGCCGTTGTTGTTGCACATCTCCACGGCCTTGGCAAAACCATTGGCCGGGTCGCCGCCGCTGCCCGGTGCGCTGGTCAATTCGGTGGCCGGGTCGTTCTGCACGTCCCAGGCGCGCCAGTCGAGGGCAGTGCGTATGGGTATGACCGTGTAGCTGGGTGCAAAGCGCATCAGCCGTGTGTCGTCCATCTTTGGCGGGTTGACGATGCGGCTGGGGCAAAGCAGGTTCAGGGGGTCCATCATCTGCTTGATGCCGGCAAATGCCTCGGTGATCCTGGGCCCGAACTGCCATGAAATCCACTCGCCGCGGCACAGGCCGTCACCGTGCTCGCCGCTGTAGGCACCCTTGAACTTGCGCACCAGCGCTGAGGCTTCTTCGGCAATCGCGCGCATCTTGGGTGCGCCTTCGCGCCGCATGTCCAGGATGGGCCGCACATGCAGCGTGCCGACGGAGGCATGGGCATACCAGGTGCCCTTGCTGCCGTATTTTTTGAACACTTCGGTGAGCGCATCTGTGTACTCGGCCAGGTGCTCCAGCGGCACGGCGCAGTCTTCTATAAAACTCACAGGCTTGCCGTCGCCCTTCAGGCTCATCATGATGTTGAGGCCGGCCTTGCGCACTTCCCACAGGGCTTTTTGCGGGGCATCGTCCACCAGCTCGACCACCGAATCCGGCAGCAGCAAATCGCCCATCAACTCGCTCAGGCGCCTGAGTTTTGGCAGCAGTTCGGTTTTGCTGTTGCCGGAAAATTCAACCAGCAAGACAGCCGCCGGGTTGCCGATCAGTGCGCTGCGGATCACGGGCGCAAACACCGGGTTTTGCAGCGACAGGTCAATCATGGTGCGGTCCACCAGTTCAACCGCTGTCAGCGTGCCGCCTCCGAGTTTGACGATGTGTTGCGCTGCATCCATGGCGCGGTAAAAGGTCGGGAAGTTCACCACGCCCAGCACCTTGGCCTGCGGCAGCTCACTCAGTTGCAGCGTGAGCGACTTTGTCAGTGCCAGCGTGCCTTCGCTGCCTATGAGCAGGTGCGCGAGGTTGACGGAGCCGTCCGTGGTGTAGGGCCGCTCGCTGCGCGGATCAAAAATATCCAGGTTGTAGCCGCCCACACGCCGCATCACTTTGGGCCAGTGCTGTGCAATCTCGGGCTGCAACTGCTGTGCGAGTCCGCGCACATAATCGCCCAGTTCGCGGGCCTTGCCGCTGCTGCCGGCATAGGGGCCGAGTTGCAGCAGCGTGCTGTCGGAGGTCCAGGCCTGCACGCCCAACACGTTGTGCACCATGTTGCCGTAGGCAATGCTGCGGCTGCCGCAGGAGTTGTTGCCGGCCATGCCGCCCAGCGTGGCCTGCGCGCTGGTGGACACATCCACCGGGTACCACAGGCCGTGTTTTTTGAGTGCGGCGTTCAGGTGGTCCAGCACGATGCCGGGCTCCACTTCCACTGTGCGGTTTTCCGCGTTGAGGTCAATGATGTTGCGCAGGTGTTTGGAGTGGTCCATCACCAGCCCTGCGCCCACCGTCTGGCCGCACTGGCTGGTGCCGCCGCCGCGCGCAACGATGGGTACATTCATGTCGCGGCAAATGTCCAGCGCGGTCTGCACATCAGGCATGCTGCGCGGCACAAACACGCCGGCCGGCATCATCTGGTATATGGAAGCGTCGGTGGCATAACGGCCCTTGTCGGCACTTGAGAACAGCACCTCGCCTTCGGTCTCTGCCGCCAGCCGTGCGGCCAGTTGCCCTGCGACCTCGTTGCCGAGGCGCGCCACATCTTCATAGGCATGGGCGGCCGTTGCCCGGGTGATCTTTAACGGGAGTGGGGCGTTCATGTCAGGCTTTCCAGTCCTTCGATTGGGAGCTGCCGCCTGCGCCGGCCGCACGCAACTGCTGGATCACCGTGCTCAGCTTGTTGGCCAGGTGGCTTGCCATCACGGCGCGCATGGCTACCGGGTCGCGGGCCGTCAGCGCGGCCACCATCTGTTCGTGTTCCTTCACGGCACTGCGCCACTTGTCTTCGTCCTGGTTGGAGCGAAAGCGCAGGGCCTGCAGCCGTGCGTTGACCTGGTTGTAGGTGGCCAGCAGCACGGGGTTTTTGGCTGCCGCATTGATGGCGCGATGTATGGCGGCGTTGAGCCGGTAATAGCCGGGCAGGTCGCGCCGGGTGTAGGCGGCCAGCATCTCGTAATGCATGGCCTTGATTTCGGCCAGCTCCGCGTCGGTAATGCGCTGTGCCGCGAGTTCGCCCGACTGGGCTTCCAGCCCGGCCATGACCTCAAAGGTGTTCAGCACATCGGCTTCGCTCAGTTCCACGGCAATCGCACCGCGGTTGGGCAGCAGCTCCACCAGGCCTTCGGCGGCCAGCATCTTGATGGCCTCACGCAACGGGGTGCGCGAGACATTGAGCACCTCGCTGAGTTCGCGTTCATTGAGTTTTGCGCCCGGCGGGATGCGGTTTTCAACCAGCATCTGGCGCAGCCGCTGCGCCACCTGTTCATGCAGTGCGGCGCGCGGTATGGAAATGATTTCTGCTGTCATTTTCAAATTTTGTATGCAAAAACAAGGCGTGTCAAATACAGGTGAATACCCTTGATGTTGTTGACAAATGAATTTTGTATGCAAAAAATGAAAAATATTTCAAGGAGAACTTCGTCATGCTGACGCTCGACTTTCACCCCACGGGGCGACATTTTTTACAGATCCCGGGTCCATCGCCTGTGCCGGACCGCGTCCTGCGGGCCATGAGCCTGCCCACCATTGACCACCGCGGCCCCGAGTTTGCGGCGCTGGGCCTCAAGGTGCTGGCAGACATCAAAAAAATCTTCCAGACAAAACAGCCGGTGATGATTTACCCGGCATCGGGCACGGGCGCCTGGGAGGCTGCGCTGGCCAACACCCTGAGCGCGGGTGACCATGTGCTGATGTACGAGACCGGCCACTTTGCCGCCCTGTGGCAAAAGCTGGCAACGCGGCTCGGCCTTAAAACCGAAGTCCTTTCCCATGCCGGCGCCGACGTGTGGCGTCACGGTGTCCAGGCCAGCCTTATCGAGGAACGCCTGAAAGCCGACACACAACATGCCATCAAGGCTGTCTGCGTGGTGCACAACGAAACTTCCACCGGCGTGACCAGCAACATCGCCGCCGTGCGCAAGGCCATCGATGCCGCAAAACACCCGGCGCTGCTGCTGGTGGACACCATCTCCGGCCTGGCCTCGGCCGACTACCGGCATGACGAGTGGGGTGTGGATGTCAGCATCAGCGGCTCGCAAAAGGGCCTGATGCTGCCGCCCGGCATCAGCTTCAATGCGGTCTCGGCCAAGGCCATCGAGGCCAGCAAAAAAGCCACCTTGCCCAAGGCCTTCTGGGCCTGGGACGAGATCATTGAAATGAACAAGACCGGTTACTGGCCGTCCACGCCCAACACCAACCTGCTCTACGCCTTGAGCGAGGCCTGCGACATGCTGTTGGAGCACGGGCTTGAGACAGTGTTTGCGCGCCACCAGCGCTGGGCTGTCGGTGTGCGCGCCGCCGTCAAGGCCTGGGGCCTGCAGATCCAGTGCGCCGATCCGGCCGTGTACTCACCCGTGCTGACCGGCGTGATGATGCCCGAGGGCGTGGATGCGGACGCGGTGCGCAAGATCATTTACGAACGTTTTGACTGCTCGCTGGGCACCGGCCTGGGCAAGGTCAAGGGCCGGATGTTCCGCATAGGCCACCTCGGCGACTGCAACGACCTGACCCTGATGGCGGCCTTGAGTGGCTGCGAGATGGGCCTCAAGCTTTCCGGCGTCAAGCTCGCCGGCTCGGGCGTGCAGGCAGCGATGGACCATTTTTCAAGCCACGCCGCCGTGGTGCCGCAGCGCAAGGCCGCCTGACAACCGTTTTCACTTTCCCGCTTTCCCGCTTTGCTTTTTCCCCGCGTTTCTTTTCTGATGACTTCAAAAACAACCTACTGGAGACAAACATGCAACGCAGAACCCTTGTCACCGCCGGTGCCGCGGCACTGGCCTTTCCGTCACTGATCCTCGCGCAGGGCTTGCCGGCCGGGCCGGTGCGCATCATCGTCGGCTTCGCGCCCGGTGGCGGCACCGATATCCTGGCGCGGGTGATCGGCCAGAAGCTGGGCGACATGTGGAAGACGCAGGTCATCGTCGAGAACAAGGCGGGCGCCTCGGGCACCATCGCCGCGGACTACGTGGCCAAGCAGCCTGGTGACGGCAACACCCTGCTGATGGCGCACATCAACAGCCAGGCGATCACACCGGCCCTGCAAAAAGTGAACTACGACGCGGCAAAGGACTTCCAGCCGGTCGTGCTGGTCGGCGTCACGCCCAACCTGCTGATCTGCAACGAAAACCAGCCGGCCAGGACCGTGAAGGACCTGGTCGAGCTGTGCCGCGCCAACCCCGGTGCGGTGAGCTTCGGCTCTGCCGGCACCGGCAGCGCGCAGCATCTGGCGCTGGAGATGTTCATGCTGGCCGCCAAGGTCAAGGCCATCCACGTGCCGTACAAGGGCTCTGGCCCCATGCTCACCGACCTGATAGGCGGGAACATCCAGTACAGCTTTGACACCATGACGGCGGCCACGCCCCACGTGAAGAGCGGCAAGGCCCTTGCCCTGGCGCAGACGCGCCTGCAGCGCGTGCCTGCCTATGCCAACGTGCCGACCATGGCCGAATCGGGCTTCCCCGGTTTTGAGGCGACGACCTGGTACGGGCTGGCCGGTCCCGCGAAGATGCCTCTGGCCATGGCCAAACGCATGAACGAGGACATCAACAAGGTCATGCTGATGCCCGACGTGATGGAAAAGCTGGCCGCCTCGGGCGCCCAGGATGGCGGGGGGTCGACCGAGAAGTTCGGCGACTTCATGCGCGCCGAGCAGATCAAGTGGGCGAAGATCATCAAGGACGGAGGCGTCAAGGGAGAAGCATGAACCACCCCCGAAGCGCCTCCGGCGCTCCCCCCTCAAGGGGGCGCCACCTGCGGCCCGGCGAAGCCGGTTCCGCGGTGACACTTGAACGGAATCTCACATGAAAAAACTTCCTCTCGAAGGCGTGCGCGTGCTGGACATCAGCCAGGTCATGGCCGGGCCTTACGCCTGCATGCTGCTGGCCGACCTGGGCGCCGACGTGATCAAGATCGAGCCGCCCGGCGGCGGTGACCAGACGCGCGGCGCCATGGGTTTCAAGATGAAGGGCCCCGACAGCCTGGGCTTCCTGAACATGAACCGCAACAAGCGCAGCGTCACGCTCAACCTGAAGTCGAAGGCCGGGCGCGAGGTGCTGCTGCGTTTGGTGAAGGACGCCGATATCCTGCTTGAAAACTACCGCCCCGGCGCCATGAAGCGCCTGGGCCTGGGTTATGAGGCCGTGAAGGAAATCAACCCGCGTCTCGTCTACACCAGCATCTCGGGCTTCGGCCAGACCGGTCCCTGGGCCGACCGACCGGGTTTTGACCTCATGGCGCAGGCCATGTCGGGCGTGATGAGCGTGACCGGCTACCCCGACGGCCCGCCGGTGAAGGCCGGTGTGCCGGTGGCCGACATAGGCTGCGCCCTGTTCGCCGTTTACGCCACCTTGTCCGCCTACATAGGCGCCAAATCCAGCGGGCAGGGCCAGCATGTGGACGCATCCCTGTTCGATTCGGCGCTGGCTTTCTCGGTCTGGGACATTTGCGACTACTGGGGCACGGGCAAGGAGCCGGAGCCTCTGGGCACCTCGAACAAAATGACCGCACCTTACCAGGCCATGGCCTGCTCCGATGGTTACTTTGTCATGGGCGCCAACAACCAGAAGCTGTGGCTGCAACTGTGCAAGCTGATGGGCCGCGAAGAGCTGCTGGCCGACGAACGTTTCTCCACCATCTCGCTGCGCCTGGCGAACCGGCACGCGCTGGAGCTGGAGCTGGAGAAATCATTCCGTCTCAAGCCCAAGGATTACTGGGTGTCCCTTTTCCTCGAAGCCGGCATTCCTGCCGGTCCCATCCTGACCTATCCCGAGGCCTTCGGCAGCGAGCATGCCAAGGCACGCGAGATGCGCATGGAGATCGACCACCCGATTGAGGGCAAGGCGCCCAACATCGGTTTTGCGGTCAAGCTGTCCGGCACACCGCAGCAGGTGCGCCGGCATCCGCCCTTGCTGGGTGAGCACACCGACGAGGTGCTGGCTGAACTGGGCATAGACGCGGCCGGCCGTGCCGGGTTGCAGGCCCAGGGAGCATTTTCAATATGAGTGAAGGTACGGTGAGTCTGTTTGTTCAGGGTGGCCTCGCTTCCGTGGTGTTCGACCGCCCACAAGCGCGCAACGCCATGACCTGGGCTATGTACGGCCAGCTCGGCCAGATATGCGACACGCTGCAGGCGGATGCCTCGGTGCGCGTGGTGACGTTTCGCGGCGCCGGGGGCGAGGCCTTTGTGGCGGGCACGGACATCGAGCAGTTCAAGGCCTTTGGCAGCAGCCGTGACAGCGGTGAAGACGGCGTGGCTTATGAGCGGCAGATTGACCAGTGCATCCAGAAACTCGAATCGTTGCCCATGCCCAGCGTGGCCGTGGTTGAGGGCTGGGCCATAGGCGGCGGCCTGGCCATTGCCACCGCCTGCGACTTTCGCATCGCTACACCCGCGTCGCGCTTTGGCGTGCCGATTGCAAAAACATTGGGCAACTGCCTGTCGGTCGCAAACCTGGCGCGGCTCAGCGCGGTGTGGGGTATGCCGCGCGTCAAACGCATGCTGCTGCTGGCCGAGATTATTTCAGCGGACGAGGCACTGGCCTGCGGCTTTTTGCTGCAGCTCAGCGAGGCTGGCGAGGTTGATGCCGATTTGGCGAGGCTGTGCGAGCGGCTGGGTGCCCTGGCGCCGGTGACCCAAAGCGTGACCCGCGAGGGCCTGCGCCGCATCACGGCCCAGGGATTGCCGGCTGACGAGGACCTGGTACGCCGCTGCTACGGCAGCGCTGATTTCCGCGAGGGGGTGGACGCCTTTGTAGCCAAAAGAAGCCCGGCCTGGAAAGGGGCCTGAACAGGTCCGGCGCTTCAGGCCGGTAGCGGCGTCTTGGGTGTGTAGTCGCAATACGCGCTCACCGCGCATTCCCAGCAGCGCGGTGTGCGGGCCACGCAGACATAACGCCCGTGCAATATCAGCCAGTGGTGTGCGTCCACCAGGTATTCGGCGGGAATGCGCTTGAGCAGTTTCAGTTCCACCTCCAGCGGCGTCTTGCCCGGTGCCAGTCCTGTACGGTTGCCCATGCGAAAGATGTGCGTGTCCACCGCCATGGTGGCTTCGCCGAAAGCCGAATTCAGCACCACATTGGCCGTCTTGCGGCCCACGCCGGGCAGTGCTTCCAGCGCCTCGCGGCTGCGCGGCACCTGGCCGCCATGCAGGTCCACCAGCATGCGGCAGGTCTGCATCAGGTGTTTGGCCTTGCTGTGGTACAGGCCTATGGTCTTGATGTAACCCTCGAGGCCGTCCAGGCCCAGGTCGAGGATGGCCTGCGGTGTATTTGCCACCGGGAACAGCTTGCGCGTGGCCTTGTTCACGCCCACGTCGGTGGCCTGGGCCGACAGCAGCACGGCCGTCAGCAATTCAAACACGCTGGTGTATTCAAGCTCGGTCACCGGCATCGGGTTGGCGGCTTTGAGCGTGGCAAAAAACGGTGCAATGTCGGCGGTTTTCATGCCCTGAAGTGTAGGGCTTGTCATTGACCTGGCAGTTGCATGGCCTGCCTCCCGGCCGGTGCCATCACGGTATTTTCAGGGCGCCGCGACGGCTTCGCGCAGTGCCGAGTCTATGGCGGCCCGCATTTTGAGGGTCAATGCATCCCGGCCCTTGATGCCGTGGTCAGCGGTGATGGCCATGGGGTCCGTCGCGGTGAGCCAGACGGCGTCGTCTTTTTCCCAGGCGGCCGCGCGCAGGGGGAGATCAATCACGACAGCGGGATTGGCCTGCATGAGCAGGGTGCCGGCGGCGGGGTTGCCGAAGATGAGTTCTTCGGTGGGTGCGAGCTGGAGTTTTGCTTCCTGCGCGGCCTGGGCGTGGTCGATGCGCGCGATGATTTTGGTGCCGCGGTCACGCAGGATTTTTTCGAGCCGGCCCATGGTTTCCTTCACGGGGAAAGGGCTTTGCTGGGCGCGTAGCCTGGAGGTCGCCAGCGGTGGGCCGAGGCGGGCGTCGTAAGCGCCGGCAATACGGCGCGCCAGTTGCGTGAGGTCCACGTCTTCCCTGTTTGCGAGCAGCGTCACGCAAAGCAGCTCGGAGGCATCTGTGAAACGGCTGAGCAGCGAGGTAAACCCGGCGCTGCTCCCTGTCGTGACCATCAGGCCTTTGTGGCCGGGGAAGTACCAGGGCCCGGAGGAAACCGCGCCTTCAGGCGCGGAATAAAGCCATTTGCGCAGGGCTGGGGAGGCGATGAGAATCTCGCCGGCGAGGCTGATATCCCAGAGTGAAATATCCTCGGCGGAGGCGTAGATGCGCAGGCCGGAAGGCACGGCGACAGGACTTGCGCCGGCATAACCGGTGGCGGGCTCGGCCGGGTTGATCAGCGCCGGAATTTTGAGGAAGCCGGAGTGCGGGCTCGCGGTCTTTTCCCAAAGCAGGGACGGCAGGGCACTGCCGAATGTGGTGTGCCTGAGTCCGAGTCGTTCGATCTGGTTGGCGCGGATATGGTCTTCGGCGGACTGGCCGCCGGCTTTTTCTATCAGGGGTGCCAGCCACCGGGAGGTTTCGTCACCGCGGCGAATGGCTTGCCCGACGGTGAGGTCCGTGGGGGCTGCCGGCACAAATTTCGCGACGGCATCTTCGAGGCGAAGCTTGTTGCCCTCAACCAGTTGCAGTATCGCGACGGCAAGGTAGGCATTCGCCATCTGGCCGATGTCGAACATCGTATGCGAGGCCGACAGGCGGCGGGTCGCAACATCGCCCAGGCCGTAACCGGTCACGCGCGTGATGTAGGGCGCCTGAACGATGGCGACGGCCATGCCGGAAATCTTTTCCTCGGCCATGAACGCGGCAATCATCTGGTCTATGGATTGCCCGGCATAGGCGACGTCGGGATTGCCGCGCTGCGCCCACAGGCTGGCATGGGGCGCTGCCAGGAGCAGCCCGACGAGAAGGAACTTTTTCAGGGGTAAAAGAAACTTTTGCATCGGGAGATTGGCTGGAGTTTTGATGGAACGAAACTTCTATTTTGCGCCGGGGTACTACAGCGCCTTCACCGGCACGCAGAGCAGGCAACCGAAGGCAAAGGTGTTCGGGTCCATCTCGAAGTCTTCCAGGTACACCTCCATTGAAGGCTTGTCTTCGCGCTGCAGCCCGCTCATGGGCAGGGCCTGGCCAAACATCGCCATCCACGCCATGCCGATCTGTGCTGCAGTGCCATTGAAGGGCTGGCAGGCATAAGGTCCGCCCTCAAACTGCTGTATCGCCACGCCAGACGTGGCCGCATCGGTTACCTTGAAGCTTGCATCCACCTCAACGCCCAGGTCATAACGGCATTCATTGGGCGGTGTCACCATGGGGTTGTCCAGGCTGATGCCGTACATCTTGCGGCGCGGCTTCATCAGGCCTTGGGCCTCGCACCACTGCCCGAAGCGCTGCCAGTGCATCGCAATGTCCGGGTGGCCGTAGGGGCCTGTGTAGCGCATATAGGCCAGGCGCACCGGTGGGAAGGTTTTTATTTCGGGTGACATGGGTGCTCCTTTCAGGGCAATTCGTCTGTAAAACGCCGGGCCTGTGCAAGCATGCCCGTGCGTATGGCTTTGAATACTTTGGCAGGAAAACCCTTGGGCAACAAGGCCTCTGCCCGCACAAGCGCATCCGGCACCTGCAGCACCAGCGCCACCATGCTGTCGAAGGCGTTGGGCACGCCGCTTTGCTGTGCCAGTGTTTGCCAGTGACGTGTGTGGATTTCCTGCAGGTGGTAGTGCGCGTTTTTGCTGCGCAGGGCCATCGCCAGTTTGGCGCGCTGCGGGCTGACCTGGTTGGGCCCGTTGCCGATGATGGGCCATGCAGACAGCACGTCATACAGCGGCGTCATGCGATAGCCGCCGCCGCGTTCGAGAAAGATAGAGAAATTTTTGGCGTGGCCGTCTGTGGCGGCCATGATCCAGAAGGCGAGTTGCACCAATGCAAACTGCAGGCTGTCTGCCCTGGCGTTGCTGCTGCCTGATAACAGCGTAAAACCGGCCCGCATGCCTGGTCCGCCATCGCTTTCATACTTCAGATCGCCCGGCCAGCCGTTCGCCTGGCAAAAATCTTCCTGCGGCAGGCGCGCAATCCAGCGCTTGTTGTCCATCCACTGCCGGTCAAAACGCTCGACGACCAGAACTTTTTGCTGGCCGAACAGGGCCATCTCTGTAGGCGCCACGTCAAATCCAAGTTCACCCAGCAGCTTTGCGCATAGCCACTCGTTCTCAACCGAGTCCATCATGTCCGCGCGCATGTTGCCTATCAGGCCCAGCGGCAATTTGAAAATGTGTGTTGTAGGCGTCGCGCCTTCGGGCAGGTGCCAGCGATCACCAATTCGCAGCAGTGCTGTTTTCTCCTGCGCCCCGGCGATGGAAATACGAAAATCATGCGCTATCGAATGCTCGTCCGGTGAGTCGTTGTCGACATCTGCAATCAGGCTCTCGACCTGTATATCGGTCAGCGGTGTGCTGTCGATCTGGTCGTGCCTGGGTGGTTGCATGCCGACCGGCATCAACTGAACGGCGCCAACGCAATCGCGGCCAATTGCGGCCAGCAAGTCTGCCGCCCTTGTTGAAGGAAGCGTGAAGCGCCTTCGTAGCCGATCACGTATGCGCTTGCTGTCGGGCAAGAGGTTGTCGAAATAATTTTCAACAGCGGTACCCATCACGTCGCCACCGCCGGCCGGGATGGGCAGCGACACCGACAATGGCCGTGCGTTGGACGACCGCACCCAGCTTGTTTCGTAATGCAGGCCCGGGGTGCCCGTGCGCGTCCAGAACCACTGGCCCACGTGCTGGCCGTTCATCCATACGTCAAGGTCTTTGAATGCCATGCGATTGCCTGCCTGTTACCAGTCGGTCGAAGGGCTTTGTGCTGACGGCGGCGGCACCGGTGCGTGGCTGGCGTAGAGCCTGGTGTCGGCCAGCAGCAAGCGCGCGTCCAGCGCATGCAAAACCTGCAGTAGCTGGTCCAGGCTGACAGCTGCCGGGTTGTTCTCAATATCGGCCATACGTACCTGCTTTACGCCGATGCGCTCACCCAGGGCTGCCTGCGTGAGCCCGCGTGCTTTGCGTAGCGACTTGATGTGCACTGAAAGTTGTGCCGGCGACTGAACGGGATAGGTCGTGAATGTGCTCATTGGGTATTACCACCTTTAAGTGATATTTTCATATTATCGTAAATATGCAATAAAATCAATTAATCGTTTAAAGGTGATTAAATCTGTATGGCAGAGCCATGATTGCCCGGTACACACCTGTGCCACACCCGACGCCGCCACTTGCAATTGGCGACAATACGGGTCACCCCTTAAAACGCAATAGAGAACCCCAGCCATGCCATTGCAATTTGCCGACCGCCTGAACAACGTCGAAACCTCCGCCATTCGTGAACTCTTCAAGCTGCTGGGCAAGCCCGGCATCATCAGCTTTGCCGGCGGCTTTCCCGACCCGGCCATGTTTGATGTCGAGGGCATCAAGCAGGCCTGCGCCCAGGCCCTGGCAGAAGAGCCGGGCGGCGCGCTGCAGTACGGCGCCACCGAGGGCTACCAGCCGCTGCGCGAGCAGCTCAGTGCCTTTATGGCGACCAAGGGCGCCAAAGACGTTGCGCCCGACAACCTGATCGTCACCACCGGCAGCCAGCAGGCGCTTGATCTGCTCGGCAAATGTTTGATCTCGCCCGGTGACAAGGTGATTGTGGAAGGCCCGACTTTTCTGGCCACCATCCAGTGCTTTCGCCTCTACGGCGCAGAACTCATCAGCGCCCCGGTGGACGGCAACGGCGTCAAGACCGACGAGCTTGAAAAACTCATCGCCGAGCACAAGCCAAAATTTGTTTACCTGATCCCCACCTTCGGCAACCCCAGCGGCGCCATGCTCAGCCTGGAGCGCCGCAAAAAGGTGCTGGAGATGGCCGTCAAATACAACACCCTGATGGTTGAAGACGACCCGTACGGCGACCTCTACTTTGGCGAGGCGCCGCCGCCGTCGTTGCTGGCCCTGAGCGGCAGCGTGCCCGGCTCTAGAGACCTGCTGGTGCATTGCGGCTCATTGTCAAAAGTGCTGTCACCAGGCCTGCGTGTGGGCTGGATGATTGCCCAGCCTGCGCTGCTGGCCAACGCCGTCATGTGCAAGCAGTTCAGCGACGCACACACCAGCACCTTTGCCCAGGCCACCGCAGCCCAGTACCTCAAGGCCGGCCGCATGCCCGCCACACTGGCCAACGTACGCAAGGTCTACGCCGAACGCGCCAGGGCCATGGGCGATGCACTCACGCGCGAGCTGGGTGATGCGGTCGAGTTCACGCAGCCAGCGGGCGGCCTGTTCTTCTGGGCGCGGCTGACAGGCAAGGGCGGCAAGGTCAGTGACGCCGGCGAATTCGCCAAACGCGCGATTGAGCAGGGCGTGGCCTTTGTGCCTGGTGCGCCGTTCTTTGCGGCCAATCCGGATGTGGCGACTTTCCGCTTGAGTTTTGCCACGGCGGATGTCGAGAAGATTAAAGAGGGTGTTGCACGTTTGGGCAAGGCGATCTGACTCTGCCTTGCAAACCCGTGCCGAAGGGGCTGTCATGACCGTACACCCTAAGCCCTTCGGCACGGCAAGATTCAGGGCTGGCCCTGCCGCAGGGCTTTGGCAGGCTCGCCCGAACGGATTCACATCCTGATGAACACAACGCACGCCACACAGTGACCTCTCCCGACTCCGTCTCAGCCGCCACCCGGCGCTCCATTTTTCTTCTTTCAACGGCCACCTTCTCCAGCATGGTGGGGCAGCGCATTTGCGACGCCATGCTGCCCGAGTTGTCGCGCGTGTTTTCTGTAGGCCTGGCGCAGGCCGCGCAGGTTGTGTCGGTCTTTGCCATCACCTATGGCATAGCGCAACTTTTCTTCGGCCCGCTGGGTGACCGGATGGGCAAGTACCGCATCGTTACCCTGTCCGCATTTTTCTGCAGCGTGGGCAGCCTTGTGGCCGTGCTGGCCGGCAGCCTTGACGTGCTTTTGTTTGCCCGCCTGCTGATGGCGGTGGGCGCTGCCGGCCTGATTCCACTGGCCATGGCCTGGGTGGGCGACTCGGTGCCGACCGACCGCCTGCAGGAAATGCTCACACGCACCGGCCTGGGCAGCACCTTGGGCCTGGTCATAGGCCAGTTGTTGGGCGGCCTGCTGACCGACGCCCTGGGCTGGCGCTGGTGTTTTGTTTTCATGACGGTGCTGTTCACCGTGGTCGGCACCTTGCTCTACACAGACCTGCGCCGCCAGGGCGTCACGCTGTTGCCCCAGCGCGCAGTTGTTGTGCCCCAGGCCGCAGATGCGGTCCAGCCGGTGGTGCTCCCCGGCTTTGTCAAACAGGCCATGATCATCGTCACCGGCTCCTGGTCGCGCACCGTGCTGCTGATGGCGGTGGTGGAGGGCGCCGTTGGTTTTGGTGTGCTGGCGATATGGGCAACGCACCTGCACCAGAGGCTGGGTCTGTCACTTTCCATGGCCGGTGCGGTGGTGGCGCTCTACGGTCTGGGCGGCATGCTCTACATGTTCATGGGCCGCAATCTGATTGCGCGTTTCGGCCAGCAGGGCCTTGTCATTTGGGGCGGTGCCATTGTTGGCGTATGCGCCTGCGTGCTGGCCTTCACGCCGCACTGGCTGCCCGCCATACCGGCCAGCCTGTTTGCGGGCTTCGGATTTTTCATGTTCCACAACACCATGCAGGCCACCGCCACAGGCATGGCGCCAGAGGCACGCGGCACAGCGGTGTCGCTGTTTTCATCGTTCCTGTTTTTAGGCCAGTCCATTGGCGTGGTGCTGGCCGCGAGCCTGATGGACCGGATTGGCAGCAGTGTGGTGATTGCCGGGGCTGGGGTGGTGATGGCGTTGGAGGGTGTGTTTTTTGCTTGGGCGTTGGGGCGAAGGACTTCACCTGTAACAATGCAATAGAGACTTAGCCCGTCTTAAATGAATCAAATCGAAAGCCAAGCTCTTTTGAGTTAAATCACAGCAGAGTCTCTCGAAATCATCAAAAAAGGAAGATGCTGAAAATAATATGTCGCAGACATACGTCTGATGAGGAGTCGAGTTGACTCATTTCAGATCACTAGCCGTTCCACTGTTTTGAATCCATTGGTTGGGGTAAAGCTCATGTTGTGGACGAAATTGCGCATTGCATCGGACGGATCAATCGCGTGGAAGTTCAATTGAGAGATTGTTTGCCTCGGTGCTCGAAAAGAAAGAATAGCGCTTCTTTTTAGATGTCCTGTCGAGGGATCAAGCAAGTCATCAACTGCGGTAACGATAACTTCTTCGATGGGAAGCAATGCCATCAGTTCGCGTGCGACCCGAAGCCCTGCGCTGCATACGTGATCTTGATACAGGCGGTAGTACTCTCCCTTTGGCATAGGCTTGACGCTGGCACGGCCCGACGCCAGAAGCTTGGCTCGCTCTTTGGGAACGACATCTTCGCTGTGAACTGTGAGCTCAATTGCAAGGACGTTGGGTTTGGGAACTGTCAATTGCATATGTTCACCGAGCAAGCCGATGGATGACAGAGGTTCGAAAAGCTTCACTGCTTCAAGCAGTGCTTCGGGATCAGCCTTCAGAACTCGCCGGGAGAACGCCACTTGCTCTTGATGGTCAGCAAGCTCTTGTGGATATTTGGCAGATTCCTGCGAAAAGAGCTGTTCGTCTTGTCGCTTCCCCGCGTCCATTGCATCCGATAGCTTTCGCTTTTGTTTTTCAACTTGACCAAAAAGGCGGGATAGAAATGATGGTTTGTAAAGTTCCATAGCAAGCCTTGCATGGCTTTCATTCTTCGCGCTGTAGCATGGTTCCCGGGGTGCCGGTTCGTTCGCTCGGGAGTGCCAGTCTGTGGATACTGAGCAAGTGCTATGTATGGATATAAGACGCTGAAGATATTCTTCGTGCTCACGTACCGCTGCAGCAGCCTGAGCTTTAGCGTCCAGCTTTTCCATGGCCGCGAGATGTTTTGCGTTGTCTCTGGAACGCCTCATAGCGTCACGCTCTGCCTGCCGTGACATTGCACTGAGCGTTCTGACTGTCCCTCTCCATCCCATGCTTCTTCTCCTCTTTTATTTGCCTCCAATCGTTGTAACTAAAAGCTTCTTTTCTAAGTATGGAGCTAACCCTAGCATTTGTCGTCGCCGAGCCGATTCAAATCGGGTAGCGTGAAGACCTTTCGCCTGTCCCCTCACCTTAAAATTACGAATCAACACCTAACCACTTCAACAGGACCCGCATGAAACTGACCCTTGCCTATTCACCAGTCGCCTGTTCACTGGTGCCTTACATCCTGCTAACCGAAGCTGGCGCTACGTTCGACACGCTGCCGGTCAATATGGGCAAGGGTGAACACATGGGCCCCGACTTTCTGCGGCTGAATCCAAAAGGCAAGGTGCCGGCGCTGGTGATTGATGGTGCGCCGCTGACTGAAAACGTTGCGATCCAGCTATGGATTGCGCGCCAGTTTCCGCAAGCCAAACTGATGCCTGTGGACGAACTGGCATACGCGCGGGCTGTCTCTGTCATGGCGTGGTGTGCTTCCGGCATTCATCCCAAGCTGACCCAGCAGGGCAGGCCTGAGCGTTATTGCGACTTGCCGGGTACGGCTGACAATGTGCGCGCCCTGGGTTCGCATACGCTGTTCGAGCAGTTTGCGATTGCCGACAACATGCTGGCCGGGCGTGAATGGTTTTTTGACCACTTCACCTGTGCCGATGCCTACTTCTACTGGTGCTTCCGCCGGGGCGCCATGTTTGCGCCTGATGTGTCGGTTTTCAAAAACTGCATGGCGCACCGGCAGCGCATGGAGCAACGCGCCAGCGTGCAAAAGCTGATTGCCTATGAGAAGAAGGTTGAAGCGGATTTCGCCGCCGCAGCGGCCTGATAGCTGCCGCCAGGCGATGCGCTGGGTGAGTCCTGATCCGGCGCTTCCTCGCCTTGACCTGCGCGGTCTAGCTCACCTTCCTGCTGCAACCCTCGACGAAAGCGGCTGCCGCCAAAAGAATGGTGCTGCTCATGCTGATGCCGTTTGCCCTCTTGGGGCGCTATTGTTTTAATAGCTGGCTGCGCTTGTTCCTCAAGGGCCAGAGGCCTATTTCATTCATGAAAACAGGTTTTTGAGCCGAAACAAGGCCTGTCACAGCCAGATTTCAGCCTGAAAGTCGGTTTTTGGGGCTTTTTTACGCATCAAAATGGCCTGTGGCCACCCGTGCATGCGCGCAGCCAGCTATGAATTTAATAGCGATTTGGGGCTGCGCCAGGCAGGCCGCTTTGTTCAAGAAGCGACGGCGCACCGCTTAACCCGCCTTGCCGGCCTGCGACACCAGCACAGGCTTGTCCCTGTAAAGCTCCGGCATCATGGTTTTGAGGTTTGCAATTTTCGGCAAATCAAAAGTCGCAATGTAGGGCTCGCTGGGGTGCAGCGTGGCGTAGTCCTGGTGGTAAGCCTCGGCGGGGTAGAAGGCTAGCGGGGCTGCCAGCGGGGTGAGTTGCGTCACGATCTTGCCGGGGAAGACCTTGGCCGCATCAAGCTGCGCGATGTACTTTTCTGCGACCTGCTTCTGGTTGGCATCCAGGTAAAAAATGGCGGAGCGGTATTGCGTGCCGTGGTCCGGGCCCTGGCGGTTCAGGGTTGTCGGGTCATGCGCTACCGAGAAATAAATCTGCAGCAGCTTGCCGTATGACACCTGCTTGGGGTCATAGGTGATCTGCACGGATTCGGCATGCCCGGTGCGGCCCGAGCCGATGATGTCGTAGCTGGCCGTGGCCTTGTCGCCGCCTGCATAGCCGGACACGGCGTTGAGCACGCCCTTTGTGTGCTGAAAGACACCTTGCACGCCCCAGAAGCAGCCGCCTGCAAACACGGCTGTTGCGGTGTTGGCCGTTGCCGGTGTGTCTATGGCGGGCGGGGGCAGTTTGACGGCTTTTTCTTCCGCTGCGCTGACGCTCAGGCCACTGCCCAGGTAAGCCAGGGCCGCCAATGCGATGGCGCCTGTGGTGAAAAGAAGTTTGTTCATGATCATGCTGCCTTGAAGTTCATGGCCACGCCGTTCATGCAGTAGCGCAGTCCGGTGGGTTTGGGGCCGTCGTCAAACACATGGCCGAGGTGCCCGCCGCAGCGGCGGCAGAGCACTTCGGTTCGTTTCATGAAGAGGGTTGTATCACTTTCTTCCACCACGGCCTTGTCCAGCGGTTGCCAGAAGCTGGGCCAGCCTGTGCCGCTTTCAAACTTGGTGGCAGAAGAAAAAAGTGGCAGAGCGCAGCCCGCGCAGCTGAAAATGCCGGCGCGTTTCTCCTTGTTCAGCGGGCTGGTGTAGGGCGTTTCCGTGCCGGCCTTGCGCAGCACGCTGTACTGGTCGGGCGTGAGCAGTTTTTTCCATTCGGCGTCGGTGTGCGTGACTTCATAGGCCCGGGCCGCATGTGCCTGTGAACCAGCCAGCAGGTCGCGCAGGCCCACCAGGGCGGCCGGCAGGGCCGCCAGGCTGAAGAGGGTGTTTCTGCGGGTCATCATGGTGTCTCCTTGGGCTGAAGTCATAGTGTCTATGGGCTTTGGTCGGCGTGGCGCTGCTTTTCTTACAGCATTCACGCCGGCAGGGTTAACAGGGCTTAATTGAAACAAGATGCGACTTTGGCGCCCCCTGTTGTTGAAATACGCATCAAAGGAGCCAACTGGTTTAAAGCCCGCAAAAACCCTGCTCTTCGCCGGGGCATTGCGCCGCAGTCCTACAGCCCGATAGCGGGCCGGGTCCTAGACTTGCCCCTGATGATGAAAACGCTCCCAGACCGCCTCAAAAAATTCACCGCTTCCATCCCCGACCGCTTGCGCCATCCCACCCGGCGCGGCGTAGCCTTGGGGATTGCGGCCATTCCCGTTTTGTTGCTGCTGTATGTGCTGGTGCTGATCCCGTTCACGCCCAGTATTTCAGACCTGCGTAAAGCCAAAACCGCCAAGCCTTCGGTTGTGATGTCGTCCGACGGCAAGGAGCTTGCGGTTTTCAAGCGCGCCAACCGAGACTGGGTCAAGCTGGCGGACATTTCGCCGAACGTCGTGGCCGCGCTGATCGCCACCGAAGACCACCGCTTTTATGAACACCACGGCCTGGACGTGAAACGCACGGTGTCTGCCGTGGCGCACACCTTCACGGGCGACCGCCAGGGCGGCTCGACGATCACGCAGCAACTGGCGCGCAACCTGTACCCGGAAGACATTGGCCGCGCGCCCACGCTGACGCGCAAGCTCAAGGAGGCCATCACCTCTTTCAAGATTGAATCGGTCTATACCAAGGACGAGATCCTTGAGACCTACCTGAACACGGTGCCTTTTCTCTACAACGCCTATGGCATTGAAATGGCGGCACGCACCTACTTTGACAAATCCGCCGACGAGCTGAACGTGCTTGAAAGCGCCACGCTGGTCGGCATGCTCAAGGGCACGAGTTATTACAACCCGGTGCTCAACCCCGAGCGCTCGGTGCAGCGCCGCAACACGGTGCTGGCCCAGATGGTCAAGCACCAGAAGCTGCCGGAAGCCAAACTGGCAGCGCTGCAAAAGACGCCGCTCAAGATCAACTTTGAACGGCAGGATGACGACCTGGGCCCGGCGCCGCACTTTACGCAGCAGCTCAAGCGCTGGCTGATCGAATGGGCCGACCGCAACGACTACAACATCTATGCGGATGGCCTGGTGGTGCGCACCACGATTGACTCGCGCCTGCAGAACATGGCCAACCATGCCTTGATGCAGCACGCCGACAGGCTGCAGAAAATCAGCAATGCCGAGTGGGCCTCAAGCTGGGTGATGAAGGCCAGGGGCGGCGGCCCGCGCAAAAACCTGGTGCTGGCTTTTGTGCGCGACACCAAGGAATACAAGGCGGCGATTGCCGCGGGCCAGACAGACGAACAGGCGCTGAAGGTGCTGCAGGCCGATGCGGACTTCATGCAAAAACTGCGCGACGACAAGACGCGTTTGCAGGCCGGCTTCCTGGCGCTGGACCCGAGCAACGGCCACGTGCGGGCCTGGGTCGGCAGCCGCGATTTTGCCGACGACCAGTTTGACCATGTGCAGCAGGCACGCAGGCAGCCCGGCTCGACCTTCAAGCCTTTTGTGTATGGCGCTGCGTTTGAAAACGGCAGCAAGCCTTCCGATACCTTTGTGGACCAGGCGCTGGAGATTCCGCTGGGCAACGGTGCGTTCTGGCGGCCCGGTGATGCGGGTGGTCCGAGCGGGGCGACCATGACCCTGCGTGAAGGCCTGATGTATTCCAAAAACTCCATCACCGCACAGGTCATGCAGATGGTCGGCCCGGCGCATGTCGCCAAGCTGGCCAAGGCCATGGGCGTGCGGCAAAGCAAGCTGGATGAAGTGCTTTCACTCGCGCTGGGCACCAGCCCGGTGACGCTGAAGGAAATGGTCAGCAGCTACAGCACCATCGCGAATGACGGCCGCTACATAGAGCCGATAACGGTTACCGATGTTGAGGACCGCAATGGCAAGGTGCTGGAGTCGTTTGCGGACAATGTGGCGGAGAGCGTGGTGGCCACCCCTGTGGCGCAAACGCTGCTGGATGTGATGCGCGGTGTGGTTGACCAGGGCACGGGCGCCGGCATCCGCAGCCGCTTTGGCATCCAGGCCGATGTGGCCGGCAAGACCGGCACCACGCAGGACAACACCGACGGCTGGTTCATCCTGATGCATTCGCAACTTGTGGCGGGTGCATGGGTGGGTTTTAACGACAACCGCGTGACCATGGGCTCGCGCTGGGGCCAGGGTTCGCAGAGCGCCTTGCCCATAGTCGGTGAGTTTTTCCGCCAGGCCATCCGGGCCAAGGTGGTGGACCAGAGCGTGCGTTTTGTTGCGCCGCATGATCCGGGTACGGTGGACCCGGCGCAGCTCGAGCCCGTCCCGCCCCCGGCAGAAGAACCCGTTACCGACCGGAGCGTGAGCCTGTACGGTGCGGGCACCGCGCCCGTCGAAGGCAGCTGGCAACCTGCGCCCGGCATTCGCTACATCACCGTGCCGGGGCCGGCGGCAGACATGAACACGAACGACGCCACCAGGCCGGCGCCCGTGCAGCCAAACATCGTGGTGCCGCGCGACCTGCTGCCGCTGGAGCCAAGACGTCCCTAGGGGCGCGCAAGGCTTTTTGAGGGGTGTTGGGCGCTATTTTTTAATGAAACAGGCCCCTGGCCGCCGTTTTACCTTGATGGCTTGCTATCAATTTTGAATAAACCATCGGGGCATGGCGTCTGCCGCAACAAAAGCGTAAGCTGGCAAACGCCATGCCGTATCGCAATACTTCATTCCTGAACGAAGGCATTCCCAGATCGCGCCGCCACCTTGGCGCTGCCATTGCGCTGGCCGGTTTGCTGCTGGCGGCGTGTGGTGGCCCGCCCGATGACTCGCCGGTGGCAGAGGTGCAGCAACTGCTGGTGGGCAACTGGCTGCGCGAATACGATCAGGAGGGCGTGCATGTGCGGCGCCTGCTGGTGCTGGAGCCGGACGGCCATTTCAACGAGACGGCGCGGGTTGTGGATGCCCGCGGCGCGGTGACGGAGCATGTCCACGCAGGCACATGGACTTATGACGGCACCAACCTCAAGCGCCACTACACCAGCTTTGACGGCAGGCAGCCGAGCGCGCCCACCTTGCCTTACGCGACCTTCCAGCTCAGGTTTGAGTCCAACTACGAGTTTGTCGGCACGGACAACGTGCGCCGGCGCGAGGTGCGTTACCAGCGGGTGGAAGAGGGCGCGGCGTTATAGCTGCCGACGCTTGCGCGCGGCGGCATCCATAAATCAATCAATAAGGCAGCGCAAACCCGTTCCTGCCGGCATTGATGCGCAGCACCGTGGGTTTGCCGTCAATGGCCTGCGCAAACAGCGAGACGCTGGCGCCGGGCACCAGCAGGCTGCGGTCGCCGGGCCGTGAGGTCACCACAGGGGCGTCTGCCGGCACGATGACGGTTTGTTCGCCGCCCTTGTACTTGAGCTGGAGCTTGCGGCCTGCGGGCGTGTTGGCGATGGCGCTGACGTCGGCCACGGTGGCGTTGGTCATGGTGCTTTGCGGCAGCAGGTCAAACGGGCGGTGGCCGTCACCGGTGCCCCGGGCCGATTCAGGAAACACGCTGACCGCAATCGCGCGCTGGGTGCCGTCCGGCTGCGGCATGGCGGCCGTGCCTATGTAGCTGCCGGGCTTGATGTCGTCCAGCTTGATGGGGTAGACCTCGGACACCACCAGCTTGTCTGAAATCGCCAGTTCCACCACTTCACCGCTGCGGTCCTTGACGGTCAGGGTGGCCGGCGTGACGCTGAGGATGGTGCCGCGCATGCGCACAGGGGCTGGCGGTGTCTGGGCCAGCGCCTCGCCGGCGAAAGCTGCGGCCATGCACAAGGACAGCACAAGGGTGGCTGTGCGGCGGGTGAGGGTATTGGCTGGCGTCATGAGGTGCTCCATGGGGTTGGAAAAGCGCAGGTACAAGGGCTTGCACCAGGGATGTCAGATGCGGCGGCGGCGCTGAAGTTCAGTCCTGGCCATGCGGCCCTTTTTTTACTATCAAAAAGATAGCTGTCTGCGCGCATGAACAGCCGGCTGCGGCACGATTTCGATAAAAAATGGCCGGAAATCAGCCCAAAAGCACTCAACCCAGCCCCAGCGCCGCATACACGCGCATGGCTGCATAGGCATCGTTGGCGGCGTAGACAATCTGCGCCTCTGTCAGCTTTGGGTTGGCCCAGTTGGACGTTGCTGCCTTTTTGGACTTGATAAACCGTTTGTTGAACACCACCGCCACGGCGCCGCGCACGCCCATGTCCTTGCGGTAGCCTTTTTCCCTGAAGACGGCGTTCAGGTCCAGCACGCCCTGCAGGTCAACGCCGAGTTTGTGGATGATGCGCTTGCGGTCGTCACCCAGGCCAAAACCCGCCTTGATGATGGCCGGGGACTCCAGCAGCTTGCCCACCGCGCGGCGGCATTCGGCGTCGGTGAGCTGGAATATCCAGGCTTTGTCCAGGGTGGAGAGCTGCACGATGTGCGGGCCGTCGCTGGCCTCGTTTTTGGCGAAGGTGGGTTTTGACTCGGTGTCAAAGCCCAGTGCGGTGGCAGCCGCCAGCGCCTTGAGCGCCGCAGCGGCCTGTTCGGGGGTGGAAACGACCTGGATCTGGTGAAGGCCCAGCCGGTCGAAGGTGTCGAGCAGCGCGATCTGCTCTTTGTCGGGTGTTGGAAGATGGGTCATGTTTGATGCGTGCAGAATACATCACTGCACACCCGCACCCTACAGGCAACCACTTCATGGCATCCGCACAAGGCATCACGACAGACGACTACAAGCTTTTCCCGTCGCCGCGCAACCGGCACAGGACGATTTTCCTGCACCAGGTGTTTGTGCCTTACCCCTACATGCTGATCGACCTGGAAGGCTACAACCTCAAGGGCAGGTTCAGCCTGTTTGCGGCATGCCGCCTGTCGGACAACAAGATGGGGCAACTGGTCACGCTTGAAACGCCTGCCGACGAGGCGACATTCAGGGCGAAGTTTGTGCCGGACTGACACTTGCCGACACGGGCAGCGCCCGTCTTGTGCCATCGCGGTAGCGGGGCTACCATGACTGGCATCCGCTTGCCCAAGGAGTTCCCATGCCGCAACTCATTGCCTCGGTTGAAGGTGTCGAAGTCAAACACGTGTACCTTGAGAAAGACCGGACCACGCTGGGCCGCAAGCCGCACAATGACATTGTGTTCAACAACATGGTCGTCAGCGGCGAGCATTGTGCGTTCGAGCTCAAGGGCATTGCCGACGTTTACATCGAGGACCTGGCCAGTACCAATGGCACTTACATCAATGGCCAGATGATCAAGTCCCGGCAAAAGCTAAAGGACCGCGACATCATCGCCATCGGCAATTTCAGGATCGAGTTCCTGACGGCCTCCGTGCATGAGAAGCCCGCTGCGCATGAAGAAACCTCGGCCATGTCGCTGAGCTCCCTGGATGCGCTCGGCCTGCCGGGCACCAGTGGGCAGTTGCGGGCCAGCCTGAAGATACTGTCAGGCGCATCGGAAGGGCTGGAGGTGCCGCTGGTCAAGGCCGTGACAACGTTTGGCCAGCCTGGCGTGGCGGTGGTGTCGATCTCGCACAGGCGTGACGGTTATTACGTGGCCCATATGGGCGGCAGCCAGGCGTCCACACTCAACGGTAAAACGGTTGGCGCCGGCGCGGTTTTGCTGGCCGATCATGATGTGCTGGAGCTGGCGGATATGGCACTGGAGTTTTGGCTCAAGCCGAAATGAAAGGGTTGGTACGGCCTGCGCACTGCGCACTGCGATCTGCCATCACCCGCGTGGCAAAATTCAGCCTCGCCCAACCAATCGCCCGATCATGAAAAGTAATTCAACTGGTGGTCTTGTCTATTCCACCGACGCGGGGCGCATGTGCCCCGAATGCCGCAAACCCGTCGCCAGCTGCATCTGTGGCCAGAAAGCCATGCCCAAAACCGATGGCGTGGTCCGCGTGTCGCGTGAGACCAAGGGGCGCGGCGGCAAAAGCGTGACGCTGGTGAAGGGCGTCGCGCTGGATGCGCTGGCACTGGCGCAACTGGGCAAGCAGCTCAGGGCGGCGTGCGGCTCGGGCGGCACCGTCAAGGACGGTGTGATTGAAGTGCAGGGCGACCATTGCGAACTGGTGATGGAGGCCCTGAAAAAGCAGGGCCACAACGTCAAACGCGCCGGAGGCTGAGGTGCAGCCCGAAGACCTGCCCCTGCTGCTGGAGCGTGAAATGCCCTACGGAAAATACAAGGGCCACAAGATCGCCGACCTGCCCGGCAACTACCTGAACTGGTTTGCGCGCGAGGGTTTTCCCAAAGGCGAAATCGGCAGGCTGCTGGCACTGATGCGGGAGATAGACCACAACGGTTTGTCCTCGCTGCTGGACCCGTTGCGCAAAAAATAATCTGCGCAAGGCGCATGCAAAAAAAGCACCTGGGGGCGAGCCTGAGGTGCTTTTTTGAGGTGCCTGGGGCACCGGGTTTTTTTACAGCATCACTTCTTCATTTCGTCCTTGCCCATGGCATCTTTAGCCATCGGGTCTTTTGCCATCGCATCTTTTTTCATGCTGTCATTGGCCATGCCGCCTTTGGCCATGTGGTCCTTTGACATTTTCTTTTTGGCCATGCTGTCTTTTTTCATGCTGTCCTTGCCCATGGTGTCTTTAGCCATCGAATCCTTGGCCATGGAGTCTTTCGCCATGGAGTCCTGGCCCATGGCATCTTTTTTCATGGCGTCCTGTGCCATGACGCTGGCGCCGGCAAAAAGCATGCAGGCGGATAGGATGGTTGTAGTCAGTTTTTTCATGTTGGTTCCTTGAATGGGTTGATCGATCAAACGTTGAATAAAGTGGCGTCAGCCGGGCCGGCGCCGCTGTTGCAGGGGAGCTGAATATTCAGCTGCCTCCGAACCAGTTGTAGCCCTGGTCTTCCCAGTAGCCGCCAGGGTAGGTGTTGGTGACGAAAATCGCCTGTATGTGTTTCGGGTTTTTGTAGCCCAGCTTGGTGGGCATGCGCAGCTTCATCGGGAAGCCGTATTTGGGTGGCAGCACCTGGCCGTCGTATGTCAGCGCCAGCAGGGTTTGCGGGTGCAGGGCGGTCGGCATGTCTATGCTGGTGAAATAGTCGTCGGCACACTTGAAACCAACGTATTTGGCGCTGGTGTCGGCCCCCACCCGTTTCAGAAAGCTCGCAAAGGGCACGCCGCCCCATTTGCCGATGGCGCTCCAGCCTTCGACGCAGATGTGGCGGGTAACCTGGTCGGCCTGAGGCATGGCGCGCAACTCGGACAGGGACCATTTACGTTTGTCGGCCACCATGCCAGCGACTTCGAGCCGATACCCGTCTTCGGCAACCACGCGCACCTCGTCCTCGCCGTAGTAGGCATTGAAGGGAAAAGGCCGCGTGATCATGGACTCGGGGTAGGTCGGTGCCAGTCGGTTGGGGTCGAACAGGAAACCCTGCACCTTGTCATTGACGCGAGAGATGCTGGTGAGTGCGGCCTCCACGCTGGCGTTGTCGTCGAGCATGCAGCCGGTCAGCATGGACAGGCCGCCCAGTGTCAGCGAGCCGCGCAGGAAGTTGCGGCGGGTCCTTGTGAGTTTGTTGGCGATCGCGATGCGGTCAACGGCTTCCCTGAGCGCGGCGTCGCCGTCGATGTCCAGGCGTTTGGGTACTTTGATGATCATTTGGGTAACTCCTGTATGCCCTGGCGGCCTAGCGGCCGCGAACCATGTAAACCAGCGTGCGCGGCACCAGCGCCACCATCACCAGGTGCACGACCAGAAAAGCTGCAAGTGCGGCCATCGCAAAAAAATGGACACGCCGTGCACCCTCATACCCGAACATCAGTTCCCGCAGGATGGGGAACTGCACCGATTTCCAGAGCACCAGCCCGGACAGGACGATGACGATGCTGTCCAGCATCACAAACAGGTAGGCCAGGCGCTGCACCATGTTGTAGTGGCGCGGGTCGGCATGGGCCAGCTTGCCCTTGAGCGCGGACAAAAAGTCGGCAAGCAAAACCTTTGGTGAAAGTGGAAAGAATTTGTTTTTAAGCCTGCCGCTGAACAGGTTGAA
Source organism: Polaromonas aquatica (assembly GCF_042659145.1). Taxonomy (NCBI): domain Bacteria; kingdom Pseudomonadati; phylum Pseudomonadota; class Betaproteobacteria; order Burkholderiales; family Comamonadaceae; genus Polaromonas; species Polaromonas aquatica. The sequence goes on along the minus strand of NZ_JBHSRS010000084.1, from coordinate 155,372 downwards.
ACCCAGGTACAGCAGGCCGTTGAAAAACAGCAGCCACATGGCCGCAAAGTGCCACTGCAAGGCGCCGCCCAGCCAGCCGCCCAGCGTGATGCTTTTTGGAATTGAAAAACCGAGAAAGGCAGTGGCGTTGTAAATGCGCCAGCCGCTCATCATGAGGACGACAACGGCCAGGGCGTTGAGCCAGTGCATGGTGCGCAGCCATGCGGAGTGAATGGGTTTTTTGCTGTTGTCCATCATGTTCCTCGAACCTGTAGATACGCCGGTTTGCACGAATGGCCGATGCCGCCCGTTTTTTGCTCTTGTGGGTTCGTCGTGCCGGGGCGGCAAGTCTTACAACTGTTTTCTGGTTTGTTTGGCGTTAAAGTGGCCATGAACCGCCATCGGGGCCCTGACTCCAGGGGGCCCCCAGGGCTGCCGCTTGTCCTTTTCCGCCATTAACAAACCGGGCCGCACATAAACATGTACCGATACCGAAGACTGCTTGCTGTCATCGTATTTCTGGGCCTGCTGCTGGCCGTCTTTCAGTTTTCCGGCCTGCGCAGCAACTTCAACCTGGCTTTTCTGCACCAGAAGTTCCTGGACAACGAAGCCAGCGGCCTGCTGATTTTTATTGTGCTGTTTGCGCTGGGCAACCTGATCCAGATACCGGGCTGGATTTTTCTTGCAGCTGCGGTGCTGGCGCTTGGCGAGGTTTGGGGCGGCGTCGCAACCTATATTGCAGCCGTTATCTCATGCGTGTTCACGTTCTGGGTGATTCGCCTTGTTGGCGGTGATGTCTTGCGGCAGATCAGGGGACGGTGGGCGGCCCGGCTGCTGGCGCGCCTGGATGCGCACCCGGTCAAAAGCATTGTGCTGTTGAGATTGTTGCTGCAGACCGTGCCGGCACTCAACTATGCGCTGGCCCTGTCGGGCGTGCGCTTTCGCAGCTACCTGGTCGGGACGCTGCTGGGCCTGCCGCTGCCGATTGCGTTGTACTGCGCGTTTTTTGATTACCTGGCCCGGGCACTTCACGTGCCGGGTTACTAGGCTTTTCCAGGCCGGGATTCAGGTCCGCAGGTTCTTGTTGAAAAACTCTATGGTGCGGCTCCAGGCGAGCCTGGCGGCTGCGGCGTCGAAGCGGGGCGTGGTGTCGTTGTTGAAGCCGTGTTGCGTGCCCGGGTACTGGTAGGCCGTGTGCGGCACGTTGGCGGCCTTGAGGGCGGCTTCGTAGGCGGGCCATGATGCGTTGATGCGCTCGTCGACTGCTGCAAAGTGCAGGAGCATGGGCGCCCTGACTTTGGAAGCATCGGCGACGGGCGGCTGGTTGCCGTAAAACGGCACGGCGGCATTGAGCTCGGGCATGCGCACGGCCAGCATATGCACGATGCCGCCGCCATAACAAAAACCCACCGCTCCTATCTTGCCGTTGGACTCGGGCCGGTTCTTCAGGAAATTGGCCGCAGCGATAAAGTCTTCGGCGGCTTTTTTCTGGTCGAGCCTGGCAAACAGCTCCCGCGCCTTGTCTTCGTCCCCGGGGTAGCCGCCCAGCGGCGTCAGCGCGTCGGGCGCAAAGGCCACGAAGTTGTCCAGCGCCAGGCGGCGGGCGATGTCTTCAATATGCGGGTTCAGGCCGCGGTTCTCATGGATGACCAGCACCACGGGCAGCTTGCCGTTCATGTTGGCGGGTTTTGCCAGGTAGCCCTTGACGGTGCCGCTGCCTGCCGTCGACGGGTATTCAAGCACCTCGGTCTGGATGCGCTTGTCGTCCTTGGGTACAACCTGCGCGCGCGCGAAATCGGGGCTGAGTGCAGCGAGCAAGCCGGCAGCCGTCACGCCGCCCACTGCAAACTTTTGCGCGCGCTCCAGAAAGCCGCGGCGGTCAATCGTGCCATGTACATAAGCGTCAAACAGGATGAGCAGTTCCTGGTCAAAGTCCTGGGCAGTCTTGAGTTGCATGGCCGGTTCCCTTTAGTCCTGAAAAAACGCAGCATAACGCCAGAAGCCGGGGTTTGCCTATAGGGCGCGTCGGGAGGACATGGGCATGGCCTTTGCCGAAATGCAGTTGGCGATGCCTGCGCCGGCAGGTCTGGAAGATTGAAACGGCTGGTAACAGTGAATCACGGACGGGTAACAAATGTGGAAGTTTGAGTGCCGGCGATTACTATGGAAAGTACCATGTCGGGTCCGCCCGGTTGCCGGCGAGCGCGCCGGTCAGGAACTATAAAAATGGAGCTATCTGAACATGACAACATTCCTCATGACGGTTCTGGGGCTGGTGCTGGGCGCGCTGCTGGGCGCAGGGCTGTATGCATGGCGCCTGCGTCAAAAAGCCGAGGCCTCGCTGCGCCTGCCTGACAGGTGGCCTTTGGCCGCGCGGGTTCTGGTGACCAACGAGGAGTACGACGTGCTGATGTGGCTGCGCGCCACGTTCCACGACCATCTCGTCATGGTCAAGCTGCCGGTCCTGCGTTTCACGATTCCCATCGACAGGGAGAAGAACGGTGCCGGAAAACGCTGGCAGGAACTGCTGGGCGGCGTGTATTGCACCTTCACGGTTTGCACGGCCAATGGCAATGTGGTCGGCTGTGTCGATGTGCCGGGAAAACGCGGCTTGGGCAAGGCCAACCGGGCCCTCAAGGAATCCCTGCTGTCGGACTGCCGCATCGCCTACACGGTGGTGCGCAGCGCCGGTTTGCCCAAAGGCAGCGCGATGCGCGCGGCGTTTTTGGGAGAGATTGAAGTTGAGGACCAGCTTGAACACCAGCCCACGCGCGGTGGCGACAGCAGCTTTCATGCGGATCTTGACAGCTTCACCCGCCAGAGGCGGCTGGCGGCCAAGGAAGCTGCGCTCAAGGAACTTAACAAGGAAGACGAGGCAAAACACCGGTCCAAAGGCCAGCCGGTGGGTTTCAACCCTGACGGCACGGGCGCCATTGCTGCCCAGAAGCCCAACCGCTTCCCGCAATGGGAAGACTCCTTCATTGACGAAAGCCAGCCGGCAAAACTGGGCTAGCCGCGCCGCCGCGCAAACCAGTTACGTACTCGTCGGGCTCACCTTGCGCGGGGCTTTGTGTGCCTGCGCCGGACGTGACGCGCGCATGTAGTAAATTTATTGCTGTGTCCGGGATATTTCGGGCACGCGTTTTGCACTCTCTGTTTTCTGGCTGGGCCGGTTTTCTTGCGGTGCTGCCTGTCTCATTTCCAATATCGTTTCTTGTGAAGGACTTTTGCGCATGCCCCACAGCGTTTCGCTGATCAGCACCATTGCCGCAGGCCTGGGCCTGGCTTTGATCCTTGGCTTCGTGGCCGCACGGCTGCGCCTGCCTTCGCTGGTTGGCTACCTGTTGGCGGGTGTGGTCATCGGGCCGTTCACGCCCGGCTTTGTGGCGGACGCAGGGATTGCCAGCCAGCTGGCGGAGATAGGCGTGATGTTGCTGATGTTTGGCGTGGGCCTGCATTTCTCACTGGCCGACCTGCTGGCCGTGCGAAAGATCGCGGTGCCGGGGGCCGTTGTGCAAATGACGGTCGCGACGGCGCTGGGCATGGGCCTGGCCCACTGGTGGGGCTGGAACCTGGGCGGTGCGCTGGTGTTCGGCCTGTCGCTGTCGGTGGCCAGCACGGTGGTGCTGTTGCGTGCTCTGGAAAGCCGGGGCGTGCTGGATTCGGCGAACGGGCGCATCGCCGTTGGCTGGCTGGTGGTGGAAGACCTCGCCATGGTGCTGGTGTTGGTGTTGCTGCCGCCACTGGGCGGCTGGCTGTCCGGCAAGGGCGGGGCAAACGTGGACTCCTTGTGGAAAACGCTGGGCATCACCTTGCTGCAGGTCGGTGGTTTTGTGGCCCTGATGCTGGTGTTTGGGCGGCGGTTTTTCCCGTGGGTGCTCTGGCAGGTGCAGCGCACCGGTTCGCGCGAGTTGTTCACCTTGTGTGTCGTGGCTGCGGCGGTCGGCATTGCGTTTGGGGCGACTGCCTTGTTCGGCGTGTCGTTTGCGCTGGGGGCTTTTTTCGCCGGTATGGTGATGCGCGAGTCGGAGTTCAGCCACCGCGCCGCCGAAGAGTCGCTGCCCCTGCGCGACGCATTCGCAGTGCTGTTTTTTGTTTCCGTGGGCATGCTGTTTGACCCATGGGTGCTGGTGGAGCGGCCGCTGCAGGTGCTGGCCGTGGTTGTCATCATTGTGGTCGGCAAGTCGGTGGCGGCAGCGGCGCTGGTGCTGGCTTTTCGTTACCCGCTGAACACGGCGCTGACAGTGTCAGCCAGCCTGGCGCAAATCGGGGAGTTCTCTTTTATCCTTGTCGCCATGGGTGCTGCGCTGGGCCTGCTGCCGGCCGAAGGGCAAAGCCTGGTGCTGGCCGGTGCACTGATTTCCATGGCGCTGAACCAGCTGGTCTTCCGGGCGGTCGAGCCGCTGCAGAAATGGATACTGGCGCGCTCGGCGCTGGCCCGCAGACTCGAGGCGCGGGATGACCCGCTGGCCGAACTGCCCGCCAGTACCGAGGAAAAATACCTGTCGCGTCAGGTGGTACTGGTCGGCTACGGGCGGGTAGGCCGCCTCATCGCCGCCGGCTTGACCGCCCACCGGATTCCGTTTGTCGTTGTCGAGCAAAACCGCGAGCTGGTCGAGAAACTGCGCGCGGAAGGCCTGATGGCGGTCTCAGGCGATGCCTCGGAGCCGGTGGTGCTGGTGCAGGCGCACATTGCGACCGCCCGCATGCTGGTGATCGCCACGCCTGATACCCTGAACGTGCGGCAAATGATTGCCACGGCCCGCACGCTCAACCCCGGCATAGAAGCCGTGATGCGCTCCCACAATGAGGCCGAAGCCAGGCTGCTTGAAAAGGAAAATGCCGGCACGGTCTTTCTGGGCGAGCATGAACTGGCGCAGTCCATGACACGCCACGTGCTCGCATACTCAGGTACCGGGGCTGCGGCCAGGCCGGCGCCCGCCGCTGCGCACGCGCACTGACCGGCGATACTGAAACTCAGGGCTTTGCTATTGCCCTGAGCACGGCCGAGCGCACCAGTGGCAGCCGGTCATTGCCGAAGTACATGTCATCGCCTACAAAGAAGGTCGGTGAGCCAAAGGCGCCGCGCCGGATGGCTTCGTCCGTGTTGGCCTTGAGCTGGTCCTTGATGGCCGGCTGGCTGATGCCGGCCTGGAAGGCCGCCACGTCGATGCCTGCCTGTTGGCAGATGGCTGCGAGAACATCGTCCTGCGAGATGTCTTCCTCGCGTGTGAAATAGGCGGCAAATGTCGCCTCGACAAATGCGAGGTAGCGGCTTTGCGCCTGCGCGTCCTGTGCAATCCAGATGCAGCCGCGCATGGCCTTGACGCTGTTGACGGGGAACACCTTTGGCGGAAAGGCAATCTGCAGGCCGGCTTCACGGGCACTGTCTTTGACGTCCTTGAGCATGTAACGGTTCTTGGGCGAGTTCATGTCCTCGCGCGCCGCATAAATGCCTTTGTTGACGCTGTTGAAGATGCCGCCCACCAGCACCGGCCGCCAGGCGATGGGCACCTGCAGTTCCGCAGCCAGCGGCTGGATGTTGCGAAAGGCGAGGTAGGTCCAGGGGCTGGAGCAGTCGAAGAAAAATTCAATCATTGGTGTCCCGCTTTTTAAAATCCGGTTTCTTGTGTTCGCCTGCCCGCACGCTGTCGGCCGTCTGGCCAAACAGCGCCTTGCGTGCTTCCTCGGTCAGTGCTGGCGCACGCAATTCCTTGCCCAGGTCCAGCCCGCGCTTGACGGCGGGCCGCTCAAACAATGCGTTGTACCAGCGCTGCACATGCGGGAATCTCTCAAGCTGGACATTCTGCGCCTTGTGCGTGCGTGTCCACGGGAAGATTGCCATGTCGGCAATTGAGTAATCAGCACCGGCCACAAAGGCGCCTGTGCGCGCGAGCTGTGCATCCAGCACGCCGTAGAGGCGGTCTACCTCCTTGCCGTAGCGCTCGATGGCGTAGGGGATTTTTTCGGGTGCGTAGAGCAGGAAGTGCCCGTTTTGCCCGGCCATGGGGCCAAGGCCGCCCATCTGCCAGTTCAGCCATTGCAGCACCTGGTAACGCTCGCGCAAGGCCGTGGGCAAGGGCAGAAAACGGCCGGTCTTTTCAGCCAGGTACTGCAGGATGGCGCCGCTTTCAAACACCGCTACCGGATCACCGCCGCCCGCAGGGGCATGGTCCACGATGGCCGGCATGCGGTTGTTCGGGCTGATGGCCAGAAAGTCCGGCGCGAACTGCTCGCCCTTGCCGATGTTTACCGGCACAAGCTTGTAGGGCAGGCCGCACTCTTCAAGCATGATGGAAATTTTCCAGCCGTTGGGTGTGGGCCAGTAGTGCAGGTCAATCATGGATGCGTCGCTTTCGGTTGTTGCCGTTCGTTGAAAAGGTCAGGCCTGCAACTGGCGCGCGTGATGTTGCAGGTGGTCGGCCATGAAGCTGCTGATGAAGTAGTAACCGTGATCGTAGCCTGCATGCCTGCGAAGCGTGAGGGGCTGGCCGCTGCCTGCGCAGGCCGCTTCAAACAGGTGAGGGTGCAGCTGTTCTGCCAGGAATTTATCGGCCAGGCCCTGGTCGATCAGGATGCCGCCGGGGAAGGGCGCTGTTGCCATGCCGCCCATCAGTGCGCTTGCATCGTGCGCTGCCCATGCCGCCTTGTCAGCGCCCAGGTAGCCGGTGAACGCCTTGTGCCCCCACGGACACTGGCTGGGCGCGCAGATGGGCGCAAAGGCCGAGACTGACTTGAACAGCGCAGGATGGCGAAGTGCCAGCGTCAGGGCACCGTGGCCGCCCATGGAGTGGCCAGAGATGCCGATGCGCGCCGAATCAATGGGCAATGTTTTGCCAATCAAAGGCAGCAGCTCCGTGGTGATATAGCTTTCCATGCGGTAGCTTTTTGACCAGGGCGCTTCGCTTGCATCCAGGTAAAAGCCTGCACCAACGCCGAAATCCCAGCTTTCGCTTTCGCCCGGCACGCCGGCGCCGCGCGGGCTGGTATCGGGTGCAATCAGTGCGATGCCCAGTTCTGCCGCTAGCCCCTGCGCGCCACCCTTGGTCATGAAGGTTTCTTCATTGCAGGTCAGGCCGGCAAGATAGACCAGCGCCGGCACCTTGCCGCCTGCCTTTTCAATGGCTGCCTGCGGCGGCAGGAAGATGGAGAACTTCATCGGCAGGCCGATCGCCTGCGAGTCATGTTTGTAGAAACGCTGCAGGCCGCCGAAGCAGCCATGCTCACTTATCAATTCGGGTGATGTGCTCATTGCTTACTTTTTTCCGTTCGCCCTGAGCTTGTCGAAGGGTCCCCGTGAGAGGCTTCGACAGGCTCAGCCTGACCGGCTTTAAATATCAGTACAAGACCACACCGCGAATCGATTCGCCGCTTTTCATCAGGTCAAAGCCTTTGTTGATGTCTTCCAGCGGCATGGTATGGGTGATCAAATCGTCGATGTTGATCTTGCCTTCCATGTACCAGTCCACGATCCTGGGCACATCGGTGCGGCCGCGGGCGCCGCCGAAGGCCGAGCCTTCCCACTTGCGGCCGGTGACCAGCTGGAAGGGGCGGGTGCTGATCTCGGCGCCGGCTTCGGCCACGCCGATGATGATGCTGCGGCCCCAGCCCTTGTGCGTGCATTCCAGCGCCTGGCGCATCACCTGGGTGTTGCCTATGCACTCGAAGCTGTAGTCGGCGCCACCGTCGGTCAGTTGCACGATGGCATCGACAACGTTGTCGACTTCCCTGGGGTTGATGAAGTGTGTCATGCCGAACTTGCGGGCCATTTCCTGGCGCGCCGGGTTGATGTCCACACCAATGATCTTGTCGGCGCCAACCATTTTTGCGCCCTGGATCACGTTCAGGCCGATGCCGCCCAGGCCGAAGACCACGACGTTCGCGCCGGCTTCCACCTTGGCGGTGAACAGCACCGCGCCAATGCCGGTGGTCACGCCGCAGCCGATGTAGCAGACCTTGTCGAAGGGTGCGTCCTCGCGGATCTTGGCCAGCGAAATCTCAGGGGCCACGGTGTAGTTGCTGAAGGTGCTGGTGCCCATGTAATGGAAGATCGGCTTGCCGTCCAGGCTGAAGCGGCTGGTGGCGTCCGGCATCAGGCCCTTGCCCTGCGTGCCGCGAATCAGCTGGCACAGGTTGGTCTTGCGTGACAGGCAGAACTTGCACTGGCGGCATTCCGGCGTGTACAGCGGGATCACGTGGTCGCCTTTCTTGAGCGTGGTGACGCCGGGGCCGACGTCGACCACGATGCCTGCGCCTTCATGGCCCAGGATGGCCGGGAATATGCCTTCCGGGTCGGCACCCGAGAGCGTGTAGTAGTCGGTGTGGCAGATGCCGGTGGCCTTGATCTCGACCAGTACTTCGCCGAAACGCGGGCCGTCGAGGTCCACGGTTTCGATGGTGAGGGGAGCGCCCGATTTCCAGGCTACGGCGGCTTTGGTTTTCATGGTGTTGTTCTAAATGAGGTTGAAGTCGACAGGTCTGATGCTGCCGCATGAAAAGCGGCGACGTCGCACTATAAGTCAGTGGCAGACGGTGGGTGTAACGGCCAGACCCGGAATGCTGTTGCAAATGTTCAATTTTGAGAAAACCTGAGCGGTTTTTATCGGACCGGACAGGCCCTGGCGGGGCCGCTTGACCAGGCGCCTTGTCGCCTAGGGAAATCCCTAGGTCGAAGTTCTCGAAAGGCGTTGATTAAGGGTATGAATCATTTTATAGTCTATAAAGCTACTTATAGACACAATGACCATGACCAAAGCTGACAGCAAGACAAACAAGCCCGGTGAGCGGGGCCCCTTGACGGGGGTGAGGGTGGTGGACATCACCACCGTTTTTATGGGGCCTTCTGCCACCCAGATGTTGGGGGATCTTGGCGCCGATGTGGTCAAGATTGAAGCACCCGGCGGTGACGTGGTGCGCGGCATAGGCCCTCAGGGCCATGAGCGCATGGGCCCGCTTTTTCTGGGCATGAACCGCAACAAGCGCAGCATTGCGCTGGACCTCAAGACCGCAGAAGGCAGGGAGGTATTGCTGGAACTCGTCAAGGACGCGGATGTGCTGACCTACAACGTGCGGCCCCAGGCCATGGCACGGCTGGGGTTGGGCTACGAAGCCCTGGCCGAGATCAACCCCAGGCTTCTGTATGTGGGCATGTTTGGCTTTTCGCAGCGCGGGCGTTATGCCGCCAGCGCGGCTTTTGACGACCTGATCCAGGCGGCCTGCGCGCTGCCGCAAGCCGTGGCCATGGGCAGCGGGGACATTCCGCGTTACATGCCCATCACCATCGCCGACCGGTCGGTGGGGCTGTATGCCTTTGGTGTTATCAGCGCGGCCTTGTACGGCCGTGAGCGTACCGGCAAGGGCCAGCGCATTGACGTGCCCATGTTTGAAACCATGGTGCCCTATGTGCTGGGCGATCACCTGTACGGCCAGACATTTATTCCTGCGCAGGGCGACTTTGGTTACCCGCGCCTGCTGTCGCCCGAGCGCCGGCCTTACAAAACACTTGACGGCCATGTGTGCTGCCTGATTTACACCGATGTGCAGTGGCGGGCTTTCCTCAAGGCCATTGGCCAGCCGGAACTGTTTGATGCGGACCCGCGTTTCACGAATATTTCTGCGCGTACCAAACACATTGATGCGCTTTACGGCATGGTGTCCGACGAAATCGCTTCGCGCAGCACGGCGCAGATGCAGGCCCTGCTGGACGGCACGGACATCCCGGTGTTCCCCATGCACACCTTTGACTCCTTGCTGAAAGACCCGCATCTCGACGACATTGGCTTCTTTAGCGAGATGGAGCATCCGCATGTCGGAACCATCCGGCAAATGGCGGTTCCCAGCGAATGGTCGGGCACGCCGCCGGGCGAAGCCACGCCGGCGCCCCGCGTCGGCCAGCACAGCCGGGAGGTCTTGCGCGAGGCCGGTTACGACGAGGCACGTATCGATACGCTGGTTGCATCCGGCGCGGTGTTCGAGTAAGCGGGCCCGCGAAGGAATTGCCATGAACCCAGGTGTTCTGCAAGGTACAAGCCGTTTCCGTCTGGTGGATTATTCGGTGACCGCGCATGTGGCCACTATTTGCCTGAACCGCCCGGAACGGCGCAACGCAATGGACATTGAAATGCGCCGGGAGCTGGGCGAGGCGGCGCAGGACGCCGTTGCAGATCCCGGGGTCAGGGCGATTGTCCTGACCGGCAGCGGCGGCCACTTTTGTGCAGGCGGAGATATCAAGGACATGCAGGCGGGCGAGCGGCTGGATGCAGCAGCCGGACGCCTGCGCATGAAGGGGGCGCATACCGGTATCCAGGCTTTTTTCGAAACAGACAAGCCCGTGATTGCCGCGGTGGACGGCTACGCCTATGGCGGGGGCTTTGGTCTGGCCCTGATCGCGGACATTGTGCTGGCCACGCCAGCGGCGCGATTTTGCATGTCGTTCATGAAGGTCGGGCTGGTGCCCGATTGCGGCGCGCTGTATACGCTGGCGCGCAGTGTCGGCCTGCACCGGGCCAAGGCGGCCATGTTGTCGGCGCGCGAACTGGATGCGCAGACGGGCATGGACTGGGGCTTTGTGCACGAACTGGTGTCTTCAGCCGATCTGCTGCCTTATGCCCAGGCCATGGCCGAGGCGCTGGCCGGCGGTTCCGCTGCGGCCATTGCCCTGACCAAACAGGCGCTGAACCAGTCCCAGGTGACCGGATTTGCGGCCATGCTTGAGATAGAGGCCAGCGCCCAGGGCATTGCCTTTTCAAGTGATTTCCATCGTGAGGCCATAGGCGATTTTGTGGCCAGGCGTCCCAGCCGGTTTGTGTGGCCAGGCGTGCCGCAGGCCGCAAGTGTTTCCTCTTCATGACGGCGCCAGCCGCCGGATTTTTTTAACCCCATCCAAAGTACCAGGAGAAACCATGACGACAGACATCCAGAACGAACTGCTTGAGGAAATGCGCGGCCCCGTCATGTGGCTGACCATCAACCGGGAAGAAAAACGCAACTCCATCAGTGCGGCCGTGCTGGCCGGATTGAGCGACGCGCTGGCTCGCGCCAATAAAAGCCGCGATGTTCGCGCCATCGTGATCACCGGCGCGGGCACGCGCGCTTTCTGTGCCGGTGCGGACCTGCAGAGCGGCAAGTCCTTCAAGTTCGATTACTCCGAGCCCTATGTCGGATTTGCCAACCTGTTCAGGCAGGCAAAGCAGTCCACCGTGCCGCTGATTGCGCGTGTCAACGGTGCCTGCATGGCGGGCGGTATGGGCATCATGGGCATGTGCGACATGGTGGTGTCCAGCGACAAGGCCATCTTCGGCTTGCCGGAAGTCAAGGTCGGTGTGTTCCCGGCGCAGGTGCTGAGCGTGTTGGGTAACCTGATTCCCCGCCGCGTGCTGGCCGAGATGTGCCTGACGGGCGAACCCCTGAGCGCCGCCCAGGCACTCGAGTACTCGCTGGTCAACTACGTCAGCGATGACCTCGACGGCAAGCTGCAATGGCTGCTGGACCGCATGCTGGACAAGTCGCCTGCAGCGATCCGCCGCGGCCTGTACACCATGAAGAAGATCGAAGCCATGTCCTTCGAGGAGTGCATCGCCTTCACCGAAAGCCAGATCGGCCTGTTTGCCCTGACCGAAGACGCCGCCGAAGGGCAGCTTGCCTTTCGTGAAAAGCGCAAGCCGGTGTGGACTGGCAGCTGAAAAAATCAACTTGAATGACAGGAATACTCATGAGTGCAAAAAACAAGGCAAACGGCAAAGTGGTGCGCATAGGTGGCGCCTCCGGCTTCTGGGGCGACAGCAGCGTCGGTGCGCCGCAGCTGGTGAACAGCGGACAGATCGACTACCTGGTGTTTGATTACCTGGCGGAGTTGACCATGTCGATTCTTGCCGGCGCGCGCCTGAAAAAGCCCGAACTCGGCTATGCCACCGACTTCGTCAGTGTGGCCATGAAGGCCGTGCTGCGCGATGTGGTGGCCAAGGGCATACGCGTGGTCAGCAACGCCGGCGGCGTGAATCCCGAGGGTTGCGCTGCCGCACTGGCTGCGCTGGCAAAGGAGCAGGGCGTTGAGCTGAAGATCGCCGTGGTAACGGGCGATGACGTGATGCCGTTGCTGCCCGGGTTGCGTGAATCAGGCAATGTGAAAGAGATGCAAAACGGTTCCGGGCTGCCTGAAAAAGTGCTGACCGCCAATGCCTACCTGGGGGCCTTGCCCGTCAAGGCGGCACTCGACGCCGGTGCCCAGGTGGTCATCACCGGCCGCTGCGTGGACTCCGCCGTCACGCTGGGTGTGTTGATGCACGAGTTCGGCTGGACCAGCACTGACTACGACCTGCTCGCCGGCGGCAGCCTGGCCGGCCACATCCTCGAGTGCGGCTGCCAGGCCACCGGCGGCCTGCACACCGACTGGGACACGGTGCCGGGCTGGGACATCATGGGCTACCCGATTGCCGAGTGCAGCGCGGACGGGAGTTTTGTGCTGGCCAAGCCCGAGGGCACAGGTGGCAAGATCACGCCGGCGGTCATCGGCGAGCAGATGCTTTACGAGATCGCCGACCCGACCACCTACATCCTTCCCGACGTGATCTGCGATTTCACCCAGGTGACCCTGCAGCAGGCCGGCAGCCAGCGCGTGGACGTGCGCGGTGCACGCGGACGGGCGCCGACCACAAGCTACAAGGTTTGTGCAACGCATGTGGAAGGTTTCAAGACCTCCGCCCAGCTCACCATCGTCGGCTTCGACGCCGTCGCCAAGGCACGCCGCACCGGCGAGGCCATTCTGGACCGCACCTCGGCGATGCTTGAGAAAGCCGGGCTTGGCCCTTATTCAGCCAGCAACCTTGAAGTGGTGGGCGCGGAGTCCTGCTACGGCCCGCACGCCAGGGCCACGGCAGCGCGCGAGGTTGTCTTGCGCCTGACCGTCACCCACGCGCGCAAGGAGGCGCTGGACCTGTTTGCCCGTGAGGTGGCACCGGCCGGTACATCCTGGGCGCCCGGCACCACGGGTTCGGGTGGTGGCCGTGCTTCGGCCTCACCGTCTATCCGCCAATACTCCTTTCTGCTCGACAAGGCGCGCTTGAGCCCGACCGTCCTGGTCAATGGCGAAAGCACGGCAATTACCCAGCCAGCGGGTCAGGCCAGTCCTGCCGCCGCGGCCAGGGTGGCCGACAGCACTGCAACGGGCGCCGGCATGGAGGCAGGCTCGCCCAGCAGCATGGTCGAAGTGCCCCTGATCCGCCTGGCCTATGCACGCAGCGGCGACAAGGGCGATATCTCCAACATCGGGATCATCGCGCGCCGGCCGGACCTTTTGCCGGTGTTGCGTGCGCAGGTCACGGAAGCCGCTGTGGCTGCCTACCTTGCACACCTGGTCAAGGGCAAGGTCACACGTTACGACCTGCCGGGCATCAACGCCTTCAACCTTGTGTGTGAGCAGGCGCTTGGCGGTGGCGGCATGGCTTCGCTGCGCAACGATCCGCTGGGCAAGGGCATGGCGCAAATCCTGTTGTCCATGCCGGTGCGGGTGCCGGTCGCACTTTTGGCAGGCTGAGCAACGGACTGGAGGAGACAAAAATGAAATTAAACCTTGGGCGTCTGGTCACCACAGGCGTTCTGCTCGGCCTGATGGCCGCAGGGCAGGCGGTGGCGCAGGCCTATCCGCACAAGCCGATCCGCCTGGTGGTGGCTTTCGGTACGGGAAGCGTCAATGATCTGACCGCGCGGGACTTGGCGCGCTACATGAGCGAGTACCTGGGCCAGAGCGTGGTGGTTGAAAACCGCGCCGGTGGCGGCGGCTCCGTCGGCACGGATGTGGTTGCCAAGGCCGCGCCTGACGGCTATACCATTGGCATGGGCACCAGCTCGCAACTGGTCATGAACGTGGGGCTCTTCAAGACCCTGCCGTTTGACGTGGACCGCGACCTGCGCTCCATAGGCCTGATCGCACGCACGCCTGCGGTGCTGGTGGCAAGTACGGCCATGCCAAAAACGCTCAAGGAAGTGGTCGCCTATGCCAGGGCCAATCCCGGCAAGGTGACTTATGGCTCCGCCGGCACGGGTTCGGTCAACCACATCTTCGGAGCAGGGTTTGCCAGGGCCGCCGACATTTCGTTGCTGCACGTTCCCTACAAGGGCAGCGGCGCTGCATTGATCGACCTGTCGGGCGGCCATGTCAATCTTTTGCTGGACAGCCTGATATCGACAGCCCCGGTTGTCCAGCAGGGCCGGGCGCATTTCCTGGCCATATCCAGTGCGAAACGCAGCAAGGTGGTGCCGGATGTGCCGACATTCTCCGAGCTCGGTTTGCCGGCGGTGGAAGCCGTTACCTGGAACAACCTGTTCGCGCCCGCCAAAACACCGGATGACATCATCGCCAAACTCAACGCCGCTTTGAACAGGGCGCTGACCGAGCAGGTCGTGAAAGACCGCCTTGCACAGGGCGCCTCGGAAAACCTCGCCCCCAGCACGCCAGCCCAGGCCGACGCTTTTGGTCAGGCAGAGCGGGCCAAGTGGGTGCCGTTTATCCGCGCCCTGAAAATCGACGTGAATTGATCCCGGGCAGAGTCCGGGTCACGAAACAAGCTGTATAGACAACGCAAGGAGATAAACATGAAACTCAATCGCAGACACATCGCCACGGCCGCCGTTCTCGCAGGCCTGGCTGCCGCAGGTGGTTTTTCCACGCAGGCGCAGGCGCAGGCCTACCCGACCAAACCGATACGGCTGGTGGTGGCTTTCAGCACCGGCAGCGGTAACGACATCACCGGCCGTGAGCTGGCGCGCTATATGGGCGATATCCTTGGCCAGCCTGTCGTGGTGGAAAACCGCGGCGGCGGCGGCGGCTCCATCGGCACGGACGTGGTCGCCAAGGCGGCACCGGACGGCTACGTCATTGGCCTGGGGACCAGTTCGCAACTGGTGATGAACGTCGGGCTTTATCCCAGGCTGCCGTTTGATGTTGAAAAGGATTTGCGATCCATCGGGCTGGTCTCGCGCACGCCGCTGGTACTGGTCGCCAGCACCTCCACACCCAAGACGTTGAAGGAACTCATCGCCTATGCCAAAAGCAATCCCGGAAAGATCACCTATGGTTCAGGCGGGCCTGGCTCCATCAGCCACGTGGTAGGGGAAAACTTTGCCAAGGCCGCCGATATTTCCCTGCTGCATGTACCTTACAAAGGCAATGGCGCTGCATTGATCGACCTGTCCGGCGGGCATGTCAACCTGTTGTTCGACGGCCTGATTTCTGCTTCACCGATTGCACAGCAGGGCCGGGGCCAGCTGCTGGCGGTGTCCGGCAAAAAACGCAGCGCTGTCGCGCCCAACGTACCGACCTTTGCCGAACAGGGCCTGCCGACGTATGAGGCCTACACCTGGAACAACCTGATGGCACCGGCCAAAACACCGCAGGCCATCATCGACAAGCTGAATGCCGCACTGAACCAGGCTTTGGCAATGCCTGAAATGAAGAAGCACCTTGCACAGGGCGCATCTGAAAGTCTGGGTCCCACCACGCCGGCGCAGGCCGATGCCTATGGCCAGGCCGAACGGGCAAAATGGGTGCCTTTCATCCGTGCCCTGCGGATTGACACCAACTAGGCAGGCAAGCAGGCGCGGACGCAGGCATTTTCAGTCAGGATCATTGCGACCATGGTTTTATCAGTCAAGCCACCGCCCATGACAGCACGCCCTGTACCGCACTCTGGTGCTGGTGTCACGCAGTACCTGCAGCTGGCGAGCATCCTGCGGCACCAGATCGCCCATGGCGAGCTGGTCAGCGGGCAACGCCTGCCGACGGTGCTGCAACTGGCCGGGCAGTACAAGGTTGCCGGCATCACTGTCCGCCAGGCCTACGGGCTGCTGAAGACCGAGGGCCTGATCACCAGTGACCGCGGTCGCGGCACTTATGTCTCGGCGCCTGCGGCGTCCATGACCGCGAACATGCATGCGGCCATCAACGACCCGCGCGCAAGCGATGTGCGTTTTGAGGTGCTGGAGCAGCGTTACGGCGTGAACCTGCCCGAACCCCTGTCGCGCGGGGCGGCCGCCGACTCCAGCTACAAGAGCTACACCTTCATACGCAAGATCCACGTGCAGGACGGCGAGCCTTTTTGTCTGGCCGAGATCTATGTGGCCAGCGAGATTTACCAGCGCTTTCCGGAGGGGTCGGAGCAGCAGCACAAGATTGCCTATCTGCTCAATGAATATTCCAAAAGCAGGATGCTGAAGATGCAGCAGACGCTGACCGTCGCCCCGGCAGACATGGTGCTGGCGCAGGCGCTGGGCTGCTCGTTCGCCACGCCCATGGCGCACATGGTCAGGCGCATTTCCGACGCCTCCGGCCACATCGCCTATGCCGGCCTGTTCTGGTACCGCGGTGACCGTTTTGTGCTGGAGAGCGAATACCCTTTCGAGCTCTGGCTCAGCTACCCGGGCGTGGCAGTGCCGCAGACGCTGGGCTGAGCGCCGCTTCCAGCGTTCCCGGGACGCCAGAACGGCCGGACAGGGCCGAAAAAGCCGGTTTCAGATATAAAAATGCCGTTGGCCCTTGAACTGCCTTCGCAGCCAGCTATGAATTAGATAGCAGATAAAGCAAAAAAAGCGGATGGCAAAAACCATCCGCTTTTTTATTTTTCCGTCGATCAGCACCCAGGTGCTGGTCGTTCAGGCGCTGAAAAAACTCTTCAGCTTGTCGGTCCAGCCCTCTTCGCTTGGCGAGTGTTTTGCGCCGCCTTTTTTCAGGGACTCGTCCAGTTCCTTGAGCAGCTTGCGCTGATGCTCCGTGAGCTTGACGGGTGTTTCCACCGTGATGTGGCAGTACAGGTCGCCGGGGTAGCTAGAGCGCACGCCCTTGATGCCCTTGCCGCGCAGGCGGAACTGCTTGCTGGCCTGGGTGCCTTCGGGAATGTCGATGGCTGCCTTGCCGGCCAGCGTCGGGACGTCGATCTCGCCGCCCAGGGCTGCCGTTGTGAAGCTGATGGGCACGGCGCAATGCAGGTCGTCGCCGTCGCGCTCAAAAATCTCGTGCTTCTTGACCCGGATCTCTATGTACAGGTCGCCCGGCGGGCCGCCGTTGGTGCCCGGTTCGCCGTTGCCGGTGGAGCGTATGCGCATGCCGTCGTCGATGCCGGCAGGGATCTTGACTTCCAGCGTCTTGTTGTTTTTGGTCTTGCCCACGCCGTGGCAGGCCACGCAGGGTTCGGGAATCAGTTTGCCCGTGCCCTTGCACTGCGGGCAGTTCTGCTGCACGCTGAAAAAGCCCTGGCGCATCTGCACCACGCCGTGGCCGTGGCAGGTGGTGCAGGTGACCACCTTGGTGCCGGGTTTGGCGCCGCTGCCGTGGCAGGTGCTGCAGTCGTCCCAGCTGGGGATGCGGATCTGCGCTTCCTTGCCTTCAGCTGCTTCTTCCAGCGTGATCTCCATGGCGTAGCTGAGGTCGCCGCCGCGGAAAACCTGGCGTCCGCCGCGTTGCTGGCCACGCTGCTGCCCACCGAACACGTCGCCAAAGATGTCGCCGAAGGCTTCGGCAAAGCCGCCAAAACCTTCCGCGCCCGGGCCGCCGCGCATGTTCGGGTCCACACCCGCATGGCCGTACTGGTCGTAGGCTGCGCGTTTGTTCTCGTCGGAAAGCATCTCGTAGGCCTCCTTGGCCTCCTTGAACTTTTCCTCGGCAGCCTTGCCTGCATCGCCCTGGTTGCGGTCGGGGTGATGCTTCATCGCAAGCTTGCGATAGGCTTTCTTGATGTCTTCATCGCTGGCGTTCTTGGGAACACCGAGCGTGTCGTAGTAGTCTTTTTTGGCCATGAAAGTGCGTGTTCAGTAAATAAAAAAGCCGCGGTCCGTAAACGGGAAAGCGGAACCCGGGGTTTAAGCCTGGATTCCGCTTGTCCGCACTGGAGCAGAGCCCCGCGCGGGGTTTAGCCTTTTTTCACTTCCTTGACTTCGGCGTCCACCACGTTGTCGTCCGCTGGCTTGGCTTCGGCCTGAGCCGCGCCTGCATTGCCGGCAGCGTCACCGCCGGCGGCCGCTTGCGAAGCCTGCATGTCGGCGTACATTTTTTCGCCCAGCTTCTGGCTGGCTTCCATCAGGGCCGTGTTCTTGGCATCAATGGCGGCTTTGTCTTCGCTCTTGAGGGCCTCTTCCATGTCCTTGATGGCGGTCTCGATTTTTTCCTTCTCGCCGGCATCGAGCTTGTCGCCGTATTCGGTCAGCGATTTTTTCACGCTGTGCACCAGGGCCTCGGCATTGTTCTTGGCCTGCACAAATTCGACTTTTTTCTTGTCGTCTTCGGCATTCAGCTCGGCGTCTTTCACCATTTGCTGGATTTCGGCTTCGCTCAAGCCCGAGTTGGCCTTGATGGTGATCTTGTTTTCCTTGCCGGTGCCCTTGTCCTTGGCGCCCACATGCAAAATGCCGTTGGCGTCGATGTCGAACGACACTTCAATCTGCGGCGTGCCGCGTGCGGCTGGCGGGATGCCCTCAAGGTTGAACTCGCCCAGCGCCTTGTTGCCGGAGGCGATTTCACGCTCACCCTGGAACACCTTGATCGTCACGGCCGGCTGGTTGTCTTCAGCGGTCGAGAAGGTCTGTGCAAACTTGGTCGGGATGGTCGTGTTCTTCTTGATCATCTTGGTCATCACACCGCCCATGGTTTCAATACCAAGCGACAGTGGCGTCACGTCAAGCAGCAGTACGTCGGTACGGTCGCCGGACAGCACCTGGCCCTGGATCGCAGCACCAACAGCCACGGCTTCATCGGGGTTCACGTCCTTGCGCGGGTCCTTGCCGAAGAATTCCTTGACCTTTTCCTGCACCTTGGGCATGCGGGTCATGCCGCCGACCAGGATCACGTCGTGGATGTCGCCAACGCTGACGCCGGCGTCCTTGATGGCCACGCGGCAAGGCGCGATCGTGCGCTCTATGAGTTCTTCGACCAGGCTTTCCAGCTTGGCGCGGGTCATCTTGATGTTCAGGTGTTTCGGGCCCGAAGCGTCTGCCGTGATGTAGGGCAGGTTGATGTCGGTCTGTGCGCTGTTGGACAGTTCGATCTTGGCCTTTTCAGCGGCTTCCTTCAGGCGTTGCAGGGCGAGCACGTCTTTCGACAGGTCCACGCCTTGCTCTTTCTTGAACTCGCCGATGATGAAGTCGATGACGCGCTGGTCGAAGTCTTCGCCGCCCAGGAAGGTGTCGCCGTTGGTGGACAGCACTTCAAACTGTTTTTCGCCATCGACGTCGGCGATCTCGATGATGGACACGTCGAACGTGCCGCCGCCCAGGTCATACACGGCGATCTTGCGGTCGCCCTTTTCCTGCTTGTCCAGGCCGAAAGCCAGGGCTGCAGCGGTGGGCTCGTTGATGATGCGCTTGACGTCCAGGCCGGCAATGCGGCCGGCGTCCTTGGTGGCCTGGCGCTGTGCGTCGTTGAAGTACGCAGGCACCGTGATCACGGCTTCCGTGACAGGCTCGCCGAGGTAGTCTTCGGCGGTCTTTTTCATCTTGCGCAGAATGTCGGCGCTGACCTGCTGGGCGGAGAGTTTCTTGCCGCGCACTTCGACCCAGGCGTCGCCGTTGTCGGCCGCCACGATCGAATAAGGCATCAGGTCGATGTCCTTCTGGACTTCTTTCTCGCTGAACTTGCGGCCGATCAGGCGCTTGACGGCGTAGAGGGTGTTCTTGGGGTTGGTGACGGCCTGGCGTTTGGCGGAGGCGCCGACCAGTACTTCGCCGTCTTCCTGGTACGCGACGATGGACGGCGTGGTGCGCGCGCCTTCCGAGTTTTCAATGACGCGGGGCGTGTTGCCTTCCATGACGGACACGCAGCTGTTGGTGGTGCCCAAGTCGATACCGATGATTCTTCCCATGATGAACTCCTGCTATTTTGATGTGTTAATGATTAAAAGTGGGATGGCTGAATGCCCAGCCATTCTGTGAATGACCATGTTGATGACTTGTGGATAAGTTATGCGACTTCAAGTGCCCCAACATGGTTTTTGTACTTATTTCGGGGCGGCAACCGTGACCAGCGCGGGACGAAGCACGCGCTCGGCGATCAGGTAGCCCTTTTGCAGCACGCTGACCACGGTGTTGGCTTCCTGCTCGGCCGGAACCATGCTGATGGCCTGGTGCTGGTGCGGGTCAAACTTGTCGCCACTGGCGGGGTTGATTTCAACCACCTTGTTGCGCTCCAGCGCGCTCTTGAGCTGCTTGAGCGTGGCTTCCGAGCCTTCCCGGAGCTGTTCGGACGTGGCTTCCTTGATGGCCAGGCCTGCTTCCAGGCTGTCGGCCACGGGCAGCAGGCTTTCCGCAAAGCTTTCAAGGGCGAACTTGCGTGCCTTGCTGATTTCGTCTTCGGCGCGGCGGCGGGCGTTTTCGGCCTCGGCCTTGGCGCGCAGGTAGCTGTCAGCCAGTTCGGCATTTTTGGCCTGCAGTGTTGCCACTTCGGCTTGTGCCACGGTCAGAGCGTCAAATTCGTTGGCGGCTTGCGCCGCTTCCAGCTCTTCCGGGCTGGGGGCGCCGGTAAGGGGTTGATTTTGTTCAGGTTGTTGGTTTTCAGACATGCTTGACCAGAGAGTTAAAACTTCCAAGCGAACCACTTGGGGACCATAAAAGCCTTTTCAAGGGCAGGGGGATTCGGTTTGTGCCGTAAATCGGCAAAACATGCGTGCGGCGAATGGAACGCATTGCGACCCGTGGGATGCGGGATTGTAAATCGTGCGTGTCCGTGCTCCCAAGGCATCCGCCGCGGGGGAATTGTGTCGTGGCTCGGTGCTATTGAATCAATAGCGTGTTGCGCTCTTGTTTCATGGGCTGGAGGGCTAAATGGCTCATAAATCTTCGATTTGCAGCAATTTTTTGGGGCTGGCGCGGATAAAACGCATCACGGAAGCCCTGGAACGAGCCGCAGCCTTGCGCCCGCAAGCGCGTTATCCGGTTTTTAGCCAGAATGCTTTCGGGCCTGTGTAGATCGTAAACAGGCTCTCAGGCCCCACAAACACTCCAACAGCCACGGCTTTTTCGAAAGTTTTCCCTTGAACGACAACCCATCAGGCAGCGCAGCGACTGCGCCAGCCGCGCGGCCTTCCTTTGCCGCCATGCGCGTCCCGGGCTACCGCGCCCACTTCATGACCTACACACTGGCGATGATGGCCGACAACATCGAGCACGTCATCAGCTACTGGATGGTTTTCCAGAAATTCCAGTCACCGGCGCTTGGCGGTTTTGCCGTGGTGTCGCACTGGCTGCCTTTCCTGCTGTTTTCGGTGGCGGCCGGTGCGCTGGCCGACCGTTTTGACCCGCGCCGCATCATCCAGGTTGGCATGCTGCTGTTCATGACGGCCTCCTTGGGCTGGGGTTATTTCTTTATCACCGACACCCTGCAGATGTGGCATGCCATGGTGCTGCTGACCATACACGGCGTGGCGGGCGTGTTGTGGCAGACGGCCAGCCAGTTGCTGCTGCATGACATCGTCGAGCCGCGTGACCTGCCCAGCGCGGTGCGGCTGAATGCTTCGGCGCGTTACCTTGGCGTGCTGGTCGGGCCTGCGGTGGGCGGCCTGATCATGCTGACGCTCGGGCCTTCGCACGGCATCCTGCTCAACGTGCTGTTTTACCTGCCGCTGGTGCTCTGGTTATGGAAAGCGCCTTACGGCCCGCGCTTTCGCAAGGGCCCGGCCGCCATCAAGCGGGCAGTGCGCGGTTTTGCGGACATTGCACAGACCATACGCGACATCGCCGGCAACCGGCTGATCGTTTCGATGACGCTGCTGGCGGGCTGCACGTCCTTTTTTATTGGCGGCGCCTACCAGGCACAGATGCCGGGTTTTGCACATGATCTGGGCCATGGTGATCCCGGCGTCGCGTACAGCATGCTGTTGGCGGCGGATGCGGCGGGCGCATTGCTTGCAGGGGTCCTGCTCGAAGGCAGCGGTCTGCTCAAGTCCAGTCCGCGCACGGCGCTGGTGCTGGCCGTTTTGTGGTGTACCGCGCTGGTGGGTTTCGCGGCTTCGGCCAGCTACCCGCTGGCACTGGCGCTGCTGTTTGTTGCCGGCTTCCTGGAGCTTTCATTCAGCTCGATGACACAGGCGCTGGTGCAACTGAATGCGCCGGGCGAGATTCGTGGGCGCGTCATCGGCCTCTTCAACATGGCCGCACTGGGCATGCGCGCGTTCAGCGGCATCACCGTCGGGCTGATGGGCGCGATGATTGGCGTGCACTGGTCGCTTGCGCTTTCGGCGCTGGTGCTGATGACGGTGATAGGCGGCTTGCTGATGCGTTTTCGTGTGCGTCCAGCCAGGGTTTGAGGCAAGCCGGGAGCGTTTCTTCGCTATCAAATGAATAGCTGGCTGCGCTCGCTGCTCCTTGGCTAGCGGCCTGAAATGTTTAAATTCCGGCGGATTTTTGCCGTTCTGAAGCTGTCTTAAGCGCTTTTTTGCTTGCAACCGGTTGCTGCATCCGCAGCATCAGTTCGCGTTTGTTGTTGCGGCTGCGGTGCGCGTGCTCACGCATCAGAGATTCGGCACGTGCGCCTTCGCCGGCCAGCAGGGCGGCCAGCACGTCTTCATGGTCGCTCTGGGCGCGCTGTATGAACTGGTACTCCAGCAGTGGCAGCACACCGTTAAGGCTGAGCGCACCGGCGCCAGCCATGGGGGTTTTGCTGACATGTGCCAGCGCAGAGCCCAGGGTGCTGTTGCCGGCGGCCTGCACCAGCGCGCCGTGAAAGCGCGCATTCATGGGCACCCAGCGGGCTGCGTCGATCACATGGCCCGCGGCTTGCGCCTTTTGCAGCAGCAGCCGGCCTTCATCCACGCAGGCCTGCAATTCGGCAAGGGTGTCCGGCCCGATGCCGCGCTCGGCCGCCTGGCGCGCAGCCATGCCTTCCAGCACGCCCCGCACGTCGACCGCATTGGCCACCTCGTCAACCGTGAAGCGGCGAACCCGGAAGCCGCGTGTCGGCAGCCGTTCCAGCAGGCCTTCCTTTTCCAGCTCACCGAGCGCAATGCGGATGGGCGTGCGTGAGACGGACAGTTGCGCGGACAACTCCAGCTCCACCATGCGCTCACCGGGGGCGACTTCGCCAGTGAGGATTTTTCGCCTCAGTTCGTCGGTGGTGTAGTCAATCTGTGAGGACATGAAAATGATGGGGCAGGAAGCGGCTGGGCAGCCGGGATTTTATTATTGCATGCAATTTTTGAGGTTTATTAGGGTTTGAACGGTTGTTAATGGATGTTTTGCGCTCAATAATATAAGGTGACTAAGTATTTTTGGCGGCTAAAAAAGCCGGTTTGCCACGATGAAACAGGAGATACGATGAACCCGACCCTTTCCCGACCCTTGCCACAACGCGGGCGTTTTCCGCTGCTGGGCCGCCTTGCGCTGGCCTGTGGTGCCGCCCTTTGCCTGGCCGTGCCGGCCGCATACGGCCAGGGCGCAGCCGCCTATCCCAACAAACCCGTCAAGCTGATTGTTCCCTTCACGGCGGGCGGTGGCGGCGACACCATGGCACGACTGGTCATGCAGCGTGCAGCCCGGGAGCTTGGCCAGCCCATCGTGATTGAAAACCTGGCTGGCGCCGGCGGCAACGTCGGCAGCGCCACGGCGGCCAAGGCGCCTGCGGACGGCTACACGCTGCTGTACGGCACCAACGGCACGCTGGCTATCAACCACTCCATCTACAAGTCGCCGGGCTTTAACCCGCTGAAGGATTTCGAGCCGGTGTCCCAACTGACGCAGATTGCGGCCATGGTGGTGGTTCGCCCCACGCTGCAGGTCAATTCGATGGCGGAGCTCACCAAATTGCTCCGGGCGAATCCGGGCAAGTACACCTTCGGCTCGGCTGGCAATGGCACGACCTCGCACCTGGCCGGGGAGATTTATAAATCGCGGGCCGGTGTTTCCATCGTCCATATTCCTTACCGCGGCGGCGCGCAGGCCATCACGGACCTGATAGGCGGGCAGGTGGACATGATGATTGAAGTCATGCCCAACGCGGCGCCGCAGGCCAAAAGCGGACGCATCAAACCGCTGGCGGTGACGACTGCAAAACGTGTGGCCAGCTGGCCGGACGTGCCGACGATTGCCGAGTCCGGCCTGCAGGGTTTTGACGTCAGCGCCTGGGATGCGATCATGGTGCCGGTCGGCACGCCGCGCCCCATCGTCGACAAACTCAATGCGGCGATCCACAAGGCGCTTGCTGATCCAGAGCTGCGCAGCCAGCTGCAGCAGCGCGGCGCCGAGGCTGCGCCCAGCACGCCCGAAGAACTTTCAAAATACATCACCAGCAACATCCCGCTCTGGGGTGATGCCGTCAAGCGCTCCGGCGCGGCTGTTGACTGAGGACCAGGCATGAACAACATGGATACATTGGTCGGCCTGCCCCAGGCCCTGAACCCGGCCGTCACGCAGACCAAAAACTACTTTGCCGCACTGGAAAACTTCCAGCGCACCTTTGCCTTCAGGCAGGGCGACAAGGTGCTGCTTCTGACCGACCCCCTGCTGGACACCCGCGTGGCCGATGCCGTCATGGGCCTGGCGCGCGCGCGCGGCGCGACGGTGCGCCAGTACATGGAAACCACCAGCCAGATGACCGAGGTGCCGCAAGCCGCCAAGGCACTGGTTGCCGAGGCCGACTTTGTGGTGTCGACCTGGTTCTGCTCGATTTTTGACCCGTTTTTTATTGCACGGCGCGCGGCCGGCCAGCGCTGGGTCAAGATCACCTATTTCCGAGACCTGGATTTGCTGCACACGCCGCAGGCGCGTTTTCCTGCCGAACTGGTGGGCGAGATCATCCGCGCCACGGCCTTGCGTTACCCGGCGGGCCAGGACTTCACGGTGAAGTTCTCGGACGTGCGCGGCAGTGACTATTCAATTGAATACACCGCCGAAATGCGCGAGTTGCTGCTGGCGCACAACCGCTGGCGCGGCAAGATGTTTGCCGACGAGCCGGGTTGTTATGTGCATTACCTGCCCACGCACGGCCCCAACCTGTGGGACCGCACCGCACACCGCAACGATGCGAATGCGCCGGTTACGATGTCGGGCACCCTGTACCCGCAGTGGGCGGTCGGTTTCGCGGCGCCGTTTGCCGAAAAGATTGGCTGCCGCTTTGAAAGCGACACGATTGTGGAGGTGACGGGCGAGTCCCCTGATGCCGTCATCCTGCGTGAGATGCTGGTCGGCGGACGTCTGATCGAGCTGGGCTGTGGCTTTAACCCCAAGGCGCCGCGCCACACGATTTACCCGGCCGGCTCCAACGCTCCGGGTGCGCTGCACTTTGGCATAGACCTGGCAAAACCGAGCGACTATATCCTGCGCACCATGCCGCAATGGGAAGAGCCGCCCGTGCACATGGACCTGGTCACGCTGGACAGCAGCGTGACGGTTGAAGGCAAATCGCTGATTGAAGGCGGCTTCCTGACGGCCTTGCGTGATCCTGCGGTGCGGGCTGCAGCTGAAAAATTCGGCAACCCGGTGGAGTTGCTGGAGACGGCGGTCTGACAGCTGATAGCGCATAAAAAAAGCGACCATCAGGGTCGCTTTTTTTTTAGGCAGCCGGGATTACTTTTTCTTGATCTGGCTGGCTGCCCATTTGCCGGCAAAGGCCTGCAGGTCATTCAGGCGCTTGAGCAGGTCGCCGCCCAGGCTGGTGACGGTGTAGCCGTCGGTGCCATGGGTGAGCAGGCCTGAGGCGCGCAATTCCTTGATACGGGTGTTGAGTGTGTTCGGAGTGATGCTGCCAATGCTGTCCTGCAACAGGCGGAAGGTTTGCGGGTGACCGTCTTTCAGGGCCCACATCACACGCAGTGCGTAGCGTGATTCCAGCAGTTCAAGCAACTGGCCTACAGCTGCATTTTCTTTGGCACTCATCAGGGGATCTCCTCAGGTCAGATTTTGGTCACAGTTTAGTCACGGTTCGCCGGTAAGCGCAAAGCTTGGCACCAAATATAACGCAAAATTCAGGCTGCTACGAGTTTTATAGCTGCCCACGCCCGCTGCGTGTGCACCGGCAGCCTGAAACATGTTGGAAAACCCTGATGGGGCATGCCCCACCCCCCTGCTTCAAGGGGGTGACGGCGCCGGGCGGGCCTATTCCAGCTTGACGTTGGCGGCCTTGATGACCTGGGCCCATTTCTCGACCTCGGCCTTCTGGAAGGCGGACACCTGGTCCGTCGTCATGCCCGAGGGCTGCATGCCCAGAACCTTGAGGCGATCCTGCATCTCGGGCAGTTGCAGGATTTTGGTGACTTCGGTGTGCAGCCGGTCGATGACGGGTTTGGGTGTGCCTGCGGGTACAAAAATGGCCTGCCAGGACACCACCTCAAAACCCGGCACGCCGGATTCGGCCACGGTCGGTACGTTGGGCAGCGACTCCAGGCGCTTGGCCGAAGTCACGGCGAGGGCGCGCACCTTGCCGCTCTGGATGTGGGGGCCGGCCACCACGGTGGTGTCAAACATCATGTCTACCTGGCCGCCAATCACGTCCTGGATGGCCGGACCGCTGCCTTTGTAGGGGACGTGGATGAACTGGGTGCCGGACTTGAAGCCCAGCAGTTCCAGTGCCAGGTGCTGGGAGGTACCGCTGCCGGCCGAGGCTGATGAAATGGTTTTGGGTTTTGCCCTCGCCGCAGCCAGCACGTCCTGCAGGGTTTTGTAGGGGCTGTTTTGCCCGACGACCAGTACCACCGGGTTGGAGCCGATCAGTGCCACTGGCGCAAATGACTTGACCGGGTCGTAGCCCAGCTTGGGGTACAGGCTGACGTTGATGGCGTGCGAGCTGATGGTGCCGCCCAGCAGGGTATAGCCATCGGCAGGCGCGCGCGATGCGACTTCGGAGCCGACACTGCCGCCTGCGCCGCCCTTGTTGTCGACCACGATGGTGGTGCCCAGCGCGGTCCCCAGCTTTTGTCCTATGAGCCGCCCCAGGATGTCCGTGGTGCCGCCGGCCGGGAAGGGCACGATGTAGGTAATGGGTTTGGAGGGCCATTTGTCCTGCGCCCAGGCGGGTAGTGCAATGGCGCCAGTCATGGCCGAGGCGAGTGCTGAGTGGATCAGTGAACGTCGTTTCATGTGGTCTCCTGTTGTGGTTTTGTCGTGTCTTGCGGTTACCCGGGTCTTTTTTTATCTAAGGCCATGCATGTTCCATGCGCGCGCAGACAGCCCGCGAATGGCTATCGCCGGTTTTTCAGCGAAGCATGCGGGGTACGGGGCGGGGCGTTTGTGGCACAGGCGAAAGGCCTGGCGAGGCACTTGGGGTGACCCTGGCGGGAGCTGTTGTCATGGCCGGTAGATGTGGGATTCGATAAATTATTCATCGGTCATCGTACAACTTGGCCATGCGTTGTGCAACTATTTGTGTTCCCGCTCAGGCCTCGGGCAGGCCGCCATTCTGGTTTGCCTCGGGCTGCATGGTGTGTGCGTTTTTGCCTTTGCGCAAACGTTCCCGGCTGTTGGACAGGTGGGTCCGCATGGCGGCGCGCGCAGCCTCGGCGTCCTGGTTGCGGATCGCGTTGTAGATGCTTTCGTGCTCGCCGTTGACACGCTGCAGGTAGTTCAGGCGGCCCTCCGGCGCGTTCTGCGTGGTGTTGACCCGCGTGCGCGGGATGATCATGGTGCCCAGGTAGGTCATCAGGTCCGCGAAGTGCCGGTTGCCCGTAGAGCGGGCGACTTCCATGTGGAACTGGAAGTCCGGTGGAACCGCATCGGAATCAATGTCTATGGAGTCCTGGAAGGCCTGCAGGGCCGTTTCCATGGCCAGCAGGTTTTCCGGCGTTCGCCTTGCGGCCGCCAGCCCTGCAGCTTCGGTTTCGAGGCTGATGCGCAGCTCGAGCACCGAGATAACGTCCGCTACCGTCGCGAAGTCTTCGGCGGTGATTTTGAAGTTTCCCGAATCCTGCGGGGCCAGCACAAAGGTGCCGATGCCGTGCCGGGTTTCAACCAGGCTGGAGGCCTGCAGTTTGGACAGGGCCTCCCGCACCACGGTACGGCTGACGTCGAACCTGGCCATGATTTCCGCTTCGGTGGGCAGCTTTTCACCGGGGTGCAGCCGCCCCTCGCGGATGCTGGCGGCCAGGCTTTCCACGATTTCGCTGACCAGGCCACGCGGCCGGCGGGTGCGTGGCAATTTGTCCGGCGGGGTCGGGCTTGGGCCGGTCTCGAACGGGCTAGGGGTTTTCCTTGATTCCATTAAAAAATCGTTGACAAGCTAATTTCAGAATCTGAGAATCCCAAGTCATCAGACAACCTATGACTTAAGTGCGATGGGTTGACTTTAGCAAACTTCATAAAAAAGTCCAGCGTTTGCAAAACGCTGTGGGGTCAAATTCAAAATGACGATCAAGGTTCACGAAAAACTGTTGCTGACCGGTGCTGCCGGGGGCTTGGGCAAGGCTTTGCGGGAACGCCTGAAAGCCAATTGTGCGGTGTTGCGCCTGTCGGACCGCCAGGACTTCGGTGCCGCAGCCGCTGGAGAGGAGGTGGTGTTGGCCGACCTGGCGGATGCCGAGGCCGTCGATGCCATGGTCAAGGGCGTCGATGCCATCGTTCACCTGGGCGGCATTTCGGTGGAGGGGCCGTTCACGCCCATCCTGCAGGCAAATATTGTGGGTGTTTACAACCTCTACGAGGCCGCCCGGAAAAACGGCGTCAAGCGTGTCGTATTTGCGAGCTCCAACCATGTGACGGGTTTTTACCGGCAGGATGAAACCATCACGGCGGACCATCCCGCCCGACCGGACGGCCTGTACGGCATCTCCAAGGCCTTCGGTGAAGACCTGTCGCGTTTTTACTTTGATCGTTATGGCATAGAGACTGCATGCGTACGCATAGGCTCTTCTTTCGCTGAGCCGAAAGACCGCCGCATGCTCGCCACCTGGTTGAGCTTTGACGACCTGCACCGGCTGATCACGGCATGCCTGACAACGCCGGCGCTGGGCCACAGCATTATTTTCGGCATGTCCGACAACGCCGTGACCTGGTGGGACAACAGCCGGGCCCGCCATATCGGCTATGTGCCGCAAGACAGCTCCGATGTGTTTCGCGATGCTGTCTATGCAAGAACGGGCCAGCCCGATTTGACCGACCCGGCGGCGATTTACCAGGGCGGCGGTTTTGTCAAAGCCGGACCCTTCGGCAACTGATGGCGAAACCGGCGATGTCTGTCCAAGCCGAGCTGATCCTGGATGCACGCAATGCGACGGGGGAGAGTCCCGTATGGAGCGGGCCTGAGCAGGCGTTGTACTGGACGGACATTCCTGCTCGAAAGTTGTGGCGCTGGGACGCTGCTACTGCGCAGACGCGCAGCTGGGAGGCGCCGGAGATGCTGGCCTGCATGGCACCCGCTGCCCAGCCCGGCAACTGGATTGCGGGCATGGAAACAGGCGTCTTCTCCCTGAAACCCCAGGCCGATGGAACGCTGGACTGCCAGTTGCTCGCTGCCGTGAGCCATGCGCAGGATGGCATGCGCTTTAACGATGGCCGGTGTGACCGGCAGGGGCGCTTCCTGGCCGGAACCATGTTGATGAATATGGCCGCAGGTGCACGTACCGGTTGCGTGTACAGCTATCAAAAAAATAGCGGGTTGACGCGGCTGCTGGATGGCTTCATTACGCCCAACGGCATGGCCTTCAGCCCGGACGGCCGGACCATGTACCTCTCGGACTCGCATCCTTCGGTGCAGATGGTCTGGGCCTATGACTACGACACGCAAACCGGCACGCCCTCCAGGCGCCGGGTGTTTGTTGACATGAACCTGTTGCCCGGCAGGCCCGACGGTGCGGCCGTGGACGCAGACGGCTGCTACTGGATTTGTGGCAACGATGCCGGCCTGGTCCACCGTTTTACGCCGCAAGGCAAGCTGGACCGGTCATTGGCCGTGCCGGTCAAAAAACCAGCCATGTGCGTCTTTGGCGGTGCCGGGCTTGACACCCTGTTCGTGACATCGATTCGCCCGGGGGGCATCGATTTATCTGACCAGCCGCTGGCCGGCGGCCTGTTCGCATTGCGCCCCGGCGTGTGCGGACTGGCCGAGGCCGCGTGCCTGTATTAAAAAAATCCAGAAGTTTCCAACCACCAACCCTAGAGGATGACATGAAGAAGATTAAAAAAACACTGTTTGCCGTGACCGTAGCCCTGGCGTTCACGCCGCTGGCAAGCTTTGCCACCGAGTTCCGTTCTGCCGACATTCACCCGGATGACTATCCGACCGTGACGGCGGTCAAGTTCATGAGCGAGCGCCTGAAAGCGCTATCCGGCGGCAAGCACTCCATCAAGGTGTTCAACAACAGTTCGCTGGGCCAGGAAAAAGACACGATCGAGCAGACCAAAATCGGTGCGCTCTCCATGGTGCGCGTCAACATCGCGCCCATGAACAACATTTGCGCTGAAACGCAAGTGCCGACCATGCCTTTCCTGTTCCGCTCGGTCGATCACCTGCACAAGGTGCTGGACGGCCCCATCGGCGAGGAAATCCTCAAATCCTGCGAGAAGCAGGGCTTTGTGGGCCTGGCTTATTACGACAGCGGCGCACGCTCCATGTTCACCGGAAAAAAAGCCATCCGCAGTTTTGCCGACATGAAAGGCGTGAAAGTACGCGTCCAGCAATCCGACCTCTGGGTTTCCATGCTTGAAGCCATGGGCGCAAATGCCACCCCCATGGCCATGGGCGAGGTTTACACAGGCCTGAAAACCGGCGTGATCGACGCTGCTGAAAACAACTACCCTACGTACGAAAGCGCACGCCTGTTTGAAGTCGCCAAGTTCTACACAAAGACGGAGCACTCGATGGCGCCTGAAATGCTGCTGTTCTCCAAAAAGGTCTGGGACACCCTGCCGGCCAACGAACAGGGCTGGATTCGCCAGGCGGCAAAGGAGTCGGTGCCTTACATGCGCAAGCAGTGGGCCGAGCGTGAAGTCAAGTCGCTGGCGACCGTCAAGGCAGGTGGAACTGAAATCATTGAGGTCGACAAGGTGCCGTTCCAGGCCGCGATGAAGCCCGTGTATGACAAGTTCATCACCGACGCCACCCTGAAGAGCCTTGTCAAGCGCGTTCAGGACACGAAGTAATTTGAGAGCCCTGCGCCGGCCGGCCCTGGGGCTGGCTGGCGCGTTTCGCGGCAACTGCTGCCGCCCACAAGTTTTCAAGGCCGGTGCCGTCTGCGCCCGGACCATCCATGTCTATATACACAAGAATTTGCCGCAAGCTCGCCAGGACTTGCATGTGGCTGGGCATTGCCGGGCTCGTCGCCGTGATCTGCGCCGTGAGCTGGCAGGTGTTTGGCCGCTATGTGCTGAACAACACGCCAACCTGGGCTGAAAGCCTTGCATTGCTGCTGGTGATCTACGTGACCATGTTTGGCGTTGCCGTTGGTGTTCGTGATGCGGGCCATATCGGGCTCGAGTCCCTGCTGGTGCTCGCACCCGACTGGTTGCGGCTCAAGATGGAGTACCTGATCCACGTGCTGGTCATGCTGTTCGGCATGGCCATGGCCTGGAATTGCGCCCTGCTGGCCGAGTCGGTCTGGAGCTACCGCCTGCCTACCCTCTGGATTTCAGAAGGGTGGCGTTATGTGCCCGCCACGGTGGCCGGCGTCCTTATTGTGATGTTCTGCATTGAACACATCATCGCGCTTGCCCAAGGCCGCGAAGTCGAACCTGCCTGGGGCTAAGCATCCATCATGACCATTCCATTACTTATTCTTTGCATTTCCTTCACGCTGTTCCTGTTGCTGGGCGTGCCCGTGGCGTTTTCAATCGGCCTGTCCGCCCTGGCGACGCTGGCATACGAAGGACTGCCGCTGGCCGTCGGTTTCCAGCAGATGACCTCGGGCATGGGGATCTTTTCGTTCCTGGCCATTCCGTTTTTTATCTTCGCCGGTGAGCTGATGCTGTACGGCGGCATCGCCGACCGCATTGTCAACCTGGCGCGCAACCTGGTGGGCCATGTGCGCGGTGGCCTTGGCATGTCCAACGTGGTGGCCTGCACGCTGTTTGGCGGTGTTTCGGGTTCACCGGTGGCCGATGTGTCCGCCATGGGCGCCGTGATGATCCCCATGATGAAAAAAGAGGGCTACCACGCCGACTATGCGGTCAACGTGACGACCCACGCGGCGCTTGTGGGCGCCCTGATGCCGACCAGCCACAACCTGATCATTTATTCGCTGGCAGCGGGTGGCAAGGTGTCCATCGCGGCATTGATACTGGCGGCCCTGGTGCCCGCGGCCATCCTGACGATCTGCAACCTGGCTGCGGCTTACCTGGTGGCCGTCAAGCGCGGTTATCCGGCAGGGAGTTTTCCGGGCTGGGCCATTGTGGGGCGCTCGTTTGCGGCGGCCTTGCCGGGCCTGTTTGTCGTGATCCTGATCCTGGGCGGCATTCTCTCGGGTGTCTTCACGGCGACGGAGTCT
Source organism: Polaromonas aquatica (assembly GCF_042659145.1). Classification (NCBI taxonomy): domain Bacteria; kingdom Pseudomonadati; phylum Pseudomonadota; class Betaproteobacteria; order Burkholderiales; family Comamonadaceae; genus Polaromonas; species Polaromonas aquatica. The sequence goes on along the minus strand of NZ_JBHSRS010000084.1, from coordinate 123,018 downwards.
GCTGCCGTGGCAGTGCTTTATGCGCTTGCCTTGACTATTTTTGTGTACCGCACGCTCAAGTGGGAGCATTTCATCAAGGCTGCCAGCAAGGCCGTCAAGACGACCGGTGTCATCCTGCTGCTGATCGGCATATCCAGCACCTTTGGTTACCTGATCAGCCTCTACGGTGTGGCTGAACTGACGGGGCAGATGCTGTCCCAGGTGACCAGCACGCCCTGGGTTATTTTCCTGCTGATCAACATCATCCTGTTTGTGCTGGGCACATTCCTGGACATGGCCGCGACCATCCTGCTGTGCACGCCGATCTTCCTGCCGATTGCCCAGCACTACGGCATGAGTTCGGTGCAGTTCGGCATCGTGCTGCTGATCAATTGCGCACTGGGCCTCAACACGCCTCCCGTGGGTACGACACAGTTTGTGGGTTGCGCGATTGGTGGTGTATCGGTGGGCACCGTGATGCGGACCATCTGGCCTTTTTACGGTGCGCTGATTTTTGCTTTGGCCCTTGTGACGTTTATTCCCTCATTCTCCATGTGGCTGCCCAGCATGTTCATGGCCGCCAAGTAAATTGACTGTTCCAGGAGATTTTCCATGCAAACAGCAACTTTCATCCGGCAGTGTTTCACCCTGCTGGCAGGTGCCGGGATGATGGCTGTTTCGGCGGCTGCCGGCGCCGCCACATGGGTTTATGTGGCCAATGCGGACAGCCAGGACATTTCGGTGCTCCAGCTGGACCGCGCTGCCGGCATCCTCAGGCCGGTAACCACCGTGCCGGTGGGCGGCACGGCCATGCCCATGGTTGTGAGCCGCGACAAGCGTTTCCTCTATGTGGCGTTGCGCTCGCAGCCTTTTCGCGCTGTAACCTTTGCCATAGACGGCGCCACCGGTGGGCTGAAAAAGCTCGGCGAGGCAGCGCTGGCCGACAGCATGGCCAACATCGATCTGGATGCCTCGGGGCGCTGGCTGTTTGCGGCGTCTTATGGCGGCAACAAGATCACGGTCAACAGCATAGGCAGCGACGGGACGGTGGGCGCCGTACAGCAATTGATACCGACGGCACCCAATGCGCATGCCATCCACCCGGATCCGGCCGGCCGCTACGTGTTTGCCACCAGCCTGGGAGGGGATAACCTGTCGAGCTGGCGTTTTGATGGCGCCACCGGCACACTCAGTGCCAACGATCCGGCGCTTGTCAACGTTGCACCTGCAAAGACGGGCCCGCGGCATTTTGTCTGGGACCAGTCGCAGACCCATGTGTACCTGGTGAATGAGCTGGATGGCGGTCTCGATGTTTTTGCCTATGACGCCGGCCGGGGCACGATGCGCCATCTGCAGCGCACCACCGTAATGCCTGCCGGCTTTAGTGGTAAGCCGTGGGCTGCCGACCTGCATTTGTCGCCTGACGGAAAATACCTGTACGGATCGGAACGTACGTCCAGCACGCTGACTACCTTCAAGGTTGATGCTGCGACCGGCCTGCTGCAAACGGTCGGCCAGACGGCTACGGAAAAAACGCCGCGCGGTTTTGCGGTCGATTCGAGCGGCCGTTTCCTGATCGCCGCAGGCCAGGATTCGCATGGCGTGTCGCTGCACCCGATCGATGGTGCCACGGGCGTGCCCGGCGCACCGTCGCGCTTGCCTGCGGGCAAGAACCCGAACTGGATAGAGATCGTTGATTTCCCCTGAACACCTTTACGACGATTGCCTGTATGACCCCCCCCGCCGCCAAACCGCTTTTTATCCGCATGCACGATGCGGACAACGTTGCCATCGTCGCCAATGACGGCGGCCTGGCGCCGGGCGTGATGTTTGACAACGGCCTGGTGTTGGTAGAGAGGGTTCCGCAGGGCCATAAGGTTGCCCTGGCGGACCTGCCCAAGGGCACGGCCGTACGGCGCTACAACGTGCCCATAGGGGTTACCAACAAGGATGTCCCGGCAGGCAGCTGGGTGCATGAGCGCCTGCTTGACATGCCAGAAGCGCGCCTGCTGCAAGGGCTGCCCATCGCCACTGTCAAGGCGCCGCCCCAGACGCCGCTGGAAGGCTATACCTTCGAGGGCTTTCGCAATGCGGACGGCTCGGTCGGCACACGCAACATCCTGGCCATCACCACCACCGTGCAGTGCGTTGCGGGTGTTGTTGACTTTGCCGTGCAGCGCATCAAGCAGGAGTTGCTCCCGCGTTTCCCCAACGTGGACGATGTGGTGGGCCTGGAGCACACCTACGGCTGCGGGGTGGCCATTGATGCGCCCGATGCGATCATCCCGATCCGTACCCTGCGTAACATCACGCTCAACCCCAACTTTGGCGGTGAAGTGATGGTGGTGAGCCTGGGCTGCGAAAAACTCCAGCCCGAACGCCTGCTGCCGCCGGGCACCATCCAGATCGTCGACGAACGCAATGTGGCGGACGTGGGCGTCAATGCAGATGCCGCGCTGGATGTGGTGTGCCTGCAATCCGAAAACCATGTCGGCTTCATGTCCATGATTGGTTCGATCATGCAGACGGCCTTGTTGCACCTGGAGCGGCTGGATGCGCGCCGGCGTGAAACCGTACCCGCAAGCGAACTGGTCGTGGGTGTGCAGTGCGGCGGCAGTGATGCCTTCTCGGGTGTTACCGCCAACCCCGCAGTGGGTTTTGCAACCGACCTGCTGGTTCGCGCGGGCGCCACGGTGATGTTCTCCGAAACCACGGAAGTGCGCGACGGCATTGACCAGCTGACCGCAAGGGCCGTCAATCCCGAGGTCGCCGAAGCCATGATTCGCGAGATGGCCTGGTATGACGCCTACCTGCAAAAAGGGCGGGTGGACCGCAGTGCCAACACCACGCCGGGCAATAAAAAGGGCGGCCTTTCCAACATTGTGGAAAAGGCCATGGGCTCCATCGTCAAGTCGGGCAGCGCACCCATCTCGGGCGTGCTTTCTCCCGGCGAAAAGCTCAGGCAAAAGGGCCTGATTTACGCCGCCACGCCTGCCAGCGATTTCATCTGCGGCACGCTGCAGCTTGCGGCCGGCATGAACCTGCATGTTTTCACCACGGGCCGCGGAACGCCGTATGGACTGGCGGAGGTGCCGGTCATCAAGATGGCGACGCGCAGCGACCTTGCCAGGCGCTGGCACGACCTGATGGACATCAACGCAGGGCGCATTGCGGATGGCGACGCGAGCATCGCCGATGTGGGCTGGGAGCTTTTCCACCTGATGCTCGAAGTCGCCAGCGGCCGGAAGAAAACCTGGGCAGAACACTGGAAGCTGCACAACGCGCTGGTACTTTTCAACCCCGCACCCATTACCTGAATCCGTTGACCCGGCTTCATTTTTCAAGACTTAAAAGCAAACACCCATGACACAAGTTACTCCTTACCAATCCTTTCCAAACACCTTCAAGCGTGACCTGCTTGCAGGCAAGCGCCTGATCGGCTGCTGGTCATCGCTGGCCAATGCCATCACCACCGAAGTCCTGGGGGTTGCCGGCTTTGACTGGATACTGCTCGACGGCGAGCATTCGCCCAATGATGTGGGTACCTTTATCCCGCAACTGATGGCGCTCAAGGACAGCCCGAGCGCGCCTGTGGTGCGCCCGACCAGCAACAACGAAGTGGAGCTCAAACGCCTGCTCGACGCCGGGTTCTATAACTTCCTGGTGCCTTTTGTGGAAAGCGCTGACGAGGCCTTGCGCGCCGTCAGGGGAACCCGCTACCCGCCCCAGGGCGTGCGCGGTGTGTCGGTGTCCCAGCGCAGCAACCGCTACGGTACGGTACCGGACTACTTCAAGTCCATCAACGACCATATTTGCGTGATGGTGCAGATCGAAAGCCGTACCGGCGTTGCCGCCGCGAAAGCCATTGCCTCCGTCGAGGGCGTTGATTGCATTTTTGTCGGGCCATCCGATCTGGCTGCCGGCCTCGGACACCTTGGCAATGCGGGGCATCCGGACGTGCAGAAGGCCATTGCGGCGGTGTTTGCGGATGCCAGGGCCTGCGGCAAGCCCACAGGCATCCTGGCGCCGGTGGAGGCCGACGCGCGGCGCTACATGGAGATGGGCGCCACCTTTGTTGCGGTGGGCAGCGACCTGGGCGTGTTCAGGTCGGCCACGCAGGCCCTGCACGACCGCTACCGTGCCTGAGTCCAGTCCATTCAATCAACTATTTTTTTCAGGAATCATTCAATGAGCAAGCTGGGTTTTATTGGTTTGGGCATCATGGGTGCACCCATGGCCGCACATTTGGTCAAGGCCGGTCACGAGGTGTTTCTCGCCACCCGCAGCAAGGTGCCGGCTGAACTGCTGACGGGCAAGGCCGTGGCCTGCAAGTCGGCCAGGGAAGTGGCCGAGAAGGCCGACATCATCTTCATGATGCTGCCGGATACGCCGGACGTGGCGAAAGTCCTGTTTGGGGATGATGGTGTTGCGTCCGGCCTGGTGAATGCCAAAGGAAAGACGGTTGTTGACATGAGCTCCATCTCCCCGATGGATACCAAGGCGTTTGCGCAAAAGATCAACGAGCTCGGTTGCGACTACCTGGATGCGCCCGTATCGGGTGGCGAAGTCGGCGCCAAGGCCGCCAGCCTGACCATCATGGTCGGCGGGCCGGACGCAGCGTTTGAACTTGTCAAGCCACTGTTTGAGCTGATGGGTAAAAACATCACGCTGGTGGGTGGCAACGGTGACGGGCAAACCTGCAAGGTCGCCAACCAGATCATCGTGGCCCTGAATATTGCGGCGGTGGGTGAAGCCTTGCTGTTTGCCAGCAAGGCGGGCGCGGATCCGGCCAAGGTCCGGCAGGCGCTGATGGGCGGCTTTGCTTCCTCGCGCATCCTGGAAGTGCATGGCGAGCGCATGATCAAACGCACTTTTGCGCCTGGGTTCAGGATTGGCCTGCACCAGAAGGATTTGAACCTGGCGCTTGCTGGCGCCAGAACCCTGGGCCTGGCCTTGCCACAAACGGCAAATGCCGCCCAGTTGATGCAGGCCTGCGCCGCCAATGGCATGCAGGACCTGGACCATTCCGCGCTGGTGCGTGCGCTGGAGCTCATGGGCAATCACGAAGTCGCATAGCCGCCTGCAGGCTTGTCGCCGGCAGTTGTTTGAATAACGATAAGGAGGCAGGATGTCCCTCAATCGACGCGATCTTATGGGTGCTTCGCTGGCTGTGGGCTGGAGTGTGGCCAGTGCGCAGGCACAAGGCTGGCCGGCCAGGCCGATCCGTCTGGTAGTGCCTTATCCGCCGGGCGGCTCTTCGGACATCATTGCGCGCGCCATTGCCCAGCCTTTGTCGGATGCACTCAGGCAGCCCGTTATCGTCGACAACAAGGCGGGGGCCAACGGCAACCTTGGCGCGGACTTTGTTGCAAAGTCTGCACCGGACGGCTACACCTTGCTGTTGTGTGACACCGGCGCGCTGGCGATCAGCCCATCGGTTTACACCAAACTGGGATTTGATCCTTCCAGGGATTTGCGTGGCGTGACCATGCTGGCTTATTCACCGCATTTGCTGGTGGTGCACCCTTCGGTACCTGCCAGCAACCTCAAGGAACTGGTGGCCCTGTCCAAACGCTCGGATCTTAATTTTGCCGTGACTGCCATGGGCAGCGCGCCGCATCTTGCTGGTGTGGCGGTGGAGCGTGCCAGCGGCGCCAAATGGCAATACATCCCCTACAAGGGCGGCTCGCAGGCGGTCAGCGACACGATAGCCGGGCAGACCCAGATACTGATGAACGGCATGCTCGCCACCTTGCCGCATGTGCAAGGCGGCAAGCTCAAGATACTGGGTGTTTCCAAAAGCACGCGCATGCCGCTGATCGGCGATGTCCCTACGCTTGCCGAACAGGGTTTGACCGGCTTTGAGTCGGGCACCTGGCAGGGGCTGCTGGTGCCCAGGGGCACGCCGGCCGATATCGTGAGCCGCCTGAATAGCGAGCTCATCAAGATCATCCGCAGCCCGGAGATCCGCGCCAAGCTGGCGGGGCAGGGCGCGGAAGTGGTGACCATGACACCGGCCCAGCAGGACGATTTTTTCAATCGCGAGAGAAGCCGTTGGGCAAAAGTTGTAGCGCAGGCCGGCATCAGGCTGGACTGACCGCACCGCTCACTGTTTGAGCATGCCGGGGGCAAGCAAACGCCGTGATGATTATCAGGAGACAAAATGCGTGCATCTTTCAAGGGGTTCTTGTTCCTGTTGGCGGCGCTTGCTGCCGGCCTGAGCCATGCGCAGGTCAAGCTGCGTGCATGGAATATCCATCCGGAAGGCTACCCGGTGACGGAGGCCATCAAGAGTTTTGCGGAGGATGTCGGCAAGGCCACCAGGGGCAAATACCAGGTTGAGGTTTTTTCCAACGCAACGCTGGGTGACCAGCCCAAAGCGGTGCAGATGCTGAAGAGCGGGGAAGTGGATATCGCCGAGTTCAGTTCAGGCCCGTTGTCGGACGCCGTGCCCGGCATCAAGGTGCTTAATTTGCCATTCCTGTTCAAGGATTCTGCACACATGTTCAGGCACCTGGACGGCAAGCTGGGCGAGCGATTCGCGGCCAACCTGAAGGCCGCTGGTTTTGTGGTGGTCGGCTGGTATGACGGCGGCGCGCGTTCGTTTTATTGTGTCAAACCTGTCTCCAGCGTGAGCGATCTGGCGGGCAAGAAAATTCGCGTTCAGCAGTCCGACGTTTATATTGAAATGGTCAAGCTGCTGAACGCAACACCGGTAGCCCTGCCTTTCAAGGATGTGCTCGACGCATTGCAGCAGGACAAGGTCGATTGTGCTGAAAACAACCTGCCGTCTTATGAGTCCACCGGGCATTACAAGGTGGCGAAAAATGTTTATGTCACCAGCCACGTGATTTCGCCTGAGGCGCTGGTGGTCTCCACAAAGCTGTGGGACAAGCTCGACAAGGATGAGAGGGCCGCGTTCTCTGCGGCAGGCGCCAAATCGGCCCTGCTTATGCGTGACTTGTGGAACAAACGGATTACGCTGGCCCTTGAGACCACCACCCGGCAGGGCGCCCAATTCGTGAAGGTCAAGGACGCTTCCCCCATGGTCAGGCGCATGGGGCCCTTGTACGGAAAGTACATGGCTGACCCGAAAACCCGTGAAGAGTTGCTGACCATCATCGCCGACTAGTTTTATGGTGTTTCCCTCATCATGACCTTTCCCGTCAAACAGGCTGTCTTGAAAATACTGGAGCCGGAGCGGTTTCGGGGCGAAATGGACGGCAAGCCGGTTGGGCTTTTCCTGCTGCGCAATTCGCGCGGCATGGTGGCCTGCATTAGCAACTACGGTGCAAAAATTGAGCAACTGATAGTGCCTGACCGGGATGGCCGGCTCGCAGATGTGGTGCTGGGTTATGACAGCCTGGAGGCGGCTGCAGGCGGCTCGCCCTCCATGGGGGCATTTATAGGGCGTTATGCGGGGCGCATTAAAAACGCAGTTTTTGACCTGCGCGGCACGGCTTACAGGCTGAATGCCAACAATGGCCCGCATTGCCTGCACGGCGGCATCAAGGGTTCCCGCTTCCAGGTGTTTGACGCTGTGCAGCACAACGACTCCAGCGTGGAGATGACGTATGTTTTTTCTGATGGCGAGGAGGGCTTTCCCGGAACCCTGGCATTGCGCCTCATGTACAGCGTTACGGAGGCCAATGAGCTGGTGATCGATTACGAAGCCCTGGCGCTGGACAGTCCGACGGTGGCCAGCTTTACCTCGCACGCATTTTTCAACCTCAATGGCGAGTCCAGTGGCTCTGCGCTTGGGCATGAGGTTACGATTTATGCAGACCGGTATTTCGCCATGAGCGAAGACCTTGTGGCAACGGGGGAGCTCCTGCCGGTGGAACACACCGCTCTTGATTTTCGCGAGCCAACTGTGCTGGACACGCGTGTGCGTGGAAACCAAGCGCCCGATGTCGCCCCATCCTCAACCGAATGGGTGGAAGGGTACGACAGTTGCTACCTGGTCTATCGACCTGATGAGGGGACTGGATTGGCCCTGGCAGCCCGTGTCAGCGCCCCTGGGAGCGGGCGTGTGATGGAAGTATGGTCTACCGAGCCCGCCATGCAGTTTTACACCGGCTTGTTACCGCAGCAGCCCTTGCCGGGTGGCCCGGGCAAGAGCGGCCTGGCTTACTTCCAGCAGCAGGGCCTTTGTTTTGAACCCCAGGGCTGCCCCAATGCGCCGAACTGCCCGGCATTTCCGTCATCGGTGCATGAGCCCGGGCAGAGCCGTACCGGCAGAACGCTTTACCGCTTTGTAAGTGGACCGGATCGCTCAGGGTCGGACAGATAAACAGACAATGAACGGCCAGCAGGATAGCCCGCGTGGGACACCTGCTGTGTGTTCACTGATCAGGCCGTGCCCCAGACCTCCTGGGCGGTCTCAATCACCAGGCGCAGCTTGCTGCGTTGCGCTTCCACCGCGATGTCGTTGCCGTGCACCGTGCTGCTGAAACCGCACTGGGGCGACAGCGCAAGCTGTTCCAGCGGGGCATATTTGGCGGCTTCTTCAATGCGGCGTTTCAGGTCGTCCTTGCTTTCCATGGCGCCGAACTTGGTGGTCACCAGGCCCAGCACGACGGTTTTGCCCTTGGGCAGGTAGCGCAGCGGTTTGAAGTCGCCACTGCGGTCGTCGTCGTATTCCATGAAATAGGCGTCAAGGTTCATTTCCTTGAGCAGGGCTTCGGCGACAGGCTCGTAGTTGCCGGATGCGGCATGGGTGCTTTTGAAGTTGCCCCGGCACAGATGCATGGACAGCAGCATGCCGGCCGGTTTTTGCGCGACCACCTTGTTGATGAAGGCCGCATAGCGGTGCGGCAATTCGTTGGGGTCGTCGCCGCGCTGGCGTGCGGCCTCACGCATTTTCTCGTCGCAAAGATAGGCCAGGTTGGTATCGTCCATCTGCACATAGGTACAGCCTGCCGCGGCAAGGCTGCGCAGTTCATCACCATAGGCCTTGGCCACGTCGTCGTAGAACGTGGGGTCAAGTTCGGGATAGGCTTCACGGCTGATGCCGGCGCGGCCACCGCGGAAATGCAGCATGGTCGGGGAGGGGATGGTGACCTTGGGCGTGTTGCCTGCGCTGACCTGGCTCTTGAGGTACTGGAAGTCGGCCAGCTGGATGTCCTTGGCATGACGCACCTTGTCGACCACTTTCATCACCGGCGGTGCCAGTTCCTGCGAGCCGTCCGGCTTGATGAAGGTGACCGGGATATCGGTCTTCACGCCGCCGAGCTGGTCGAGGAAATCGATGTGAAAGTAGGTGCGGCGGAACTCCCCGTCGGTGATGCTCTTGAGACCGACATCTTCCTGGAACTTCACGATCTCGGTGATCGCCTTGTCCTCCACCTTGCGAAGTTGCTCCGGCGTGATCGCGCCCTTGGCCTTTTGCTCGCGGGCTTCGAGCAGGTATTTGGGGCGGAGAAAACTGCCGACGTGGTCGTAGTGTGCGGGAAGCTGGGTCATGTCTCTTTCCTTTTTATCAAGCGGGTGAAGCATGTATGTTAGGGCACCTGCTCCAGTTGCCGGGGCAGGGATTAACCGCAGTGCCGCGATTAGAGGTCAAGCACCAGGGTTTTGCTCTTGGCGCGTGAACAGCATGGCGTGAACTGGTCGTTCTTTTCCTTCTCGTCGTCCGTGAAGTACATGTCCCGGTGATCCGGCTCGCCTTCCAGCACGCGCGTGATGCAGGTGCCGCACACGCCTTGCTCGCAGGAGGTCAGGATCTCTATGCCGTTTTCCTTCAGGACCTGGATGATGTTCTGCTCCGCACCGATGGTGTAGGTCTTTCCCGTGCTGGCGATCTTGACGTCAAAGCTGCCATCGCTGGAGGTGTCCTGTGGTGCCGCACCAAAATATTCCAGATGGATCTGGTCCTTGCCCCAGCCTGCAGCTTTTGCCGCGTTGATCACGTGGTCGATGAAGCCGGATGGGCCGCATACGTACAGATGCTTGTCCGCCTTGGGGGCGGCCAGCGCAGTTCCTATATCGAGCTTTTGTTCCGCGGCGCCTGCGTCGAAGTGAAACTGCACCTTGTCGGCAAATGCCGAGGCGTTGATTTCCTTCAGGAAGGCTGTGCGCTCTGCCGACCGGGTGCAGTAGTGCATCGTGAAGTCAGCGCTTGTCGCGGCAAGCCGTTGTGCCATGCACAGCAGCGGTGTCACGCCGATGCCTCCTGCAAACAGCAGCGTTTGCGCCGCATGCTGCAGGGGGAAATGATTTTTTGGCGCGCTGATGGTGATTTCGTCGCCCTCATTGACCGCCTGATGCATGCCAACGGAGCCGCCGCGTGAGGCCGGGTCGCGCAGCACCGCAATCCTGTAGCGGTGCTGCTCGCCTGCATCATTGCACAGCGAATACTGGCGAGTCAGCCCGCCCGGTATGTGTACGTCGACATGCGAACCTGCGCTGAACGCCGGCAGGGGCGCACCGTCCGGGCGCGCCAGTTCAAAGCTGGCGATATCCTCGGCTTCACTGGTCTTGCGCACGACCTTGACTGTTATGGTTTCCATGATCAGGCAGTTTGTGTTTGGGGTTGTTCTTCCGCGATGAGGCGGTCAAGTATGCGCCGGGACTGTACGCCGCCGGCATCGATGTTGAGCAGCAGAAGCTTGCGCTCGGGGAAGGTGTTGAGGTTGCGCTGCTGCGCTTCCAGCACCACCGTGTCTTCGGCGAAAACCTTGCCTTGTCCCTCGCGGATCTGTGCCGTGAGCGCCTTGTCCTTGGGGTTGAAGTTGCGTGCCATGCCCCAAAAGTACCACATCGTGGTTTCGGTTTCAGGTGTGCAGAAATCAACCACGATGCTGTGCACCTTGTCCTTGGGGTCGGCGTGGTAGCCGCCCTTGCCGGCATGCGCAACGCCGACTTCGATCATGACATGGCTGGGCGGCGTGAAGCGGCAGACCTGCCAGCGATCGACCGGCACATCGTCGGCCAGGTTGTTGCCCCGCAGGTTGGCGCGCCAGAAAGGCGGTGCCATGACGTTCTCCATGTAGCGGCTGGTGACCACCATGTCGCCTTCGGTCTTGGTGTTCACGGGCGCTTCGTCGATTTCCTTCTGGCCTATGCTGCTGGTGTGCACATAGGTCTCATGTGTCAGATCCATCAGGTTGTCGATCATCAGGCGGTAGTCGCACTTGACGTGGTACAGGCCGCCGGCATAGGCCCATTCGGGGTTGTCGGCCCATTCCAGCGGATGGATCAGGTCCGGGTCCGCCAGTTTTTCGTCACCGGTCCAGACCCAGATAAAACCGTAACGCTCCACCACCGGGAAGCTGCGGGTGCGCGGGAAGCCCTGCACGCGCTGTCCGGGCATTGATGCAACCTTTCCGTCGCAATTCATCACCAAGCCGTGGTAGCCGCAGACCAGCTTGCCTTCGCATACCGTACCGAGCGAAAGCGCCGCGCCGCGATGGGGGCAGAAATCGTCGAGGGCCGCGACCTTGCCTTCAGGGCCGCGATAGAAAACGATTTTTTCTCCGCAAATCTGCCGACCGAGCGGCTTGTCGTCGATTTCAGAGGGCGTGCAGGCTACATACCAGGTATTTTTGGGGAACATGGTTTCTTCCAGTGGGGGTGAAGTAAGTGGGGTGGACTTGTTTCTGGCAGGACGTGCGGGTTTATCCTGCTTGCGAACTGAATCTTTATTATGCAAAAAAACTTTGTTCTTGTATACATTGATGTTTGAAGTTTGGCCGATGATTGATTGAATTTATGAAAATTCGGCTTAAAGTGCCAGTTTTCATGGAGTTTTGTATAAATAATGTATACACTCAAAACCCATATGAGCAAGCAAACATCCTCTTTCCCAATGGTTGAGGTTCTGGAGCCGGGGGCCTCGCAGGCTGTCAAGGCACAGTTGCGTTTGCGCGAGATGATTCTTGCCGGCGAGCTGCCCAGCGGTGCGCGTATTACCGAACTGGCCATTGTCGAAAAGCTTGGGGTCTCGCGTACGCCGATTCGCGAAGCCCTGATGCGGCTGGAGCAGGAGGGCCTGCTCGAAGCGCTGGCCAATGGGGGCTATGCGGTCCGCACATTTTCCGAGCGCGATGTTTCCGAGGCGATTGAATTGCGCGGCACGCTGGAGGGCTTGTCGGCCCGGCTGGCGGCCGAAAGAGGCGTGGCTACCGTCGTGTTGAATGAGGCGCGCGCCTGTCTTGATCAGGTTGACTCGGTGTTGAGGCAGCCTGCGCTCGACGATGACGCATTCCTGCGTTATGTCAGCTTGAACCAGAAATTCCACAACCTGCTGAGCGAAATGGCGGGCAGTGCGGTGATTGCGCGCGAGCTTGACCGCGTGGTGAACCTGCCGTTTGCATCGCCGTCTGCCTTTGTCGTGCTGCAGGCCAATTCACCCCAGGCCCGAGACATATTGATAGTGGCGCAGGATCAGCATCGCCAGGTATTGGGTGCCATTGAGCAGCGTGAGGGTTCGCGCGCCGAAGCCATCATGCGCGAGCATTCCCGCATTGCCCAGCGCAACCTGCATGCAACCCTGCAGAATCATGAGCTGGGCCAGATGCCCGGGGTGCGGCTGATACGCAAGCGGAACTGAAAAAATCGCAAGAGTGATATTGCAAGTTTGAAAACGTCATTTTTTTGTAACAGGAGACAAACCATGGATTCAACCAAACGGGTATTTTTACGCAACGCGACGGCCATAGCCCTGGCCGCAAAGACCGGCCTGGCTGCGGCGCAGGCCGGCAAGCCCTTCAAGATCGGCTTCCTGTTGCCCATGACAGGGCCTTTCGCCTCTACCGGCAAGCAGGTTGAAAACGGCGTCAAGCTTTATATGTCGCAGTTCGGCGACACCGTGGCAGGCCGCAAGGTCGAGCTCATCTTCAAGGACGATACCGGGCTGCCGGATGTCACCAAACGCCTGGCCCAGGACCTGGTGGTGACCGACAAGGTCGATGTGCTCGCAGGTTTCGGGCTGACGCCGCTGGCGCTGTCGACCGCGCCCATCGCGACCCAGTCCAAAACACCGATGGTGATCATGGCTGCAGCTACCTCGATCATCACCGAGGCATCGCCGTACATCGTGCGCACCAGCATGACCTTGCCGCAGGTTACGCTCGGTGTGGCCGAGTGGGCGCCAAAAAACGGGATTAAAAAAGTCGTCACGCTGGTGACCGATTACGGCCCTGGCCTGGATGCTGAAAAGACATTCAAGGACCGCTTTACCTTCAATGGCGGGCAAGTTGTGGAGTCGTTGCGCGTGCCCTTGCGCAACCCGGACTACGCACCTTTCCTGCAGAAGGTGCGCGACCTCAAGCCCGATGCGCTGTTTGTGTTTGTGCCTGCCGGCGCGGGTTCGGCCCTGCTCAAGCAGTTTGCGGAACGCGGCCTCGACAAGGCCGGCATCAAGCTCATCGGCGAAGGCAGCGTGGCCGATGATGAAATCCTTAACGACATGGGCGATGTGGCGCTTGGCCTGGTGACGTCCCATCCCTATTCAGTGGCGCACAAGTCGGCCATGAACCAGAAATTCGTCGAAGCGTTCATGAAAACCAGCAAGGGTGTGCGGCCCAATTTCTTCGGCGTGGCTGCCTACGATGGCATGCGTGTCATATATGAAGCAGTCAAGGCTACAAAAGGGCAGGGCGACGGCACTGCACTTGTAGGCGCGATGAAGGGACAGATATTCGAGAGCCCCCGCGGCCCCATCTATATAGATGCACAGACACGCGACATCGTGCAGAACGTCTACATCCGCCGCGTCGAGCGCGTCAACGGCCAGCTTTACAACGTCGAATTTGACATGCTCAAGGATGTGAAAGATCCGGGCAAGTCCGGCAAATAGGACAATGCAGGCACTCTCGTTTGAAGAACAGGCGCGGATCGAGGGCGCCTGCCAGCGCCTGATATACCTCGCCGCAGCCCGTGTGGATGCGGGCGATTACGCCGCGTTCTGCGGGCTGTTCACTGCCGATGGCCTGCTGGTGCGACCGGATGGAAGCTCCTTGAGCGGGCCGGACGCCATTCTTGCCGCCTACCGTGCGCGCCCTGCGCACCGCATGACCCGGCACGTGGTGTCCAACACGCTTTTTTTCGACGTGTCCGCACAAAGCTGCCGCGCCACCAGCCTGGTGACGCTGTGGGGCTGCGACAGCAGGACAGTGTGCGGTCCATCCGGTTACCCGGTGGAGCAGCCGCTGATTCTTGGTGAGTTTGACGACAGCTTTCACCGGGACGAGGCTGGCTGGCGTATTGCCACGCGCCGTGCCCGTTTCCTCATGCATACCCCCGGGAAACCCTAACGCATCTAGCATGCGTCGGCGACCTTGGTATGTAAAATTGCTATAGCTGACAGTCAGAAATATCGCTTGCGCATCCTTTTGGGAAAAGCGACAGTACTGCCTTCACGCGCTTAGCATTTCCCTCTGAACCTTTTGGAGACATCATGATGAAGAAACGATATTTTCTCGGAACAATTGCTGTTGCCGCGGCTACGCTGGCCGCTGGCACTGCTCTGGCGCAGGACAACAACAAATTCAAGATCGGCCTGATCATCCCCATGACGGGTCAGCAGGCCTCGACGGGGCGCCAGATTGAAGCCGCCGCACGCCTTTACATGGCACAAAACGGTGACACGGTTGCTGGCAAGAAAATTGAGCTGATCGTCAAGGACGACGTTGCAACGCCTGATGTCACCAAGCGCCTGGCGCAGGAACTGGTGGTCAACGAGAAGATCAATGTGATGGCCGGTTTTGGCGTCACGCCCGCTGCTCTGGCCGCCGCGCCCATCGCAACGCAGTCCAAGACGCCGCTGGTGGTGATGGCCGCCGCCACGTCAAGCATCACCGAGGCATCGCCTTATGTTGTGCGCACCAGCTTCACGCTGCCGCAGGCTTCCGTGGCCATGGCCGACTGGGCTCCAAAGAACGGCATCAAAAAAGTGGTCACGCTGGTCAGCGACTACGGTCCCGGCATTGACGCGGAACGGTATTTCAAGGACCGCCTGCTATTCAACGGCGGACAGGTTGTGGAGTCCCTGCGCGTTCCTTTGCGCAGCCCGGATTTCGCTCCTTTCCTGCAAAAAGTGCGCGACATCAAGCCTGATGCGCTGTTTGTGTTTGTGCCTTCCGGCGCGGGTGCCGCAGTGATGAAGCAGTTCCTGGAGCGCGGCATGGACAAGGCCGGTATCAAGCTGATCGGCACCGGCGACCTGACCGATGACGACCAGTTGAATGACATGGGTGACGGCGCACTCGGCGTCGTGACGTCCCATCACTATTCGGCCTTCCATCCTTCTCCCATGAACAAGAAGTTTGTCGAGGCTTTCGAGAAGGCCAACAAGGGCATGCGTCCCAACTTCATGGCCGTGGGCGGTTATGACGGCATGCGCGTGATTTACGAAGCGCTGCGGGCCACCAAAGGCCAGGGCGGCGGCGAGGCCCTGCTGGCTGCCATGAAGGGCCAGATCTTTGAAAGCCCGCGCGGCCCGATGTTTATTGATGCACAGACCCGCGACGTGGTGCACAACATGTACTTGCGCAAGGTCGAACGGAAGAACGGCCAGCTCTACAACGTGGAGTTCGATGTGATCAAGGACATGAAAGATCCGGGCAAGAGCAAGTAAAGCCATAGATTTCCGACAGCCATGTTGACTATTCTTTTTGACGGCATTGCCTATGGCATGCTTTTGTTTATCCTGGCCGTCGGTCTGGCCGTGACGATGGGGTTGATGAATTTCATCAACCTCGCGCACGGTGCGTTCGCCATGGTCGGCGGCTATATCACGGTGCTGCTCATGCAGCGCCTGGGTGTGCCGTTCCTTGTGTGTTTGCCGCTGGCCTTCCTCGGGTCAGCGCTTCTGGGTGGGGTGCTGGAACGCACCCTGTACCGGCCCATGTACCGCAAGCCGCACCTGGACCAGGTGCTGTTTTCCATCGGCCTGACCTTCATGGCCGTGGCCAGCGCCGACTACTTCATCGGTTCAACCCAGCAGATCATGCAATTGCCGGAGTGGCTCAAGGGCCGTACCGAAATCGGTGATGGCGCCTGGATGCTGGGCATGGGCCACTACCGCCTGTTCATCATTGCCGTCTGTGCGGCACTCACCATCGCCTTGCAGTACGTGCTGGCAAAAACGCGCTTCGGCAGCATGCTGCGTGCGTCGGTGGATGACCAGCGCGTGGCGGCCGGGCTTGGCATCAACGTCAACGTGGTGTTTTTGTCCACGTTCGCCGTGGGCTCCGGGCTGGCTGGCCTGGGCGGTGCCCTGGGCGCCGAGGTGCTGGGGCTGGACCCGACCTTCCCCCTGAAGTTCATGATTTACTTCCTGATCGTCGTCGCCGTGGGCGGCACGTCTTCGATTACCGGTCCTCTGCTGGCGGCCCTGCTGCTAGGTATTGCGGACGTGGCTGGTAAATACTACATCCCCAAAATGGGGGCCTTTATTGTTTATTGCCTGATGATTGCCATTTTGATCTGGCGTCCACAAGGACTCTTTGTACGCAAGGGCGGAAAATGACAAAACAAGTTCATGACGCCTTGCGCAACACCAGCCGCTGGAAACTGTGGGAACCGGTTTTCTGGCTGGTAGTACTCGCCTCGCCATTTGTGCTGTCGTCGCATGCGCTCATCATCAATGAGATCGCCATCGTCGCGCTGTTTGCCATTTCGCTGGATCTGGTGCTGGGTTACAGCGGCATCGTGTCGCTGGGGCATGCTGCCTTTTTCGGCATGGGCGCCTATGTGGCGGCCCTGTTCGCCAAGCTGGTGATGCCTGACCCCCTGGTCGGCTTGCTGGTGGCCATTGTCGTTTCCGCCCTGCTTGGTGCGATTTGCAGCCTGACCGTGTTGCGCGGCAGCGACCTGACGCGCCTCATGGTGACATTGGGCGTTGCACTGATCCTGCTGGAGCTTGCCAACAAGCTTGACTGGCTCACCGGCGGTGCCGATGGCCTGCAGGGTGTGGTGATGGGGCCGTTGCTGGGCAAGTTTGAGTTTGACCTGACGGGCCAGGTTGCAGCTTGCTATTCCATCCTGGTGGCGCTGGTGCTGTTCGTGCTGGCGCGCAGGCTGACCAACTCACCTTTTGGCGCCACGCTCATGGCCATTCGTGACAACCGGCTGCGTGCCATGGCCATCGGCATCCCGGTGTCGTCGCGCGTGGCCGTGGTCTACACCATCGCTGCCGCCCTGGCCGGTGCAGCAGGCGCACTGCTGGCGCAGACGACGGGTTTTGCCTCGCTGGATGTGTTTGCCTTTGACCGTTCCGCCGACATCATGCTGATTCTTGTGATCGGCGGAACCGGCTGGCTTTACGGCGGTATTGCGGGCGCCATTGTGTTCAAGCTGATGCAGGATGTGATCTCATCGATCACGCCGCAGTACTGGACTTTCTGGATCGGCCTCTTCCTGGTGATTCTGATGCTGGTGGGCCGCGAGAAATTGATGCGCCCATGGACCTGGTTCAAGCGGAGCGGTGCATGACTGACAGTGTAGAAACGGTGCTCCTGGCAGAGGGGCTGGTCATGCGTTTTGGCGGCATCACGGCCACCAACAACGTCACCTTGAACCTGAAAAAAGGCGCACGCCATGCGCTGATCGGCCCCAATGGCGCGGGCAAGACGACCCTGATCAACCTGCTGACCGGCGTGTTGCAACCTACCGAAGGGCGCATCACGCTGCTGGGGCAGGACATCACCAATGTGGCGCCCAACCAGCGCGTCAAGCGCGGCATGGTGCGCACCTTCCAGATCAACCAGCTGTTTGACTCGCTCACGCCGCTGCAAACGCTGGCGCTCACGGTGTCACAGCAGAACGGGCTGGGAACGTCCTGGTGGAAAGCTCTGGGCAGCAACAGCCATGTGGTCGAGCGTTGCGAGCAGTTGCTGGAACAGTTCCACCTGACCGAGGTCATGAACCAGCAAACCAAGGTGCTTGCCTATGGCAAGCGCCGCCTGCTGGAAATCGCGATTGCGCTGGCCTGCGAGCCGCGCGTATTGCTGCTGGACGAGCCCGTGGCGGGCGTGCCTGCCGGCGAGCGTGAAGAGTTGTTGCAGACCGTTGCGGCCTTGCCCGCAGATGTGTCTATCTTGCTGATTGAACATGACATGGACCTGGTATTCAGTTTTGCCAACCGCATGACGGTGCTGGTCAACGGCACTGTCCTGACGGAAGGCGACCCCGAGCAGATCGCCAATGATCCGCAAGTCAAGGCCGTGTACCTTGGCCACGGTGAGGAGGTCAGCCATGGCTGAGTTGCTGAAAGTTGAAGCCCTGAGCGCCGGTTATGGCGAGGCCGTGGTACTCAACAACATTTCCCTCAGCCTGGACGAAGGAAAAACCCTGGCGCTGCTGGGCCGTAACGGCACGGGGAAAACGACGCTGATCAATACCCTGGCCGGCGCCACCCGCCAGCACGCCGGCAGCATCACGCTGGGTGGCACGCTGCTGCACAAGCTGCCTTCGCATGAGCGGGCAGGCGTGGGCATCGGCTGGGTGCCGCAAGAGCGCAATATCTTCAAGTCGCTGACGGTCGATGAAAACCTGACAGCAGTGGCGCGGGCCGGCGCCTGGACGCCTGCGCGGGTGTACGAGATGTTCCCGCGGCTGGCCGAACGCAAAACCAATCTGGGCACACAACTCTCGGGTGGTGAGCAGCAGATGCTGGCCGTCGGGCGTGCGCTGGTGCTCAATCCCAAACTGCTGTTGCTGGATGAGCCGCTAGAAGGCCTGGCGCCCATCATCGTTGAGGAGTTGCTCAAGGCCATTCGCCGCATCACGCGTGATGAGGGCCTGTCTGCCATCATCGTCGAGCAGCATCCGCAGGCAATTCTCGCGATCTCCGACAGCGCCGTGGTGCTGGACCGCGGGACGGTGGTGCATGCCGGTACCGCGCAGGAGCTGCGCGAGCAGCCGGCGCTGGTGGACCGCCTGCTGGGCGTTTCGCGCTAGGCTGCAATGCCTTTCTCCCTGCTATATTTTTGATAGCTGGCCGCGCGCATTTTGCGCCGGCTGTATGCCAAAATGATTGAAAAATCGGGCTGAGCCTGGTGTTTTTGATCCGTAGCAGGGAGTTTTCATGCGTTCACGAGTTTTACCGGGCATGGGCATTGGCTCCTTGCTGGCCCTATGCCTGTTGCTGGGCGGCGCAGCGGGCGCACAGCCTGCCGAGCAAAAGCGCCCCGAGATCATCAAGCTGCCGCTGCTGATAGACGGCAGCGTGCGCGAGGTCACCACACATCTGTACAAGCCGGAAGGAGCTGGCCCGTTTCCGCTTGTCATCTTTTCGCATGGGCGCGCTGCGGCCCGGGCGGACCGGGCCAAACTGCAATACCCGGTGCTGGTCGGCCATGCCAACTACTGGTTGCGCAAAGGCGTCGCGGTGCTTGCGCCCGTGCGCCCCGGGTATGGCGAGACCGGCGGTGCAGACCGCGAAGACTCCTTTTCACGCTGGAGCGGCAACACCTGCACCGGCAACCCCGACTTCATGACGGTGGCCCGCAATGCGCGCCAGGTGGTGGTGGCCGTGCATGCCTGGTCTGTCCAGCAACCGTGGGTCCGGAAGGACCGCATCTTGCTGGAGGGCCAGTCGGTGGGCGGCCTGACCACGGTGGCGGCATCCGTGCTGAACCTGCCGGGGGTGATTGCCGACGTCAATTTTGCCGGTGGCGCTGGCGGTTACCCGGATGTTTCTCCCGGAAAAAGCTGCAAGCCCGAGAACCTCACCAGCACCTATGCCGAGTTGGGCAAGGAGGCAAAGATACCTAGCCTCTGGTTTTACGCAGAGAACGACCAGTACTGGGGCCCGGAAGCACCCAGGCAGTGGCATGCGGCTTTCAAGGCCGGTGGCAGCGACACCCAGTTCATACAGACGGGTCCTTTGCCTGACCATGACGGCCATTCGCTGCTGACTTACGGTGGCAGGATGTGGTCGGTGCCGCTGGATGCATTTGTGCGCAAGGTCGGTTTGCTGGCACCATAAGGTTCACTCAAAAAAAAGGCCAGTGCCCTTGTGGGCGCTGGCCTTTTTTATGGGCGGGTTGCCTTACAGCGTATCGATAAAGCTGCGCAGCTTGTCCGAACGTGAAGGGTGCTTGAGCTTGCGCAGCGCCTTAGCTTCTATCTGGCGAATGCGCTCGCGCGTCACGTCGAACTGCTTGCCGACTTCTTCCAGCGTGTGGTCGGTCGACATCTCGATACCGAAACGCATGCGCAGCACCTTGGCTTCGCGCGGTGTCAGGCTGTCGAGGATGTCTTTCACGACATCGCGCAGGCCGGCCTGCATCGCGGCTTCCAGCGGTGCGGTGTTGGCGCCGTCTTCGATGAAGTCGCCCAGGTGGCTGTCGTCATCGTCACCAATCGGCGTTTCCATGGAGATCGGCTCTTTGGCGATCTTCATGATCTTGCGGATCTTGTCTTCCGGAATCTCCATCTTCTCGGCCAGGATGCTGGCGTCCGGCTCAAAGCCGAATTCCTGCAAGTGCTGGCGCGACAGGCGGTTCATCTTGTTGATGGTCTCGATCATGTGCACCGGGATGCGGATGGTGCGGGCCTGGTCAGCGATGGAGCGCGTGATGGCCTGGCGAATCCACCAGGTGGCGTAGGTCGAGAACTTGTAGCCGCGGCGGTATTCGAACTTGTCCACGGCCTTCATCAAACCGATGTTGCCTTCCTGGATCAGGTCCAGAAACTGCAGGCCGCGGTTGGTGTACTTTTTCGCGATCGAGATCACCAGGCGCAGGTTGGCCTCGATCATCTCTTTCTTGGCGTCGCGCGAGTTGGACTCGCCTTCGTTCATGCGCTTGTTGATGTCTTTCAGGTGGCTGAGCGGCACCACTACGCGTGCCTGCAGGTCAGCCAGCTTTTGCTGCAGTTCCTGGATGGGCGGAATGTTGCGCGCCATGATGACGGACCAAGGCTTGCCGGAAGCGACCTGTTTTTCAACCCACTTCAGGTTCAGCAGGTTGGGCGGGAAGTCCTTGATGAAAACTTCCTGGGGCATGCCGCATTTCTCGACGATGATGCGGCGCAGTTCGCGCTCTTTCTTGCGAACGTCCAGCACCTGGCCGCGCAGCAGGTCACACAGCTTTTCAATGGTCTTGGCGGTAAAACGCACGGTCATCAACTCGTCGCTCAGGGCTTTCTGGGCCTTGGCGTAGGTCGGCGTGCCGTAACCTTCCTTGTCGTAGGTCTTGTGGACTTTCTCGAACAGGCCGGCAATCCGGTCTATGCGGGTCAGGGCTTCCTTTTTCAGCTCTTCGAGCTTTTTGGTCAGCGCCTTGGATCCGCCCTTGCCGTCGTCGTCGTCTTCTTCGTCGAACTCGTCGAAGTCTTCTTCGGCAACGTAATCGTCGGCCTCGTTGGGGTTGGAGAAGCCGTCAACGACGGTCGAAATGACGATTTTGCCTTCGCGGATTTCCTCGCCCAGGCGCAGGATTTCGGCAATCGTGGCGGGGCTCTCGGAGATGGCTTCCATCATCTTCATGAGGCCGCCCTCGATGCGCTTGGCGATCTCGATCTCGCCTTCACGCGTCAGGAGTTCAACCGTGCCCATTTCACGCATGTACATGCGGACTGGGTCGGTGGTGCGGCCGAATTCGCTGTCCACGGTGGAGAGGGCTGCTTCGGCTTCTTCCTCGGCTTCCTCTTCGGTCGCAACGGTCGGGCCGGTGTTGTTCAGCAGCAGGGTTTCGGCGTCAGGCGCCTGCTCGTACACGGCCACGCCCATGTCGTTGAGCATGTTGACCACGACTTCCAGCGTCTCGGCATCGACCAGCTTGTCGGGAAGGTGATCGGAAATTTCGCCGTGCGTCAGGTAACCGCGCGTCTTGCCCAGCTTGATCAGGGTTTTCAGGCGCATGCGGCGCTTGAGCATGTCTTCTTCGGACAGCACGGTTTCGTCCAGGCCGAACTCTTTCATCAAGGCGCGTTCTTTCGCCTTGCTGATCTTCATGCGCAGCGGTTTGACCTTTTCGGTCGTTTCCACCACGGGTTCACCGGCCAGATCGTCCTCAATATCGGACATGTCCTCGTCGCCATCGGCTTTGGCGGCGCTCTTCGGCTTGCGGCCGCGTTTTGCACCGGTGGTGGCCGGGGCAGCACCTTCTACAGCTGCAGCCGGGTTTTTGGGCGGACGGCCGGGTTTCTTTTTCGCCGGGGCTGCGGCTGCGAGCAGCGCATCGGCGGCTTCGGTTAATTTGGCTTGGCTGGACTTGGAGGTCACGGTGGGGACTTTCTTCGGGGACTTTTCAGATTTCACGGGCACTTTGCTGATCGCGGCTTTGGCGGCTGGTACCTTGGTGGATATGGCGGTTTTTTTGACTTTTTCAACCGCCTGCACCTTGGCTACTGGTTTGCCGGCCTTTTTGGCGGCAACTGCAGTTTTTGCCTGGGCTGACTTGACGGTTGTGACGGCTGGCTTCCTGGACTTCTGCAAAGGCATGTCTGGCTCTCCGATGTCAAAAAACGCTTTAAACACAAGGCACCGGCGTTTTACGTCTCTTGAGGCCTTCCGGAAGGGAGGACCTCAAAAGATATCAAAGCACGGGGCGCAAAAAATGCCCAAACACATTGGGCAGGCAAGCTGTGTGGGCGAACATTTGGTGTGCAGTCCTTGCGGGAATGTGGCCATCTCGTGTGTGAGGTTTCCGTGTTTGCGGAAGGCCGGTGCCGGAGGTGCTGCTGTCGCGCTTGCCGTGTCGAAAGTCGGATTATACCCTGATGCCTGTTTTTTAGGCGGCTTGACGGGCGATTTTTGCGTTTATTTTCAGGCCCCGTTTTCGCCCATGGTTTTCAGGCTGGCGGCCAGTTCCCGGTAGCGTTGCAGCGCCTGGGGGTCGGTGGCCGCCCGGGCAGCCAGTTCCTTCATTTCCTCTTGCCGGCCCAGCCTGAGGAGCTGGTCCAGGATGCGCCGGATTTCAGCCCAGTCGCCTTCTATGCCTTCCGGGATCTGCGAGATTTGCGCAATGGCATGCTGTTCGTTCGGGTGACCGCGCAGGCCTTCGCGCAAGGCAGCCCAGGGCAGCGGGCCGTGCTCATGCAACTGGCTTTCCAGCCAGGTAAAAAGCGGTCCATGCGGGGCGGGCAGGGCGGACAGCAGTACATGCTCCTCGCTGCTCAGGCGGTCCCAGGTTTGCGGCTCGGTCAGCAACAGGCGCAGGACGCGGTCTTCCCGGCTGGCGGGCAGCAGGCGGCCTGCTGCGCGGCGAGGCGCCCGGCTGCCTGCATTGCCCGATCGGGGCGTATAGCTGCGCTCCATGGCGGCAGGCGGGGGGAAATGCGGCTCGAAACCGGCGTAGTCGGTTTCGTAGTGCAGGTCTTCGGGGTAACCGGAAAACTCCTCGGGCGCCGGGGCCTGGTATGAGTTTGAAGGGGTATTCTGGCTGGAGCCGCCTGTTTTTGCGCGGGGCGCGCTATTGTTTTTGTAGCTACCCTTGGAGCCGCTCTTATGGCCGGCGGAGGCGGGCTGCCACAACTGCATCAGGTCGCGGATGTCTATCAGCACCTTGTCGGCGATTTCGGCCAGTAGCTGGCGCTTGAGGGCGCCGTCGGGCAGCAGGCTCCACAGCGGGCGGGCGTTGCTGGCCATGTGGGCGCGGCCTTCCGCGGTGTCGAGGTCGCAGCCTTCGGCAGCCGCTTCCAGCATGAATTTGCTCAAGGGGACGGCCTTGCCGACATAGGCCGCAAAACCTTCCTGGCCGTGCTCACGGATGTAACTGTCCGGGTCATGCTCGGCGGGCAGGAACAGGAATTTGACGGTGCGCACGTCCGTGGCAAAGGGCAGGGCGGCATCCAGCGCCTTGCGTGCCGCCCGGCGCCCGGCGCCGTCGCCGTCAAAGCTGAAAACGACTGAGTCGGTGAAGCGGAACAGCTTTTGCACATGGTCGGCCGTGCAGGCCGTGCCCAGCGTGGCCACGGCGTTGGCAAAGCCCAGCTGGGCCAGCGCCACCACGTCCATATAGCCCTCTGTAACCAGCGCGTAGCCGTGCTCGCGCAGGGCGGTGCGGGCTTCAAACAGGCCGTAAAGCTCGCGGCCCTTGCTGAAGACCGGGGTTTCAGGCGAATTCAGGTACTTGGGCTTGTCATCGCCCAGCACCCGCCCGCCAAAGCCTATGCATTCACCCTTGACGTTGCGTATGGGGAACATGACCCGGTCGCGGAAGCGGTCATAGCGTTTGGCTTCGCCCTGGGCGTTTTCTTCGCCGGGCTCGCCGGTGATGACCAGGCCGCTTTCCACCAGCAGCGGGTCGTTGTAGTCGGGAAACACGCTGGCCAGGCTGCGCCAGCCTTCGGGCGCATACCCGAGGCCAAAGGTTTTTGCGATTTCGCCCGACAGGCCGCGTCCCTTGAAATAGGCAATGGCTTTTTCGGACCCGCGCAGGTGCTTGATGTAGGCCATGCCGGCTTTTTCAAGCACGCTGGTCAGTGTGGCCTGCTGTTCGCGCATCTGAGCGGCCCTGGCCCGGTCCTGCGGCGAGACATCGTCTTCAGGCACCTGCAGGCCGTATTGCTGGGCCAGGTCTTTCACGGCCTCGATAAAGGTCATGCCCGCGTGCTCCATCAAAAAGCTGATGGCGTTGCCGTTCTTGCCGCAGCCGAAGCAGTGGTAGAACTGTTTGGCCGGGCTGACACTGAAAGACGGTGACTTTTCGCCATGAAAAGGGCACAGGCCCATGAAGTTGGCGCCGCCTTTTTTGAGCTGCACATAACGACCGACGATGTCCACCACGTCGGCGCGCGCTAAAAGCTCCTGGATAAATGATTGGGGAATGGACACGGCCATATTGTGCCTTCACCCTCGCTCACCGCCCGCCCGCTTCGTGCAACGCCTTGGCGTCCGAAGGGACGCTTTCATTCGCGGGGCGGCTCGCCGGGAAATGCCGTGGCGCTACCATGCACGTATTGCCCCCTCAGAAAAACAAAGGAGAAAAGATGCCCAGTATTTTTGACCAGGACCTGCCGCGTACCGAGGCCAACCACGCCCCGCTGTCGCCCTTGTCCTTTATCGAGCGCACGGCCGAGGTCTACCCTGACCGGCTGGCGGTGGTGCACGGCAGCCTGCGCCGCAAATGGGCCGGAGTTTTTTCGCGCTGCCGCCGGCTGGCCAGCGCACTGGAGCGCCACGGCATCGGCAAGGGCGACACGGTCGCCGTGATGCTGCCCAACACACCGCCCATGGTGGAGGCGCATTTCGGCATTCCGGTAACCGGCGCCGTGCTCAATGCCCTGAACACCCGGCTGGATGCGGAAACGATTGCCTTCATGCTGGACCACGGCGAGGCCAAAGTAGTCATCGTCGACCCGGAATTTGCCGGCACCATGAAAAAAGCGCTGACCCTGCGCAAGGCGAGCACGCCGCTGCTGGTGATTGATGTCGAAGACGCCGTGTACACCGGGCCGGTGGAGCGTATCGGCAGCGTCACCTACGAGGACTTTCTGGCCCAGGGCGATGCGGCTTACGCCTGGAAGCTGCCTGCCGATGAATGGGACGCGATTGCGCTGAACTACACCAGCGGCACCACCGGCAACCCCAAGGGCGTGGTCTACCACCACCGCGGCGCGGCGCTCAATGCGGTGTCCAACATTCTTGAGTGGGACATGCCCAAACACGCCGTGTATTTGTGGACACTGCCCATGTTTCACTGCAATGGATGGTGTTTTCCATGGACCGTGGCTGCGCGTGCCGGCGTCAATGTCTGCCTGCGCAGGGTTGAGGCGCAGGCGATTTTTGACGCCATACGCCAGCACGGCGTCACGCATTACTGCGGCGCGCCCATCGTGCACGGCATGCTGGTCAATGCGCCCGACGCGATGAAGCTGGGCCTGCCTGCGGGCGTCAAGGCCATGGTCGCGGGGGCGGCGCCGCCGGCATCCATGATCGAGGGTATGGAGGCGCTCGGTTTTGATTTGACGCATGTCTACGGCCTGACCGAGGTTTACGGCCCGGCGACAGCATGCGCCAAACAGGACGGCTGGGAAACACTGGAGATCGGCGAACGCGCCAGGCTCAATGCTCGACAGGGCGTGCGTTACCACCTGGAGCGCGATGTGCGTGTGCTGGACCCGCAGACCATGCAGCCCGTGCCCATGGACGGTGAGACCATGGGCGAGATCATGTTCAAGGGCAACATCGCCATGAAGGGCTACCTGAAAAATCCCGCGGCGACCGCAGAAGCGTTTGCCGGCGGCTGGTTCCACTCGGGTGACCTGGCGGTGATGTACCCCGACGGCTACATGAAGATCAAGGACCGCAGCAAGGACATCATCATCTCGGGCGGAGAAAACATTTCATCGATTGAGGTGGAAGACGTGCTCTACCGCCACCCCGCCGTGCTGGCGGCGGCCGTGGTCGCGAAGCCCGATGCGCGCTGGGGCGAAACCCCCTGCGCCTTTGTTGAACTGAAAGCCGGCGCACAGACAACGGCCGAAGACATCGTGGCGCATTGCAAAAAACACCTGGCGGCTTTCAAGGTGCCGCGTGCCGTGGTGTTTGGCGAGTTGCCCAAGACCTCAACCGGCAAGATCCAGAAGTTCGAGCTGCGCAAGCAGGCCGGGTCGGCGGCTGCGATCGACAGCTGAATTGCTATTTAAATGATAGCTGGTCGCGCGCTATTTACGACGGCCATGGGCACTTTTCTCTATAAAAATGACGATTCTGGCGTTTGAATGCGCCCAGAGCCTAGTGCCCCAGGATTTTTGACAGGAAGTCCCGTCCGCGGTCGGTTTTGGGGGCGTCAAAGAAGGCGTCCGGCGTGTTCTCTTCGACGACCTGGCCTTCGTCCATGAAGATGACGCGGTCGGCCACCGCGCGCGCAAAACCCATCTCGTGCGTGACGCACAACATAGTCATGCCCTGATCGGCGAGGCTGACGATCACGTCCAGCACTTCCTTGATCATTTCCGGGTCCAGCGCCGAAGTCGGCTCATCAAACAGCATGATTTTTGGCGTGAGGCACAGCGAGCGGGCAATCGCCACCCGTTGTTGCTGGCCGCCCGAAAGCTGCAGCGGGTATTTGTGGGCCTGCTCGGCAATACGCACGCGCTCTAGCTGCGCCATGGCGATTTGTTCGGCTTCCTTTTTCGGCAGGCCGGCCACCCAGACCGGTGCCAGTGTCAGGTTCTCCAGCACCGTCAGGTGCGGGAACAGGTTGAACTGCTGGAACACCATGCCGACCTGGCGGCGCACGGCTTCAATCGCCTTGAGCTTGTCGCCCAGCACCGAGCCGGCGACCGTCAGCGTGCCTTCCTGGTAGTCCTCCAGGGCATTGATGCAGCGGATCAGCGTGGACTTGCCCGAGCCGGAGGGCCCGCAGATCACGATGCGTTCGCCCGGCTGGACGGACAGGTCGATGTCGCGCAGCACATGAAAGCTGCCAAACCACTTGTTGACCTTGTCGAAACGGATGATGGGATTGCTCACGTTCTTGTCCTCTTCTTTTCCGTAATTTCCCGTCATTTCCCGTTCCTGGCCAGCCGTTTTTCCAGCCGCAGGCTGTAACGCGACATGGCGTAGCAGAAGGCGAAATAGATGGCGGCAATAAACAGGTAGGCCTCGATCTTGAACGGCCGCCAGTTCGGGTCCGAACCCAGGGCGAGCGAGAGCGCGCCCGTGAGTTCGTAAAGCGAGACGATGGTGACCAGCGAGGTGTCCTTGAACAGTGAGATGAAATTGTTCACTATGCTGGGCACCACCGCACTCAGCGCCTGCGGCAGGATGATCTTGCGCTGCGCCTGCCAGTAACTCAGGCCGATGCTGGCGGCGGCTTCCGCCTGGCCTCGGCCCACCGTCTGCAGGCCGCCGCGAATGATCTCGGCCATGTAGGCCGCGGCAAACAGCGTGATGCCGACAATCACGCGGACCAGCACATCGGGCGACTTGCCCACCGGCAAAAACAGCGGGAGCATGAAAGACGCCATGAACAGCACCGAGATCAGCGGCACGCCGCGCACCAATTCGACGTAAACCACGCACAGCGAGCGTATCGCCGGCATGTCCGAACGCCGGCCCAGCGCCACCAGCACCGCGATCGGGAAGGCCAGCACCATGGAGATCACGCTGAGCATCAAGGTCAGCGGCAGGCCGCCCCAGACATCGGTCGGTACTTTCTCGAGGCCGGCCACACCGCCGCCCATCAGCACAAAAAACAGTGCCAGCCCGGCAGCCCAGATCAAGGCCAGCGACGGTTTCCAGAAGCGCGTGCTGCAACTGGCCAGCACCGGCGCCAGCAGCGCAAAGGTGGCCAGCACGGGCCGCCACTGTTCTGTTTGCGGGTAACGGCCCAGCAGGATAAAGCGGGCCTTTTCGTTGATGACACCCCAGCAGGCGCCCAGTCCGCGCGCTGCCTGGCAACGGTCTGCATCCGGCGCAAACACGGCATTCACAATGCCCCAGTTGAAACCCTTCGCTACCAGCCAGGCGAACAAGGCCATCAGCAGCAGCGACAGCACGGTATTGGGCACGCTGGAGAAAAGATTCTGGCGCAGGCTGGCCATGGCGCCTATGCTGTGCACAGGCGTGGGCCTGGGGGGAATGGGGTGAAACGTTTCAGGCATGGCTCAGCGCTCCTTGATCGCCGCACGGCGATTGAACCAGTTCATCAGAGCGGATGTGAAGAGCGACAGCAGCAGGTAAACCAGCATGATGATGGCGATGCACTCGACGGCGCGGCCGGACTGGTTCAGGGAGGTGTTGGCAATCGACACCAGCTCGGGGTAGCCCACGGCGACGGCCAATGAGGAATTTTTGGTCAGGTTCAGGTACTGGTTGGTCAGCGGCGGGATGATGAGGCGCAGCGCCTGCGGCAACACGATCAGGCGCATGGAGCGCGCGCGCGACAAACCTATGGATGCACCGGCTTCGTGTTGCCCTTTGGGCACCGATGCAATGCCGGCGCGCACGACTTCGGCAATAAAAGCGGAGGTATAGAGCACCAGGCCCAGCAGCACGGCCATGAACTCAGGGCTGAGCGCGCTGCCGCCCTCGACCTGCATTTCGCCGGCCACAGGCAGCTGGAATTGCAACTGCCCGTGCTCCCATGCCAGGGATGGAAACGAGAGCCCGTTCTTGCTCAGGAAGATGGCCTTGCCAATGCTCAAGGCCTCGCTGGACGGCGGCAGGTATTCAATGAAGAGCAGGTACCACATCAGCAGTTGCAGCAGCAAGGGGATATTGCGGAACAGTTCCACATAGCCATAACTCAGGCCGCGCAACAGTGCGTTGCGCGAAAACCGCGCCACACCCAGCAAGGTCCCGAGCACAGTCGCCAGCACGCAGCCTATCAGCGCCACGCGCAGGGTGTTGACGATGCCGACCAGAAAGGCTTTCCAGTAGGGGCTGGCCGAGTCATAGCTGAGCCAGCCTTCGCCGATGTCAAAACCCGCCGGTTGCCAGAGGAAATCAAAACCGCTCTGTATGCCGCGCAGCCGCATATTGGCCAGCGTGTTGCTGACCAGCAGCCAGCCCAGCAGCGCTATCGCCAGCACGGCCAGTACCTGGTAGGCCACGCTGCGCGCCTTGCGGCCGCGCCACGAGAAATGCCGCGTTGCCGCAGGGGCAGGGCGCGGCGGTATCAAGGGAACTGAGGGCTCGGGCATCAGCGCACGGGCGGCGCGTACATCAGGCCGCCCTGCGACCAGAGCTTGTTGCTGCCGCGCGGCAGGCCCAGCGGGCTTTTGGGGCCGACGTTGCGTTCAAAGATCTCGCCATAGTTGCCGCTGGCCTTGACGGCGCGTGCCAGCCAGTCCTTGTCCAGGCCCAGCAGCTTGCCGGTGTCTTCCGTGGTGCCGAGCAGGCGGCCGATGTTGGGGTCCTTGCTGTCTTTTTGCAATGCATCGACGTTGGCCTGCGTCACGCCATACTCCTCGGCTTCGATCAGGCCAAACACCACCCACTTGGCAATCGCAAAAAACTCGTCGTCACCACGGCGAACGGCGGGGCTCAAGGGCTCCTTGGAAATCAGCTCGGGCAGCACGACGTGTTCTGCCGGGGTTTTGGCTTCCTTGTTGCGGATGGAGGCGAGGCCCGATGCGTCGGTAGTGTAAGCCTGGCAGCGGCCCGAGAAGTAGGCGGCGTTGGCAGCGTCAAACTTTTCGAACACCACGGGTTTCAGGCTGAGGTTGTTGATGCGCGAAAACTCGCTCAGGTTTTTTTCTGTCGTGGTGCCGGACTGCACGCAGACCGTGGCATTTTTCAGCTGTTTGGCACTCTTGACCTTGCTTTTGGCCGGCACCATGAAACCCTGGCCGTCGTAGTAGGTTGTCCCAGTGAAGACAAGGCCCAGCGAGGCATCACGTGTCAGCGTCCAGCTGGTGTTGCGCGACAGGATGTCGATCTCGCCGGATTGCAGTGCGGCAAAACGTTGCTGCGAGACCAAAGGCACCCATTTCACCTTGTTGGCGTCGCCCAGCACGCTGGCGGCAATCGCCCGGCAAATGTCTACATCGAGTCCGGACCATTTGCCAGCGCTGTCGGCCTGCGAAAAACCGGCGACACCGCTGCTCACGCCACACACCAGCTGGCCGCGCGCCTTGATGGCGTCCAGTGTTTTGCCGGCATGGGCCGGGGCTGCCATGGCGGCAAGGCTCAATACGGCGCAGGCCGTGACACCGTGTTTTTTAAAGACGTTCAGCATTTTTGACTCCAGAAATTGAGAGGGAATTGTCAGGCGCGCGCCATCAATCGATGTTCGCACAAACTTGAGCCGGATGTCCGAATGGTAAAGCTCTGGCGGTGCATTGACTTCGCCAGAATATTTATAAGCAAATGCGGGCACGGGGCAGGCATCAATCGCCCATCACAATGCCTTCGCGGCGCGGGTCGGCGCCGCCAAAAAATCCGCTTGCCGTGCGCTGTATGCCTTGCAGCCCGCTGCTCATGTCCTGCTCGCGCACCTCGTGGCCGCGGGCGCGCAGGGCTTGCATGGTTGCTGCCGGAAAACGTCCTTTTTCCAGCAGGGTCGGGCCATTGAGCGAGCCGAAGTTCGGCAGGTTGATGGCTTGCTGCACGTTCAGTCCCCAGTTGAGTACGCCGTACAGTGTTTTGGCGGTGTAGTGGATGATCACCGCGCCGCCGGGGCTGCCGGTGGTCATGACAAGCTGGCCCGTGGCCTTGTCAAACACCAGTGTGGGCGCCATCGATGAGCGCGGGCGCTTGCCGCCCTGCACGCGGTTGGCAATCGGTGTGCCGGCTGCATCGGTCGGGGAAAAACTGAAATCAGTGAGCTCGTTGTTGAGCAGGAAGCCGCCGGCCAGGCCCTTGCCGCGGTTCACCATCTGCCGTGAACCCCAGACGTTTTCAATCGTGGTGGTCATGGCGATGGCGTTGCCGTAGGGATCGACGATGGAGATGTGCGATGTGCCGTATTCGTCTTGCTGCGGCATGGGCGCATGGCTGGTCTGCGTGCCCGGCGGCTTGCCCGGTGCTGCGCTTTTCATGCTTTGCGCGCCTATGAGTTTTGCGCGACCGGCCAGGTAGGCCGGGTCCAGCAGGCTCATCCAGTTGCCGGCCGGCGCTTGCACATAGTCCGGGTCACCCAGGTATTGTGCGCGGTCGGCATAGGCCAGTCGTGATGCCTCTGTGTACAGGTGCAGCCAGTCGGGGCCGGGCAGGCCGTTTTCGGGTTGGAGTGTGGCCGCTTTGGTGTTGTAAAGGATGCCCAGGATCTGCCCTATGGCAATCGCGCCTGAGCTGGGCGGCGGCATGCCGCACAGGCGGTAGTCCTTATTCAAGGCCCGGTAATCGTGGCAAATGGGCGCGCGCTTTTGGGGCTGGTAGCCGGCGAGGTCAGTAAGCGTGAGCAGGCCAGGATTGCCGGGGTGTTTTTGCACCTTGTCCACAATGGCCTGCGCCACTTCACCTTCCAGCAGTGCTTTTGAGCCGTCAGTCGCAATCAGCCTGAGCACCGCTGCCAGCTCAGGGTTTTTCAGCAGGTGGCCGGCAGGCCAGGGCTGGCCCTGGCTGTCGTAAAAATAGGCGAGGGCGACCGGGTCTTTTTTCAGGTGGACTTCCGGCACCAGCAGGGTGTGGAAGCGGGCGCTGACATTAAAACCATTTTCAGCCAGCGTGATGGCCGGCTGCAAGAGTTGCGCCCAGGGCAGTTTGCCGTATTGTTTATGCGCCATTTCCAGCATGCGCACTGCGCCCGGCGTACCTACAGAACGGCCGCCCACGGCCGCGTCGTAGTACGACATGGGTTTGCCGTCAGTGCCTGTAAACAGCTTGTCTGTGGCTGCCGCTGGCGCGGTTTCGCGGCCATCGAATGCTTCCACATCCTTGCCGTTGAAATGCATCAGGAAAGCGCCGCCGCCAATGCCGCTGGACTGCGGCTCCACCAGCGCCAACACCATTTGCACGGCAACCGCCGCATCGATTGCCGAGCCACCGGCTTTCAGTATCTGGTAACCCGCGTCGGTAGCCAGCGGGTTGGCGGCGGCCACGGCAAACCGGGTGGTAGCCCAGCCGGACTTGGTGGTGTAGCCGGAGGCGCCTTCGGGCTGCGTCTGCGCCGGGGCGGTGTAGCTGAAGTTGTCCGGGGCGGTGCCGTGACTGCTGCAGGCCGCCAGGATAAAAACGAGGGCGAGCGAACTGGTCAGGCGTTTCATGCAATCCCATCTGTTTGGCGTGAGTTGCGATGGTACGTCGCCGAGGCATCTTGCGATGCCGGCTGGCGGCATGCGCGCCTCTTTGGGCCTGAAATTGCGCATTTCAAGAGCGCTTAAGGCCTGTGGCCGGCGTCCTGAGCGCGCGACCAGCTATCAAAAAAAGAGCGGACCTGCGCCCGCTCTTTTTCCATCTTTCTCCAATCAGCGTGGTGCCAGCCGGATCGCGCCGTCCAGGCGGATGACTTCACCATTGAGCATCTCATTTTCAATGATGTGTTTGGCCAGCTTGGCGTAGTCCTGCGGCGTGCCGAGGCGGCTTGGGAAGGGCACGGACGCGGCCAGCGAGTCCTGCACTTCCTTGGGCATGCCGAACATCATGGGCGTGCCGAAAATGCCGGGAGCGATCGTCATGTTGCGGATGCCGTTGCGGGCCAGGTCGCGGGCGATCGGCAATGTCATGCCGACGATGCCGCCTTTGGACGCGCTGTAGGCGGCCTGGCCGATCTGGCCGTCATAGGCTGCAACGGAGGCGGTGGAGATCATCACGCCGCGCTCGCCGGTGGCTTCGGGCTCGTTCTTGCACATGGCATCGGCTGCCAGGCGAATCATGTTGAAGCTGCCCACCAGGTTGACGGTGATGCATTTGGTGAACACGCCCAGGTTGTGCGCGCCGTTTTTGCCCACGGTTTTTTCGGCCGGTGCAATGCCGGCGCAGTTGACGAGGCCCATCAGCTTGCCCAGCGACAGCGCCTTGGCAACGACCGCCTGGCCGTCGGCTTCCTGGCTGACGTCGCATTTGACAAAGGCGCCGCCGATTTCCTTTGCAATCGCTTCGCCTTTTTCGGCCTGCATGTCGGCAATCACGACCTTGGCGCCGTTGCCGGCCAGCATGCGCGCCGTGCCTTCACCGAGACCTGATGCGCCGCCGGTGACGATGAATACTTTGCCTGCGATATCCATGAGATGCTTCCTTGATTGAAGGGCGCTGCGGCCCGGAGTTGACGTTTACGTAAAAGTAAATTATGACCCATAAAAAAAGCCCGCGAAGTCAGTGACTCACGGGCTTTTTGTTTTACACCGGTTTTATTTGTAGCCGACGCGGTCGAGCATCTGCTGGACTTTGAGCTGGTTGTTGCCAACAGCGCTGATGGGAATGGTTTCGGACTTGAAGCTGCCGTTGCCCATGCCGGTCATGGCCTTGAGTGCCGGGTTGCTGATGGCCAGGCCGGGGACGGCAGGCCATTCGTTGTTGCCGTTGGCAAAGTATTCCTGTGCGCCGGGGCTGGCCATGTATTCCATGAACTTGATGGCGTTGGCCGTGTTCTTGGCGTTTTTGGCGACTGCGGCTCCGGCAATGTTCACATGCGTTCCCCAGGTTTCCTGGTTCGGGAACACCACGCCCACGCGGTCGGCCACCACTTTGTCCTCAGGCGCATTGGAGCGCATGATGCGGGCAAGGTAGTAGGTGTTGGTCAGTGCGATGCCGCACTCGCCGCTGGCCACAGCCCTGATCTGGTCGCTGTCGCCGCCTTGCGGATTGCGCGCCATATTGGCGACCAGGCCCTTGAGCCAGGCTTCGGCTTTTGCCTCGCCCATGTGCTCGGTGACTGCGCCAAACAGCGAGAGGTTGTAGGGGTGCGCGCCGGAGCGCGTGCACAGCAGGCCCTTGTTTTTCGGATCGGCCAGCTCTTCATACGTGTCGACGTCGGCCTTTTTGACCTTGACCTTGTTGTAGACCACCACGCGGGCGCGGGTGGAGAACCCAAACCAGGTCGTGCCCTCGGCCGTTTCTTTGGCGCGCAGCTTGGCCGGGATGGCGGCTTCCAGCACGGGCGACTTGATCGGCTTGAACAGGCCGTCCACATCGCCTCTCCAGAGGCGGGCGGCGTCAACCAGCAAAATCACGTCGGCGGGGGAGGCCGCGCCTTCGGCTTTCAGGCGTGCCAGGATGCCTGCATCGTCGGCGTCCACGCGGTTGACCTTGATGCCGGTGGCCTTGGTGAAGTCGCTATAGAGCTTTTCATCGGTCTGGTAGTGGCGTGCAGAATACAGGTTCACCACCTGTTCCTGGGCAGACGCAAAACCTGCGACCAGCAATAACGACGACAGCGTGATTTTTTTCAACATGCAGACAATCCTCTTTGTTACAAACGCTGGCCATGATAAAGCAAACGAGAATCATTCTTGATAGAGTCCCTGCGATCCGGGGGATGATTCGCTCCCTGATTCCCTGCGGCCGGCGGCTTGCCTGCCTGGGCGCTGCCTTGATGCTGGCGGCCTGTTCCACCACGTTGCCTGTGAGCCGGGACAATCCTGTGCCTGTGACGCCTGCACCGTTTGAGATCGTCAAAAAACCGCTCAGGATAGGCTTGGCGCTGGGCGGCGGGGCGGCGCGCGGTTTTGCCCATGTGGGCGTGATTGCCGTGCT
This sequence comes from Polaromonas aquatica, assembly GCF_042659145.1. NCBI lineage: Bacteria > Pseudomonadati > Pseudomonadota > Betaproteobacteria > Burkholderiales > Comamonadaceae > Polaromonas > Polaromonas aquatica. Next base: position 88,058 of record NZ_JBHSRS010000084.1, on the reverse strand, counting down.
CGAAGAAGCCGGGCTCAGGCCGCAACTGGTGGTCGGCACCTCGGCCGGCAGCCTGGTGGCCGCGCTTTATGCCAGCGGCAAGACCAGCGCACAGTTGCAGCAAACGGCGCTGAACATGGAGGAGGTGGCCATCACCGACTGGATGCTGCCGATTTTTGGCCGCGGCATGTTCAGGGGCGATGCGCTGGCGCGCTACGTCAACGACCTGGTGGCCGGGCGCCTGATTGAAAACATGGCGATTCCCCTGGGCATTGTGGCGACCGACCTGAACAACGGGCAGGCCGTGCTGTTCCAGCGTGGCGACACCGGTACGGCGGTGCGTGCCTCCAGTGCCGTGCCGGCGGTGTTTGTGCCGGTCAAGATCAGCGGCCGCGAATATGTTGACGGCGGCCTGGTGTCGCCCGTGCCCGTGCGTTTTGCCCGGCAGATGGGTGCCGACGTGGTGGTGGCCGTGGATATTTCCAGCCCGCCCGAAGCCAACCCTGCCAGCGACACGCTGCAAATCCTGTTGCAGACCTTTGCAATCATGGGCAAAAGCATCAACCAGTTTGAACTGAAGGATGCCGATGTGGTGGTGCGGCCGGCGCTGGCAGGCCTGAAGAGTGCCGATTTTTCAGCCCGGCAGCGCGCCATCGATGCAGGCCGGGCCGCGATGCTGGCTGCATTACCGGCTCTGAAGGCCAGGCTGAATGCCGGGACAGCGGCAGCGGCTGGCCACTAGGACTTTGTTATTCTTGTTTGTGTGCAGCTCCCCCTGCGCAGCCAACAACTTAAAACATAAAGAGAGACACCATGAAATTTTCCCTGTCGGCAGCCATGCTGGCTGTAGCACTGCTCGCGAGCGCCTGCAGTACGGCCACGCGAACCGTTGCACCCATTTCTGCAGCCGAAGTCGGCGAAGTGCGGGCCGGTTCCGGTTACCTGAAAGGCTACCTGGCACCTGCCGAGTTGCCGGACAGCCTGGCGCTGCTGCCACCGCCACCGGCCGAAGGCTCGGCTGCGCTTGCAGCCGATGCTGCCACGTTCCGCACCCTGACCGCGCTGCAGGGCACGCCGCGCGGCGCGCTTGCCGTGCAGGATGCCAACCTGCGTTTCCCCAAGGCTGCCGAAACCTTTTCCTGTGCGCTTGGCCTGCCGATCTCGGAGGAGGCCACGCCGAACCTGAACATGCTGCTGCGCCGCACGCTCACCGACGCGGGCATCGCCACCTACAAGGCTAAGGACAAGTACCAGCGGACAAGGCCCTTTGTTGTTTTCAAGGCGCCCAGTTGCACACCCAGGGAGGAAGCCGCACTGGCCAAGGATGGTTCCTATCCTTCGGGCCATTCGGCTGCCGGCTGGGCCTGGGCGATGGTGTTGACGGAAGTTGCGCCCGAGCGCAGTGACGCCTTGCTGCAGCGCGGCCGGGCCTTTTCCCAAAGCCGCGGCATTTGCGGCGTGCACTGGCAAAGCGATATCGAGGCGGGCCGGCTGATAGGCGCCGCGACGGTGGCCAGGCTGCATGCGAACCCGGTGTTCAATGCGCAGGTTGACGCCGCCCGCCTTGAGGTCGCCAGGGCACGTGCGCAGGGCAGCACGCCAGGGCGTGACTGCGCAGCCGAGGCGGCGGCGCTGGGCAGCTCCAGCATGCTGGCGCCATAAGGCGGCTGCGCGAGAGCCTTGTGGAGGGGAGAGTCCAGGCAAAAAAAAGCCTGAACTTTCGGTCAGGCTTTAAGGGGTCCGTGAAAATGGATTTCGTGAAGGACCCGAGGAGACAACTGGTTCAGGGATCTGCCCGCACTTGATGGGGCAGCGTCCCGGAGACAGGCGCCATTAGCGAATTAACGCTTTTTGGTGGCGGTCTTGGTGGCGCTCACTGCAGAGGCTGCCACGGTGTTGAAATTGGCTTCAGCGATATCGCCAGCTTGTTTGACGGCTTTTTGAACGGATTCAAAAGCGTTGTTGGCAGCAGCCACGGCGCTTTTCAGCACGGCCACTGCGGTTTCGGAACCGGCAGGAGCGTTTTTGGCGGCGTTGTCGACCAGGCCGGTGAATTTCTTCTGGGCTTCGGCGGTCTGGGCTTCAAAGGTCTTGCCGATATCGGCGCCGGCAGCAGAAGCGATGTCATACAGGTGACGGCTGTAAGCGGCGGTTTTCTCGGCCAGGGGCTGGACCAGGCCGGCTTGCAGAGCCAGCAGTTCCTGTGCATCTTTCACACCCAGCACGGCTTGCGTGTGGTTGGCGGTTTCTGCCAGGGCAGCCTTGGTGGCCTGCACGTTCAGTTCGACCAGTTTTTCAACGCCTTCAAAGGCCTTGTGGGTCAGACCAAACAGGGTTTCGATGTTTGCCTTGTGGGAAGCGATGATTTGTTCAGCGGTCAACATAATTAATCTCCGGGTGGTGGTTGGGTTCTCAATAGTTGCTTTGCGCTGAATTGCTGCACTGCAACATGACCTGAAGTATAGGGACTGCTCCGGTTGATTGCAAGCGTTTTTGTTGCGCTGCAGCATTTTAGTTGTAACCCCCTATTTCGGGCTGAACGCCAGGCTTTCGGGGACCGGCCACAATCGGGTTTCCAGATACAGAACACACGACCTCTTGCAAGCCTTCTACGCCGATAACTTTGTCCTGCCGCTGCCGGCGGGGCACCGCTTTCCCATGGCCAAGTACAGGCTGCTGCGCGACCGCGTTGTCAGCGAACTGCCTGGTGTGCGCATGGCCCAGGCGCCCGCAGCCAGTGATGGCGAACTGGCGCTGGCGCACACCCCTGCATATATAAGCGCGATCACGCACGGCACGCTTGAGGCCACGGCGCAGCGTGAAATCGGGTTCCCGTGGAGCCCCGGTATGGCTGAGCGTGCGCGCCGCTCGGCGGGAGCGACCGTGGCTGCTGCGCGGGCGGCTTTGGGCGCCGGTCCCAACGGGCGGTACGAGGGCATCGCGGCGAACATGGCCGGCGGCACGCACCACGCGTATGCACACAAGGGCGGCGGGTTTTGTGTGTTCAACGACGCGGCCGTCGCGGCGCGGCTCATGCAGGCGGAATGGGCGCGCCGCTTTAAACATGAACGCAAGCCGCTGCAGGTGGCCGTGATCGATCTGGACGTGCACCAGGGCAACGGCACGGCCAGCATTTTTTTGAATGACCCCAGCGTGTTCACCCTGTCCCTGCACGGGGAAAAGAATTTCCCCTTCCGCAAGGAGTCCAGTGACCTGGATGTGGCGCTGCCCGACGGCTGTACCGATGCGCCTTACCTGCAGGCGCTGGAGCATGCCCTGGATGAACTGGGCCGGCGTTTTGAACCCGGGCTGGTGCTGTTCCTGGCCGGGGCCGACCCGTTTGAAGGCGACCGCCTGGGCCGCCTCAAGCTGAGTTACGACGGCCTTGAGGCACGTGACCGGCGTGTCTTTGACTGGGCCTGGCAACGCCGCATTCCACTGGCGTTTTCAATGGCTGGTGGTTATGGCGTGAAGATCGATGAAACCGTGCAGGTACAGGTGAACACCTACCGGGTTGCGCTCGAGTACTGGGCCAGATGGCAAAATGGTTCCTCATGACTTCTTCCGCGCGCCCCCAAGCCGAACCCCGCAGTTCCTACAAAGCCTTCCGCAACATTGGCACCCGCTGGTCCGACAACGACCTGTACGGCCACGTCAACAATGTCGTCTACTACAGCTGGTTTGATACGGCCGTCAACGGTTTGCTGATTGAGCGGGGTGCGATCGACATTCACTCAGGCGGCGTGATCGGCCTGGTGATTGAAACCCAATGCAACTACTTTGCTCCGCTGGCTTTTCCCGAGGCCGTGGTGGCGGGCATCCGCGTGGCGCACATCGGCTCGTCCAGCGTGCGTTACGAGGTGGGGCTGTTCCCGGCCGATGAGGGCCAGACCTGCGCGGCCAGGGGCCATTTCATCCATGTGTATGTTGACCGCAGCACGCGCAGGCCAGTGGCCTTGCCGCCCGAATTGCTTTCTGTACTGGAGACATTGAAGTGAAACCAACTGCTAATTCCCCAGCCCCGGTGCTTGCCGGCGATTTTGCCGCTGCAGATGCCTCGGGCAGTGTGTTTTCCCCTCCCGTCAATGCGGTGGACCACGCGATAGAAAGCCGCCAGTCCATGCGCGAGTTCCTGCCGGCGCCTGTGCCCCGTGCGACTATTGAACATCTGCTGGAAGTCGCCAGCCGCGCACCCTCGGGCACCAACACACAGCCCTGGAAAGCCTATGTGCTGCAGGGCGCCAGCAAGGAACAGCTGGCTGACAAAGTCTGTCAGGCCCACGACGCCTTGCGCGCCAATCCCGAGCTGGCCGCCGAGTACAAGGAGGAATACGACTACTACCCCGAAAAATGGGTGTCGCCCTATATTGACCGGCGCCGTGAAAACGGCTGGGGCCTGTATGGCCTGCTGGGCATCACCAAGGGCGACAAGGACAAGATGCATGCGCAGCACCAGCGCAATTACCGCTTTTTCGATGCGCCTGTGGGCCTGATGTTCACGATGGACCGGGTCATGGGCCGCGGCAGCCTGCTGGACTATGGAGCCTTCCTGCAAAACATCATGGTCGCCGCGCGCGGTCATGGCCTGCACACCTGCCCGCAGGCCGCGTGGAACGGCTTTGCCAAAATCATCCTGCCGCACATAGGTGCAGGCGAGGGCGAGATGCTGGTCTGCGGCATGTCGCTCGGCTATGCCGACGAAACCGCGCTGGTCAACACCTTCCGTACGCCGCGCGTCAGTGCCCGTGAGTTCACCACCTGGCTGGACTAGATTGATGGCGGGTGTACACAGGGCTAAGTTGAGCGCATGACGTTTTCCGTCATCCAATTGCTGGGTGGGCTGTCGTACGCCACCACCCTGTTCCTGATGGCGGCCGGCCTGACCCTTATTTTTGGGGTCACGCGCATCGTCAATTTTGCCCATGGCAGTTTTTTCATGCTGGGTGCGCTGTTCACCGCGCACTGGGTGACCAACTGGTTCCCGGCCTGGGGTGAGAGCGCGCCGCTCTACCTTTTAGCTATTGTTTTGGGAGCGGCCTGCGCTGCTGCTGCTGGGGCTCTGGCCGAGTTCTTTCTCTTGAGGCGAATGGCGGGCGCACCCGAGCTGTACCAGTTGGTGGCGACCTTCGGCCTGACGCTGGCCATGCACGATGCCATGCAGTGGGCGTTTGGCGTTGACGAGGTGTTTGCGCCGCGTTTCCCCGGGCTCAAGGGCGCGGTGCAGATCGGCGAGGATTTTTTCCCGGTGTACCAGCTTGTGATGATCGTGCTGGGCCCGCTGGTCTGGCTGGGCCTGCATCTCCTGTTGAAACATTCGCTGTTTGGCAGGCGTTTGCGCGCTGCCACGCATGACCGCCACATGCTTGCCGCGCTGGGCGTGAATCCCAAGCCCCTGATGCTGGGCGCGGTCGTGCTTGGCTGTGCGCTGGCCGGCCTGGGCGGGGCGCTCCAGTTGCCACGTGAACCCGCACACCTGCAGATGGACATGAACGTGATTGTGGAGACTTTTGTGGTGGTCGTCACGGGCGGCCTTGGCAGCATAGGCGGCGCGTTTGTCGCAGCGCTGCTGATAGGGATGGTTCACGCATTCGGCATCAGCGTGTTTCCGCAGGCCACGCTGGTGCTGGTGTTCCTCACCATGGCGGTGGTGCTGGTGTTTCGCCCGCAGGGATTGTTTGGCCTGTCGCTGTCTTCGCTGGAGGTTTCGCGCGAGGCGGCGCAAAAATTCCGTGGCCTTCGCCTGGGGCCGGTCCCGACGGCGGCCATCGTCCTGGTTTTTGTGCTGCTGGCAGGTCTGGCCTGGCTGGGCGGGCCTTACTGGCAAACGCTGGCTGCCGATGCGCTGATCCTGATGATTTTTGGTATTAGCCTGCAATCCATGATGGCCCTTGGCGGCTTGATCAGTTTTGGGCATGCTGCGTTTTTTGGGCTGGGCGCCTATGGTGCGGCGCTGTCGCACAGCCTGTGGGGCGCGTCCTTGCCGGTGGCGCTGGCGGCGGGTTGCGCTGCTGCGCTGCTGGTGGCTGCTGTGTTCGGCGCGGCTGTGGTGCGCAGCGCCGGGGTTTACCTGGCCATGCTGTCGCTGGCACTGGCGCAGGTGGTCTGGGCCAGTGCGACGCAATGGGTCAGCCTGACCGGCGGGGACAATGGGCTGATCGGACTCACGCTGGTGGGTGATGAGGGCAGACCGCTGTTCTACGCATTGCTGGTGGCGCTGGCGCTGCTTTCTGTTTTTGCGTTGCGCCTGCTCGGCCGGTCCGTCATGGGGGCGGCCCTGCAGGCCTTGCGCGATGCGCCTTTGCGCGCAGCCGCATCCGGCCTGTCGGTGGGGTGGCTTAAATACCGGGTGTTCGTGGAGAGTGCCGTTCTGGCAGGCCTTGCCGGCGGCCTGTTTGCCGCGCACAAGGGTGCGGTTTTTCCTTCGGTGGCGGCAGTGGCCACCTCGGTGGATGCCTTGCTGGTGGTGCTGCTCGGCGGGGTGCACCAACTATGGGGCGCGGTGGCGGGCAGTGCACTGCTGAGCTATGCCGGCGCTGAGCTGGGCCGTGACGTGACTTACTGGCGCGGCCTGCTGGGCGTGTTCATCATGGTGATCATGGTGGCCGCGCCGTCCGGCCTGCTGTCGCTGCTGAACCGCTTGCGCGGTGCGGGCCGGCGCGCTGTTTCTTCGGGCGGGGCAGGCTGATGCTGCAAGTTCAAAACCTGGTCAAGCACTTTGGCGGCATCAAGGCCGTGGATGGCGTGAGCTTTGAGCTTGCTGCCGGCGAGTGCGTGGCATTGATCGGCCCCAACGGCGCCGGCAAGTCCACCTGTTTTGCCTGCCTGGCGGGCCAGTACCAGCCCACCGCCGGGACCATCGCCTGGGATGGCAAGCTACTGAACAGACTGGCGCCCGCGGCGCGTTTGCGTCAGGGCGTCGCCCGTACATTCCAGGTCGCGCAGGTCTTTGAGGCGCTGACCGTGCTACAAAATGTGCAGCTCGCTGCGCAGGTTCCACGCCGGCTGTGGGCCATTTCTGCTTTCAAACCGCTGGACACGCAGTCGCATGATGCGGCGATGGCGCTGCTGGAAAAAACCGGCCTGCAGACGTTGGCGGACCAGGATGTGTTGAGTTTGCCTTATGGCGCCAAAAAGCGGCTGGAACTGGCCGTGGCCCTGGCCGCCGGCCCGCGCCTCTTGCTGCTGGACGAGCCCGCAGCGGGCCTTGCCGAAGAGGAGCGTGCCGGCCTGATGCGGCTGGTGAAAGACCTTGCGCGCCAGGGCATGGCGGTACTCTACACCGAGCACAACATGGATGCCGTGGCGGGGCTTGCCGACCGTGTGCTGGTGCTGATTGAAGGCCGGCTTGCGGCGCAGGGCTCTTTTGAAGAAATTTCCCGTGACAGCACCGTGCGCAGGCGCTACCTGGGTGAGTCCGGTGCAGGAGCTATTCATGCTTGAAGTGGAAAAACTCAATGCCTTTTACGGGCCGGCTCAGGCCCTGTTTGATGTGTCGCTGCAGGTCCGGGCCGGTGAATTTGTCGTTCTGCAGGGGCTCAATGGCGCGGGCAAGTCCACATTGCTCAAGGCGCTGATGGGCCTGGAGGTGACAACTCGCGGCCGTATCAGCTACCAGGCACAGGCCGGGCGCACGGACATCCAGCGCTGGGAAACACACATCAGGGCCCGGGCCGGCCTGGGTTATGTGGCTGAAGACCGGCGGCTGTTCACCGGCCTGACCGTTCGTGAAAACCTGCAGGTCGCAGCCGGCAGGGACGCCCAGGCGCAGGAGGCGAGGGTGCTGGACCTGTTCCCGGTCCTGAAAACCATGCTCAGGCGCCCGGCGGCGCACATGAGTGGTGGCGAGCAGCAAATGCTGGCGATTGCCCGCACGCTGATGACCGGCCCGAGGCTGCTGTTGCTGGACGAGCCCTGCGAAGGCATTGCCCCGGTGCTGGTCGAGTCCATTCGCGACGCCTTGCTGACCCTGAAGGCCGGCGGCATGCCCATGCTGGTCGCCGAACAAAACCAGTTGCTTGCCGCTGTCGCCGACCGGCTGATTGTGCTGGTTGCAGGTAAAGTCAGGGGTTCATGAAAAGCCTGCAATTGCTGCTTTTCGTTTCATTTTTTTACCGAGCGTTTCAGGCCGGCTCCATGCGGGGCGGGCAGAGACGCCATTTCATTTCAAGAAAGACCATGCCATGAGCACCACCACCACTCCTTCCGGCCTGCAGTACGAAGACACTGTTCTCGGCACAGGCGCCATCGCCAAGGCCGGCCAGAACGTCAGGGTGCACTACACCGGCTGGCTGTACACGGACGGCGTGCAGGGCGCCAAGTTCGACTCCAGCAAGGACCGCGGCCAGCCCTTCGAATTTTCACTGGGTGCCGGCCAGGTCATCCGCGGCTGGGACGAAGGCGTGCAGGGCATGTCGGTAGGTGGCACGCGTCGCCTGGTCATCCCGGCAGAGCTGGGTTACGGCGCGCGCGGAGCAGGCGGTGTGATTCCTCCGAACGCAACCTTGCTGTTCGAAGTGGACTTTTTAGGGTAAACCTTGGCTTGCGCGCGAGATGGGCACTTCCAGAAATTCAGATTTTCGGGATGAAGTGCAAGGCGTGGTGCGCGCAGCAACCGGAATGCACTTGTGTGCATGAGGATTGCGAGCACACCACAACGCAGCAATTCGCCCGAAAAATGAATTTATGAAGTGCCCATGATCATCACCAGCCTGCTCGATACCGACCTCTACAAGTTCACCATGATGCAGGCTGTCCTGCATCAGTTTCCCGCTGCGGAGGTCGAGTACAAGTTCAAGTGTCGCAATGCGGGCGCCCCCGGCATTGCGCCGCTGGCCCCGTTTGTCAATGAGATCCGTGAAGAGATTCGCGGGCTTTGCAGCCTGCGTTTCCAGGATGCCGAACTGGCCTACCTGAAGAGCCTGCGGTTTATCAAAAGTGATTTTGTTGATTTCCTGGGCATCTTCAAGCTCAACGAAAAATATGTCGAGGTCACGGCCCTGCCGACCGGCGAGATCGAGGTCTCCATCAAGGGGCCGTGGCTGCACACCATCCCGTTTGAGATTCCGGTGCTGGCCATCATCAACGAGGTCTACTTTCGCAATACCTACAGGACGCCCGATCTGAGCCAGGGCCGCGAACGCTTGAACGCCAAGATACTGGAGCTGCAGGCCGATGGCTTGCGCGAGCTCAAGATTGCCGATTACGGCACGCGCCGGCGTTTCAGCAAGGCCTGGCATGAAGAGGTGTTGCGGACCCTGATGACACGCCTGGGTACGGGGCGGCAGGGGCAGCTTGCGGGCACCAGCAATGTGCTGTATGCCATGAAGCTGGGCCTGATCCCGCTCGGGACCATGGCGCATGAGTACCTGCAGGCCTGTCAGGCCCTGGGTCCGCGTTTGCGCGACAGCCAGGTGTTTGGTTTTGAGTCCTGGGCCAAGGAGTACCGGGGCGACCTGGGCATTGCATTGTCGGACGTGTACGGCATGAGCGCTTTCCTGCGCGATTTCGACATGTATTTCTGCAAGCTCTTCGATGGCGCGCGTCACGACAGCGGTGACCCGTTCCAGTGGGGCGAACGCATGCTTGCGCATTATGCGGCGAACCGCGTGGACCCCCTGACCAAGACCCTGATTTTCAGCGACGGCCTGACCATGCCGCGCACCATCGAGCTGTACCAGCGCTTCAGGGGACGTTGCCTGCTGGCTTTCGGCATTGGCACCAACCTGACCAATGACCTGGGTTATGAGCCGCTGCAGATCGTGATCAAGATGGTCCGCTGCAATGGCCAGCCGGTTGCCAAGCTGTCGGACACGCCGTCCAAGAGCATGTGCGATGACGAAAAATACCTGGCCTACCTGCGGCAGGTTTTTGAAATTGCATGACCGGGAATCGGCTCAGCCGGGCCTGATCAGGTCAATAACAACAAGCATGGAAAAATCATGAAAACTTCGCGTTGCTGTGCGGTCCTGGCCGGGCTGCTTCTATTGCCCGGCATCGCCCTGGCGGCAGACTTTGATGGCGGCCAGCTTTCACCTTTGTGGGGCATCCCTTTTGCCGGCCTTCTGTTGTCCATCGCCGTCTTCCCGCTGTTGGCGCCGGCGTTCTGGCACCACCATTTCGGCAAGATTTCTGCGGCCTGGACATTGGCTTTTTTCCTGCCCTTCACGCTGACCTTCGGTCCGGCGATGGCCGGCAGCAGCCTGGTGCATGCGCTGGTCGCAGAATACATCCCCTTCATCATTTTGCTGACAGCCCTGTTCACGGTGGCTGGCGGCATTTTTATACGCGGCAACCTGCATGGCAGCCCCGGCCTGAATACCGGGCTGTTGCTGATCGGTGCAGTCCTTGCCAGCTTCATGGGCACCACTGGTGCCTCCATGCTGATGATTCGCCCCTTGATCCGGGCCAATGACAACCGGCGTCACGCCGCACACATTGTTGTTTTCTTTATTTTTATCGTCTCCAACGTGGGCGGTTCGCTGACCCCGCTGGGTGACCCGCCCCTGTTCCTGGGTTTCCTGAAAGGGATTGATTTTTTCTGGACCGTGAAACACATCTTTCCCGAGACCCTGTTTTTGACCGGCAGCCTGCTGGTCATTTTTTACTTGCTGGACAGCTGGTACTACCGCAAGGAAGGCGTGTTGCCTGTCGACCCGACACCGGATACGCCACGTTTCGGTTTTGATGGCGTTTTCAATTTTTGGCTGCTGGCGGGCGTGGCCGGGCTGGTGCTGCTCAGCGGTTTCTGGAAGTCGTCCGTGGTGTTTGACGTGTACGGCACCGAAGTCGGCCTGCCAGGCCTGGTGCGTGACGCCGGCCTGGTGGCCATCACCCTGCTTTCGCTGAAGATGACGGCCGACAAGGTGCACAAGGACAACCAGTTTTCCTGGGGGCCGATGGCGGAAGTGGCCAAACTGTTTGCCGGCATTTTCCTGACCATCATCCCGGTGATCGCCATGCTCAAGGCGGGCCTGAACGGTCCTTTCGGTGCGGTGGTGTCCGCGGTGACCCGGCCCGACGGCCAGCCCGATCCGGCCATGTATTTCTGGGCCACGGGCTTGTTGAGCTCATTCCTTGACAATGCGCCCACCTACCTGGTGTTTTTCAACACGGCCGGTGGTGATGCGCAGACCCTGATGACCACGCTGGCACCGACCCTGGCGGCGATTTCTGCCGGTGCGGTGTTCATGGGCGCCAACACGTACATTGGCAATGCACCCAACCTGATGGTCAAGGCCATTGCCGAAGACCGCGACATCAAAATGCCCAGCTTTTTTGGCTATATGGCATGGTCGGTCGCGATCCTGATTCCGCTTTTTATCATCATGACCTTTATCTGGTTCAAATAACACGCAAGAAAGTCGATAACCATTTATGAGCAAACCAAAAATACTTGTCGCCCGCGCCGTCTTCCCGGAAGTCATCACCAGGCTTGGGCAGTACTTTGATGTCGAGTCGAACCAGGCCGACGAAACCTGGAGCAAGGCCCAGCTTGCAGAAAAATTGAAGGGCAAGCAGGGGGCTTTCACGACAGGCAGCGACCGCATTGACGCCGATGTGCTGGCGGCCTGCCCGGACCTGAAGATCTGCGCCAATATGGCGGTGGGCTACAACAACTTTGACATTGACGCCATGACGGAGGCCGGCGTGCTGGCCACGAATGCCCCCGATGTTTTGACCGAAACCACGGCCGATTTCGGTTTTGCACTGGTGATGGCGGCGGCCCGCCGCCTGACGGAGAGTGAGCATTACCTGCGTGCCGGCAAGTGGAACAAGTGGCGTTACGACATGTTTGCGGGCTCCGACATCCATGGCTCAACCATGGGCATCATGGGCATGGGCCGCATCGGGCAGGGCATTGCCAAGCGCGGTGCGCACGGTTTCGGCATGAAAGTGATTTACCACAACCGCTCGCGTCTGGACGCCGCGCTTGAAGCCGAATGCAAGGCCAGTTATGTGAGCAAGGAAGAGCTGCTCAAGACCGCCGACCACGTGGTGCTTGTCGTGCCTTATTCCCCCGCATCGCACCACACCATAGGCGCGGCAGAACTGGCCATGATGAAACCGACTGCAACGCTGGTCAATATCGCACGCGGCGGCATTGTGGACGATGTGGCGCTGGCAGCCGCCTTGCGCGACAAGCGCATCGCTGCAGCGGGCCTGGACGTGTTTGAGGGCGAGCCCAAGGTACATCCGGACCTGCTCGCGCTGTCCAACGTGGTGCTGACGCCCCATATTGCAAGCGCCACCATGCCGACGCGCCTGGCCATGGCCAGCCTGGCGGCCGACAACCTGATTGCCTTTTTTGAAGGAAAAGTGCCTCCATCCCCCATCAATGCTGCGCAGCTGGCAGGCAAATAAATGGCGAAAGACAGTATGCAAGGGCGTATCTGATGGAACTCTGGCTGATCATCCTGCTATTGCTGGTGAATCTGCTGCTTGTGGCCTGGCTGCTGCTTCGCAAGCCGGCCGACAACGGCCAGTCGCGGGCTGAACTGCTTGCGGGCATGGCCGAGGGCAACGACAAGCTTGAGCGCGAACTCCGGCGCGAGATCGGCGACAACTCGCGCGCCAGCCGGCAGGAACTGGCAACGACTTTTGCGACCTTCCAGCAGACACTGGTGCAGCAAAGCTCGGAAGCCATACGCACGCAGAACACGCAGATAGACGCCTTTGCGCAGCAGTTGACCCTGCTGCAGAAAACCCTGTCGGACACGCTGACCACACAATTGCAGTCGGTCAGCGAATCGAATGCGCGGCGCATGGTCGAGGTACGCGAAACCCTCGAAACGCAACTGGCGCAGCTGCAGCAGACCAATGCCGCCAAGCTGGACGAGATGCGCAAGACGGTCGATGAAAAACTGCAGACGACGCTGGAGACCCGGCTGGGCGAGAGCTTCAAGCAGGTGGCCGACCGGCTCGACCAGGTGCACAAGGGCCTGGGTGAAATGCAGACACTGGCCGTTGGCGTCGGCAGCCTGCAGCGGGTGCTGACAAACGTCAAGACGCGGGGTATTTTTGGCGAGGTCCAGCTTGAGGCCCTGCTGGAACAGGTGCTGACCCCCGAGCAGTACGGCAAGCAGGTGGAGACCAAGCCGCGCAGCGGCCAGCGCGTGGATTTTGCGGTGCGCTTCCCGGGGCGCAGCGCCGACGGTTCCCCGGTCTGGCTGCCGATAGATGCGAAGTTTCCGCGCGACGATTACGAACGCCTGCTTGACGCGCACGAGCGTGCCGATCCGGCCGGTGTAGAGCTTGCCGGCAAGGCCCTGGAAGCGCGCATCCGCAGTGAATCGAAATCCATTGCCGAGAACTACCTGGCTTCGCCGCATACGACCGACTTTGCGATCCTGTTCCTGCCGGTGGAAAGCCTGTACGCCGAAGTGCTGCGCCGCCCCGGCCTGATGGATGCAGTTCAGCGCCAGCACCGTGTGACGCTGGCCGGGCCAACGACTTTGCTGGCCATGCTCAACAGCCTGCACATGGGTTTTCGCACCCTGGCGCTGGAGCAGCAGGCCTCCGAGGTGTGGAAGGTGCTGGGTGCCGTCAAGACCGAATTCAACCGGTTTGGCGAATGGGTTGAGCGCATCAAGGAGCAGGTTGCCAAGGCGTCCGACACCATAGACAAGGCCGACACGCGGCAGCGGCAGATGCGCCGCGCGCTTAAAAGTGTGGAGGCGCTTCCTGATGCGCAAGCGCAGGCGCTGTTGCCTTCAGTCGATGGCGACAGCGACCGTGAAGACGACGCGCCCTGAGTTATGCGTGCTACTTTTTTGATAGCTTTTCCTGCTTGTAATGATTGGGCCACGGCACGGTTTCCCATGAAAAATGACACCTGAGCTGCTTCGTTTGATTGTGGCGCAGGTGTGCCTGCATGCGGCCATGACCGGCATGCGGCTGGCGGCGCCCTTGCTCGCGTTGCAGCAGGGTTACAGCGCTGCTGCCGTGGGCGTGTTGCTGTCGCTGTTCGCGCTGACACAGGTTTTCCTGGCCTTGCCGGCCGGCCGTTTTGCCGACCGGCATGGCTTGCGCCTGCCGCTGGTGATTGCCGTGAGTGCGGCATCCGGCGGTTCGGCGCTGGCAGCCGTGTTTCCGGTTTTTCCTGTGCTTTGCCTGGCGGCCTTGCTGACCGGGGGTGCGACCGGCGTTGCAGTTATCGCGTTGCAGCGGCATGTAGGCCGTGCGGCTGCGGGGACGACCCAGCTCAGGAAGGTGTTCAGCTGGCTGGCCATCTCGCCCGCGGCGGCCAACTTTGTTGGACCTTTTGCGGCTGGTTTGCTGATCGATCACGCTGGCCCCGCTGCAGGCGACCTGACGGGTTACCGTGTGGCCTTCATGTTGCTGGCATTCCTGCCGCTGGTTTGCTGGCTGATGGTGCGGCGGACCAGGGAGCTTCCCATGCAGAAGCCTGCGGTCGATGCGCCAAAGCAACGCGCATGGGACTTGCTGCGCGAGCCCATGTTCCGGCGCCTGCTGTTCGTCAACTGGCTGCAGTCCTCGGCATGGGACGTACACACTTTTGTGCTGCCGCTGCTTGGACATGAACGCGGCCTCAGCGCTTCTGTCATTGGCTCCATCCTTGGCGCGTTTGCGGTGGCCGCGGCCGCCATTCGCCTGTTGCTGCCGCTGGTTGCCTCGCGCCTGAGCGAGCGCAACGTGATCACCATCTCGAATATCCTAACTGCGCTGATGTTTGCGGCCTACCCGTTGATGAACTCGGCGCTGGGTATGGCCTTGTGCTCCATCGTGCTGGGCCTCGCACTGGGTGCGGTGCAACCCATGGTGATGAGCATGCTGCACCAGATCACACCGCATGAACGCCACGGAGAGGCCCTGGGCCTTCGTCTGATGACCATCAACGCATCGAGCGTGTTGATGCCCATGCTGTTCGGCGCTGCGGGTGCCTTGACGGGCGTGGCCGGCCTGTTCTGGATTGTCGGCGGCGTGGTCGCGGCCGGCACCTGGGCCGTAAGGGGCCTGAAGGCCTGAGCGGCAGGTGAGCCGCCCGGGTTGAGCGACCTCTAGAGTTTGTAAAACCTTTTGATGCTGTCCCAGGCAACTTGCGGGTCATCAACATACTGGAACAATTTGAGGTCCTCGGGTGAAATCGCGCCTTCTTCGAGCATCACCTCAAAGTTGAAGAGCCTTTTCCAGTATTCGGAGCCGAACAGGATGATGGGCACCGGCCTGGCCTTGCGGGTCTGCACCAGTGTGATGACTTCAAACAGCTCATCCAGCGTGCCAAAGCCGCCCGGAAAGGCCAGCAGGGCCTTGGCGCGCATCATGAAATGCATCTTGCGCAGGGCAAAGTAGTGGAACTTGAAGTTCAGGGAATGTGAGACATAGGGGTTGGATGACTGCTCGTGCGGCAGAACAATGTTGAGTCCTACGGTGGGCGCACCCATTTCCTGTGCACCCCGGTTGGCCGCTTCCATGATGCCCGGGCCGCCGCCGGTGCAGATGAACAACCGTTCCGCCGGCGGGCATGCATTGCTGTGGCCTGCGACCAGCCGTGCAAACAGGCGGGCCTGGTCGTAGTAATGCGCGTTGCGCAGGTGGCGTTTTGCCAGGGCCAGCGCGGCCTGGTCACCGGATTCCTCCGCTTGTTTCAGGGCCTCGTTGGCCTGCTCCGGCGCGGGAAAGCGGGCGCTGCCGAACACCACGATGGTGTTTTCAATGCCTTGTTCATGCTGCGCCAGATCGGGCTTGAGCATTTCAAGCTGAAAGCGGATGCCACGGGTTTCACGCCGCAGCAAAAATTCGGGGTCGGCAAAAGCCAGGCGGTAGGCGTCGGCGTCCAGCGGTGTTTCATCGCGGGCATGGGCTTGCAGTTCGGCCCATGCGTGCGCCAGGCGGCTTCCAGATAAGTCTTGTGTTTGGTCCATGCGCCATTGTCAACGATTGGCGGGGAGCGGTGTGCCTTGTACAGGCCAGAAAAAAGGCTCCCTGGGGAGCCTTTTGTTGAGGGGGCCGGTGCGTCCGGCCTTTGATGCGGTTTGCTTAGACGCGCTTGCGGTATTCGCCGGTGCGGGTGTCGATCTCGACCACATCGCCTTGCGCCACGAAGATAGGCACGCCGATTTCAAAGCCGGTGGCGATCTTGGCGGGCTTGAGCACCTTGCCGGATGTGTCGCCCTTGACGGCGGGCTCGGTCCAGGTGATCTCGCGCTGGACGCTGGTGGGCAGCTCAACCGAAATGGCCTTGCCGTCGTAGAACACGACTTCGAGTTCCATGCCGTCCTGCAGGTAGTTCAGCGAGTCGCCCATGTTTTCGGCTTCGACTTCGTACTGGTTGTAGTCGGAGTCCATGCAGATGTACATCGGGTCTGCGAAGTAGGAGTAGGTGCAATCCTTCTTGTCGAGGATGACCTGGTCGATCTTGTCGTCGGCCTTGAACACGACTTCGGTGTTGAAGTTGTTCAGCAGGCTCTTGAGCTTCATGCGGACGGTGGCCGAGTTGCGGCCGCCGCGGCTGTATTCGGTCTTGAGCACGACCATGGGGTCCTTGCCGTGCATGATGACGTTGCCTGCGCGGATTTCTTGAGCGATTTTCATGTCAGTATTAACGCAATAGCTTGCGGTATTTTTGAAGTAGGCCGCTCAACGCGTCAGTGCCTGATGCGCAATGCGTCAGTGCCTGGTGCATGTTCTGCGGCGGAGTGCAAAGCCTGCCTGAAAGTGAAATCACCCGGCAAATTCTGCAAAGCCTTTGATTTTAACGGGTTTTTTCCACGAATTTCAGCAGGACGCCGGTCAAATCTTCCTGTGCCAGGTGCCTGGCTTGCGCCTTTAGCACCGTTTTTTGCCAGGCCGGCAGATCCGCCATAAGGCTGGCCAGGCCATCCGCCGGGTGTTTTTCCGCCAGATCAGTCGGGTTGCCGGTATTCCAGATGTGATGGACGGCGCGCAGGGAAGGCGGAGCCCCAAGCATGTCCAGAAACGCATCCAGCTTGGCGCGGTGCGCGTCGTCATCCTGTGGGTAAATATGCCAGACAAAGGGTTTGCCAGCCCACAGGGCCCGCACGATGGAGTCCTCGCCGCGCACAAAGTTGAGATCGCAGGCCCAAAGCAGGTGGTCAAAATCGACCTGGGTCAGCAAGGGGAGGTATGAAATTGATAGCTGGTTGCGCGCATCAGCCGGGGGCTGCAGGCCTTTTTTGTCATTAAACTGAAGGTTTTCAGCGGCGATTGCGGCCTTGACTGCAAGATGCGCGCGCCCCGCAGCGACCAGCAGGTGCACGGGCCGGCCGTTCAGGCCCGAATCGGCCCATTGGCGCAGCAGGGAGGCCAGCGCCGGTGGTTCGTAACAAAACAGGGACACCAGTGTTTCACCGTGACTGGCTATGCCCTCCAGGCCCTGGCGGTTTAACCAGCCCGCCCGGTCAAACGCCGCCTGGCGTTGGGCCAGGCCGGGCTCGTGCAGCAGGCCGCCGGTTTGTGCCGTGAAGCCCGGGTAAAAAAACCACTTGGTCCAGCCGGCCGCCGGGCCGCGCAGGACGGGCGAGGGCAGGGCATGGTTGCGCTCTGCATAAACCTCGGCAGACAGGTATTCGAGGTTGATCCATACGGGTTTTATGCCCCTGGCCTCCGCTGCATGCGCGCAGGTAGCTATGAATTCAGTAGCAATTTCGCAGCCGAAGGCCTCGACAAGGACGTCGGTGGGAGCT
Source organism: Polaromonas aquatica (assembly GCF_042659145.1). NCBI lineage: Bacteria > Pseudomonadati > Pseudomonadota > Betaproteobacteria > Burkholderiales > Comamonadaceae > Polaromonas > Polaromonas aquatica. The sequence goes on along the minus strand of NZ_JBHSRS010000084.1, from coordinate 70,416 downwards.
GTGTTGAGGCACTCCAGGTCGGCCGGGGCCAGCGGCTCGCGCCACGGCAGGATACGAACGCCCTCGCAGCCCGTCGGTGCCATCCAGGCCAGCGCACTCGCATCGTCTACCCAGAGCCGGACCCGCTGCCCGCGTGAAGCCAGGTCTGCGGCCAGGCGCCAGCAGATGCCGATGTCGCCAAAGTTGTCGATGACCTTGCAAAAAATGTCCCATTGCCGGGTAACCAAACTGCGATTCATGACAGGATTGTCCACAATACGGGTTTCCTGATATCGGCGCCCTTTTGATTCCATGACCAAAGCACACGAATTCGATCCCCAATTGCTGAGCGAGGTAGCGGCGCTGCCGGCCTTGCCGGGGGTTTACCGTTATTTCGATGCGGACGGTGCGGTGCTGTATGTGGGCAAGGCGCGCAACCTGAAAAAACGCGTCTCGAATTATTTCCAGAAAAACCATGGCGGCACGCGCATAGGCCACATGGTGACAAAGATAGCCCGCATGGAAACCACGGTCGTGCGTTCCGAGGCTGAGGCGCTGCTGCTGGAAAACAACCTCATCAAGACGCTGAACCCGAAGTTCAACATCCTGTTCCGGGACGACAAAAGCTACCCCTACCTCAAGATCACCGGCCCGCATGCCAAAGAGGGGGGCGGGGCCCTGTCGGCGCCGGCTTTTCAGCGGGTTGCCTATTACCGCGGCGCGGTCGAGAAAAAACACCACTACTTCGGGCCTTACCCCAGCGCCTGGGCCGTCAAGGAAAGCATTTTGCTGCTGCAAAAGGTTTTCAAGCTGCGCACCTGCGAAGACACGGTGTTCAACAACCGCACGCGGCCCTGCCTGCTGTACCAGATCAAGCGCTGCTCGGCGCCGTGCGTCGGCCACATCACGGCCGGGCAGTACACACAGGACGTGGCCAATGCCGAGCGTTTCCTGAGGGGTGAAACCCAGGACATCCTGAACGGGCTTGAGCAGAAGATGCTGCAACACGCGGAAAAGCTGGAGTTTGAACAGGCCGCCGAACTGCGCAACCAGATGTCGGCGCTGTCCAAGGTGCTGCACCAGCAGTCCATGGAGACAGGCGGAGACAAGGATGTGGACATCCTGGCTGTGAAGGTGCAGGGCGGCAAGGCCTGTGTGAACCTGGCCATGGTGCGCGGCGGCCGGCACCTGGGGGACAGGCCGTACTTTCCGACCCACATTGAAAACGCCGTGGATGTGGCGGAGCTGGATGCCGAACCGGTTGAACCTGCTGAATCCGGCGCAACGGCAAGCCCGGCAACGCAAACACGTCCCGCGAAAAATGCCAAATCCCTCGAAGCACTGGTGCTGGAAGCCTTTATCGCCCAGCACTACATTGACGTGCCCGTGCCGCCCACGCTGGTGTGCAGCGAGCCGGTGGACAAGGACCTGATTGCCGCGCTGGTTGCACAAACCGGCACGCGCATCGCGGCGGTTCACCAGCCGCGCGAACAGCGCCGCATCTGGCTGGAAATGGCGGAGAAAAATGCCGGCCTGCAACTGGCGCGCCTGCTGGCCGAGCAGGGTTCGCAACAGGCCCGCACGCGCGCGCTGGCCGAGGCGCTGGACCTGAAGATGGAAGACCTGGCGGCGTTGCGCATCGAGTGTTTTGATATCTCACACACGGCCGGCGAGTCAACCCAGGCTTCGTGCGTGGTGTTCCACGGGCACAAGATGCAAAGCGCCGAATACCGCCGCTACAACATCGAAGGCATCACCCCCGGCGACGACTATGCCGCCATGCGCCAGGTGTTGACGCGCCGCTACAGCAAGCTGGCCGAGGCCGCCCGCAACAACGAGGCCAGGTTGCCGGACCTGGTGCTGGTCGATGGCGGCAAGGGCCAGGTATCGATGGCGCGGGAAGTGTTCACTGAACTCGGCCTGGACCTGGGCCTGATTGCCGGCGTTGAAAAAGGCGAGGGCCGCAAGGTGGGCCTGGAAGAACTGGTGTTTGCAGATGGCCGCGAAAAGATTTACCTTGGCCGCGACTCGGCGGCGTTGATGCTGATTGCGCAGATACGCGACGAGGCGCACCGTTTTGCAATTACCGGCATGCGAGCCAAACGTGCCTCGGTGCGCACGGGCTCCAGCCGCCTTGAAGACATTGCCGGCATAGGCCCCAAGCGCCGCGCCAGCCTGCTGCAGCGTTTTGGCGGCATACGTGCGATTGCATCGGCCAGCGCTGAAGATATCGCGACCGTGGACGGCATTTCGCGCGAACTGGCTGAAGAAATTTACCGCGCGCTGCATTGAACTTTTGGCCGCGGCGCACGGAGTTGTCCGGCTCATGCCAAAATGCATGAAGATGTTCTGGACTATTCCTACCCTGATGACCTGGACTCGCATAGTTGCGATTCCCCTGATTGTGGGCGTGTTCTACCTGAACTTCGCCCCTGCTGAACGCAACCTGATCGCCACGGTGATGTTTGTGGTCTTCGCCGCCACCGACTGGCTGGACGGCTTTTTGGCCCGCAAGCTCAACCAGACTTCATCATTCGGCGCCTTCCTGGACCCGGTGGCCGACAAGTTCCTGGTGTGTGCCTCGCTGCTGGTGCTGGTGCATTTGCAGCGGGCCGATGTTTTTGTCGCGCTCATCATCATTGGCCGTGAAATCGCAATCTCCGCCCTGCGCGAGTGGATGGCCATCATCGGCGCCACCAAAAGCGTGGCCGTGCACATGCTGGGCAAGGTCAAGACCATGGTCCAGATGATCGCGATCCCGTTCCTGTTGTTTGACGGCACGCTGTTCGGCGTGATCAACACCCACCTGTGGGGCACCTGGCTGATCTGGATCTCGGCGATCCTCACGGTCTGGTCCATGATTTATTACCTGCAAAAAGCCATTCCGGAAATCCGTGCGCGGGCCAAATAAACCGGGTTGTTCATGAGCTGCCGCCCGTGAGTTCCACGCCTTCCGACAGCGCCCTGATCCGGGCCATGCCCGCCGTGTTTGTCCTGATCTGGAGCACCGGCTTCATCGTTGCCAAATTCGGCCTGCCTTATGCGCCGCCGCTGACTTTCCTGGCGATCCGCTATTTTTTGTCCATCGTCTGTTTCCTGGTCTGGATACAGCTGGCACGCGCCTCCTGGCCGCGCGGGCGTCAGCAATGGCTGCACCTTGGTGTGACCGGTGTGCTGATGCATGCGGGTTATCTGGGCGGTGTCTGGATAGCCGTGAAGGCCGGCATGGGCTCAGGTCTGACGGCATTGATTGTGGGTTTGCAGCCGGTTCTGACCGCCTTGTGGGTGTCCTGGCTTGCCTCGGGAAACGATGGCCCGCAGGCGCAGAAAGTAACGTCCCGGCAATGGCTGGGGCTTGCGCTTGGGCTGGGTGGTCTTCTGCTGGTGGTGTCACGCAAGTTCGGTACCGGCCACGAGGTCACGGCTTTGACGCTGACGGCTACCGTGGTTGCGCTGCTCAGCATCACGGCCGGAACGCTTTACCAGAAGCGCTTTGTGCAGCCCACCGACGTGCGCAGCGCCAATGCGATCCAGCTGGGCGCGGCGCTGCTGGTGACTTTGCCCTTGACCTTGCTGGAGCACGAGGCCATTGTCTGGAACCATCAATTCGTGGGTGCCATGGCCTGGTCTGTGCTTGCCCTGACACTGGGCGGCAGCTCGCTGCTGTATTTGCTGATCCAGCGCGGCGCCGCCACGGCGGTCACCAGCCTGTTGTACCTGGTGCCGCCTACCACCGCGCTGATGGCCTGGGTCCTGTTTGATGAACCGATCACGACCTCGACCGTGATCGGGACGGCGCTGACGGCGCTGGGTGTGAGCCTGGTAGTGCGCGCCGCCCAGCCGAAGCTGAAGGCCGGTTGACCTTCCATGGCTCCCCTGTGAACTGGCTCAGCAGGAAATCAATCAGCAGCCGGATGCGCCGGGGCGCATCGGCCCGGTAAGGCGCCAGCCAGTGGATGTCCGCATCGGGCATCGACCAGGACGGCAACACCCGTACAAGCTCTCCAGAGGCCAGTTGCGGCGCAATGTCCCAGAGGCTTCGCAGCATGATGCCGCGCCCGTCCAGGCACCAGTCCCGCACCAGTTCGCCGGAATTGCTTGTCAGCGGGCCGTTGACACGCACACGGGCTTCGCTGCGTTCAGTATCCCGTTTGTCTTTTTCTCTTTTGAGCTGCCATACGTTAAACGGCTGCCCGGCTGCATTGCTGTTTTCACGTGCGATCAGGCAGGCGTGCTGCTGCAAGGCCTGTACATCCTGAGGTTCGCCATGCGCCTTGAGATACGCCGGAGAGGCCACGAGAACACGCTGGTTGCGTGCCAGCCGCCTGGAGACCCATTGCGCAGCCTGGCTGCCGCGCAGCGACCACAACCAGACGGCGCCATCAAACCCTTCTGCTGCCAGGTCGGGCAATTGTTCCGTCAATTGCAGCTGCACTTCCAGTTTGGGGTAACGCTCCTGGAAGCGTGCCAGCGCTGGCCCGAGCCAGAGCCTGCCGAACCCGAACGTGGCCGCCAGCCGGATTTTCCCGGTCGGCTCTTTCTGCCTTTCCTGCAGCTCGGCTTCCAGGTCCCTGAAGCCCTGCAGCAGCACGATTGCGCGGTCACACACGGTTTCGCCTTCCGCCGTCGGGCTGACGCGGCGGGTTGTGCGCTGAAACAGCTTTTGGCCAAGGCTTGCTTCAAGTGCGGCGAGCCGCTTTGTCACCGCGGGTGGCGCAATATCCAGGCTGAGGGCCGCCGCGGCCAGGCTGCCGTGGTCGCGCACTGCCAGCACCAGTTCAAGATCGCTTCGCTCCATTAGTTCCTTTTTGGAAATAATAAAAGTATTTATTATTGCTTGAATACGGCCGCCCCGTTGGGCATCATCAGGGCATGACAACGTTGAATAAAACGGTTGAACTTTTTTATCCGGAAAGCCGCCATCTTGTTTGAGAATTTTGTTGCAGGCACGGTCCAGGGCCCCGCTGGCCGGATCCACACACTGCGCGGCGGCAGCGGCCAGCCTTTGCTTTTGCTGCACGGTCACCCGCAGACGCATGTGATGTGGCACCAGGTTGCGCCAAAGCTGGCGGAGCATTTCACGGTCGTTGCGATGGACTTGCGTGGTTATGGCGACTCTGCAAGGCCTCCTGGTGACGCGCAGCATGCGGTTTATTCAAAAAGGGAAATGGCGCGGGATGCAGTGGCCGTGATGCAGCACCACGGGTTTGGTCGCTTTCAGGTGCTGGCACATGACCGGGGCGCGCGGGTTGCGCATCGCCTGGCGGTGGACCATCCCGAAGCCGTTGAACGTTTGATGCTGCTCGACATTGCGCCCACGCTGGCAATGTACAGCAACACCACCGAGGCTTTTGCCACGGCTTACTGGCACTGGTTTTTCCTGATCCAGCCGCCGCCCCTGCCGGAAGCATTGATAGAGTCCGGCCCGGTTCGTTACCTGCATGGCGTGATGGGCAAGCGCCATGCGGGAATGACGGCATTTGCGCCGCAGGCGCTTGCCGAATATGAACGTTGCGCGCAGATTCCAGGCACGGCGCACGCCATCTGTGAAGACTACCGTGCCTCGGCCACCCTGGATCTTGTGCATGATCGGGCCGATGTGGCCGCCGGTCGCAAGCTGTTGCAGCCGCTGCATGTGTTGTGGGGCGAACACGGTGCGGTAGGCAAGTGTTTTGATGTGCTGGCTCTTTGGCGCGAGCGTGCCGAGGCGGTGTCAGGCTCAAGCCTGCCCTGCGGACATTACATTGCAGAAGAAGCACCCGGGTTGCTGCTTGCACAAGCCCTGAATTTTTTCAAAACCTGAACCGAGGAACACACCATGAGCATGGGTAAAAAACGAATCGCAGTGATCGCTGGTGACGGCATTGGCAAGGAAGTCATGCCAGAGGGCATACGCGTGATGGACGCTGCTGCGCGCAAATTCGGCATAGACCTGCAGTTTGACCACTTCGATTTTTCAAGCTGGGACTACTACGAAAAACACGGAAAAATGTTGCCCGACAACTGGAAGGACCAGATCGGCGGGCACGACGCGATTTATTTCGGCGCCGTGGGATGGCCGGACAAGATTGCCGACCATGTTTCATTGTGGGGATCGCTGCTGCTGTTTCGCCGCGAGTTTGACCAGTACATCAACCTGCGCCCGGCTCGCCTGATGCCCGGCATCATCGCGCCTGTGGTGCGCCGTGACGGCAGCCCGCGCCAGCCCGGGGAAATCGATTTTTACATTGTTCGTGAAAACACCGAGGGCGAGTACTCCAGCATAGGCGGCAAGGCTTTTCCGGGAACCGACAGGGAGTTCGTCCTGCAGGAGTCGGTGTTCACGCGCATAGGCGTGGACCGTGTCTTGAAGTTCGCATTCGAGCTGGCCCAGTCGCGGCCGAAAAAACACCTGACCAGCGCCACCAAGTCCAACGGCATTTCAATCTCCATGCCTTACTGGGATGAGCGTGTGGCGGAGATGGCCAGGGGCTATCCGGGCATCACGCTCGATAAATTCCATATCGATATCCTCACGGCGCATTTTGTGCAGAGGCCCGATTTTTTTGACGTGGTCGTGGCCAGTAATCTTTTTGGCGACATCCTTAGCGACCTCGGTCCGGCATGCACCGGCACGATTGGCATTGCACCCAGCGCCAACCTGAATCCGGAGCGGAAATTTCCTTCGCTGTTTGAGCCCGTGCACGGTTCTGCGCCTGACATTGCCGGCCGCCAGGTGGCCAACCCCATCGGGCAGATATGGTGTGGCGCGATGATGCTGGAGTTCCTCGGGCACAAGGACGCGCACGATGCGGTCCTGGCTGCCATCGAAAAAGTGCTTGCTCCCCAGAGTGGTGCACCGCGCACGCCCGACCTGGGTGGCAGTGCCTCCACAGCGGATGTCGGCAAGGCGATTGCCGCTGCGCTTGGTTGATCTGTCTTTTTTGCAAGGCAGGAAAATTGCAACGTGTACAGACAGTCATGCCGTGAAAGCGTGAAAAATGAGGCTAGAATCCGCGTCCGCACGTTGTAAAAACCCGATGCTGTATTGACACCTTGGAAGTCCATGGCTCTAATGTGATCAGCAGATAACCTGCGCCTGCCGCCTCCCGCTGATATCGCTCATCGATATCCCGGGAGATATTTTTTAGAGACAACCAGATTAACTTTTATCAACGAGGGGTCCCTTGTGAACAAGACTGAACTGATCGAACACATTGCAAAACACGCCGATATTTCCAAAGCCGCCGCAACGCGCGCCCTGGAAGCTACCATTGGTGCCGTCAAAACAACCCTGAAAAAAGGAGGCTCGGTGTCTCTGGTGGGTTTTGGTACTTTTGCAGTGGGCAAACGTGCTGCGCGCACGGGCCGCAATCCGCGTACCGGCGATGCGATTAAAATCAAGGCAGCCAAGGTTCCAAAGTTCCGTCCGGGCAAGGCGCTCAAAGACGCTTTGAACTGATGTATATGGTTTGAAAAGTTTGTGGGGTGCTTAGCTCAGTTGGTAGAGCAGCGCCCTTACACGGCGTAGGTCGGCGGTTCGAGCCCGTCAGCACCCACCACAGACTGGGATAATCCGGAGTCAATCCGAACGAAGGCGAACAGATGGTTCGCCTTTTTCTTTTGGGCTCGCGGAAATTTTTACCTGGCTTGTCATCTGGTTTTCAGCCAGTCCCTTCTTTTTGCCCCTTGTCGGCCGTACAGGAAAATCGAGATGTTTGATTTCATTCGCAAGCACACCAAGTGGACCATGGCGCTGCTGTTTTTGCTGATTGTTCCGTCCTTCATTCTGTTTGGACTGGATGGCTACAACCGCTCGAAGGACCAGGCTGCCGTGGTTGCAAAGGTCGACGGCCAGGACATCACCCAGACGGAGTGGGACAGGGCGCACCAGCAGGAAGCCGAAAGGCTGCGTGCCTCCATGCCTTCGCTGGACCCCAAGCTGCTGGATTCGCCCGAGGCACGCTACGCCACGCTGGAGCGCCTGGTGCGTGACCGCGTGCTGGCCGCAGCCGCAAACAAACTGAAACTCAATACCAGCGACCAGCGCCTGGCGCGCGAATTGCATGAGAATCCTGACATTGCCGCACTGCGCCGCGCAGACGGCACGCTCGACATGGAGCGTTACCGCCAGATGCTCGGCAGCCAGGGCATGAGCCCCGAGATATTCGAAGCCAACGTGCGCAAGGACCTGTCCAATCGCCAGGTGCTGATGGGCGTGGCAGGCAGCGGCTTTGCCTCCAACCAGGTGGCCGACACCGCGCTCAATGCCTATTTTGAACGGCGCGAGATCCAGATCGCCGGCTTTCCGGCTGCCGAGTACGCCGCCAAACTCAAACCCACGGATGCCGATCTCGAGCAGTTTTACAAAACCCACGAGAACCTGTTCCAGGCACCCGAGCAGGCCAACATTGAATACGTGCTGCTGGATGTGGACACGATTAAAAAAGGCATCACCGTCGATGAGGCGGAGCTCAAGGCCTATTACGACCAGAATGCCGCGCGCTTGAGCGGAACGGAAGAGCGCCGCGCCAGTCACATCCTGATCGCAGCGCCCAAGAGCGCGCCTGAGGCAGATCGCCAGAAGGCCAGGGCCAAGGCCGCCGAGCTGCTTGCGCAGCTTAAAAAAGCCCCGGACTCGTTTGCCGATGTTGCCCGCAAAAACTCCCAGGACCCGGGTTCTGCGCCGAATGGCGGGGACCTGGACTTTTTCTCGCGTGACGCCATGGTCAAACCTTTTGCCGATGCCGCTTTTGCCATGAAAAAGGGCGATATCAGCGATGTCGTGGAGTCGGAGTTTGGCTACCACATCATCAAGCTGACCGACATCAAGGCACCCAAGCAGCGCAGCTTCGAAGAAATGAAGCCCGAGCTTGAAGCCGACGTGAAAAAGCAGCAGGCACAAAAGAAGTTTTCCGAAACGGCCGAAGCTTTCAGCAATGGCGTGTACGAGCAGGCAGACAGCCTCAAGCCGATTGCGGACCGCCTGAAGCTTGAAGTGAAGACGGCAACCGCCGTGACCCGCCAGCCGCAACCCGGCGTGACCGGCGCGCTGGCCAATGCCAAGTTCCTGAACGCGATTTTTTCGCCCGATGCGATTGAGAAAAAGCGCAATACCGAAGCTGTTGAAGTGGCTTCCAACCAGTTGATTTCCGGTCGCATCACGCAGTACACACCCTCACGTACCAAGCCGTTTGCAGAGGTCAAGGACATCGTGCGCCAGCGCTGGCTGGACACACGCGGCGCAGAAGAAGCCCGCAAGGAAGGCATGGCAAAACTCGCCGCCTGGAAGGCTGCTCCCGCCTCCGCCACCATGCAGGAGACGCTGGTGGTGTCGCGTGCCGATACCCAGAAGCTGCCGCCTAAAGTGGTGGAAGCTGCCCTCAAGACGGATGCCGCAAGCCTGCCGGTTTTCAGCGGCGTGGACCTGGCTGCGCAGGGTTATGCGATTGTCAAAATCGTCAAGGTGCTGCCGCGCGATCCGGCACCGGAAGCCGGTGCCAAACAGGAGCGCAACCAGTATGCGCAATGGTGGACTTCTGCCGAGAGCCTGGCCTATTACAACGGACTGAAAGCGCGTTTCAAGGCCGATATCAAGGTCGCCAAGCCGGTACGCGCAAGTGCCGACCAGCAGGCCCAGGCAGACAGCGGCGTGACACAGTAATTTTCGGTGCGCGATTTATGGTCAAACTAACGGCTATAATTTAGGACTGCGGTGGCTGTAGCTCAGTTGGTAGAGTCCAGGATTGTGATTCCTGTTGTCGTGGGTTCGAGCCCCATCAGCCACCCCAAGAAATTTAAAAGCCCACTATCTATTTGATAGCGGGCTTTTTTGTTTCCGGCCACGCTGGCCGGATGAGATCTGGCTGGTGTCAGTTCACCATCACCAGCTTGCCCTTGACGCCGCGTGAACCCATGTGGGCATAGGCTGCCTTGAGTTCCTGCATTGGCATGGTGCGGTCGATGACGGGTTTGATTTTTCCCTGTGCGTACCACTGGGCCAGCTCGGCGAGTGCGGCGGCGCTGGCCTTGGGTTCCTGTTTGGCAAAGCCGCCCCAGAACACGCCGACGATGGATGCGCCCTTGAGCAATGTCAGGTTCAGCGGCAGTGACGGGATCGGGCCGGATGCGAACCCGACCACCAGGTAGCGGCCGCGCCATGCGATGGAGCGGAAGGCCGGCTCGGCAAAGTCACCGCCAACCGGGTCATAAATCACGTCGGGGCCCTTGCCGTCGGTCAGGGCCTTGATGGCTTCACGCAGGTTTTCCGTGCTGTAGTTGATGGTGGCGTCTGCGCCTATCGATTTGCACAGGGCGCACTTTTCATCGGTCGACGCTGCGGCAATCACGCGTGCGCCCACCGCTTTTGCAATCTGTATGGCCGAGGTGCCCACACCGCCTGCCGCACCCAGCACCAGCACGGTTTCCCCGGCCTTGAGTTGGGCGCGGTCTACCAGCGCGTGGTGCGAGGTGGCATAAATCATGATGAAGGCGGCGGCGTCCACAAAAGGGAAACCGGCGGGCAGGGGCATGCACAGGGCAGCTGGCGCGATGGTGTGGGTGGCAAAACCGCCGGTGCCCGACAGGCAGGCGACATGCTGGCCAACCTGCAGGTGTTTCACGCCTTCCCCGACCGTCCGCACAATGCCGGCGTATTCTGAGCCGGGCACAAAAGGCAAGGGCGGTTTGATCTGGTATTTGTTCTGCACGATCAGCAGGTCGGGGAAGTTCAGGCTTGCCGCCTTGACTTCCACCAGCACTTCACCGGACTTGGGTTGCGGTGTGGGCAGTTCTTTCCAGGTCAGGGCGTCAACGCCCGTGGGGTTCTCGCAAAGCCAGGCATGCATGGTCATCTCCATCTCTCTGTTGGTGGTCAGTTGTTGATCGATGTTGCATCATAGGCAGGTTGACGGGCAAACAGCGGCCGGCAGAGCCCTTTGCTGTCACGTCCGTAACCCGTGTGACCTAAAATCAGGCGATGAAAATCCTTATCTGCAACGACGACGGTTACCAGGCGACGGGCATCGTTGCCCTGTACGAGGCCCTGAAAGACATTGCCGACGTCGAAGTGGTGGCGCCAGAGCAGAACAACAGCGCCAAATCCAACGCACTGACCCTGCATTCCCCCATGTACGTGCAGACGGCCGCCAACGGGTTTCGCTACATCAACGGCACGCCGGCCGACTGCGTGCACATTGCCATGACGGGTTTGCTGGGGTACCGGCCGGACCTGGTGGTGTCCGGCATCAACAATGGCGCAAATATGGGCGATGACACCATTTATTCAGGCACGGTGGGTGCTGCGATGGAGGGTTACCTGTTCGGCATTCCCGCAATCGCTTTTTCACAAACAGAGAAAGGCTGGGCGCATATAGATGTGGCTGCCCGGCGCGCGCGCGACATGGTGGTACAGCTGATCCCGTCGCTGGAAGTCATTGCCGAAGGTCAATCGCCCACGGTGCCGCCGTGGCTGCTGAACGTCAACATCCCGAATCTGCCCGACGAGCAGATACAGGGCGTCAAGGTCGCGCGGCTGGGCCGACGCCATGCGGCTGAACGGGTGATCACGCAAACCAGCCCGCGCGGCGAGACTATGTACTGGATAGGCGGTGCCGGCCCGGCAAAGGATGAGGGCGACGGCACCGATTTTCACGCCACCAAGCAGCGGTTTATAGCCATCACGCCCTTGCAGGTTGACCTGACGGACCATGAGCGCCTGCCTTACTGGGCGCAGTCGTTCTCCCAGGCCGCAGCAAGCGCCGCAGCCCTGGCGTCAGCCCGCACATGAAGGCGCCTGGCAAGCCAGCTTCCGGTGCGCCGGCGAAAACCGCGGGTGCGGCTGGCAGCCGCCCCGCTTTTCCGGTTCGCCTGAAGCCTCAAACAGGCATGCCATCTGCTACTAAAAGCATAGCTGGTGGTGCTCATTCCACGCTGGCCAAGGCCATAAATCATGATAAAAACGGGCTGCAGAGGCTGGTTCCCAGCGGTTTGGGACTGGATTCGCACGCCATACGTGCCCGCATGGTGCAAAAGCTCGCCGCCCAGGGCGTGAGCGATCCGCAGGTGCTTGCCGCCATGGGCCAGGTCGAGCGCCACCGTTTTGTGGACAGTGCGCTGGTCAACCAGGCTTATGAAGACACCAGCCTGCCCATAGGGCTGGGGCAGACCATCTCCAAACCTAACGTGGTGGCCCGCATGCTGGAGCTGCTGATGCGTGGCGACCAGGGCAACAAGGCCAAACTCGGCCGGGTGCTCGAAATCGGCACCGGCTGCGGTTACCAGGCTGCGGTGCTGGGGCAGCTAGCGAGCGAGGTTTACAGCATCGAACGGCTGCGCGGCCTGCATGACAAGGCGCGCGAAAACCTCAGACCGTTTCGCCTGCCCAATGTGCACCTGCTGTTTGGCGATGGCATGATTGGTTATGCCAAGGGCGCGCCTTACGCCGCCATCATTGCGGCGGCTGGCGGGGAGGCGATACCAACGGCCTGGATTGACCAGCTGGCGGTCGGTGGGCGGCTGGTGGCCCCGCTGCAGGCCGCCAGCGGCGTGCAGGCGCTGGTGGTGATAGACAAGACCCCGCAGGGAATCAGGCAGACCTTGCTGGAGGCCGTACATTTTGTGCCTCTAAAATCAGGTACAAGCTAACAAGCGATCCTGGTCACATTCAGATCAGCATTGAAGATGAAAGAAGCAATGAATCAAACGACAGGGTGCAACATGGCAACTTTCCCAACCACGCTACCCGCCGCCGCACAGGCGTTGACGAAAAGGGCCGGCCGCCTGGGCTTGTCATGCCTGTTGGCGGTGGGCGTTTTGCTGCTTGCCGGATGCGGCTCCAGCTCACTGAACCGTGCGCCCGTGGAAGACCGCGGCACCGGCATGTCCCGGTCTGTCGCGGGCGCGGTGGACACGGCCGGCGTCAAGCAGCTTCCCGGTTTTGAAAATGCCGGCAAGCCGGGCTACTACACCGTCAAACCTGGCGATACCATGATCCGCATCGGCCTGGAAAATGGCCAGAACTGGCGTGACATCGTGCGCTGGAACAGCCTTGAAAACCCCAACCTGATCGAAGTCGGCCAGGTGCTGCGTGTGGTGCCGCCTACTGCTGAAAACCCGCTGGTTGTAACGCGGCCGGTCAGCTCCGGCACCGCCACCGCAAGTAGCGGGACTGCAGCGCCTGCGCCAGCCCCGGCGGCCAGCGCAGCGGCGCGCCCGGCATCGGCGCCTGCAAGCAGTCCGGCACCGGTTGCAGCAGGCGAAGACGAGATTGCATGGATCTGGCCGGCGCAAGGCAGCCTGATCGCCGGGTTTGACGATGCCAAGAACAAGGGCCTTGACATCTCCGGCAAGGCCGGGGACGCCATCGTTGCCTCTGCCGATGGGCGTGTGGTGTACGCTGGCGCCGGCTTGCGCGGCTACGGCAACCTGATCATCCTCAAGCACAACAACACCTACCTGACCGCCTACGCGCACAACCAGACCCTGCTGGTCAAGGAAGACCAGACCGTCAAAAAGGGCCAGAAGATTGCCGAGATGGGCAACAGCGATGCTGACCGCGTGAAGCTGCACTTTGAAATCCGCCGCCAGGGCAAACCGGTAGACCCGGCCAAATACCTGCCGGCGAAATAAGCCGGCGGTATTCAATGCAAAAAAGGGAGGCCTGCGTTGCAGGGCTCCCTTTTTTAATGCGTTTTGCCAAATTGACAAAGAAAAATGGCTGCGGCCCCCTGAAATAGCGCGCAGTCAGCTATTGATTTTGTAGCGATTTGAGCGCAGAAAAAGATGGCAGGCGACCCCATGGCTCAAACAGCTGGCGTGGCCTGAGACAATTCAGGCATGTCAGAAGAAACCCAGAACAAACAGCCCCCCGAAACCAGGGAATATCCGCTCGACCTGCTGAGCGTGGAGTCACTCGACATTGAAGCCCAGGGCATAGCCCATCGCCCCGATGGCAAGGTCGTCTTCATTGAAGGTGCCCTGCCTTTTGAGCTGGTCACGGCCAACGTATACCGGAAAAAAAGCACGTTTGAAAAAGCCGTCGTGATGGCGATTCACCGCGAATCGTCGCAGCGTGTGCGCCCCGAGTGCCCGCACTTCGGCATGCACACCGGTGCCTGCGGCGGCTGCAAGATGCAGCACCTGCATGTGAGCGCGCAGGTTGCCGTCAAACAGCGCGTGCTGGAAGACAATCTCTGGCATATCGGCAAGCTCAAGGCGGAAAACCTTCTCAGGCCAATCGAAGGACCGGCCTGGGGCTATCGCTACCGTGGGCGCCTGTCGGTGCGCTACGTGCGTAAAAAAGGTGCCGTGCTGGTCGGTTTTCACGAGCGCAAAAGCAGCTATGTGGCTGACATGAGTGAGTGCCATGTGTTGCCCCCGCATGTCAGCGCCATGCTGCTGCCGCTGCGCGAGCTGATTGCCGGCATGGACGCCAGGGAAAGCATCCCGCAGATCGAGCTGGCCTGCGGCGATGAGGTGACGGCCATGGTGCTGCGGCACATGGAGCCGCTCAGTGATGGCGACCTGGCTCGCCTGCGTGGCTTTGCCGCGGCCAACCCGGGCCTGCAGTGGTGGCTGCAGCCGGGCGGGCTGGACACCGTCAAGCTGCTCGATGACGCCGTGCAGGAGCTGAACTACGGGCTGCCGGAGTTTGGTGTGGTCATGCCTTTCAAGCCGACAGACTTCACGCAGGTCAACCCGCACATCAACCAGGTGCTGGTCTCGCGTGCGCTACGCCTGCTGGACGTACAGCCGCACGAGCGGGTGATTGACTGGTTTTGCGGTCTGGGCAATTTCACGCTGCCGCTGGCTACGCGCGCGAAAGAGGTGCTGGGCATCGAGGGCAGCGAGGTGCTGGTCGCCCGCTCACGTGAAAATTTCGAGAGAAACAAGCCTGCGTCCAGCGCAAGACGGGCGCTGTCAGCTACGACTTTTGTAGCAAGAAACCTCTTTGAGATGACCCCGGCCCTGCTCACGAAGGACGGCATGGCCGACAAGTGGCTGGTAGACCCGCCACGCGAAGGCGCATTCGAGCTCTTTAAGTCGCTGGCCGCGCTGCACCAGCAATTGGTGAGCGGCGTGCCGTGTGACGATGGTGTGAACCAGCAAAGCCTGGTGCTGGGCGACTGGACGCCGCCCAAGCGTATTGTGTACGTCAGCTGCAACCCGGCGACGCTGGCACGCGATGCCGGCGTGCTGCAGGAGAGCGGCGCCTACCGCTGCACGGCGGCGGGGGTTGTGAACATGTTTCCGCACACGGCGCATGTTGAGTCGATTGCGGTGTTCGAGCGGCAGGCCTAGCGCCGGCCCAAAGCTGGTCGGCGGCTGAAAGTCAGCGCGCCGCTACCATGGCCATATCGAGTGGCGTGTCCATGTCGACGCCGGTTTTTTCATAGCCCCGCTTGAAGTCGGCCATGTGCCGCGTCATCCAGACGGCAACGCCGTCGGCATCGCCACGCTTGAGCAGGTCGAGAATCGCGCAGTGCGCATCCAGGATCCGTTGCTGGGTGTGCAGCCGCGGCAGGATGATCTGGCCGGCCGGTTTGAACAGCAGGCCGATGGGCTCGCGCGTGAGCATCAGCACGCGGTTGCCCGAGGCTTCGGCGATCAGGTCGTGGAACTCCACATCCAGTTCGACCACGCTCACCGGGTCTTCAATGTGCTGCCGCATCGCGACGGTGTTGGCTTCCAGATCTGCGAGTTGCTCCGCAGAGATGCGCGTTGCAGCGCGGTGCGCAGCAGCAGGTTCCGTCACCATCGATGCGTCCCACAGTTCCCGGAAAGTCACCTGGTGCATCACCAGGGCGCGAGAGGCGCGGGAGGCCAGGTGCATGTAATGGGGCAGGGTGACCAGCAGCCGCTTGCTGCCTTCGCGGGCGACGAACCCGGAGTGTTCCAGCAGGCGGATGCCTTCGCGGACGGTGCTGCGGTTAACGCCGAACTGCCGGGCCAGTTCAGTTTCTGACGGCAACTGGTCGCCCACGACCAGTGCGCCGGAGACGATTTGGGTTTCTATGGCGTCAAACACCAGCTGGTAGGCCGGGGCACTTGCCAGCTTCTTGAACATCTGCGGCGCGCTGCGCGGCTGCGCCGTTTCGGGTGCAGAAAGCTCAGAAATCTCACTACCTAGGGTTTTCGACATGTTGAAGGCTGTTGCGGGCTGCTGGGAATGTGCTTATTATTGTAGAACAGTTGGTCTGTCGGACAGTCCAACAATAACCTAAAAAACAACGGAGACAAACGCATGGGTGAGCGGCAGCATGGCGACAGCCTTCGCATCGAGCGGCAGGAAAACTGCGTCACGCTCGTGTTGAACCGTCCGGACAAGCTGAACCCGCTGGACAGGCACACGGTTGCGCACCTGCTGGAAACCGTGAAGGCGCTTGAACTCGACCGCACCGTCCACACGGTGGTGCTGACCGGTGCGGGGCGTGCCTTTTCGGCCGGGGGCGATCTGGACGGCTACGTATCGCTGTACCAGGACCCGCCGGCGTTCCGCTTTTTTCTTGAAAACTTCCATGCCTTGCTGGCCTTCATGGAGGGGTCCTCCAAGATCTATATCGCCGCCATCAACGGTGCCTGTGTTGCGGGCGGGCTGGAACTGCTGCTGGCCTGCGATGTGGTCATAGCCGCTGAATCCGCAAAGATCGGCGACGGCCACCTCAATTTCGGCCAGTTGCCCGGCGCGGGTGGATCGCAGCGTTTGCCGCGCGCCATAGGCGCATTGCGGGCCAAGCACTTGATGTTGACCGGCGACATGTGGACTGCCCGCCAGGCGCTGGACGCTGGACTGGTGAGTGAAGTTGTTGCAGACGATGCACTGCTTGAGCGCTGCACCGCGCTGGCGGCACTGATTGCCACGCGCAGCCCTGCAAACCTGCAGGGGGCCAAAGACCTTGTCAATGAAAGCCACCGCGGTTCGCTGGAAGACGGTCTGCTGTTCGAGTTGCAGTACGTTCATCGCTATGCCACCACGGTGCCCGATGCCACAGAAGGGCTGATTGCCTTTCGCGAAAAACGCAAACCCATTTACGGAAAACCCTAGGAGTCAATTGCATGTGGAATCTTCGCGACAAGTGCGCGATCTCTGGCATAGGCCAGACGACGTATACCAAGGCCTCGGGACGAACAGTCCTGGACCTGGCCAGTGAGGCCTGCCTGAAGGCGGCCAATGACGCGGGCGTTCCGCTGGACGAAATCGACGGCATCATCAGTTTCAACTTCAACGACTCGGTGCCGGCGATTGCAGTGGCTTCCAGCCTCGGCATTCCCAATGCCATGCATGCGGTCGACTATGCGGCCGGCGGCAATGGCGCCAACCTGATCGTGCTGGCTGCCACCGCGGCCATCGAGGCAGGATTGGCAAAAAATGTGCTGGTCTATCGCGCCATGAATGGGCGCTCGGGTTTCCGGCTAGGCGGCGGGCGTGACATGAACGCGCGCGGCATCACGCAGTACACCGCGCCTTTTGGATGGATCACCTATCCGCAGGCGATGGCGATGTGGTGCCGGCGGCACATGGTCAAGTACGGCACAACGGTCCAGCAGCTCGGCAAGATTGCGATGACCTTTCGCGAGAACGCTTCGCTCAACGAGCAGGCCATGCAGCGCACCCCGATGACAATGGACGACTACATGTCCTCACGCATGATCGCTGACCCGCTTCGCATGCTGGACATTTGCCTGGAATCAGACGGGGCCTGCGCGATCCTGGTCACGGGAAGCGACCATGCCAGGGACCTCAAACACAAGCCTGTCTACATCACCGGAGGTGCCTATGGTGGCGGCCTAAATCAGGGTGATGACCTGTTCGATGCGCTGCGCTGGCCAGACCACTCCAGCAATTTCGCCGCCTGCATCGCCGACGACCTGTGGGCCAGTGCCGGGCTCAAGCCCAGCGACGTGGATGTGGCTGAAATCTATGACTGCTTCACCTACACCGTTGTCATGGCGCTGGAAGGGCTGGGCTTTTGCAAGCCGGGCGAAGGCGGTGCGTTTGTGGACGACGGGCACATTGCCCGCAGCGGCAGCTTGCCGGTCAACACGCATGGGGGTCTCCTGTCGGAGGCCTACATCCACGGCTTTAACCACGTGCTGGAAGCTGTCAAGCAATTGCGTGGCGACGCGGGTGCACGCCAGATCGCCGATGCGAAAGTCGCGCTGACGACCGCCGGCGCCATGACATGCGGTAGCGCCATGCTGCTCAGAAACTGAAGGTGGCATGATGACGACTTACGACAAGCCCCTTCCCGTTGAAGACCCGGATTCGGCAACGTTCTGGGCTGGATGCCGCAACAAGCAGTTGCTGTTTCAGCGGTGTACGAAGTGCCGCACGATGCGTTACCCGGCAAGGCCTTTTTGTGCCAACTGCCAGTCCGCGGAATTCGAGATGATCGAAAGCCCGGGCAAGGGACAGCTGTATAGCTGGATCGTGGTGCGGCACCCAGTACCCAAAGAGGTTTACGCCGGCGAGGTGCCCTACATCGTGGCGCTGATCGACATGGACGAAGGCGTGCGGGTAGCGAGCAATATCGTGGGCTGCAAGCCCGAAGATGTGCGCGCCGGCATGGCGCTCCAGGTGGAGTTTGAACAGGTCACGCCCGAGGTGACGCTGCCGAAATTCCGCCCTGCCGGACTGGCGACGGCCTGATCGGATGATGCCAGTGAGAAGTTCGCGTCAAAGTCCCTCATTTACCCAGGCATCGCCGCTTCTGGCGCGCCTCGCCGCAGCGTCGCGTCCAGAACTGGAGGCGCTGCAACTGGCCAAAGTCCAGCGGCTGGTGGAGCGGCTCTGGAACACCAACGCTTTTTACCGGCGCAAGTGGGAAGCCCATGGCGTTTCGCCAGCACAGATCAGGACGCTGGATGATTTTCGCCAGCGCATACCGATGTGCACCAAGCAGGAGTTCATCGAAGACCAGGGCCGCACGCCGCCGTTTGGAACGCGCCTGGGGCTGCCGGAAGAATCGGCGGCCCTTGTCAACCTGACGGGCGGTACGTCCGGCCAGGGGCAGGAGTTTTACGGCCGCAGCCAGAAGGATGTGGTGACCCAAGGCTACATGCATTACCTGCCGTGGTTCATGGCGGGGATGCGCCGCGGCCACAACGTTCTCAATTGCGTGCCTGCAGGGGGCATGAGCACAGGGGGATGGGGCCCTGCTGAAGGCATACGCCTGGCGGGTGCGACAGGCTTCCATGTGGGCGGCACGCTCTCGACCGACGCCAAGATCGGCCTGATGCTGCGCCTCGGCGATGTGCATTTCATTTATGCGTCGACCAACTACATGCACACCCTGACACAGGGTTTGCTGGCGCGAGGTATCCCGCCGTCGGAGCGCTTTCCCATGATGCAGGCGGTGTTCATTGCGGCCGAGGGTTACCCGGTTGAATGGGCTGCCGAGCTGCAGGTCCAGTGGGGTTGCCCTGTGCATGAAGGCTACGGCAGCACGCAGGGCGCGGGCTTCATCGCATCCACCTGCGAACATGGTGTGGTTCGCAGCGACCGTGACCGCGGATTGATGCACCTCTTCGAGTGGGCGCACCTGGTGGAAGTGATCGACCCCGACACCGGCAAGCCGGCAATGCCCGGAGAAGAGGGTGAGATCGTCCTGACCAACCTGGACATTGAAGCGTCACCCGTTGTGCGCTTTTCAACGCGAGATCGTGTGCGCTGGTTTCCCGCAGCAGCGTGCGGCTGTGGCCGGCCTTGGGATGTCATCGAAGCCGGCTCGATCGGCCGTTACGACGACATGCTCAAGGTGCGCGGCAACAACATCTGGCCGGTCACCATGGACCAGGTGGTGTTTGCCCATGTGGAAGTAGCCGACTACAAGGGTCGTGTGTTCGTTGACGACCAGGGGCGTACCGAGGTTGAAATCTGCATGGCCTTCAAGCCGGGTGTCAGCGAAGGTGCTGCACGTGCCGCCCTGGTGGCGCGCCTGCGTGAAAAGCTCAAGGAGCGCACCAATCTCTGGATACAGATACGGGAGATTCCGGCTGCCGAGCTGCCGGAGTTCAGCTACAAGGCACGCCGCTGGACGGATGAACGTCGCAGCGGCTACGGAAAACAGGCGGCGCCTAGCGCTGCGCCCACTACGGGAGGAGCAGTCCCATGATGGCCCACGAAGAAGAGTTGCAGGTTCTGCGCCTGCTGCACAGCCTGTCTGAAAAGCTGTTGCGCACGCAGGATGAATTGATGATGGGGCCTTACCAGCAGCTGCATGGCCGCATTTGCGCAGTGCTGGGCATGGTGGTGACCGGTGAAGACGAGATGCACCTGAAGCTGGAACAGGAATCATGAAAAGACTTGAACAGAGAGTGGCATTGGTGACGGGTGCGGCGTCAGGCCTGGGCGAAGCGACCGTCCGGCGTTTTCATGAAGAAGGCGCGCGTGTGGCGGTGGCAGACATCAATGAGGCGCGGGGCCGGGCTCTGGTTGCCGAGCTTGGCGAGGCGACCTTTTTTGTGCGCTGCGACCATACCAGCCGTGCCGATTGCATCAATGCCGTTCAGGAGACCGTTGCCCGTTTCGGGCAACTGGACATCCTGCACAACAACGCGGGTGGTCCGTTTGCCGGCGCGTTTGAATCTGCAGATGACGAGACGCTGGAGCGCGTCATGAACGTGAACCTCATGGGCGTGCTCAAGATGACACAGGCTGCCTTGCCAGCCCTTCGCGAGTCCGCTGCCAAAAAACCGGGCGGCGCAGCCATCCTGTTCACGTCGTCACTGCAGGGCCTGAAGGCACGACCCAACTACAGCATTTACACCGTGGCCAAGCATGGCATCGTGGGGCTGGTCAAAAGCCTTGCACTTGAACTCGCGCAGGCCAATATCCGCGTCAATGCGGTGTGCCCCACCGTGACAGAGACACCCATGCTGGAGAAATTCCTGCCGGGCATGGCCGACAACAAGGAAGAGGCCAGGGCGCGCTTCCGCGCGTCGATTCCACTGGGGAGAATGCCCGAGCCGGTCGACACCGCTAACGCGCTTTTATTTCTGGCCTCCGATGAGGCGCGGATGATCACGGGTGTGGCGCTGGCCATCGACGGCGGCCAGTGTGCAGGATGAAGTGAGCATGACATCCTCCATCAACATGAGCCTCAAGGGACAGGTCGCCGTGGTCACAGGCGCCGCTGGCGGGCTGGGAAACCTGGCCTGCAGGACGTTTGCCGAAGCCGGTGCAGATATTGTCCTGGTGGGCCGCCGCACCGAAGCATTGCAGGAGGGCGTCCAGCAGATGCAGGCGCTGGGCGTACGCGCTTCTTCTGTGGCAGCCGACGTGACCGATAGCAAGTCCGTGATTTCGATGGTGGCCGAAGTCAAGGCGCAATACGGCCGCATCGACATCCTGTTCAACAACGCCGGTACAACGTCACCCAAGCCACTGCTGGAACTCACCGACGACGACTGGCACCAGGTGATGGACACCAGTGCGACGGGCAGTTTTTATACCGCCCGTGCCGTTGCGCCCATGATGATGGCCGCTGGCTCCGGCCGCATCCTGAACATGGGCTCCATCCTGTCCCTGCGCGGCATGTCGCATCGCATTGCGTATTCCGCGGCCAAGGCGGCGGTGGCGAATCTCACCCGCGCCCTGGCTTTTGAACTGGGGCCGCACGGCATCACCGTGAATGCGCTGGCGCCAACCGTCATCGTGACCGACCTGAACCGTGAGCTGGTGCGTACACAGCCCGAACTCTATGGCGACGTGCTCAGGCGGACCGCGATGGGGCGTCTCGGGAAACCGGAGGATATCGCCGGCGCCTTGCTCTTTCTGGTATCGCCGGCTGCGGGCTTCGTCACCGGCCAGATCCTGTGTGTTGACGGCGGCTACACGGCGGGCTGACTTCCATGACAATCGAAACACTTTTACAACACCCTTCCGCCGAACCGGGCGCTGCCCGGCTTGGTGCCTTTCTGGCGCCGCAACTCCCCGGCGATTGGACGGCGTTGACCCTGGAACGCTTTGTGGGCGGCCAGTCCAACCCGACCTACCGCATGCGCGCAGGCTTGCACGACTACGTTCTTCGCAAGAAACCAGCAGGTGTGTTGCTGCCTTCGGCCCATGCGATTGACCGCGAGTTTCGAGTCATGACAGCGCTGGCGGAGGCCGGTCTTACGGTGCCGCGGCCGCACCTGTATGTTGAAGATGCCGATGTCATCGGCACCGCGTTTTACGTGATGCCGTTTATCAATGGCCGTGTTTTCAAGGACCCGGCGTTGCCTGGAGTGCCCCCGGATGACCGCGCTGCCATTTATGACGTGATGGGTGATGCGCTGGCTGCCCTGCACAGCGTCGACGTGGACGCGGCTGGCCTCGCAAGTTTTGGCAAGGCCAGGGATTACTATGCCCGGCAAATCCGCCGCTGGACGGACCAGTACCGCGCGGTGGCGCTGGAAGCTTCCGCGGACATGGAGGCGCTGATCAAGTGGCTGCCGGCCCATTTGCCTGCACACGAAGACCGTCGTCTTGTGCACGGTGACTTCCGTCTTGAAAACATGATTTTTCACCCGACAGAGCCGCGGCTGCTGGCTATTCTGGATTGGGAACTCTCTACCTTGGGCGACCCCCTGGCCGATCTGGCCTACAACATGATGGCCTGGTATTTGCCACAGCGCGCTTTCGGTGGCTTCACTGATCGCGACATGACGGACTCGGGAGTCCCCACGGAGGAAGAGTACCTGGCGCGCTATTGCCGGGGCAGCGGCCGCGAAAGCCTGCCCGGCTGGCCGTTCTATGTCGCCTTTGCCATGTTCAGGCTGGCCTCCATACTTTATGGGGTCTTGCGGCGTGGACTGGATGGCAATGCGAGCTCGCCGGATGCAATCGAACGTGGCCGCCTGGCCGACGTGTGCGCCGAGGCCGCCTGCAAAGCCATGCGGCGCTATGCCGGTGAGGAGGCAAGGGCATGACCATCCAGCTACTCAACGGCCTGGTTTACGGTGGTCTCCTGTACATCCTGTCGGTCGGGCTGGTGCTGATTTTCGGCTTGCGCAGGGTGGTGAACTTTGCGCATGGCAGCCTTTTCATGATTGGCGCCTACATTGGCTACAGCGTCGCGGTGTATGCCGGTTTTTACGCGGGGCTTGCTGCAAGTGTGGTGGCCATGGCGGTGCTGGGTGTCCTGCTCGACATCGGCGTGTTTCGTCCGCTGCAAAAGCACGATCCTCTGCTCACGGTACTGGTGACTTTCGGCATGTTGTTGATCCTGGAAGATTTCGCGCGCACGGTCTGGGGCAAAGATTACATCAGCGTCACGGTGCCTCCATCGTTGTCCGGCAATCTTGAACTGTTCGGCTTTTCTTACCCGCTGTATCGCCTGCTGGTGATTGTGGTGAGTCTTTTGACGGTGGGCGGCTTGTCGGCCTGGCTGCGCTACAGCGCGATTGGCCTTTACGTCCGCGCCTCAAGTGCCGATGCCGTCACTACAGGCATGCAGGGCGTCAACACTGATCGGGTCAGCGCCATTGTGGTCGCTGTGGGCGCTGCACTGGCGGGGATGTCGGGCGTCATCGCCTCGCCATTGATGGCGTTGTCACCGTCGATGGGCGGCTACATCCTGGTCGACTGCTTCATCGTTGTGGTGGTCGGTGGCCTGAGCAGTTTTGGTGGCGCGTTTCTCGCAGCCATGCTGATCGGCCAGATCCACAATTTCGGGATTGTTTACCTGCCAACGGCGGCGTCAGCGATTCCGTTCGTCCTGATGATTGCCGTGCTTATCTGGCGGCCCAATGGTTTCTCCGGAAAGTCCAGCGCATGAGCGGGCCTGCTACCCATTCACAGCGTGAGGTCACCACCTCGGGGCACGCGCGTTTCGTTCCACCGGCCTGGGTGTTGGCATTGTTGTCGATCGGATTCGGCCTGACACTGCCTCACCTTGTAAAGGGTCCGACCACCATGACGCTGCTGACACAAGGCACGCTGAACGCCTTGCTGGCCACCAGCGTTGGGGTGCTGATCCGCCAATGCGGCCTGGTGAGTTTTGGTCATGCGACCTTTTTCGGGCTGGGGGCTTACCTGACCGGCCTGCTTCTCAAAAGCAGCGGCTTGCCAACCGGGCTGGTGCTCTTTCTCGCCGTCCTGGTGCCCACGCTGCTTGGTTTTGTGATTGCCCTGGTGATCGTCCGTCTGTCGGGCGTGGCCTTTTCGATGTTGACACTTGCTGTTGCGCAGGTTTTTCATGAAATCGTACTGAAGTGGCGTGACCTTGCCGGGGGTGACGATGGCCTGTCTGTGAGCCTGCCATCCACGATCATCGGCCTGCCGGGCTCGGTATTCCAGTCTGCCAACTCCATGTTTGTGATTTGCTGGACCACGTTGAGCCTGATCCTGTTTGGCCTGGCGGTTTTCAGCAGAAGCCGCATGGGACGGCTGGTTCACGCCATCCGCGACAACGAAGAGCGGGCCCGGTTCATCGGCTATGAAACCCTGTTGCCGCGCGCCCTTGTGTTCGCGATGTCTGCCGCCATCGGTGCCATCGGTGGAACGCTGTTCTTTCTCTACAACGGCTTTGTGTCGCCTGACTTGCTGCACTGGACGATGTCGGGCTCAGCGCTGGTGATGGCGATCGTGGGTGGTGCGGAATTCGTTGTTGGTCCGGCCATCGGTGCGCTGGTGTTCCTCGGTGTCAAGGATGCGTTGGGCAATCTCACCGAACACTGGCAGGCCATCATCGGAGTGGTCCTGATCGTGATCACCGTCGGTTTCCCGTCAGGCCTGGCCGGAATTCTTGCTGCGGTGTGGCGACGATTGACCCGTCGCCTTTTGGGTGATCGCAAAATCGCAAAACGCTCCTCCGTGCGCACCGTGGAAGGAAAAACTCAATGACGCATCCCGCGCTTCAGGGCATAGCGTTGTCGCGCCGCTACGGTGGCTTTGCGGCATTGCGCGACGTCAACCTCAGCGTACCTGCGGGGGAAATCCGTGGACTGATCGGTCCGAACGGCGCCGGCAAATCGACGTTGATCGACGTGTTGTCAGGACGCGCAAAACAATGGAGCGGGCAGGTGCTGGTCGATGGTCAGGACATCGGTGCCTGTTCGTCGCGCGCGCGTCGCAAGCTGGGCATGGCACGCTCATTCCAGCGGACGAGCATCTTCCCGACCCGTACCGTGCGTGACCAGTTGGAACTGGCCTCCCACTGGGACAGCGGCTCGCATGTGGACGAGGTGCTGGCACAGCTGAACCTCGCTGAATTTCAGCACCAACCGGCTAATGAGCTCAGCTACGGCGACCAGCGACGACTGGACTTGGCGCTCGCGCTGATTGGCCGTCCCAGGGTGTTGTTGCTGGACGAGCCTGCAGCAGGCCTGACGATGCAGGAATCCCTCGATCTGGCGCACCTGCTGCGCGACCTCGTCAAGCGCTGGGGCATCACTGTGCTGCTGGTCGAGCATGACATGGATGTTGTGTTTTCAATCTGTGACCGCATCACCGTCCTGAATCTCGGCGAGTTGCTGGTGGAGGGGTCGGCGCAGGAAGTACGCACCAGTCCGCTGGTGATCTCGGCCTACCTGGGAAGGAACGCGGCATGAGCCTTCTTTCGATGCGCGATGTCGATGCTTACTATGGCCGTGCACAGATCCTGGATCGTGTGACGATGCACGTGGATCGCGGCGATTGTGTCGCAGTGCTGGGCCGCAACGGTGTCGGCAAGACCACGCTGATCAACAGCCTGCTGGGCATCGCAACCGTGCGTGCCGGAAGCGTGGAGATGGACGGAAAACCGTGTCTAAAAATCCGGAACTTCGATGCTGCCCATAGGGGCATTTCGATCGTGCCGCAGGGGCGCCGCATCATCGGCGCGCTGACAGTGCAGGAAAACCTGGTTCTGGGCGCGGCCAGCCGTCGCAAGGGACCGTGGACGTTGTCGGCTGTCTACGATCTTTTTCCGGTTTTGCGAGAGCGCGCGGACACCTCGGGAACGGCGCTTTCCGGCGGGCAGCAACAGATGCTCGCCATTGGCCGGGCATTGATGGCCAACCCGGAGTTGCTGATCCTTGATGAGCCCAGTGAAGGCCTGGCGCCCGTCATCGTCGACCAGCTGATCGACATGCTCAATGCGCTCGCCAAGTCCGGTACGTCGATTCTGCTGGTCGAGCAGAACATCGCCTTTGTGCGGGACGTGGTGAAGCGCTATTACGTGCTGTCCAAAGGCCGTGTCATTGAAGAAGGCCCGATGGACGGCGTGCCGATCGAGAAGCTGCGCCAGCACATCGCAGTCTAGAAATTTTCGTGTTTTTGAATCGTGTTTAGTCAGGCAGTTCCGTTAACAACTCTAGGAGACATCATGAAAATAAAACAGTTGATCTTAAAGCGCCTCTTGCCCCTGGCCGCCTGTGCGGCCATCACGATGCTGGGCCAGGCCAGTGCATTTGCGCAGGACATCCGGGTCGGCGTCCCGACCTCCCTGTCGGGTCCTTGGGCCGACCTTGGCAACCAGGTCAAGCGCGCCGTGACCTTCGCAGCTAACGAAACCAATGCGCAAGGCGGCGTGCTGGGCCGCAAGCTGGCGATCGAATACCAGGACAGCGAAGGCAAGCCCGAAGTCGCCCGCAAACAGGCCGAAAAACTCGCGCTGTCCGGCAACAAGATCCTGCTCGGCCTGATCGCCTCGGGCGAAGGCCTGGCCATCGCCCCGATGGTTGAGCGCTGGGATGCGATCTACATCTCCACCATCAACAAGACCGACAAGCTCACCGGCGACACCTGCCAGGCGCGTGTTTTCCGGGTGAACCGTCCTGACGCTGCCGATGCGGCGGCCGTACGGCCATGGCTGGCTTCCCGCAAGGAAGACAAATGGGCCATCATGGCCAACGACATTGCCTGGGGACGCAACTCCGGCGAGAGCTTTACCAAGGCAGCTCAGGGGCTGGGCAAAAAAATTGTTTCTGACAACTACGCCCCGGCCGGTGCGAATGACTTCGCACCATATATACAGAAGATCAAGGACGCTGGTGCTAACGGCGTCTGGGTCGCACTTGCAGGCCGTGACGCGCTGAATTTTGCACAGCAAGCCAAGCAATTCGGTTTGCTTGCGAATGTGACCATGGCCGGTGTGAGCTTTGTGACGGACAGCACCGTGGCCACTTTGGGCGACACCTCGCGCGGTATCTACGGCATCGTCAATTACAGTTCTACACTCGGCACGCCTGAGAACAAGGCTTTTGTCGATGCATGGCGCAAGGCTTATCCTGGTACAGAGCCCACCAACTTCGAAGGTGAAACCTACATTGGCATGCAGGTTCTGGTGCAGGCCATCAAGGCTGCCAAGAGCGACAAGCCTGCCGATCTTGCAAAAATCATGAGTGGCATGAGCTTTGACACGATTCTGGGCAAGCAGGTGATGCGCAAGGAAGACCACCAGCTCGAAGGCCCGAATTACTTTGGCATCGTTGCAGAGCAGGGTGGCAAGCTGCGCCCCGTGATCCAGACCACCGTGCCGTCGGCCCAGGCCCTGCCTGCCCCCGATCCAGCCTGCAAAATGCCGGTTTGATTGGAGCTACGCGACACGGCAATAAAAAAGGCCCCCAGGGGCCTTTTTTATTCAGAGCTGATGAACAAACGGTCAGTCGCGTTCGCCGCCGAAAATGCCCAGCAGCGCAAGCATGCTCTGGAAGATATTGAACAGGTCCAGGTAGATGGCCAGCGTCGCGCTGATGTAGTTGGTTTCACCGCCATCAATAACGCGCTTCAGGTCGTACAGCAGGTAGGCGCTGAAGATTGCAATTGCCAGCGTGCTGATCACGGCCATGCCCATGGTCGATGCCACAAAGATGTTGATGATGGACGCCACCACCAACACCAGGACGCCGGCGAAGAGCCATTTGCCCATGCCGCTGATGTCGCGCTTGATGACGGTAGCCACGCTGGCCATCACGACCATCACGCCTGCGGTGCCGGCAAAAGCCGTCATCACGAGCGAAGCGCCATTGCTGAAGCCCAGCACCATGGCAATCATGCGCGACAGCATCAGGCCCATGAAGAAGGTAAAGCCCAGCAGCACAGGCACGCCCATGGCCGAGTTCTTGGTTTTTTCGATGGCGAATATGAGGCCGAACGCACCAGCCAGGAAAACGATCATTCCCAGCCCGCCGGTAAGCGAGCGGGTAATGCCGGTGGCAACACCGAGCCAGGCGCCCAGCACTGTTGGCAGCAAACTCAGGGCCAGCAGCCAGTAGGTATTGCGCAAAACCTTGTTGCGCTGTTCGCTTGACGTCGCCAGGCCGTAGTCAATGGTTTGAACGTTGTCGGTCATGAGCAGTATCTCCAGAGCGCCAGCAAATGCAGGCAGTTACATTTTAGGGTGCACCTCCGGCTTTTCAATGCTTTTACGCCTGCGACTTCCTACTTTTTTTAGGGGCTCTATAGATCAGAACATGGGTAATTTAGGTTTGCCGCTCGCGGATGCGGCTTCAAAATTTGCGTATGCTCATGGCTTCCATCAACCATTTTCCGGGAAACCATGAAAACAAAAGCAGTGCTTGAATTTGCCGACGTGAAAGCCATCGCCGCCGCCGCCGAGGCCGAAGCCGTTAAAAACAATTGGGCTGTGACCATCGCCATTGTTGACGACGGCGGCCATTTGCTGCACCTGCAGCGCCTGGATGGCGCCGCGCCTGCTTCGGCTCATATCGCGCCTGCAAAGGCCAATACGGCGGCCCTGGGCCGTCGTGAAAGCAAGGTTTACGAAGACATCATCAACGGTGGCCGCGTGTCCTTCCTGAGCGCCCCGGCGATTGCAGGCATGCTCGAAGGCGGCGTGCCGGTTGTCAAGGACGGACAGTGCATCGGTGCTGTGGGCGTCAGTGGCGTGAAGTCGAATGAAGATGCGCAGATTGCGCGGGCCGGCATTGCCGCTATCGGCCTGTAAACAGAGCCGCTTCCCCGGCTGCGTCCTGCAGCCACAAAAAAGCCGACTCAGGGTCGGCTTTTTTACGGGTGTACACATTGATCGTTGTGGAAAAAAAGCCTGGCTAGACGGCCGGTAAGGGCCCGTGGCTGGCAAAAACGACCTTGGAGACTTGAGTTAAAGCCTCGGATCGCCCCACGATGAAAGCGTTGACAGTATTTGTTTGGCGGCTCTTATTTGGTCAGTATCAGTTTGCCCAGGCGCGTGGCCTGCAAACGGTAGGTGGAGCCGTTGTGGTTGATCTCCACCGCCTTTTGCCCGCGCAGGATTTCGGTGCTGTCCACGCAGCCCGAGGATGTACCCGCCGTGTTTGCGCCAGCAGCTTGCGAATGCACGGCAGGGCGGGTGGGCAAGCTCAGGGTATGTGAAGTCGGCTGCACGAGGGACATGATGGTTAAACCTGTTGGGTTACCTGTTGAAGATTGATAAGTTAATGATAACTATTCTCATTTAAAAGTCAAGAGAGTTGGTGCTGTTGTGCGTTTCTTTTTTGCAGCTTGCTAACGACCGTTCAGCAACTGCGCCGGGAAGCTCTCTCCAACAGGGCCTAGCCGGCTCCCTGCTCAGTGTTTGGGTTCGGTGATGAAGCCGATCTTGTGCAGGCCCGCCTGTTGGGCGGCCGCCATGGCCTGCGCCACGCGTTCGTAGCGCACGTCCTTGTCACCGCGAATGTGCAGGTCGGGCTGGGGGTTTTGCGCCGCTGCGGCCTTGAGCCGTGGTGCCAGCTCCTCATCCGTGATCTTGGTTTCGTTCAGGAAGTAGGCGCCTTGCGCATCCACACTCAGGCGGATGGTTTCGGGCTTGATGTTTTGCGCTTCGTTGGTCGCGCGCGGCAGGTCAATGTTGACCGAGTGTTTCATCACTGGCACGGTGATGATGAAGATGATCAGCAGGACCAGCATGATGTCCACCATGGGCGTCATGTTGATCTCGTTCATCACATCATCGGTGTCGTCCTGGGTTCCGAAAGCCATGGTAGTGTCTTCCTTGATGGTTTTTGGGGATCAGGCTTTTTTCATCGGCAACACATTGGCCGAACCACCTGCACTGACCCGGGCACCGGTCACAAAGTAAGCGTGCATATCGTGGGCGAAGCGGTTGAGCTTTTGCAGCACGCCCTTGTTGCCGCGCACCAGCGCGTTGTAGCCGAGCACCGCAGGAATGGCCACGGCCAGGCCCAGAGCGGTCATGATCAGCGACTCGCCAATCGGTCCTGCCACCTTGTCGATGGTGGCCTGGCCTGCCGCGCCTATGGACAGCAGTGCGTGGTAAATGCCCCAAACCGTGCCGAATAGGCCGACAAACGGTGCTGTGGAGCCTACGGATGCCAGAATGGCAAGGCCGGACTGCAGCTTGGACGTGAACTCGTCGATGGCGTTGCGCAATGTGCGTGTAACCCAGTCGCTCACGTCCAGTGCATCATGCAGGTGGGCCTTGGTGTTGCGATGGTGCAGGGTAGCTTCGCGTCCTTCAAGCGCCAGTTGGCGGAAGGGGTTGGCGGGATCGCTGCCCAGTTTGGCGAGGCCTGCTGCAAAGTCTTCGCTGTGCCAGAAGTCTTCAGCGCTTTTTGCGATCTTCTTGTACTTGATGAGGTCAAGCGTCTTGATGACGATGACCATCCACGATGCGAGTGACATGCACAGCAGCAGCAGCGCGACGGATTTGGTGACGATATCGCCCTGGCTCCAGACATTGGCAAGGCCGAATTGGGAATTCATGAATCAATACTCCACAGTGCAAAAAATATCAGGAAACTGAAAGCTACTCAAGAACCCAGTTGATGGGGACGTTGAACCACATGGCTTCGGGTACGCCGCCACGTTTGCCCGGCACGTAGCGCCAGCGCATCACGGTCGCCAGCGCGGCCTGGTCAAGCCTGTCGTAACCGCTGGATTTTGCGATCTCGGCACGCTGCGGCAGGCCTTCCACGTCAATAAAGACCTTGATCGTGGTTTTACCCTGCTCGTTCAGGCGCTTGCTGAGGGGAGGATAAGGCGGCTTGGGGTTTTGCAGGTAGTTGGCATCACTGGACGGCAATTGCACCACGGGCGGCCCGGCCGGCGCAACCGGTGCGGCCGCAACAGCTGCGGCTATGGGCGCAGGGGTTGTGGGCGGGGTAAGGACACCCGTTGGTGCATTGGGCGACGGTGTGTTGTCGGGAATCGCCAGCGGTTGCGGGGCCGGCAGCACAGGCGCCTTGGTCACGGCCTTTTTAACAGGTGCCGGCGGGGTAGGTGGTGCGGGAGGCACCGGCTCGACCTTGGGTGAGGGCGGATCGATAAATTGGGAGAGTACTTCGGCGGGCACGATGATTTCTGCCGCGCGCATCAGCAGGCCGCTTTGCAGGGCCCAGATAAATGCGACATGCAGCGCCACCACTGAAAGGGCGATGACTGCATTGCGGCTCAGCGGCATGCTTTTGCTGGTGGCTTTGCCCGCCACAACCAGACCTGGAGGCAGGCCCAGCGAGGGCGCGCTTTGGGCCGGGGGAAGTGCAGTGGCGTTCATGGGGGAAATGTTGTGAAAGAGTGGCGCGGAAAGCGCCTCAGGAGCAATGGATCATGGTACCGGCTGCGCTTGTCAGCGGCGGAAAACCCACCACGCGCAGCCTGCCACCAGTATCAGGCTGAAGGGGAGAGCTGCAAATAGGGTTGAGAGGTTTGCCATGTGCTGCCTTCCTGGAGATTGGTGGCGAGCTTGATGTTGGCGCTTGGGCAGCTTGCACTGCATTGCGCCACCACGTCACGGGCGCAACCCTCGCATTGGCCACACTGGGTGGCAACGCCGAGTTCGAACTGAATCTCGTCGAAACCCATGCCGGCGCGTGCGTGACGGGCGATTTCACGGTCAGAGATTCTGTGGCAGACGCAGACGATCATGGATTGGCTTGCTGGTTGAATGATTTAATTCAGTGGTTTGATTATAAATGCGAATCTATCGCATTTGCAATACATTAATGCCAGCGCGGTTAATCCGCCCGGAAAAGCAGGGTGCGTGATGCCTGGTCCAGGGTGGCGCAGCCGCTAAGGGCCATCGCAATTTCAAGCTCGTCGCGCAGCAGGCGCAGGACATGCGCCACGCCCAGCGCACCGGCATTGGCCAGCCCATACAGGCAGGGGCGCCCGACAAGCACGGCAGATGCTCCCAGGGCCATGGCCTTGAGGATGTCGGTGCCGCGGCGAATGCCGCCATCGACGAGAAGGGGCAGCTCTCCTTTGGTGGCGTCGGCGATGCGCGGCAGCATCATGGCTGTGGCGGGCGTGGTGTCCAGCGTGCGGCCCCCGTGATTGGAGACGACAATGCCGGCCAGCTTCAGGGCGGCGGCCTGGCGTGCATCGTCTTCATGCAGGATGCCTTTGAGCAGTACCGGCAGGCGGGTTTGGGCCTGCAGCCATTCAACATCGGACCAGGTGGGCGCGGTGGCCAGCAATCCATCAAACAACGCACTCTGGCCTGGCTGCAGGGTGCTGGGGGCGGGGGGGCGCAAGCCGTCCAGGTTGACGGCCGAAACGTGCGGGGGCAAGGTGAATCCGGCCCGGCGCTCGCGGTCGCGTACACCGCTGCTTG
This sequence comes from Polaromonas aquatica, assembly GCF_042659145.1. NCBI lineage: Bacteria > Pseudomonadati > Pseudomonadota > Betaproteobacteria > Burkholderiales > Comamonadaceae > Polaromonas > Polaromonas aquatica. Next base: position 37,978 of record NZ_JBHSRS010000084.1, on the reverse strand, counting down.
ATGCATCGACGGTGAGCACCAGTGCCTCATAGCCCGCCTGTTCCGCGCGCTGGACCAGTTCTCGCGTGAAGCCGCGATCATGCTGCATATAGAGTTGAAACCACAATGGACCGCGCTGCGCTTCGCCCAATACCGCATGTGCTACCGATTCGAGCGGGGTGCTGGACTGGGTGCTGAGCACCAGCCCGGCCCCCTGCGCAGCCGCTGCGTAAGCGCTTGCCATTTCGCCATCGGGATGCGCCATGCGCTGGAAGGCCACGGGGGCGAGCAGCACCGGATGCGCAAGGGTTCGTCCGAGCAATGTCACGCGGGTGTGGCCTCCAGCCATGGTACGCAGGACGCGTGGTTGCAGGTTCAGCGCACTCCAGGCACTGTTGTTGGCTCGAAGGGTGATTTCGTCTGCCGCACCACCGCTGAAATAGGCCCAGGCGTTGTCGTCCAGCACAGAGCGGGCGTGGGCCTCATGGTCTGCCAGCGTGATGACGCCCGGAGGGATTTTTTCGAGTGCAGGAACCGGCTTCATGTGATGGTATCTCCGGTGCCGGGAGGTGCTTTGCACCCGCTAAACATGGCTGTGATGAGGTTTTCGCTGTGGCGCAGACTGGTAAATGCGACTCCGGCCAGATGCAGCGCTACAAGGACGAGGAGCGCCCATGCAAGGGCGTGGTGCAGCGTATCAAGCCAGGCCATGCCCCAAAAGTAGTCCGTGGTGTAAAGCCAGCCGGTCAGCCCGAGGCTGACGACAAGGCCCAGCAGCAGCAGGACCATCCAGCCCCCCAGGGGGTTATGGCCGATATAACGGGGCTCGTTACCGGCCTGAAGTTGGCCCGCGTAATGCAAAACCTCGCGTTTGCCGCGGACGAACTGGGAAAAGCGTGCGTAGCGGCTGCCGGAAAAACCCCAGATGATGCGCAGGGTGACGACGCCCAGGGCTATGTACCCTGCGGGTTCATGTGCCTTGACCAATCCGAGGCCGAGGGTGCTGATCCACGCCATCACGACGGAGGCTACGAGTGCCCAGTGCAGCAGCCGAACCAGCCGGTCCCAGACCTTGATGGGAGCTACCAAGCTGGACATCCTGGAATACGTCGGTCTTAGGAGGGCTGCTTGATTTCACCGACTTTTTCAAAAGTCTTGGGATTGAAATAAATTTCGATGCGCTGGCCCTTTTCATCGAAACCATAAACTTCGTAGCAGCCGTTGTCGGTCTTGACCTGGCGTATTTTCCAGCCTTCGGCTGTCAGTTTTCGCTGTAGCTCCATCTGCGTTTTCCATTCGGCTTTGGGCACGTCACAGCTGAAGTCACCATGTGCCTGGGCGGAGCCGGCAGCGACCATGCAGAGCAGGGCGAGGGAGAAGAGAGAAGTTTGTTTCATGGGGTTCCTTTTTCTCACGCGTGGCAAGATGCGGTTTGGGGTTTGGGGTTTGAGTGGAGCCCTGCGTCAGACATCCAGCCAGGTACGCAGCAAATTGTGATAAGTACCCGTCAGGCCGATCACGGCGCTGTCGGTTTCACCGATGGTGCTGCGCAGCCGGATCAGGTGCGAGTCCATATCGAACAGCAACTGCCGTTGTTCATTGCTGCGCACCATGCTCTGGATCCAGAAAAAACTTGCGAGGCGATGGCCACTCGTGACGGGTTCCACACGGTGCACGCTTGTGCCGGGATAAATCACCATATGGCCGGCGGGCAACTTGACGCGTTGCTGCTGGCTGCCGGGGTTTTCAATCACCAGTTCGCCGCCGTCGTATTCCTCGGGCTCCGAGAGAAACAGTGTGCAGGAGATGTCGGTACGCACGCGGCCTGCGCCATTGCGCAGGTAGCGCACGGCGCTGTCCACGTGGTTGCCGAAATGGTTCGCTGCGCCGCCGTAGCGATTGAAGAGCGGAGGGGATATCTGCTTGGGCAGCGTGGCCGAGAAAAAAACAGGATGGCGCTCCAGCCCGGCCAGCACCAAAGCTTGCAGCTCTCGTGTTTCCTGGCTGGTCTCGGGCAACTGCTCATTGTTCTTGGCTTGGGCAGATTGCTCCCCTGCAGTGATGCGCCCGCTGCCCCAGGGGGCGCGGGCGAGCACGTTACGCGCCTGGCGGACTTCGTCAGGCGTCAGGATTTCCGGAACGTGCAGGAGCATGCAGCAATGATAAGGTCAGAAGCGCGTGCCGACAGTCATTTTGACAGTGCGGGGTGCACCGGTAATCACAAAGCCGGGGTACAGCTGGTCACCGTAAATCTTGTTGGCGATGTTGCTGACGTTGACCTGCATATAAGTGTCCTGCGTAAACTTGTATTCCATCATGGCGTCGGCCACAACATACCCGGCCGCCCGGGCAGTGAGCTGGGCTGCGCCGCTTGTGCCGGCGAGGGCGAAGTTTTCGCTTGCCCCGTTGATGCCGCCTGCCACGCGCAGTTTCGGTGTCGCCTGGTAGCTGATCCATGCGCTGCCGCTGTTTTTGGGCGTGAGGCCTACGCGCTGGCCGACCGTTGCCTGGGCAGCGGTACCGGCTGCATCAATTTTCGCGACTGGTGTGTAGGCGTACGAGAGGTAAATTTCCCATTGCGGTGTCAGGCGGCCGACCACATCAATCTCAATGCCGGCCGTGTGCCGTTTACCGGACAAAAGAAATGCCGTGCCTGCAAAGTCGGCATCTGTGGTTCGCTCGTTGTATTTCTCTGTATGGAACAGGGCTCCGCGGGTAGACAGCTTGCCGTCCAGCCAGTCCAGCTTGGCACCCAGTTCGATGTTGCGGCTCTTTTCTGGCGGGGTGTTCGCGGTCTGCGGGGTCGTGTACTGGTAGGTGTCGGCATTTGTGTTGAACGACGTGCCATAGGAAAAATGGTAGGAGCTTGTAGGCGTTGGCTGGTACAGCACACCGCCGCGATAGCTGAATGCGCCTATGGACATCTGGGCATTGTCAACTCTCGTCAGCGTATTGCCCGTAGTCGCTGCATATACGAGATTGTTGAAGTTGCCCTTGAATGTGTCGTAACGCAATCCGCCCAGCAGTTTCCAGTCTGGGGCAACCTGCACCAGATCCTGTATGTACGCGCCCATTGCCGTTGCAGAGTAATTGCTGGAGTCGCGATAAATCGGTGCTACTGCCAGGGTGCGCCCGTCATTGGGGGTACCGATCGTTGTATTGCCCTTGTCAAAGTTGGCGCCTATGCCGTTGTTGGCCAAAAAGCGGTTGGCCTTCTCACTTGCTGCATCAACCCCGGTCAGGATCTGGTGCTTCATCCCGAACCAGTTGAACTCATTGGAGTAGTCGCTCTGGAAATAGGTACCCGTGAAGCGGTCCTTGCGTGGCGTCAGGCCCTGGCGCTGCAGCACCGTGGCTGGATTGACATTCGCTGCCGTTACCGTAGCGGGATTCAGTGGCGGGGCTCCGAATGAAGCATTGGTGCCCCATTGCGCGCGATCAAACACGCCGGTTCGGACCTGGCTGCGAAGTTCGCCGCCATCATCAAAGCGATGGGTGTGTTTGATGGTCCCGTAAGTGGCCTTGCCCAGCAGATAGTCGCTCTGGGTGCCATAAAAATTGCCGGGGTTGATGTTCGGGACATTGCCGTTAAGGTAACGCATGCTGGACTGAGGGACATTGTCCACATTCAGGTGAAACAGGCCGACGCTGAACTCGTCCCGGGTGCCAATGCCCCAGCGGTAAGTGGGCGCAATGCCGTATTTGTCGATTTTTGCACCGCCGTTGTCGGCCTTGTTTGCCATGACGTTAAGGCGCAATGCAGCGTCTTCACCGGTCCGGATGTTGAAGTCGGCCGTTGTGCGCACGTAGCCACGCGAACCAATGGTGGTTTCGAAGTCGTTCTGGTCCAGCAGCATGGGCTGCTTTGTGACTTGGTTCACCACGCCACCGGTGGAGCCGCGGCCAAATATCATGGATGCGGATCCGCGCAGGATTTCAATGCGGTCGTAGTTGAACGTGTCCCTGTCGTATTGCGATGGATCACGCATGCCGTCGATCAGCAAATCCCCCACGGTCGCAACAGGAAAACCGCGCAGGCGAATGTCCTGGTCGGTGCCGTTTTCGGTTGCTGCGAAGGTGATGCCTGCTGTATGGTGAAGGGCATCCTTCAGGGTGTCGAGTTTGCGATCATCGATGAGTTTTTCAGTCATGACGCTGATCGATTGCGGGATGTCGCGGATATCCTGCGTGCCCTTGCCAATGGTGGTCTTTTTCGTCTGCAGGGCATCCTTGCCTTCAGGCGCTTCTGCTTTTTCGGTAACCGTCACCGTCTTCAGCGTTTGCTCCGCACCAGGTGCTGCATTGCTTTGCGCCCAGCCGCTCACGGAGGCTGCGAGCATCAGTGCACCCAGCGGCAGCAATGCTTTTTCCGAGGCTGCAGCCATGTTGCGGCTGCTGCCAGCGATGTCGGAGGAACGGTTTTTTTTGTTTCGTGCAGGGCGTGAAGTGCGAACGGAAGGGTGTGCCAAGGTGGCCTCCAAGCAGGTTTATGCCTTGTGACGGCAAGGAACCGGGTTTCAGAAAGGGCTTGGCTGTACTCAAACGGTCCGTTGGGACGAGAGTTGGCTGGCGCGTAAAGTTTCGTCAGGAATTGTATATCAAATGATAATGATTCGTACTAAGTTCTTTGCCGGAGAGTGTGGCAAATGGACAAAATCGGAATGTGCTTGAGGGCTCTTGCTCAGTTGAGCAAGGTGGGGGCAGATGCCTGAACGGCCCGCCAGAAACTCCGGCGAAGTTAGGCCGCCGCAGTCAATTTGAGTTGTCTTTGCTGCGCTGCTGAAACCGCGAGGGCGCTTCCAGCCGGCCTGTGCCGGTGTTCGTGAGGTTCCTTAGCTGGCCATTCTTGTCGTGGTGTACCAGGATTTTTTTGGTTCGCTGCCATTTTGAGAGTCGCGATGGCGTCACGTCGACATAGGAGGCCATGGCAAACAGGGACGACTCCTCCTCGTCGGGCGGCGTCTCGCGTCGCTGTTGCCAGCGTCGCAACGGTGCGATTACCAGCATCAAAGCCAGAATCACGACGATGACAATTGCGTAGATACCGAGCAAATGCAGCGCCTGGGGTTGGGAGCCCGTTCCGAGAACGTAAGGCCAGGCATGCCAGATGGCGATGAACCAGACCCCGAGGGTGAGCGCCGGCCGAATGATGCGCAGCCACAGGTACATGGCGATTGTGCGCAAGCGGGAGCGGCCGGTACCGAAGGCGCTCAGGGAAATACGCGCTGCGTCGATGATGGGCTCCTCCACCGCCGGCTGTCCCCAGGAGGGGCGCCGGGCTGGCACAACGGTATCGGCCTTGGCCGGATAGTGATGAGTGTGGGATTCAGGGCGCATTGGATGAAACTCCTCGGTCGGGGCTGGTCCAGACCGCACGCTTGCCGCGGCGGCGCATCAGGGCTTGGGGGAGGGCAATAACAGTTGTCAGCATCGTGATAAGCCAGAATGCGATCGGGTACCAGATCGTTCCCGCAAAATAACGCAGCAGGTCCCGGTCGTAGCGGCGGTCGATCCAGAGGCTCAGGAACATCTGCAGCATGCAGGTCATGGCGAGCAGCGTGCCCTGCCAGTGCGGCAACAGAGCAGAACTCCATGCCGAACTGTCGGGCAGGGCGAACTGTATAAGGCTGATGAACAGCACGGTTGCCATCACATATGCCCACAGCACGCTGACCATGTATTCGATATAGATAGGCCAGGTCCGCCAGTTGCGCAGTTGCAGGATGCGCGTGCTGTAGCGAAGCATGGTCTGTATTCCGCCAGTGGCCCAGCGCTGGCGCTGCTTGTAGAGGCCGCGCAGCGTTTCCGGCATCAGGATCCAGCACAGTGCGCGAGGCTCGAAGCGCAACTGCCAGCCGCTGAGCTGAAGTTTCCAGCTCATGTCTATGTCTTCTGTCAGCACGTCCGGGCTCCAGAAACCAACCTCCAGAATCGCCTTGCGCCGGAACATGGCGAGCACGCCGGAAACTGTGAACAGCGTGCCAACCAGTTGCTGCGAGCGTTTGATGAGTCCGATGATTGAGGAGAACTCGCCGACCTGCATGCGTCCGAGCAGCGTGGTGCGGGTGCGGATACGGGGATTCCCGGTGACGGCACCTATACGTTCGGAGAGCAGCATCGGCAGCAGCATCCAGGCAATGGCATCGATATCGACCAGCGCGTCACCATCTATGCCAAGGATGTATTCGCCGCGGGCCAGCTGGCTGGCGGTGTTCAGTCCGACCGCCTTGCCCTGGTTGCTGGCGTTGTGGAGCACGCGCAGGCGCGAATATTCCTGGGCCATCGTGTCCAGCAGTTCGCCGGTTCCGTCTGTGCTGCCGTCGTTGACGGCAATGACCTCATAGTCCGGATAGCGCGAGCGCATCAGCTGCTCTATCACTTCGCGCAGGTGGGGCGCCTCGTTAAAGCAGGGAACGATCACGGTCACAAGCGGCAGGCTGGAAAGCAATGAAACAGGATTGACACCGGCATGGCGCTCGCGTTCGAAGACCCAGGAGTGCGACAGTCCGCCGGCCATCCAGACATAAGCCATGAAAAAGGGATAGTAGAAGACAAAACCGAACAGCAGGGACGGTAATGTCTGCGACAGAAAGTCGGCCATGTTCATGGGGCCTGACTCCGTTCAGATGAGGGCGGCGGCAATTGCACTCGGGCCGGCGGCGTTTTCGATAGCGGCGCGGCATCCTGCAAGCTGCGCTGCAGCAACGTGCGTACCGACAGCGCCTGCTGCAGTACCTGTTGCGAAGGCTGGTTGTTCAGGAAATCGTCGGGGTAGTAGCCCAGGTGCCGCACGCCCATGCGCTGCAGCAGCGTCCATTGGCGTAGCAGTTCCCGGTCAGGCACCGGCTTGCCGGTACGCCAGTCACGCGCCTGCAACTCGAACAGGGTGCCGTCCAGCCCGCGTGGTGTGTCGGCGGCGCGGCGTGCCAGCCGTGTGAGCCATGACTGGACGTTGACTTCGCCTTCCATGCGCGGCATTGCCATGAGCGCCACATAGTCATAGGCAGCGAGCGACGCTTCATAGTTCTGGGCAAACCATTGCTCTGCGGCGGGTTCCAGTAGCGGGCGCGCGTAGAGATTGCGCGCTGTTTCCAGTTCGGGATGCCATCTTTGCAGCCGGCTTGTGAGTTCCTGGGTGAAGGCAATCAGGTACCGGGTTTTTTCCGTGGTCCAGCGGGCCATGAGTGCCGGATTGCTGCGTATCGCGTCCACGTCGGCCGGCAAGCCCCAGCGCCTGTAGGTTTCCAGCGCTGCGGGACTGTTGTCCTCGTCGTCCGAGAGTGTTGCATCGTCGTGGAAAAGCACGCCTTCAAAAAAAGCATGCCGGCCTAGGTCGTCGTAGATATCGCCGATCAGTGCGCGCGTGGCAGGGTCGAAGGGCGACAGGCGGTGGTAGCGGTCTGCTGCTACGGAACCGGTTTTGCCTCCCTGCGCAAGCACGGTATGGGTGGCGAGCGGGTCCGATGCGGGCAAGCGAAAGGCCATCATTGGCATCCAGGCGTAGACCCTGACACCGGTGCGGCTGCGCAACTGCCAGGCTGCGCGGCTGAACAGGTCGGCACGCATGGGCAGATGCCGGTTCGGAAAATACAGGGCATCGGCAACGCCGTCGCCGTCCGGATCAGAAAATGCCTGCAGGAACACTGAACGCGGCCGTATGGCGGCGACGCGGTCTATCAATAAAGACAGATTGCGCTCCTGTTGCGCGGGGTCGGGATCGTAAACGTAGTCCAGGTCCACATGCATGACCCGGTTGATCGGCCGGATTTCGCCGCCAACCGGGCTGCGCAGAATCCTGTCGTAGTCGGGGGCTTCGTTGTCGTAGGCTACGAGTCCGCGGCGAATTGCCGCGAGTGGCACTGTGGCCGTGTTTGGCCCATCGAGAAGGGAGAAGGTGATGGGCATGCCGGCGTGTTCGGCTGCTTTGAGCGCCAATGCGTTGTAAGCGCCGTAGGGCCAGACGGTCGCGCGTACTTTGGCGCCGGTGCGCTGTTCGATGATCTCCCGACTGCGCCGAAGATCGGCCTCGAGACGCTGCAGGTAGGCGTTGTCGTCTTCGTAGCGGCCTGTGGCGGCGTCATAGCGGTGGGTCGCGGCTGCCGGTAGCTGGTTACCCTGGGGATTGGCCAGCAAACCCGTGTGCATGGCATCCGTATGGCTGGCCAGTTCGACCAGGCCGGAGCGCGTCATTTCTGCGGCTTCGCTCCAGCTCAGGAAGTTGGCTCGCGGCGCGGGTTTGTCACCATAGGGAACATTGCCGCCTTCCGGAACTTCGAGCCAGCTTGTCACCAGCGCGAGAACGGCCGGGTAGTTGTAGCGCTTGAGCAGCGGAAAGACCTTGGTGTAATTGCTGCGATAGCCGTCATCAAAGGTCAGCAGCACCGGCCGCGAAGGCAGGCGGCGGAACCCTGCTCTCGCATCCACGACCTGTTGCAGGCTGACCGGGTGGTAGGCGTTGTGTTTCAGCCAGGCGAAGACCTCGGCCAGTGTGCGTTCGTCGATTGCAGTTTCATCCGGTGCGGTCTCGAAACTGGCGCGTACGTTTTCGCGTACGTCGTGGAACGACAGCACACGAAATGTCACGCCGTCATCGGGATCGGCTGGCGGCAGCGGTTGCGCAGTGCCCGGGAGCGACAGGGCCAGCAGCCACGCGACGGCCGCATGCAAAACCAGACGGCCGATGCGGCGCATGCCCGAGAAGTCAGAGTGATTTTTGCGGGTCATGACAAGGGGAGCGAGAGGCTCAGAAAGACGCTGCGCTGCCGCTCGCGTACCCCGTCGTAGGGATGGCTGCCTATGCTCAGGCCATAGCGCAATTGCAATTTTGGACCCAGGTCCCAGCGGTGTTCGTAGCGAATGTTCCATAAGGGGCCTGTGCCGAAACCGGTCTGTTGGTAGCCGCCGCTGCTGAGCTCAACGATCTGAAAAAACTGGCGATCGTTGCGCTTCCAGTTCAGCCACTGTCCGCGTACGGCCAGCTGTGTGGTGGCGTCGTGTGCCGGACTGAAGTAAGGCACGGCCTGCAACCTGCTGTTGCTGGTGTCGGCCCCCAAACGGGTCTCCATCTGGAAGTCGGGGCCGCTGATCCAGCGCTCCCGCCAGGCCAGGGCTGCCGCATTTCGCTGGTTGCCGTCACTGAAGTTCATTCGCTGCAACTGCAGGTCGAAGCGACGTGCCTCGTTGACCACGTAGCCGACGCTTGCGTTGGCCTCGCGGGCGCCAATGCCTGCGACGCGTGCTTTCCATGGCGTTTCCTTGCTGTTGCCGTCGTACGAGGCAGATAGCCGCCAGGAGTCGCTGACCCTGTAATCCAGACGCGCGGCTGCACTGCTGCGATAAGGTCCGGTGTTCGCCTGCTGGACCTGTCCTTCGGCCAGCCATCGACTCTTTTGCCAGTTCAGACCCAAGCCGCCGCGCGCCCAGTTTGCACGACCAAGGGTCGTGTCGCCCCAGCCGACTGATTGATCGTAGAAGACCCGCCACGCATCTTTGATAAGGCCGGAACTCAGCCGGCTGTCGACGCGCCATGACCGGTCGGCGATAGCTGCGCCGCCGGTGTCGGACTCTGCATCGACGTCGAGCCGTGGCCCTGTGGCGGCGGTCCACTTGCGGGTCAGGTCGCGTACTTCTGCCGAGTCGGGATAGTCAGCCGCCAGCGAATCGCCGATACGACGGGCAGCAGCGAATTCACCGGTGTCGAGCAAGGCTTCGACGTAACCGGCGCGTGCGCTGGGGTAATAAGCGTTGTTCGTAGCCTGGGCCTCGAAGCGCGCCACAGCTGCTTCAGGGTGCTCGCGCAAGCGTTCCGTGAGGGCCGCGCCGGATGCATAGCCGGCGTTGAGCGGTGCCTGTTGGGTCAAGGTTTCGAAGCGCTGTTGTGCGGCGGCCGGGCGATCACTGTAGAGCAGCAAGAAGCCGCGCATTTCGTTCACATCGCTGTACTGACTGTTGGGGCGACCGGCCTCGGGTGTCAGTTTTTGCAGAGCTGGGGTGGCCGCTTCAATCTGGTCCAGCAGGGCTTGGGCCGCGTCGAAGCGACCTGTGTCCACATAGGCATACACCAGCCCGAAATGGATGTCGCTGGGCATTGGCAGGCTGGTGCCACTTTTGGCCAGTGCGGCTTCATAGAGCGGCACGGCCTCAATCGAGCGGCGCTCCCGGGAGAGCGCGCTGGCTGCAGCGGCAAGTGCGTACGGCGGAAGGTCGGCGCCGCCGGCACGCAACGTGTCGTAAAGTGCAATGGCATCGGCATACTGGCCGCGCTCGAACAACGCGAGCAGCCGATCCGACTGCAGCCGCATGCGTATTGCGCGCCAGCCTTCGGCATCAGCCGGACCAGCCTGCGTTGCTGCTGTCTGCAGCTGGTGCAAGACATTGGTCTGAGCGTCCAGAACCAGGTCAAGTTCGGCAAACCGGGCCAGGCCAATGCGCTCATCGCGCATGAGTATGGCCCAACGAAGTTGCTGGGCCAGCGCCTGTTGCCTCAGTGTCGCCAGTTCCAACGCGGAAAAAGTGCCAGGATGTTCGCGTTCCGTGGCTTCTGCCTCTTCTGAGGCGGTCGTAGGGGCGTTGGCGCTTGCCAGCAAAAAACTAGCTTCCCTGCGCACGTAACGCTGGTCGGGCTGCAATGTATTGATGGCTTCATAGGCCGAGATGGCCTGCAACGGATCGCCTTTGGCTTGTGCCACTGCGGCCCGCAGTTCAAGCAGGCTGATGCGATCGGTCAACAAGGTGGGAGCGGGGTTCGCGAGCCTGTTGTACAGCGTGCTGGCGGCGGCTGCATCGCCGCTGTCGAGTTTCCAGAAGGCCTCCTGCACCAGGGGTTCACGTGCTGCCGGCTGGCGAGTTTGCCAGGTGCGTATCGTTTCGCCTTGCAGTTTCAGGTCACCGACGCGCCTGGCCGCACCGGTGAGCGGGCCCAATGCATAGTCGGCCAGGCGTTCGGGGGAGAGCTGCCGGCCAACAGCTACAGCTTCGGCGAAGCGGCCACCTCCGGTGGCGATGACGATCATGTCCGAAGCTATGCGCCGTCGTTCGATGTCGTTTGATGAACCGGCGAGCCAGCCATTCAGGCGTTGTAGCGCTTGGGCGGACGTGATACGTCCGGCACGAAGGGCCGCAATCAGTGCATCGTGTTTCTGGGGGGCGTAGGCGACGGGGCCGCTGATGGCCGAGGATGTTGGCGCTGTCACCGGTTCAGCGAATGCGGACGAGGCAAACAGCAGCACCAGCAGGGTGGTTAGTGATGGCAATTGCCATGCTGACCCTGGCCGTACGATTTGAAGATGCGCCGAGCCAGCCCGTGTTTTCTTGCCTTCGGTATCCCTCGCGTATCCAACCTTTTGCTGGATTGACACACTGTTCCTTTTTGCCAGTCCTTTCGCATGCTGTTGCCTATGCGAAAGTTTGAAGCGGTCAGGTCAAAAAAATTCTTGACTTTGTGATCGATTCGTTAACAAAAAGTGTACGAAAAGGCTAAGGAAAAATACGTGAACTAATACTATATTAATAGTTAAATTTCATCGCATGCGCAGGTGATGCGCTTTTCCTGTTGATGCGGGCGCCTTGGCGCCTTGCGATGAATCTGGAACAACGAGGCGCCTGATCATCCGCCGGAACAGGCATTCCGGCAGGCGCAGGATCGTTTAGCTGAGCTCGCCCATCTGGCTTTGCAGGTAATTCTGGATGCCAACCTGGTTGATCAGCTCAATTTGTGTTTCCAGGAAGTCGATGTGCTCTTCGGTGTCGTCCAGGATGCCTTGCAGCAAATCGCGCGAGACATAGTCGCGTACGGACTCGCAATGCGCAATGCCGTCTTTGATGGTTGCCTGCGCGCCGGTTTCGGCGGCCAGGTCGCACTTCAGGGCTTCGGGCACGTCTTCACCGATCATCAGTTTGGCCAGGTCCTGCAGGTTGGGCAGGCCGTCGAGCATGAAGATGCGGTCCATCAGCTTGTCGGCGTGTTTCATCTCGCCGATGGATTCCTCGTATTCCTTCTTGGCCAGCTTGTCCAGGCCCCAGTGCTTGTACATGCGGTAGTGCAGGAAGTACTGATTGATGGCAGTCAACTCGTTTTTGAGCTGGGCCTGCAAATGGGCAATGACTTGAGCGTCGCCTTTCATGGGAAATCCTTATTCGTTTTAATGCCTGTATTGTCGGCAGGCAGGCACTGTGAGGCAAGGAAAAAAACCATAACCCCACAGTGCCGGATTAAGAGCGAATGGGAGTGATAAACATTCTTCTTCAGGCGGCCGGAGCCGAGGTGCGTATCAGGTGATCAAACGCGCCCAGTGCCGCCTTCGCACCATCGCCCGCCGCGATGATGATCTGCTTGAACGGCACTGTGGTGGCGTCGCCTGCCGCGAACACACCGGGCACCGAGGTCTGGCCACGGGCGTCGACGATGATTTCGCCGTGTTTGGACAACTCGACCGTACCCTTGAGCCAGTCGGTGTTGGGCACCAGTCCGATCTGGATAAATACGCCTTCAAGTTCGACCTTTTTTAGTTCGCCCGTCGCGCGGTCCTTGTAGACCAGGCCGTTAACCTTCTGGTCACCGGTGATCTCGGTGGTCTGCGCATTGGTGAAGATGTCGACGTTTTTCAGGCTCTTGAGCTTGCGCTGCAGCACGGCGTCGGCGCGCAGTTGCGTGTCGAACTCGATCAGTGTCACGTGGCCCACGATGCCGGCCAGATCGATCGCCGCTTCGACGCCAGAATTGCCGCCACCGATGACCGCGACGCGCTTGCCCTTGAACAGCGGGCCGTCGCAATGCGGGCAGTAGGCCACGCCCTTGTTCTTGAACTCGTGCTCGCCGGGCACGTTGATGTTGCGCCAGCGCGCGCCGGTCGAGATGATGACCGACTTGCTCTTGAGCGAAGCGCCGCTCTCGAGCTGCACCTCGATCAGGCCATTGCCCGGCACAAGCGCCTTGGCGCGCTGCAGGTTCATGATGTCGACGTCGTAGTCGCGCACATGCTCTTCGAGGGCATGGGCGAACTTCGGCCCTTCGGTTTCCTTGATCGAGATGAAGTTCTCGATGCCCATGGTGTCGAGCACCTGGCCGCCGAAACGCTCGGAGGCGACGCCGGTGCGGATGCCCTTGCGCGCTGCGTACACGGCCGCTGCTGCGCCAGCGGGACCGCCGCCGACGATCAGCACGTCGAACGGGTCCTTGCCGTCGATCTTCTTGGCTTCGCGCTCGACGCCGCTCGTGTCGATCTTGGCGAGGATCTCCTCGAGGCTCATGCGGCCCTGGCCGAACTCCGTGCCATTGAGGAACACGGTCGGCACGGCCATGATCTGGCGCTCCTTCACCTCCTCCTGGAAGGTGCCGCCCTCAATCATCGTGGTGCGGATGCGCGGGTTCTGCACCGCCATCAGGTTCAGCGCCTGGACCACGTCGGGGCAGTTGTGGCAGGTGAGCGAGACGTAGATCTCGAACTCGAAGTCGCCGTCGAGCGCCTTGATCTGGTCGAGCACGGCCTGCTCGACTTTCGGGGGATAGCCGCCGATCTGCAGCAGAGCGAGGATCAGCGACGTGAATTCATGGCCCATCGGCAGGCCGGCAAAACGCGGGCCGTGGTTTTCGCTCGGGCGGTTGACCGAGAACGAGGGCTTGCGGTGGTTGTCGTCGCGGCTTTCGGTCAGCTTGACCAGCGGGGACGATTCGGCGACGTCCTTCAGCAGCGACAGCATCTCGCCCGAGGCCTTGCTGTCGTCGAGCGAGGCGACGATCTCGATCGGCTGGGTGGCGCGTTCGAGGTAACTCTTCAATTGGGCTTTGGTGTTTGCGTCGAGCATGAGGGACTCTCTTTCGATAACGTAAAACTATCAACTGGGGACAAAAAAGCCCGGGGCCTCGTGAGCGCCCGGGCTTTCGCGCGGGTGGCGCTTAGATCTTGCCGACGAGGTCGAGCGACGGGGCGATCGTCTTGTCGCCTTCATTCCACTTGGCCGGGCAGACTTCGTTCGGGTGAGCGGCGGTGTAGACCGCTGCCTTCAGCTTGCGCAGCGTTTCCTTCACGTCGCGGGCGATTTCGTTGGAGTGCACTTCGGCGGTCTTGATGATGCCCTCGGGGTTGATCACGAAGGTGCCGCGCAGCGCCAGGCCTTCTTCGGGGATGTGCACGCCGAAAGCGTTGGTCAGCGTGTGGGTGGGGTCGCCCACCAGGGGGAACTTGGCCTTGCCGACGGCCGGCGAGGTGTCGTGCCAGACCTTGTGCGAGAAGTGCGTGTCGGTGGTCACGATGTAGACCTCGGCGCCCAGCTTCTGGAACTCGGCGTAGTGTTCGGCCGCGTCTTCGACTTCGGTCGGGCAGTTGAAGGTGAAGGCGGCCGGCATGAAGATCAGCACGGACCATTTGCCCTTAAGCGTCTCGTCGGACACATCGATGAACTTGCCGTTGAGGTAGGCCTGGGTCTTGAAGGGCTGAACTTGGGTGTTGATCAGGGACATGGTGATTCCTTTGTAGATATTGAATGGTCGCTAGGGGTAAACGCCGGTGACTTCTGCATTGCTTTCAGTCTGGCGTTGCATGTATTTTATCCTATCAATTCATATAAATCGATTGAATAAAACTAAATGTGACATAGGAATTTACAAATGAGAATCATTCGCATATAATAAAACACAGATTTTCACAATCTCATCATCTTTAGCTAGCCACCAAGCCGAAGTCTTCTTTCGGTGTCTGCAGCCAGCGGTTGTTTCCAACTGTTTTAAGGCTTCATCGTGGCGACACTTCGCTTTTCTTCTTCTTTTTCTTCCTCCTCTTCCGCGTCCCATCTGTCACTTCCGTTTGCATTGCGCCAGCTCTCATGGGTGGTGGGTGCGCTGTGCGGTTCCGTCCTCAGCGTTCATGCCCAGACCGCGCCCGCGGCGCCGGGCGTTCCGGCTTCCACCCAGGTGGCGGCAGTGGCGCTCAAGGAGGTTGTTGTCAGTGGTTCGCGCAATGAGCAGTCGCTGGACGATTTGCCCATGACGATGGATGTGCTCAATGCCAAGGACATCGAGGAAGGGCAGATCCGCGACATCCGTGATGCCGCGAAGAATATTCCCAATGTGTCCGTGCGGCGTGCACCTGCGCGCTTTGGCGTGGCCCAGGGCGATACCGGGCGCGAGGGCAATGCGGGTTTTAATATCCGCGGCCTGGACGGCAACCGTGTCCTGATGCTGGTGGATGGCATACGCATCCCGCGCAGCTACTCGTTTGGCGTCAACTCCTTCGGCCGCGATGCCCTGTCGATAGACCTGGTCAAGCGCATTGAGCTGGTCAAGGGTCCGGCATCCGTGCTGTATGGCTCCGACGGCATTGCCGGGCTGGTGAATTTCATCACCTACGAACCTTCCGACTTCCTGAAAGACGGCAAGGCCCTGGGCGGGCGGGCGTCCATCAGCTACAGCGGCGATGACAAGGGGCTGGCTACCTCTGCGACGGTGGCCGGGCGCGCCAGTGACACCGTCGACTGGCAGATAACCGCGGCAACCAACCGCGCCAAGGGCTTAAGCAACTTCGGAACGAACTACGCTGCAAATGCCGACAGGACTGCGCCCAATCCGCAGGACGACAAGGGCAATGCCTTGATGGCCAAGGTGGTGCTGCGGCCCACCAGCAGCCAAAAACACGTCATCACGTTTGAGCATGTAGACAAAAGATCCGACTACGAACTGCTGACTGCCAGGGCAAAGCTGCCGCTCACCGGAACGCCGGCGCAAATCGCCGCCGCGGTGCTGGGGGCCACGGCCTTCACGACCATGGACCGCAACCGCCTGACGTGGGATGCGCGGTACCAGTTGAATACGGCGTTTGCCGACAACCTGCAGACCGTGCTCAGCTTCCAGGATGCCAAGTCGCGTGAATACGCATTTGAAGACCGCAATACTTCGCCGGACAGGGTACGCGATACCTATTACCAGGAGCGCACGCTACAGGCCGGCATCCAGGCCGACAAGACCATTCGCATGTCTTCGCAGTGGGCGCAAAAGCTGACCTACGGCGTCGACTACACCACGGCAAAAATCACCAACCTCCAGACCGGCGTGGTGCCGCCGGCGGGCGAGACCTTCCCGCTCAAGCGCTTCCCGGACACGACAGAATCCAGCTCCGCGCTGTACGTGCAGGACGAGGTGATCAGCGGTGACTGGAGCATCACCCCCGGCGTTCGCATAGACCGCTTCAACATCGATGCCTCACAGGCCGGTTTCCCTGTGCCGGCGGTGTCCCTGTCGGGCTCCGCCGTCTCGCCCAAATTTGGCGTGCTGTACCGGGCCACGCCGCAGTGGAGCGTGTTCGGCAATTACGCCGGCGGTTTCCGTGCGCCCAATGCAGGGCAGGTCAACGCATTTTTTGAGAACGCGACATCGTTCTACAAGACCATTCCCAACCCTGGCCTCAAGCCGGAAAAAAGCAAGAACCTGGAGTTCGGCGCGCGCGGCCGGCTGGACCGGCTGAGCCTGGATGCTGCCGTGTTTTACGGCAAGTTCAACAACCTGATCCAGGACAACGTACAGGTTGGCGGCAACGGCACGGCGGCGAGCCCGACAGTGTTCCAGTCCATCAACATCGACAACGCCACCATCAGCGGTTTTGAAGTCCGCGGTTCCATGGACTGGGGCAAGGTGGGCATGGGCCGGTTGAGCACGCCTTTCTTCTACGGCGAAACCCGAGGCAAGGTCACCAACACAGGAAAACCGCTGGACACGGTTGATCCGGCCAAGCTCGGCCTGGGCGTGCGCTACGAAACCGCTGTGTGGGACGTCCGCCTCGATGCCAACCACCATTCTGCGAAGAACTTCGGCGACATCGGCACGCAGCTTGTCGGTACGCTGGCCACACCGCAGTTTGCCGTGCCTGCCGCCACCACGTTTGACGTGAGCGGGCAATGGCGCATCAAGAAGGGCCTGCGCATCAACGCGAGCCTCGTCAACATGACGAACAGGAAGTACTGGAACTGGTCTGACGTGCGTACCGTCGCGGCCAGCTCACCGGTGCTTGATTCCTATACCCAGCCGGGGCGCAAGTTCAATGTCTCGCTGGTTGCTGATTTTTGATTTTTTGCGCCTGTGTTTACTGCCAGCCATGAAGGACCGAACCATGAGCCAGATTCCAGACCACGGTATCAACGACCCCGACCTGCGCGGCGACGCGCAGGCTGACAAATCCTGCGAGCCGCCTTGTGCGGAGGCCCTGATGGCGGGAACGCTGGCGCTCATGACGGCGCATGCGCAGCCTTGTTGCACGCAGCACCGCCAGCAGGTGGCAGCCAGGGTGGCGTCCAACCTGGTGTTGCTGTCGCAGCACCCGCTGATGTCGCCCGGCTTTCATGCCGTTGCCTGGAAGCTGCATGCGCAGTGGGTCCTGCAAACACAGGCCGGGCAGGGCGGCCAGGCCGAAGCTGCGGGGCGGGCTGACGATGCCCCCAAACCAGACCATTCCCGTGCCCTGTGGCACACAACTCCCGAGGTAATTCAATGAGCGCCGTTCTTCAAGCCATGACTGAAAAATCAGCCACCAGCCCATCCACATCTTCCGTGCCATCCGATGCCCTGAGTGCGGCGGCCATCCGCGAGCAGTTTCAGGCGGCACGCCACAGCGGCAAACGGGCGAAGGACGCGGCCGAAAGCCTGGGCTTGAGCGAAGGCCAGGCCATCGCAGCGCACACCGGGCAGCATGATTTTGCGCTCAAGGTCACGCCGCTCAAAGGGTCCTGGGTGGAACTGCTGCAGGCGCTTGAACTGTGCGGACCGGTGATGGCATTGACGCGCAACGAGTCCACGGTGCACGAAAAAACCGGCGTCTACCAGAACATCAGCGCCAGCGGCCACATGGGCCTGGCGCTGGGCGAAGAGATTGACCTGCGCCTGTTTTTCAGCCGCTGGCATGCGGGCTTCGCGGTGTTTGAGCCTGCCAACGACCCGAAAAACCCGGCTTCGCAAAGCCTGCAGTTTTTTGATGCACACGGCGTGGCCATCCACAAGGTGTTTGTGCGCGCCGAGACCGACCGCACGGCGTTCAACGACATCGTGAGTCAGTTCACGGACCTGGACAAGGCGACTGCGTTTGGCAAGGCGCCGCCAAAGGCCGACATCAAACCCGATGCCGAGCTGGACGCTGCCGGTTTTGCCGAGGCCTGGAGCAAGATGACGGACACGCACCAGTTCTTCGGCCTGATCAGCAAATTCGGCGCCGAACGCCAGCAGGCTTTCCGTCTGGTTGAAGGGCGGTTTACCGAGCGCGCAAAACCGGAAATCGTTCGTGCATTGCTCGACGAGGCGGCTGTGGACGGCACCTCCATCATGGTGTTTGTCAGCAGCAGCGGCTGCATCCAGATTCACAGCGGACCGGTCAAGCGCATAGAACCCATGGTCACGCCGGCAGCGAAGTGGATCAATGTGCTGGATGCGGGTTTCAACCTGCACCTGCGTGAGGACATGATCCAGAACGCCTGGCTGGTGCGCAAGCCGACCGAAGACGGCGTGGTCACCTCGGTGGAAGTGTTCGACACCAACGGCGACCTGATGGCCATGTTCTTCGGCAGCCGCAAGCCAGGCATCCCGGAGCAACAGGCCTGGCGTGACATCGCAGCGCGCCTGCCGCGGCTGGACAAGGTTGCGGTCGCGCTTTGAGTGTTTTGAATTGGCGAAAGAAACCTGATGAACGGCAAGTCCATGAAACCCACGCGGCAAACACTTTCCCGGCGCGACGCGTTGCGCCACCTTTCCCTGCCTCTGCTTGGCTCGATCACTTCAGTAACAGGCGTCTGCGCCTTGTCTGCGACTGCTGCGCTGGCCCAGACCAGCCGTCCGCCGCGCATCGTCTCCGTCAGTGGCGCCACGACCGAGATCGTCTACGCGCTGGGGGCTGAAAAGCAATTGGTAGGCACAGACACCACCAGCCTGTACCCGGCTGCTGCACTGCAGACGGCCAAGGTGGGGTATATGCGTGCGCTCTCCGCGGAGGGTTTGCTTTCGCTCAAGCCCGATGCTGTGATTGGCACGACGGAGGCCGGCCCCAGCGTGGTGATGGACCAGATACGTACGGCGGGCGTGAAGGTTGAACTGGTGAATGCCGACCATTCCTGGGGCGAGGTGCAGCGCAAGGTGGCCGCCGTGGGGCGTGCGACGGCGCGCACTGCAGAAGCCGCAGCCCTGCAGACCAGGCTGGACGCGCAATGGGCCGAAGTGCTTGCCTCCGTTGCCAAACAGACCGGACGCAAGCCCAAGGCCATTTTTATCCTGGCGCATACCGCCAGCCCGCAGGTGGCGGGCGACAGAACCGCCGCTCACGCCATGCTGGCCTATGCGGGCCTGGACAACGCATTGGCCGGGCAGGGAAACCCCGCCAGCTTCAGCGGTTACCGGGCCATGACCGCCGAAGCCCTGGTGGTGGCCGCGCCCGATGTGATCGTCACCACCACACAAGGCCTTGAAGCCAGTGGCAGCATTGAAAAATTCTGGTCGCGTGCCGGCCTGGAGCTGACGCCTGCCTACAAGCGGCGCTCGCTGGTGGCACTTGACGCGCTGTACCTGATTGGTTTTGGCCCGCGCCTGCCGCAGGCTGTGAGCGAGCTGCACCAGCAGGCCCTGAAGTCCGTGGTCAGGAGCGCTGCATGATCGAAGTCCTGTGCGCCCGCACTCCCGCCGTTCTGCACAGCCCGGAGCTGAAACGCGCGCTGGCTTTTTACCGCGATGCCTGGGGTTTTGCCGTCAGGCAGCAGGTGCCGGGCGTGCTGGCCATCCTCACGCGTGAATCCGTCACGGTGCAGCTGTGGCAGCGCCGGGGCGACATGGCTGCGCAAACCTTTGCATGCCGATTGCTGGTGGACAACATCGAGCTGTGGCAGCTCGCCCTGCAGTCGGCCCCGGGCCAGGCAGCGCAGGCCTTGACGGAAGAGCCCTGGGGCACCGAGTTTGGCCTGAGCGACTGCGACGGCAACCGCTTGCTGCTGGTGCAATCCGCCCCGCACAAGCTTGGCCGCAAAGCACGCATATGAAGCTATTGGACTATCTCGGGTTGCACAAGCGGCCCCCGGCACGCACCGTGCTGATTTTTGGCGTGCTGTTGCTTGCTATCAGTTTTATAGCTGGTAGCGCTCGCGGTGCCTACGCCATCAGCCCTTTTCAGCTCATGACCGTGGTGTGGGACATGTTGACGGGCAATTTGTCCGGCGGGCAGGCCTCGCCCGAGCACATGGTGTTCATGAACATCCGGCTGCCCCGTCTGCTGCTGGGCGTCGCCGCGGGTGCGGCGCTGGGTTTGTCCGGTGCCTTGATGCAGGGATTGTTTCGCAACCCTCTGGCCGACCCCGGCCTGATAGGTGTCAGCAGCGGCGCCGCGCTGGCGGCGGGCGCCACCATTGTCATGGGCAGCCTGTGGTTCCCCGAGATGTCGCGCACGCTGGGCAGCTGGACCCTTGTGTTGGCGGCTTTTCTCGGCAGCCTGCTGGTCACGCTGCTGGTCTATTCACTGTCGCAACAGGGCGGGGCGACGCGGGTGGGGTTGATGCTGCTGGCCGGTATCGCCATTAATGCGCTGGCGGGCGCGGGCCTGGGTTTCCTGACCTTTCTGGCCAGCGATGAGCAGTTGCGCAACATCCAGTTCTGGCTGCTCGGCAGCCTGGGTGGTGCGCGCTGGAGTGCTGTCGCCCTGGTGGGCTGCATCGTGCTGGTGGCGGTGCTGGCGGGCCTGACGCTGGCCAGGCCGCTGAATGCCATCGCCCTTGGTGAATCGCAGGCCGAACTGCTGGGCGTGCCGGTGGAACGTGTCAAACGGTTTGCCGTGCTGGTGACGGCGCTGGCGGTGGGTGCTGTCACAGCGACTACCGGTATCATCGGTTTTGTCGGGCTGGTCGCGCCGCATTGTGTGCGGTTGGTGGCCGGGCCAGACCACCGTGTCGTGCTGCCGGGCTCGGCCCTGCTGGGTGCCGCCCTAGTGCTGCTGGCCGACAGCGTGGCGCGTACCGTGGTCAAGCCTGCGGAGCTGCCATTGGGCGTGTTGACAGCGTTTGTCGGTGTGCCGTTTTTCCTGTTGCTGCTGCGTCATTTCAGGAGCCGCCTGTGAACGCGCGCAGCATGGCTGATTTTTCAAAACTGGCGGCAACTGCTTCGTCTCAACCGTCTGCGGCTTCAAGGCTGGAGGCATTTGATGTGTCCGTGGCCATGGCCCACAGGACGCTTTTGCACACTACGTCGGCCCACTTCATGGCCGGGCAGGTCACGGCCATTCTCGGGCCCAACGGCGCGGGCAAGTCCACGCTGGTGTCTGTGTTGACCGGCCAGCGCAAACCCGGCGAGGGCCGTGTTGATATGGGTGGGCAAGCCTTGCACGATCACCTTCCGGGCGAGCTGGCGCGGGTACGGGCCTTTGTGGCGCAGGAAACCCAGGTCGCATTCGACTTCACGGTGCGTGAGGTGGTGGACCTGGGGCGCTACCCGCACCGCAAACAGGCCAGCACGCAGGAGGCTGCAATTGCGCTTTCGGCCATGCAGGGGACCAAAGTCGAGCACCTGGCCGAGCGTGCGCTCAACACGCTTTCGGGCGGCGAGAAGGCGAGGGTGCATCTGGCGCGGGCGTTGGCGCAGGTTTGGGAAAACATGCGAGAAAACAGTACGAGGTGGCTGCTGCTTGACGAGCCAACGGCGGCACTTGATTTGCAGCACCAGCACCGCGTCCTGCAGCTGATGCAGGATTGGGCGAGCACGCAGGGTATAGGCGTTGTGGCCGTGCTGCATGACCTGAACCTGGCGCTGCGCTACAGCGACCGTTGTGTGGTGTTGCAGCAGGGGAAAATGGTGGCCAGCGGCGTCACTGCCGAAGTGTTGTCGCCGGAATGCATTGCCCGGGTCTGGGGCGTTGCGGCGCATCCGGTCAGGACGCCTGGCTTCCCCGGCTTGCTCCAGTATGTGTTTGAGGCGTCCTGAAGTGTCCTGAGGCGATCAGGCGGCCAGCGCAATCACCACGGCCGATTCATCCACCTGGGCCAACACACGTGCCCTGGCTTTGAGGCCGCTGCCGGCTTCGGCAAACCCGACCAGTTGCAGGCCGGCGTCCAGTTGCAGCGACACCTCGTCACCTGCCTTGCTGCGGCTGACACGCACAGCCTGCCCGCCCAGCGATTGGGCGTTTGATACCCCTGCATCCGCTGAAAAAGGTATCACCCGGACAGCCGTTGCCTTGCACAGCGCCAGCACCTCCTGCCCCTTTTTCAAGCCCAGCAGCTCGGCGCTGGCCCTGGTGATGCGCGAAACAAGCAGGGCCTGGCCTTCCGACCCGGCCGTCCGCAGGTACACGCGCACCACCTGGCCTTGTACGGCTATCTTTTCGACCTTGCAAGGCAACTGGTTGCGCATGCTGGTGCGTACGCTCATGTTGGAAAGTACCGGCAGCGCGCGCGGCAGCAACAGCTCATTCGAGCTGAAGGAGGCAAAGACCTGGCTGCGGGTTTCGTCGAGCAGTCTGGCGATGGAGAGCAGCTTCTGGCCAGCCTGTGTGATGCTGGCGCCGCCGCCCTTTGCGCCGCCCACGGTGCGCTCGACCAGCACCACGCCTGCAAGGTTGGTCAGGGTGTCTATGGCCTGCCACGCGGCCTTGTAGCTGACTTTGGCTTCGCGTGCCGCTTGCGAGATCGAGCCGCTTTCTGCAACCAGCCGAAGGATTTCAATCCGCTTGTCGGCCGGTTCGTGGCTCAGCGCGCTGTTGAACGACAGGGCCGTGGCTGCAGGTTTTTTCATGAACTTGTTTTCTGCCGGGAGGGCAGGGTAGCGCTATTCTAAAATAGAATAACGAAGGGCTGGCCCTGAATTCTGGGCAAAAGCCTCCCCTGACTATCTAACCACTGGAGCACCCGTGATGTACCGACCCCTGTTGAGATTGCTGCCTGCGCTGCTGGTGATGCTGGCTTCCGCATCTGTCCTGGCCGAGGAGGTCCAGGTTGCCGTTGCTGCCAACTTCACCGCTCCCATGAAGCTGATCGCGGCAGATTTTGAAAAGGACACGGGCCACAAGACGGTGCTGTCTTTCGGCGCAACCGGGAAGTTTTACGCCCAGATCACCAACGGCGCGCCTTTTGATGTCTTTCTCGCGGCCGATACCGAGACCCCGGCAAAGCTCGAAAAAGAAGGCGCGGCGGTATCCGGCAGCAGCTTTACTTATGCGACTGGCCGGCTGGTGCTCTGGTCCGCCAAACCCGGGGTGGTGGACGACAAGGGCGCAGCGCTGCTGCGCGGCGAGTTCAAGCACCTGGCCATCGCAGCGCCCAAACTCGCACCGTATGGCGCGGCGGCCATTGAGACCATGACCAAGGTCGGCCTGCTGCCCAGCCTGGAACCCAAGCTGGTGCAGGGCGAAAGCATAGGCCAGACCTTCAGCATGATCGCGTCGGGCAATGCCGAGCTCGGTTTTGTGGCTCTGTCGCAGGTGTTTGAAGACGGCAAGATCAAGAGCGGCTCAGCCTGGGTAGTGCCAACCAACCTGCACAGCCCGATTCGCCAGGACGCCGTGTTGCTCACGCGGGCCAAAAACAACCAGGCCGCCGTGCAACTGGTCGCTTACCTGAAGACCGAAAAAGCCAAAAACGTGATCCGGTCTTTTGGCTACGAGCCCTGAAATCCGGTTCTGAACCAGACATCAACCAAAGATAAAAGCTGCGAATGCTGGGTAATGCGGAGCTGCAGGCGATAGCGCTGACCATAAGGCTGGCGGGCACCACCACGCTGATTTTGCTGCTGGTGGGCACGCCGCTCGCATGGTGGCTGGCCCGCACGCGTTCCTGGCTCAAGGGCCCGGTCGGCGCGCTGGTGGCATTGCCGCTGGTCTTGCCGCCCGTGGTGCTGGGTTTTTACCTGCTGGTGCTCATGGGGCCAAACGGCCCCGTCGGCCAGGTCACGCAATCGTTGGGTTGGGGCCTGCTGCCTTTCAGTTTTGCCGGGCTGGCTATCGGCTCGGTGTTTTATTCCATGCCTTTTGTCGTGCAACCGCTGCAAAACGCCTTCGAGGCGATTGGCGACAGGCCGCTGGAAGTGGCGGCAACGCTGCGTGCCTCGCCGCTGGATACCTTTATCAGCGTTGTGTTGCCACTCGCCAGGCCGGCGTATTTGACGGCAGCCGTGATGGGCTTTGCGCACACCGTAGGCGAGTTCGGCATTGTGCTCATGCTGGGCGGCAACATTCCCGGCAAGACGCGTGTGATGTCGGTGCAGATCTACGACCATGTCGAGGCGCTGGAATACACCCAGGCGCACTGGCTGGCCGGCGGGCTGCTGGTGTTTTCCTTCCTGGTGCTGCTGGCGCTGTATATCCTGCAGCCCACCGGACGCCGCCGCCTGCGCGTACAGACCCCATGAGCGGCAACGACGGCATCAGGGCAACATTCAGCCGCCGCAACGGCGATTTCCTGCTCAATGTGAAGCTGGACTTGCCCGGGCGTGGCGTCACGGCGGTCCACGGCACTTCGGGTTCGGGCAAGACCACTTTCCTGCGTTGCGTGGCAGGGCTGGAGCGTGCCGGCTCCGCATACCTCTCTGTCAATGGCGAGGTCTGGCAGGACGAGCGTGCCGGCGTCTTTCTGCCGGTGCACAGGCGCCCGCTGGGCTATGTTTTCCAGGAGGCCAGCCTGTTTGCGCATCTGGATGTGCAGCGCAACCTCGACTACGGCCTGCGCCGCGTGCCCGCCGCCGAGCGGCGCGTGGCGCTGGACCAGGCGATCAAACTGCTGGGCATTGAAAAACTGTTGCAGCGGCGCAGTGACACGCTGTCCGGCGGCGAGCGGCAGCGCGTCGCCATTGCCCGCGCTCTGGCCACCAGCCCGCGCCTGCTGCTGATGGACGAGCCGCTGGCTTCGCTGGATGTGCAGCGCAAGGCCGATGTGCTGCCTTACCTTGAGCGCTTGCATGACGAGCTGGACATCCCGGTGCTTTACGTTAGCCACGCACCTGACGAAGTGGCCCGGCTGGCCGACCATCTTGTACTGCTGGAGGCCGGGCGTGTGGTGGCCGCAGGGCCGACCCGCGAGCTGATGACCCGCATGGACCTGCCGCTGGCCCATGGCGACAGCGCCGCCGCCGTCATTGAAGCCACCGTGAACCGGGTGGAGCCGCAGTACCACCTGAGCCATGCCGGGTTTGCCGGCGGGCAGATCAGCCTGCTCAACCCGTCCCTGACAGTCGGCCAGCGCGTGCGTGTGCGCATACAGGCGCGCGACGTCAGCCTGACGCTGCAAAAGCAGGAAGGCACCAGTGTGCTGAATATATTTGCCGTGACCGTCACCGGCATTTCCGCCGACAGCCCGGGCCAGGTCATGGTCGGGCTGGATGCAAACGGCAGCACCTTGCTGGCCCGCATCACGCAAAAGTCGGCCGATGCGCTTCAGCTGCAGCCCGGCAGCCGGGTCTATGCGCAGGTCAAGGGTGTGGCGGTTTTGGGCTGATGCGTCCTGGGCGCTTGTAGATTGCTATCAATAAAATAGCTGGCTGCGCAGGAGCAACAAGGGCCAGAGGTGCTTTCAGGCTTGAAAAGTGGGCGTTTTCACTGAAAACAAGGCCCAAAGCTGGCCGGGATAGCCTTCTGAAGCCCGTTGGGGCTCATTTTTTGCATGAAATATGCCCCAGGCCCTCATAATATACGCGCAGCCAGCTATAAAAACGATAGCGAAAACCGGGCATTTCAATACACCAGCCGCTCCGGCCTGATCTCCTGCAGGATGGTGGTGGCGATTTCTTCAATCGACTTGGTGGTGGTCGACAGCCAGCGTATGCCTTCGCGCCGCATCATGGCTTCGGCCTCATGGATTTCCTCGCGGCAGTTGGCCAGGCTGGCGTACTTGGAGTTGGGCCGCCTTTCGTTGCGTATCTGGCTCAGGCGCTCGGCTGCAATCGTCAGGCCGAAGATCTTTTTGCGGTGCGGCACCAGCGCCGGCGGGAGCTGGCGGCGCTCGAAGTCTTCCGGGATCAGCGGGTAATTGGACGCTTTCAGGCCATATTGCATGGCCAGGTACAGCGAGGTCGGGGTTTTGCCGCTGCGGCTGACGCCCACCAGGATTACGTCGGAGCCAGCCAGGTCGCGGTTGCTCTGGCCGTCGTCGTGTGCCAGCGAGAAGTTGATGGCCTCAATGCGGTCGTCGTATTCCTTGCTTTTGGAGGCGTCCGAAAACCGGCCCACGCGGTGGTTGGACTTCAGGCCCAGCTCGACTTCCAGCGGCGCAACGAACATGCCGAACATGTCCAGCAGCATGCCGTGGCAGTTCGCCTTGAGCACCTCCAGGATCTGCATGTTCACCAGCGTTGTGAAAACAATGGGCTTGTTGCCCTCCAGCTCGGCCGTGTGGTTGATCTGCCGGATGGCCTGGTGCGCCTTGTCCACGGTGTCGATAAAGGGCAGGCGGACGTGGCGCGGTTTCATCTCGAACTGGGCCAGGATGGCGTTGCCAAAGGTCTCGGCGGTGATGCCGGTGCCGTCGGAGATGAAAAATACGGTGCGGTTGGGCATGGGGGCCTGTACGGGGTTGTTCGGGTGGATTCAGGAATGTGAAAGGCAGGGGCGAGGCATTTTTCCGGACTGGCCCCTACAATTAGGGTAATTATCCAGATTCTGACCTCATGCCCCGCTCCAACCCCTTCAAACAACAACAAGGTTGCCTGCCGCGCATGACGGACGCCCCGGTTTTTAAACCTCCCGGAGTATTTTCATGTCCAACCTGTTTGAGGCGACCGCCCTGGTCGTACCGTTTGAAAACCTGAGAATGTCAGATGTCGAGGCTGTAGGCGGTAAAAACGCCAGCCTCGGCGAGATGATCTCGCAACTGCCCACCGGACCCCAGGGCGTGCGGGTGCCTACCGGATTCGCCACGACGGCCCATGCCTTTCGTGCCTTTCTGGCCCACGACGGGCTGGACAAAAAAATCAACGCAGTGCTCGATGCACTCAATACCGACGACGTCCGGGCGCTGGCCGAGGCCGGTGCAAGGATCCGAGCCCTGGTGGAAGCCCAGCCTTTCCCGGCCGACTTCGAAAAAGCCGTGCGCGAGAGTTTTGCCACCCTGAGCGCGGGCAACGCCCAGGCCAGCTTTGCCGTGCGTTCGTCCGCCACGGCTGAAGACCTGCCCGACGCATCCTTTGCCGGCCAGCAGGAAACCTTCTTGAACGTGGTCGGCATCGAGGATGTGCTGCACAAGATGAAAGAGGTGTTTGCCTCGCTCTACAACGACCGTGCCATCAGCTACCGCGTGCACCAGGGTTTTGCCCATTCCGACGTGGCCCTGTCTGCCGGTGTGCAGCGCATGGTGCGCAGCGACAAGGGCGCGGCCGGCGTGATGTTCACGATTGACACCGAAAGCGGTTTTGAAGACGTGGTTTTCATCACCTCCAGCTACGGCCTGGGTGAAACCGTGGTGCAGGGCGCCGTCAACCCCGACGAGTTCTACGTGCACAAGCCCATGCTCAAAGCCGGCAAGCGCGCGGTGATCCGCCGCAACCTGGGCAGCAAGCTGCTGCAGATGGAATTCACCACGGCCGATGAGAAAAAAGCCGGCGGCAAGCTGGTCAAGACCACTGACGTGCCGACCGAATTGCGCAACCGTTTTTCATTGACGGACGACGACGTTGAGCAACTGGCCCGCTACGCCCTGATCATCGAGACGCATTACGGCCGCGCCATGGACATTGAATGGGGCAAGGACGGCACCGACGGCCAGCTCTACATCCTGCAGGCGCGCCCGGAAACCGTGAAAAGCCAGGCCAAGGGCAAGGCCGAGCAGCGCTACAAACTCAAGGGCACGGGGACGGTACTGGCAGAGGGCAGGGCGATTGGCCAGAAGATAGGCACCGGCCCGGTCCGCATCGTGCACGACATCAAGGACATGGACCAGGTCCAGCCCGGCGACGTGCTGGTGACCGACATGACCGACCCGAACTGGGAGCCGGTGATGAAGCGCGCCAGCGCCATCGTCACGAACCGCGGCGGCCGCACCTGCCACGCCGCCATCATTGCGCGCGAACTGGGCATCCCGGCCGTGGTCGGCTGCGGCGACGCGACCGAGCAGCTGAAAGACGGCATGCTGGTCACCGTGAGCTGCGCCGAAGGCGATACCGGCAACATCTATGACGGTCTGCTGGAAACCGAAGTCACCGAAGTGCAGCGCGGCGCCATGCCCCCGATTGACATCAAGATCATGATGAACGTGGGCAACCCGCAACTGGCTTTTGACTTCTGCCAGATTCCCAATCAGGGCGTGGGCCTGGCACGTCTCGAGTTCATCATCAACAACAACATCGGTGTGCACCCCAAGGCCATCCTGGACTACCCGAATGTCGATGCCGACCTGAAAAAGGCCGTGGAAAGCGTGGCCCGCGGCCATGCCTCGCCACGTGCGTTTTATGTCGACAAGGTCACAGAAGGCATCGCCACGATTGGCGCGGCCTTCTGGCCCAAGTCCGTGATTGTTCGCCTGTCCGACTTCAAGTCCAACGAATACCGCAAGCTGATTGGCGGCTCGCGCTACGAGCCGGAAGAAGAAAACCCGATGCTCGGTTTCCGCGGCGCGGCACGTTACCTCAGTGCCGACTTTGCAGAGGCTTTTGCCATGGAATGCGAAGCGCTCAAGCGCGTGCGCAACGACATGGGCCTGACCAATGTTGAAGTCATGGTGCCGTTTGTACGCACGCTGGGCCAGGCCGAAGCCGTGACCAAACTGCTGGCGCAGCACGGCCTCAAACGCGGCCAGGACGGCCTGCGCATCATCATGATGTGCGAGATACCGAGCAATGCGGTGCTGGCCGACCAATTCCTCGAGTACTTCGACGGCTTCTCTATCGGCTCGAACGACCTGACCCAGCTCACCCTGGGCCTGGACCGTGACTCCGGCCTGGAAATCCTGGCGAAGGACTTTGACGAACGCGACCCGGCCGTCAAGGCGCTGCTCAGCATGGCGATTGCCGCCTGCAAACGTCAGGGCAAGTACGTCGGTATCTGCGGCCAGGGCCCCAGCGACCACCCGGACTTTGCCCAGTGGCTCAAGGAAGAGGGCATAGGCTCCATCTCGCTGAACCCCGACACGGTGATCGATACCTGGAAGCAGCTGGCTAAATAAAGCCTGCCTGTCTTTAGTCTGAGGGAAAACCCCGGGTGCTTTGCCGCCCCGGGGGTAAGCAATTGGCGAGTCCCGCCATGACAATCGTAAGCATCGCAACCGAACGCCATGCTTACCCTCGCCGTCACCGTCAAACTGCTTGCTGAAATTGCGCTGCTGGCGCTGGCGGCCCAGGGTCTCGTTGGCCTGCTGTCCGGCGCGGCCAAAGACCGCAACCCCATTTACCGCCTGCTGCAGCTGGTAGCCAAACCCTGGGTATCTGCCGCACGCTGGTTTTCACCGCGCATCGTGCTGGACCGCCATGTCCCGCTGGTGGCTTTCTTTGCGTTGCTGCTGCTGTGGGCTGCGGCCACCATCACCAAGATCAGCATCTGCCTGCAGATAGGCGTGGCCTCATGTCAATGATGCGGGTGGCCTTACAGCGCTTGTTCCTGAAAGTGCAGGCCGTGGTGCTGCTGGCCTTTGGGCGCAGGCAAAACGCGGCGGATAAATTTGAACGCATGCTGCGGCTCCAGCCCACAGACGGCTACGCATTGGCCAGCCATGCTCACGTGCAGGTGCAACTGGGTAATTTTGAAGCCGCCATTAAAAGCCTGCTGCAGCTCACCGGCGTCCGGCCGCAAGACGCATCGGCCTGGTTCAACCTGGCGTATGTGTTGCAGCAGGCAGGCCGCCATGACGAGGCCGAACCTGCATTCCGAAAAGCGCTGGCGCTTGATGCCCGCATGGACCGGGCCTGGTACGGCCTGGCACTGGTCTTGATGACGCAGGAGCGCTTTGTCGAGGCAGCACAGGCGCTGAAGAAAAATACCGAGTTGCAGCCCATGAGCCCGCACGGCTGGTACCGGCTGGCCGAAGTCTGGCTGGCATTGGGGCAACCCGTGGAAGCCCGAAAGGTGTTGGGCCACCTGCGCCAATTTGAACCCCGGGTGGCCGAACAGCTTGAGCGCGACCGCGCCTTTTCAACCACAAAGCCGGTGCTGTCCGATGCCGCACACTGAAAGCCATCGTAGCTACTGGCGCAAGAACCGCATCGTCATTGCGGTGCTGTTGCTGATCTGGTTCAGCGTCACGTTTGGCGTGAGTTACTTCGCACGTGCGCTGAACTTTACTTTTTTCGGCTGGCCCTTCAGCTTCTGGATGGGCGCCCAGGGCGCCTTGCTGGTTTACGGCCTCATCATCGGTTTTTACGCCTGGTACATGAACCGCCTTGACATAGAGCATGGCGTGGAAGAAGAGGACGACTAGAACGTGGCAGGTTTTTTCGGTACCCGTGATGGCGTCAGGATGTCCAGCCAGCAGTTCCGGGCGCAGCTCAACCGCGTCTACAGCTGGTACACGGCCGGTTTTGTGGCCTTTGTGCTGGTGCTTGCGCTGGCAGAGCGCATGGGCCTGCCGCGGCTCTGGATAGGCTTCACATTTTTGATGGCGACCATCGCCCTTTACGCCGGCATTGGCGTGATGAGCCGTACAACGGATGCATCCGAATACTATGTGGCCGGTCGCCGCGTGCCGGCGGTCTACAACGGCATGGCCACGGGAGCGGACTGGATGTCTGCCGCCTCCTTCATCGGCCTTGCCGGCACGCTCTACCTCACCGGTTACAGCGGCCTGGCGTTCATCATGGGCTGGACCGGAGGCTACTGCCTTGTCGCGCTTGTGCTGGCGCCTTACCTGCGCAAGTTCGGCCAGTTCACCATCCCGGATTTTCTGGGTGAGCGCTACGGCGGCAACCTGCCCAGGCTGATAGGCCTGGCCGCCGCGATCCTGTGCTCATTTACCTACCTGGTGGCACAGATTTATGGTGTGGGCCTGATCACTTCCTATCTGACTGGGATCGCGTTTGAGCTGGGTATTTTTCTCGGCCTGGGCGGTATCCTGGTTTGTTCCTTCCTGGGCGGCATGCGCGCCGTCACCTGGACGCAGGTCGCGCAGTACATCATCCTGGTGGTCGCCTACCTGATTCCCGTGGTCTGGCTGTCGGTCAAACAAACCGGCGTGCCGGTGCCGCAACTGGTGTATGGCTTCCAGCTTGAGAAAGTCACGGCCAAAGAAAAAGAGCTCATTGCCGACCCGAAAGAGCAGCAGGTGCGTGCCCTCTACGGCCAGCATTCCGATGCCTTGCTGGAAAAGCTCAAGCACCCGGAGGAGTCGCTTGCCGCCGACAGGCTGGCCGCCAACAAGCAGCTGGAATCACTTAAAAACGGTAACGCCTCGGTTGCGGCAATCTCTGCCGCTGGCAAGGTGATGGCCAATATGCCCAGGGACGAAGCAGCCGCCGTCAAGGCCTGGACCGCTGCCCAGGTTGCGGCCGAGAGCAAGACCCGGCCGCTCAATGGCATGCCGCCGCACGCCACGCAATTTGCAGGCGACCCGGATGGTACGCCCAAGGAGCAGGCGCTGTACGACACTTCGCGCCGAAATTTCCTGGCACTGGTCTTTTGCCTGATGGTTGGCACAGCCGCCTTGCCGCATATCCTGATGCGTTACTACACCGTGCCCAGCGTGCGCGAGGCGCGCCAGTCCGTGACCTGGTCGCTGTTTTTTATCATTTTGCTGTACCTCACTGCGCCTGCGCTCGCGGTGCTGGTCAAGTACGAGGTGTTCACCGGGCTGGTCGGCATGCCGTTTGACCGCCTGCCTGCGTGGGTCAATACCTGGAGCAGGGTGGACCCGGCGCTGCTGTCGGTGGTTGATGTGAACAAGGACAACATCCTGCAGCTCAATGAGCTCAGCATCAGCGGCGACATCATCGTGCTGCTGACGCCGGAACTGTCCGGGCTGCCTTATGTGATCTCTGGCCTGGTGGCGGCTGGCGGGCTGGCGGCGGCGCTGTCCACCGCCGACGGTCTGCTGCTGACGATTTCCAATGCGCTGGGCCATGACCTCTATTACAAGATGATTGACCCCAACGCCTCCACCGTGAGCCGGGTTACGGTGTCCAAAATCCTGCTGCTCATGGTGGCCCTGCTGGCTGCCTATGTGGCGGCGCAAAAACCGGCGGACATCCTGTTCCTGGTTTCAGCCGCTTTTTCGTTTGCGGCGGCGTCCTTTTTTCCGGCGCTCAGCCTGGGCATTTTCTGGAAACGCGCCACCGGCACGGCTGCCGCATTGGGCATGATGTCGGGCTTGTGCGTAACTTTTTACTACATGCTGGTCAATCAACACTGGCTGCGCGCGACCTTTGGAATTACATCGCCTATCCAGCTCTGGTGGGGGATCGATCCGATTTCTGCCGGGGTTTTCGGCGTGCCGGTTGGTTTTGCCGTGATCATTCTGGTCAGCCTGGTCACCCCGAAGCCGCCCCGGAAATCCCAGGATCTGGTCGAGTACATCCGTTATCCGGACTTAAAAAGCCTCTGAAACCAGGCCCGCCAAAACGGAGCGGTGTCCGTACAAGTCAAGCCGTGGAACCGGCTTCGCCGGGCCACAGGCGGGCGGCCCCCTCGGGGGGCAGGGCGCTACACGCAGTGAGCAACCGTGGGGGTGCTATAATCATGGGCTTCGCCTTGCTGCACCCTTAACGACGCTGGGGCAGCTTTTACCTAACCACAAGGAGAGTTTATGCGTCACTATGAGATCGTCTTGCTGATCCACCCGGATCAAAGCGAGCAAGTCCCAGCCATGCTGGAACGTTACAAGGGCATGATTACCGCCGGCGGTGGAACCGTGCATCGTGTTGAAGATTGGGGCCGCCGCCAGCTGGTGTACCTGATCCAGAAACTCGCCAAAGCCCACTACCTTTGCATCAACATTGAAGCCAGCAAGGAAGTCATGGAAGAAATTGAACACGCGTTCAAGTTCAACGATGCCGTTCTGCGCCACCTGACTGTTGTCAAGAAGAAGGCTGAAACCGGCCCGTCACTGATGATGCGCAACGTCGAACGCGAAGAAGCGCGCAAGACCCAGCAAGCGGAATACGCAGGCAACTGATCATTCATTGAACCAGGTAAACCTGACCGCGCGTATCGCCGAGGTAAGTCCTCTTCGCTACACGCCAGCCGGAATCCCCGCCCTCAACCTCGTCCTCGAGCACGAGTCTGAAGTTGTTGAGGCAGGTGTCACAAGGCAGGTCAAGCTGACAGTAAGAGCGGTTGCTTTTGGATCGCTGGCAGAAACCACAGGCCAGCTCGAATTAGGCAAGCCCCACCTGTTCACCGGGTTCATGATCAACGCACGTACAAGCAAGAGCATTGTTTTACACATTCAAGCCATAAACCTGATTTAAGGAGTCCATCATGCCCGGACCAAAACGTTTCAACAAAGACAAGCGCCCAAAGCGCAATACCCAATCCCTGCTGTTCAAGCGCAAGCGTTTTTGCCGCTTCACAGCTGCTGGCGTTGAAGAAATCGACTACAAGGATATCGACACCCTGCGCGATTTCGTAGCCGAAAACGGAAAAATCATCCCCGCACGCCTGACCGGCACGCGCGCGATTTTCCAGCGCCAGATCAACACCGCCGTCAAGCGCGCTCGCTTCCTCGCGATGCTGCCTTACAGCGACCAGCACCGTACCCTGTAAGGAGCCGAGACCATGCAAATCATTCTGCTCGACAAAGTCGTTAACCTCGGCAACCTTGGTGAAATCGTCAAGGTCAAGGACGGCTACGCACGCAACTTCCTGATCCCTTCCGGCCGCGCCCGTCGCGCCACGGAAGCCAACAAGGCCGAGTTCGAAGCCAAGCGCGCCGAACTCGAAAAAGCTGCGGCTGCCAAGCTGGCCGAATCGCAAGCCCAGGGCGAAAAGCTCGGCGGCACCAGCATCAAGCTCACGCAGAAAGCCGGCGTTGACGGCCGCCTGTTCGGCTCGGTGACCAACCACGACATCGCTGCCGAGTTGACCAAGCAGGGCTTCGCCGTTGCCAAGTCGCAAATCCGCATGCCTGTTGGCCCGCTGAAAATCGTGGGTGACCACGCTGTCAGCGTTGCCCTGCACACCGACGTGACGGTTGACATCACCGTGACCGTGTTGGGCGAAACCGCTTAAGCTGTTTACGGCCTCCCAAAAAAGCCGCTCATTGAGCGGCTTTTTTCATGGCCGTTTGCGCCCGCCGGCTGTGCACATGTTCCGGCTGCATTTCCACCCGATTTCCACCGTTTATCCACAGCCTTATCCCGCAGGGTTCTGCGCTCCCGGCGTACCATTTACCCTCTCTCAAGGAAACCCATGTCCGCCGTACTTTCCACTTTCGACGACCCCGGTTACAGCCCTGACCGCCAGATTGCCCAGTTGCGTATTCCGCCGCACTCCATTGAGGGCGAATCCAGCGTGCTGGGCGGTCTGCTGCTCGACAACGCAGCTTGGGACCGCGTGGGCGACCTGCTGGTGGACCAGGACTTCTACCGTGCCGAACACAAGCTGATTTATGCTGCAGTCGGTGCGTTGATCAACGCATCCAAGCCGGCCGACGTCATCACGGTGTACGAGTACCTGCAAAACCAGGGCAAGGCCGACGAAGTAGGGGGCCTGAGTTACCTCAACTCACTCGCCCAGTACGTGCCAAGCGCCAGCAATATCCGCCGCTATGCGGAGATCGTGCGTGAGCGCGGCATCCTGCGCAAGCTGGTGTCTGCCAGCGACGAGATAGCTACCAACGCCTTCAATCCGCAAGGCAAGGACGTCGCGACCATCCTCGACGAAGCCGAGCAGAAGATCTTCAAGATCGGCGAGCAGGGCTCGCGCATGAAAGAAGGCTTCCAGAGCATGGACACGCTCGTCGTGAACCTGCTGGACCGCGTGACCGAAATGGCGGAGAACCCGCAGGATGTCACGGGCGTGCCCACCGGCTTTTACGACCTGGACCGCATGACCTCGGGCTTCCAGGCCGGCGACCTGATCATTCTGGCCGCGCGGCCCTCGATGGGTAAAGCGCAGCCGTTGGATGCCCGCATCCGTACCCGAACCGGCTGGACGCGCATGGGCGATCTCGCTGTTGGCGACGCGTTGGCCTCTGTTGATGGACAGCCCTCCATCGTTACTGGTGTTTTTCCTCAAGGTAAAAAAGAAGTCTTTCGCATCACCTTCTCTGACGGCCGAAGCACGGAATGTTGCGCGGAGCATTTGTGGCAAGTCCAGTATCGGGAATGGGATGCCCCCCGAGTCGTCAATACGGCAAAGCTGCTTGCAATGCTGGAGTGCAAACGCTATGTCAACCGCCTGTGGATAGAGCCGGCCTCTGGAGACTTCGGTCACGATGAGCCAGTGCCTGTTGACCCATGGGTACTGGGCAGCCTGCTGGGTGATGGCAACCTTACGGGGAGCGGAACAGTCCGCTTTTCAACAGCAGCACCGCAG
Organism: Polaromonas aquatica; assembly: GCF_042659145.1. Taxonomy (NCBI): domain Bacteria; kingdom Pseudomonadati; phylum Pseudomonadota; class Betaproteobacteria; order Burkholderiales; family Comamonadaceae; genus Polaromonas; species Polaromonas aquatica. The sequence goes on along the minus strand of NZ_JBHSRS010000084.1, from coordinate 2,621 downwards.
ATGCTGGAGTTGATGTCAACCGGGCTCGGTGAAGGCATGCGCATGACGCACGCTGGTCGCTATGACTGGCGTATTGTGCGAGAAGGTGGTGCCCATGCCGCAGGCGTTCAGGGTGTGCAGGCCAACCCACTGCGGCAGAGCCTTCAGACTTTGGGCCTGTCTGGCCTTGCAAGCGACCACAAGTTCATTCCCCGTCTTTATCTTGAAGCTCAGAAGCCGGTTCGCCTTGGCGTTTTGCGTGGCTTGCTTGATACCGACGGATGGGTTGAAAAGTGGGGCACAGTGAGGTTTTCAACTGCAAGCCATCAAATGGCGAAGGATGTGCAGGAGCTTGTGCGTTCTATCGGCGGCTGGTGCTCCATCAATCGCAAGCAGCCACATTTCACCAATGTAGCAGGCATGCGTATGGCCGGCTTGCCTGCCTATGTATGTTGTATCTCGCACCCTGAGCCCAAGTCTCTTTTTACTTTGGATGAGAAAGTGGCGAGAGCACCCGCTCAATGGAAGCGTACAAAGCGCCTTACCGTTACCTCAATCGCGCCCAGCCGTACAGCCGACTGCCAGTGCATTTCAGTCAGCCACCCCAGCAAGCTGTACATCACCGATGAAGACGTGGTGACTCACAATACTGCACTGGCCATCAACATCGCCGAAAACGTGGCGCTGCTTGAAGGCCTGCCGGTGGCCGTGTTCTCCATGGAAATGGGGGCCTCGCAGCTTGCCGTGCGTATCGTCGGCTCCATAGGCCGTATCGACCAGACCCACTTGCGAACCGGTGCACTCACAGATGAAGAGTGGCCGCGTTTGACCGAAGCGATTGAGAAGCTGCGCACCGTCTCCTTGCATATCGACGAAACGCCTGGCCTGACCGTGAGCGAGTTGCGCGCCAACGCCCGCCGCCTGGCCCGCCAGTGCGGCAAGCTCGGCCTGATCGTGGTCGATTATTTGCAGCTCATGAGCGTGTCCGGCGGCATGGCCGAAGAAAACCGCGCCACCGCCGTGGGCGAGATCTCGCGCGGCCTGAAGATGCTGGCCAAAGAGTTGCAGTGCCCGGTGATCGCCCTGTCGCAGCTAAGCCGCGGCGTAGAGTCCCGCACCGACAAACGCCCCATGATGAGCGACTTGCGCGAGTCCGGCGCCATCGAGCAGGATGCCGACATCATCATGTTCATCTACCGCGACGAGTACTACACCAAGGAAGCCTGCAAGGAGCCCGGCGTCGCCGAGGTCATCATCAGCAAGCAGCGTAACGGTCCGACCGGCACGGTCAAGCTGGCCTTCCTCAACCGCATTACCAAGTTTGAAAGCCTGGCCAATGGGGGAAGCGGGGACTTTTAAGGCAAGCGCAAATGCAGTAAACGCCTGCTTCCCGTCATGCAGGGGACTGCAATGGCAAGGGATGTCTGCTAGCCTGCGCTGACATCAACAAAGACATGCCATGGAACTGAACAATCAAATCGTCGCCGGACCCGCGCGTCCCGCCGCAACCGTCATCATGCTGCGCGATGGTGCCGACGGCCTTGAAGTCTTTCTGCTCAAGCGCCACGGCTTGTCCGATGTGCTTGGCGGCGCCTACGTGTTCCCGGGCGGTAAGGTAGACGAGGGTGATGCCGAACTCGACATGGCTGCCCACCTGGACCAGCCACTGGGCGAACTGCACAGCGCATTGAACGAACCAGGCATTGATGCGCAGACGGCCGCAGGCCTGTATGTGGCGGCGGTGCGCGAGGCGTTTGAAGAGTCCGGAATATTGTTTGCACAGGGCGTCACCCATGAGCTTGCAACACGTGCAACTGCGCTGCTGCGTGAAGGCCAGGCCTTTGATGAAGTGCTGGCCCAGATGCAGCTGCGCTTGCAGACCAGCAGCCTGGCGCCCTGGTCGCGCTGGATCACACCTGTCGTGCCGTCCATGATGAGCAAACGGTTTGACACCCGCTTTTTTGTGGCGGCAGTACCCGCAGGCCAAACAGCCGTACACGACAACCATGAGGCGACAGAGAGCGTCTGGCTAAGGCCAAGGGCCGCTCTTGAGCAATACCGTGATGGCCACATCGTGCTGGCGCCGCCGCAGATCATGACACTGGCGCATTTGACACGCTACAGCCATGTACAGCACGCGCTGTCGGATGCGCGCAGCCGCATGCCACCCGTGATCCAGCCCGAGCCGTTCGAGCACGAAGGCAATCGCGTGGTGTGTTACCCCGGCGACGAGCGGCACCCCATTAAGGAGAGGGCCATGCCAGGCCCGACGCGCCTACGTCATCGAAACAAGCAGTTTGAGCCTTTTGACGGGTTTGATGTGTTGTTTAATTAAGCTGGTTCGTTTGCCGAGAAGTTCATTGGACCTGAGGGATTCAGCGTTGGACGAGGGATGCATCGCGAGCTCGCGTGACGAGTCGGCGGATACCGCATTGAAGGTCGAGTTACCCATCCAGTCTGAGTGTTTGGCAAGCTCTGGGGGTTAGAGTAGGCAATTACGCACGAAAAAAAGCCAAGTTAGTCACTTGTGTTGAATTGCGCTGAAACCTGACCCAATCTTGGAGTGAACCCCTTGGGCTGGACCACTGGGTTCATCAGAATTAAGCCGCCTCCTGAGCGAGTTGCAATTCAAATTCGTTGGG